>CAXXKH010000054.1:0-7701 GCA_963677545.2 Desulfobacterales bacterium | reverse complement strand
CATCTTCCGGGGAATCGCCATGGTCAACAATTCGATGATCCTGGCGGGTGCTCTGCCCGCGGCAATTCTCGCCATTATGCTCGACCTGATTTTTGCCTGGCTGGAACGTTCCATGTCGCCAGGAAGAAAGGGCGTAGATTATGTCCGTCTATAAGCGGGCCATACTGGTTTTCAGCGTGGCCATCCTGGCTTTGCTGGCTTTTTCCTTGGGCAAATACTTTATCGGGGATTCGGGGGCCATTCGCATCGGAACCAAAAATTTCACGGAGCAGATCATACTGGGTGAACTGCTGACCCAGCTGATCGAGGCCCGCTCGGAGATACCCGTTGAGCAGAAGCAGAATCTGGGGGGCACGTTTGTCTGCTTCAAGGCGCTGCAGACCGGGGATCTCGACCTTTATGTCGAGTATACCGGTACCGGCCTGACAACCATTTTGAAAGAACCGACCATGAACGATCCGGATGCGGTATATCGATTGGTTTCCGATCGCTTCAAAAACAAATGGGACCTTCTGTGGCAAAAGCCGATCGGTTTTCAACAACACCTACGCCATCACCATGCGACGGGCGGATGCCCAGCGGCTCGGCATCGAAAAAATCTCCGATCTGGCAGATTATAAAGACGACCTGCTTCCCGGATTCAACCATGAATTTCTGGAACGGCCGGATGGATACCCCGGGCTTCAAAAACACTATGGCTTCACATTTGGGAAAACACCCAGGGAGATGGATTCGGGATTGATGTACCGGGCCATTTCGGAAAAGGATGTGGACGTCATCTGTGGATTTGCCACGGACGGGCGGATTCCCGCCTTTGACCTGGTAGTGTTGGCGGACGACAAGGGTTTTTTCCCGCCCTATCAGGCCGCGCCGCTGGTTCGCGCCGACACGCTGGAGACCTGGCCGCAATTGGCGCCTCTGCTGGCTCTTCTGGAAAACAGAATCGACGATGACACCATGGCCCGAATGAACTATCAGGTGGACGAGGGACGGGCAGCTCCCCTCCCCGGGTGGTCCGGAATTTTTTATTGGAAGAGGGGGTTTGGCCGGATCTGATACGGAAAAAACATGCGGAATAATTTAATCCCGCCATTCTTTATTCATTAAGTGCGTCTCCTCCCGCATAGCGGTAAGCCTCAGGAAGCCCTCACGAAGGGGGCAAAAATAATACAGACCAATGAACGTCCAACATCGAACGTCGAATAATGTATTCTGTCGTTTTTGAATATTCACTACGAAGCGCGGGATTAATACCCATTCGCTTACAGTGGGGTGGGGTCATTAAACCTTGCTAAGAAAAATGTGCGAATTACCTGGAGTTTGCTTTTCGAACGATGGAGCGAAGCGATCACATTATTCGACGTTGGGGCGTTCGATGTTCGATGTTCGACGTTCAAAATAACCTTTTACCGATTTAACACCTCACCGGATCGGCAGAACCTTTCCGGGTCCTCCACCAGCCAAAGATTCTGTTTTGGGGAAGACGGATGATTTAAACCGAAATTAATTCTGCTTTGCCGGCGCCTCATACCCCTGTAAAAGCCCCATGGGTACCTGCTGAGCAAGTTCCTGAACCGTCCATGGCTCAGCCCCGGACTTGACAAGATTATGTGAAATAACCGGCTCGGAGTACATTCCGATATTGTTTCCCACCAAGGTTAAAAATAGAACCGCTGATGTGTGAAGCGGCCTCCGAAGCGAGATAGCATACAAAGGGGGGCGATAAATTCCGGGGCCCGGAGGTGATATCGAGCAGGCTCATTTTCTTGCCTGACATCCAGACCTTTATCCTCTTCCTTTTCAACCATCCGCCAGGGTTTCCAGCTCATAGGATGCCCTTGTTTTTGCCCAGGAGGGAAATTGAGCGTTGCAGGTTATGCCATGCTCGAACATTTCAATGGCAACGGGCCTTGGTAAGCCCGTACACGCCGGCATTTGCGGCGCAGTACTCCACATGCTTGATGACATCGCCGTTAAATGCCCTCGAAACGGTATTGATGATACGTCCGCTCTTCTGTTTGATCATATGAGGTGCAGCATGTCGTATGGTGTTGAAATATCCCCTTCGGTTTGACACCGGTGACCCTGTCCCATATCTCCTCGGTAAGCTCTTCAAGGGGGTATATGCCAAAAGCCCCGGCAATATTGGCCAGGATATCGATCCTTCCGAAATTATCCATCGCGGCTTCGATAAGCTGTCCCGCCACCTTGAAATCGGAAATATCCCCGAAAAAACGATGCCGCCTCACCGCCCATATCGCGAATCTGTTGAGCGGTTGTTTCAGCATCCCCCTTCATGGCGTCCATCTCCTTGTCAAGCCACTGGCTCTGATCCTTGCCAACGGCTTCCTTGTGTTTATCCTCAACCATGGCATAACCGGTGCTGCCGGGTTTTTCGGTTATTGGTAACTACTCTGGCGCCTTCCTTTGCCCATAAGTATCGCTACCGCCCTGCCGATTCCCTGTCCGGAACCGACAACAACAGCTGTTTTTCCTTTTAATGAATCTCCCATGATATAAACTCCTAATTCGGATTTATTAATTAATCTCCATTATCATCACCACGGATGCACACTTTTTCATGCATGTCTCTGACTAAGCTCTACTGAGGTGGTTCTTCAATCACAATTTCAACCGCGTTTGATGGACAGACAGTATAACAGTCACCACACACATCGCATCTGGTATGATCGATAACATACTTTCCATTTTGTTGAGAAATGGCCTTGAAAGAGCACCCTTCCATACACTCCCCGCAACCAACGCACTCGTCCGTTATACGAACTCCCCGGAAAGGGATTTGCTTGCCGCCGAAGGAAAATTCGGTACGCAGCAATTTATGGGAACGTTTCTCCATTTCGAAATCGAAATCAAATACTTCTCCCCAGGCGCTATAAAGACAAAAGGTCGTCATGGCCGGATACTTCTCAGTATCTTTTACACCGAGCATAAACATTTCATTGACGGAAGCTTTTTCTTTAAGTGTCTCAAAAGAGATCTCTCTGACATCTCCGGTCGCCCGTATGGTATATCCGGGTTCGAAATACGGCATCCCCTCTTCGTCATAGCTGACGGTAGTTTTCGGGTACATCCCACAAATAGACACCTTTTCTATCTTTTTAAGCTGTTCGTAAAATGCCTTGGTGATCATGGTGCGAAAATATAATCCCTCATGATCGTGGGCAAACAGATGCGCAATACGGGTTTGAGGTGTACCTCCGTCGATAGTGGCAAAAGTGAGACTGCCGATCTGCTCGAACTTATCATAAATGTCCGCGATATTCATATTCAGTATACACCATATTCATGCGCCGCATCGCTCATGGCGTGAATATTGTCAGGATCAGCCTTCTCCAGCGACGCGCCGCCAGCGAGAATAAAGCCGCCTCCTTTTCCAACCACTTCGATGAGTTTGCGGCAATATTCCTTGACATCCAGGGGTGTCCCTGTACACAGAAGCGCTGTCGGAACATTGCCCATGAGGCAAGCCGTATCGCCAAGAATCTCTTTGGCTTTGAACATATCGGTCTGGTCGAAGTACCAGACCGCACCGGCCCTGGGCAGATCCTTTATAATTTCGAGCCGATCATTATACCTTCCTTCGGCAAACAGCAACGGTACAACGCCTTCATCAATAAGACCCATCAACACTTTCCGAAATGTCGGCCAGTAAAATTCTTTGTACTGTTCATCGGACATCATGGTATCATCGCCTTTATGAAGCGGGAACATGGCGATGGGGCATCCGGTCATATTTGCCGCCCCGACTGCAATATTGATATTCAGGGGGACCAGTTTCTCCATTGCCTGTTTGAGTTTGTCGGGCTGGCGGTACATATCCATGATGATGCCGTGGGTCCCTCTCAGGGTATCCCCCATAAGATCGAAGGGAGCATGTGCGAAAGCACCCATCAGCGACGGGTATCCTTCCGCCATTGCCATCTGCCGGTACTTCATCAGCGGTATCTGGAATTTGGCCTGCTCCTTTCCATACTCGACCAGTGCCAGCAGCATTTCCTGAACTTCGGGCCTGGCCATGGGGCCGAGAAACATACTGGCAAATCCAAGGCAATGGTTTAGCGGTGGAAAATGTTCAAAGGGTTCCAGTACACCGATGCTTCGTGGCAGGTAATATCTCAGCACATAATCGGACATGTCATTGATAAAAATATCATACTCGTCCGCCTTCATATATTCCCCCTCGACAAACTGATAACCATGACCGTCATCACTTAGGCCATGCCCGGGGTACTTCGATATTTTAGTCTGGATAATATCCTGTGCCCGCCCCGAAGGCACCATGGGAAAGGCAAAATCATCCCCTTTAAAAACCCGGAAGGCATCCGTATATGCCTTGCAGAGCTTTTCGCTGTCATACATCGCCTCCTTGTAGGTCAATCCGGCCATATAGATGGGTACTGTGCCGGTAGGGAGCATAACAGGGACCCGGTCCGGCTCCTCGAGCTTGATCACTTTTATGAGCCGTGTAACGATCTCCCGATATCTCTTTTCAGCTTCCGGACCGTTGAATTTCCTGCCTTCGGGTGAAAGCCACCTTTCAAATCTCTTTTCTCGTTTTTCTTCAGGTAACAGGTCGTTCCAGTTCGATTCCATAGCTACTCCCGTTCATTATGTGGCGTATAATATGACAATTTACATTTTGGGCCGAAAGAGACCATTTCTTTATTTCAAAGCTGCTGCCGTGCGTATTTTACCCCGAACAGGGTCGCTGTGGATCGAAATGATCGAGATCATTCATACCAATTATAAATGAGCATGTCCATACTTGTTTTTTGTTGTAATATTTGTTTGTTATAGGTAATATGATTACGAATTATTCCGCGAGTGTTTCTATAACAGCAGTTGAATAATAACATTTCCGGAGGTGACGCCATGCCTGACACAGATATTTTTACCTTTGAAGATATTGGATATCTTTCACGACTATTTCAACAAAGCAGGGTATTTTTGACCGCTTTCGAGCTGGATATTTTCACGGTGCTGGGGGATTCTGAAAAAACATCCGAAGAAATCGCCAGAGAAATCAAGGCGGATCCCAGAGCGACAGACCGCCTTTTGAACGCGCTCTGTACCACTGGCGCCATTACAAAATCAATGGGAAAATTCAGAAACTCGGAAGCAGCCTCGGAATATCTTGTGAAAGAAAAACCCGGTTATCAGGCAGGCGCCATGCATGCTGTTCATTTATGGGATTCATGGACAAATCTTACCAATATTGTAAAAATCGGAGGGTTTGAAAAGAAAAGCCCCGTTGAAGAGAAAAGCGACGACTGGTTTGAACCCTTTATCGCAGCAATGCATAACAGGGCCTTAAAGGAAGCGCCCGCAATGGCCCAACGGATTGATCTGACAGGCGTAAAGAAAGTACTTGATGTCGGCGGAGGATCCGGCGCATTTTCGATGGCTTTTGCAAACGCAAAGCCAGATCTTTTTTCAACTGTTTTCGATCTGCCAAATGTGATCCCCATGACACAACGATATATCAAAGAGGGCGGCCTTGAAGAAAAAGTGAGCACTGTTACCGGTGATTATAATACCGATGAGCTTCCTTCCGGCTATGATCTGGTTTTTCTCTCGGCGATTATCCACTCCAACTCCCCTGAACAGAACATCGCGCTGTTCAAGAAAATATACAACGCTTTGAATTCGGGTGGAAAAATTGTCATATCGGATTTCATCATGGATGATGATAGAACAAACCCGCCTTTCGGGGCTTTTTTTTCTCTGAACATGCTTGTCAATACAGCTTCAGGCGACACATACACTGAGTCGGAAGTAAAGGAGTGGCTTGAACAGGCGGGGATGACCTTTGTCGAGCGGAAAAATACCCGGAATACCGGCTTGATTATCGGCAGGAAAGCTACTTAAGAAAGTAGTGTCCCCAAACCGGAAATTGAGGCGCCTCTTCCTCCTTGCCGTCCTCCGGCGGTTTGGGTTTGAGGTATTCAGGAGGCCTGACGATTTCATACCGCAGGGCGTTGGTCTTACAAGTAATAATACACAGCCCGCACCCCTTGCAGTTTTCAGGAATTACACGAGCCTTCACCTTTTTGGAATCATTCACTGGTATGAATTCAATGGCCTCGAAATAGCATCGGGATTCACACTTTTTACACCCGTTGCATTTTTCTTCGTCGACCACCGCCGCATAACGGTTGGGCGTCATCAGGTCATACCGTTTCGAGCGGGTGATGGGAAAAAGATTTTCGCAGCAGCTGTCGCAGCAGTAACAGTCACCCCAATGCACCAGCCCCGCCCTTTCCGCCTCCCTTGCGGTTTCCAGCGCCTCTTCCAGGCTGACTTCCTTCAATAAACGACCGGGCTGATTCAGATAATATTCTCCCCTCGGCCTGTCAAAAGCGGCGAAACAGGTCATAAGCGGCTTATCGCATTCATGGCCCCAGGAAACACGACACCCGCACGGCGCGAGGATTCTATTTTTTGCGTTTTCGATCTTCAGCTTGAAATTTTCTTCCGGGAGGATGTCTTCCGGTTGGATATTCGGGCTGAGTTCAAGTGCCAGGATGGATGGAGAGATCGGCAGATTCTTACCGAATTTCGCTATCATCTCTTCGATATGTTTCATGAATTCGTATGACCATTCCTCATAGTAAAAATCCTTCCAGAGATCCTTCTGCTCCTGGGTCATGGCATAGGGGCCTGTGTGAGGGGCCGTATCGGCACAACACTCGTGATGAAATGCCAGCAGTGTCGTGTGAAAAGCGTACTGGGTCAATCCCCTGGTAAGCATTCCTTTATCCACCAGCACATCGAGCTTTTTTGAGAGTTCCTTCTCATCCATCCCCAGACGTTCCGCCAGCTCCGGGCAGGTAGCGGGCTCAAACAGTTCCATGCAGATTTTTGCTTCTGCAGGGGTAAACGTCGCCTCTAAAATCTTCAGAAAACGCTCTGATTCCCAGACGCCCAGTTTATCGGAAAGTTGTTTGAAAACAGGATCAAAAGCCATATTATCCTCCAGTATTAAATATTATTTTGGCCTAACGTCCGTTCAATCCATGCGAACCAGCCGTCCAATCCTTCCCCCGACTTCGCCGACACGGAAAGAACCGTGGTGGAAGGATTCATACCATTCATGATTTCAGGAAACGAATCCAAATCAAAATCAAAATAGGGAAGGACATCAATCTTATTAATCAGCACGACATCCGCTTCTACGAAAATAACCGGATATTTGTATGGTTTATCATCACCCTCCGGGACACTCAAAATAACGGCATTTTTGTGCGCTCCCAGATCGAAATCCGCGGTACACACCAAATTCCCCACATTTTCGACAAAAATGAGATCCAGGTCATCAAGTTCCAGATCGGCCAACGCCTTTTCTATCATGTTGGCATCCAGGTGGCATCCGCCGCCGGTATTGATCTGGATTGCCGGAACATTCAGCTTTGAAATGCTCTCAGCGTCGATAGAGGAGGCGATATCGCCCTCGATAACAGCAATACGATACGTACCCTTGAAAAAATTTATCGTTCTGGTGATCAGGCTTGTCTTTCCCGCCCCCGGAGAGGACATGATGTTGATCATTCGGACAGGATATCCGTCCAGCCTGGATCTGATCCCCTCGGCCGTTTTGCTGTTCGCGCTTAAAATATCTTTTTTGACTCTTATCTGTCTAATATCCAAACCAGGTTATCTCCACGCTTTCAGCTAAAACTC
>CAXXKH010000053.1:0-7576 GCA_963677545.2 Desulfobacterales bacterium | reverse complement strand
ATACCGGCGGCCCATTTCGAAAGATCCGTTCGTTTGACCAAGCGCAAGTTGCCTGCACCGGGCCGCCGTTCGGGCAATACATGCCGCTGGATAAAATCCGCCGGGCTGTTCGGTATGGGCATCACAATCATGCCCAGATAGGGCTGCCCCTGCTGCCATTGATATTCGATCTGGCCGCTGATGAACATCGGCGCCGGGTGGACAAAAAACCCGGCGGATCCATCAGGTGCACTGATGGCCACGTCGGCGGTGACCAGGTTTGCCAGGGCGATGTTCCAGGTCAACCCCCCGGAAAAATGCCAGTCCGCCGGTGCCAACACCCGAAACGCCGGAATATTGTCCATCTGTGGATCGGTGATTGCAAAGGATTTCAAGCGCAGCGGCGCAGCGGCCATTACCACGCCCGAAAGCCAGGACATCGTAACGACGAGTATGACGATAAGCCGATAAGCGTTGTTTCTCAATGTTTCCCTCCTGAATCGGTTTGGCCCCACTGCGGGCGCTGTTCGGATAGGAACTCGCGGTTCCCAAATGACAGACGAAAACCATGTGTAAACAAGATATTTATCGACCACGGAGAGGGATAGGTTTAGCCATCCAAGGACAAAAATAGAGGCGCGCCGTTTCTCCGGCGGGGGGTAAATCTTCAAGAATTTGGAATCCGTTGGCAGACGGGTTGGATTAATTGTCAGGAACGAAAGGCTTTGGTCTTCATCGCGCACTCAAGTTAGCATGTTTTGATCCAATAAAGGCAGGCGCGGTTTTTGTTGGGAGACAAAGAAACATTTATTTTCCGTCCCACCGCAATTTGGTCTGGATTCATTTAGTCAATAGATCCACCGATACCGACCAGGGCTGATCCCGAACCAACTTTTAAAAGCCCGATGAAAAGAACTGGCTTCTGAGAAGCCCAGGCGAACGGCAATATCGTACACAGAGAGAGAACTGTTTTTCAGATATTCTTGGGCTAACTTCTTTTTGGAATCTATTAGCAAATCTTTATAGGAGATATTCTCCGCTTTTAGTTTTCTATAAACTGTGCGTCTGCTCAAATTCAATTCTTCAGCTATTGAATCCAAAGTGACATAACCTTCATCCAGTTGACTAATAATTATTTTTTTTACTTTATCCTGGAATTGCTTACTTTTGACCAAATCACTTTTCAATTTGCTGGCATGCCGCGAAAGGACGTTTTTGACATAGGGTTGCGGATTAATATTGGCAAGGTTTATATATTCTTTTTTAAAAACAATACCGCTTCTTTTCTGCTCAAATGATAACGGTACTTGAAATATTTCGTTATACTTATTTAAATATCCGGGTGCGGAGTATTGGAATTAAATATTGATCGGTTTGAAATGCTTCCCGATCACTTGTTTTAGTATCTCAACTTTCTGGCAACATTCAAATTCAAGTAAAGGGATGCATATAAATCCGCTATTGGGGTAATATTCCGACCATTCTACTGAAGCTTTATCTTCTTCAAATAGTGTTTCGGATAATTCGTTCCGAAGCTCGGAATATCTGACTGTTTCAGCAAGCGATTCCTTTACCGTATTACAGTTGATTGCCAATTGATATACGATACCGATATCCTGAAATCTTGCTTGACAGCCGAGGATAAGACCAATTTCAGGTTTACCAGTCAATTTCGGCGCCATCTGGCCCAAATGCAAGTATTGTTTAAATGGAATTCGTTGATCCTCATCTTCAAGATCAGACAGTTTCAGTTTTGAAATAAGGTGTAGTGCAGATTCTGATATTCCGTAATCAATCAGCCCTAAGTAAAACCTTTTTACCCATCCTGCCGAGATAGTAAAGGAGGTGTTCATAATGGATTTGTCCAAATTTATTCATACTTAATATTTTTACACCAATTTAACCCTGTAGTTGCATAAAAAAAATGATAAAAAAGGAAATGAAAGGCTTGCGGAGGCCCGTGAATAGTGTGTGTAAAGTGTTTGGAAGAACAAAAAAACAACCACTCAGGAGGCCACCGAAGATAAGGCATAGTAAATCACAAATTCATGCAAAATACAATAGAATTCCGAAAATCCGTCACCGAATTATTTAAATAGCCGGAAGAATCAGCCGCCCCCAAGGAAAGTTAACGCTTACGATGAGCGCAAACCAAACAGTCAGAAAAGATCTTCTGCATTTTCTCAGCGTGTTGCAAAAAGCGGCCTGATTCTCGAAGATAAAATTACAATTTTTATGCAACGTTGGGGTTAACTATATGGCTGAAAATGTCAATATCGTGGATCCGTATGTCATTGTATATATCCAATTGATAAGATAATAAGTAAGAAAATGGATATATGGACTAAAAATTTCAGCTATTTATTCTATATATGCTGGAACACGCGTTTTGATGAAAAAGCCGCAGATCGATATTTGTTGCACTATCTCACACTGAAGAAATCATAATGATGAGGTTACTATGCACGGACCACTGTTAGGCGAATTTATGGGAACCATGGTCTTGATTCTGTTTGGCGACGGAGTTGTGGCCAATGTTTTGCTGAAAAAAAACACCCGACCAGGCCGCGAAGCTTGGTATCTTTTGTACTGCACCGGCTAACCGGAGCCTTCCGGCCAATACCATGAACGAGATCATCGCCACGGGCACCCGTATTGGAGCGGGATTTGCTTTCGCTGCTTCTCCAAAGCTATTTTTGTAACATCAATAAACAACTGTATTCCACATTTCAATGGAAATGATAGCCATGCCTATTATGTCATAGGTGTGTTGGGATCCTGGTGGTGTATACCTTGAGATCCCCCTGTCATATTCATGGAATTATTTTTTTGCGAAGAAGTAACAGATTGTTTTTTGGATGGAGGGAGGTGATATTTTTTCCGTGTTACGCATTGTAGCAGGTATTTTATTAACTTTTTCATTACTATAAGGGGAGAATACATGCAAAAATTGAGGCAGGTAGTTCTATTGATTATTGCTGTCAGCATGATACTGTCCTGCGGGACAGCGATAGCTCAGGATGAAGAGAAGGAAGACGAATTCATGCTGGAGGAGATAGTCGTCACCGGTTCACGAATTGTTCGACGGGATTTCGAGTCATCCAGCCCGATCGTTACAATCGAAGCGGGTACATTCGAAGAACGATCCAATATCGGTTTGGAATCGGCCCTGAACCAATTGCCGCAATTCGTTCCGGCCGGTACCCAAGCAATCGGCAGTGATGCCGGCACGCCATTTCCCGCGGCGACGGCTACACCGGGCGCCGCAACGGTAAACCTGAGAGGGTTGGGAACGAATAGAACCCTGGTTTTGGTGGATGGTAAACGTGTCCAACCCATTAATGCGATGCTGGTGGTCGACCTCAATACCATTCCCTCCGCCGCCGTCGAGTCGGTCGAGGTCATTACCGGCGGCGCCGCCGCCGTCTATGGCGCCGATGCCATTGCCGGTGTTGTGAACCTGAAACTGAAGAAGGATTTCGAAGGTGCGGTGGTCGATGTTCAATATGGAATTACCCAGGAAGGCGACGGCCAAGAATTACAATTCAACGGTCTATTGGGTTCCGGGCTCGCTGGTGGCCGCGGCAATATCATGTTGGGGTTTAGCTATTCTGATCGCGAGAAGATCATGGGTAAAGATCGCGATTGGGTTACCGATGGCTGGAAAGATCCCGGTACCGATTCAGGCGGTATAACCACTTCCAATCTGACCACCTTTAATCCGGACGCAGGTAATATGCCTGCCGCAGGTTGGGGGGCGGCTTCATACACCGTCGACCAAAACAACAATGTGTTCAGCTCATCCGATCCGTTAGATCCGGCCCACCCCTATACAGGTCCCCTGGGATATGGCACCGGTTTTAAGGTCAATCCGGACGGTACACTTGCCTGGATCGATCCAGATGAACGCTATCTCCAAATACCCATGGAGCGTTATTCGATTTTTGGATCCGGAAGGTTCGATTTGACGGATACCACCGAGTTTTATATGGATGTGCGCTATTCGAAGATCGAAGTGCTGGCGGTCGGTGGCAGACAGGGATATTTTAACATTTGGGGCATAGACATGCCCTATAACCAGCTCTATGACGATCCCGACTCGCCGCAATTCGGTCAAGCGCCTTCTGGTACGGCGCAACATCCGGTGCCTGCGGCGTTGGCAGACTTGCTGAATTCACGACCGGATCCGGATGCGCCCTGGAATTACGAAAGTGGTATGCATTTCCTCCCGCCTTATCAGACAAAATCGACAAGTAATGTATTTCAGATCGGCGGTGGTCTGCGTGGCGAGTTTGGATTTGGATTCGAGTTCATGGATGATTGGACCTGGGATGTCTATTATTCTCACGGCGAGTCAACACTCAACGCTCAGCAACACGAAGGATTTACACATTATCCAAGGTCCCAGGAAGTATTTGAAGCCGACCAGTATGGCAAGGGCTTTAGCGGGGCGTATCCAATAGCCGTTACCGCTAACTGCACAAGCGGCATCCCCGTATTTAACGAAGATGGCAGCTTCAACGCTTCGCGCACCGTCAGTCAAGATTGTGCCGATTACATGACCCTCCGCATGAACTCCATCACGACACTGAAACAAAATGTTTTTGAAGCCAACATGCAGGGCAGTATTGTTGAATTGCCCGCCGGGGCGCTTCAGTTCGCGGCAGGCGTTGGGTATCGCGAAGAAGAATTTCAATTCAATCCCGATACCGGTTATAACGCCAACCAATCATTTCCCAATGCCGTTGGTAATCTAGCGTTACCAGTGCCTGTAAGAGGGAATACAGATGTGTCCGAGATTTATGGGGAGTTGTTGATCCCGATCCTCAGAGACTTGCCTTTTATAAAAAGTTTGAGCGTGGAACCAGGCTGGCGCCAATCGGATTACAGTATCTCGGAAAAAGTGGAGACCTATAAATTAATGGCGGATTGGGCCGTCAACGACTGGGTTCGTTTCCGCGGGGGCGTGCAGAAGGCAAACCGTGCGCCGAATATCGCCGAGCTGTTTACGCCAAAAGGTTCCAGTAGCATTGCCGGCATTGGGGGAACGGCCGTAGTGGATACCTGTGGTAGTTGGGATCAAGTACCGGACTGGGGCAATAAAGACACAAACCCCAACCGCTATAATTTACAGGTCCTTTGTCAACACCTGATGGTTCGCGACGGCGCGCCGGAAGACTTTGATAAGTACGTGCCAGGGGGCAGTGCGAATGACTGGAAGTGGAACGTCTTGGGTAAGGAGAGCTACTTTCCCTATGTCTTGGCGGTAAAGGCGGGTAATCCAAATCTGGAATCCGAGGAGGCCGATACCACGACCCTGGGGATCGTTATTAACTCGCCTTTTAAGACGCCGGCTTTAAATAATATGCGGCTTTCAGTTGACTATTACAAAGCGGAAGTTGAGGGCGCGATCGGCGTCCCCGAGCATATGACGGTGTATCAGCAATGCATGGATGCCCAGTACAACTCCTTGATAGGGTCAGCTCCCGGCACTTACACCGGCGAACAATTGGCGGCCGGCAGCCCGTTTTGCGCGCTCATTAATCGAGAGTACCTGGATGATGGGATTAATGATTTTGGCGCCGACCGAAAATTCCAGGCAGCCTACATTAATCAGGGGGCACTGGTTTCCGAGGGCTACGATGTTCAAATCAATTGGGGGTCTGATTTTGCTGACATCGGACTTGATTTTGTTCCCGGGCACCTGGGTGTGAATATGCTGCTGAGTGTTCTCGAAGAATTTTCAGTGGCACCATTCCCGGGAGCAGACGTTATTGACTACACGGGAACCACAGTCGGTTCATCCTTCGATTACAAAATGTTTACCACCTTTAACTACAGCGTCGGTGGATTCTCCGGTGGTTTACGCTGGATGCATTTGCCGGAGCTGGATCCAGAGCCCGGTAGTGCCTCCGATGTTAAAGGCGTAAACGCCTATAACCAATTTGATCTGTTTGCTCGCTATATCATCGGTGACAATCTGGAAGTGCGCGGTGGCATCGATAACCTGCTTTACGCCGAACCGGAGGTTATTGGCGCAAATTCAACCAACAACGCCCGTGGCAGTTCTATTATCAGCCACGATACTTTTGGCCGCAGATTCTACGTGGCAGTCAAGTATTCATTTTAAAAGCTGACTTGAATCAGCGCTTAAAAAAAAGCCCGCCGGCAATTTTGTTGGCGGGCTTTTTTCTTTTGGTTGCCGCGACATCGCCTCTGGGTCGCCCGAGCAAAGTGCTTGTAACCATAAAAAAATGAGATAAAAGAGGGGTGCAATTTAACCTTAGGATGATATTTTGAGCTGTAAAAACGAGCTTCTAAGGATCGAAAGAGAGACTGTTTTGTGGAGTTGTTTTCCGATTAACGGGCATGTTGGGCATTTTCATAACGGACGCGGACTCCGGCATAATACTTCAGCCACATATCTCCTTCAGGAGACGAAAAAAAACCGGGTTGTTTTTGTCCCAATTGATAGGCGGTATGTGCGAATTTAAATGCCCCCTGAAGATCTCCGAGTTGGGTTCTTATTTTTGATTCGAGGAAATAGGCCAGGGGAGAAACCGGATCAAGCCGGCGTGCTTGTTCAGACGCTGCCAGTGCTTTTTGATCTTCTCCGACGGAGAGGAGGGACAGCCCCAACCGGGCATTATAATAGGCTTTGGTTTTGTCCTTAACAGCGTCTGCTGTTTTCAGCCCTTTTTCAAAATCACGGACGGCGTCCGGGTAGTTTTTCTGACTGTAGAAAAGATCCCCCCTTTGTAGGTAACACAGATTGCAGTCAGGCTGGATTGAAATTGTCTCATTCAGGCAGGCAAAGGCCGTCTCGGGATGGCCCAGTTTAACGGCAATGGCAGATTCAAGTTTCAGCGCGCGTGCAGCCAATTCTTTATTTGCGCCGCTGGAAAATACTGCTCGCCTTGCATGCCGCATTGCCTGGTCCCAGTCCCTGTGATTATAGGCCTGGCCGGCTTGCGTCATTCCTGTTGGCGCATCCACTATAAAAACACCGGTCCCAAGAAAAAGCAGCGCAACGATAAAGGTGATAGTACGGAACCATTTTATCATTTTTTACCATCCTGCTGACTGTTAATTCCGACAAGCAAAAAAAAGCACATGAAAAATAGATCAAACAAGTTTAAAAAGATCCAGAATCCCCCGTTGATCCCCATGCGAAAATCCCGTGCAGCCGCGCCTCCAAGAAGACTGATTCCCCATACGGTTTCTTTAGTCTTGTGCTGAACCATCCGCCCGAGCCAGCCCACCGGGTCAAACCATGGCTGGGCCATGCCAAACCCGATTGCCTGGGCGATCATGAAACAGATAAAGAAAATCAGGAGAAGCATCATTGATCCAGGCATTTTTACCATTTTTTTTCGGCTGCATAAACCCGAAACAAAACGTCTTTGCCGCCCACGGAATAAAAAGCCCAGCAAGGACTCCCTGACCCAGGACGAAATATCCATACCAATACCGAGCCCAGCCTGCCATGCATCCCGCTGCAACAGCAAATAGAATCCCGGTTGTCAGCCAGCAGGCAGAGATCTGATTTTTTTCAGTTTTTGTTTTTTTAACCGTCATAATTTATTCCATAGGAATG
>CAXXKH010000052.1:0-245709 GCA_963677545.2 Desulfobacterales bacterium | reverse complement strand
TTGAAGGCTGGTGGTCCGCGATGCAAGATCCTGAATAGACAACGCCTGGTTCTCGGACAGTAGAACAGTCTCCATCAAGTCAAACTGTGCGACGGTTATTTCAATATTTTTAAACAACTTAAACATCGCGACATGCATTATGTTGTATGCACGTTTAAGATTTTTCGACGCCCGTTTTTCTATTGGCTGATCTGATTTCGGGACGCTACTCATAGTGACCCTTTAAAATCGTAAAGTTTTTAATTACTTCATTGTATTATTCTGCCATTCATAGCCCATGGATACCGCATATGCATACCATTTTTCAGCGGAGTAATGTATATCGGCGACATGCAATCTGTCAACGAATTTTTCCATTAATATTCCGAAGAGTTAGATGATCGCGGGCGCGGGGTTAAAGGGGGAACCGCCTTCTCCCGCCTGTAATCCCGCCCCTGTATATCCAGAACTTCAGTATCTTTCGTACGTCGGAGCCATTGTTCCGTATTTTACTTTCAGGTTTTCCCAGTCGCCCGGCACTTTTATCTCCCTGGTAACAAAAGAATTGCCAAAACCGCCGGCACTCTGAAGCAGGCCCATCCAAACTCCCGGGCCTCCCGCAACAACAATCGCAAAATCCTCATTCTGAAGCCGGCCCGGCCCTCGATTTTCCATGGTCGCGGATTTTTCCACAATGAAGTCTTTCACCTGTTGTTTGGACCATCCTCCACTATAAGCGAGTAACTTTGTACAGGAACCTCAGTCCCCGACCGCGCCGACCACGGCATCCATCTCTTCTGCCCAGGCCGTGAATTTCTCCTTGTTTACGGTTTCCGATTCGGTGACATTCGGAAGAGTGGAATGAAACAGACTGGTTTCAATCTTTTATTGTTATTTGTTCCTCAAGGACCAAACCTTCTGACGGGTTTTCTTGACCAGCCGCCATAACCCGATGTAAATATATGATAAATATATATCTTTTATATTTTATACAAAGTTACATTCCACACTGTCAAGGAATATTAGATTTAGAAAGCGCTGATAAACACTCCTGATTAAGTTATAAAAAAAAGTCATACGGCTGATGAGATGATTTTCTTATATGAAAAATCAGTTCAATATGGTAAGTTCACCGAATATAATATATAGTCGCTTACCCCGTTTCGGGTGTCGTTTAACAATACATGGTTGAAGCAGAAAGGCATGTGTATGAAAAGAAAAGTTTCGATCTTCTTCTGGGCGTGTACCGTTGTATTCTCTTTCCTAATTATTTCCGTATGCTATGGGGCGGATGAGGACATTCCCCGAATAAGCATTCAGGCTTTAAAAAAGATGATGGATGATGGTGAAGAAATAACCGTTATCGATGTACAGCCCGTGGTTATTTACAACAGGGGGCACATCAAGGGAGCCGTTTCCATACCCTGGAAAACACAGCTCAGGCTTGAAGATGTATGGTCGCTGCCCAGCGGCGTACCGATTGTCACATATTGTGCGTGCGGCCCGGGTGAAGCGGACAGCTATGACTTTGCCAGGCAATTGACGAAAATGGGTTACATGGACGTAAAAGTGCTTGCGCATCCGGCGATTCAGGGGTGGATAGAAGCAGGATACCCTACAGAAAAAAGGTAAGAAAAAGCCATGACCGTACAGAAAAATTCTATCATGAGTGCCGATCCTCGTGAAACATTGGACAATGCCCCCATGGGCCTCCTTCAGATATTTATCGTCGCCCTGACGGTTGGCTTGAATGGGTTGGACGGTATCGATGTGCTTTCCATCAGTTTTGCTCTGGACGGAATCGGCAGGGAATGGGGGATGACCCATGGAGCACTTGGCATCGTCTCCTCCATGGAGTTGATAGGAATGGCCATAGGGTCAATCGCCTTGGGATGGGTTGCAGACGCTGTCGGGAGGCGTAAGACAATGATTGGCTGTCTGATAACGATGGCCGCCGGCATGTTTATGGTAACGACCGTGAATAATGTCATTCAACTGTCGATCTGGCGGATCATTACCGGTCTGGGGATTGGCGGCCTGTTATCCGCCATTACGGCCGTAACGGCGGAGTTTTCCAATCTGAAATATAGATATCTGTGCATCTCCATAATGGCAATCGGATATCCGCTCGGCGGCATTTTAGGATCCAAAGTGGCGAGCTGGCTCCTCCTGGATTATCAATGGCGATCCATATTCTATTTCGGCGCTGCCGTATCGGCATTGTTTATTCCCTTATACTATTTCATCGTGCCGGAATCGGTACACTGGTTGACGCGAAAACAACCTGTCGGGGCATTGGATAAAATCAACCAGGCACTGAAACGTTTGGGTCATGATGTCGTTTCCTCACTCCCGGTAATTTCCGAGGAAGATCGCAAAAAGTCTTTCGCGGATTTATTCGCGCCTGGACTGATATGGATCACACTAATAATTACACTCGCATATTTCCTGCAGATCACCACGTATTATTTCATACTTAAATGGACCCCCAAAGTCTTTGTGGATATGGGGTTTACACCCTCCGACGGAGCAAGCATGCTGATGTACGCGAATATGGGGGGACTCGTCGGGGGGGCTATTCTAGGGCTGCTGACGCTGCGCGTCAGTGTCAAGAAGCTGACGATAATTGTGCTGGCACTGTCAGCATTTGCCATATCAGGCCTGGGAAGAATACCGCCGGATCTCGGGTACGGTGCATTGTTTGCTTTCCTTTCCGGCTTCTTCGGGAATGCTGGTATTGTGGGTATGTACGCCCTCTTTCCGGCTGCGTTTCCCACCCATGTGAGGGCATCCGGCACGGGTTTCGCGGTGGGAATAGGAAGAGGCGGCGCCATTCTTTCCCCGATTATTGTAGGGTATATGTTCGATGCAAATCTTACCCTCCCAACAGTCACCATGCTTATAAGCATTGGCGCATTGGTTGGCGCAGGGGTGCTTCTCTTTCTAAAACTTGAAAAAAATAAGAACTGATCCGGCGGAGTACGAGAAATATATCACAGAAACCGTTTCAGGACTTTTCCCTCCCCAAAAAGCGGAATCCGTGACATTCAGATTCAATCTGAAGTCACGGGTCCCGGAGTTGGTGAAGAATGCCATCAATGGATCATGAGATATGAAGGCCCCATATATCGTCCTCCCAGTGAAGCGGATTCACTTCTGATTCAAGCAACAGTTGGATTGAAGCCGGAATCCAAAAATGAAATTATGGACCAGATCAGGGAGGCCTGTCAGCTACCGGAATCTGATTACCGTCCGTTTTTTATCGGTAATCAATAAAGGAATGGATAGAGCGGCAGGGCTGACTACTGTCTTCCGCTTTTCATTTTTTTTCCTGAAACCTGCAAGTCCGGCCAAACCGGTGCCAAGAAGGAGCATAGTTGTCTGCTCCCGCACCGGACCGGCTCCCGGCACTGGCATCTATGTTCAAACCGTCAATTTTTGTAGCTGGCGCCAGGATCTTTAGCCCAGGTAAGGCTTACCAAACACTGAATCGAAAAATACTCATTTTACAATCGATTAATCGCTTGCTTTTGAGGGAAAGTATACGTTAAGGTTACAGTCAGTTGTCAAGGCTAAAGCACCATCGCTTCGGCCATTTTTCAAAAATATTGTCCGACATTGTAATCCGGTTATTAAAACAACCCTTTGGAACGACTAAGCTGTAATAAACGTCAAGGAGGCTTATTATGGACCAAATTGTTTTGAAATTACAGGAATGGATTGCACTATATGGTTTAAAGGTTGTTGCGGCGATTGCAATACTGGTTATCGGTACATTTGCGGCTAAAATTATTCGATCGATTCTTCGACGGATTCTTCAAAAAAGCAAAGTGGATGAGACGCTGGTCTCCTTCATAACCAGCTTGTCTTACGTTGCCTTGATGGCGTTTATTATCATTGCAGCCGTACAGAAACTCGGTGTCCAGACAACCTCTTTTGTCGCTGTTCTCGGTGCCGCGGGTCTTGCCATCGGCTTGGCCCTCCAGGGATCCCTGTCCAATTTTGCCGCCGGTGTTCTCATGATTATTTTCAAACCCTTCAAGATCGGAGACTTTATCGAAGCGGGTGGTACCGCCGGGACTGTGGAAGAAATCGGGATTTTTACCACCGAGCTAAAAACCCCCGACAACAAAAAAGTGATCATACCGAATGCAAAAATTACCAGCGATAATATTGTCAATTATACGGTAAAAGGGACCCGACGAATGGATCTCGTCGCGGGTGTCGGCTACAGCAGTGATTTGGACAAGGTGCGCAAGGTGCTCGAGGAGATACTGGCCGAAGAGGAACGCTTCCTGAAGGATCCGGCACCCAAAATCGGCGTGCTCGAACTCGCCGACAGCAGTGTGAACTTTGTATTTCGCCCCTGGGTCAAGACCGATGATTATTGGGACACACTCTTCGACACCCAGGAGAAGATTAAGAAGCGGTTCGATGCAGCCGGTATTGAAATACCCTTTCCGCAACGGGATGTACACATCTACAATACAAATTAGAGACTCTCTATGGAAACCAAATCATATAAAGACGCAATAGTAATCGTGTTTGTTCTTATCGCTTCAGGAAGCCTTTTACTCGGATGCTCCAAAGCATATTATGGTGCAATGGAACAAATGGGGTTCCATAAGCGCGATATTCTGGTGGATCGGGTGGAGGCAGCCAGGGATGCGCAGTCTGAAGCACAGGAGCAGTTCAAATCAGCTCTCGAGCAATTCGGTTCCGTCGTAGAAATTGAAAACACGGATCTCAAAATTGCTTATGAAAATTTGAATACGGAGTATGAATACAGCGAAAAAGCGGCAACCATGGTATCGGATCGCATCGACAAGGTGGAATCCGTCGCCGAAGACCTTTTTGATGAGTGGTCGGACGAACTGGCGCTTTATAAGAGTATCGAACTGCAAAACTCGAGCAAACAGAAATTGGAGGAGACGAAGACCCGTTACCTGGAAATGCTTGAGAGCATGCATCGGGCTGAAAGCAGCATGTCTCCCGTCTTAAATACCTTTCGAGACAATGTGCTATTTCTTAAACACAATCTCAACGCCCAGGCAATCGGTTCTCTGCGAACGGAATTTAATTCCTTGAAAGGTGAAATTGATATCCTGATGAACAAAATGAATACCGCCATTGAAATGTCCAATCAATTTATCGCGGATATCAAGCAGTAGAAAGATTTGACTTTCAGGATCAGAAAACCAGGTGAATCTCATATGGTCAAGCAGAACACCAACCCACAAAAATCTGCTGTTCAGCCGCTTACCCCCTTTCGCAAAATGAGATTGGGGGTCAAATTCGCCCTGATAGAAGCAGCCGGTGTGCTGGTCATGCTGTCGGCACTGATCTTTCTTGTTGTATGGCAGAGCAATCGCTACAACAACCTCGCCCAAGATGAAGTTGACAGTCTGATCGACGCGGATCTGGACCATATTGCCCTGGGGATTTACAACCTGGTGAAAACAGAAAACGAAGCGGTCCAGACCCATGTGGACGCCAACCTCAATGTGGCCCGTCACGTGCTGGAAGGCATCGGGGAGGTAACCCTGTCTGATGAAACCATCCAGTGGACGGCGACAAACCAGTTCACCCGGGAAATAGAAAACCTGGATCTGCCAAAGCTCATGGTGGGAGACACATGGCTGGGGCAAAATCCGGACTTCGCCGTTCACACCCTGGTTGTGGATGAGACAGCCCGTCTGGTGGGTGAAACCGCCACTATTTTTCAGCGAATGAACGATAGGGGTGATATGCTTCGGGTTGCCACCACAGTGGAGAACTCGGCCGGCAACCGGGCCATCGGCACGTACATTCCCGCCGTGAATCCCGACGGTACGGCCAATCCCGTCGTCTCGAGCATTCTAAAAGGCGAAACCTACCATGGGCGCGCCTACGTGGTAAACGCATGGTACCTGACCGCTTACGAACCACTGAGAAACAGCCAAGGCGATTTGGTGGGCATGCTTTACGCCGGTGTCCGGCAGAAGGCAGTGGAATCCCGGATCCGGAATGCCATCCTTCAAACGAAAGTCGGAACAACCGGCTACGTGTATGTCCTTGGCGGAAGGGGCGAAGACCGGGGGAAATACATCATTTCCGATAAAGGCCAACGGGACGGCGAAGATATCTGGTCGTCCCAGGACAGCGACGGCCAGTACGTCATCCAGCAAATCATCGAAAAAGCCGTCGTGCTGAAGCCGGGTGAATTGACCACAGTTCGTTACCACTGGCGGAATCCCGGAGACCCGAAGCCACGCTGGAAAATTGCCAGGCTTGCCTATTTTGAACCGTGGGACTGGGTGATCGGTACCAGCGTTTATGAGGATGAGCTCCAGACTTACAGCTCCCTGCTGAACGACGGACGGCTTCGTATGATACGGGGCATGGCCGTTGCCGGCATCATCATCACCATCCTGGTGGGCCTTATCGGCGTCCTGATTACCCTCAGGCTCACGCGTCCCATTCGCCAGATGACGATTGTAGCGCAAAAAATTACCGACGGCGACCTGAACCAGGTCGTGGAGGTGGATTCCGATGACGACATCGGAATTCTCGCCCGCACCTTCAATCACATGACCGGTAATCTCAGGCAGTCCATGGACCGGTTGAAATCCAGTGAAGAAAACTACCGGCTGATTTTTGAAAAAGCCATCGAAGGACTTTTCCAGACTTCCATGGAAGGCCGTTTCCTCAACGCGAATCCGGCCCTGGCAAAAATACTGGGATATGATACACCGGAAGATCTCATTTCGAGCATAACGGACATCGGCAGGCAGATTTACATCAATCCCAAAGATCGAAGCGACCTCCTGGAACATATCGCCAAGCATGGAGAAATCTCTGGACGTGAAGTTCAGTTTCGCCGAAAAGACGGGGGGAAGATATGGGTTTCCATCAGCATACGGAACGTATATGACGATGCCGGAGAGCACGCTTGTATGGAAGGGTTTCTCACGGACATCAACGAACGGAAACAGGCGGAAGAAGCCCTGGCCGAATCGAGAAACTTTCTCGATAAAATCATCAATGCCGTCGCGGATCCAATATTCGTCAAAGATTCACGGCATCGCTGGGTTATTGTCAATGACGCTATGGCTGCTTTCATGGGACATCCCCGTTCCGAACTGCTGGGGAAGTCCGATCAAGACTTCTCTCCCAAAGACGAAGCCGATATCTTCTTGACCATGGACGAACAGGTCTTGTCCACGGGGGAAAAAAATATCAATGAAGAAATCTTCACCGACCATCAAGGGGCGGTCCATACCATCGTGACAGCAAAAACCCTGTACACGGATGAAAAAGGCGACAAATATATCGTTGGCATCATTCGCGACATAACGGAACAGAAAGCAGCCGAAGAAGAAAAAAAACAGCTTGAAATTCGCCTGAATCAGGCCCAGAAGATGGAGGCCATCGGCACTCTTGCCGGCGGCATCGCCCATGATTTCAACAACATTCTCTCGGCCGTCATCGGATTTACCGAACTGGCCGCCGATGATGCGGGGGATGCGGCAAAATCCCGGGAGCATCTCAGCCAGGTACTCAAGGCCGGTGACCGCGCCCGGGAACTGGTCAAACAGATTCTGACCTTCAGCCGCCAGACAGAAACCGAATACTCTCCCATTGCGCTCCGGACCGTAATCAAAGAATCTCTCAAAATGCTCCGTTCGGTCATCCCCACCACCATCGAAATCCGGCATAATCTGAATACTTCGGGCCTCGTCATATCCGATCCCACCCAGATACATCAGATCATCATGAACCTGTGCACCAACGCCGTCCATTCCATGGACGAGACCGGCGGTCTGCTGGAGGTGACACTGGAAGAAACTACCCTCGCAAATCAGACCGCTTTCCATGACTTCCATCTATCCCCCGGTCCCTATCTAAAACTTTCTATCCGGGATACCGGTAAGGGAATCCCTCCGGGAATCGTGGGCAGAATTTTCGAACCGTACTTTACCACCAAGGAACAGGGGCGCGGCACCGGTCTCGGGCTGTCGGTGGTCCATGGCATCATCAAGAGCCATCAGGGCGCCATCACCTGCGACAGCACCTTAAATAAAGGAACCACCTTTGATATTTTTCTTCCCATGATCAAATCCAATACTCCATCTAAGACGATATTAACGGAAGGGACGCCAATACCGGGCGGCAACGAACGCATTCTCAACGTCGACGATGAAGTCCCCATTGCAAAAATGACCGCAAAGATACTCAGCAAAAGAGGATATACCGTGATTACCAAAACCGGAAGCCTCGATGCCCTCGAACTGTTTCGCACAAGTCCGGGCCAGTTCGACCTGGTCATCACCGATATGACCATGCCCGGAATGACCGGGGAGCAGTTGGCCCGTGAACTCATCGCCATCCGTGAGGATATTCCGATCATTCTCTGCACGGGATACAGCGAACATATCTCCGAGAAAAGAACGGAGGAGATCGGTATCAAGGCACTTATCCTCAAACCCATTGATATGCGGACACTGATCGGAACCGTCCGCAAGGTTCTGGACGATAGGACCTGAATCAGAAAATCCGCGATACAATCGAGCCATTTTCAAAACGTTTTCCCGACACAAGCGGGATCAAGCTCAGGGCGATCGCCCTCCCGCGGATCGGCCCAAAAGGGACGTTTTGAAATTGACTGAATCAAATATCGGCCATCAACTCCCCGAGCATATAGATAATATCGCTTTCCCTTGACGGATACGGTGTCATAATACTCTGCCGGTGCAGATCATCGACACGCCTGCCGTCAATGATGGCCTGTCGGAAAGTATTGATCAGCCCGGAAGAATTGTCGGATAGAATATGGGCGCCGAGAATAGTACCGTCTTCGGCCGCGAGAATTTTGTAGCCGGCATGTTTCATGCCGATGCGGCGGTAGGTAGGCCATCCGAGTCTCTTCTGGCAGCTTTTCAGATAAGGTATTTTTTTCTCTTTCAAAGACGCTTCCGTCTCCCCCACCATGCCGTATTGAGGATAGGAGAAGAGAATGGCGGGGACCGCCCTGTAGTCGATGGCAACCGTCTCGGAACCCTTCCCCAGCGCCAGGATGTTCTCGGCGGCAATTTTGGCCTCGAAATCCGCCACCCGGGCCAACGCCACGGTAGCGGCGCAATCCCCGACGGCAAAAATATGGGGTACAGTTGTTTGCATCTCCGGATTTACATCTATGCCCCTTTTAGAAGCACTTACATCGATCTTCTCGAAATTCAGTCCATCGGTTCTGGGGGTCCGGCTGGCGCCATGCACCACAAGATCCGCCTCAAAGACCATGCCCGAATTCACTCGCACATAAAACTGGTCGCCCTGTTTTTCCACGGATGTAATTTGTATATTCGACATCACGTCTATACCTGCTTCGTTCGATGCGCTCACCAGCAACGCTACCATCTCTTCGTCAAAAGGCCCCAACGGGCGGCTTGCCGCCTCCAGGATTTTGAGCTCCCGCTCCCCGGGACCGATACGCGCCGCGAAATGAGCGAACTCAAAAGAGATGAACCCGCCGCCGACAAATATGATCCGGTCAGGAAGACGGTCGCGAGCGAGAAACTCGGTACTCGTCACCAGATACTCTGCACCTGGAAACGGCAGGAGAGAAGGCTCGGCTCCCGTGGCCAGGATGAAAAAGTCCGCACTGAAGCGATCGCCGTTTACACTCACCGTATGATCGTCTTCAAATCCGGCGGTTCCTTCGATGAAATCGATCCCGGCGCCCTTCAACCCTTTGACAGTGCCCTCCGGTATGTTCTCGACGAACTTCTGCTTCTGACGCCAGACCGATTGCCAGTCTCCGACGGCCGGTACCGTAATTCCCAAATTGTCCAGATGCCTTGATTTGGCGATGACTTCCGCCACTTCGTAAAACCACTTTTTGGGCTGACACCCCGAAAGGGCACACGTCCCCCCCGGTTTATCGCTGTCGTCAATCAGGGCAATATCCAGACCGGCCTCTTCCAGACGGTATGCAGCCGTCTGTCCTGCCGTTCCGGACCCGATAACAATCACGTCATATTTTTTCATCTCGTCACCATCTGACTAAACATTTTTTCACGTCGAACCGCCCAGACGCAGAAATCGGGCAGTGTTTTAAACCCGACGCCGACACCGCCGTCCCTGGCATAAAGAACCCAGGCATACTGCTTCTCAAAAGCGCTGGTGGTTGCCGACCAGTACCCTTCGGCAACAGGACCTTGTATCATGGCTTCCGGTAGCGCCGGTGAATGACTGCTCAAATTTACGAGGCTGTCCAGTTCACGAATATTGGGAAGCCGCCAGTCATCATATCCCCCCGCACGCCGCGAGTTTAGTTCATCTATTACATCAAAAGCACCCCGCCATGTAGCGGGCCGGGCCATTTTGTCCTCTGATTTCATCCATATCCGTCCAGTTAACCTGTCCTGAAGGGTATTTTGCGTGGATACAAATCTGTCCGACACTGCCATCTCGTCGGCCCGCGGGCCCGTCACCGGCCACACCATATAGGAGCCTTCCTTCATTCCCCGATAGATACGACCACCGCCCAAATGGATATACCAGGCCTGATTCTTCAACCGACTGGACGGTATCTCTGTCCAGTAATATCCTGAAAAAACGTTCAAAAACGGATGCCCCCCCGGCAGCGCCGGATTGATATGCCGGTGGCTGATGAGCGAGTAAATCTCTCTTCTTGAAGGCAGTCGCCAGCGATCGACGCCGAGATAAGACGACTCATTCAGCTCCGACACATGGTTAAAAGCTTCGGTCCAAGACATTGGGAATATAGCGGGAGCAGCGTCCCGGCTCCACCCCAAACCGGTCAGACGGTCCCATACCACATCTTTCCGGATTAAAAATCTGTTTTCCGGAGCGTTCAGTTTCGAGTTGAACTCACCATCCTGTCCGCTGCCATCGCAGGGAATCTCGACACCGGTTTCATTATAGCAAATCGACTGATCCGTATTCAACAATAAGGGAGAAGAATCCGAAAGGTTGTTTGTTTTCTGCATAACCGTCACATTCGGACTGGGCGGAAATTAAAAAGGAAACCACTGCCCTCTTCCAAACCCGACCGTTAATTTGTTAACTTATCGCCTACCGATACTCTTTGTTTTATAGAAGGGTTTCCCTGTCCCGTGAATAGGTTCTGGACCTTAATTTGAGGGTTTGAATGCTGTAGAAGCCGGACAGTTCCGCTGGATCAAAAAAAACATATATAGCACACAAAGCCTTGTCATTCCGTAAAAATATGATAGACTCATGCGAATTCTAATCGATACATGGAGATAACGAAGCATGCCTGAAAGAAAAAAAATCGTTATCGCGGAGGACCACCAGCTTTTCAGAGAAGGGCTGCGCGCTATGCTTGAGAGCCGCGGGGACGTCGAGGTGGTTGATGAAGCGTCGGATGGGCTGGAAGCCATTCGATGTATCAAAAAAACGAACCCGGAGTTGCTTCTCCTGGACATCTCCATGCCCCGATTGAACGGCATCAGTGTGATAAAGGATCTTCGCACGCAATTTCCGGATTTGAAAATCCTGGTGTTGACCATCCATGAATCCGATCAGTACATACTTGAAACATTCGATGCGGGCGCAAATGGGTATTGTATCAAAGATTCGAGCCGTAACGAGCTGATGATGGCCATCGACAGCGTTTTAGCCGGCAAAACCTATATCAGCCCCGGTGTCGCGAACGAGGTCATGGAAGGATATCTGAGCAGTAGAAGAACAATGAAGGAAAAAAGCGACTGGGAGACGCTCACCCAGCGCGAACGCGAAATTCTGAAACTGGTTGCAGAAGGATACATGAACAAAGAGATCTGCGACATGCTGAGCATCAGCGTCAAGACCGTTGAAAAGCACCGTGCCAACATCATGAACAAACTGAACCTTCACAACGTCGCCGCACTGACGTCCTATGCTATTGAAAAAGGCCTGGTAGAACCCAAGACCTGACAAGTGGCATGCCGGCCCCCCCCTAAAAGAGTTCCAACGCTTTTTTATCAATCGGCAAGGCACAACAAGTCGTCGGGGGTTATAATGGTCGCCATTCGGCATCAAAGACAACCTAAAATAAAAACGGCTCTCAAAGCATAGAAAAACGATACCTGATCATACGGCCGTTTTGACGCAGTTTCTCCCAGACCTCTTCGCATTGTACAATGCCTCGTCCGCAGCCTCCATACTTACCTTTACGCTCGAATTCAAACCGGAAGCAGCACCAATCGATATCGTCATATGAACCGAATGATCACCATCGCTGATTTCCTCCCGCCCGATCTTTACACGAAGCCGATCGAGAACATTTTGAGCTTCCGAAAGGGTCGTATCGGAAAGCAGGATTAAAAATTCCTCTCCGCCATACCGATACACCCGGTCGTAAGGTCGCACGCCTTCACTCAACCGGTCGGCCAGTTCCTCGAGAACATAATCCCCGAATCCATGCCCGAACTGGTCATTGACACGTTTGAAACGATCCGCATCGGCAATGGCAATGACGAATTGGTATTCCCGGCGGCGCGCCCGCTCCTTTTCGGCTTCGAGATCCCGCTCCATGGCCTTTCGGTTCGGCAGTCCTGTCAGCTCGTCAATATCGATCATCGATGTGGTAATACGTGCCCGGAATTTCTCAACAAGTTCGTAGAATCGTTGCGCCGCTCGAAGAAAAACCGACAGTTCGGCCGGATCGAGTCCGCCGACTTGTGCCTTATCCATAAAACTGTCGGCATATTCTACAAGCTGCCGGTGTTGAACAATCATCTTTCGGAAAAGGGTATTTTTAGTAACTTCCGGTGGATGCCTTTGATCCAGCCACCGTTCAACTGCGAAGCCATCTAACTGCGAAGCCATCTTCACCGAAACCGGCTTCCAGCCGTCCTCCGACTTCGGGGAATTGGAGTTTAAAGACCACATTCAAAACGAACCGTTGGTTGGCGGACATGGCGCGGCGAAGGCCCCCCAGGAATCGTTCCAGCTCTCTGTTGTCTGCTTCCAGGATCAGCCTATCCATCATCTCGATACTCCAATTCATCAACGTTAATCTGATCGATGACATCCCCAAATCCCAGATCCTCCTCAATGAGTTCCAGAATCCGTTGATGCTCCCGCTTGGTCTCTACATGACCCGCCAAAACAACCGTACCGTTTTCACAATGAATATCCACGTCTTCCACATTCAGATTCTCTGCCACATCCAGATAATCCAGAACAATCTCTACCATCTCATTATCCGAGAGTTCATCTGCCGTGTGGCCAACCCCTCTTATGCTCTCACCAGGTTTTCCGTTTGTGATTTTAGTAACCATCTCTCCCCTTCTCTTTTAAAATAGGCTGGTGCACAGCCATTAGGCTGTAGACCCTTTCTCAGAAACATCCACGCAAAAGCATGCATCTTTCGATCAGGTCGATGATAAAATGAAATAGATTTTAATCCGCCGGCTGTAGACTGCCGACTGTAGACTGCCGACTGCAAACTGTCGACTCCGGCTTGCCGGTTTAGGATATCGTTGATTATATAATGCGGATTACTATACAACAATACAGGGTAGGCCTTAGGTCCTCAGAAAAAAATAACTATCCCAAAATCGGCTGAGGGGCTATAGAGAAAAAATACTTTTCCAAACCCTCTATTCCGGCCATCCTTTTCTGGATAGGCCTCATTTGCTTTTTAGATAACCGAACGCCTTTTTTATACACTTTGCGGATCAATCTGACTGTTGACGGAACAATACCTTTATAGGTCATTGTTCGAGCGAGGCCCAAAGTTTTTTCAATGGATGTCAGCAACTCGCCCCGCCAATGATTTTCCAAAACACCCCATAGCCGTTCAATCGGGTTGTATTTGCTGTGATATGGCGGATAATACGCCAACTCAATTGTAATCATAGCCTTGTCGCTGAGTTCCACAAGCCTTTTCAACCATTGTGTACGTCTGCCGCTACACTCAGGTCCATTATCTGCATTGATAACAAGTCGTTTCACCCTTGGAAAACGTTTGGAAAGCTTTTCCCACAAGTCTTCGATCCGGTCAGCCATGAAATCCGCTGTAGCCGGACCAACAGAAAACCAGAGATGACTTTCACACAACTCCGGCAGAAAAATCCCAAACGGGGTTATCGTCTCTTCAGCTTCGAAATCGTGATCCGATGCCTTTTGCTCAATTCGGTTCTTGCCGCCTCGTGAAAAGGGTCCGATTTTGACTGCCGCTTTGCAATCTATCGAAATGCGTATCGTTTCAGGATCGTTATCGGCTCTCTTATTTACAGCAAACACAGTTTCGAAAACGGAGTCCGTTTCCGGAAGTTTCTTTTGCGGCTTGCATTTTTTAACTCGTTGGGGCCGAAAACCAAGATCCAACAGCTTGTTTGAAATTGTCCTTTCAACCGGCAAGTCTGACGGATTATACGATTTATCCTCTATCAAACGCCGTATTATTCCTTTGGCGGTTAACGGACTGTATATTCGGGTGCTGCGAAAGGTGGGATCTGTTTGAGAAACCGGATTTACGATATCTTTAATATCATCAAGCAAATTGGGAAAATGATGCTCAATTCGTTTCCGCCCTCGGGCATGAAATCGGTCAACTGTTTCAACTCCGTTGTCAATTTCCTTTTGCCCTTTACGGATAGTCTTACGGTTCCATCCCAAGATGCTTTCGGCCAGCCTTTGCCCCCCTCGCCCAATGAGGTTGACGACCTTGGCCATATACTGCCTACGACTACTACCCTTAAGGGCAGCAGCAGTGTTTTTCCATAACTCGTAATCCTCTATATCGTAGTGTTTTTCCGGTTGATCAACATGTCCCTCTTATACTATTTTCCCATTTCTTTTTCCACCCCGTTTTGGGATACTTTATTTTTTCTGCGGACCTTATTTATTTACATTGCTGAAGAGACGCTTTGTCAAAAGGAAGGGTACATACTGATGCGCGCCTGAATAAGCACTGTACCGTATATACACACATTACAAATAAATGTTATTGTTACGGTATGTAAAGCACATTTGTATTTTGGAAAAGTGTTCTTTTAATTCTATTGCAAGGAGCATGTCATGTTTCAAAAGATATTGTTCCCCACTGATCTGACAGAGGACAAGGATCGCATTTTGCCTTTTGTCACCAAAATGGCAGACAGGTTTGATTCAGAAATCCATTGCATACACAGTCTTCAAACATCATCTTATTATGGTATCACAGGATCGGGAACGGCCCATATGGCCGAATCGGAAATCAGCGCAGTCTCTGAAGCAGAAAAAACTCTCAAAAAGTTTGTTTCAGCGAACCTGAATGGCCGAAACATTCAGATAGCGGTTTTGACAGGAAAGCCCGGAAATACAATCATTGCCTATGCCCGGGAAAACAACATCGAGTTGATCATAATGGGTCACAGCACCACCGGAATTGACAGGATTGCCCTGGGAAGCGTGGCAGAGTACGTAGTGAAGCATTCTCCCACACCGGTCTTGATAATCAGCCCGGCAGTCCTGCAAACATAATTCCAAAGGAAAACAAGAAAAATATGACGCCCATCCGCTCCTGCCTATACACACTGAATTTTGCCAATATACATACCATACCGTATAGGCATTCGGGCAATAACTGCTATTATCCTATCATGGCGAATGAATTCTGAATTGATTCAGCCAATTTCAAAACGACCCGTTTTGGCCAATTTCCAGGAGAGCGATCCGCTTTGGGCTTGATCCAGCTTGCGCAGAGAAAACGTTTTAAAAATGGCTCGATTGACTTTTTTATCGACTACTCAACAAGGAGTTTATTATGTTTAAAAAAATTCTATTCCCGTTGGATTTAACTGACAATATGTATCGAGTGCTGCCGTTCGTAACCGAAATGGCAGATAAGTTTGGGGCCGAAATTCATTGTGTATACAGTCTTTATGTCTCCTCGTATTACGGAAGCATGGGGATGGGCGGTACGTATATTGGAGAATTTGAAATGAACGCACAGCAAGAAGTCAAAGCGAGGACTGAAAAGTTCATTTCGGAGAATCTCGGGGGGCGAAACGTAGAAATGTCCATTTTAAACGGAAGACCCGGAGATGAAATTGTCGATTATGCACAAAAAAACAATATCGATCTGATTATCATGGGGCACAGCACCACCGGGATTCAGCGGGCCGTGCTGGGGAGTGTCGCGGCACATGTCGTTAAACATTCCCCTTCTCCCGTATTAGTTGTCAGTCCGGAAATGTTAAGTAAATAAAGCGAACGGCGGGTATCTCCCGAAAGGAGATACCCGCATCTCAATCTTCAGGAGACCACCATCAGTTTTATTCATAAACATTTTCCGGAACGGTTGGTCTTTTACATACTGTTCGATAATTACAACGAAAATCACAAAGGGGTCCTTGCAAAATGATAAAAATCATCATTGCCGATGATCATGCCCTTTTCAGGGAAAGTCTTCGCCGTATTATTGAAAGCCAAAAGGACATGGCGGTCATCGCCGAAGCGGAAAACGGAAGGGTCGCCGTAAAACAGGCAAAACGATGCCAACCCGACATTATTTTAATGGACATCAGCATGCCTGAAATGGACGGTATCAACGCCACCCGACAAATCAATTCCAGGTTTTCCAACATAAAAATCATCGGGCTTTCCAGCTATTCCGAGGAAGCCTATCATAAAAAAATGATGGAAGCCGGTGCAAGTGGGTACCTCCCGAAGGTCTGCAGCAGAGAAGATCTGATTGATTGCATTCGCTCCGTATTGCAAACCATTTCTCACATATGATATTTGTGTAAGAGATACTGCCGCAACACATACCCGCTATTGCCGACAATTTACCGATAAAAGAAATTTACCCCCCCTCATCTTTATGTTACTGTATTACGAATATAAACCAAGTTTATTTTCGGCTTCGAAAGTAAAGTATCCGCCCCCTTCCGCTAAAGGAAACAAGCGAATGATCTGCCGCTGGACACCAGACAAGAAATTAACCTTTGCAAACGAGGCATTCTGTCGCTTCTTCGAATGTACCAGGAGCGAACTTATCGAAGACTCTCTGGAATCCTGTATTTTAGAGGAGGATGCATGCTTGATGAAGTCCTCCCTTGCACGATTAAACCGTGAAAAACCTTACACGGGTGTCGAATGCCGGTTTCGGATTGGCGGTGAGATACGGTGGACCCACTGGACTCATCAGGCTTTTTTCGATGACGAAGGATCCGTGCGGGAAATTCAGTCCGTTGTCAGTGACATGAGCCGACAAAAACGGATTGAAAAAAACCTTCGGAAGGAAAAAAACTATTTAGAGCAGCGCATCCGTGATCGAACAGCAGAATTAGAAGCCAAACACAAAGAGCTGGGGCTGAAAAATCTTCAGATCAAGCGTCTGGTACGGAAAACCCAGGACGCCATGGAAGCCGACCGTCGAACAATCGCCAAGGAGCTTCATGACAGTATCGGCGCCAGTCTGGCCGCTATCAAATTCAGTCTGGAGCAACGCCTTTCAGAAATGAATGGGGTAGCGACGTCGGGGCATCTCCCTTTTGAAAAAATACTGACATATCTGAGCGACACCATAAAAGAGACAAAACGAATTTCCCAAGGACTGCGGCCCTCGACTCTGGATGATCTTGGCCTCTTGGTAACGCTTGAGGAACATACCCAAAAGCTACACGACATATACCCGGATATCGATTTCGTTCAGCATTTCGACATTGAAGAAAGGCACATTCCCGAGCCTCTCAAAATAGTCGTCTACCGTGTTGTTCAGGAAGCCTTGAACAATGCGTGCAAACACAGCGGTGCAAATAAGGTTTCCGTCACTCTGGTAAAAGAAGATAATCAACTTATTCTAAACATACGGGATAATGGCTGTGGGTTTGATATATCTGCTCTGAATCACAATAAAAAAATGCTTGAAGGGTATGGCATCGAAAACATGCGGGATCGGATTGAAATCTTTGATGGGAGATTCAATATCGAGTCCGGCCCGAATAAAGGTACATGCTTAAGCGTTTATCTGCCCTGTCATTCAAACAGAGCTACTTGAGATAATTCTGAAGCAGGAGAGATTTATGGTTTCACAAAAAGCATTGATTGGGAATGAACTGATGAAAGAGATCATTTCCATTCGTGTGGACACCATTTGGAAAATGCTGGGAAGAATGCGGGAGGATGGTTTTCCGGATGTCTACGAAGAAGGGGCCACCGGAAAATGGGATAATAAAGGGGCAATTTTTATTCCAGGTGGATTGATCTATCAGGATGTGGACGAGATGGCCATCCAATATACCAAAATTGGTGCGATGCATCCGAAGACGTTCCGCAAAAAGATACGAACGGCGATGCAGTTTGATAATGCAACGCTGCTTTTTCCGGATGGGATCGCATCGGGGATCAACCTCGACAGCGGCTTCTTCTCCCGGGCGGCGAGACGAATCTATACATTTAAAAAAGCGGCCTTCAGAAGAAAAACCAAAATCGGCGCCCATCACCATTTGAAGGTTACGCCTGAAAATATTATCCGCAGTCATTGTCCGCTTTACATGAATCCACCTCATGGCGCCCGAACCCGCATCAGTAATTGTGCCGCCGTGGGACTGATCGATCCGCCCCTCTATTTTGCCTACTGCGAATCAGAACTGAACCTCACCCGGGAGGAAGCAAAAACCTTCGCCCGACAACTGGACATCTCTCAAGAACCGGTGAAAACAAATAAAGGCTTAACCCTGTTTCCGCCATACATCGTGGTCTGCCACGACACGCGCTATAAAGAGAACAGTATTACCGGATTGATCCGCATATTGGGCATCGGTAAATTCGGTGAATTTGCCACCCTTTCTTTTGAACGGATCAATTCTTCTCTTTTGAATGAAATCAAACGTAAAAAACAAGCTTTTACCGCCGAGGATATCTTCGCGACCTATGGCGATATAAGCGTTTTAGGTATATTACGTATTTATGCCGCCACGAATCCAGGTCGACGGTCACAGCAATATGCCATGCAAATCGTCTCACCCAAAAAACTTTTCAACCTGGACCTCGAACAAATCGGACGGGATGCTCAGAAACGCTATCATCTTGACTGATGGTCACTCGCACACTATAACCATTTTACATGATTTAATTCGCCAAAATACACATCACACCGTATACGTATCCTGAAATGAAATGGTATACTGAAAAAAGTGACTGTTTTCAGCAACAAAACCCTTTACAACTTACTAAATCGTTGATGATATTATGTCTCTACATCTGAAAAATTTAAAGAAATTATCGCGCTTTAAGGATATTATATCCGTTTTGGCCAAATATGGATTTGATGAGCTTCTCGGACGTTTGGATCTTCCGGGAAGCAGCCTGATTCGGAAAGTGAAGCCCATGGATAAAGAAATGGGCACTTACGAGCGCATTCGGTGTGCCATGGAAGACTTGGGGCCCACTTTCATCAAGTTCGGCCAGATACTGAGCCTGAGGCCCGATCTGCTCCCGAAGGATTTTCTCCATGAACTGGAAAAGCTGCAGGACGACGTCCCCGCCGCCGATTTTTCGAAAATTGAAGCGATTATTGAGAGTTCTCTTGGTCATCCCATTAAAGAAGTTTTCTCCGTTTTCGATGTCAAGCCGATAGCCGTCGCCTCGCTGTCACAGGTTCACAGGGCAGTATTACATCGGGAGGGAAGTATTGTTGCGGTCAAAATCCAGCGTCCGAACGTTGAAAAAATGGTCACATCCGATCTGGACGTTCTGGAAAACTTTGCCGTATTTTTAGACAATAGGATGACAGATCTGAAACCATACAATCTTCCGAACCTTGTAAATGTCGTTCGCCGGACCCTCGTGAAGGAGATCAACTTTGAAGAAGAAGCCCGGAACATGAAGATCGCGGCCACCTATGCCGCGGAGACCGATATTTACATTCCCGAGGTCATCGAAACCTATTGCAGCCGCCGCCTCCTGGTAATGGAATATGTAAACGGTACTAAATACAACAACGTCTCTTCGGCTTCACAAATAGACGGGCGGGCCATTGCCAGGCAAGGACTCCGGGCGGCCATCAAGCAAACCCTTGAGGACGGTTTTTTCCATGCCGACCCGCACCCCGGCAATTTGCTGGTCACCGACGATATGAATCTCTGCATCATTGACTGGGGAATGGTGGGGCGCCTCACGGAAAAAGACAGATTCGAATTGATCGATTTTCTCGTCGCACTGGTGGACAAAGACAGCGAGGCTCTCGTAACTCGACTGCTGCGTCTGTGCCATACATCCGGCAGAATGATCCGGGTTCGTGCCCTGGAGAGAGACCTTTTAGAAATCCTGGACACCCATTACGCCCTCCCCATCAAGGATATCAACATTGCACAATTGCTTCTGAGCATCACATCACTGATTCGGCATCACAGCTTAGAACTCAGAACGGACCTGCTTGTCATGATCAAAGCACTCGTCACCGCCGAAGGATCCGCCCGGCAGCTCTACCCGGAGATGGACGCCGTGGCGGAGATAAGAGATTATGTCACTCTCCTGGCGAAGCGGCGGTATCGTCCGGAAACAATGGTTCGCAATCTGCGCCATTTCCTTTCAAATACGTTGTCGGGAAGCCAAGACCTGCCGATGAGAATTCAGCGGATTATTGTCAAAATGGAGAGAGGAGAACTGGGCTTTCAGTTTCAGCTTGAAAAGATCGAACACCTCATGAAGACTCTGGAAAACTCATCCAACCGGCTGACCGTCGGCATCATCACCGGGGCCATCATCATGGGATCTTCAATGATAATCACCACCGGAATCGGGCCCCACCTCTTCGGATACCCCGCGCTCGGGGTCATCGGCTATCTGTTGTCCGTTATCCTTGGTCTCTGGCTCATTGTCACCATATTGAGAAACAGAAAATATTAATGTAGGAGAATCGTTGGTATCCCGTTTTTCTGTCCCCTGTTCCCGGGGGTTTCTCCGGAGTGACTGCGGTATTGATCTGGCGTGCGGTTCAGGTTCGAAACGCATGCCGATGCGCCGGGCATAGACGTGGGTGAATTCCGCCCCGAAAAAGCAGATAAGGGCCGAGTAGTAGATCCAAGATAGCAGTACTACAAAAGAACCGGCCGCTCCGTAAGTGCTCCCGATTGCGACATGCCCGAGGTAAATCCCGATGAAGTACTTACCGATACTGAACAATACGGCGGTGATCGCAGCTCCGATAATCACATCGCCCCATCGCAGCCGGACATCCGGCAGATACTTGTATATCATGGCAAACAGCAGGGTGATCACGCAAAAAGTTATCGTGACGTTAAAAAATCCCCATAGCCAAGAGATATCTTCCACCCTTCCGCCCATCATTTGCTGGATCCCGTTCAAAACGGCACTGAAAACCATTGAAACCAGCAGCAGAAATCCCACGGACAATACAATACCGAAGGAACGCATGCGGTCCTTTACCAGGTTTTTAACCGTTCCCCTGCTCGCCTTCGCCTCCACATGCCATATCCGGTTCAGGGCGGATTGCAAATTGGTAAACACGGCGGTTGATCCGATGATCATGACCAGCAGGCCGAAGAGAATGGCTTCGGGACTGTCACCTACCATATCTCCCATATTACCGATCACCTGCCTGGCCACTTTACCGCCCTCGACACCGGTCAGGCTCTCGATTTCCGATATGATCTGCTCCTGGGCCTGTTGACGACTGAAAAAAATTGTGGCCACCCCGACGGAAATCAGAATGATGGGCGCAAGGGAAAAGATCGTGTAGAACGCAATCGAGGCCGCGAGCTGAAAAACGTTATCCCGCCACCACTCGCGGGAGGTTGTCAGAAGCAGATCCCAAATAGAATGCCACGGTTTTCGTATTCGAAAAGTCACTCCGTCTCACCTCCCCGCCGGGAATCATTCACGTATGGAGCTTACAGGCGACGATCTTCGTGGATAAGACAATTAGATGGCCCATGATCCACTCCCGATTATTTTACCGGAACGAAAGTGAATTTCTGCCCTCCGATGGACACACCGGCCATCAGCCCTCCCTGGGAATGAACGAAGGTGGCCATCCCTTTATAATATCGTGTTTCGGCATGAACGCCTGTCTCGGGTCCCACACTCACACCGGCACGGGTGCCGGATGTTCCCGCACCCGCCTGGGCGCCCGCCTTGACAGCGACGGCACGTGCGTTGGCTTCGAATTCGAAACCGCCATTGGTAAATTCACTGTAAGCACGCTCGTCCTGGAAAAATATAATTTCACTGAACGCCTCGCCCCCCGCCTGCCATCCGATGGACCCCTCGATCATAGTTGTTGTTCCCGTCGCCTCACCATGACGATAGACCTGCCCTTTACCGTACGCACCTCCAATGACGAATCCGCCCTTCCCGATAACCGGGAATACGGCATAGCCGTATGCCGAATCGAAAAACGGCTTAATCGCCGGAGAGTCTCGAAACATCTGGATGGTGTATGAATAATCTTTTGTTTCAGCTGCGACAAGGGGAGTCCCCGCGGCTGCCAATACGAAAATAAGGATCGATATGACTCTTTTCATTGTGCGTTTCCTTTCGTTGGAAGCCATCTCAAAAAAACTGAAACCGCCCCGCTTTGGGTTTCAGAATTAATGCGCTTGTTGGCCCGTATGCTCAGCCCAAGGTTTGATTTTCTTAAGTAATGGGGCAAGAGTGCGCTCTGCGACTTCTGTGTCATAGGCGGCTTGTGCACGTAGCCAATATCCGTTAGACAATCCAAGAAACCTGCACAACCTCAGGTCCGTGTCGGCTGTTATAGAACGCTTATTTGAAACGATTTCGCTGATACGCTGAGCGGGAACACCGATTTCTTTGGCTAAACGATATTGGCTGAGTCCCATAGGTTTTAAAAATTCTTCTAAAAGGATTTCACCAGGGGTTACAGGATCCAGCTTTGTCATGACTATCTCTCCTCAAATGATCGAATCATATGTTATATAGTAACGCACTGCATGATTAACGTCAAACGTGATTATTGTGGCCGTGCTGATCACCGAGTGCAAAAGGCTTCCACCAAACTTTGCATAGACCTCTATCACCCGAAAACCACTATAATTTGAAAAAGACATGACCTTTTGCATCCGGCGTATTGGATAAAGGCAAAAGATAATCTTCTTTTATAATATTACCCGGGTGAGTCGGGCGTCTTATCATTTCTCTCATTGTATTGACCTCTTAGTGATAGTCGTCGTAATCGACAACATAGGCATCACCATCTATAACCCACAAACCCCGCTGTAAGCCGTCCGGTGGATGCGTTGCTTATGCGTTGACGTTCCGCATGATAACATAAAGATTGTTGCCGGTTTTCTCATCCCTGCAAACGTAGTTAAACCCACATTTTTGAAGCACCTTGCACGATGCCAAATTCATCGGTGTTGTATGGGCAACAACTTTCAGCACACGACCATCGGTGAAGGCATTTTTGATAAGAAACTCGGATAGCTCTGTGGCATAACCAAAATTTTGCCATGCAGGCATTATCGAAAAGCCGATCTCAACTACACCATCTTCATTCGGGGGACCGAAATATCCACCTGCTCCCACCAATACCGAAGGCTGATAAGGACTTCCGTGTCGTAATACGTACCAACAGTACCATCCGATGACTGCCGCGCCGCCTTCTTTTAGACGGTCTCGAAAGTACACCTGGGCATCCCGATCATACTCACCCGGTGGCCACTCCGGTTCTACATGAGCTTTCAATAGTGATGCCAGACGTTCAGTAGCTTCCAACTCGGCACAAACATGATCAAGTGTAGCCGCTATTATCTCAAGACGATTCGTGGACAGCCTCAGAGATATTGATTTGTTCATCTTTCCTCGTTTCAAATTGACCGCATCTCACGGTAGAAACACCAGTTACCTGCCCCCCCCCGCACAGTCCCTTAATATTACCCACAAGTCCTATGGTTTGGATCGTCCTTTGAATATAGCGATATTCGTTTCGAAAAGCTCATCAATTATTTTTCGCATCTTAACATAGTTTTTATTTTCATTAAATTCCATACAACAGTTCTCCATTCAATTTGTCCGTTCAGTTCATATCATCGTCGAAACATACCGCCGGGAACCCAATACCGACTGATTTTTAACATGTTCAATTCGATAGGGTCATGAAAAATGGCCGCCCCGGGTTCCCGGTCGAGTGTGTAACAAATTGTTAAGTGATTTTATAATTTTGAATTGCCCTGCTTATCATATTTTAATTGGTCTATATATACTACTTTCCAATGATAACCATGAAACCACATATGCTTAAAATTTATTCTCCTTCACCTGTTATGGCTTCTGGGTTATCCATAAATTTTATTATTGCCCTTTTAGACAGCTTCATGTGAACTAGAGCAGTTGTATCCTCCTCAATGGTTGCAATCATTAATCTCATACTCTTGCGGCTTGTTTGTAAAAATATAACTGACGCAGAATTCTTCCTGTTTGATTTCGCAAATAAAAAAGGTTTCCATTCTGAACCGAGAGATTGACTTACAACACTTTCTAATTTTTCAAGTGATGTTTCTATGTTTTGGTCTTTATTTTCAAAGGCGGCTACTTTAAACTTTCTAATGCCTTTAAAAAATATAAATGGTTTCATTAAAGATATGGCAAATTTGACACCTGCAGGACTCAATCGATCGATATTATAATGAAATGATATATCATCCGCCAGACGCTCAAATTCTTTCGCAAATACCGGGTTCGCCAGAATCAATACAATGGAAATAGTCGACAGAAATAATCGCATTATATCTCCTCCTCTTTGCCATTTTCCAGAGCTGCCGTCGTATCAAATTCGGGGATTCCAAATTTACCCTTCAGTTGCTCAAGATCTTTAGTATCAATTGTTCCATTTATGTACATAAAATTAAGTGACGATTCTTTTTCTGACACCATAGCAAGTCCGATAGGGTTTTCTTCTTCCATATGTAAGAACATTTGAACCGCGCCCTTGCCTTGTTCGTTGTTCTCTGTTACCAGACGCCATATAGGTAATTGCATTTGTTTCAATAAATAAATGAGGTCTTCTTCTGTATAATGGCTTTCTTCATCAAAGGTAAAATGAACTACGAATATATAATTAATGCTTTTTATTATTTCCTCGGTTGGCATGTTGCCCTGTTTAGTTTTGGAAGAGATGTCAATAAAAAAGAGAAGTGTATCGTGATCTATAATGTTATAATGTACCTCTGACGCTTTATTCCTTAATCTTTCAAAGCTAACCGGAATATCAGATCTTCGAACATCCTTGGCTTGGGAATTAAAAACTATCAGTAAAATTGTAAAAAATATTGGCAGTACTCTTTGCATTATTATCTCCGATTAATGATTCCTGAAAAATATACCCTGCGAGTTTTTCAAACAGCAATGATGGTTTTTTAAGTCTTATATCATTTATTATGGCACTATCGATGAACTAAACAGAAAACAGGGCAATGCGAAATTTCAATATCCAGGAGTAATACAAAACATCCTTTATTTCACACTGGCCTGTTGCTCCTGCCACTGCAAAAACTTTCCAATTGAGGCCCCCAACTGTTTTTTTCCCCTCATATAAGACTTTCTTTCCAGATACCGTGACAGATCGTATTTTTGACCATGCCGTACTAAAATCCAAAAGGTGGTCACTTTCTTTTGAGCTTACTGATAGAGTGCCATTTTCAAGATCTTCGTCATCCTTAAATATCAAAGCAATATTATCATCGGACTGCTCATCAATCGCCATGCCTTCAGGGATAGCGATTGAAAATTTTTTAAAACTATCATGCTATCATTCGCATAAGCTGATGATGCTATCGTAAATATCATTAAAATTTATGAAAAGATTTTCATTTATTCTCTATTTCTAAATATGAAATCCAACGCCCGGCTTCACGGACAACTGACCGCGCGACTGAGCGGTTGGTTGTTCCGCGCAACCCGTTATTAGCGGAATTTTTCGGGCACTATTTTTATCGTTAATAAACCTTGAAATAAATTTTAATGCTTCATCGAGATGTGCTCTTCAACTGGAAAACGCTGGAATTTTTGCACTGTTTCCAAGGCATCATCCCAGTTCGCCTTATTCGAAATAAATATATGTCCATCCGGTAGTTTATCCAACTTACAATCCAAGCTTCCTGCCGGTACCACCAGTAGCTGACCTTCCATTTGCACATTGGGTACGGCAGATCCACATGTTACGCAGAACGCTTTTACATGATTAGATTTCTTCACCTGAAATACTTGCACATTATTTTCACCTTTAATCCATTCAAGCGTAGCTGTTGACGAAAATAAATTTGCCGCATGTGCAGAACCCGTATCTTTCTGGCAGTACCGACAATGACACAAATAGAAACTCTCAAACTCTCCGACTACTTTATATTTAACCGTTCTACATAAACATGATCCCAGATATTCCATTCAATTAAATCTCCCACATACCATCAGAATTCAAAATCATTTTCATTTCCTTCACAAGGACGTTGCTCTGGTACCACAAACGCGTCTATTCTGTCAGAAACAGTGCACCTGTGACTCCGCGAGCTTTCCTCCTTGTCGGTGCGAAGCGTAGCGGAGCACCGATCAGGTGGAAAAGAATTGTTAAACTCTTTATCTATTCTTTCAGAAGCACTGGCCCATGGTAACACCTGGATTTTTGGCCACACATGATTCCAGCGTTTGGCCTTTCGATAATACACATCCTGTGCGTCACGATTAAAAGTTGGCCGTATAATCATATCGAAAAGGTCTTTGAAACCGCCCCGCTTCGCCCGGTCCCTCTTCAAAATGATGTTGGGCTTTTCATTCTAATGAACGGTAGTGACACGATTACTTACTGGATTGATGGAATTTATTTCGTCTGCTTCCGCCTGTTGAGCAAAATAAAGATCCCATCTTAGCTGTAGATTCATCCAAAAGTCTGGGGAAACACCAAAAAACTTGGACAACCTTAATGCTGTGCTGGGAGTAACCCCCCGGCGGCCATTTATGATTTCGTTAACTCGTTGATATGGAACGTGTATAGAATCAGCTAGCTGTCGCTGGGTAACACCCATCGGCTTTAAAAATTCCTCGGAAAGCATTTCGCCGGGATGGGTTGGTGTTCTATGTGTTGGTATTCTAATCATATTAACCTCCAACATTTTTATATTTTAGTGGTAATCCGCTCCACCAATACCCGTCAGCTCAAACCCGGCGCTTGCCAGAAGCAAAGTGAAAGAAAGATAGAGGCAAGCCTTCGTGCAGTTAGCATCTTCAAGAATAGCATCGGAGTTCAGCTGTCTTCCCACCTGGACCTTGAAATGAATCAAACCCGAAACCAAATAAGGATAAGGTTTCATCTGAAACGCCATAAAATATCGATACGATTCCCTCAATCAGATTATAAAAGATGGTGATCTGGGCGAGCAGGGAAGCTCTTTTGAGTAGATTCTGTTTCGTCATGGCTCCATACGTCCGGGAAAGAGCGGGAACTGTTTGCTTTTACCATCAGCCGTTATTTTTTCAGACAATTCCATTATATCAACATACCGATGTTTAAGCTCATAAAATCCGTGCCACCAGGCATAATCAGGGGCCATCATGGCGGTTCCCATTCGAGCACGACGACCTTCATGGTGCCAGAATTCATAAAACTGCCACTCGATTTCTTCATCAAAATAAGATGTCTTGGATACCACTCCTTCAGAATAAAGACCGTCCATGACCTTTTTAATGGGATCGTAATAGATAGTGTTATAGTTTTCCACCGCCCCATCAAAGTTGTTGAAATGATCGTCAGCCCAGGTTGCCGAATGGCATTGCAGGCAGACCCCGCGCATCTTTTCTCTCTCTTCGTGCCAATCCGTAGCGGCTGGGTAAGCCCTAAAATCGACGGGCCGCACTGTTCGAGGCGCTTGTGTTTCCCAGGAAAGCCGTTCTGTTGTATCATGTGTGGCCGAGACATTGCCTGTGGCCGACATGTGGCATGTCGCACAGGTCGGCGCGCGGAAATCACGTCCCGCCGTCCACTTCATGTCATCCGGATGCCAGTCCCACTCATCACCTTCTGCGTGATAAATGGTGCCATGCTTGGACTCGTTATAGATTTCAATCTGGGGATGATCCGGTCCCAGGTGGCACTGATCACATGCTTCCGGCTTTCTCGCCTCTGCCAGGGAAAAACGATGCCGCGTATGACAGCTGCTGCAACTACCGAAACTGCCATCGGGGTTGATGCGTCCGACACCGACATTCGGCCATGTACCGGGAGCCGGTTTGCCATCCTCGACCGTAACGATGGTACCGTGGCAGGGGTAACACCCGGTGTTTCGTTCCACCGCATTGTTCATTCCGTCGTTGAGCCAGTAATCGACTTTCCACATGATTTCATGGGTGTTGGCGTGTTTGCTGCGGGCATACTCTTCGGCTTGTTTGGGATGGCAGCCACCGCAATTTAGCGGAGAAACAACCATGGAGACCGGTTCGCTGGAATGCTGCACGTGTGAAGTAAGTGCCAAATCCTTGTTTTCGGTGTGGTGGCATTTCGCACAGTCTACCCCGACCATGCCATGAACGCTGTTTTGCCAATCGGCGAAAATGCCGGGTGTTTTTTCACGATGGCAGTCCACACAGGTTTGTCCCAGAATTGCGTCACTTCTGCTTTCAGGCAACAACCGGAACGGAAAATCCCAACGCCAGACACAGATACAGAGCAGAATCAGAAAGATAATAACCAGGTTTGTATAGGCCATGAATACGAAAAGCTTCTGAACAGGCGCCGGCCCCTTTGAAGAACGAGAGTCGCCGGAGATCTCCCCCACAAGCTTGATTCTTTCAAACACCTCGGCGCCGTGAGGCGCTCCGGCCAGGGCTGCCGTCAGATCAGTCCCTGCAGAATGCTTACCGAAGTGCCGTCCGCCTTTCCATTTGGGACTGTCAGTAACATCGTAGATTTTTTTATCATGAATAAAATACGCTGGTTTATCTTCTGATCCATCGAAACTTCCGATGTTTCCGGAAGAAATTGAATCGGTGGGCGGGATAGCATGAGATGCGACTTTCATTTTTCGATGAACAATCGTAACCGCCGTCAGCCCGATCACCACCATCAGGAGGAACAGCAGGATCTTAATAAACAGCATCAGGCCGAACGTGTTGTCGAAAAAATGCTGCCGGCGATCGATACGCACCCAGGTCAGATAGAGGCCACTGATAGCCAGAATCGCCATGCAGGAAAGTCCCAGAAGCCTTTCGGCTTTGGGGAGTCCCCCGGTCAGGCGTCCCGGCTTGATGAAAAGATGAATGTAGAAAATAGCCCCGAAAAAAACGATACCCGCCAGCAAATGAATATATCCCACGATAAAGCGGAGACTTTTATGGAGCGGCGTCTGTAAGGTTTCCGCTTTCTGAAGAACCCTCTCCGATATCGGATAGTGGTAGCCGTTACGGATATAGGCGAAACCAACGGTCTTCAACTGACCACCGGTACTTTCCTGGTGGCAGAAGATGCAGCCCTTCCCTGTTTCGAGCGCATACCGATCATTAGCCGTCGCGGATTGTGAAAAAAAGAAGCATCCAAGAAAATACAGGCCCAGCAATAACAAAACAGAAGGTCTTTCGATGTTTTTTAGCATGATATAGTAGTCTGTTTTTATAAAAGTTTTTATATTACCATAATTATTCACTGAAAATTTGCTTCGGGCGTCCTGTGTCTCCGGTGCTGTTTGGATAGTTGCGATAGATATGGGCGGCCTGACCGGATTCAATAAGTTCGTCGGCTTCCTCCATAAACTCATTGAAACGGGCCTTGCACTCGTAAAAACCGTGCCACCATGCGTAGTCCGGCGCCATCATCATGACGCCCATGCGTGCCCGCCGCCCTTCATGGTGCCATAGTTCATAGAACTGCAGCTCGAGGTGTTCATCAAAATACTTGGTTTTATCCAGAAGTTTCTTTTCGTAGAGGTTGTCCAGCATCTCTTTGGCCGGCTTGTAGTAGATCTCGTTGTACTCCTCCACCGCCTTGTCAAATCCCTGGTAGAAATCATCGATCCATGAATCGCCATGACAGGCACGACAGACGTTTTTCATTTTCTCCCGCTCTACCAACCAATCCCCCCCGGACGGAAACGCCTGGAAGTCCGAAGGCCTTACGGTCAGCGGTGCCTGGGTTTCCCAGGAGATCCGTTCAGTCACATCGTGGGTCCCCATGACCTTCCCCGATCCACTCATGTGGCAGGCCGCACAGGTGGGAGCCCGATAGTCCGTACCCGGAGACCAGGTCCCGGCAGCTGCGCTGAAATTGAACTCATCACCAAAGGCCTTATAAATGGTGCCGTGTTTGGATTCTTCGTAAATCTCGATCTGGGGATGATCGGGGCCCAGATGACAGGAATCACAGGCTTCGGGCCGCCGGGCTTCGGAGACCGAGAACCTGTGCCGGCTGTGGCATGAAGTGCAGGACCCTTTGCTGCCATCCATATTTAATCGCCCCACCCCCACATTGGGCCAGGTAGTCGAATCGAGCCGGCCGTTGTCATCAATGGCAAGCACCGTCCCATGGCAGTGGTAACAACCGACTTTGCGCTCGTTATCCGAGTTCATGCCTTTGTTGAGCCATGGATCCAGCTTCCACATAATTTCAATGGTGTTGGCATGCTTGCTCCGGCTGTATTGAATAACCTCATCCGGATGGCATCTGGAGCAGTCTTTTGGTGTGACGACAGCGGCAATGGAAACGTTATACTTTTGCTCGCCGTAGGCGAGATCTTTGCGGGCATAATACTTCTCATGGCCTTTGGCCACATCCTGATCCCCGGACCGGACCAGGTGGCAGTCCAGGCAATTGATGTTGGCATTGGCATGGCGGCTGCTTGCCCAGTCACCGAAAATCCCCGGGGTGGTCTGCCTGTGACACTCGATGCAGGCGACTGCCTCGGGCGGAATACTTCGCTCTATGCGAAATTCCTTCACCTTGGCAAAATTCTGCTGCGCCAGGGCGTCAAATATCGGAACCGAGAGCATCAGCAGAATAATCACTGCGATTGACCGTACAAACAACATTGATCGCCTCATGGTATCGCTCCTTTTATTATTTGGCTACATCCATTAAATATTTCAACTTGGTTGTTACAACCCTCTGAGCCCTTTTGCCTGGTAGGGCAGCTCCTTGTATTGCTTATAGGTTATGGTAGTCTGGTCATTGTGAACCAGGTCATAATGGCAATCCACGCATTTTTTTTCATATCCTGGTCGGGGGTAAAGTACGGTGCGGTGCGCCAGCATGGCGCCGCGTTTGTCAGGCATGTATAGCAGGTTACGGTGACATTTCTGACACTGGGCATTCTCAAGGGAGGCATAAGCTGCTTCGCGATTTTCCTTTCGATCATATGTTTCCTGAGTAAAGTGTTTGATTATGTCTTTTGCACCGTGCAGCGTCTTGGTGTAAAAGAAATCGAACGTCTTGTGGGGCGCAGGCAGATGGCAATCCATGCAATCTGCGACGAATCCTTGCGAATTGTTCACATGGGTGGAAGACCGCCAGGCAACCACCGCCGACTTTATCTCGTGGCAGGAGGCGCAGAAACATGGTGTCGAAGTCCGCACCATGGTATAGTAAGTCATGCTGAAAAGTGGAAAAGCGATAACAATGCCGATGATAACAAAAGCGGATGCGACCACATATTTTTTCATGGCTCCTCTCTAACGCTGTTTACGTCAGACCGTCCATCGTACATGTGAATAGCTTTCTATTCAGCTAAATAAAAGTCGGCGTTTTTGTCAAACCTATTTTTTATCCATCTTGAAAAACAAAATGCTGACCAGGGGTCTCAACTTCTGACATTTTTCAATTGGTCTATGTTAAAATCTTTCTCTTGACCTGTCATTTGTCAAATGTGGAGACCCCGTCTCTTGCTCTGACCGAGAGAAGGGGTTTGCATTTTGTTGAAAAAAGCGGATATAATGAAATTGATAATTTTGTGGTATCATCAGAGTAACGCAGGGACAGATGGATCAGTTAACAAAAGAAAGACTATGACAATCATAAAAATAAATACACAATATCTATTTCAGTTTACGCACATCGGTTTCAAATCCTATGCCCAGCACAGCGTTTTCAATCCACTCCCGGCAAAACTTACCTAAAAAGACAGTATCGTATTTCAATAGGATTACAATGGATTCCCATTATCAACCGTTGCTCAGAAAACTGCTTCTACCGATTTTATGTCTATTGGTTATCGGTTCAGCGGGATGGGCGATGGGTGCAGAAAAGCTTAACGTTGAAGTCACGGGTGTTACGGGTGATGTGCTTAAGAACGTTGATATATGGCTCAGTATCGGCAATGCATCAAAAGAGCAGAAAGTGACCTTTCTGGAAAGATTCAACGGTGATGAAAAAGATAAAAAGCCGGATTTGTCTGAATCAACCATCCAGCGGTTGCATCGTTTGGCACCGGAAGAAATTCGCCAGTCCATGCAACCCTTCGGCTATTATGAACCCACGATTGATGCACGACTTGAAAAGGTCAGGGGCGTGTGGCAGGCTACCTACAGGATTGACCCAGGGCCGCCGACCACATTGGATCACGTCGAAATCCGTGTATACGGGGAAGGTGGGGAAGAGCCGTCCGTCAAAGCGGTGCTGACGTCGACGGAGATTATTTCCGGCCAGAGGCTGAATCATCCTGCATATCAACAAACCAAGAGCCAACTATCGGATGCCCTCTATAATGCAGGCTATATCGATGCCAAATTCATCCGGAGTGAAATCAAGGTCTATCCACCAAAACATAAGGCCGATATTTACTTGATCGCGGAGTCGGGACCTCCATTCAAATTTGGCGCCATAACTGTCGAACAGGACATTCTACATCAGGATTTTGTGAACCGATTCGCAACCATCAAACAGGGCGATCGCTTCGATACCAGCAAGTTGATCGATTTTCAGCTTGCTCTCAGCGACAGCAATTATTTCAAACAAGTAGAGATTCTCGCAAAACGGGAGGACGCTGTCGGCACCGAGATTCCGGTAACGGTAAAAACCGAACCCGCCAAGCCACGGCGCTATGTGGCCGGATTCGGTTTCGGCACTGATACCGGCCCCCGCGTCACCGGCGGCGCGGAGCTGAGGCGGATCAATCGCCGCGGGCACAAAATGCGTTTTGACGTGCTCGCCTCGGCAATCGAGCAATCGTTCAGCAGCCAATACCTGATCCCCATCAAGAATATTGCTACGGACAACCTTGCTTTTACGGCGTCAGCATCGCGAGGCAACGTGGGCGATGTCGACGTCAGCCAGTTCAAACTCGGTACCAGTGTTAATGAAAACTGGTTGGGATTCCGGCGCCGACTTTCCCTCAGCCTGGAAAGAGAAAATTATGATATTGGCGTCGGCACCCAAACCTCGATGTTGTTCTTTCCCGGCATTGAGTTATCGCGCAAATATGCGGATGATCCGTTGTTCCCGCGTAGGGGCTACAGTGCGACCCTCGATATCCATGGTGGTGTTGAGGGGCTGTTAACCGAGACGACGTTTCTTCACACTAGTATCAGCGCCCGCACGGTGCTGCCGCTTACAGCGCGTAGCCGCTTGTTGGTACGGGGTAATCTCGGCGCAATCCAGGCAGCCACATTTTCCGATCTGCCGCCTTCTCAGCGGCTCTTTGCCGGTGGCGACCAGAGCGTTCGGGGCTATGGGTATCAGGATTTGAGCCCGAAAAACAGCGATGGCGAGGCTATCGGCGGCCAATATCTGGCGGTTGCGAGCATCGAGGTGGATTATCTGTTCTATAAAAATTTTGGTTTGGCGACGTTTCTCGACATCGGAAATGCCGGCAACGATGTCCTGAGCAACCTGAAAAAGGGGATCGGGATCGGTCTGCGCTACCGGTCACCGGTCGGCATGATCCGCTTCGACGGTGCCCGTCCACTGGATGATGGTGCCGACGGCTTTCGTTTACACATAAGTATTGGAGCCGATCTATGAAGCGCTTGCTTAAAACCATATTTGTTGTTGGAAGTTCACTCGTTGCAGTGTTGATAGTGACCCTGTTGTCTGTAATCGTTTTTATCGGCGGCACCGAAAGCGGAACCCAATTTGCCTGGCAGCGTGCAAGCGCTTTTTTGTCGGATTCTGTGGAAATAAATGCTATTGGGGGTCGTCTCGCGGGGCCGCTTGAGATCAGGGGGCTGAAGATCAAGACCACCGGTTTTCACCTTGAACTGGACAAAGTTGAACTGGAATGGGCGCCGTCACGGTTATTTCGGCGGGTGCTGGATATTGAGAGCATTGCCCTGGAAGGTGTACGCTATACTCAGCTGGAAACGGTTCCGCTAAAATCCGAAAAAGAATCAGCGCCCGTCAGCTTACCGGAAGAGCTTTCGCTGCCCCTCGACGTGAGACTCGGCAAGGTAAGTCTTCGCGATTTTGAGTTTCGCTCCAAGCCGGACAATGAACCGCTTGTGATCGCTTCTGCGATAACAAGTGCCCTTGCGGATAAGCACGGTGTTGACCTCTCGAGCCTGAAAATCGAGTCGCCTTTGTTTACCGTCGAGGGGAGTACCAGTCTGACCACCGATCGGAACTTCCTTGTTAAAGGTGAGCTTCAATGGCAGGTCCCGGTGCCTGATTATCCTGACGTAAGTGGACACACACTGCTCAGCGGCAGCCTACGCGAACTGACCATCACCCAGAGTATCGCAAAACCCTATGATGTAAAGAGTATCGTGCTGCTTCGGGATCCTGTTGAAAATCTTGTCTTCGAAGTCTCGTTGAGTGTGAATCCGCTGCAGCTTCAGGCATTGAATAAAGCGTTACCGCCGATGACGGTCCAGTTTTCGGCCACGGGCAAAGGAGAGCCGAGTGACATCGCCTTTAATCTCAACGGATGGGCGGAAGATCCGGGTTTGGGGAGGGTCAATACCATCCTGACCGGCGGACTCAAATCCAAGACTGTCACCATTGATGCGCTCAAGGTCAGCGTACCGGATCAACCTGCCCGGATGACGGCCAATGGTCAGGTTGAAATTGCCGATGAACCGGCACTTAATCTCACTGTTGACTGGCAGCAACTCCAATGGCCGCTTACGGGCAATCCATTGATCATCAGCCCCCGGGGATCGGTGAAATTGACAGGGACACCTGAAAAGCTGCATGCCGGGCTTGATATCGCGATCGGTGATACCGGCAAAATCGAGGGCAAGGCATACAGAGAAAATGAGGTTGTCGACTTTGCACTGGACTGGCATGACCTGCAATGGCCACTGCAGCAACCCACGGTAAAAAGTGCCGGCGGTCATATCGCCGTGGGCGGCAAAATCGACGCCTATTCTCTCAGCATGCTGGCCAATGTTGAGGTGCCGGAGCATTCTGATGCCCGTCTTCTGCTGGAGGGACAAGGCAGCCGGGAAGCGCTGACGTTGTCACGAATCGATATTAATATGCTCGGGGGCAAACTCGAAGGTAAGGCCGGCCTCGGTTGGAAGCCCGAACTGAAAGGCAATGTTAATCTGGTGGGTCGAGATTTGAATCCGGGGGGGATACGAAAAGAGTGGCCGGGGAAGCTGGGAATTTCATTGCGTGCGCAGGGTGGCATAAGAGATGATCTGCCCACTCTGCAATTGGAGCAGGTTTCAGTGCAGGGTCAACTTCGCGGCTATCAGGTTGCCCTGGACGCAGCCGGGACTTATGCGGAAAACCTTACAACGCTGAAACGTCTTGCGCTCTCCTCCGGCACCACAAACCTTGAGCTCAGCGGTACGATGAGCGATATGCTCGATGTGAGTTGGCAGGTTCACAGCGAGGATCTTGGTACATTACTGCCGAATACCAAAGGCCGCATTGATGGAAACGGAATATTGGCCGGCCCTCTCAAAAGGCCCAGGGTGGCAGCCATGTTAGATGCAGAGGGATTGGCCTATACAGACTATCGAATAGAATCCCTGAATCTCGATGCTGACGTTGATTTGACGGGTAAAAACCAGTCAAAGGTGTCACTTACTATAGCGGATGGCACTGTGGCAGGCGTCGAACTCCGAAAAATTTCGGTGAACGGCCGGGGTGATCCCGGCGCGCATACGCTCACCCTATCTGCCGATACCGCCAGGGGGCAGGCTGATATTGCCCTTGGGGGGGAATTGGAAAATCCCTGGGAACAGAACATGATCTGGCACTTCAGGTTAAATCAGGCCGACCTCAAATACCCTGACCTGGATGGGTGGAAGTTGCAGACGCCTTCCTCGGGACAAATTGCTGCTGGACAAGCAATGCTTTCAAAGAGTTGCTGGCAATCGGGAGAAGCGCTGCTGTGTCTGAAGGGTCAACAATCAAAAGAAAATATTCAGGCCGATTTTGACCTCACGGGCCTGCCTTTTTCCTATGTGTCCCATTATCTTCCCCCGAATATCGACCTGCAGGGCAGTCTGAGTGGGAACGGAACGTTTAACCAACCCGGAAAGGAAGACCCCTCTGTAACTATCGATCTCAAGACATCCGCGGTTCGTCTGCTGTCACGCGATTTGAACGAAGAACCGCCTAAAACCGCACTGATCATTGCATCTCAACCGGGTAATATCCACCTGCAATTGCAGCAAGACGGACTTCAGGCCGGTATGGAATTACCACTGTCCGAAACCGATGGGATTGCTTTGAAAGCCGCTATTTCTCCGGGACAAGAGTCATGGATGAAACGGCCATTGAAAGGACAGATCACCACGGAAATTCAGGAGCTCGATTTTATTGCAGACTTGATTCCCGAAATCCAGGCGCTCGCCGGCAGACTGACTGGCAATATGGCCATCGCAGGAAGTCTGGAAACGCCTGTGCTCCAAGGGCGCCTGGCACTGGTCGAAGGTGCCGCCAAACTTGAACGTCCCGGATTGAACCTGAATGATATTCAGGTCGAACTGACTGGTGAGGGCGATAGCGGGATCCGGCTGACGGCCCATGCCGTCTCTGAAGGGGGTGAGTTGAATATCGATGGGACCTCTGATCTGCGCGGCAAGGCCGCCAAAGCCGATATTCAGGTGAAAGGGGATAATTTCAGGGTGATTAACACCCCTGAAGCACAGGTCGACGCCTCCCCCAATCTTACAATCTCCCTGAGTGAGAACCGGATCGATGTGGGCGGAGACGTGGTAATCCCCAATGCACAAATCTCCTTGAAGACACTGCCCGACTCGGCTGTCACCGCTTCCGATGATCAGGTGATTATCGAGTCGGAGGCGCAGGAAGAAGCAAGCGGAACAACCGGCCGTGAAATGTATGCAAGTATCCGCACCGTTTTGGGAGATAATGTGAATTTTAGCGGATTCGGACTCAAAGCGCGTATCCAAGGCAACATTCTGGCCATTGAAAAACCGGGAGAGCCCACCACAGGCAGCGGTGAATTGAAGATCGTTGATGGAGAATACAGAGCCTATGGCCAGGGACTGGTCATTGAAAAAGGGCACATCCTCTTTTCCGGCGGACCCATTAATCAGCCGGGGCTCGATGTGAGAGCCGTCCGTCGACCCAAGGAAGGGATTACTGTCGGTGTACAGGTAAGAGGTGATCTCAGGCAGCCTGACTTTACGTTGTTTTCCGATCCGGCCATGACACAGGGCAATCAGCTTTCATACCTGGTACTGGGACGACCCATGAGCGGAAGCTCAGGCGGTGAGGGGTCGGCCCTGAGTCGGGCCGCCCTGGCGCTGGGTTTAAAGGGAGGGAATGCCGTAGCGGAAAAAATAGGCAGTAAGCTCGGGTTTGATCAATTCGGTGTCGAGGCCAGCGAAGCCGGGGCAAGCAGCAACCCGGAAAAGGCCTCCTTTGTGGTTGGCAAATACCTGTCACCCAGGCTGTATGTCAGTTACGGATTGGGTCTGTTTGATCCGATCACCACCCTACGGTTGCAATATGCTATCAGCAGTCACTGGAAACTTGTGTCGGAATCCTCAAACGAGGCAAGCGGAGGAGACGTTATCTATACGATCGAAACAGGAGAATAAGAGCCTCGTGATTATAGATTTCAAGTATTTTATAAGCTATCGAAAACCTTTCGCCAGAAGCGAAAACGAAGTAACCACCCCTTAAAGAGTACGCCAAGAAGAAAACCACCTCTCTATAAAAAAATCCCCCCCTATTTTTTCGAATGACGTTTTACTTCCGCAAAACCCGGATATCATTTCACGCCGGATCTTCATGGTTAAGTGTTTCCCGAGGGAAACCACCAGATATTGGGTCGGCTTCTTCGTTTGATAGTTTTGGTTTGGTAGCGGTAAAAGGTATCTAATAGGCAACCGTATGAGCGTCACTGTTTGCTGTCACCTTTGACTCCATCAAACACATAGCGAATCTTTGCTCCAAGGTCTTTTGAAGAAAACGGTTTTTGAATAAAGTTCATCCCTTCATCTAAAATGCCATGGTGTGCAATGACATTGGCTGTATATCCAGACATGAAGAGTGTTTTAATATCTGGACAGACCGTCTGTATTTGATTTGATAAATCACGCCCATTCATCTCGGGCATGATGACATCTGAAAACAACAGATCAATTTTGGAAGAGTTTTCTTTAGCTAACGCCAACGCCTGACTCGGTGTGTCTGCCCCCAGCCAAAACATTATATCCCAAACGTTTAAGCATTTGCGTAGCCATCCCTCTGATAGCCGGTTCATCCTCAACCAGAAGCACTGTCTCGCCGTGACTTTTTGGTGTTTTTGAGATCCGGGAGATATTTATGGGTTCGGCATCCCCAATGTATCGGGGGAGGTAGAGCTTGATTGTAGTCCCTTTTCCGAGTTCGCTATATACATTGATAAATCCCTTATTCTGTTTGACAATGCCATAAACTGTCGAAAGGCCTAATCCTGTCCCCTTATCCATGTCCTTCGTGGTAAAAAATGGCTCAAAAATATTATTGACTGTCTCTTTGTCCATACCGGAACCGTCATCGCTGATAGCCAGAAACACATACTCGCCAGCAGAAAACCCCAGATGTCTTTTACAATAAGCCTCATCAAAGGTGGCAACACCTGTTTCAATAATGATATTTCCATTCCCAGAGATGGCATCACGAGCATTAATGCAAAGATTGGCCAGAATTTGGTCCACTTGGGCCGGATCAATATAAGTTGGCCATAATTTGCTACCAGGATTCCATTTTACCTCAATGTCTTCACCGATAAGCCGTTTCAACATCTTGAGCATGCTTTCAACAATGCTATTAAAATCGACCACTTTTGGAGTTATGGTCTGTTGCCGTGCAAAAGCAAGCAATTGCCTTGTAATGTCGACTGAGCGTTGAGCCGCTTTGAGAACCTGTTTCAGATCACCATGCAGTGGATCGTTTGTTTGCAATTTTTCCAATGCGAACTCTGTATATCCGATTATTACGGCTAACATGTTATTGTAATCGTGGGCGACCCCCCCGGCAAGTCGACCGATCGACTCCATCTTATGGGCCTGCTGAAGTTGTTCTTTAAGTTTAGTTTGCTCCTCCTCGGCCAGTTTGCGATCGGTTACGTCCTGGGCGATTGTGGCGACTGACTGGAGGTTTCCGGAATTATCGAATAACGGAAACAATGTCGTCGTATAATTTTTTTCAGTTCCACCAATAGAAATCGAATCTTCAACATATATTGGACGGGACGCTTTCTTGACTTGATTCAATCTCTCCATAAATATTTGGGCGACCTCTATGGGTAATAGCTGTTCAATAGTCTTTCCGATCACAGCTGATTTCGGCAATTGATAAACCTCAGCAATTGCGTTATTGATAAGTAAGTACCGACCATTCAAGTCAACTTCACTGATCATTAAAGGGCTGTTGTTTATAACTGCTCTGAGTCGAGTGGTTGTCGCTTGCAGTTTTTCTTCGGTTTTCTTGCGATCGGTAACATCCCTACCAATTCCCAACACACCGACAAGCTCACCGTTAACACCGAACATCGGTGTTTTAATCGTTTCGAGGACTTCAAGGTGCCCATCGTCAGCAAATACAACCTCCTCTTCATTTTTTGAAGGTCCTCCTTTGTCAATTGCGATTTGGTCATTTTCCCTGAAAAAATCAGCCAATTCTTTGTCGACAAAATCATAATCGGTTTTACCGATAATTTCTTCTTCTTTTGCACCGAAAAACTTTTCAAACCGGTCATTACAGGATAGATATCGGCCATCGACATCTTTAAGCCAAACCATGTCGGGCAAGGTGTCAACAAGTGTTTTCAAGCGTTTCTCGCTGGTTTGAAGGGCAAGCGTTGCTCCTTCACTGATTGCTATTTGCTCTTTTAGTGCTCGTGTCTTTCTGCCGACCTCCCTTTTCAGCAACCAGACTCCTATTATCAGGGTAATCGCTATAAATGGCAAAACAATGGAAAGAAGGTACCTGGCAAGTGCCGCCAAGTCGATGGGTTCCTCAGGAAGAATTGGGCCAAACCATTTTTCATACAATTCGTTATATTCACCACTGGCAATGACAAGAGAAAGCCCTTCATTTAGAAGTGACAGGAGATCATCGTCACCTTCCCTAACGGCGATACAGAACTTTTGTTCAAAATCGGAGAGTGGCTCAGAAGTGGGTTTTAAATTTAATTCCTGAATTGATCTTACAGCGACAATATTTGAAATACCCAGTTGTTTTAAAAGTTGCAGGCCCACCAGATATTGAACGATGACCGCATCTTTTTTGCTGGCGGAGAGCATCTCCATCGCCTCTTCATAACTATCCGTGAGAATGATATTATCTGTTAATTTTTTGCGGGTTATATATTCATGAGCAGTGTCCCCCCGCATTACAATCACTTCTTTGTCTTTTAGGTCGCTCTCGGTTCTAATCGACGTTTCTCCTTTACGGACGAAAATGGTTCCGTTCATCCGAAGGTAAGGAGCTGTAAAATCCATTAGTTTGTCCCGTTCTTCGGAGTATGAAACCAATGGAAGCGCATCAAGCTGCCCCTTTATCAGTTCGTTCTTTATTTCATTCCACGTCCCAACCTTGAAATCGACTTTTATCCTGACAGCTTCGGCGGCGGCGGTTAAAAGTTCAACTGAAAAACCATCAGCACTTCCGTCATCTCGTATGATGGAAAAAGGGGGATAATCTAATTCACTTGCCGAATGAATAATCCGTTTAAATTGTAGGGTTTCTTCGCTCGCACCTGCCTGATTTGGAACGGCAGATAGCATTAAGGCTAAAAACGCAGAGAATATGGTCAAACCGTAATATCTAATCCTCATGTTAACCCTCTATGTGTTTCTTTTTTTATTAAATTGACAACAAACGAATAAACCTCTTGATATATAACGAGCACATATTTTACGAGCTCATTCTGTAATGAATGACCGATTTGTTCAAGGCTTTTTCGGGGGGCGATCTCGGCGTTGGCTCAAATTTGAATATGATTCAGGAAATAAAACTGTATTTTTTGCCGCAGGAATAAACGGCAGGCAAACCGATATATTGTGGATAGGGTGGTGTTCCCGAAACCTTTGATAGCACTACCACTATCTGCCATTCGTGAGAAGTACCGGGCGTCTCGATACAGTGATAAAAAAATCTGTCATGTCAGCTTGGGAACTCAAATGAGAGACACCCTTTGTTTGCCGTCAGAGTTGCGCCTCTTTTTGAACTGCCTGGGCTACCAATTTTACACCAAGTGCGGAGCATACACGGCTTATCGTATCGAACCGTGGGTGTGTGTTTGGCCGCAGGGCTTTGTATAACGCCTCCCGGGATATCCCCGCAGCATTGGCAACCTCTGTCATCCCTCTGGCCCGTGCTGCGACTCCAAGGGCGTGTGCCAGCTCTCCGGAGTCTCCGTCTTCGATAACAATCGTTACGTAAGCGGCTATATCCTCTTCGCTTTTCAGGAACGTCGCCATATCAAAATCCGACATTTCTGATATTTTGTTCCGCACAGTATGACCTTATCTTTCACAAAGATTCTGTAAACGCTAAATAGACCAAATACCATATATTGTAGTCGGTCTTCTCATCCTTTTACAACACAAAGCTCATTCCACTGGCACCCGCTCCTTAAGCTCCTCAAACCAATTCACCACCACATTAATCTGCTGCGGCTTTTCATCACCCGATGCGTCGTCACCACTAAAATCCTGCTTGATCATCAGAAAGCGCTCGCCGTCTGGGCTGATATCCCATGTTTGGTACTCAAGCATTGGGTTGATAGGAGAAAAATAGTCCCCTTTAAAAAGCAGTTCCGGCTTGCCGGCCTTGAAAGATTCATCCACATCGATTGAGACCGATAGGACTTCGTCCTGATTCCGGTAGTACAACGTTTTGCTATCCGGTGACCAGCGGGGGCTGCTACCCCCTTTTCTCGAGATCTGCCATTTCCCCTTGTCGACATCCGGAAAGGTATTAACAAAAACTTCCGTTTGGCGCCACCATCAGGCAGATCGGAAAACAATATCGTATCTTCCGATGTCCAACTAATAAAAGGGTAAATAAAACCATCAGCGCTACAAAGGTCAACAGGAACACCGCCACTTTTTGAGATTTTCTTTAGCTTGGCTTCCCTGGAATCACAATAGACGATCCACTCGCCGTCTGGAGAAAAGGAGGCGCCCATTGAGTTGCCGTCCGTTCCACCGATAAGTCGTGTTCCGACTTGATCCATGGATCGCAAATAGAGCCCTTCCTTCGTACCGTATACGAATTGAGTCCCATCTGGTGCAATTGCAAGGGAATATGTACCCGTGGGACCTGGGTTGAATTTCTGGCCTTCCGGCAACTCATAATTGAAACGTATGACTTTCCCTGGGTCGGGCAAGGGGGGCTTCTTGAGCATCCATGCAGTGCCCCCCGAAATCAGTGCGGTCATAATGATTGAGACGGCGAGCCACATAAAACCCGTTTTCGTTTTAGACCCCGTCTCGGCATCGAACGAAACAGATACGCCACTCGGATCAATTAGCGCTTTTTGAATATCCACCCTGGGATCGTTCATGCTGCTGTATCGGTTCCTGATATCCTTTTCCAGGCAGCGTTCCAGAAGTAAAAGAATTCGAGGATGAATGTCGGTTGGTAATGATGAGAAGTCCGGCTTACGTTCCAACACCCGCGCTAAAGTTGAAGTAATATCCTCCCCTAAAAACAATGCCTTTCCTGTCAGTATCTCATACAGCACCACCCCAAAAGCCCAAATATCTACCCTCTTGTCCACAGGCTTCCCACGGGCCTGCTCCGGACTCATGTAAGCTGCAGTTCCCAAGATGATGCCTTGCTGCGTGGCCGCTTCACTCAATGTGGGGGAATCGGTGAGGTTTAAATCGGTCTCATCCCCGGCAAATGCCTTCGCCAGGCCAAAATCCAACACTTTCACCTTGCCTTCCGGTGTGACTTTAATGTTAGCAGGCTTCAGGTCCCTGTGAATCACCCCCCTTTCATGGGCAGCTTCAAGCGCTTCAGCGATCTGCAGTGCAAACTTTAGGGCTTCTTCAACTGGGATAGGCCCCTTCTTGATCCTGTCTGAAAGGGTATCGCCAGAGATAAGTTCCATGACAAGGAAGTGGATACTTTCGGACTCTTCAAGGCCGTAAATGGCTGCTATGTTGGGATGGTTCAAGGAAGCAAGCAACTTGGCTTCTCGCTGGAACCTGGCTACGCGGTTTGGATCAAGTGCAAACTCCTCGGGTAAAATCTTAATAGCCACATCCCGACCAAGCTTTGTGTCCTTGGCTTGGTAGACCTCTCCCATACCACCTTTGCCGATTTGGCCGGTGATCTCGTAGTGTGCGAGTGACTTCCCAATCATGGACATACATCCCTTCCGGAAAATCCTGCTTTCAAATTGTGGATTATAATTTAATAGAGCGTTGGCTAATTATATGTGGAACGAAACCCAATAACGATAGGAACTTGCTTTATAAATCAATTATATGCCGGGACTAATACGGGTTGTCAAAAAGACAATCGTCATTCTACGATTCCTTTTTTATATCAAAGCCGTATAAATATTCCTCTCCGCTGCGCCCCTGCACGGGAGCCGGACCCAGCTCATTCGGCGAAAGCACGGGGCTGACAAGTTTGGCGGTCTGGCTGCAGATGACAATGGGACTTGCCAGGCTCTTATTCGCCATACTGGAGAGTCGGAAAGCCAGATTCGTCGCATCACCGACCAGGGCGAGATCGGCCGCCCTGGGGCTGTAGTGGGCCATGGTCACTTTTCCCGTCGTAATGCCCCACCCCATGAGGAATTCCGGAGTGGTGAGCGAGCCGTAGAAACTGCTTTGACGCTTCATTTCGTCAACGACCTTAAGTTGCCGCCGGGCGGCATTACAGGCAAGGACGGCCCGCTCTCTGTAAGGTGCGGCCCCATGGTCCCAGAAAGCATAAACTGCATCGCCCACATAGTCTTTAACGGTTCCTTTGAATTCGTGAACAATGTCGGTGAGCGCTTTGAAAACGCGTTTCATGAATGCGTATACTTCCCGTGAACCTTCCCTTTGGGAAATACCGGAAAACCCTCTCATATCGGCGACCAGACTCGTGACGATCATCTCGACAGGCCCGGCCATTGTTTGCTCCATGCTGTCACAAAGGTCTGCGTCACAATTCAGTTTAACGGCGATATGGGTGTCTCCGACCCTGATAATATCCCCATTGGTCAAATCGCGGGAGGATCCCGGTTCGAGACGAACGTCGTTAACCCAGACGCCATTTTTACTCATGTCGGTTATCTGAAAATGGGAGCCGTCGAGACTGACGATCGCATGGTCCCGGGACACGGCCAGATCCTTGAGGACAATCCGTTTGTCCTCTTCAATGCCTCGGCAGCTTCGACCGATAAAAATCTTGTCGACGATGTCGCGGCGATCAATGTGACCTGTCGCATCGGCCCATTCCAAGCATGGATTTGACATGATCCGGTTCCTCCACGCTCACCATACGGTGGTTGGCAGGAATATTTGTTTCCTTGTCCGCTCGGCAAAAGATAGGTAACTGTTTCTTAACTCAATTATATGACGAAATACCGATAGGTTGTCAAGAATTGCCTTTGTTACGCACTAATCGGGGGAATCAAGATATATGGTGGCCACTTTCAACCTAAATTGACAGATAAGTGGGAGAAACAACAAGTATCATTTGGGGGAACACTATCACACATTTTGGGGGAAAATCGCTATGCACCAAGATCTTGTGTAACGGACTACTCATAGATCAAGCAACACTCGCAATTCTTGTGCAGCAGAGATGTTAGAGGATTAACATCATTCAGAAACGGCCTGGATAGCTCCGATATCAAGTAATGCTTCGAACATATTAGCGGCACCACCATGTTCCACAATTTTACCATTAACTATTTTGTCTACATTAACACCCGTGATTTCAACTTTTTTCCCAGTTGGTTTAATACCAAGCCATTCACCCTGGTGGGTAGCCCGAGCCGTGATACATGTTACAACCCAGTCTCCCTCAGATATTTGTTTTTCAATTGTCAAATGAAGGTCAGGAAACGTTTGGCGAACTCCTTTAATATGTTGTCGGGCACCCTCCACCCCGAGTGTTTTTTTGCTTGGATCCAGTGTTTCGATATAGTCTTGTGAGATGAATTCATCCAACTCTTCGACATTCCCCGTATTTACAGCTTCCTCAATGTATCGCTGAACTATCTTTTTGTTTTCATCGATAGCCATCTGTTTATTCCTTTTCGTTCAGTTAATATTATCGTTTTTATAGTTGTGTTTCAGAGGCATGCAGCATTTTGAATATCTCGATGGAAGCGCATTAGGCCACCTTTCTCATGATTGTGATAATATGCGCTCAAATACTCCGAATGAAGTGTGGATAGTGCCACATTCGTCATAGCTTTCGTACGCTACATTGACTGTGTCTCCCGTGTCGGAGAGTACAGCTGTCTCCTTTACGCAAATTCGGCCATCCTTTTTAGCAATCCCCTCTATTGTATGCGAGTCCAGCAAGCGATACGATACTGTATCAGCATATGAAGTACCGGTGACGGGATTATCACATCCATCAAACTTCCCCTCGACGGCAATAATCAAGTGTTCGTCTTTGTCGTTGATCAATTCCTCTCTCATCATAACGTTAACACCGTCGGTCTCGATAGTAAGGATCTGACTCTTGGTCACTCACTCCACCGGCACCAGCTCCTTAAGTTCTTCAAACCAGTTCACAACAATATGGATTTTCGGCTGCGGCTTAGGCGCTTCGGGCTTCTGATCCTAGGTTGCTTCGGTATCTACACCAGGCGGTTTGATCATCAGGAACCGTTTGCCGTCAGGGTGAATGTCCCATGGTGCACCGCCACCGCCTTGCTCTCCGGGACCTCTATATCTGCCGTGAAAAAGAAGTCGGGGTTTTCCGGGATTAAAAACGGATTCCGTCTCCACAGCGACCTCCATGACGGCCTCGACCGCATCCCCACCAGCGATGTAATAGAGTTTCTTTCCATCAGGCGACCAAAGCGGGCAGCTTCCGCCGCTGTTCGCGGAAATCCGTTTTATACCGCCGTTCATTATATCTGAATAGAGAATCGAGTTGTCCGGCTCCCATGATATACCGTTAACAGCAATGCCGGTGTCGCACAGAACAGCCGCCGCGCCGCCGCCGACGGCCACCTTCTTCAACTTTTTCTCAGAAGCGGACCAGTAGCAGATCCACTGCCCGTCGGGTGAAAACTGAGGTTGCCCCGAGAACCCGTCCGTACCGGAAATCAGCGTGGCGTCAAGGGTATCCATGGAACGGAGATACAGTCCTTCGGTCGTGCCGTAAACAAATCTTTCGCCGTCGGGGGAAACAGCCAGGTGAATATCGAATCCGCCATATTCCCCGCGGTTGAATAGCTGCCCCTCGGGAAGCTCGTATGTAAACCGCATGACCCGCTTTGGTTCGGGTGGCGGCGACGGTTTCAGGTACCAACCAATCGCGCCGGAAACTGCAATGAGAAAAACGGTCAGGGCCGCCCATGTCGTTGTCGATCGCTGCCGGGATCGGGATTCCATACCTGATACCTGCCAGGTGTTTGCGCCTTCCGGATCAGCCAGGACTTCCTGTATATCCACCCGGGCATCGCTAATGCCGCTATAACGGTTTTTAGGTTCTTTCTTCAGACAACGTTCAAGTAGCAAACGGACCCGATAATGAAGATTGTCAGGCAGCGTCGAGAAATCCGGTTTCCGCTCCAATACTCGCGCCAGTGTTGAAGTAATATCCTCCCCTGCAAACAATGCTTTCCCCGCCAGCATCTCATACAGCACTACCCCGAAGGCCCGGATATCAGCCCTCTTGTCAACGGCTTTGCCTCGGGCCTGTTCTGGGCTCATGTAAGCGGCTGTTCCGAGAATGACGCCCTGCCGCGTGGCCGCTTCACTCAGTGTAGGGGAATCAGTGAGGTTCACATCGGTTTCATCCCCGGCAAATGCCTTCGCCAGGCCGAAATCTAATACCTTCACCTTGCCCTCGGGCGTGACCTTGATATTGGCGGGTTTCAGGTCCCGGTGAATCACGCCTTTTTCGTGGGCGGCTTCCAGGGCTTCAGCAATCTGGATGGCCAGTTTCAAGGAACCTTCCACCGGAATTGGACCACGCTTAATCCGATCCGCCAGGGTATCTCCTTCGACAAGTTCGAGAACGATAAAATTCGTCCCCCCGGATTCTTCTAAACCGTATATGGCAGCAATATTCGGGTGATTCAGCGAAGCCAGCAGCTTGGCTTCCCGCTGGAACCGGGCCACGCGGTCATGATCCCGTGCGAACTCCTCCGGCAGGACCTTGATTGCCACGTCCCGCCCGAGCTTCGTGTCATTGGCCTGATAGACCTCACCCATTCCGCCCTTACCGAGCCGGGACGTGATTTCGTAATGTGCGAGTGTTTTTCCGATCATTGCAGTTTCCTTTTAATTCTCTCACCGAGCTGCCAAGATCGCAAAGATAACTACTTTATTTTATACGTTTTTGTCTGCGTGGGTCTGTGTGAGTCCGTGGCCGATTTTCCTTTAGGCCGTTCGATTTCTCGGATTTTTCTGTTTTTAAGCTGATCGCCGATTGCTGACGGCTGAAAGCATCACCCGGTATTGTGATTCCCGGATGGGTATTCGCCGCGAGATCCGGATTGTAACTATATGGAGACCTGTTCTTTGAAAGAAAATTATATGTCGGAATTACGATGAGTTGTCAAGAAACAATATGTTGAAACAATATGTTGTCGGGTCTATTGGGATATGGAAAAGGTCTTGAAACCGCAACAGATCCTATCCTGTAGGTCTTGAAATATTCCCCTTTCATGGGAGTAATCCACAAACAAATTGTTGACAAATTCACCACTTGATGGTAAATTTTCGACCATGTACGAGAGAAAAATCACTCAATATATTCTTGACGCTTTAGCAGATACGCCTGTTGTTTTCCTTCGAGGCGCGAGGCAAACCGGCAAAAGCACGCTGGTGCGGTCCATTGCATCCGGGCCGTGTCCATCCCATTATGTCACTTTGGACAATGCAGGGATTTTGGCATCAGCCGGGGCGGATCCTTCCGGATTTATCTCCGGATTGAAAAAACCTGTTGTTCTGGACGAGGCACAAAGGCTGAAATCACTTTTTTTAGCCATCAAGGAGGATGTAGACCGCAGGCGAATTCCCGGACGCTATTTACTCACCGGATCCGCTGATGTGCTTTTATTGCCTGCCATTGCGGATGCACTGGTCGGCCGAATGGAAGTATTGACGTTATGGCCGCTATGCTCCTCTGAAATTCTAGGAAACGGCAGTAATGTTGTCGATGCCGTTTTCAATCGTTCACTTCTTTTAAAGGAGCAATCATCATCCGGAATCGATTTATCAAAAGTAATCGTATCGGGGGGGTTCCCGGAACCGCTGCAAAGAACAGGCCGCCGAAGACGGGCCTGGTTTGATTCGTACCTGACCACACTGATTGACCGGGACATCCGATCCATTGCCCAAATCCAGGATCTACATGCAATTCCCCGACTTCTCAAGCTTCTCGTCGGACGCACCGCCACCCTGCACAATTTGTCCGAAATATCTCGTACGGCCGGGATTCCAAACACTACCCTTGCTCGATACATGACACTACTGAAAACACTTTTCCTGATTCAGGAACTCCCGGCTTGGTCTTCCAATCTTGGGAAACGACTGGTTAAATCTCCGAAGCTTTACGTTGTGGATACCGGCCTGGCTTGCCATATGCTGGACTTTGATGAAAAACAACTTCAAGACAGGGGAGAACTGGCCGGCCGGCTGTTTGAAAACTTTGTTATTCTGGAATTTTTCAAACATACAGCATGGTCGGATGCTTTTGTGGAATTGTTTCACTTTCGTTCCCAAACAGGTCAGGAAGTCGATCTTGTTATCGAAAAAGGCGGCGAAATTGTCGGCGTCGAGATTAAATTCTCGGCGACACCATCGCCCAAAGATTTTGCAGGTCTTAAACTGCTAAAAAAGCATCTGGGCGAAAAATTCATTCGAGGCATTCTCATCTATACGGGCAGAGAAATTATTCCGTATGATGAGGACCTTCATGCTCTTCCGGTCTCAACCCTTTTCCCAATTCATACCGGCTGGTAAAAACAGATAGCTGCCACCAATTTCCTGGAGAATCTTCAACATGAAATAGTTTTGAAATATCAAAGCCCTTTTCATCCCTCCTCATACTGGCTTGTCACAATGTAGCTTCAGCGGAAACGACTAAAAGAGCAGGGAGCAGAGAGCATAGGGTAGAGGCCTAAGGGTCAAGCCAGATAAGACCTTTCGCTTTTCCGCAGTATGCGACCCTCTTCCTATCGAAGCGGTCTTCCATCGTCACTCTGGTTTTTTGCCGAACTCAGGCCTCCGACCTCCGACCTCAGGTTTTTAATCGTTTGCAGTTACTCGGCCCTCTTCCCAGCGAAGCGATCTGCTATCGTCCCTCGGTAGTTACACGACCTCCGGCCTCCGTCTTTACTCTACCGGCACTCGCTCCTTCAATTCCTCAAACCAATTCTGGATGACGGTAATTTTTTTTGAGGGGCTCTGTTGACCCGCTCCAGTATCCGTACCGGGACCCTTCATCATCAGAAAACGCTTGCCGTCCGGGTGGATGTCCCAAGGGGTGCCTCCGTTAGTGGAAACACCAGTATATTTAAACTTAAACAGGATTTTCGGTGTTCCCTTAACGAATTTTGGTTTTGTTTCCACATCGACTTCCATCACAAAATCATCATTACTGATGTAAAACAACTTTCGCCCATCCGGCGACCACAGGGGGCTGTGCCCGCCACCCTGCGAGACCTGCCATATGCCCGTGTCTACGTCGGGGAAAGGACGGACGTAAACCTCGTTCTCGTCCGTTGAACTGAAGAGGTACGCAATGTATCGGTCATCCGGTGAAATTTTCGGCTGACCCTCTACAAATTTCGTTTGGAGCGGGGGAAGGGGTATTCGCTTGCGGTCATTTCCCATCAGCAATATGGAAATATCCACGTTTGTTTGTGTGACGATTTCCTGCATGACCAAATATTTGCCATCACTTGAAAGCGCGTACGGTATCAGTGGCAGATCCGGATCCGAGACAAGTTTTTCGGCATTTCCCGTACCATCGGCTGCTTTCCAGTACACGTCGCCACTATTTGGATTTTCATGATCCGAATAATATAGGATCCGTTCCCCGTCCGGGGTCCAAATAGGCACCAAATTATTACTCTTATCGAAAGTCAGCTTATTCAGGGTTTTGCGAACGTCGTCCCAGATAAAGATCTCTTTATTTTCCTGTTCCGTGACAACCAGGGCGATACGGTTACCGTCCGGAGAGATTTTCGGGTGAAGATATATGTTGGGCGGCGCGGAAAGCGCCTCCTCGTTTCCTTTAAGGTCCACCCAAACGAGAGTACTTTCCAGTGGATTGACCGTAACCCCTGTGCCGGGAATATAGGCCAGCGTGCCGGAATCCGAGATCGCGTATCGACATCCCAAAAACCCTCCAACGCTTTCAATCACTGGCGCCGGATCGCCGATGAGCTCAAGCGTATCGATATCGAATGGGACTGCGTAAAGCGTTCCTTCCAGAGGCAGTCCCGACACATTCGATATGGTATAAACCAGATGGCCGCTCGGAAGGTAGCGTGCCATCGCGCCCGCGGTTATTTCCCTGGTCTGCCCGGTTTCGAGAGACCGAACCATAACAGACATATTAGTTCCGTTTGGCAACAGCCCTTTGGTATAAAGGACGGCCTTGCCATCGGGCAGCATTTGTGGCGCTATGGAAGCAAAGCCTTCCTCGTTTTCAAATATAAGTTCAGGGGTCCCCCCGTTTGCGGAAACCTGCATAACGCCTTGACTGCCCGAATATAAGATCTTGTCACCGGCCCACCACAAGAAGTTGTAGATGCTGGGGAGACTACAGAGAGTCATCGGGGATCCGCCGCCAACGGCGATCTTTTTTAACTTAGTGTCTGATCCGGAGACATAGGCTATCCATTTGCCGTCGGGGGAGAAAACGGGTTCGACGGGGTTTTCGCCGGCGGTTCCGGCGATTAATCGGGCATCCAGTTCCCCGATGGCGCGAAGATAAAGCCCTCCCTTCGCACAGTAAACGAATTGACGGCCGTCAGGTGAAACTGCAACCTCACGAACGACGGGCATATCGAACTGCTGGTCTTCGGGCAGCTCGTAGTAGAAACTGGTGACCGGGAGCGGTTCCGGCGTTTTGATTTGCCATACGACTACTCCGAAGGCCCATATGTCGGCCCGTTTATCCACACTCTTTCCCGTGGCCTGCTCTGGAGACATGTATGCAGCTGTGCCAAGAATCACACCTTGGCGCGTGGCTGCATCGCTTAATGTTGGAGAATTGGACAACTCCGCCGCATCGGTTTCTCCGGCGAATGCCTTCGCCAGGCCGAAGTCCAGGATCTTTACCTTACCCTCGGGAGTGATTTTGATGTTGGAAGGTTTCAGATCCCGGTGAATGATGCCCTTCTCGTGCGCAACTTCAAGGGCCTCGGTAATCTGGATGGCAAGCTTAAAAGCCTCTTCAACAGGGAGGGTCGATAGGAACTTGCTTTTTGAGAAAAATTATATGCCAGTATTTCGTTAGGTTGTCAAGTTGTGCTCGATGCAACATGTTGTGTGTACTGTGAGAGAGAGGCGGACATGCAAAAACTCACCGGAACCTCAGGACCAAAATTTAATATCCAGCGGCAAAATAAGGAAATTCGGTTAAATTTGAGTGAGGAATACCATCGGGTCGTCAAGACTTTTAAAAACTATTGAAGCCAATAATCGACATCGGGTATCTGAGAATAGTCGTCATCGTAGGTGATCTCAGGAATATGTGAGGGCTTTTGTGGCGGTGGATCATGATTGTTGGTCTCCCATAAGCCCAAATGATCAAGTATCTTTTTGATAATTTGATCATCCTCAATGAAGGCGATAACTCTCATTTCCCCCTGGCACTTCGGGCATATAAGGGGATCGACCTCATAGATCTTTTGGATCAACCTGGCCCAATTCTGCCGCCATTCCTGAGATGACATTTCATTTTTTACGATAACCGGGATGTCGTCATCCGTTTCCGCCTTCTTTCGCAACCCCCTTGATTTGTTGCTATAGTAACCATAATAGCGGACTGTCTGCTCATACCGGCCGGGCACATGGGTAACCAAATGGGCTAACCAGTCCAATGCGTTAAAGGTTTTTCGAGTTCTGCCGTCTTTGGAGGTGTAAATCACTTTTGCCACGCCGTCCGTCGATTCCGCCACCGGAATATAAACCATCCGCTCCTGAGAAAAGCAGGCGCGGATGATATACCTCGCCAGGTTTTCCAACCCCTGTTCATCATCGGGCTGGATCCGTCCACCGATATGAACGTGAAATCCACTGTGATGCCATGACATCATGTTTTCGATAACGACGTCGGTGATCTTTTCCTCTTTCTTGAGCATTGAAAGAACCTCATACCGAAAGGCCTCGCTAAGGTCCTTTGATGTAAAGCATGGCGCCATTTGGAAACTGCCGTCTTCCAGAAAACATCCGTCCGGTACGATGGCGTGGATATTATTTCACCAACCGCTTCATCGGAGGAGATGTAACCCAGTTGTCTAACCGCAGTTTCATTGATGATTATTCGTATATCCTTTTTTTCTTCAGTATTTTTATTTGGCGGGCCGAAAAGATTAGGTTCTTCCTTATCCATATCCTTGGAAAAGTATCTGCCCGAAAGAACAGATATCTTAAAGGTATTAAAAAAATGATAATCTACACACATGTTTATTATGCCTATTTCTTGATCTTGCTTTGAGCTGGACGTTTTTGTCCTGAAATTCCCTTTTGTTGTTATTCCTCCTTTCAGTTCATTCGGTTGCGTACTTGATAACGCGGCATTAGTTATCTCAGGAAGTTTCAACAGTTCCTGCTGGAGTGTTTTCCTGTGATCGCTTATATCCCGATTGGAAATACCTTCCACGACAAGAAGATTCTCCGGATTGAATCCCAGATCATGTTTGCTTGTGTACAGCAATTGAAAATAAGCAACTGCAGTAGCAATAATTAGAACGATAGATGCTGAAAATTGAAAAATAACCAGCACATTCCTCAGCTTAGAGGAACCGCCAGTATCAGTTGCCTGGTTGGACTTCAAAGCCTTTGTTGGTGAAAACCTGGAGAGTACAAAGGCAGGATAAAGCCCTCCTGATAATCTAACCATTGTTACCAGAAAAAATGCAAATATATAACTTGCCGGAGACCTATAGGGAACCGCCAATTCCAAATCCATTAGTGTTTCAAAAAACGGCAATGCCAGTTCAGTCATCACAATTGATATGAGAAATGCCATAGACGTAATCAAAAGGGATTCGCCAAGGAACTGGATAAACAACTGCTTAAAACGGGCGCCAACTACCTTTCTTATGGCTACTTCACGGGCACGCTGGGTTGCTTTGGCTGTCGTTAAAATAACAAAATTGATACAGCCGATAATAAGCACCAATATTGATATCATTATATATACTGCTATAACTGCCCTGTTTCCAACTCTGGTTTGCCCGGAAAGGCCCATATCGAAGGGATTGAAATATATGTCATTAATTTTTTGAAGCGAGTAGTGTAGGATGTCACTCAATTTTTGATCCGGCTGAAGCTTCCTGACACCGACGGGAATTGTCTTGTCGACAAAATTCGGCAACCGGGAAACAAATTTTTTAATATCCGCTGTTTCACTCAAGCGGACATAGGTGTCAGGCCAGTAGGTATACCAATTACGGATCGATTCCGGGATCCGGGATTCAGTCAGTAATGAGAAACAGGGTATATTCAATACGGTGTTTGGGGAAATGAAACGATACACCGCGGTCACCTGATACTGCTCTTCATTGCCGTAATTATCCTTGAAAGTGATCACTTCTCCAATTGGATCTTTATCGCCAAAATACTGGACGGCGGACTCTTCACTTAAGGCGATGTTGTCAGGGGTTTGTAAAGTGATTTCCAGACTACCTTTGAGTACTTCAGCCTTGAATATATAGATAAAATCTTCATCAACTTGGGTAAAAGATACCGGATAGCGCATATCATAAATTTGCAGTTCCCCTTCATTTCCCATGATGCGGGTGCCGAATTCAATATCCCCGGAAAAATATTGTTTCAGGGCCGGCAATAACATAACAGAAGTGAATGAATTCGTTCTTTCAGGAGAGGATCCCTGGATGATACGATAAATAAGAGCCGCCTTTTCCCAGTGTTTGTCATAGGACAGTTCGTTTCGAACATACAGCGTTATGATTAAACAGGCAGCAAGACCGACCGCCAATCCAATGATATTGATTGCACTGTATAGCTTGTTTTTGAGTAAATTGTTAATTGCCGTGGTGAAGTAATTTTTAAACATGGGAACCTCCCGAGTTAACCACACTTCCAAGCATTTAGAATCCAGCATCGCGCTAAATAGCGCTCATACTCTGTTTCGCAACTTCCTCGTCAAGCCGTTTACTCTGTGTGACAATTGAATCGTCAAACAGGTTGACGGTACGTTTCGCAAAATCCGCATGGGACTGGCTGTGTGTTACCATAATGATGGTGGTTCCCTCATCGTTCAGGTACTGCAACATTTCCATGACTTCCTGGCCATGGGTGGAGTCGAGGTTTCCGGTCGGTTCGTCCGCGAGTATAAGCGGTTGATCGCCAACGACGGCGCGGGCAACGGCGACCCTTTGCTGCTGGTCGCCTGACAACTGGCTTGGCATATGCTTTCCCCGATGGGCAATTCCAACCCTGTCCATTACAGCCTCAATCCGTTCCCTGCGTTCTTTTGAGGGAATGTTATGATAAAGGAGGGCAAGCTCGACATTTTGGAAAACGGATAATACGTCGATAAGGTTAAAAGACTGGAAGATAAAACCCACATTGTGTTTTCTGATGTCACACAACTTTGACTCATCGTATCCGGCAATGTTTTCATCATTAAAAAAAAGATCTCCATTTGTGGGATTATCCAGCATACCGATTAGATTAAGTAGTGTGGATTTGCCACATCCCGATGGTCCCATAACAGCTACTAACTCTCCACGGTTCACCTCAAGGTTGATATTGTTTAGTGCCGTGGTTTGAATGTCGCTGGCCCGATATCTATGTCGGAGGTAAAATTAGAATCCTCGAAATACTTGAGCATGTCTCCGGTTCAAATTTCACCTCAGCCTTGATCTTGAACCAAAATCTTATTTTGAGATGGCTTGTAGCATCTTCAAAATATTCAAAAGGGATCATCTCCAGTATGAATTAATACAATCATTTTTAAAAAAGGTTACAGATATTATTCATACCGCAGCGATTGAATCGGATTTCTCCTGGCGGCACGGGCGGTATTACCCGCCACCGTGGACCATGCAATAATGAGCGCCATTAGGCCTGAAACCAAACAGATCGGTATTAAAAACAATGGATTGAGTTGGTAGTGAAATTTTTCTAGCCAGTGTTGCATTACAAATACGGCAACCGGCCATGCGATTAGATTTGCAATTAAAACGGGCTTTGAAAACTGCCAGAGTAGTAAACTCACGATGTTTTTGACTTTTGCCCCCATCTCCTTGCGAAGGCCGATCTCCTTTGCGCGCCGCTCTACGGTAAAGGATGCGGATCCGAACAGCCCCATGCAGGCAATGAGAATCGCGAGCATGGAAAAACTGACAAGGATTTTTTCTTCCGTCTGCTCCTGTTCAAATTCCCCGGCGACCAGTTGGTCCACGAAAACAGTGGATATTTCCTCATCTCCGGTTACATTTTTCCAGACGGATTTGACCCGTGTTAATATCTTTTCGGACGTTCCTTTATAACGGACAGTCATGACATTGACTACTGCCGGGTTAAGATTAATCAGGTATACTTCCGCTCTTGGTGGGGCATTTATGCTGAACAGGTGATTATCGGCGACCACGCCGATAATCGTATAGTTGATATTGTTGCCAATGATCGAGAGGACTTTTCCAACGGCATCCTCCGCGCTGGTAAAGCCGAATTCTCTAACCGCGGCTTCATTAATGACAGTGTTTCTTTCAAGACGTTCCATCGGCTCATTACCGCCGGTATTTCCCGGTATCATATTCCATTGGGGTTCGGGGAGATCACGATCCCTGTAAAAATCCCTGCCCGCGATAATAGAAGTCTGGTATGTTTTAAAATAATCATATCCGATATTGGTCATAACTTTCGAATAAGTTGTCTCCGGATGCCCGGTGAGTATAAAAGAAGTATAATTGCTTTCAATTTGATGGCCGGGCTGATACTGCGATACGCAGACATTCGAGATATCAGCAAGATGTAACAGTTCCTGTTTGAGAACTTCGATTTTGCCTCTAATATTTTCATTCAAAACCAGCTCGTTGATGACCAGTAAGTCACAAGACCTCCGGCAAAGCCGGAGGCTTGAAAATGTGAACCGCTCAAAGCGGTTGTAAAAAGGGCCACCTCAAAGGTGGCGGGTTATCTACTTAAACAAGTTGAGTTGATCTAACCGGCGGTCTTCGGCCTCTTGAGTTCTTATGTATTCCCTAACCGTGGCTTCGTCTCTACCCACTGTGGAAACATGATAGCCTCTGGCCCAAAAATGCTCACCGGTAAAATTTCTCCGATGCCCCAGAAAATTGCGCGCTATATGTATCGCGCTTTTCCCTTTGATGTATCCAACAACCTGGGCGACAGAGTATTTTGGAGGTATTGATATCAGCATGTGTACATGGTCCGGCATCATATGCCCTTCCAGAACTTCGCACTCTCTGTTCCTTGCCAGGTTCCTGAACACCTCTCCGAGGTGTTTTCGTAACTGGTCATACAGGGTTTTCCTCCGGTATTTTGGAATCCATACAACATGGTATTTGCATTCCCATCTGCTGTGTTTTAAACTTGAAACGTCGTTCATGAAAGCCTCTCCTTTGTGAATTTTGAGCGGTTCACGCTGGAGGGGCTTTCATTTGTTCCCGTAAATGTCAAACTCTGGTGAGTCCCCCGGCATAGCCGGGGGTTTACCTAAATGAAATTATCCTTATTATAACCGGGGTCGCGGTTCATGCTGTATTCCATCTGTGCATAAATCACACCTGTGAGAATAATCAGGATGATGGAGACACTGAACTGGAATATGACCAGTGCTTGCCTGAGAGAAATGGAACTCCGGGTTTCCCTGGACTGATTCGCCTTGAGGGTGTCTCCGGGCCTGAAGCCGGAAAGAACAACCGCGGGATACAGACCACCGCTTATGCCCACGATAAAGAGCAGGGCCAATAACGGTAGAAAAGTCGACGGCGACGTGTAATTCAATGAAAAGGATTTGACCACTATCGATTCGAATACGGGGAGCATGATTTCGACAATGGCCACGGATAAAAGCATGGAGAGGAAAACGATAAAGGTGGACTCTCCGAGGAACTGCATGATCAGCTGTTTTCTCTTCGCCCCCGCGACCTTTCTCATGGCGACTTCTCTGGCCCGCTGTGTGGCTTTCGCAGTGGTGAGGATCGTGAAGTTGATGCAGCCGATCAGGAGGATGAGCAGAGATATGACGGCGAAAGAGATAACCACCGTTTTGCTCCCGCCCGCCCTGGAGGTATCCCAGGGCGAATCGAGGTGCGCCGTTTCCAGGTTTTGAAACTCCACTGAAACGGTATCACTGGCTTTCCTGCCGGGATCGGACATGACGCCGGAAATATTGATATTCCGGTCGATAAACGCGGGGGTGAGAGCTTTCAGGGTTTCAATATCGATGCCTTTTTTTAATTTAAAATACGTACCACTAGAACACATGGTCCAGGATCTCAAGAATGGGGGAAGGTTCGTATCGTCCAACAGGCCCAACAAGGGGATGTCATCGAAAACCGTGTTGCCTGGAATACGGTATACGGCGGTTACCTTGCGATCGGCTTTGTTATTCCCGGTGCCTATGGTTATCACCTTCCCGATGGGGTCCTGGTTCCCGAAATAACGCCCGGCGATTTTTTCGCTTAATGCAATATTTTTCCTGTCCGCAAGTGTATCTCCAAGACTCCCCGCGAGGACTTTAAACTGGAACATCTCGATAAAAGAGGGATCGACATTCACTATTATGTTTCTAAAATTGGCGGTTCCCGTATCGATGACCGTGGGTCCCGCGACGCCCCCTCCTAAGGTCCGGGCGCTTTGCTCGATTTTATCCACAAAATATTCCTCCAGCGCGGGCATGGCCGGTAAAGGGGCGGCAGAAAACTTCATGCGCCCTCTTCCCGGCAATTCAATCGAAAAATTTACCCGATATATCCTGTCTGAATCGTCCCATTGCTTGTCATAGGAATTTTGATCCATGACATACAGAGCGATTACAATGCACGCCGCCAGGCCGATTGCCAGTCCGATGATGTTGATTGCGCTGTAGAGTTTGTTTTTGAGCAAGTTGTTTATGGCGATTGTGATGTAGTTTTTTAGCATTACTTTTTCACCTGGCCTATTACGTTAAGAATCGCGTCAATCACTAACTGAGGCTCTTCTACCTGAATATAATGCCCAGTCTGAGAAGCAATTATATGGGTACTGTTCGAGGAAAGTCCTTCCAGATCAATTTGCATGTCTTGCCAGATCCGCATTAATTTGTCTGAGAGATCAGTCGGAAGGAAAGGAAAAAAATTCGTGCCGGGCGCGCAGGTGATCACGACCAGGGGCAGATCGCCCAATAATCCGGTCGCCCTCACTTGAGCTCCGCTGGTAGCAACATCCATTTTCTCGGGATCTTTAGGATCTAAGCGGTCTTCCATTGACCGAACAGCCCTGTGACTCCCGGATTCGTCCGGTTGGTCGGCAGGCAGGGCGGCAGAATACTCGGACCATTGATCCCGAACAGCCCTGAGACTCTCAGACTCGTCCGCCCGTTTGGGGGGCAGAGCGGCAGAAAACTCTGAATATATATCCGGATGTGTAGAATCCACCAGCACCATTCCAGCAACCTCCTTCGGATATTGGCTGGTATACAAGCGGACATTGTAACCACCTATGGAATGGCCTGCCAAAATGTAGGGCGCGGGGATACCGGCCTTCTTGAGTAAGGTATGCAGATCTTTTACCATGTCCTGACTGGTGCGCCCAGTCAAGTCTTGTTCAGGAGCGCGGTCGCTTGAACCTAAACCAGCCCGATTATAAAGACAGACTTGTGTGGTCGGCGCTATCGCCGAGATCACAGCTGTCCAGGACCCGCTTTCTACGGCCGGCTCGCCCATGCCAGCTTCAACGATCACTGCCGGTTTGCCTTTACCGAAACAACAGATATTCAGTTTGTAGCCGCCAACATCTATTTTATCTTTGAAAGTAACATTATGTTTAATAGAAGTGGATTTTTTTGTATCCTGGGCATAAATTACGCTGCTGAATAAGATAACCAGTGAAATAAATAGTAAGCTGATAAAGGTATTTGAGATTTTGAATTTTCGGGTAAGTGTTTTGTCAGTCATGAAGTCGTATCCTTTTATTCAATTTTTCGAATAAATATATCGCCGTTAAAACTGTTAAATTGCAGCTCCGGGCCGCCACCATTTATGGATCCATAAAACGCATTTTCTATGCGAATTCTGAATTTACCATCTTCCCCTCGTTTATTTTCTTCGATGATTTTTTGAGGGTTTTGAAACTGTTTGATTTCAAAGTCGCTGTAAGCGTCACCGTTATTAGTTTTAATTTTTACATTACATTTTAAGGATTTGGGTAAAGCAACATCTATATCACCATTTAAAGAGGAAAATGACATCGGCTTTTTGTCATCTATTTTATTAAACGTTACTAACAGATCTTTATTAAGTGCATGTGCATTTACCGAGCCTGAAATATTTGTTAATGTCACACTGCCATTAACATTATTGATCTCAAATTCACCATCAACATTTTCAACGTAAATATCTCCGTTATTCACACATTTCAGTTTGAGGGATGTTTTTAGAGGAACTTCCAAACTTATATCCTTAGTTCCTTTCCATGAATTAGCATGAATCTCTATTCTGTTATCTTCTTCCTCGATCGTCATTCCCGAAGAGTTAACCGGGATTTGAAACATGCCTTTTCTCTTGTTACTCGATTCGTCCTTTTTCCTTCTGTTGTTGATTTTTTTCAACCTGGTTTTTGATTCCACTAAAACGTTCTGTCTTTTTGTGCCGGATACGGTAATTCCACCGTTCAACATGCTTAAGTCAATGTGCACAGGTTTCGACGGATTTGTTAGATCTACAATAATCCTGTCAACATCCTCTTCCTGAGCCATAGCCGGGCTCATATGAAAATGGAAGAATAAGGATACAACAAATAAAATAAGAATGTATTTTTTCATTTTTTTACTCCTTGCTTAAGATATACATATCGCCATTAAATCCGTCCAAATCGATGGCAGGTCCGCCATTACCGATACGGACATTTGTCGTTTTATCTATTTTATAGGTTTTTTTGTGCTTTCCTTCTGATGAAATTTTAGCGTTGGTGGGCAAATATGAGACTTGGAAATCAGAAAAAAAAGCGCCATTAAATGTTTTTAATTGGAAATCAGCATCCAGTTTTGGCATGAAATATAGTTTGACTTCTCCATTCAGTGACCCAAATCGGCAGTCGGCCCTCGGATTTTTTTTGAAATCAATAAGTACGCTGCCGTTGACAGTATATACATCACCGGAACCCGAAATTTTTTCCATATTGATGTTGCCGTTCACATTATTAATGATATAATCTCCAGCGACATTTTTGATTGTGATGTCACCGTCATTAACCGTTTTCACTTCAATACGTGTTTCCCGGGGAATTTTTAATTCGAAATCAAAATACACTACATATCCCGTGCCTCTATATCCAAACCACGATACTGAATCCCGATTATGATGGTGTCGAAAAGGTCCATCAACAAAGAATTCAATCATGTCATCTTCCTCAGTGATGTCCAGTTTAACTTTTTCCCCGGCGATCTCGATTTTGTTTTCTGAACGAGCTGCTATTTTTTTACGAACACTTAAGTAAATCTCGTCCCCGTCATATCCGGTGACGTTGACAGAGCCAAAAACATTATCCACAATGATTGTTTTTTCAGCGCCTGGATTTTTGAAATGCATTTTTTACTGATATGTTCAACCTTTTCAAAATCTCTTGAATAGCCAATTTGATGAAAGAAAATTATTTGTAAAAATAAAAATAAAACCAGATATTTTTTCATTGTTGTTTCTCCTTTAAATCCGATACTTTATTTTATCCTGTACATATTGCTTCACTGATGGATCGATACTGTTTTTTTCAACCAGGGTTTTTAAAGCCTCCAATGCTTGTTTTTCTTTTATCTGCGCGATCAAATCTATAAGCGCAATTTGCACTAACGGCGATGTCTGTTTTTCAAGTGACTTAATCAGCTCCGCTCTTACATCTCCGTGGTCTATGACCAGGAATAGCGCATCGATCGCCGCTAAACGAATATTTACATTAGGGTCTTCATTTAGTGTGGTTAAAAGCATTTGAATCAGCGGTTGTTCTGGTTTGTTTATTTCCATCAAATAGCTGATACCTTGCATCCGGCTGGCAGAAGATGGCTGGTTCAATAACGTTTCGGATGTAATATAGCGCAGTTCGTTTACCTCCCTTTTCAACTGAACCAAATCACCATTTTGATATGATGTTTGACTCCCGATAATGAAGCCGACCAGCAATAATATAAGTGAATACGCCATTCCGGGAACCAATCGTTGTTGGCCGGTTTTATTCATCCACAGTTTTAATTTATAAAACCAGCCCGGTTTGTTTTCAGATGGCGGGATCCGCCGTTTTTCACTTTCCAGCATTTCATAAAACTTGCCGCGCAATCCTATACCTGGTTCCTCGGGTGGAAGCGCTTTCAGCGAGTTCCATGAATATTCCATGGCCTCCATTTCTTGTTGACATGTTTTACAGGTCTTCAAATGAGCAACCAATTCATTATGAGTGGATAGTTCTATCTGACCGGTTAAATAATCCGGGATGAACTCTCTTATTTTGTCACAGCTTTTCATATTAATTCACCATTGCTTTTTTTAAACACCATTGACATCTCTTTCATCGCCCTGTGAATTCTTGTTTTTATGGTGCCTACCTTGCAGTTCATTATTTCCGCGATTTCATGATATTTCATATTATGGAAGCAGCTGAGTATCAGTGCTTCACGCTTTTCATCCCGCAAATTAGCCAAGGCTGTTTTTAATAAATCAATATTATTTTTTTGTATTGATTGTTGTTCAGGATTTGCCTCACTCGTCATCAATGGTTTGACATCATCTATGGATTCAACATTTTGTTTTTTCTTTCGGTAATGATCATTTTTTGAATTATGAGCAATGGAAAACATCCATGTCATGAATTTGCTTTTATCTCGATATGTATTTCTGTATTTCAATATCTTGTAAAATACATCCTGCACCAGATCCTCACTTGCCTGGGAATCCCCGGTTTGCCTCAGAAAAAAGGCATATAATTGTTTATGGTATCGTTCGAAAAGATGGCCCAGTTTATCTATATCACCCGTTCGAACGGATAACATCAATTGATGATCAGTCGCTTCCCGCAAGAATTAATTCTCCTTTTTGCTGTTCATATATATAGACATCCATTTTAGAAAAAGGTTTCAAGTCACAAGACCTCCGGCAAAGCCGGAGGCTTGAAAATGTGAACCGCTCAAAGCGGTTGTAAAAAGGGCCACCTCAAAGGTGGCGGGTTATCTACTTAAACAAGTTGAGTTGATCTAACCGGCGGTCTTCGGCCTCTTGAGTTCTTATGTATTCCCTAACCGTGGCTTCGTCTCTACCCACTGTGGAAACATGATAGCCTCTGGCCCAAAAATGCTCACCGGTAAAATTTCTCCGATGCCCCAGAAAATTGCGCGCTATATGTATCGCGCTTTTCCCTTTGATGTATCCAACAACCTGGGCGACAGAGTATTTTGGAGGTATTGATATCAGCATGTGTACATGGTCCGGCATCATATGCCCTTCCAGAACTTCGCACTCTCTGTTCCTTGCCAGGTTCCTGAACACCTCTCCGAGGTGTTTTCGTAACTGGTCATACAGGGTTTTCCTCCGGTATTTTGGAATCCATACAACATGGTATTTGCATTCCCATCTGCTGTGTTTTAAACTTGAAACGTCGTTCATGAAAGCCTCTCCTTTGTGAATTTTGAGCGGTTCACGCTGGAGGGGCTTTCATTTGTTCCCGTAAATGTCAAACTCTGGTGAGTCCCCCGGCATAGCCGGGGGTTTACTTAAATGAAATTAAAAAAAGATTGAAAATATTGTAATAAGAACAGATGGTTTGCCGCTCCTTAGAAGTGGTTTCCAAGGCGATTCTTACCGTTTGAATACATGGTTTCCAACCTGGCTTTATGCCTGTCCAGGTTAAAGAATAAGAGACAGCATACGAGAGCAAGAATTAAGAGTGAAATTCCGTAGAATATCTGTCTGAATTCAAACCGCTGGTCCAGCACGCCGGTAAGGCCCGAACCTACGGATATAGCCAGGTTGGACAGCGCCATGTAGATAGCGAATTGAGACGCCGATACCCTGGAAGAACACAGGGCCATAAATAGCGAGCACGAGGTGATGGCGAGCCACAGTTTGGAGAGTTCGAAGGAAAAAATTATTGCCGCCATTATACCCGGTATACACCAATAGTCTGCAAGCATTGCCGCTATGCCGACGGTCATTATTTTAAAAAGCAATCCTCCGTATAGCGCACGAAAAGGCGTGATGCGGTCGATCAGCGGAGATGCCAATAAACAGAATGTGGCTGCGATCATGCAGGACGCCGCTTTCCACTCCGGGTAAAATGTACTCGAAAATCCAAGCGCCTGCGTCGTTACAACCGGGAAAACGGTCTGAAGAATACCGGATCCCACCCGGTCGCCGAAACAAACAGCAACAAGCAGGAGACTCATGGGAAGGAATAATGTTTTGAACAGGCCGCCGAATATATCTTTCCAATTGGTTCGCACCAATAGACCGGATCCCTGTTGTGCCTCTCCTTCGGTCCAGGGAAACAGCCTTTCTCCCCGGCGTTCACGAAAAAGCAGGGAGATGAGAAAAATCAAAGTCATGCACAAGGCCAGTGCAAGGGCCGCGATTTTAAGGCCATGCGTTGATAACAGCCAGGCGCCTGCAGAGCCGGCGCAGGAAATGCCCGCGGCTTGTCCGGCAAACATGAAGGCATTTGCACGGGCACGCTCCTTTTCAGGCACGATATCGATGGCCATCCCGTCGACCGCGACATCCTGCCAGGCGGTACCGAAATTGATAAGGAAACCAACACCCAGTATCGTCGATAGGAACTTGCTTTTTGAGAAAAATTATATGCCAGTATTTCGTTAGGTTGTCAAGTTGTGCTCGATACAACATGTTGTGTGTACTGTGAGAGAGAGGCGGACATGCAAAAACTCACCGGAACCTCAGGACCAAAATTTAATATCCAGCGGCAAAATAAGGAAATTCGGTTAAATTTGAGTGAGGAATACCATCGGGTCGTCAAGACTTTTAAAAACTATTGAAGCCAATAATCGACATCGGGTATCTGAGAATAGTCGTCATCGTAGGTGATCTCAGGAATATGTGAGGGCTTTTGTGGCGGTGGATCATGATTGTTGGTCTCCCATAAGCCCAAATGATCAAGTATCTTTTTGATAATTTGATCATCCTCAATGAAGGCGATAACTCTCATTTCCCCCTGGCACTTCGGGCATATAAGGGGATCGACCTCATAGATCTTTTGGATCAACCTGGCCCAATTCTGCCGCCATTCCTGAGATGACATTTCATTTTTTACGATAACCGGGATGTCGTCATCCGTTTCCGCCTTCTTTCGCAACCCCCTTGATTTGTTGCTATAGTAACCACAATGCCGTTTCCTTAACAGGTTGTCTTATATTCGTGGCAGAATCTTTGCTGTTTCACCCTATGCCGCCTTGGGTATTTCCTGTTAGGCCGAACGGATTCAGTTGTCTGGATGAAAAGTAACCGTATTTTTTCGATATATGTCGCAACCCGCTTCCGTTGGCGATGGAAAAGAACAACGATTGTGTTTTTCATCCCCGCAAGCGCCTGAGTGAAGTTGATCTGATGTAGAAATTTCAACCGCTCTGATTTTTTTATGATCTGCTTCTTCGTCGTGGATGCAATCGTGGCAGCAAGGTTCTTTGAAAACAGTTTGGCGTGAAAGTCCTGATAAACGGAGTGGACCGTTTTACCGGAAAAATTCTCAACTTGGAGCCGATATTTCAAAGCCTTGTAATTCTCTTCCACCGGCCATCGGAGATGGTATAGATCGGAGAAAAGGTCATATGAATATTTCTTCTGATCCGTTAATGATGTAACAAGTATTTCCGTTTCGCCGGAATCAAGCTCGACCCGGATCAAACGGACTTTGATGGGTTTTTTGCTAAGCCCCATTTCAAAACATTTTCGTATGGATTGCTGGCTGGGTCCAATTTTGACAATGGCCTCTGTTTTTCCGGACTGATAGAATTTTTTAACAACGTTCCAACGCTCATATGAAATTCTGGCACAAAAATTCACACCCAATGAAAGCGCCAATTTAAAGAGCCAATGTGCAGGATAGCCGCGATCCAGAAGAATTAAGTCCTGGGGATGAAGTTTCAAAAAATGAAAAGCTGCGAGTTCTCTTTCACCTTCGCTTTTGGGGCTAATGATCCCATCAACGGTTATTTTGTTCAGAACGTCAAACATTTGAGACGCGCGGGCTTTGGGACAAGGCTTCTTTTCTCCTTTTGTGGTGGCCCAGCCTCCAAAATGTTTCAATATTTCTTTCTCAACCGGTACACGAAGGGTCGTTCCATCAATAGCGAGAAGGTTAAAGCCAAACCATGTTTCTGGTTGAAAATGATCGTAAAAGAATTGAACCTGATGATCGTTGAGTTCAACAAAAGCCTCATGTTTCAGTTTTGCGCGTGCTTTTGTTAAATTGCCTTTAAACAAAACCCGCTCGGGGATCTCCGCATGTTTGATGACTTGAAAATAACGATCCAATTCATTTTGGTATGATTTGTTGTTCATGTTCATTAGGAAAAAAATCAATTCCTGAAACGGGAACAGCCGATTTCTGGAAAAATCGTTCGGATTTTGTTTGTGTCTGTTGCAGAAGTTTTTTGAATGGACAATATCCTTCATAGAATCAATAAGTTGCTGGACACACCTTGGCGCAGGTGTACTACACCAAGGGTTTCTACTTTCATGATTTTTTTCTCCTATGCGGGTGGTTTGTAATTTTTCATGACGAAAGAATGTATAACACAAATCGCCGATTTTTCACAGCATTATTGTGAAAAATTGCTTAAGGAAACGGCATTGATAGTAACCATAATAGCGGACTGTCTGCTCATACCGGCCGGGCACATGGGTAACCAAATGGGCTAACCAGTCCAATGCGTTAAAGGTTTTTCGAGTTCTGCCGTCTTTGGAGGTGTAAATCACTTTTGCCACGCCGTCCGTCGATTCCGCCACCGGAATATAAACCATCCGCTCCTGAGAAAAGCAGGCGCGGATGATATACCTCGCCAGGTTTTCCAACCCCTGTTCATCATCGGGCTGGATCCGTCCACCGATATGAACGTGAAATCCACTGTGATGCCATGACATCATGTTTTCGATAACGACGTCGGTGATCTTTTCCTCTTTCTTGAGCATTGAAAGAACCTCATACCGAAAGGCCTCGCTAAGGTCCTTTGATGTAAAGCATGGCGCCATTTGGAAACTGCCGTCTTCCAGAAAACATCCGTCCGGTACGATGGCGTGGATATGGGGATTGAAATTCAGAAAATCGCCGTAAGTGTGGACGGCGATGCTGGCTCCGGGTGTTGCACTGTCATCCGGTGAGGCGGATTTATGGTATTCACGGATAACATTCCATGCGCATTTACTAAGCTTTGACAGCAACTTACGATCATACAGAAAATAAATGCGGAGCCGTTTAGGGATGCTCAAAACCCATTGCCGATGGGGGACCTCTTTCAGAACGTTGCCGAGCAGCCACTCGCTGTATTCCACCACCCGTTTCTGATGACAAGAGGGGCAGAAATGACGCCGTTTGCATGAAAATGCCAGGAGATATTCATGACCGCACGCTTCACATTTAACCCTCGCAAAACCAAAGTGAAGATCTCCGCACTCCAGATACCGGTGAATGACCTTGGTGACATATTCTCGCCAGAATCCGAACCGAGAGGCATAGTGATCGTCCCATATTCGTTCCAGTTCCTCAAAATGGGATTCAACGCATTTATAGTAGCCACCGGTCTGAGGATTTCTTGGCTGATAAACTTTGAGAGTGTTGAGGTTGAGCATGGTCCGTGGCATGAGTTTAGAGCAATTTCTATTGTTAGAAAGTTCACGGCAAGACACCTCTCCGGCCTTAATGTAAATATAAATGTAAAGTTAATTTGGCGACAATGTAAACCAATTTTTCCCGACATACCCTACTTGGTATATGGATATAAAAAACGGTCTATATGTTGAGAGCAGGAGTGATTGTTGCCGGTAGGTTTGGTTTCGACTGCCGGAATAGAACGGCGAATAGGTTGATCGGTATGCTCAGGAGCATTTTTCATCTGTGGTAATGATTGATCACAACCACAATTCAAAAACTTGCCTGTGATAGCCACTTTCAAATAAGGCTATTACTCGATTACTTTGGTTGGTGAGAAGAAACATCTCATTAATACCGAGTTCATCTTTATTTAAAACCCATGGCACAACGCTATCATGACAGTAAGGCAGGTATTAAATAGCCGGCAGTATATACATTTCAGGGTACTATCATGGTTTTATACCGGTTGCATCTTGCCTGATTCAGGACAACGGTGGCAGCTGTATCTATGGACTGCTCGGTGAAAAAGTATGCGCAACCTGGGCGCATGGTTTCTGATTATGGATTTCGGATGGGAAAAGCCGGGAGCCCGGTCCGGGCTATTTACGACTTCAAAAGGATTGATTCCAATTTCCGCCCGTAGGCCTCACTTTCAGCGTCTCCGGTGACGATATCGATCTGCCCGGGTCCGCTAATCCCCAAACCGATCGCCACGGCATGTTTCATCTGATCCTGCTCGAAGATTTTTCGGTCCATTATCGTGCTGTTGGCGCCCTGTTCCTTCAGGACCGCCAGTCCAACCGCATCCATGGCAACCCTGTCCGTTCCGGCGAGAATCACATCGGCTTTTTTGAGCGTCCCCTCCATCGGGCCGCCGTCCGTAAACACCTCGACCCCGTCCATAACAACCAACTGAGGCGTATACCCCAGGTTGATTTCAGCGATCATCTCTCTCATGTATGGGGACTGGTGCAACTGGGGAAACATGTGCTTCCTGTGGACGGCACCGACACTCAATTTCATGGACAGGGTAAAATGACCGCCGAAGCCATGGGTTTTAAGACACCCGGTGGTAATGACGTAATCGGATTCCAGCAAGGGACGCGCCATGTAAAAACCATCACCCCAATAGCTGTTCGGGGGGGTGATCAGCTGCCACTCTTTTTCTTCCAGAGTGTCAAAATTCACGATATTGAATTTCATATCCCGGGCCATATCGAAAATGCCCTTGTCTTCCATCACCTTTTGGGTATCACCGGGTCCGCATCGGTCCCCGACAGTCACCGATCCGGCCTCCCGCTCCTTCGTCATATTGACCAGGGTCGCGAGGACATCGTTATGGGTTGACCCCGGTGTCGGGTCAGCGGTATTGAAATTCGGTTTTATAAATACATTTCTCCCCTTCATGTCGGGAAGATTCAAAAGGTTAACGGCCTTTACGACGCCCTCCCGGCGGTTGCCCGTTTTAACAAGGGCGACCCTGGATTTGCCGGAATTTTCGGTTGCCATGGTTGTCAGTCCCCTGGAAAGACCGGTTATTCCAACGGCCGATGCTAAAAGAAATTCCCTTCTATTGAAAACAGACATGATTCCAAACCTCTTTTGCTTTCTCCCGTCGGGTTGCCCCGAAAGGGGATAGGGCGGATCATGGGATTTAATCGATTATCGCAATCTGACCATCCCCCGCGAATCCGACATCATCGTTTTCCACACGTAATTTCAAGATGCACCTCCTTTTGTATGGTCATATTCCACCGTATAGAGGTGCCGATTGCAACGAGGTCTATCCAGTATATCACTTCCTCGCAAACAGTATCTCATTCCGATCAGAGCGAGCAACAATCAGTCGCTACCCGATCAGCGCCATGACAGCTACGCTCGACATACGTCGCCTCTTCCGCATCATATACAGCTTCATTTTCGTGTATGAAACGCATCGGTCCGCTCCAATTTCCGCACGCCAGCACGACTCGCTCCCCGAGTGTGAACGGCTGGTTACATGCCGGACACGTCTTCAGTGTCATCAACATTTCGCGGTCTACAATCGTCTTTTCATTGCTACTGCCTGTAGTGGTCATCATTTCAGGACTCCTTTCGATATCATTCACAGATTATCAAGCAACTACGGATCTCAGGTTGATAACCCTCTTTTTAAATCGTTTTTTTTCTACCACTAACGATAAGCAATTCTCTTCAGAATTAAATGGGGGATTTTATGTATATTTAAATCGACATGCATGTATTTGTGTATTCAAAAATCATTTTATTGACAAATGATGATGGGGATTTATTTTCAGATAAGACCACGCGCTATTCGCCGACGGATCAGTATACATTGGAATCCTGGCGCCGGCGTCCTGAAAACTGAGTTGGTATATTGAAATATATATTCAAGGAGGTATGCCATGGAAATAAAAAAAATTCTCTGGCCGACAGATTTTTCAAGCAATGCCGGTAATGCGCTCGATTATGTCGTCTCCCTGGTAGAAAGATATGGTGCGGAAATCCACGTGCTGTATGTCATTGAAGACTTGGCGCACCATCCGGATTGGTATGGCGCCTTTAACGAAACCCGTGTGGAAAAAGTAACTGATCATATGATGCAAAACGCGGAAAAGAGAATAGACCAAATCTGCACGAAATATCTAAACAGCTGTCCATTGTACATTCGTCACGTCGCAATCGGCGATCCTGCCATTGAAATCCTCAAGCTGGTCGAGACTGAAAAAATGGACATGGTGATCATGGCTTCCCAGGGAGGAAAGGGGCAATTCCCATTCGGCAGTGTAACTGAAAAAGTTGTGAAAAACGCACCTGTCCCTGTGGTAACAATACCGGCAAACAGTTCTAACGCGTAGGTATTTTCAAAAAGAGACTTACCTTTGGGATCGGTTCTAATATTAACCTTTTGCGGCTTTTCATGCGCTATCATACTATTCAAGCAGTACTATAAGAATGGGGATTTTTTTCAGATCAAATGGGGTCTGGCACTTATGTTATTTTTGATTCCTTTGCAATATCAATAGGGACATGAGCAGGCTTTTGGCTGATGATCTCCTAAAAACCTTATCATATCCGTCTATAGCTATTTTTCTGCTGTTGTAAGTGCTCAATTTTTCTTTTTTAAAATGGAAGGAGGAAGCGATGCGGTCCAGACAGAAATATAAAGTTCCCAGATTGAAAATGATAGAAAAAACAGATAGTCAGAACCCGGTACCAGAAAGCGGGTATCGGAACCTTTTCTGTGTACATTACAGTCAATGTCTTGATTTCGCCATCTTGAGTGCCTGGGATACATGGGCCTGCAGCAGATGCACCAATAAAAAGCAGGTCCAGGTATTCGACGACTTTCCGGCCTCAAACAGGGATGCGGCTCTATATCACGAACTCCCGGGAGAGTTCCACAAACTGGCCAGTTAGTTCCTCATATATGAAGAACTTGATTCCGTGTCCACCTGACCCTATAACATTATCGTTCCCAGACTGATACTGGTTGGCACATCGATATCGATCTGCTTTTTCCGATCGGTTCCGAAAGTAACCTCGATAGTGAATGTGCCGCTGTTTTTGCGAATGCCATCGATCTTGAAATCACCGAACATGTCGGTCATAGCCGAGCCGATGGTGTCACCGTCCTTCCGGACATCCACCCGGGCGCCCGCAGCACACTCCATGCGTCTGTTTTCTTCATAGGCCACGCTGCCGGCAATAAAGCACGTATCGTATCTATACAGATTTTTGTATAAGACGTGGGGCTTTGTAGCCAGTTCCGGTTTAAGAATGTTGAGGTGATGTTCGGTGCTAAATGTCTCCACTTCCGATTCTTCCAGCTTTACTACCTGCAGTGCGCCGGTGGGGCAGGCCTGCACGCACCGGGGCATCTGCCATCCCTGATCCAGAAGATGGGCGCAGAAGGTGCACTTCTGGGGAAGATCAGTTTTCTCGTTCCAGAAAATGGCGCCGTAGGGGCAGGCATTCACAAGCGTGCGCATGCCCCTGGCTTGTTTCGGATCAATGATGACAATGCCATCCTCCCGCTTGTAAACGGCGCCGGGCTCGCCGGCTTTGATAGCTGCCTTCACACAGGGTGCCTCCCCGCAATGCATGCATGGAGTAGGACGGTAAGCTATATCAATGTGAGGATATTGGCCCCGCTCCTTTCGTAGAATGTCCATCCAACGGTGCCCATGACGGGGCTGGGGCGAGGTGTAACCGGGCCAGTCGTTTTCTACATGTTCGTCCTTGCAGGATAAAAAACAGTTGTTGCAGTCTTCGCATTTCGCAACATCGATAATCATATACCACTGTTTCATTACGCACTCTCCCCTCTGTAGGTCTCCACCTGCACCAGACAGGAGTTGCCCGCATGGCTGTGGGATTTTTTTATCATAGGCCGGGCCGGGGTCAGGATATTGATGCACCCGCCCCGGTCTGTAGACGCCCCGGGTTCCCCCACCGGATCGTAGGTTGCTGCCGATTCGTAGGAGTGTACCGTTCCCGGCGGCACCCGATCGGTCACCTGGGCAGCGCAGATCACCGATCCTCGATCGTTGAATATCCGTACCAATCCGTTTTGCTGAATACTCCTTGCCTCGGCATCCCTGGTGTTGATGCGAAGTATCCAGTAGTAATAGCCATTGATAAGTACCCGGTGATCCTTGATATCGTTAATAATGCTGTCCTTGCCATCCCCTTGCGTGTGAAACGTATACCGGGCATGGGGAGAGATCAGCTGCAAGGGGTATTTTTCGTAGAGTTCTTTCGTATGGTGCCCCTCCCAGGAGGGAATATACTTGGTGATTACAGGGCGCTCCGGATCGTCGGGGTCGAACCGCTTGAGACTCGAGCACTCGAATTCCAGCTTGCCCGACTGGGTCTGGAGGCCCTCCCCGTACTTCTCGGTATAATCCCCGGGAAGCGGCGCTATCTCCGGGGTATCCTTGGGCCGGTCCTCGGCATACCAGCGGAACGAAACCGGCGCCCGAAGCGCTTCGGACGGGGCGGGAATGACGAAGTACCCCTTTTTCATAAACTTCTTCCAGGAGACGTACCGGGGAAGATCCGTACCGTCAAAGTAGCGCCTGCACCAGTCAAGCTCCGTACACCCCTCGGAATACATGGCGCCGAGACCGAGCTTTTTGGAAATATCCAAAAAGATCTGAAAATCGGACCTGGACTCGCCGAGCGGCTCGATGCATTTATGCTGAAGCACCGCCACCCGGTGGTTGCACTGGTTGAAACTGTGCTGGATATAGCCCCCGCAGTTGGCGAACTCACCGATATCCCATCGCTCGAAACTGGTACAGGCCGGCAGGATGATGTCGGCGAACTTTGCCTCCCCCTCGAACCATATGGACTGGTTCACGACGCACTCCAGGTTCTCGGACGCGTACATGCGTGCGTATCGGTTCGTATCGTTCATCGTGCCGATGTGAGAGCCGCCGTATTTGTAGTAGAGCTTTACAGGCGAATGACCGGGGGCCGGATACTTGAAGTTCATAAACTGGCCTTCAATGGTTTTGGAATCCGTGGGATACCCCTCGGCTTTTCCCTCCATAATGGCTTCGGGAATGCCAAGTCTCGGCACCAGTTGCCCAACCGTGTTGATCGAGGCGAGCTGAGGCATTCGCTGGTACATGTTCACGGCCATGGACGTACCAAAGATATCTCCGGAAAAACCGCCCTCGGCATATCCCGGGAAAAACATGGCGTGATCCACCGGCGTGCCCTGCTGCATACAGCCCATATTCACACCGGGCTTTCCAAGCCCCTGCATGGCCATGAGGCAGACCATGGCCCTTGCCCATTCGTTTCCCGTGGCGCACCGGCAGGCACTTCCAAACCCGACAATACCGCCGGCCCCCAGGTATGTTCGGCGAGCACCCCATGCCCGGGCCAGGGCCCGGACGTCTTTGGCCGGCACCGCGGATTCTCCCTCCTGCCACTCCGGGGTTTTAGGGATATCATCTTCTTTACCGAGAATGTAATCCTTCCACTTGTCGAAACCCACGGTCCGTTTCGCCACATAGTCCTTGTCATATAAATCTTCGGTGATCCACACATAGGCGATGGCAAGGGCCAGGGCGTTTCCCGTGGCAGGCCGGGGGGCGATCCATTTGCCGCCCAGGAGGGCTGCCGTGTGATTATAATAGGGATCGATATGCACCATCTCGATCCCCAGCTCCTTGAGCCACTGGCGGCGCACCGTCCCTTCGAAAGCAGCGTAGACCCCGCTGGTACTTTCCGGGTCCGATGACCAGAATACTACCATCTCGCAGTTCTTCAGGCAGTCCTCCACAGTACCGTATGTCTCACACCCCCCCAGACGCATGCTCTGGCCCCAGTGGTGCATGGCGCCCCAGAACCAACCCTCCCAACTGTCGGGGTTGTGAACAATCTCGGTCCATCCCAAGTTGTTGAAAAACCGGCGTCGGGCGCTGAGCCAGTACCCCAGAGCACCCCAGGTATGGTGAGAACCAGTGCCGTTCATGATGGCCCCGGGACCGTGGTCCCGCTTGACGCGTTTAATTTCGCCGACCACCAGGTCCAGGGCCTCGTCCCAACTGATGCGCTTGTAACCGGATTTACCTCGATTCCGGGTGTTTCTTTCGCCATTGGGGTCAAAGTCAACCCGCTTTAAGGGGTACAAAATCCGGTCCGGTGAGTAGACCATGGATTTCCAGGCCAGGGTATGGGGGCTGATGGTGGTCTTTCTCGGAGGCGTAAAGGTTTTTCCCCGGGCCTCGATGGTCCAGGGCGCCGCATCCTCGTCATCGAACTCGATGGGGGTGATGCGAAGAATTCTCCCCTCCTTCACGTCGACAAACACCGGCCCGCCGTTGGTATTGCTGGTATACCGGGTCACCCCTTCACCCATCTTCCGGCCGTAGGTCATGCCCACGGTAAATATCATGCTCAGGGTTTCCATGAACCAAATGGCTTGCTCCTCATCACCGACAAGCCCCATCTGGAAGGACTTCATGGCGTTGATCATCTTTAGATAGTCCCGCTTGACTTTCATCAGTTCCAATGCCGTAATGGCATCCCGGTAGATGATTTCCACGTCCGGATTCGGATGAATCCCGCCTTGAGAGGCCACCCTGCCATCCTTGAAGATAAACACTCGCCCCTGGCTTCTATCCTCCAGCCGAAGCTGGACCGTCATATTCTTTTCCTTGAGCCGCTCACGGTAAGCCTCGTAACGCCTTGCGGTCAGGTTGATAATCTTCTCGAGGCCATATAGTAGAATCGATAATCTCGTTTGCGCAAATGGCATAACATACTCCCGGCAGTAAAATTACTTTCCAAGTACAGGCCTGTCCATAAACAAGACAAAAGACCGGTAGAACGAAAATTTATTGAAGATGCCGAGCAATCCCCGTGGAGAAATCAGGAGGATAGTGATCAGGATAACACCTTGAATCAGCAGGCTGTACCCCCCATAACGGGCCATCGCAAAGTAGAGAAACACATAGACCATGGCACCAAGCATGGCACCGCCCTTGGTGCGCATTCCACCAATCACCGTGGACAGTAAAATTGCCATGGTCCAGCTCACATTGAACGTGCGGGTCGGTTCGATAAATCCCTGGTGAATGTAGTAGACTGCGCCGACAAGCCCCGTGATCATGGCGCCGATGACAAAGGGGTAGAGTTTCAGCCTGAAAGTGTTGATACCGCAGCTGGCCGCCGCCTGTTGGTTATCCCGGATAGCTGCCAGGCCCAGGCCAAGATTTGAGCTCAACACTGCTCGAAATATGATAATCGAAATGACGGCGATAACCAAAGCAAGCCAGTAGGTTTCATTGATGCCGACACCGGATATGTTTTTGATCATGTATCCGGCGCCGCCACCGGTCATCGAACCGCCCACCGGTCGCCAGAGTATGAACAAACTGCGCAGTACTTCGGGAACCACCAGCGTTCCAATAGCGAAATATACACCGCTGAGCCTGAAAACGGCAAAGGCGATGAGTACGGCAAAAATCCCCGCAACAACGGCGCCGCCGACAAGCCCCGCCCACCAGGGCACACCGATCCAGGTCCCCAGAGCCAGCGTATACCCCGCGAGACCGAGGAAGGCCGGTTGGCATAGTGAAATCAGCCCCGCGTACCCCGCAATCAGGTTCCACATACAAGACATCGAGAGATATACGCAGAAGATAAAAACATAGAGCGTCCATGACTGTGGAACGGCTGTAACAAGCGGCAATACCACTAATAGTACGACAATGGAAATAAGTGCGATATGTTCGTATGTTAATTTTGTCATAACAATTATCTGCCGAACAATCCCCTAGGTCTCACGGTAAGCACCAGAAAAATGGCTAAATAGACGAAAAGCATCTGGGCGGCGGATCCGAAAAAATATCCGGACAGGGTCTGCACCAGACCAAGTATCACCCCCCCCAGAAAGGTCCCGAACAGGTTGCCCAGACCGCCGATGATCACCACACCGAAAGCAATTATCAAAAATTGAGTACCCGATGTTGGTTGGAACGGGAATGTCATTCCCAGAAAAGCGCCGGCAATGGCAGCAGATATCATTGCGATCGCAAATGCAGCACTATGAATATTTTTTGTATTGATACCCATGAGCTGAGCCGCTTTTTTATTCTGTGACGCGGCCGCTATGGCTCTGCCCAGATAGGTTTTCTTCAGAAAAATACTGAAGAGTGCCATGACAACGAGAGCCGCCACGAAGTTCATCAGGTAAATGACCGGGAATTGGAAGGGCCCCACCGAGAAACTGGCCATCGAATAGGCGGTGGAAATACCCCGGGATTGGGGATCGGTGACAATCTGGATAGCGTTCTGGAGTATCAGGGCTATTCCGAAAGCGATGATCAGCGGTGCTTCATCAGAAATATCGGCCGCCCTGCGCAATAGAAACCGTTGGATGAAAAATCCCAGACCGGACAGGAGAGGCACAGTAATGACCAGGCTGACAATGGGGTCGAGCCCGAAATTAGCCAGCAATGCGAAAGAGAGATAGCTGCCCAGAATGACCAGATCGCCATGGGCCAGATTGATCATACGCATGACGCCGAAGACCATTGACAGCCCCATGGCGATGAGAGCGTACAACCCGCCCAGGAGAATTCCCATTACGATCGGTGAAATCATATCCATCTGCTAAATACCGAAATAGGCTTTCATGACCTTATCCTCTTCCTGAAAATCGCACGAATCCCCGCACAGAACGACCTTTCCCTTTTCAAGTATGTAGGCCCGGTCCGCCTCCTGAATGCTTTTTCGGACATTTTGCTCGACAAACAGGATTGTAATGCCGGATTGGCGAATTTCTTTAAGGATGTTAAATAAATCGTTCACTATTATCGGCGCCAGTCCGAGAGACATCTCGTCAATCAGCATCATCTCGGGCGCTGACATCAGACCGCGGCCAATCACCATCATCTGCTGTTCACCACCGCTGAGTGTATTGGCGATCTGATTTCTTCTCTCCTCGAGCCTGGGGAAAAGATCAAACACCCTTTTGAGATTTTTTTTCCGGCAGCCCCTGGACCGGGGCGTATAGGAGCCGATAACAAGGTTGTCCATTACTGTCATTTCCGGGAAGATACTTCGACCTTCGGGAATCTGTGTAATCCCCATATCCACGATTCTATAGGTATCGGAACGCGTGATGTCCCGGCCCCGGAAAGTAATGGCGCCTTTTGCCGGATGCAGCAAGCCGCAGATGGTATCCAGAAGGGTAGACTTTCCGGCAGTGTTCGCACCGATAAGGGCCACGATCTCACCCCTTTTGACTTCCAGAGAGACTCCCCACAACGCCTGAAACGATCCGTGGAATACATCGATTTCTTCGATTTTTAGTAAAATATCCGCAGCCATATTCATTAAATATCAAGTTTGAAACATTCAAAAAAACATTGTCTCACGCAAAGCCGCCAAGAACGCAAAGAAAAACAATTTAAGATTAAGTAGTTATCTTTGCGACTTTGCGTCTTTGCGTGAGATTCAGTTTTTTACATGTCCATCGAGTTTTACTACTTTTTTCCTTTTGTCAGCCTTGATCGACTCACGTCCCGAAATAAGCCTCAACAACCCTGCAATCATTGACGACCTCATCGGCGGTACCCGAGCAGAGGGTCGCCCCCTTATCCAGAACCAGGATTCGATCCACGGCCTTCATCATGACTTTCATGATGTGCTCGACAATTATGATGGTGATACCCATCGCTCGTATGTCAGAAATGGTCTCAAGAACTTTTGGAATTTCCGAGTCGGTGAGCCCGGCAGCAATTTCATCGAGAAGGACCAATTCGGGGTTGCACGCCAGGGCCCTTGCCAATTCCAGTTTTTTTAAAGAGAGGATCGGCAGTTCTCCTGCCAGTTGATCCTTTCTGTCATAAAGCCCGGTCATTTCAAGGATTATATCAAAATCCGGGATACGCTTCATCCAACGGTGCTGCCCGAAGACCGCTGCAACGCGAAGGTTGTCTCTTACCGAAAGGGAGATAAAGGGCTGGGGAATCTGGTATGTCCGACCGATACCCAGCCTGCACGATTTGTGGGCGGGATGCCGGGTGATATCCATACTCTTGAAATGAATCATTCCCGAGTCTGGCGGGAAAGCCCCGGCAATGATATTCAGCAGGGTTGTTTTTCCAGCGCCGTTGGGTCCCATCAGCCCGACAACTTCATTTTCCGCCACATCGAAACTGATGTTTTCAAGTGCCGTCACACCCCCGAAGTGTTTGGTGACGGATTTCAGGCTGAGAATGGGTTCCGGCAACGGCTTGTCCTCGGGTACTATCTCAATAAAGTTTTGTTTTGTTTTTGCATTTTATTATTAACACAGCCTTCAGGGTTCAAGGATTCAAGGGGCCAAGGGTTCAAGGGATAAAAGAAATAGGCATCCTTATGCAAAGCAGAAAACGGATAGCAGTCAGCATCAAATCCATTGCTGACATTCGGAAGCACTTTATGATTATTCAGGTCTTTCACTCGACCCCTCGACCCCTTGAATCCTTGAACCCTTTCAGGAGCAAACTCCCCCATCTGTATCCTGCCTTTTCAGCAACACCAGAAACCAGAAAGCTGAGTTAATATGGAATCGGAAACAGCGGTTCCGATGTCTCGGGGACGAACTCGTGTTTGGAGTAAATGACTTCCAGTTTCCAACCTTCCGGAGAGTCGGTTTTTTGCCATTGACCGTAGTACAAAGGACTGCGGTTGAAATGGTTTTCGTCGAACTTGACACGATGGCCAAGGGTCATCAGATCTGTTGAAGCCAGCGCTTCGTTAACCTTTTCGCCTTCAATGGATTTGGCTCTGGAGATGGCGTCCATAAGAACCTGGAAAGCACGATATCCGGGACCAACAGCAGGGTTTATGGGCTGGCTGGTCTCTTTCTTCCAACGTTCGACCAGAGACGCAGGTGTTGTATCGCCGATCCCCTGGTATTCGGTAATGGAAGGATCCCACCAGATTTCTACACACACCCCCAGGGGCAAATCGCCGCCCCAGGACTTGATGTCCTGATAGAACAGAGGGGCACGGCTTATGGATACCATCTTCGGTTTAAACCCCAGGGTATGGCATTGTTTCCAGAGAGCCCCGAAAAATGGCGCCGGACAATTTCCCCACAACACCTGGGCGTTGCCGGCTTTCCACTCGTTGATCACGGAAGAGAAGTCCGTGGTTTCGGTGGGGAGCAGTCCCAGGTTTTTGTCATAGCCCATGGGTTCGAAGCCATTGGGTTTGAGCATTTGGGAAAGCCCCCTGTACCAGCCGATCCCGTCCGAGTCATCCGATGCGAACACGGCCACTTTTTTCCCGACCTCATCGCCATAACGTCTGAGTACATCCACCCAGTAGTCGTTTACCGTATAGCCCGGTTTGCCTGCACGGAAATCAGGCGCCACCGGCGGCGTCGCAATAGCGAACAGACCTGTTGCCCAGGTATAAGGCCATTTGGTGTCGGTTTCGTTGCGCATGGCGACCCAGGGCTCGAAAGGCCCCACGGATGTGATATAAGGGATTTCGTAGCGGTCGCAGACCGTGGAAATTGCCGGATGCATGGGAGGCGGCTCGTCACCGGAAAGAATAAAAGCGACGTTGTCCCGGACCACCAGGTTCTGGGCCAGGAGGCCCGCTTTGTTGGGGTCGCTTTCGTTGTCGACGATTATCAGCCGGACGGGCATCCTTTTACCGCCGACATCAACGCCGCCAAGCCTGTTGATGTCCTCAGCGGCCGCTTTAATGCCGAACAGGCCCCCTGTTCCGAAACCGGCATACATTCCCGTCTGGGCCTGAATGACGCCTATTTTAATATCCTCAGGCGCACGTCCGCAACGAAACAGTATCAGTGACAAGAGAAGTACAAGGCACAAATAGAGTGGTGTCGGCCTCTTCATTTTTCTATTTTCCTATATTTATGGCTGCGTGATATGCGGTGCTTATCGCCCGGTCGACCTTTCCAGGTTGTATGGCATCCCCGATAATGTCCACGGGAAGATTCGCTGCCGCCTTTTTTAATTCATCAAAAGGAGTGGGCGTCATGCCGAGGGCGTAAAGAATCGTATCGGCCTCAAGAGACGTTTCTTGCCCGTCCGGCAGCAGCACTTTTACGAACGTGTTTCCCACCTCCAGGCACTTTGTATTTTCCATGATATCGAGTGTCGCCTTCGCGATTTCCCGTATCAGGGCTTCACGATACATCCCGTAGGATTCATTGGCAATGCGCGGCAGCATTTCCACGATGGTCACATCATGTCCTTCCTTCGCGAGATGAAGGCTCTGTTCGGCGCCAACCAGGCCCCCGCCGATCATGACTACTCTTTTGCCGCAATGAACGTTGCCTTTATAGACTTCGAGGGATTGAACAGCGTTCTCTATCCCGGGAATATTCGGTGTCAGGGGTTCGGAACCGGTGGCGATGATAATGTGATCCGGTTTGCTCCGGAAAATGAAATCGTCATTCGCTTCGGTATCGAGAAGCACTTCAATATCGCGATTGTTTACCTCCCGTATCAATACATTTCTGAAATTCATCAAGTCGATCTTGTCGGGTTCATGGTCCGCGAAATACAGCAACCCGCCCAGCCGGTTACCTTTTTCAACCAGTGTGACGTGATGCCCTCTGTCAAAAGCGGTTATCGCCGCCTGCATTCCGGCCGCCCCCCCACCGACAATCAACACTTTCTTCAATTGCTTCGGTGGCTCCAGTTCGTATGGATCAAAAGGAAGATTCGCCAGGGGATTGATTGAACAATAACCGACAATCTTCGCCAGTTCCATACTATCAAAGGGCAGATCGGTATACCCTTCTTCCGGAGATCCCGGAAAACACTTATAGCAACGGATGCAACGTCTAATCAGATCCTCTTTCCCTTCCTTCGCCTTGTTGGCGATCTCGGGGTCGGCCAGGGACTGCCGTCCCAGTACGACATAGTCCGCCTTTCCTTCGGCAATAATCTCTTCCATTTGCTCCGGTGCGTTAAGGCCGCCAACGACCCCGACCGGCATCGACGTGAATTTTTTGACGATTGCCGAAAGATTCGCGTTGATCCCATGTTCGACATACATCGAGGTGAACTGGTGTGTTGCGACCGCATCGTAATAGATTCCGCATGACACCTGGACGGAATCGATAATGCCTTCCAGCATGGCCACGAACCGGCCGGTCTCTTCGGGTGTCACCCCCCCTTCGTAGCCGTCATCGCCGCTTATTCTCAGCTCCAGCAGAAAATCAGGCCCCATCGCTTCTCTTATCGCCTTCAGAATCATTATGGGAAGCTTTGCCCGATTTTCCAGGTTTCCGCCGTATTCATCCGTTCTTTTATTGTAGGTCGGGGACAGGAACTGGGTGAAAAGAAACCCGTGCCCCCCATGTACGAGGACACCATCATAGCCGCAATTCTTGACAAACTTTGCACAGGTAACAAAATCCTGCGTGATCCGTTCCATGTCCTGCCCGGTCATGGCGCGTACTCTGGTTCCGTTGGGACGCACTTCGTCGTTCGGGCCGATAGATTCCTGGTCCGGCCCGAAAGGCGTTTTCTCCGCCCCCGCATGCATGAGCTCACATATGGCGATTGCGCCGTGTTTTTTAATTCTTCCGGCATATTCGCCGACTTTTTCAACCACGTACCCATCGGTCTGTGTAAAGTCAACCGGCGGCAACGGTATCCGTATGGCATCCCTGAAGTTGACATCCAGTTCACCAACGGCGACACAGGCATACCCACCCCGGGCAGGCGCTTCCAGTTTTCGGAAGGACTTGTCCGCCGCTTCGGGATTGCAGGCAATCAGCGCAAATGCCATGGGTGCGCTCTCGATTCTGTTCTTGTAAGTAAAGCTTCCGACTTTCAAAGGAGAAAAAAGATGTTTAAATTTTCCCATTATTGAATCATTCCCTTTTGCTCTTCATAAATCTGCGGCAGAAATGATGCCAGGTTCGTGTATTCCTCCACATTGTGCATGGCCAATCCCTTGGCGACTATCTCGGGTATCCTGGCGGTCTTCGGCAGACAATAGTAGGGCTTTTTATCCAGAATATGATACCCCATCCAGAACCGGGTTCGAAACTCGACCCCTTCGGGAATTTCACGGATAAAGTGCATCATAAAGGCCGGTGATTTCTGATCCGGAATTCCGGGCGGCGGATTCAGCATTTTGGCCGATCCGTTGGCCGCCACCAGCGTCCCCACGTTGGGTGATTTGAAACGATCCATGTCGAATCCCACCTCTTCGGGCGTCATGAAGCTGATGGCAATCTTTTCCACACTCGGCCCATTGGTATCTTCGAGCACATAGTGGGTAATCCCCTGGAACTTCTTTTTCGGCGGCGTATTCGGATCCAGAACGATCGCCCTGTGACGGTCGCTCATGGACACTCCGAAATGTCCCGGCGGGAACCAGATCTTGTAGCGAAGATCTTCAAGGCCATGCCACCCGAACCACCAGTCGACCATATCAACGGTCACACCCGGCATCTTCAAAAGGTTCGCCACATAGAGCCCCCCCTGGGGCAGGGCGCACCACCCCGCTTCAACCTCGTGGTATCCGGGGTCAAGCATCTCATTGAGCCGCTCGATGGGCAGGGCTTTCGCGGGATCTATGGGATTTTCCATGCGCTTCAGAGCGGCCGGGTCCGGAGGCGTCGGTTTCCTGTAAAAATATTTGGCGTATGGTTTCGCCTTCTCCTCCGGCGTCAGTTCCGGATCTCTTAATTTTATTGACATGATGTCACCTCCTAAGGATTGTATTTGTAATTTTCAAAGGGAATTTTCTCTGATGAAAGTTTGAGCTTTCCGCTCTCCAGCCTGGCCGTAATCCATTTGCGCCAGTTGTGGTCGTCCTGTTCGGGAAAATCTTCCCTCACATGCCATCCCCTTGTTTCCTTCCTTTCAAGTGCGGACTTCATGTAGATTTCCGAACAGTACGTCATGTTCCTGAGATCGTGGCACAACCCGAGCATATGATAGTCCTCTTCTGGAGAGACTTCATTTTCCACAAGACCGTAAAGATTGTTAATCACTTTCAAGGATTCTTCGATACGCTCCCTGCTTTTGCGTATGCTATAGCGAGGCGGGGTTATCACCTCCTGAAGCATTCGAATGCCATCCCGGGGATTCATTCCTGTCTTGCGCTTCATGGGAGAGAAGATCGCCTCCTTAAATTCTCCGATCTGGTCTTCATACACCGTCGGGTCACCAGCACCCGCTGCATATTCGGCAACCGATGGTCCCGCCAGAATGGCGGATACACCCGCCCACGTCAGGCCGGATCCCCTCAGGCGACAGGGGGGCGGTGTGGCGCCGCAGAAACTGGAGCCGGATTTGGACGCATCCCCCAGGGCCCACATGCCCCGAAGGGTCCCTCTCATGCTGTAATCCACGCTGATAGCGCCCATTTCACCGATGAACAGGGGGACCACTTCCGGGCGCCATCTCTCATCCGATGTATATTTTGCTTCCTTTGCCATCAGGGTGTTCCAGAATTTTCCTGCCCATTCCCGGTCCCACTTGAAAAGAAAGCCGCCGGCGGCGATGGGATTTTTTACAAATATTTCCGTTTCCTCGAAAAGAATCGGCCCTCTGCCCTCCATGATTTCCTTTTCCATACCAAGAAAAATGTTTATGTCGAAGTCGGGTTCCCACTCTTTGCAGTATTTTGGAGGGATATACTCTCCCAGATCATTATAAAGCGCATACTGCCCCCCCACGATGGAAGACATGTTGCCCCTGAGGCCGATATTGTAAAAATTGGAAATTTCGGCATTCCGCAACTGCGCACCCGCCCGGTAGGCGGCGGCGACCCCGTCTCCTCTGCCGCTGGACCACATATTGGTGGCCATCCAGTTGCAGGATCCGCTGGCGATGACTGTTGCCTTACTTTTAAAGATACGAAAAGTCCCGTTGGTGATATCAAAGCCGACGGCTCCTGTTACAGCATCTCCTGACGTAAGCAGCTCCACGCTTTGGGTCTTGTTGACCATTCGGACCCCGTTTTTCTTCGCCAACTTTCTGAGTTTAAGCATTATGTCGAGATCATATGCCGTCAGCGCCCACAGCGGTATCTCTTCTATCCGCGAAAGCTTCCCGTTTTCATCCCGCATGATGTCGATCCCCCAGTTCTCGAACAGCTTGACAAGCTGGAGCGAAGTTTCGGCATAGATTTTGACCATTTCCTGGTCTTCCAGGTAATGCCCCACCTCATTTACATAAAACTCCAGGAATTTGTCCACATCATCGGTTTCATCCAGCACCCACATAACCCCCGCGCCCTTGTTGGCCTTTGATCCGGAATAGCCGGTGGTGGCTTTCTCGACAATCAGCACATCGAGATTATTGTTGAGCTCTTTGATTCTGTTAGCGATTATCAGACCTGCCAGTCCGCCGCCCAGTATGAGCACATCGGCTGTAAAAACCTCGCCATATTTTTCTATATCAGACATCGAATTCACCTCCCTTTACTCTTCTACATAGGATTTGGGATAAAAGGACCTGGGATAAGGCTCAGGAATAGAAACCGGATTGACCGGAATCACCTGAATCGCCCCTTCCGGACAGGACAGTTCACACCAACTGCATGTCGCGCACTCTTCCGGGTACTTGGCGACCGGCCTTTTGGCTTCGGCATCCCATACGATAACATCCACATAGCAGGCCCTGTAGCACTTCTTGCAGCCCGTGCACTTCTCATAGTCTATTAGTATTTTGTGTATACCCATTATTCCCTCCCTGATGAGCCAAATATACGATCAATAAACACCATATTCCCTTGTTGTTTCAATCATAGTTATAACATTTTCGATGCTGTCCTGCGTGGGGATTCCCTCAACGGATCCATCCACTACCAAACCGCCTGTGTCTCCGAAGGTATCGATAAGCTTTTTGGCATAATACCAGGTATTCTTCAGACGGCTTAAATGCATTCCGGTCTTCCGCCGGGTTTTTCATTTCAGACGCTCCATTTTTTATTTATTACTCGCGACACTATTCGGGCGTAGAAGCTGAAATAAACGCTTTGTATTTCTTCACCCTCGCCTTGAATTCATCGGTTTTCTTAGATTCCATAATGCCACTCTCATTCTTTTGTATATCTTCAACGTGCATCATCTTTCCCGAGAGGGTGTCGTGCGCATGTTTTAACTGCTCCTCCGGAAATTCAAAGGCAACTTTGCCGTTTGTTACCTTTATCTCGCCGATAATGCCGCACTGGCAGCAGACGGCTTCAGACGAGTTGTCGTTGAGATAAAAATTACGGCTGTGGCAGTGGGGACAGACGCCGGGTTCCCCCTGATAGGTCGCAGCAGCGATGTCTTTGGCGGCCCTGGCCAGGTTTACGCCGATCTGATGTACCCTGGCCACTTTTTTGTCTTCCAGTGATGATTCCTTTTGACCAGGGAAAGACCTCATTGTCTATTATCTTCCACATGGGCGTCATGGCCTGGAGTCCATGGTCACACTGGATTCTGGTTGTCCAGTCCGATCCGCCGATTCCCATATAAGAGACGACTTTCTCTTTCAGGATTCTGGGGTCGGGAACCTTGCCGCCTTTTTCCTCGGCTATTTTCGTTGCAATGACATTGCTTCCTCTATCCATTCTCGGGCCGAAACGGTCGATCAGGGTATGAATGATTCCCGGCGTCCCCTTGACGAATACAGGGGTGGCGAAGACGATACCGTCCGCATCCAGCATTCTGTCCAGCAGCCAGTCGAAATCGTCCTTCAAGGCACACCGGTTGCCTTTGCCCGAAAACAGCGACATGACGCAGCTGACACAGCCCGTACAATATTTCAACTCCAGGTTGTGAAGATTTATGAACTCGACATCCGCCCCCATCTCCTTTGCCCCCATCAGGGCCTCTTTGCACATCGAGTCGTTATTGCCGTTTTTGAAACCGCTCGATATCCCTAGAATCTGCATTTGCGTATACTCCTTTGTGGTGTTCTTTAAAAAAGCTATCGCATTGTATAGTAGCCCCTGAACTGGGTCATATTATCAATTTCAGCGATATCGGTCACAAAAATACTCGATATTTCAAATCTCGGTTTCAGGTAGGGAAATTTTTCCCGGTTTGCCCAATCGGGTTTTTCTATGGATACTGCCTTCTCCACTGCGGCACGGTACCAGTCGCTGGGGCTGTCAAACCACATTTCAGCGAGTCGATGATACGGGCAGCCGTTGACATCCCGCTTGATTCTGCTCGTGAGAATTCTCGTCACTTCCGGCATGTCTGAAAAAAGTGGAATTACTTTCTTATAGAACCAGTCATCTCCCTCTTCCGCGGGGACCCCATCCGGATACCTTAGGACAAACTGCCAGCGGTAGTTGGGACCGTCTTCGACGGTCCTTTCCTTGCCCTTGAACTCCTCTTCCCACCAGACCGGAACGAATGCGAAAATAAATGGCGGTGTATTGTTATCGCCTCCGGAAGATCGGTGGGCATCCCCATTCATGTTCTCGCTCAACTGCTCATTGGTATCCGGTATCATGCCCTGCCACTTCAATGTATCCATCGGCATATACTCGGTGATGGTTTTGACTTTCAGATCATCCTGAAACGGATTGATCATCCAGTAGTGTTCGGTCAACTGCATCCTGACAGTACCGAACCTCTCCCCCTCGACCGGGGTGGGCAGCGCGGGGTAAAAAGCATATTTGGTCACGTAGGGACCGAACTGAGAAATGCTGTCTGCAATATGGTATCGATGCAGCCAGTGTCTGAGTTTGTGCCGATAGTCTTCCTTGACGACATCGACATATATGAGGCTCCTCATGGGTTGGTATTGGACTGTCATTACGCTCTCCATTTTTTCAAAGGCATCATGATTTTATATATTTGTATTGGTATTTATCCCCCGCCTTTTCAATACTCAGGTCGGCATAGGGGTTATAATCCGTATTGGTAACCACCTTGTACAGGTTATAGATCGTGGGCAAAAACACCTCCCAGTTCGAAACTTCCTCTTCACAATGGTCCGCCCAGACCCGTTTGGCCTCATGGTCTTCTTTTTTCTTCATGCCGATCGCCACGGATTCACCGGAGACACCATGATCCGCTTTAGACCACTGGTGGATGCGGTACCCCATAATCTCCGGGTTTTTCAGGGCTTCTTCTCCCAAGCCAATGCCCGCGACCATCGCCACATGTTCATAGGTTATGTACCTGGTGAACTGCCCCGGGAGTGTGGCAACATCGACCAACTGAATATAAAGATTTTGCCGGGTACCGTCGGCCCATGTCTGGGGGGCGATGTGGATGGAGTCGATCGGGTTTCCATGCACAGGAGCCCTTGCCCATTCCAGCGGTTCATGCTGTGAAGGGTGCCAGAGAAGCATGCATTTCTCCATGTTTGACCAGAACCAGTCAATCATTCTGGGAGTGACGCCTTCAAGTCTCCATTCTAACCTCATTGCGTCTTCGGTTTCAATTCGTTTCATTGCCGTCTTCTCTCTCCTATTTTCGTATTCAATCAAATATTTTTACCGGCTTTATACCGAATCCGGCGATCGCGCCAATCACCGCAACGACCCCGACAATAATTATTGAAACGTTGTACATCCCTGTCATATGGAGGGCTGTCGACCCGGCAGCGACTCCGATGGCACCGCCGAATATGCCCAGGCCCATTGTGAAGCCCCCCACGCTGCCTGTAATATGTTCGGGATAGTTGTTTGCGATGAATGACATGCCGCTTGCCATTGGCATGCCCATGAAAAATCCGGCCAGGGACAAACAAATCACCAGAACAAGCATGTTTGATTTAACGATCGGGCACATGACCGAAAGGCAGAAAAAAGCCGTCAGCGAAAAGCTGATCGTGATTGCCCTGCCGTATCTGCCCTTGAAAATCTTCTCCGCAATAATAGGCGTCGCCAATGATCCCAGAATAAATGCAAAAACCAGCAGGCCCATCATTTGTCCCGAAACGACACTCCCAAGCCCCAGTCCGACGGGCGGCGGGACAGCGATGTGTCCGGGTGTCAGGTCCTGGTACCCCTGCATTACCCACGAAAGCGTAAATGTCGACAGAAAGGTCATCCAGAAAGCAGGCAGGCCGAATACCTTTTTAAAATCTTTGGAGACATCTTCCTTTGTTGCCTGGTCTTCCAAAGACCCGGGGGATTCCGGGCCGAAAATAAAAACAACGCTCAATATAACGGCAATAATCATCAGACCGCCGAGCAGTGTCAGTGTGACAATCCAGTTTCTCATGTCCGCGATGACCGGACCGATGTTCAGTCCGATAATGATCCCCATGGATAGAGATGCGCCTGTGACCCCTTGCACCATCGATCTCTGGCTGCGCGGGAACCATTCAGACGCCATTTTAGGACCCGATGCGGTAATCGGTCCGCAACCAAGCCCCTGCAACCCCCTGAGAAAAATCAATCCGACGGTTGAAGTCCCCCACAAAGGCATCAACAGAGCTGCCACTGTCTCCAGCGAGCAAAAAAGAACAAATGTCTTTGCCAGCCCCCATCGATCAATTACCATGCCGCTGATAAGTCCGCCGATCGCGACCATCAGAGTAAACGGCAGCATGGCGGCGGCAGTGGCGGCGCCGAGATTGAAATCCAGGGTGTCAGCTATCGATCCAACCAACGGAGTCGGCCCGATCAGAGCCATCCCCTGCAGGATGTGAGCTGCTATCAGTGTGGCAAGGGGAAACCAGCGATATTTGGGATAATCAACAGTCATTGACGTTTCTTTTCCTCCTATACAACTCCCAGCAGATATTCCTGAAGTCTCTTTCTTGATTCTTCGGCTTTTTCTTCAGGCCATTCCTGAAACCCTCTGCCGGACTTGAATCCGAGGTTACCATCTTCAACCAATTTATTCAGGAGAGGAGAGGGTTCTGGAGAGCTCTCCAGATGTTTGAGAATATAACTGTGTATGGCCAGGACCAGATCCGTACCGACCATATCGCTGTTTTCCATCGGACCGAGAACCGGCAGACGCAAACCGAATCCGAATTTGATGCACTCATCAACCGTCGCGGCATCGGCGATCCCCTTTTCAACTATGGAAATGGCCTCCCGCCAGAGAGCGTGCTGAAGACGATTGGCCACAAAACCGGGCACATCCCTGTTCACACGGACGGGATGTTTTCCAACGGACTGGAGCAGAGAAAAGGTCCGGTCCATGGTCTCATCGGACGTATCCTCTCCACGGACAACCTCCACCAGGGGAATGAGGTAGGGAGGGTTCCAGAAATGAGTCCCTACGATCCTGTCGCGAAACATCGATTTTGATGCAATCTCGGTAATGCTGATAACAGAGGTGTTGGTGGCAAGTATGGTTTCACGGGGGCACAAAGTATCCAACTCATCAAACACCTTCTGTTTCAGATCAAGATTTTCGGACACTGCTTCCACAATGAAATGAGCACCAACAGTTGCTTCAGTCATGTCTGTCGTGGTCTTAATTCTTGACATGACCGAATCGATTTCATCATATGCTCCGATATTTTTATCAGCCATTATAGTCAAATTCGACCGGATGTTCTCAAGTCCATTGGAAAGGAGGTCTTCGTTCAGATCCATCAGTGTGACAGCGTATCCCCCTTTTGCAAAAATCTGAGAGATGCCGTGGCCCATCAGACCAGCACCGATGACGGTTATATTCTTTATCTCTGCCATATCGTGGTCTCTCCTATCCGGTAAAACCAAAAATGCACGTTTTCCCGTATCTATTTCCGTAAAAATATTTAGCCGGCAGTGTATCCTCCGTCTGTACAAATAACCGTTCCGGTTATAAAGTCCGAGGCTTTAGAACAGAGGTAGATCACGATGCCAATGAAATCCTCCGGTTCCCCGAGCCTGCCGATGGGAATGCGCTTCAAGAAATTCTTATACATTGCCTGGTCGTCAAACATCCACTGGGTAAGGGCGGTCCTGAAGACGGTGGGTGCGATCGCATTTACATTGATACCGTACTGCCCCCACTCGCAACCGAGTGTCTTTGCAAGAAGATGAACCGCTCCCTTGGAGGTGCTGTATCCTGAATAGTTTGCCATTCCCAGTTCTCCGCGAGCGGAACCCAGAAGAACCACTTTTCCCCCGTCCCCCTGATCGATCATCACTTTCCCGGCTTCCTTGCAGAAAAGATAGGTGCCTTTCACATTGGCATCCATTATCATTTCCCACTCCTCAAGGGATTGCTCGACGATGGGGCCCGGTTTGTTTACACCGGCTGCAGTGATGAGAATATCTATTCTTCCAAACGCATCTATTGTATCTTTAACTACTCTCTTTACATCGTCATGGTCGACGGGAGAACCCGTCGAGCAGGCGACTGTCCCCCCCTCTTTTTCAATTTTCTCAACGAGCATTTTCAACTTGTCTTCACTGCGACCGGTAACCATGACCTTTGCGCCGGCCATGGCCAGGGCCATGCTGATGGTGCTCCCGAAACCACCTGTCGCGCCGGTTACGATGGCAACCTTTCCTGTAATATCAAAAAGGTCTTTTAATAGTTCATCGCCTTTTTTCATCGTCATAATCCCTTCCTAATAATTTACCTTATCAATTCCCTTAAGCTGCAAAATCTCCCTGGCCTCATCCGGTGTCGCAGGTTCATATCCGAATTCGCGAATAATCCGGATTGCCTTTTCGACCTGTTCGGCGCTGCTCTTTGCCAGAACCCCTTTTTCCAAGTACAGGTTGTCTTCAAGGCCCACCCGCCAGAAACCTCCCTCGAGAACATTTAAAATGCCCATGGGGAACTGGAATCTTCCGGCCGCACATACCGACCATATGAAATCTTCCTCCAGCAGTCTCTTCGATTCCCTTATCATATACAGAAGGTTGTCGGCCGTAGCCGGGATACCGCCGAGAATACCCATTACGTACTGTAGATATACCGGTTTTTTCAGGTATCCTTCCCTCATGAGCTGGGCTACATTGTTTATCTGACCCACATCATAAATTTCTATCTCAGGCCTGGCACCCACCTCATTCATTGTCTTCATGTAGATGTGAAGCGATTCAAAATGGTTGGAAAAAATAAAACTCTCGGTGTCTTTCAGATATTTCTCTTCCCAGTCGTATTTGAAGTTCTTGTATTTTTGCAGTACCGGATAGAGCGCGAAATTGAGAGAACCGGCGTTAAAAGTTGCCATTTCCGGTTTCAGCGCACTTACGACGGCAAGCCTTTCCTGCGGCGTCATCGATGCGCTTCCGCCGGTTGTGGGCGTGATTACCACATTACACCTTGCCTTTATTCCGCTCAGTACTTTTTTAAAGACGTCACCGCTGGCTGAGGGAACTCCGTTCTCAGGGTCTCTCCCATGTACGTGAACAACCGCCGCACCGGCATTATAGGATCTGACCGCCTCTTCAATCAGATCCTCCGTCCTGAAGGGGAGATATTCGGACATGGATGGTGTGTGAATAGAGCCGGTAAGAGCGGCCGTAATGATTACTTTTCCCATTTCAAAGAATCCTCCTTATTATCTTGCCTTTCTACGCATGGAAGTAACGGACACATCCGACTCCTTCAATCCCTTGGCATTGGCTTCCCAATCCGTGAACATCTGAACGCCATAGCCAAGCTGGGTGTCGACGCCAAGCATGCCTTTGAAATACGGGAAAGGTTCCCCCTTCGCATTGGGTTGCTTGGTTATCGCTGTCTGCCATATCTTCCACAGGTTACCTGCTCTGTCCCAACCGGCGCAGTAGTAGGGCCAATGGCTTTCCTTATCGATATAGATCACCTTCTTGCTCATGGGATATTTCGGATTCTTGGGCGTAATTTCAAACACATAAACATCTTTTACTTCCCACCCTCTCGACTCGACGGGTATCATGTCCGCTTTAACGTCGAGCATGTCCTTGTATCCAAGTTTGGCGTCAGCCAGACCGACCATTTTTTTCTCACCCAGGTATTTGTAGGTAAACTCAGGAATACGTCCGGCAAAACCGCCTTCGAAATCATCCGGCGCCTGGGTGGATGAATTGATTGGAGTGGACCGTTGACCCGCCTCCCCCCTCAGGGTGCGCCGCATGCTGGGCAGATACAGGAATGTCGCATCGGAAGCTTTCTGATCTATGTACCTGATAAGCAGGGTCATGAAATTTTTCTGGACGGGCGGGGAAACATTTCTCAAGAAATTAACAAACCTCAGCCCGTTCGATGTTTCGTATAACGGTTTTGGATCTACATACATCCTGCTCTGAAAGGAGATCTGCCACGACTCGACAGTGGACACAACCGTTGATTCACCTCTTCTTTTTTCGTAATTCATGAACATGGAATACATGTCGTCAAGCTTGTAGCGGTAATCGAAATTCCACATAAATTTGATCGCAAATTCACTGTCGCCGGGATCGATGTCAGGAAAAGGGAATCCTACGATATCCTTATACTCTCCGCCTTGAATGTATCCCTCTGCGTCAATGGAATATTTGCCTTTGTTTTTTTCGGTCGCTGCCATAAACGGTTCGGGTACCGGGTTGGATGTCGTTTCCTGAATGGTAATTTTCAAAGGCTCTACCAATTCCCAACCGGATGTAAACGCCTCATGGAAAAACTCCGGGAAAAATTCCCTGTATTGTTCAAAATTATTTTTATCGATTGTGGCGCCGGGCTGAGGAGGTGCTTCCTGGGCGGACACCAGTCCGGTGAAGCACATACAGATCAGCAGGCATACTATCGCAGCCATTGCTTTCTTTTTTTTCTTTTCACTTTGCATGGGTTCCCTCCGAAATTATGAAAATTGCATTTTAGAAATTTAACTGGGTGGTGAGAACGATCATGTCCTTCTGACGGAACATGCCTAAGTCTTCATAATCGTTGTCTCCGAAAATACCGATGTAACGAAGCTCGGCGGAAAACGCCTTATTTTTCCAGGACGGCATCCACTTGACCAGCGGCATGATAAGGCCGTCCTTGCCGTTGAAGCCATAACTCACGATCAGATCTGTCTGGATCTTGTTGTAAAACCAGTTTGTTGTGATCCTGGCACCGAGACTGGGTTTGTATTGCTCCAATTCTGTAGCGTATATGGCGTTCTGAATATTGTCATTGTCGGGGACGTACTCTCCGATATGCTCGATAGTGATGTCGATAGGTGCGCTCTTATGCCAATCGAAATAGAGCGCGCCGGTTAAATCCCACGCCAGCATGTATTTGTAGTAATCCCGTTCGACAACAGCGTCGAAATCTGCAGGATCAAAGGTGTTATAGCTCATATTCGGGGCGTAGATCGCTTCCGCCCGGATTAACCCCACTTTTATGTCCTTGTTGAAATAAGCGCCGATGTAATCGACGTCCGGGTGAACCAAATAGTAGTTCCGTATGGTTTGCGGCTGTTGCGGATCCGGAATTCCGCTGGGAAAAGTTTCGATACTGCGCTTTACCACCGGGTTGTAAATCTGAGTATGATAATAGGAAACACCGAACTCAAATCCACCTAAAAATGTATTGGTTCTGAAACCGAACCGGGCATCATCCAACCCGTCATCCGGATAGTCGTGAATGACATTCGGGATTTCATCGGGTACCCACCCGGTACCGGGTATATAGGGAAGAAAACTCAAATCCGACCAGCCGCGTGAAAACGGGTTTGCAGCAACTGCGCCTTCCGTGAAGGCATGCAACCCGTCATTGCCGACCGCATACGGGGGAAGAAAACGGTCCTCCGGGTGCAGCGAGAATCGTTGGCCTACCGTTTCAAAAGCCACGGGTTGAGCGGATTCTCCCGAGCGGTTCACACGGTACTCCTCACTCACCAGGTTCGGTGAGAACAGCCATTCGAAACTCGAGGCAATGCCGTCAAAATAATGAAGGCCCTTCACCATCCACATGGGGATACGGGTATCTTCCCAATTCGCGAAGGCGAAGGTGAATCGGGTGTCTTCCGGGTTGACCAGATCCCCCACCTTTACCGTCAGAGACTCACCCCAAATGACGATCTGCCTGCCGATTCTGAAACTGTGGTTGCTTGACGGGCGCCAGTCGATATATGCTTCCCTGAGGACGTCGTTAAGATCGTCGTACTCACTGTACTCCTCCCCATCCGATTCGCTGATGGATCCTTCTTCGATATCGTACTCGGGCTCATAGACAAACTGAACGGATGCAAACAAACTTAAGTTGTCCGAAAACCGCCAGTCCGCATTCGTGCGCAACCAGGTTCTGTTGGTGGCCAGTTTATCGTCATCGATCGTGTAATCCTGATCTTCGAGAAAATAGCCGTAGTTGTTTCTCAAAAACCCGTAGATGCTCAGTTCCGTGTCTCCCAACGAGACACCTCGAAACGCCAGACCCTGAGATGCCGACATGCAAACCAGCAGCCCTGTTGCCAGCAGAATCAAAATTAGATGGATGCGTTTTTTTTTATACATGTTATTGTATCCCCCTTTTCGTAAGTGTCGAATACTTCTCATATTCCTTTCACTCTGGTTTGTCCGGATGAATTCTCGAAACACCTCCTTTCACTGCAGCAATATATTCTTTATGCTTTCAGTATGAATTTGGGTTTCAGGATATTGACAATGGCAGGAAGCACCAGAATGCCCACAAGCATGTTGGACATCATGAGAATTCCCAGAAGAATGCCCATTTCCGCCTGAAATCTCAGGGGTGAAAAATACCAGAACACAACACCCGCGGTCATCATGGTGGCCGTCATAAAAACGGCTCTTCCCGATGTTGTTACGCCTTTTACAACCGCCCTGGAGAGATCTTTTTCTTCCCTGTAGGTCTCTTTTATGCGGCTTATGATATAAAGTCCGTAATCAACCCCCAGGCCTATGCCGAGAGATACAACCGGAAGTGTATTGATGTTGAGGCCGATATTTCGGTAAACCATGTACGAAAAGGCAAAAAAATTAGCCAGGACGAGCGACATCACAAACATGCATCCGGCGGTCAAAGAGCGATAGGTCGTCGAACAGAGGATGAATACGACGCCTAGAACCATCATCAGCAACTGGTGGTTCTTGTCGGCGATGACTTCATTTGCGGCTGCCAGTATGCCTCCAAGGCCCCCTGCCGGCTTCATGACCGCATTGCCCATGGTATCCTTGTTCTCCGAAATGTAACGTCTGATCCGATCTATTACCTCTGCGAGGGTTTCTCCTTTATGGTCTTTCAGGAATATTCTTACGTTGGCGGCACTCAGGTTCGGTTCCGCCCATTTGTCGAGGTCGCCCGCGCTCGCGCCCATTTTATAGAAGGAGAGCAGGTCGCTGACGGATCGGAGGTTGGAAGGGATCGATTCGAATTTGGGGTCATTTCCATACACGAGCATTCCTACGCCTTTAACAAGGTCTGCAAGAGAAACAGCATGCCCCACATTGGGATCTTCAATTATATACTGTTTGAGAGATTCCATCCCCTGCATCAGTTCAGGTTGGGCGATGGCAGGATAATCGCCACTCGATTCAAAAACCACCCACATCTGGTCGATCCCCGGAAAACGGCCGTTGATCCTGGCAGTATCCACATTATAAGGGGAGTCCTGCCAGACGATGGGACTGCCGGGATTCGCATCCCCATATTTCAATTGAATGGAAGATATGATTCCAAATAGAAGAAGCGCTCCGGCTATAAACAAGACTGCAAATCTTCCTTTTCCAAATGTCCAGCCGGTCATGACGGACAGGGCCCTTACAATATACCCTCTATCGATTTTCTTTTCCGCCGGCATCTTTACACTTTTCAATGTGGCGAAAAACATCGGCAGAAAAACAAGAACCGCAAAGATGACGCTCAGTGCCCATGCGGTTCCCAGGTAGGCCAGATTTTTGAGGATGGGAACCGGTGTCAGGCTGATAATGAACAGCCCGGCTGCGTCGGTAACGATACCCAGCATTCCGGGCGGGAACATGCCTGCCCCGGTGACCTGTGCTGCCTGCTTTGCGTCCCCCAGAGCAGTATACTCCTCGATAAATCTTTCATACCACTGGACCGCGTGACTGATCGCCCTGGCACTCAGGAGAAAGGGAATGACAATTATCAGGGGGTCGAAATGAAATCCCCACATGGCCGAAAATCCAAGCCCCCATACACTGCTGATCACGGCTGTCAAAAACGGTATCCACCAGAACCCGAATCCCTTCATGTACATATAGAGCATGACGAGAATTACCAACGTTGTTAAAACGAATATGACTGCCATTTTGGGCAAGTAATGGTAAATCCATCCGTAAAGAAGCGGTTGACCGCTGAGATATATGCGATGATTCGCATCTTCTTCGTTTTTCTTGATTTCCATGAACTTTTCGAACAGGAGATTGAAATCGAGTCGTCCCTGGTGAAAATTCGCGTTCAGCATCAATGCCTTCTGGTCCCTTGAAACGAGTGTGCCGTATGCCTGGCTGGTGAATACTTTCTTCCTGACATCGTCGATGCCATCTATGTCCTCGGGTGGATTTTCCATGATCGGTTTGACCGATATCCCGTCCGGGGTTTCCCTTGCGACCGTTTCCCTGGGGCTGGCCAGAGAAGATATCCCGAAGTGATCGACTCCCGGAATCAAATCAACCGCCATCTGTATCCTGTTGATCTTTTCGAGCGTATCTTTGTTGAATACAGTCCCTTCCTTGACCTCCAGCATCATGGAAGCCTGGTAGGCACTTCCAAAATATTTGCTGTATTTTTTATGAACCTGGACGTAGGGATGGTTGTGGGGGAAAAGATCGAGAAACTGAGTGAACATCTCCATGTGAACGATCTGGGTTGCGAAAAACCCGGTTATGGCAGCCATTGCTATCAGACCCAATATTCTGAAGCGTATGAGGAACTTTACCAGGGCGTTATACATGCTGTGACTCCGATTGTTGTTTTTTTTGGTTTAAGAGTTACTATTGTGCTGCCGGCTGATAATACGGCACCCAGTTAAGGCCCGAATCCACACTGATCAGAATTTTGCCCCCGTCCCCAACGGCAAAACCTCTTCCGCTCTTGTCGTATGCTATTCCCGAAAGCCATGTGAAATGATCCAGAGGACAGACGGATCGCCAGTTGTCTCCGCCGTCCTCAGTAAACGTCAGACACCCTCTGAGCCCAACAGCAGTGGCATGAAATTCATCGGCAAAAGCGACCTTCAGGAGGGTATCATTGTTGGCGCCCTTAAGTACCCAATCCTTGCCTCCGTTTATGGTAGTATAAATGACGCCTTCATTTCCGACCGCCACACCTCGAAGATGGTCTGCAAAGTCGAGCCCGAACAGTTTTCTGCCCATTTCATCTTCAAGCTGCTTAACCCACGTTCTCCCGCCATCTTCAGTGTAAAAGATCAGCCCGAATTCGCCGGCAAGCCACCCCCGGGCTGAATTGATAAAACAGAGGTCATTCAGGATCACATCTTCTTCAAATGGAAGTCTTTCCCAGTTTTTTCCGCCATTTTCCGTGTGAAGCATCAGACCATAGGTACCAACTATCCATCCTTTTTCCTGATCAATGAACTGAACCTTGAGGAGCTTTTCATCGGTTACCGGACTTGTCTGCCTGTCCCAGCTGTCTCCGCCATCATCTGTATGAAGAATCATCCCCTGATCACCCACAATCCAGCCGCTCTTTTCGTCGATAAAATGGACGCCTAAAAGAGATATTTTCGTCCCCACGTCTGTTCTGCTCCAGTTCAGACCACTGTCCGAGGAATGAAAAACCGTACCAAAATATCCCACTACCCATACATGCCCGTTTCCCGCGGTCGATACATCGTAAAGTTTGTCGGTATGTTTAATCACTTGAGGACCAAAACCACCGGTAGGGTCTATTTTCGATTCTGAAGTGCCGGATTTTTCACAGCCTGTCATGCATGTGAATAAAAGCAGAAACAGAGTGATAAAACGAAACAGATGTAAAATATATCGGGACGTCATTATTGGTTCTCCGTTATCAATTACTAACGTTCACATGCCGGGCCGTACCCGGTACCACAGTAAGTGTAGGTCCTTTCGGGCACGTCATTCAACTCTTCTTCGTCAATTTCGGCCACGCAACGTACCATGGAACCGTCGCCCATATACCAGCGAATCGGGAAACAGAAGAACCGGAAGCGTTTGCCGGCCACCTTGTCCAGGTCTCCGCCCAGGTTTTCCACGCCAACTATGCCATGGCCCAGCATCTGCTTGTGGCAGGGTTCCCAGGTCCCCTCGCAACCGATCGCTTCAAGATCGCCATATTTGGCATCATATGCTTCCCGGCCGTGCAACTTGATGTAGGCGGCTTTCTCGAATTCGGCATATGCTTCTTCACCGAACTGTTCGACGTATTCTTCCGTGATGGGTTTTCCCGAAGCACCGGGAAGATTCATCTGGGGCGGGCCGTTCTTTCCCATGGCTGTATGAAGCGGATGATCCAGGGCCTGCATATCCATGGCCACGCACTTGACCTGGTGCTTTACGAACCATTTGCCGGCCTCGACACCGGTACCGCACGAATAGTGGTAGTACTCTTTGGAGTCGTCAAATTTGCGATGCATGCCGGTGTTCAGGCAGACCACCATCCCTTTGAGCTCTTCCGGTTTGATGTTTGCGCGCCTGCAGGCGTCCTCGAGGTGCTCGGGCAGAATAAGCCCCCAGCGGTGGATATCGATTTCAAGGCAGACCGCGTCGCCCGTGTACGCATCGACGGGCATTTCGTGGGTATAACGAGCACGTTTGCCGTCGAATTCGCGTTCCATGACATGACGGGGCGCATCGGCATGGGTGCCTGTGTGCTGGACGCAGTCAACCCTTTGCGTGAGAACACCGCCCTTCGCCATGGTGTGCATCGAATCGATGACCGGCTTTACGAAATAGGGCCACCGGGGGATTTCCGCGCTGAATGGATGGGTCAAATCGACGAATACTTTCTTTCCCATAATTATTACCTCCTGAGCATATTAATAGTATGATAAAACTTATTAGAAATCAGTCTTACGCGCTTATGCGCGCCCGAATTTTTTCAACCAGCTCAAACCCCTCTACCGATGAGACGGTATTGAATGAAATTTCCGGCGGCTCGACTGCCATATCCATTATGGCCATGATTTTTCTGAACTCGTCAGAGGCGACATGCCGTTCCAGATCCGGCACTGCATTCCACTCCTCTATCAATAAGAGTTCATCATCATTATCGACATCAGAATAGAGCTTTACTTTTTTACAGCCCGGTTTTACGGATGTTGAACCGGCTATTGTATCGAAAATGCTGACAACTTCTTTACGCTCCAGGGGGGAAACCTTCAGACTAAGAATAAACACGATCATATTGTCGGCCTGTTTCTGCAGAGGGTTAATATTGTATAAATTTTATTTGATCCCGGGCAATAGAGCGTCAGGATTCAAATATTATCGATATATCGACAAAATCAATTTCAATTAGATATTGATTACATTAAGCGTGCCATGTACGGACGTTTTTTTATGTATTGTAACATTCTGAAAAAATTATTTTTAATGAAATGTCCAAAAATTCATTTGTCAATCAGCAAAGAAAAGTCTTGCGAAATATCGTGTTTTTAGCGATATTTCGATAATAACTTGATTGGAGCGGAGAATATCAAATGAGCCGAAAAGCGAGTAAAAAGGTCATGGGGGAAAAATCAGACATTGTTGAGCCATTTTCAAAATCGCGCCCCGCTATAAAACAGAGCGATGATGCAACGCAAAGATCGGTCGAAAAGGGGTGTTTTGAAATTGGCTGTGTCGATTCAGAATTTTTGAAAAATGGAAAAAAAACCGGGAATATACCGGAAATTGAGGATGGATTTCAGAATCTGATCGAAAATGCCGTTGTGGGTTTTTTTCGCACCAATAAAAATGGGGATTTTCTTTTCGCGAACAAGTGGCTGGCGAAGCTTTTCGGTTTTAAAACAAAAGAGGCATTTCTGGAATCCCGTACAAATGCCGCCCAGCTCTACGTTGATCCGAAGGAAAGAGAGAACGTCCTGCACAGGATGGAATTGAACGGTTATATCGACGGAGCGGAAGTGCGATTCAAGCGAAGGGATGGTGAGGTCATTTGGCTTAGCGTCAGAGCCAGGGCTTTAAAAAGAAAGGCGGGTGGGACCATATATGAGGGAATCATGCTGGATATTACCGACAAAAGAGCCGCAACAACCGCCCTTCAGGAGAGCGAAAAAAGATTCAGAATGCTGGTCGAGCAGGCAGGGGACGCCTTCTTTATTCATGATTACACGGGCCGGATACTAGATGTAAACCTGACGGCCTGTGAAATGCTTGGCTACTCAAGGGATGAGCTTTTGCGAATGACCATATCTGATGTGGATGTGGAGGTTGCCGAAAAAGGTCACCGGGGTAGATACTGGGACTCCTTACAGGCGGAAAAGCATATCACTTTTGAAGGAGTTCACAGACGAAAAAATAAAAGCATGTTTCCCGTAGAGATTCGATTGGGGCGTGTCGATCTGGAGGATAAACCCCTGCTTCTTTCTCTCACACGTGATGTTACAGAGCGAAAAAAAGCTGAAAATAAGCTGAAAAAGGCATTTAAAGAAATCAATGAACTGAAAGATAAGCTTGAGGAAGAAAATATCTATCTTCGAAAAGAAGTCGAGACCAGATACAGGCACAAAGAGATAGTCGGTGAAGGCAGGGCGATCAAGAAAGTTCTTATGTCTGTAGAAAAAGTTGCAAAGGAGAATACCAGTGTCCTTATAACCGGAGAGACGGGCACTGGAAAAGAGCTGCTGGCCAAAGCGATCCATAATTTGAGCCCAAGGAATGCCCGGTCGATGATAAAGGTGAATTGTGCGGCATTGCCGGGAAGCCTTATTGAGAGTGAGTTGTTCGGACGGGAAAAAGGCGCCTTTACAGGCGCTGCTTCCAGACAGTCCGGACGTTTTGAAGCGGCCGACAAATCCACTATATTCCTTGATGAAATCGGCGATCTGCCCATGGAGCTCCAGGCCAAGCTTTTAAGGGTTCTTGAAGACGGCACTTTTGAAAGACTCGGCAGTTCAAAAACGGTCTCCGTGGATGTCCGGGTAATTGCCGCTACAAATCATAATCTGGCTGAGCTCGTAAAGAAGGATGTGTTCAGAAGGGACCTTTTCTACCGCCTGAATGTTTTTCCCATCCTAGTTCCGCCGCTGCGTGAGAGAAAGGAAGACATCCCGCTTCTGGTATGGGCATTTGTCGAAGACTTCTCACAGAGCATGGGAAAATCCATAAAAAACATCCCCAAAAAAATAATGGACGAACTGCAGACCTACCACTGGCCGGGAAATGTGAGAGAACTCAAAAATGTCATCGAACGGGGAATGATTTTAAGCAGCGGTTCGACACTCAGAATAGAGCAGCAGCAGGCGGAAGTTGCCGCAACCAGTAAAGATATGTCCATGGAGGAAATGGAGAGAGAACACATCACACAGGTGCTGCTGTCAACGGGATGGCGGGTCAGCGGTAAAAACGGTGCATCCCGGATATTGGGTATGAAAGACTCGACACTCAGATCACGCATGAAAAAACTTGGGATTGAAAGACCGCTGAATGGGGGTGACCGATAGCTATAAAAAAAGCCCCTCCGGCTTTCAACTGAAAGCCGGAGGGGCTTTTTTTGAATTCTACTGATAGAAATTCGGTTTAGATTCCCAGAGGAATATCCCCAGACTCAGGTCGATTTCAGATGACAGCCTTTTCCTGGAACACTTTTGGAAAAGGTTGCCTTATCAATTTAGAGGGTTAAAATCTGATTGAAAAATTTACACCGGCATTACGGGGAGCACCAAGATATGCGACATTCGTGTTCGTGCCGGTTCCGCTGATAAAAGCACTAAGCTTGTACTCCTCATCTGTCAGGTTATGTACCCACGCCGAAGCCGAATACTTGCCGTCATCCGATGTCCATGTAATGCCAAAATCGCAGGTCGTATAGGAATCCTGATAGTTATAGGGCAGCTGTCCCATATCCACCATGGCCTGGGTCAACTGGTTGAGGTAATAGCCGTCCGAATAGCGTAATGTCAGGCGGGGCACTAAAGTACTCCCCCCGGCCAAATGAAAGGTATGTTCATAGCGCAGAAACCCCGTCAACGGGGAGGTCCCCGGAATGTCCGACAGTGTCAAGTACTCCCGGGAATCCACCGGACCCGCACCGGCATCTATCATGGGAAAGTCCTTGATCGTGGCATCCAGCCAAGCCAGGTTCATGGATACCTTGTCATTTTTCGTTACCATCCACAAGAACTCAGCCTCGGCACCGAACATTTCTAGCGGCGTAACAATGATGATATAGTCGACGCCTTGTTGCGTCGCCAAATTGACTGTATGTCTGTATTCATCATAGTCGTAATAGAAAAGGGAGACATTTAACTGAACTCTGTTGTCAAGGAACCGGTTTTTGCTGCCCCACTTCGTATGTCGTCAGTTTCTCCTCATCATATGGCAAAACGATAAAATTCGCACCATGAGTGCTAATTCGGACATCTCCCGGCAGAAAACCGGTTGCCGTCATGGCGTAGATCATATTTTCCGGCGTCAGGTCGTACTCAACGCGCAGCTTGTAGGTGATGTTTTCCCAATCGAGGGTTTTCGCATACTCGGTACCGATATACATGGGAGGGCTGAGAAAATTCCCGAATTCAGTCTGGTTTAAATTCAGCCGATAGCCGATATCCCCCATGACTTCACTCATATCGTAGCGCAAACCGGCGGTGATGCGCATTTTTTCGCTCAGCTTGAAGGTCTCTTCCGTAAAAAAACCAAGGTTATACGTATGACCCGCCATAGCAAAGTCGAAAACCGGGGCGTCGCGGGATTCCGGCGCATGGTCCTCGGCCCCCCCCGGGTACTCATAGGCAACGACCTGCTCCCCCCCATGGGTGCGGTCATATTTGCTGTAATAGTAGTTGGCGCCGACAAGCCATGAGAACCACCCATCGGAGTCGGATACCCAGCGCACCTCCTCGGTATGGAACCACTCGCCTGGATTATAATTGAGATCCCTGAACGTCCAGTTGGGATATGCCCTTACGCTTCCCTGCAGATTATCCGTGTCCTCAAAATAACGATAAGACCCGATATAAGTTAAATTGCTGCTCCCGAAATCGTAATCAACCTGGAGTGTCCCCTGATACATTTCGTTATAGTTGCCGAGCAACACATCTTCATATGAGCCGCAATAGTCATACTCATCGGGTGAGATAAAGGTCTGGGAACATCCTCCGCTGTTATACCGCTGAAATCTCACAGCGCCGGACAAGAGAATCCGGAGTTTGTCCGTCGGATAATAAAGCAGCTTTGTTCTCGCTTCCTTCGTCTCCTCCTTTCCGCCTGCCTCGTTGAAGTAACCATCCTGTGTGTGATATCGAGTGGCGATACGTAGAGCAAATGATTCTCCAAAAGGCGCGTTTACTGCCGCCTCAACGTTTCTAAGCTCATACTCTCCGACGGTTAGTTTCATATCGCCGCCGAACTCCGTGAGTTGCGGATCTTTGGTGACGAATGCGGCAACACCGCCCGTTGCACTTCGTCCGTACAATGTGCCCTGGGGGCCGCGCAACACTTCTACACGTTCGATATCATAGTTGCCGCCCATGCCTTCAAAAACACCATCGACATAAGTTGCAACCGCAGACGGCGGTTGGCCGTCCGATGTTGTCTTCCGTGTGATGCTGCGGATTTTAATCCCCGCATCGGGCTGTGCATGACCGGAACCGATAAGATCCCTGGAAGAGTTCCAATCCACACCGGGCATCTCTTCAAGAACCTCTGCCGTGGTCATTTTTCCAAGAGAAGTCAACTCCTCTCCACTGACGGCAATAACCGAAGCGGGAATTTCCTGAATGCTTTCCTCGCGTTTTTCCGATGTCACCATGATCTCTTCGAGCCAGAACTCTGAATCATTTGCATTTTCTCCAGACCCTCTTTCCTGCGCCCCTATTATCGAAGTTTCAAGAACTATTAACAGAATGACTACCAACGAAAACTTGCAAAAATTTTTCATTTTCAATCTCCTATTACACTCTGAATTTTTTCGATAAACACACACCTATCGTCCCAAATCTAATTTTTTTTTAACTCTGACTATCGGGTGTCCGAATCGTTTTTGGAAATCCTGAAACCTTTCCGCCCACAAGAGAAGGATGTATCGGAGGTTTGGTCAGAAATAGAAATAATGTACTGATGATGAGAAGAACAAGGCCTGCCTGGAAATACGTTATATAACTACCGGTCACATCTCTAATAACCCCGGCGATGGGAGAGGCCAGCCCCCCTAGAACTACAAAAAATGGTGTCATCACTCCCATTATTTTTGGATAATTTTTATCGCCGAAATAATTTGACACGATATTGAAAATGGAAACCATTATGCCGCCGGACCCAATGCCGAGGATACAGCTGAACAATATCGCCATAGGAAATGTCTTTGTGTTCAGAAGAATAATCATTCCAACAATCATGACACATAATGCACCTATAGCCAGCACTTTTATGTCATACTTCAACCCTAAAAATCCAACGCCCAATCTTCCGACGGTGCCTATACCCGAAAAAAGGCCGAACGCAATAGACGCAGCACCTGCCGTAATACCGAGATCTATCATAAACGCTACGCCGTGGGCCATCATGCCCATAATTCCAAGCATTTGGAAACTCATGGCCAGAACGAGATACCACAGGCATGGTGTTTTAATCGCCTCTTTAAATTCGAAATCTACAGGTGTTCTGTAGGGTTCGTTGTCTTTGTGCATGGATGAATGCTCATTGCTCTCATCAGATCCCGATGAGTGTTGACCGTCGGGAATCTGTCCAAGATCTTCGGGCTTGTTTCTCACAAGAAAACCAGGCAGCAGTGTGGAAAGAAAAAAAGTGGTAGCAGCCATTATCAGATAAGTGTTCCGCCATCCGACACTTGAAATGACGATATGGATAACCGGTACAATAAACATACCTCCTAAACTACCGGATGACAAAACAATGGCGATTCCCAGAGATCTTCTTTTTATAAACCAGTTGTTCACGATTGTAGTGGTTGCGATGTAGCCGGCAAGGCCGATAGCCGTTCCCACAAGTACTCCGGATCCCAGATAGAACTGCCAGAGCCGGTTATGAAAAGCGAGGATGAAGCACGCAATTATGGCGATAATATTGCCCACCACAATGGCGGCACGAGATCCATATTTATCCACAAAAATACCCGCAACAGGACAAATCAAGCCTCCGACGGTTGTCGTCACGGCCAATGCCCCTGACACGGCACCCCCGACTCCACCCGAATTCATCGCATATGAAGGGTAGAAATACTGCAAATGAAAACACAAAAAGCCCCTCCATAACAAGAATAACAAAGGCGACGACAACTAAATTTACCCAGCCGTAAAACCGATCCTTACCCATCACCGACAGTGCCATTACACGCCCCTTTTTTAAGTGATAATTTATTCCATTTTTTGCCAGTCGATACCGTGCTGATGCTCTTTTATTATGGATTTTGCCTTTCCACTTTTAAGGGAATGCGACCGATTAAAGGGAGGGACGATCAATCGGCCGCTAATCCCTGTACTGCCGCCGCAGTCGGCAGTACAAAAAGTAATCCATCACGCCAAAAGCCATTTTTCAAAAATCTTTTGTCCCGAGAGCCAATTTCAAAACGTTTCCCCGCCATACAGCGGCGGGATCTTCGACAGAACGGTCAAGCTCAAGGCGGAGCGAAAATTTCAACCGCAGGTATATTCAGCATATTCCGAGGATTGAAATTTTCGCCCAACGCGGAGATCGACCGAAATGGGGCGTTTTGAAACTGGCTCCCGATATTTTTGTTTTGAAATAGCTTATTCTGACTTTCGAATCGGCTAAATATCCCTAAATTCCGTTCTGGCAATAATATCGTCCTGCAACTCTTTTGGCAGATCGACGAAGTAGGCACTATATGTGGCGACACGCACAAGAAGATCCCGGTACCGTCCGGGATTTTTTTGCGCTGCCCTGAAAGTTGCGCTGTCCGTAACATTGAATTGAACCAGATGGCCTCCATTTTCGAAGTAGGTTCTCAGCAGCGCGGCGAATTTATGCATTTTGTCGCCGTTTTTCAGGGCGGATCGGTTGAATCTCATATTAAGCACGGAGCCGCCGGTCATATTCAGGCCATCGACTTTCAATGCAGACCTCATGGTAGATGTTGGGCCGGATATGTTGCGTCCCTGGGCGGGTGATATGCCGCCGTCGGCCAGCGGTTCAGATTTTTTTCGACCGTTTGGTAATGCACCGACCATGTACCCGAAGGGTAAAAAAGTGGTCGTTGTACCGGCAGCGATATTGGAGACGGCGCCTTCACAGCTTGTATATTTCGAGGCTTCACCATTCGTAAATTTAATAATATCGTTTACGATGTCATCGACATAGTCGATGTCGTTTCCGAATTTCGGCGCAGCTGAAAGCAGATGCTGAACATCTTCATGCGCTTCGAAATTATCATCCAGGGCCGCAATCAATTGCGTCATGGTGATCTTCCCGTCATCGAAAACCGTCTTTTTCAGCCCGGCCAGTGAATCGCCGGCATCGGCAGTCCCCCGCAATCCATATGACAAATGTGTTATGCGGTGCCGTTCCACCATTGGACCAGTCCACTCCTTTTTCAACACATGATTCATAAAAGCAGGAGGTAAAGGGATACTGGCAGTACGCTGCAAAAATATCGGCGTATGAAATCCGGATGGGGATCATTTCATGGATCTGAAAAGCGATCTGTTTTTTAAGGGCCTCCCAGACATCGTCAAATGATATGAACATTCCCGGATCACCTGTCTGGGGCCCAAGCTTTTCCCCGGTGATCCTCGAATATCCGTTATTCAATGCCAACTCTACAACTGCCGCCAGATTGAGAAAGTCACCGGCGTAATCATGGGATCTGCCCGGAATTACCGGTATGAAACATCCTGCAATAACATAATCGCGCGCGTAGTCGGCCGGTTTCCCATCTTTGAGCAGTTGGGGAATAATCGCTTCATCCCCCACGAATTTGATTTTGCCCCTTAAATTTCTGGCGACTTTGCAGGCTCTCATCAGAAATGCTTCAGGTGTGTTTTTGTGAACTCTTACGACGATCTCTTCGCAGGTCAATCCGACCGCTTCTTCTGCTTCAAGGAATAGAAATGACAGGTCGTTCACCGCACTTTTACCCGACGCATCGATCCCTCCGATAGTGATGCAGGACAGCATGGCAAACCCCGGCTGGCCCCGGACATAGTCATCACAAAAGGGGGTCGTCAAACCATTCAGCTTGACAAAGAACATGGCCAGAAGATCTTTTGCTTCCTCGCGTGTGAGGGCGCGTGATCCGATATCATTCCGATAGTATTTAAAAAGAATCTGATCCAGTCTGCCGAAACTCTGGCCGGGGCCCCAGTTCTCATTTATGATGACGATATAGGTCAACCAGATGAGTTGAAGGGCATCATAAAAATTACGGGCAGGGTGTTCAGAAATCCATTCACATGTCCCGGCCATTCTTTTCAGTTCTGCCCTTCTTTCAGGGCTGCGTTCTTCTCCCGCCATTTTTTCTGCGAGGGCGGCATATCTTTTTATGAACACCATCGATGCCTTCAGGGTGATTCCGGCGGCCCGATAAAAAAGCATTTTTTCTGTATTTTCCGGTTTTGAGGGATCCATTCGTTCGAGGCGGCTTTCAACCTCCCTCAACAGTCCCTTGTAGCCGAGTTTCAACACCCGTTCATACTCAGGGCAGGTGTGCGCCTGGTGCATGTTACTGATGGGGGTTGCCGGAAGAAATGTCTTGAAGAAGTATTTTTCCGAATGTTCCGGTATTGTCGGCCGCCATTTATCGTAGAGAGATCGTCCCTGCCAGTATGGCAGAAACGTCTCCATCTTTTCCTTTTCCGCGTCGGTCAGCGGCTGGAATCGATCCCACTCCCTCGTGGAGATGGACTCCCTCTCTTTCAGATACCAGTCCCAGTAAATTTCCGGAATAATCGGTCCGCCCCTTTTTTTGCTGGTGGCAACACCGGCCAGCAACTGGTCCTCTTCGATAAGGATCGATATTTCCGTCACTATTTTTTCAAGCGCTTTGGCCCTTCGAATTATGGATGGGTAACGTTCCGTCTCCTGATAGGATCGGGTTAACAAGTACCCTCTCTCGATACACATTTCAGGCGTGCCAAGCATCGACGCCCTTAATCTTCCAAGGCGACTGCCGGGCTGTTCGTCTTTGCTCTGGGTTGTCGGATCTGTCATCTTGATACCCCTCTAACAGGGTTGACATTTGACCGGTATGTAAATGTTGTATTTGCGCCTTTGCAGGGCCGTTTCACTTCCGACCGATTACAATTCCCCGAATTCAATCCTGGCGATAATATCGTCCTGCAGCGTCGGGCTCAGATCCACGAAATATGCGCTGTAGGTTGCGACCCTGACTAATAAATCCCGGTACTTTTCGGGATTCTCCTTTGCGTCCCTGAGCATCTCACCGCTGATGATGTTGAACTGCACATGGTATCCGCCCGTTTCACAGTAGGTCCGCAGCATGGAGATAAATTTTCTCATTTTCAGATCATCGTTCAAGGCATTTGGATTGATCTTCATGTTTAACACCGACCCGCCGCCGGCTTTTATGTGATCCAGCTTTGCAACGGATTTGAGTGTTGCCGTGGGTCCGCTTATATTTCTTCCCTGGTGTGGGGAGATACCTCCTTCCGAAAGAGGTTCCCCCGCTTTTCGGCCGTCGGGCAATGCGCCGACGGCCCTTCCAAAGGTCATATGCCCGGTTCCGGTGGCGATCGCAACGATATGTTTCGTTCCCGCTATCCCTTTGTATTTGCCCATCTCGTCGCATGTAAAAATAATCACGTCATTGACGATAGAATCAACATAATCGATATCGTTACCGAATTTTGGGGATTTCCCGAGAAGGTGAACCAGTCTCTCTTCTCCATCGAAATTCTTATCCAATGCATCGATCAACTGCGTCATTGTGATCTTTTTCTCGTCAAACACCATTTTTTTGATCGCCGCGAGGGAGTCCCCGACATTGGGCACCCCGCTCAAACCATGGGCTTCGGTGGAAAGCGGAGCGGTTCCGCCGTTTATGATATCGACACCGCTCTCCACACATGGCGGGTAAACCGCGGAAAGAAAGGGGGCGGGGACGAATTCCGCATAAATCTGCCTGTCCATGTTCCTGAGCGCCACTCCGGAGGGGATTACGGACCGGACCTGTATGGCAAAAGCGTTCCACAACTCGGTATAAGTTTTAAACCGTCTCGGATCCCCCGTAGAAGGACCAAGCCGTTTACCCGTCATTCGTGAAACGCCGTCATTCAGTGTCAGCTCCAGCAGCAGGGGCATGTTGATGGTCGAAGCAGTGATATCCAATGATTTCGCCGGAACAGTCGGTGAGAAACACCCCACAACGACATAATCCCGTGCATCCTCAATTGACTTTCCGTTATTCAACATCTGCTGAATGGCGGTATCATCGCTGATGAACTTGACCTTTCCTTTCAGATCTTTTGCGACTTCACAGGCTTTTCGAATAAAGAGATCGGAATTTATTCTATTCACGCGAACAACAAATTCCTCCATGCTCAGTCCGATTTCTCTTTCGGCCTCGAGGAAAAGATACGTCAGGTCATTGACAGCATCCTTCCCCTTCCTTGTCACGCCTCCGACAGTAATATTGGCTACTGTGGGGAAACCGGCCAATTGTTCGACAACGGCGGTACTCATGGGTATCGCCGCGTCATTCATTTTTATCAAGGAGCATCAATATGAGTTCGGAGGCTTCCGCCTCGGCAATTCCCCCTTTGTTCATTTCTTCTTTGAAAAACGGATAGAGATATTGATCAGGCCTTCCGATACTCACCCCCGGCCCCCACACCTCGTTTCTGAGGGCTATAAATACGAACCAGAGCGACTGAATGGCCTCATGAAATGTATTGGCGGGTCCCGCCGGAACACGTTCACAGATTTCCGCTATTTTATTCAGTTCGGCTTTCCGGTGATCACTGGTTTCGGCCGCGGCCAGCTGCCGGGCGAGCACGGCGTATCGACGGGCGAATGTGATGACGGCATCCAGGGAGATCAATACGGCTTTGTAGAATACCAGTTTTTTAAAATCATCGATCTCCGATAGACAAAGCGAGTCGATCTTTTCCTCGACCTCTTTTTTGATGTGGTTCAATCCCCGTGTCAGGATCTTTTGGTTATCGGCGACGATATGCCCGATATGAACACCGCTGGGGGAGGATGTGTTGATCACATACAGGTTCGAATCATTCACCGTCATCAGCCCGTCGGGCACGAGAGCGCGCCACTTGTCATAGGTCGACCGGCCTTTCCAGTAGGGCAGAAACCCTTTCATCAGCGCCTTTTCTTTATCGGAAATCGGCTTCAGTTTGTCCCACTCCCTTGTAGACAGGGCATCGATCTGTTCGAGATACCATTCCCATTGGATTTCCGGTATAATGAAAGCGCCTCGTTTTTTGCAGGTCGTTTTTCCAACGATCAACTCATCCGGCTCAATCGAAATTGACATTTCCGACAGGATTTTTTTAAGCGCCTTGGCACGTCTTATGAGGAAGGGCTCCCCTTCGGTCTCCTTATAGGATTCCGTCATCAGCAATCCTCTCTCGACACATATCTCAGGTGCGCCAAGAACACCGGCCCGTAATCTCCCGACCCGATCGCTGTATTGACACTCTTTTTCTCCTGACACTTTATCGGCCATGACCTTCTCCCGGCTCATCATTATTAAAACAACCACGGTAATAAAAACAAAAAACTAGGGTTCAAGAACAACCTTGATCGATTTATGGGGATCCATGGCTGCTTGAAACGCTTTCCCGATCTGTTCCAGTGGATAAAAAGTGGCATATTTTTCAGCGGTAATAACGCCGTCCTCGATCATCGCTATTACTTCTTTAATTCTCGGCATCCATGGACCAAGGGTTCCCCAGGCGCAGTGAATACTGATTCCCATTTTCATCGTCAGGTTCATGGATACCATTCCGGGGCCCTGCCAGGTGGGGTTGAAGAAGTTACCATCCGTATAGGCGGTTCCCAGCCATATGTTGCCAAAGGGCTTGACGACATTTACCGCCTGCTGAAGACTTTCCGACCGGCAGGAGGTCTCTATCACAACGTCCGCGCCTTTACCGTTTGTCGCATCCAGAACAACATCAAGGATATTATCTTTCCGCACATCTACGGCAATATCGGCTCCCACTTCTCTCGATGCATGAAGTCTCTTTTCTGAGATATCACAGGTGATTATTTGGGATACTTCGCCTTTTCTCTTCAGATACGCAGCTACTCCCAGCCCCATCAGGTCCTGACCGAACACAACGACGACATCGTTCCGCTTGGCCTTGTTGGCCAGTCCCAAACTCAACACCATTACTTCCACAAGCGCACCATCCGCATCGGTCAACGTTTCGGGAATGATGATAAACTTGTCCTCGATCAGGCTTTCAACCGTCATATTCGGGAACAAAAGGTATTCGGCCATGGCGCCGTTTACGGTTCTCCCGCCGCCGTCGACATATTTGCAGTTCATGTGATTTCCGGAACGGCAGTAATTGCAGACACCACACGGCTGCCATACGACACCATACACCCGGTCGCCAATGTTTGCGGCGGTAACGTCCCCCCCCTTTTCCACAACCTCTCCGCAAAACTCGTGGCCGAGCACAAGCGGCTTGTTCGGAGGAAAATCCTTATTGTAATGTGCCGGGACATCCTTCAACGGGAAGTCCATCTTGTAATGCGGTACATCGATCACCGGACAGATGCCGCATGCCCCCACCTTGATCAGCATTCCCTTGTCACCGGGCTTCGGTTTATCGATACTTTCAACCCTGATGTCACCCGGGCCGTAGAAAACCCCTGCTTTCATTTTGCTCATCTTTTTTCCTCCTTTATCCGTTTCTCTATACCCGCACATACTTGTCCAGTTCCGGGTTGAAGACAAAATACGGGTATCCCATTCTCGGTTGACTGATTCGGTCAAGGGCTTCTGTCTCTTTCGATGGAATCTGCCAATCAACCGCATGAATATTTTCCTCGAGTTGGTGCAAGTTTCGGACACCGATAATCAGAGATGTCACGGCCGGTTTTTGCAGCAGATAGTTCAAACCGACCTGGGAAACAGTCTTGTTGTGCGCTTCGGCTATTTCATGAAGCACATCTATGATTTCAAACAATTTTTCAGGTAAAACCTCCATAAACTTGTCATTGAAATCACTAAAACGGGTTCCTTCGGGTATAGGCTCCCCCCGTTTATACTTTCCTGTCAGATACCCCCCATGGAGAGGACTCCAGGGAAGCAATGCCAACTCCTGATCGAGACAGATCGGGATATGTTCGTTTTCAATAGTGCGTGAACACAGGGAATATCTCATTTCTAGGGTAGAGAAACGCTCCCAGCCATTTCTGTCCGAGATTGAAAGGGCCTTCATCAATTGCCAGCCCGTGAAGTTGGAACAGCCGATATGCCGGACCTTTCCCTGCCTGACCAGATCATCCATGGCTCTGAGTGATACTTCCAGAGGGGTGTGCGGATCATACTCGTGATTCTGGTAAATATCGATATAGTCGGTACCGAGTCGTTTCAGGCTCGCCTCACATCCTTCGATGATATGCTTTCTGGAAAGCCCGCCGTCATTGGGGCCGGGGTATCTGGCGGGGCTCACTTTCGTAGTGACGATCGCCTCCTGTCGCCGCTTTCCCAACGCCTTTCCGAAAACTTCTTCAGCAATTCCATAAGAATATCGTTCCGCGGTATTGAAAAAATTGATCCCGCTGTCAAGGGCCAGAGCGACGATCCTGTCCGCTTCCTTCTGCTCGATCCTGCCGCTCGCTTCGTACACACCCTTCGCACCGAAATTCGCTGTTCCCAAACAGAGTTCGGAAACCTGCATGCCTGTTCTACCCAAGAATCTTGTTTTCATTCATTTTAATCCGAATAGTTTTATAAATTAACGATAGTAATCCGGTATACAATCGTCCTTTTTACTGTACCGGATCGTACACATAATACGGATACCGTCTCAAAGGCCGGCTGACCTCATCCAGCATTTCAAAATCATCTGCAGGTAACATAAAATCCATTGCTTTGAGATTTTCATTGAGCTGGTGAACCGTCCGCACGCCAATGACAAGCGAGGATACGCCCGGTTTGTTTAAAAGATATTGCAGGGCCACCTGGGCCGGCGTAACGCCGTGTTTTTCCGATATCAACGTCAGCGTATCCACTATTTTATACAGATAATTCTCCTCAACCGACCAGGGCCCGGTGTCCGACGCATCATTGAATCTCGTTCCGGCCGGCCAGGGCTTTCCCTTCCCATATTTTCCGCTGAGCAGACCGCCATGCAGAGGGCTATAGGGCAGGAGGGCAACGTTTTGATCCATACAGGCAGGGAGCACTTCGAATTCCAGCCATCGTGCCGCCAGTGAGTACATGGCTTCACAGGTCATAAATCTTTCCCAGCCGTTTTCCGAAGAGACAGAAAGCGCTTTCATCAGCTGAAAGGCCGTGATGTTTGAACAGCCGATATGGCGGACCTTTCCATCTGTGACAAGTTTATCCAACGCCCCCAGGGTCACCTCGAGCGGTACGGCCTCGTCAAACATATGCAGCTGGTAAATGTCTATATAACCGGTCCCCAAGCGTTTCAGGCTTGCTTCACAGCTCTCGATAATCCTTTTCCTTGAATAGCCTTTACCGTACTTTTCCGCATTGACGCAGGGATGGACCTTCGAGATCACCACCGCTTCATCTCTTCTCTTACCCAGTGACTTCCCCAGAATCACTTCGGATCGCCCGTCGGAATAGATTTCAGCGGTGTTGAAGAAATTGATACCGGAATCCAGTGCCGTTCCGACGATGGCATCCGCTTCTCCCTGATCAATTTCACCGGATTTCCTGAACTCTCCCGTGCCGCCGAAGTTGGCGGTTCCAAGGCAGATACTGGAAATATTCAATCCGGTTTCACCGAGAATTCTCATTTCCATGTCACGGCATCCGCTTTTTTTAAGGCGAAATATATTGTCTTTCCGCAAAAAAGATTTGTCCCCAACGTTGCTGAATGTCTGAATCCCATATCGGCCGGCAGCTCTGAAACAATACTGTCGTAAAATTCGGGAAATGAGCGCTCAGCCGAATCCGCTTCATGCCTGCTTATGGCTTCCTGGAAGCAGTCGATAAACCTGAGGCTGGTCTCCAGATAGGCATCTATCTCCTTTCCCTCCAGAAACCAGGATGCTTTATTCAGGGAACTCCTGAATTCATGGGACATCATCATGTAACCGGGATGAATCTCTTTTACGCGCTGTATCGATTTTCTATAGGCTTCAAGATCGGACAGAATCGGAATGCCGCCGTTACAATCGTGCAATCCCGGCAGAGAATCACCGCTGAACAGAACGCCTTCATTTTCCCACAGTATCCCCACTGATCCCGGGGTGTGGCCGGGCAGATGAATGACTCTCAAATGACATTCCGGGCCGAGTGCAAAGAGGTCATTGTCTTCAATGATCAGATCCACCTCTGTTTCAGGCCCGGCAATCTGTGCGTAATCCTCCCACTCCGATTCAAAATATTTTTCACCCAGGATATCTGTCACAACAGGCTTGAAAAAATCTTTAATATACTGTTGTCGATTTGCCACCTGGTCTTTTTCCAACTCGTGAATACAGATCTTTGCGTTTCCGCCTGCTTTCACTTCATGATTGCCGCCGGTATGATCAAAGTGACCATGGGTATTGATGATGTATGTTATGTCATTGAAGGTCATGCCCCGTGATTTTAGAACCGGCAGCATATCCCTGGTTGCAGTCTCTTTCGGACCTGTGTCGATCAGAACGTTTTTTTCGCTCTTGAGAAGGTAAAGGACAACCTGTCCACGCGGAAATGTTGATATGATTTCAGTCAGTCCATCGTGTTTAAACATATTCGATTCCCTTCGATACGATGTTAACCGCCTATCTGCACGGGTAATCCCTTACTTTCAAACAATGTCCTGATCTCTTCCATTTTTCTTCTACCCGGCGGTTTCAGGGAAGCCAGTTCGTTGGGCATTTCAAGCTGCCGGTATTTGATTCCCCCGTAGTTGTGAAAGGCCATCAGATCGACCCGTTCTACACTGCGCAATCGCGACAACATCTCCGCAGTGCATGAAAGATTCTCTTTTGAGTCCGTCAACCCGGGGATAACGGGGATCCTCACGATTATCGGTTTCCCCATATCATTCATTTCTGATAAATTTTGATGAATAATCTCATTCGGGACACCGGTGTTACGGGTGTGATTCACCGTATCCATTCCCTTTAAATCGAACAGCAGCAAATCGGCCTCCGCCAACACCTCAAAGCCGGTATCCGTCGTTGTATAACCACATGTATCGATCGCAATATGGATATGATTCTCTTTGCACTTCCTGATCATTTGGAGGGTAAACAACGACTGCATTGTCGGTTCTCCGCCACCGATTGTCGCACCACCGCCCGAGTTACGATAAAACTGCTCATCTTTCTTTATTTCGTTAAATACGTCATCAACCGTCATATGTTGGCCGAACATTTCCAAAGCACCCGTATAGCAGGCATCGATGCAATTGCCGCAGTGGTTGCATGCTTTTCTATCGATGCGTATTTCGGTGCCACTGCTCTCATTTTTGAGAATGATGGCTTTTTGATCGCATCGATCCACACATCTTCCACAACCATTACATTTTTCAGCGGTCAGTTTGATTTCGGGTTGAGATGATTGCCCTTCAGGATTGCAGCACCACTTACACCTTAACGGGCAGCCCTTTAAAAAAACGGTTGTTCTCAGACCATACCCATCGACGAAAGACCCGTGAATGATATGAAAAATATTTCCGGTTGCATTTGATTCATTACGCTTCATCGAGCTAGAATATCCCCGAAATTATATCGCCAATCGGATTAATGTTGCATAATATGCAAAGCTTTTGCACTATAAGTAATATATCTTAAATCCGATTGAGATTGTCAAGGCTTTTTTAATAAGCTGTTTTGGTTTTTTAAAATAACTTGACATAAAACTCTTTTACAATTAAGCGTTAAGATATTTCAACTGGTTTACATTTAGTGCAATAAATTTGCAAATTATGCTTGATAGATTACTTAACTGTTGCTTTACAAAGAATGAAATGGCTTTGTTCGGATTGAAACGCGTATCTTTTATATACAATTGAGATCCATATTCACCGGGAGGTCATAAATGATAGAAAAAGTTGCTGACATCGTTATCGTTGCGGCTGGAATTTCAGGCCTGGCAGCTGCGATTGCCGCCGCGGAAAACGGTTCAACCGTCGCTGTTCTCGAGAAAACCGGTAAAGCAGGCGGTCAGGCAAATTTTGGAGGCGGTCTTTTTGGTGTTGAAACCAGGCTTCACAAATTGAAGCAATACCCGCTTACCAGAGAGGAAGCCTTTCAAATCTATATGGAGTTCAACCGCTGGAATGTTGACGCGAGGTTGGTCAAAACTGTAATCGACAGATCGGCCGACACCCTTGACTGGCTGGAATCCATGGGTGTTGAATTTTACGATACCGCCTCCCACGGGGTGGGGAATCACTACACCTGGCACATCGTTAAAGCGGATGAATCAAAACTTCCCAAGAACACCTTGTCAGGCAACAGCTCGGTACTTATTAAAGCGATGGTGGAAAAGGCCAAATCGCTTGGTGTCGAATTTATGCTGAATACCTCCGTAAAAAAAATTCTGAAAGAGGATGAAAAAGTGAACGGGATTCTTGCCGCCGGCAGGGAAGAAGAGATCAGGATCAGTTCAAAGGCGGTGATAATGGCCACGGGCGCCTACGGAAGCGTATTCCAGGGCTTTATGAAGGGGACGAGAGGCGACGGTATCCGCATGGCCGGGGAAGTGGGCGCCGCCGTTGTAGACATCGACTATTCGCCTTCAGAAGGGAAGGGGCCCGCGGGGTCGGCACTGATTATGGCCAAGCAATTGTACTCACTGGCGTTTACCTTTCTTCAGCCCTGCCTGATGGTTAACCTTCAGGGGGAGCGATTCATGAATGAAACAGCCATGAGCACAAGCAGTTTCGGATCCAATGCGGTATCAATACAGAAAAACAGCACGGCATTCAATATCTTCGATGAAGATACCAAAAACCGTTTCAAGGAGAAGAGTTTTGATTTCGGTCCCGGGATGCCAAAGATTTCCATGACAAAAGGGGCGAATTTTGATGAGGAACTGGAACAGGTTCTTAAAAGCGATACGGACGGGATTTATGTCGCAGACGCCCTAGATGAACTCGCGGAGAAACTCGGCATCGATGAGGCCATTCTGGCCGACACGATCAGCGAATACAACCGGGCCTGTGACACGGGACGGGATCTGCTTTTCAATAAAGAGGCGAAATATCTCAGGGCGGTCAGGAGACCTCGTTTCTATGCATTCCGACATTGGGCAGCCAGGGCAAAATGGCCAGGTATAAAAGTCAATTACAGAACGGAAGTCATTACCGTGGATCACATGGCAATCCCGGGGTTTTATGCGGCAGGAATCGATATTTCCCCGGTCCTTTATTATGATGTGTATCCCAATATCCTGCCCGGAAATGCAATGGGATTTGCCGCCAATACCGGGCGTATTGCGGGCGAGAATGCCTCACAATTTGTTAACACTTTAAAATGATTAAAATATCAGAATAAATGGAAAAGAAAACAAAAACACACCATTCGGTAAGCAAGGCATTGGAGATTCTGAAGATCTTTATTCCAAACAACCAGGAGAAGCCGACATCTCTGATAGCGAAGGAACTCGATTTAAACACTTCAACCGTAAGCCGGCTGCTGGGCGTTTTGTTACTGCACGGCTTTCTCACACAGAATCCGGATACAAAACGGTACTCTCTCGGAAAAATCAACCTGGATCTGGGCAAGGCGCTGCAGAAATCCATGAGCGAACAGATTGTACTCATCGCCAAGCCCTACATTGACCAGCTAAGGGACTTTCTCGAACTGGATGTGGGGTTTGAATTGATGGTGAACAGGGAAACCATACTTGTCTACAGGGCATGGGGCACACAGGATTTTAGAGCGAAATATACTATCGGAGAGAGGCTGCCTGTCCATATATCCGCCGGCGCCAGAATTATCATGGCGCATCTGTCCAGAGAATCGGCGGAGGCGATGCTGAAGGGACCGCTTGCCAAAATGACGCCCCATACAATTATCGACAAAGAAATATTGTTGAAAAAACTGATCGAATTCCGCAAAGAGGGAATCGCCTATGATATGGGTGAGCTCGATGAAGATTATCTTCAGATTGCAGCCCCGGTTTTTAATTACTACAAGGAGCCCGTCGCCGCGGTTGTTGTCGGCATCAGAACCAGCAATGCCAATGGGGCGGATCTCAAGCAAAAAGTCGTCAGCAAGATCAAGGAAACCGCTAAAAATATATCATCCGCAATGTTCTACAAGGAATAGATCAGGCAGTCAGGCCACTCTGGGCACCAGAAGATACGAATCGTACTTCCCCCCGGAATATAGCCTGAGTTCTGACGCCTTTCGCTTCGCTTGAGTCGAATTCACGGGATTCGGACCGCCGAATGCAGATCCCTCCAGATCTTTATCGGATATGGATACCCGCAGTTTTTCCCGTTCATGCCAGATCATGCCGACCGGGCGCATCGCGATATCGACCCTGACGATTTGGCCGGGCTTGACCCGTTCTTCCTGCTGATGGCTGAGATATGGAAGCCATGGGGTCGATCTTTCGGGATCCGTTTTTCGATGTGAAATCCTGATTTTCCCATTTGTTCCGGAACAGTAGAAAGGGGGCATCCCGGAAGTCAGTGGATTGCCGTTTTCGTCAATTTTTGCCAGATTGATATAGATATCCGAATCATCGGAACCGATCACTTCCACCCACAGGCGAGTCATAAAGTATCCCGTCAATTCCATCATCTCCTCGACATCGAAAACAAAGTCAAGGTTACCATCGGAACAGGATATATTTGATTCTTCGCTTATCACACTCGGCGACAGGCTTTTTCCATCGACATCCAGGTAGAGTTTTATGTATTCCGTGCGCTCAAGGGGAAAGTCATTTTCAGACCGCGAGACAATATCTTCCCCCCCCATATCGTATACGGACAGGCGTACGCGATCCGTCTTTTCCCAGCCATTGTCTTCGCCATACAGATGATAATCGAAAAATCTCCTCAGGTCTTCCGTGTTCTTGGGGTTGTAAAAATCCGACCATTCGTTTGTATTGTGGATTCGAAGCCATTTCTTCCTTGAACCGATTCTCTGAAAAGCGTCCAGAGTATGATGGCCGAAGTAACTGGCGACGATGTAGGCGGGGATTTTAATGTTTTCCAGCCTGGCGCTTTTATCCTCCCAGTATCCGTTCATCAGAGGATATTTTTGAACCATGGCGGGTACGTCTTCGATGAAATTTTGCCCATAAAGCTTTGATATGATCGATTCGTTAAAGTGCACGTTTGGAATACCGCCGCGCATGACATCGCACCGGTAAAGATCGATATGCCCTTCCCACGGCGCGATGGCTGCCAGGTGCGGCGGCTGTTCGGCCGCAACAAACCACTGCAAAATGGCCAGCCATGAATTCCCGGCCATACCGATTTTCCCGCTGCACCACTCTCTCTCCGCAAGCCATTCGATCAAGTCGTGACCGTCCCGGGCCTCGGCCCCTCCCCAGTGCTGAATATTCCCTTCAGAGCTGCCAACGCCTCTTGGATCGGGGTTGACTACCGCATATCCATGATTACACCAATAAGCCGGGTCCGGTGCTTCCCAGGCCTGCAATTCCGAGACGGCCCCCTTGGGCACACCGGCCCGGCCGGGAAAATCGTCGAGTACAAATATGGCGCCCTGTTTTCCCGAAAGGTCCCCACCCGACGATCGCCGGTACTTTTCTTTTGGCAACCGCTTCGGCGGGCCTGAAAATATCGGCATAGATGACGATTCCGTCCCGCATCCTTACGGCCACATCCCGCTCAAAGAGAATATCGCAGGGAAGCGGCATGGCGCCGGGCGCCAGGGTCGCTCCCTTTTCAAGCAGGGTGGTCCCGGGATTGAATCCGCGATAGCGCACACCGGGAGCATCAAGTGATGTTGCCTTTCTGAATTTGACATCGATGACTTCATTTCCAAATCGGCGGGATTCCGAAAATCGATCCGCATTTCCTGATATTTTTGCCATATGGCACCCCCAAGCAAAATCGTTTCTTTATTGGAAAAATAAAATCGATTTGAAGAAAACAAAAAAAGAAGAAGAATCGCATTGTGCATAATGATTGCACATTACGTTGTTTATATCTCTACTGAATGTTTTTCTAAAAGTCAACCGTTAAAAGCGGCGCCACCCCTCACATAAAAGCATATTCCTCGGAAACGTCTGTAAAACAATGCAGAAAAAGCTTGACACGTATCCTGTGGTACGGAAATATAAGAGACCAAAACAATGTTGCATAATTTACAATACAATTTCACATCGCATAGCGGAGGACACATGAAAAAGAAAATTGTTGGGCTTTCATGCGGCAGAAAAAATGGTAATTGCGAAATTTTTTTAAAAACTGCGCTTATGGAGGTTGAAAAGCATGGCATTGAAACAGAAATCCTGCGGTTAATGGACTATAAAGTGTTACCCTGTGATGGCTGCGCTGCCTGCCTGCAAACCGGTAAATGCACCAAAGACGATGTTGATTTTATCCTTGAAAAAACGATGCTCACGGACGGCGCTATCATTGTCTCGGCACCGGTTTATCATGTCAGAACAAGCGGCTATTTGATCTGCCTCTCGGAAAAAATGAACCATATGTTTGATCGGGACCCTGAGCTTTTTGAAAGAAAAAGACTTGCATCCATAATATCCGTGGGCGGTTCAGGATATGACGGCTGGACAAGTCTTGGTCTGCCGACCATTGCACTTTTTACCCAACACTTCAGCCGCCTGGTTGATCAAATCCAGATAGATCATTGCGCCGACCATGGCGCGGCGCTGACGCCCGACAACCAATGGGCAATAGACAGGTGTAAAAACATGGGAAACAATATGGCCGATGCAATGAACAAGCCCCTGGGCGATGTCAAGTATGTCGGTGAAGACACGCCGGTCTCATGCCCTGTCTGCCATTGCAATATCATGTATTTCGAAAAAGATTTTCCAGATATCGCCTGCCCTGTTTGCCGGGTTCATGGAAAGGTTTCGGTCGAAAACAATAACTATAAGATCGCCTGGAACGAACATGATATCGAGAATCCACGTTTTTCCACCAAAATGGAAGAACACCATATGAAATGGATCATGGCCCACAGAGATGAAGAAACACCTCAGATTGCAATGCCCGAAACTCAGGAAAAAATCGCACGCTATAAATCCTATGGAAAGATCGTAGAAAACCCGAAAAAGAAAAACTGAATGACTTCCTCAAATATAAGCGATGTCAGGTCAGAGGCCGGGGAGTTGTAAAGCTCCCCGGCCCCTGTTTTTACCAGTGGCTATAGATTATTTTGTTTTTTTTAGAGTTTTCATTATTCATTCTGATATCGCCCTTTTTATCCATCGTTTACCGCCCGGCCTTCGTCAGTGTGGCGCCGCGTATCTTTTTCGTTATGAAATCCGGCTTTACGGCGCCGGGATCTTCCAGTATCAGTTTAATGGACCCCGCACCGTAAAATCCTACACACTGTCCCACCGCTCCCCCAGCCACTATCAGGGCGATATGATTGGAGTTGAGGGTTGGGATTGTCCCCCCGGGCTTGCAGTCTTTCGGAGTCAGACCCGGAATGGTGCCGGCGGCCGCAGCCCCTTTTACCTGTGCCTTATGTTCATCGCTCAGTATGTCCCATTTGATTCTGAATTTATCACAAAGCTTCCGCTTCAGTGCCTCTTTTCTGTAGCCCGCGTCGGCCGCCTGCCTGGCAAGTGTCGGATATACGCCTATTTCACAATATGTGTTGTTGATGATATCAACCGCGTTTGTCACCAGTCCCCCCAGGCCGCTCATGAATCTGGCCTCGGCCGGCATTGGTCCGGTAAAGCCCTGGAGCATATCGGCCAGCTGGTCAAGATCCTGTTCCAGGGGCGGGCAACCCATTCCCCCGCCGGGGCCCATGGTATTCATGGAGATACATTCGTCCACCGTTACCGTGCTCTCTTCAGGACCGTAACCGCGCCCCACGGCAAAGGACTCCCAGGGGCTCTCCTCCTCATTTTCAGCAAAGGTAAGGTTGCAGTATCTGGCGGGCTGCCCCTGCATACCTATTTCCGGGTCCCTCAGGGCCCAGCCGATGTTGATCATGCAGAGACTGACGGCACGCCCGATGGCGCTGTTGGCCCGGAAACCGAAACCAAGGAACCCCTGCCCGGAATTCATGCCGATCTCTCTTGCAATGGGTCCGTTTACCCATATGAGGGCTTTGGAATTGAGCGTTCCGGTAGCGATATGATAGAGATTGAACCGCTTATCCAGCAGGACTTCGACTGCCGCTACGATAACCGGCAGGTACTCGGGCCTGGCCCCCGCCATGACGGAATTAATGGCGATCTTCTCTATGGTTGCCCTCCCGTTCCGGGGCGTCATCAGGCCGATCTCTTCGTCGGGTGACCGGCTCGTACCCGTCAGCATCCAGTCCACCGCCTCCCGGGTCGGCGGTACCAGTGCAATCCCGTCGCCCATCTGGTTGTCGATGCAATACTGCTGGAATTTCTCATTGACCTCGGTGTAGCTTTTACCGGTAAAGGTAATCGGGGCGTAGTCATAGGAGAAGGGAGGCGGTTTTTTTTCCTCCTCCGTCAGGGGATCGGTCAGGCCTTTTATGGTTGTCTCCAGAAGCGAAGCGGCTATATCCATCACCTTTTCAGGAGAATTCTCGCTGGCGTTATATTTGATCGCGGGTATGGCCAGGATACGAAGCGTCGGCATGCCGTTGACCTCCGCCTGCCTTTTTCTCTGGGCCAGAAGTCCATCGAGCGTAAAAGTGACACCGGGTTTGCCCAGTTTTTCGAGTCTTGGTTCGGTGTCTTTGCCGTCCGATCCAGACGTCCTGACGCCCTGTATCCAGACATCGCATTTCGCCGCGACTTCGGCGGAGTTATCGGGAACCATCGGACTGGCGGCGGATGGAAAGCGCACAAAGGTGGCGGTTGGGTACCGCTCCTTCAACAATTTCCCCATGGCATCGAGAAAAATCCGGGAATCGGGTTTTTCGCCGAGCAGTGCAATCCTTTTTCCTGCCAGATCCTTGGGGCGCGGGGTTGACAGTCCGGTCACGGTCACGGTTTGAAGTACCGCCCGGGGATTTATAACTTCAAGGACCTCGCCCTCCCGGCGGGATGATGTCTCATCCATATCGGGCGTGCACCCCAGGGGGAGCGCAATGGCGGGAACCCCCGCGGCGACAGTGACCGCTCCCTTAAGGAAACTTCTGCGGGAAACATCCCTGTTTCCGTCACATGTCTTTCTCATGGTTTTTCTCCTTTTTCTTTAGCGAACACGCGTTACCGAATGGGCGCCCGTCAGATAGGTGGCGCCAAAATTATAACCGGACACATTACCCGATACATAAATGTTGAGAAGGTCCGGAGATACGACAACGGGTATTTTCCCTCCGGGTTTGAGGTTTTCCCAGAACACGGGGATGCGATCTTCGGGGATATTGTCGGTTCCGCCGAATGCCTCGCTCTTTTCGGAAAGCCTCCTCTTGATGCCCTGTATCTCAGCTTCGCTCAGGTCTTCAAACGGTACGGATGTTTTTTCTATGAGGTAATCCTGCAACCCCTTTCTGGTGAAGCCTCTTTTTTTCAGTTCCTGCGCCGTATCGGGGCTCAATATGAAATTGTAGTCGAACGGTCTGGCAAAAAAGCCCAAACCGACACCCGGCATGTAGCTGGCAAACATGCGGCGGGCGGGAGCGATCACCTTGATAAGTTCGTCCAGAACACCCTCAACGGTCCAGGCACTCCCCGTCCCGCCGCCGTAAAATTGGAAATCACTCCCCATACCGGATACCGTGACATAACTGTCTCCGGCCCGATAATCCCGCAGCGTATGGTATGGTTTCCAGGGGCTCAATTCGTCATTCTCGGCCAGCACAAAAAAGGTATGGGAGGACGGACGACCGGTCAGTGCCGTATCGAGCTTACCGGGCTTTAAATGGCCGATATTGTTCATACACAATCTCACGGCCCGTCCGATTGTATTGTTTGCCCGCCATCCATGACCCAGCAGCCCGGTGCCTGTATTCATGTCGATTTTTTTCACAATGGGGCCACTTACGGCGATCAAGAGGTTGAAGGAACCGTCGGAGCAAAAAACGTGGGGAGAAAAATCCCTGTCCGATATTCCCTCCATGGCAGCGACAATAACGGGAAAATATTCCGGTTTGGCACCGGCCATGACGGCATTTACGGCAACCTTCTCCACGGTGACCTCTGCCATGGGACCCCCAACCGGTGTTTTGATCGTACCCAGCACCTTGTCGCGAGCGAAGCTGGTTGCCTGGAGCATCCGTTCCACATTGTGGGGTGTGGGCGGAACAAGCGGAAGCCCGTCACCCCACTCCCTGTCCATATATGACCGGTAGAATTTCTCATAGGCGGTTTCCAAGCTGTCGGCTGCGATTCTCAGGGTATCGGGCGCTGCCTTTTCCGGCTTCAGGCCGGCTTCTCTCTCCGAAGGCTGTATGGGACGGGTCAATGCATCTATTATATTGTCCAGGACCATTCCGGCGCAGGGCATCATGCCTTCGGCACTCGCCCTGTTCGGATAATACTCCATACTGGGCAGGAGCACCATGCGTACCGACGGCATCCCGTAGTAGCGGGCGGATATTTTGGCGTTATATATCAAATGTTCACCAAAAACGGCGACACCGGGTTTGCCGAGTTTTTCCATATTCACGGTATAAGCGACGCTGTCCCATGCCCCCTGGCCGGCATCACCCACGGCATAGACGAAAGTGTCCACCTCCCGCAATACTCTCTCCTCCGCATTGTCCGCGCCCCGGGTATATCTGGAGATGGTCGCCAAAGGATATTTTTTCGCAAGAAGTACTTCCAGCGCATCTAAAAAAAATTCTCCCCCCGATTTTCCTGCCCAGATCAATCCGATGTTCTTATCGGACAGATCTTTGGCCCGTGGCGAAATGATGGAGATTTCGGGTGCCGTGATCATCTCGGATTCGGGATTAAGCACCTCAAAGGAAATCTCCCCCGCCTTCGCTGAAGAGCCGACAGCAAAAGCAGTTGAATGTATCGGAAGTATAAAACAAATCAGAACGAACACTATTGATAATCTCAATCCGGCTGTTTTAACCTTTTCCATTCTATCTCCTCCTTATATGGCATTAAGATATGTGAATTGAATGACAAGAATCAGCACATAAATTGTATAATATTACGTGTGAATCCATATTACGCATATTAATTGCACATTATCAATAATTTTTTTATTAATTCCCATTATAATACAGGAAAAATATTGACATATACCTTTAAATATGAGCAATATTTGAATGACTGTTCATGTTGCATATTATGCAATTATATTTTTTAAATTGAAATGCGAATAAAATTTCTAATTGTGATAATTATTCCAGTGTCGTTTCTTTTTACCATCATGTCGGAGTAATAGAAATAATGACAATACCTAAATTCGATCCGAAAGAGCTGAAAGTGGTTGGCGAGATTCCAGCCACCCCCTTCTCCCCTGCCATGGACATATATAACTATCCGGTATCCCTGAAAGAAGCATTTTTAGCAACGATGCAACGAAAACCAATCTGGCAGGTGACGGGATTCGACAGCCGTATATTCACCCCCGGAATTTTACCGGATAATATAGCCCGTGCCGGTGTATTTGAGGCGCAGCCCTTCGACGTTATTAAGGAAGGCGGCGGAAAAGATATGTTTGGTATTGAATGGGAATATATTCCCGTCGCCGGCGGTTCCATGGTCCGTCCCGGCACCCCCCTTTTGGAAGATGCCAATGAGTGGCATGACAAGCTGATCTGGCCCGATATCGAGAGTTGGGATTGGGAAGGCAGTGCCGAAGCCAATAACAACACCTACCTTACAGCTGATCATTATAACATCGTATGGTTCCAAACCGGATGGTATGAACGACTCGTATCCTTTATGGATTTTGAAGGCGCCGTCATGGCGTTGATAGACGAAGATCAAATGGGTGCGGTAAGAGATCTGTTCGATAGACTATCGGATCTTTATATCGCTATTTTTGATAAATTTCTCACCCATTATGAAAATATCGACGGGTTTTATATTCACGACGATTGGGGCGCACAAAAGGAGACCTTTTTTTCACCCACTACCGCCGAAAACCTGATTGTACCTGCAATGAAAAAGGTCACGGATTTTATACACTCACAGGGCAAATTCGCGGAATTCCACAGTTGTGGACAGTTGTTCAAACAGGTCCCTAACATGATCGCAGCGGGCTGGGATGCCTGGAGCGGTCAGGAAATGAATGATACCCAGAAGATATATGAACTCTATGGAGACAAGATTATAGTGGGTGTCATGCCGGACATGTTTGACATCGAAGCAACATCCGAAGATGAACAGCGGGCAAGGGCACGGGAATACGCCGATAGATTCTGCAGACCGGACAAACCCTCTTTTTTCAATTTTTTGGGTTCAAAATTCGTAACGCCGGCTTTCAGGGAAGAGCTATATAAACAATCCCGCATAAATTACAGCAAATAACAGACGTTTAACCGTGTTGTTTCTTTTCATTATCATATCAACCAGGCCTAAGGAGAACTGTTATGGAATCCAGAAAAAGTGACAAGCGTATCAACCGAAGAACATTTTTACAGGGGGTTACCGCGGGCGCCGCGGCAACTGGCGCGGGTGTCTCACTGGCACAATTCATGGATCCGGCAGTTGTCGAGGCAAAGGAAACCACCACACTGGAAGTGCTGGATCCACGCGGTGAAATTACTTCGCCCAAAGCAGCCGGGCTATCCACCCCCCGGGTCACCGATTTGAATGGAAAGAGGATCGCTCTGTTGAACGAAAATTCGGACCTGTTTTTCGACGCTATGGAGAAACTGCTGAAGGAGGCGTTCCCAACCGCGACAATTCTTCGTTTTCCGTCACCCGCCAGCCCGATGGTGCCGGACATTACCGCCGAAGTGGCAAAATCGTGCGATGTCTGGGTGGAAGGCGTCAAAACGGCAACATCGGGAGATATCGATTATGACGTAAAGCTGGAAAAACTGGGCAAACCCGGAACCGCGATCAGCGTGGAAAGCCTTGTGCCCCAGCGGAGAAGCAAGGCCCGGATCAACGGGATGCCGACACTTCGCGTCGTAGCACTTCCCGGCATTGCCTATTTCAGTGCAAAAGCCGATCGGGAAAAAATGCATTCCGTAGCATCCGAAGCCTTTGACGATATTATCAAAGCCCTGACCGAACCACTGACGAAAGCGGAACGGAATCCCGAACCGTTCCATCATGATTACTCCCCGAAAAAGTTCACCGGAAGCAGCTATGCCGAGGCGAATGAAAAATTCCAGCAGTATTGTCACGAGAATTTCATAAGCGACGGTTTGCCGATTGTGCCGCCGACCAGGGAAGCGGTCGATGCCATGCTGAAGGGGACAAACCGCCTGCCTTCCGATGAGATCGGCATCATGGATCCTCACCGGGGGATCGCGACAGTCGAAAAAATTGCCATAAATTCCGTCATGGCCGGGGCGAAACCGGAGTACTTGCCGGTTATTATTACCGCGATAGAGTGTATTACCGACAAGAGCTTCTGCCAGTATCATATCGTCACCGGGCCCTTACCCGTTATCTGGATAAGCGGACCGATTGTGGAAGAGATCGGCATGAACAACGAGATAGCATACTTGAGCCCCGGATACCGAGCGAACAGTACCATTGGACGGGCGGTGGCCATGTGCATGATCAACATCGGATGGCGCGTCATGAACATTTATGCAATGCCGGGGGGGCCCGGCACTCCGGTGGCTTATACCAATTATTTAGTCCCCGAAAACCAGAAGCAGAATCCGTGGGAGTCCTTTTCCGTGGAACGCGGATATAAACCGGAAGAGAGCACCGTATCCGTCAATGAAGTCATAGGGACGCCCAGAGGTCCGGGAGAAACCCTGTCCATGCACTCCTTCGAACAGGCCCTGGACATGATCGCCGATATCGTCAAACCGGTCAGTTTTTTCGGGGCGACAATGTCGGAAGGCAATCGATATACGATCGTTCTACATCCCACTTTAGCAAGTCAGCTTGCGAGGGCGGGTTTCACAAAACAGTCCTTTGTACAGTGGCTTTATGACAAAACAGCGATCATATGGGATAAAATGAATAATGAAGAGCGGGAAAGATTTAAGAACGATGTCGCTCAGGGAAAATGGGGAGGGATTCGGCTGGAAGACTGTAAATCCGGCCTGGCCCTGGAACCATTTACGGACCCGAAAAATGTGGCGGTTCTTGTATCGGGCGACGCGGCCGGCCAGACACTCGTCTTTCCGACCCCTTTCGGCTCGACGGTAAGGCGGGCCGACAGTCCGCCGGAATTTAAAAATATGCCTTTTATGACAAAAGTCATACACGGCGCTACCCTCACAAAATCCGGGCGATAATATAATGGGGACGGTTTAAAGGCGATACTTTGAGTTTGTTTGGAATTGTTATTCCCGTGTTTAAAAAAGCTCCCCTGCTTCCAGCTGGAAGCAGGGGAGCTTTTTTGAATTCCATTGATGAAAACCGGCTCAGATCTCCAGAGGAATATCCCCTAGGCTGAGATCGATTTCAGATGAAACATCGGCAATGGTTTTTTTCGCGGCGCCCTTTTCCAGCGTCAGGGTGAACAACCGGTCATCCTTGAGCCCCCTGAACCAGAAGTCCCCGAAGGTATCCGTTTTCACTGTAAATGTCTCACCGGATTCGTTGTCCGTCAGGGTGCATTTGGCCCCGGTAATCACTTCCTTTTCTTTCGGATCGTAAAGGGTGCCGCCGATAAACTTTTTCGGCAATCCTTTGTAGTAGACCCGGGATTTGGTGCCGGCCTCGGGATTGAGGGTTTCCGCCTCTTTGATGAAATCCGCGAAATCAGCCTCTTCGCCGAATTGAATGGCGCCGGTGGGGCACTGATCGACACAGCGCGGCACCGACCACTCCTCGGCGTTTTTGTCCAGAAGATGGGCACACCCCGTGCACTTCTGGGCGATATTGAGGCCTTCGTTAAAATAGATGGCACCGTGGGGGCAGGCATCCTTGCAGAGCTTGCAACCCGTGCATTTGTTCGGCGCGATGAGTACCAGGCCGTCGCTGCGTTTGACGATGGCGCCCGCTTCACAGGAGGCGACACAGGGGGCATCGTCGCAGTGGTGACACATCCTGGGCAGATAGGTGACCTTGACCTTGGGCACCTGGCCTCGCACCAGCTCTGTCAATCCGATCCAGAACTGGCCGGTATCCGGCTGCGGCTTGGCGTAAGGGGACCAATCATTGGCCACATGTTCGTCCTTGCAGGCAATCTGGCAGCAGTAGCAGCCGTTGCATTGTGATAGATCAATTGCAAATACTTTCATTTCGCACCCCCTTTGTCCAGCCAGCCTTCGAAACGCAGGCCGGATGCCGGATCGTATTCCCGTTCAAAGGCTTCGGGATACTCCCGTCGCCAGGCCGCCATCTCTTCTCCCGTCACCAGCGCCACTTCCACCAGATAACCGCTGGTGGCCTGACCGACACAGCGTTTGGAGGTGATCCAGTCGCCGGAGATGGTGTTGATGGCGCCCCCGCGATCCACCTTTCCGGGAATGATCGGATCATGGCGTGCCCCGTGGTCCACATAGGCCACCCCGGGCATGACACGCTCCCACACACGGGCGCCGCAGAGAACGATACCGCGTTCATTGTACACCTTGACGATATCCCCCATCTTGATGCCGCGCTTTTCCGCCTCCGAGGGATGAATCCAGCAGGGCTCGTACATGTAGCCGTCCCACCCCTTGACCTTGCAGGTAACGACTTCCCGGCTCCATGAGATATCGTCCGCCTGAGCATGAACCCGCCATCGGCCATGGTTCGACATCAGCAGCAGGGGGTATGCATTGGCACGCCAGCTTCCCCGGCGCTCATCGTGCATTTCACTTTTCTCCACCCATTTGGGAATCGGCGGCCGCTCTTTATCATCAGGATAGTGTTTGGCAATTCGCTCGGAGTAAAACTCCAGCTTTCCGCTGGGCGTCGGCAGGGGGTTTTTCTCCGGATCATCATAGAAGGGCCGCAGCGCCACCACATCCTCTTCCCAGTCCTTGGCCGTGGGCAACACCACATACTGGTTCTTCTCGAACTCATCCCAGGAAACCAGTCCATCCAGGGACATGTTGTGGAACACGTCCTGCTGCAGGTCCCTGACACTCTTGCCTTCGGAAAATTCCGCCTCCTTGCCCATTTTTTTGGCAATCTCGAGAACGGCCTCGTAATCGCTCTTGGATTCACCCACCGGCTCGATGGCCTTGTTCAACAGAATGACGCTGTGATGCTGGGTGCCTTGGCGGGTGTTGGTGACGATATCGTCCACTTCCATGTTGGTGTTGGTGGGCAGGATGATGTCGGCGTACAGGCAGTCATTCTCCAGCCAGGGGTGCTGGGCCAGGACGAACTCGATTTTGGGATCGCGCTCGGCAATGATGGTTTCGTTGCCGCAGTTCCAGCAGGTGATACGGCAGGGCGTATCGGTCCACATCATGTGAATTTCGGTACCGCCGTCCTTTTTATCGATGGGGTAATTGTATTCGATGAACTGATCTTCCACCATCTCTTCGATACCGCCGTTTCCCCAGAACTTGAGGGGCGGATCCAGAATGGCTTTATGAATCAAAGTTTTCGGAATAAGCTGTTTCCCCCAGGCTCGAATCGTCGTCTGGGTCGGTTTGGTCAGACGCTCGGGCAATTGCGGGTTGAAAAAGCGGGTGCTTTTCATTACTTCCGCCCGGGGCATACCACCGTAGGTGAACTGGGTCTGGTGCACGCCGGGGCCGCCCAGTCCCTGCATCCCCAGCAGGATGCATTCCAGGCGGGCCGGTTCGTGGGAATAGGGTCCCCGGAACATGGAACCGCCGAAATAGTGAGCAATGGAAGTCGTTTTTGCAGCAAACTCACGGGCCAAGGCCTTGATGGTCCATTCCGGAACACCGCATTTTTTGGAGGCCCATTCCGGTGTCTTGGGGACACCATCCTCCTCGCCCATGACATATGCTTCTACTTTATCCATACCGATGGCATGGGTCTTGATATACGCTTTATCGTAGGTACCTTCCTTGAGCCAGACATAGATAATCGCCAGTTGCATGGCCGCATCGGTGTTGGGCAGTACCGGTATCCACTTGTCCGCATGAACCGCCGCGCCGTAGTTCAAATCGGGGCAGATATAGACCTGTTTGATCCCGATTTCGGTGTAGAAGAAAGAGAGCCGGCTGGCGAACTGCCCCACGAATCCCCAGGGGGTGGTCTCTGGATCGCATCCCCAGAAGAGCACCATATCGCAGTGCTCGATCATGTCTTTGACGCAATTGTCCGAGGGGTCCATCATTCCCACGATCCCCTGCCCCCAGACGTGCTTGGACCCCCAGTAAAACCCTTCCCAGCTGTCCGGGTTCCGGACCTGCTGGGTAAAGCCGCCCAGCATCTCCATCAGCCGTGCGTTATGCCCATGGGGCGTATTGATGGTCTTGCACTCGCCGTGGCCATCGCCCTGGCATAAAACTGAAAGTGGGCCGTAGGTTTTTATAAGACGCTTGAGTTCACTTGAGATGATGTCCGTGGCTTCGTCCCATGAAATGCGAACATACTTGCTCTTTCCCCGGTTCTGGGGATTCCGCTCTCCGTTGGGATCCCAGTCGACACGCTTCAGGGGATACTTGATGCGGTTGGGAGAGTAGGTCCGTTTCTTGTAAGAAAGAGACCATGGCGAGGGCATGCCCTTGAAATTGGATGACAGGGTCTTGCCGTTTCGTTCGAACTTCCAGGGATTGAAACTCTCGCGATCATACTTCCAGTCGAAGTGCATGGGACGAACGCGGACGATCTTGCCATCCTTGACATCCACGCACGCGGGATCGCAGCCGCCCAGCAGACCGCCTAGTGCCAGGGCCCGGACGACTGTTTTGTCGGGCTTGAATTTTAGGTTGTTCAACCTGCCCGCGGGCTCTTTCTTTTCTTCCATATTGTTGCGCCTCCTGTTACCCGTGATAAAAGGATTAAGGAGACAGGAGTCAGGAGACAGAATTCAGAATAGAGTTGAGGTCGCTTCGCTCCAGTGATTCCAAAACAGGTCAAGCCGAAGGCGATTCATTATTCTGACTCCTGACCCCTGACTCCTGGCTTCCCAATGATTGTATTAATTGCAATGAATAGCCCCCTTTCAGAGGCAACCCAAAGCCGGGACCTCCTTACTTTTCCGACAGCCTTGGTACATACCCAAACTCTTCGGTATTAAACACCTCTTCCTGCAGATCCTCATCAGTACAAGGATAAATCTTGCACAGCAGGCAGGTCAAGTCTGGAGAACCATACATCGGATCCAGATGGTCATTGCTGGTCAACACGTTGGGATTGGATAGAAATACCCCGTGATACCCCTTGGCCGGCTCTTCCGGATAGAACCAGTTGGCCGTCGCCATGAGGACACCCCGCATGATGCCGGGAAAAAGCCTGGCCTTCTGACGAATCTTTCCCCGGGGCGTTTCGATCCAGATCCAGTCGCCGTCCTTGACACCATATTTTTCGGCGGTCTCCGGATGGACCTGGGCCATGGGGTATTCCATAAAGCTTCTGAGCCAGGGAATGTTCCGATACTGCCCCAGAAAATAGAAGGGCTGACGGAAGCCGCTGCTCATGACAATGGGATACTCCTCGTAGAGTTCCGGCGTTCGGTAGGGACTTTCACCCGGCTCCCGGAATACCGGCAGCCCGTCATAGCCAAGTTCTTCCAACCGTTTGGATTTGAACTCAAATTTCCCGGTAGGTGACGGGAAACCGCCCCCTTCCCGCCAGTAATCGGTTTTGTACTTGTAATAGGTCTGGTCTTCTCCCCAACAGCCACTGACCAGCTTCTCACTGAAATCCTTCCACTTCATGTTGCCGCCCATACCTTTTCGCACCTGATAATCGAGGCACTCCTCCATGGTATCGAACCAGTGGTCCGGGGCGGTTCGTTTTCCAATCTCATTGAAAATCCAGGCGTCCGATTTTGCTTCGCCGGGAGGCTCCACAACCTTGTTGTGAGCTTCTATCATGAAACGCGGGTGCATATCATATACATCATCGATTTCCAGCCAGTGGGCCGTGGGCAGCACGATATCGGCCGCTTCGGCCATGGGGCCCATAAAGAGGTCCACATGCACCAGGAACGGTACCTTCTCAATGGCCGCCGCAACTTCCTTGGTGTTTGCCATGTGCAAGATCTGCTGTCCGCCCACGCTGAACCAAACCTGAATGGGCGCCTTGCCCGACAGAATGGCCTTGACCATGGTATCGGGATTGCAGGTCCGGGCCGCGCCCATTTTAAATTTCTCGATGCCGATGATCTTGCTCTGCATTTCCGGCGTCAGGGGTAGTTCCAGGAAGAAGTCTTCGATCAAACCGGTTTCCGGAAGCACCCAGCTGATCATGCTGCCCGGCCGTTCAATATTGCCTGCCAGCCCCATGAGACAGGTAATCGCTCTCAGGGTATGACCGCAGTTGGCCTGTCGTTCCAGAGAACTGCCCACCTGAATGCAGCCGGGCGTATCGATAGCGAACATTCGGGCGGCCTCGATAATTTTCTCCTTGGGCACCCAGGTGATCTCGGAGGTTTTTTCAGGCGTAAAGGGCGCCACGCGCTCTTTGAGTTCATCGAAGCCATAGGTCCAGTTGTCTACAAATTCCTTGTCCCACAACTCTTCATTGAAGATAACGTTCATCATGCCCATGGCAAGCGCACAGTCCGATCCGGGCCGGGGCTGGATATGCAGGGTGGCCCGGGATGCATATGCGCTCGCCCGGGGATCGATGATAATCAGATTCTTGCAGTAATCCAGGGACTGGATAAACCAGTTACACAACTCTGAATCGGCAGAGCTGATTTCAAGCTGCTTGGCCCACATGATCTGGGTTTTCGGAAACTCTCCGCCCCAGCCGTGATAATCGCAGTAAAGTCGTCCATAACCGGTTACCAGCCCGTAGAGACCGAGCCGGGGGCTGTGACATACATACCCGGGGCTGATGACATTGGCGGTCTTCATGGACCTTGCGTATCGATGAATATAACGGTTATAGCCTCGGCCGGTTCCCTGGGAGACAGCCAGGGATTCGGGCCCATACTTTTCCTGCGCTTCCTTAATTTTGGCGGCAATGGTATCCAGGGCCTCGTCCCAGGAAATACGCGCCCATTTTCCCTCGCCTTTGCCCCCGATTCTTTTCTGGGGATAAAGGATACGGTAGGGATTGTCCAGGTGCTGAATACTCGACAACCCTTTGGCACACATGGTGCCCCGCGTCAGTGAGTTCGGGTTGCCCTCGATGTGAACCGGGACCCCGTCCTGTACGGTTACTTTAACCCCACACCCTCCATGGCAACTCTTGCAGGTCGTGTAAACGACTTTTTTTTCACTCATGTCATTCTCCTTATCTTTATATCGACCCGATCTTTACATATCCGTTATGGCGAGATCCGATCAGCAGCGCTTTTAAGTGCAACTTCGATATGGTTCCAACAACCGGGATTTTCTCCCCGTTCCGTTACCGAATCGTTGTACGTACCTTGGCCTTCGGCAGAATCGGTTCGTAGATGCCGACTTTGAGAATACTGTATTTAAGGGAAAAAGCGCCGATGGTATGTGTAATAATGGCGACAATCATCAGCCCGTGAGTAATATCACCAGTCCCCCCGATGGTCTTTACGGAGATGAGCAGGGGAACGATGATACCCAGAATCACCACACCGACCCAGAAAGGAACGGCGGCACGTCCGGTAAGCATCTCTTTTGCGGACAGCCCCGCCGTTTCGGATCGATAGGATGAGTTCATGACCAGCGTACCGATCAGAAGCGCATTGACCAGCAAAAGAATACGGGTCGTTGCTTCAAGAGATGCGAAATCGACACCACCGGTCCACATGCCCACGGCCATAAGAAGTGCAATCCCGTCCGCAATCCCGGCAATCATGATGACGATGGGCAGCAGTCCCGTATTCCAGAACGGAACGCTTTTGCAATAGCTCATCATGAATCCGCAATAGATGGCCGTCAGCACACAGAAAAAACCGGCAACGACCTTTATGACGAAGTCAATACCGCTGCCCGGCGCCATATAGCTGGAAAACAGCTGCACCAGTCCCAAAATAGAATACATGGTCGTAAAAAAGAATCCCCGGGCAATCCAGGAAGTTCGCCATGCCTTGGTAAACGGGGGCAGGGCCCGCCAGAAACGTGTGGGTTTTCCCAGGTAAACAAGGTGCAGGGGAAGCTTCAAGAGCATAATAATCAGCCATCCGATAAGGGCTCCCCACCAGTTGCTCAAAAAAATCGAAACCAGATACAATCCCGTGCCGAGACTGGAAAAAACTTCCGCGAGCCAGATGAGCAACCCCTGTCTCTCGATCCACTCGGTCTGTTGCATGGGATTGACCATCCATTCGTGAGTGACAATCCATTGCCGTGCTGTTTGTCGAGGTGCTTTCCGCATAAATAGGCCTCCTGCTATTCTTTATTTTTGCCCGAAAAAATCTCCCGGGATCTTTTTTCGACACTACTCAAATGAGTGATATGGCTTCCGGTCATGGCCTCTTTCGGGGCCTTATTGGATAGCTTTCCGCCGACCTTGCCATCGATATAATAAACCGACGGGTCCGTGCCGTATTCTTCCTGTAACTGGAAAGCATGCCGATCTCTGATCAGCTTTGAAACATTGCTGTCGGGGTCGTCGATATCACCAAAAGTAAGCGCCCGTGCCTGGCAGGTATTCACACAGGCCGGGGTTGCATCCCGGTCGATTCCCGGCTTGAGGCCGTTTGCAAGGCCATAATCGATACGCTCCATGCAAAAATTGCATTTCTGGGTGGTTCCGACCTGATGGGGATAAAGCTTCTTTCCCATCTCCTCGAATTTTGTCTTGGGATATCCCGGGAAATAACCGGGGTCCTTGTCTTTCGAAAGGAACGTCCGGTTCTGGTATGGACAAGCGATAACGCAATAACGGCATCCGATACATTTATCGGAATCAATCCATACAATCCCGTCTTCCCTTTGCTGGGTAGCCTCCGTGGGACAAACCTCAACGCAGGGCGCTTCCTTGCACTGGTTGCAACGCACCGGAAAAGTGGTCACATCCACTACGCCGTGGTCTTCGGTTTCACTTGCAATTAATTTAACCCAGGCAACATGCAGGGGTAGAAAATGTTCCACCCGGCAGGCGGCAACACAACCGTGACAGCGACTACATTTGGTGAGGTCGATAACCATTCCCCATTTCATTGTGTCTTCTCCTTTTTCATTTAGGGCATTATTTCATTCAACCCGTACAGCTATTCCGCGCAACCCTTCCGGGAAAATTTGCCGGGCGAATGCAAATAAAAATAATTACGCAACACTTAGTAAAAGTGATCAAGTACATTACCGAAGCTACTGGAAAACCGACGATTCAAAATCGCTATTCTATATACAGAAAAATGTTCTAAAAAAAGACAGTACACGAAAAAAAACCAAAATGCAATAGCGATTTTTCAGTAGTGGTTTACAAATTCTCATGCATAATTGAGTGGAATTTTGAACGCAGAGAGCCTAAAGATTACGATTCGTTTAACAGATACAGAGAAAGACCAACACTTTTGCAGACAGTGGCAAACAGCTAAGTATATTCATTCACATCGGCGATCAATCAATTTCCTTGTAAAAACAATGCCACAATAATATCGCTTTGGCAAATAATTATTGGTTTGATTATCCCACAAGGCGATTGCCCCGTCTTATCCCAGCCTTCCTCCGCCTTGAATTCCCCGGGTGCCCATGCTATAGGCCTGAAACGATAATTTTCGGAATTGCAAAACCTTCAGTCTTATAGGAGCCACTGCCCTGTTTCATACAAGCAAAAACATCAAGCCACCCAGTGGCTTTTTTCACCTCCACCACCTGCTCGCCGGCAGTTCCTTATTAGAAGAGGCATCCTGATAACATGGCTGTATACGCAATAGGCGATGTTCATGGATGTTACACCGCCCTTCGGACTCTCCTGAAACGAATCAATTTCGATCCTGCAAATGACACGCTCTGGTTTACCGGTGATCTTGTCGACTGCGGCCCGCAATCACTTGAGGTGATTCGCTTCGTAAAGGATCTTGGAGACAGAGCAATCGTCGTACTGGGCAATCACGACATGCACCTGCTTGCCATCGCCACGGGGATTGCCGAACTCAAACCGCACAACTCGTTTCAACCCATCCTGAAGGCGCCGGATCGAGATTCGTTGCTTAAATGGCTCGGCACCCGTCTGCTGCTTCACCATGATCCTGAACTCAATTACACACTCGTTCATGCCGGACTTCTTCCCCAATGGGATCGGGCTGAAGCGCAATCCCTCGCACGGGAACTTGAGAATGTTATTTCGCACCGCCCTGAAAAATTTTTCCCTCATATATTTGGCGATCTACCCAATCGATGGAACAAGGAACTGCAACCGCCGGAAAGGTGGCGCATCATCATCAATGCATTCACACGGCTGCGCTATTGTGATGACAAATGGAATATTGCGCTGAGACACAAAGAGCCCCCGGGGATGAAACTCCCCGGCTTACAACCGTGGTTCGATGTGATAGATCGGAAGTCGGGCGACTCGACAATACTCTTTGGCCATTGGTGCACGCTCGGGCTATGTCGGGGAGAAAATTTTATCTGTCTCGACAGCGGTTGCGGATGGGGGGGGGATCTGACAGCGGCCCGGTTGGACGTCACACCGCTGCAATTTTACAGTGTTTCGGGCCCCGATAAGGGCATCCCGGGTAACACCGCGAGCTTGATGTTCCCCATTTTAAATCCGGAAGATGCCACATATAATTCGGGAAGGGTGACACGGATCATACCGACAATGTTATAGGAAACCGAGGTTTCTGGTGTCAGGTGTCAGGTGTCAGTTACTACACTCTCCACTCCTTATATGAAACGTCGCCCCAAAAGTAACTTTGTAAACCTATTTCGCATATGATCTCTTATAGGTTTCGGGTGTCAGGTGTCAGCCCCGCTGCTCCATCCATTTTGGACGGAGTTTGATCAAAAAAAATGACATCTTAAAACAACGGCAAGTTCTCTCGCAAAGACGCAAAGAACGCAAAGTTTACAGAAAAAATTTTTTGCTTTTCTTGGCGATCTTTGCGGCTTTGCGAGAGATATAAGCTTTTTACAGATGTGCCATAAACTACTAGGATGGATCGGAGTCATATATGAGGTGTCAGGAACTGCAATGGCAGCGCCAGTTGACTCCTGTCGTAGATCCCGGCGACAGGACTGACACCTGAAACCTGATATAACTGTCTCAGGATAGCAGTTGCGCCTGGACAACAGCCCCCTCCGGCAACGTGAGGACCCCTTCCGGCACACAAATCAGACCGGCTGCCCCGGCAATTGACTGGAGACGGCTTTTCAGCTGAAGCGGCGAGAAAACGGTATGTCCGTCTCCTTTCCGGAAACAGCCGAAAATAAACTGGGTCCAGTCCGCGTCTCTGACAACGATCTTTTCATCGATCCTTGCCGTTATTTCAGGCAGGCCCGGCACACCATGGCCCGCAAGTTTCAACAGCCCGGGCAGTGCGACCTGGAGAAATGCCATCAGGTTCGACGGCGGCCCGCCGGGCAGGATGAATACCGGTTTCCCTTCAAGGATACCAAAACCGACAGCCTTTCCGGGTCCCAGGCGGATACGATGGAAGTATCTCTTCCATCCCATTTCCTCGAGGATATGCACCACAAGGTCCCGGTCTCCGGTCCAGGCCCCCCCGCTGGTAAGAATCGCATCGCTGGACGCGACCGCCTCCTCCAAACACCTGGTAAGCTGCTCCCGGTCATCTTTGACAATATGTAGAGATGTGTCCATGGCATATCGCCTGCACCAGGCATTGAGGGTCGCCATGTTGCTTGCGTACAGTTTTCCATCCGGAAGCGGGCGGCCCACTGCCACGACCTCATCGCCCGTTGCGATAATCGCCACGGAAGGATTCCTGAAAACAGGAAGCTTGCCAAATCCGGCGGCTGCCAGAATACCGATGATGCCTGGTGTCAACCGCTCTCCCAGGGCGCATACACGCTGCCCCAGTGCGACATCGGCGCCTTGCAGGAAAATATTTCGTCCCGGTCCGGCCGTATTTGTTACAGTGATAAAATCACCATCGGTCTGCGTAAACTCTTCCGCCACCACCGCATTGGCGCCAGTCGGAATCTTGGCGCCAGTCAGGATACGGACAGCGGTTCCCGGGGCCACGGTCTCGACGCATGGCTCGCCGGCGGCAGCAGTGCCGATGACCCGCAACCGGACCGGATTGGCGATAGAGGCTTTTTCCAGCTCGACGGATCGAATCGCAAACCCGTCTTTAAGGGAGGCATCCACCGAGGGGGAATCCACGGCAGCGTGCAAATGATCGGCGGCGACGCGATCCACGCAACCGTCGAGAAGAACAGTGTCGATACCCAGTGGAGAAATATTCGTCAGGACGGCTTCAATTGCTTCCCTGAAACCGATTGCTTCTTTATTTTTTGGCATAACAGACAACCCGCAAGATGTGTCCGAAGCGGCTAGTTTTCAGAAAACTCCGCCTTGAGTGCTTCCCATTTCGCTTCGGTCTCATCCTGAAGATATCCGATATCCTCTTCGCTGAAAGATCGGAAACGCACCTGCATCGACAAGTATTCTTTTATTGGTAAACGGTCTTTTTTCAGGAGTGTCTGGGATGCCCCCGTAAGCCGCTTTTTTCCATTTTCAATCTCATACAGATCGTACATCCCCGATACGACGGCAAGCTGGCCGATTTTTACGGAATAGCGTGCATCAAATCCCCATCCTGACGGACAAGGGGTATGAACGTGAATATAACGCACACCCTTGTGAGTAAGGGCTTTTTTAACCTTGTCATACAGATCCAGGGGATAAGCGGCCGAAGCCGTAGCAACATATTCGATCCCGTGGGCCGCGATAATCGCCGGCACATTTTTGCTTGCCTGGGGTTTACCGACAATCGGCGTCGTAGTGGTCACAACGCCCTTGGGGGTTGTCCCCGACCGCTGGACACCGGTATTCATATACGCTTCGTTATCGTAGCAGATATAGATAAAATCATCCCCCCGCTCACAGGCGCCGGAAAGGGCCTGGATACCGATATCGCTGGTGCCGCCGTCTCCCGCCAGAGCGGCCACCGTAACGCCCTCTTTTTTCCGTGCGCGCATGGCGGCGGCGACTCCCGTTGCCGCCGCGGCAGCCGAAGCAAAAACAACATTCAGACATGGCAGTTTAGCGGCTGCAATGGGATAGAGCCCCTGCAAAACGGTCAGGCAACTCGGCGGCACCACTAAAATGGTGTTCTCCCCGAGGGCTTTTGTAACCATTCGGTATATCAGTCCCAGCCCGCAACCGCCGCAAGCCCTGTTGCCCGGTTGGACAAGTTCCTCTTCCGGAAGATTCAATATACTCGTCTGTACACTCATTTGCTTTTCCTATTCTCTGTTACCGATAACCCTGATACCGATAAATCGGGGCGCATCATCCTCCGCACCCGACCCCTGGCAGACATCCCTCAGCTTGCTCGCGAGCACGTTGGTTTTAATGGTCCTGCCGCCAAGCCCGAGAATAAAATTCTCGATCTCGGGGCGAGTCGCTTGCCGGTAAAGGGCCGATTTGAGATCGGAATACAAAGGCCCCTGGTTGCCATAGCTGACTGCTTTTTCAAACACAACGACCCGTTTCTTATCGGAGAGCAGTTCCACAAGCGCCTGGTCCGGAAACGGCCGGTACATTCTCACGCCGGCGCTGCCCACCTTCAGTCCTTCGTCCCGGAGTTCGTCCACAACAGCACGCAATTGATAAGAGAGAGAGCCTATGCTGACCGCAACGACCTCTGCATCATCACAGCAGTAACTTTCCACCAGCGGGTTTCCGCCGCGGCCGAACAGGTCCTGGTATTCTTTATCGATGGCAACCAGCTCGTCGATGGCTGTTCGGAGATCCACATGAAGGCTGTGGCGTATATCCATATACCCCGGCGCGGTGTGCCCCTCCACATCCGGCCGTATGTCCGGCATGGTCACCGTATTCAAATTGAAGGGTTTCTTGGGGTCCAATGCATCGTCGGGCTTGAAGGCCGGCAAAAAAGCGTTCACTTTTTCGGCTGTGGGAATATCGAAAGGCATGTATGTATGAGACAGGATGTAGCCGTCGTAGCATACCATAACCGGTATGCTGACCGTCTCCGCCAGACGAAACCCCTGAATTAACGTATCGATAATCTGCTGGTGGTCACAGGCATAGAGCTGTATCCAACCGGTGTCCCGCTGGCTCATGCTGTCCTGGTGATCATTCCAGATGGTCCATGGGGCGCCAACGCCCCTGTTGACCACACACATGACAATGGGAAGCCGCGCACCGGCGGCCCAGTGAATCTGTTCGTGCATGTACAGGAGCCCGTTGGCACTTGTGGCTGTAAACGCTCTGGCCCCGGCGCTGGAAGCGGCGATGCAAACACCGAGGGCGCTGTGCTCGCTCTCCACCGGAATGTATTGGGAATCGAGTTCACCGGCTGCAACAAACTCGGAAAGTTTTTCCGTCAGAGGCGTCTGAGGCGTAATCGGATAGGCCGCAATAACCTGCGCGCGGGCAAGCTTGACACCGTGTGCGGCAGCGGTATTGCCTGATTCGATGATATGCATGGTGTTACTCCTCCTCTTCCATTGCCAGGACGGTTTCTTCCACCATCCGTATGGCGCCGACAGGACAATGTTCCGCGCAGATACCGCACCCTTTGCAGTAGTCGTTATCGATCACGGGCGGTATGGTCCGGGATACGACACCATCCGGGCAATACAGCCAGCATGAAAAACAGGCCATCTTCCCGGATTTTGCCGGAATACACAAATTCTCATCAATAACCGGTCTGAGGACCCGCCATGATCCTGTTTTACCGGCATCCCCCGGCCCCGATCGACTGTAGGATTTCAGACAAGTATACTTCTTCGTCATTTATTCATCCCCTATAATGGTTTTGCTGTAGCAGAGCCTCGCCGCTTCCCTGTTGGCACGGCTTTTCTTCCCCTTGAATTCCTCCTCGATCTTGCCGGCCAGCAGATCGATATCCAGAAGTCCGGAGGCTTTGGCGAAAGATCCGATGATACCGGAGTTGACAATCCCCGCGGGCAGTCCCACTCTGACGGACAGTGCCGTCACATCCGCCCCTGCCATACGCATCCCTTCGACGGAATGGGCCTGGAGCGGCTTCGGCGTATTTATAATAATCAAACCGCCCGATTTCAGGCCGCTGAGGACACCGGGCTCATCCAGAAGAAGGTAGTCCAGAATCACCAGAATATCCGGCTGCATAATCGGAGAAAGATCATAAATTTTCTGTTTGGAAAGCTTGAGCGATGTGAATACAGGCGCCCCCCGCCTTTCCGTTCCGAAGGTCGGCGCCATGACAACTCCTTCATATCCGGATTCAAAGGCGGCGCTTGCTACAATTTTGGCCGCGGTAATCGCACCCTGACCGCCACGACCATGCCATCTGATTTCAATTGTCTCATTTCCCATAATGTTCAGTTCCCTTTTACAGGCCTTGGGGTTGAGGTTAAAAAATGATCATAAATTTATTTTTCATATCTTAAACAGGTCGGATTGTAAAGGTTTCATTTGCCTGGAATGCCGTCTGACTTTGATATGGGCTCTTACTCACTTAGTCCTTGACGACCTCCCCTAATTCCGGCATAAAATTGCTTTCAGAAACCACCCCCCAGACCTTAAAGAACATCGTGTCGGCACTGGTCATAAAAGGGCGCATTTTTTTAAAAACCGGCTCATCAGAAATGGGGGGACGGGCTTGCCCGCCCCGGGCACGATATGGAAGGAGAAGCATCGCCAGTGTATCTCCAGGAGGACTCATCATGGATAAGAAACAGAGTGTCGGGGAAAAAATCAAAGAGATGCGGGAAGCACGGTATCTGTCCGTCGAACAACTTGCAGAAAAAAGCTCAACGCATAAAAAGTTCATCGAAGAACTTGAGTCTGAAAAACTGGTCCCCTCCATCGCGCCGCTTTTAAAGATTGCGCGTGGATTAGGCGTGCAGTTGAGCGCCTTGCTGGACGACGCGCCCACTCCGGGGGCAGTAGTGACACGCGCGGGCCTGCCGCAAACCGAAATTGGGTTTTCCGGGCTCAGCGCTTATGGCGCGAGCACCCTCGCATTTCACTCCCTTGCTAAAAATCAGAAAGGGCGGCATATGGAGCCGTTCATCATCGACGTGTACCCGTCCATCCCTGAGGATTGCACGTATTCATTACATGAGGGGGAAGAATTTATTTATGTTCTGGATGGCGAGATCGAAGTGTTGTACGGAGACGACTGCCACGTTCTTTCCGCCGGCGACAGCATCTACTACGACTCCACAACACCACACCAGGTAAAAACCGCCGGCGATAAGGAAGCACGCATCCTGGCCGTAATCTATACATAGCATAATCCCCGGCCGCCCCATTTCATCCCATTCCGGCGGGTGCCGGAAATCGGCAGGAGACGGTCTATACATGAATGACACTCAAACAGTTGAACCGAAACAGATGCCCCGGCATCCGTTTCGGTTCATATGGCGGGTGATAGTCAATTTCAGGGCAAACCAGGGGATTCTGCTCTCCGGCGCCGTGGCGTTCTACACCCTGCTTTCCATTATTCCTTTCTTCACGCTCATTCTGGTGGCCCTCTCCCATGTTGTCGAGGAGCAGGAGCTGCTGCGTATCCTTGACAGCCAGCTCAAGCTGCTGGTTCCAGGACTCGCGGAAACGCTGCTTTCCCATGCCGCCACCTTTCTCCAACACCGCCAGGCAGTGAGCTGGGTCGGCATTCTTCTCATGCTTTTTTTCAGTTCAACCGCCTTTCATGTCCTTGAAAACACGATTCACCTCATCTTTTACCACCGTGTTCAAATAAAACGACGGCATGCCGTTGTCTCCGCCGTTCTTCCTTATATGTATATCATGCTGGTGGTGCTTGGGTTTTTCCTTGTCACATTTTTCAGCGGCGCCCTGCACCTGAACGATACGCGCACCATCCCACTGATACCCTGGGCCGCCAGGCTCGGCAGTTTGGGGGAAATCGGCCTTCACCTCGTCGGAATGTTGGGAATGATGCTTCTCCTTACCTCCTTCTACATGGTGATGCCCAGGGCACATATCTCCTTTCGTCATGCCCTCATCGGCGGCATCACGGCCGCGGTATTGTGGGAAATTGCAAGAAATGTTCTTGTATGGTACTTTGCTACCTTATCCATGGTAAATGTTATCTACGGTTCCCTGGCCACCGTCATTGTGGCCCTCCTCTCCCTGGAAGTAGCCGGCACTATTCTGCTGCTGGGTGCCCAGGTAGTGGCCGAATATGAACGGCTGGACAAGGGAGGGCGATACGAAGATCCCGTCGAAGAAATGACGGTTGCACCACCGGAGAAGTGACGGCTGACTCTGATTGTCGGAAACGGATTACTTGTTCATGGTCCCTTTCGAACACAAACAACATAAAACTAATCAGGAGGATTCTATAATGGAAATGTTACGACGATGTGCATTGTTCGCGGGAGTCATTTGGGTTCTGGTGTCGGGAGCAAATACAACGGCCATAGCGCAATCAGACGACTCGGCATGTTTACGGGAAAGCCTCGGGGCCGTCACGGACCAATTCTTCACAGCCCTTGAAGCACACACCCCCTCCGGTGTCCCGCTCGCTTCCGACGTGAAATACACGGAAAACGGAATAGAAGTCCCCGTGGGAAAGGGCGTCTGGCAAACCGCCGGAAAGATAATTTTCAGACGCGGCATGGCTGACATGAAGAAATGCGGAACGCATACGCAGATCGTGATGGAAGAAAACGGCAACCCGAAACCCATACTTTACGGTGTTCGGCTAAAAATCGACGGGGAGAAAATTTCCGAAATCGAAGCCATTGTCGTTCGGGGAGAGCAGGTGCTCGACGTTCCGGCCATCCTGGCAACGAAAGACCAGGATTGGGAAGAAATTCTTCCTCCGGAGGAACGAAGCTCCCGCCTGGCAATGATGGCCGCGGCCGACGATTATTTTGAATTGTTTGTCAAGGAACAGAAACCCAAAGTCTCGGAACTTGCGTACTCAAATTTCTGCGACCGTTGGGAAAACGGCAGGATTACAACAAAGGGGGGCGAGGTTCAGGGAGCGACGCTGCCCGCACACAATTGCTCTCCCAAGGGGTTCGCCGATATGACCGAGACCCACGGTCCCCGAAGATTTCTAGTGGATGAAGAAGCCGGTATCGTTGTCGCATACGCTCTCTTTAATGCTGTCTGGCCCGACTTCCATATGTTCAAGATGAGAAACGGTAAGGTACAGTGGATCCAGGCATATTTTGAGTATGGCAAAGAATACGATACCATGGGGTGGCCTGACGAGCCTGCGTGCGAGTAGAAAGCAGGTTTCAGGTGTCAGGTTTCAGGTGTCAGGTTTCGGGTGTCAGGTTTCGGGTGTCAGGTGTCAACCGACGCGGCTATTGCAGTTCCTGACACCTGACACCCGACACCTGAAACCTCTCCATAAGTCGATTGCAAATCCGAAATAGATTCCAATCCGCCCGCTGTGGACTGCCGACGGTTGACCGTCAACTCCGGTTTGCCGGGTTGGGTCACTCCGCAACCAGCGTCCACCGTATCGCATCCGCCACAACGAACTGGCCGTCGGTTTTATCGGAAAGCGTCACGGTTGTTTCCCCCTCGGGAAGATATAAACTCTCCACCAGGTTCCAATTCGGGCCGGCCGCCTCCGAATCGAATGCAATCTCCCGCTGATCCCCGTTACTGTCAGTCACAGTCAGGTTGTATGTCCCCCATTTTTTATTCGGCATTAAATTATTTTTCCAGGGTATGAAAATTTCAAGGTCCCATTTCCCGCTCTTGTGGATATCCGTCGTAAACAAGGCATTTTTCTCCCCTTTACCCGACTTTACCACAGCGAGCGTATGGCGGTATTTTCCGCTGCTGCCGAAGTACACCGCGCGTGACCAGGCCGAGGGGATTCTGTATATCCCCGTCACGGGAAGCCCCTGATCGGTAGTCCTGTCCTCATCTTTCCTGGCGTTAATGCGCAGTCCCTTTCTCTTTTCGCCCTCTATTACACTGAAACCGGGATCCAGATCGTCTACAACGATAGAGTCTTCCCGGGGAAGCACATATGGCAGTTCCAGAAGTCCTTCGATGGGCTCCTTTTTCTCGATTTTTTCCATATCCACTTTATTTAACGCCAAAAACACGTTCGTCCGGTTTAGGGAGAGATACGGTTCCAACTGTTGGTATGCAGGGACTTTGGAGACAATAGAACCGTACTGAATGGTACTTTTCCCGGCAAGGCGTATCGGGTCGGATTTTATGCTGTCCTGCTGTCTATCCTCCCCCGTATAGTAATAGGCGATGCGAAAAAAACCGGGAGCAGATTCGTCGTTTCGTATGGTAAACAGCATCTGATACCGGGGGCTTCCGTCCTCGGAATCGGGAATCCGGTAAATCTTTAACTCCTGACCAACAAACCCGGCCATATCGGTGCTCCCGAGCCAGTCGCCCAGCACCTCCGTGAGATCCACCCCCAGTGCCTTCCCCGCATCCACCATGTCATCGAGCGAAAAGGTGCCGCCCCTGTGGGCCCCGCGGATGGAAGCAAGAAGCTGTATCGTTTTTTCGGTACCGAGTGTATCCAGTATGGCCTGGGCAACGGCATTGGCCTTCAGGGTCAGAACATCGACCGTACTCTCCGGATTATCCCAGGGGTCCATTTCGTTAAGTGAAACATTGAGGGCCTTGTCCCAGACTTCAGGTCGTGAAACAGCGACTCCCGTAACTGTATCCACGATACTGGTCTCTCTTGAAGCGTTCCCGAAGTAATTATTCGCCGTCATATTGATAACTCTGTCCGCCCCATCGCTCCTTATCCACATATGGGCGGAAAAATAGCTCTTGGATTCCATTATCAGGAGGTTGGTCAGGCTCTCCATCACATAATTCAGGGCCAACCCTTCAGGGCCCCTGGCCGAGGTCTGATATGTGAAGAAATTTCGAGCACTCCCCGAAAAGATGTTCCCTCCCGAGAAATCGTTCGCGAAAAAGTTTTTTAATCTTATCCATTTGGCCCTCTGGATACCGCCTTCACGCGCTTCGAACTCCTCGGGTTTTCGAAAGGCCGTGTCAAAACGCGCCGTCGGAAACCCCGTCTCTCTCATAAGCAGAATACCGGGAAAGGCCATGGCGGTATCCAGGCGCCATCCCCCGCCATAGCTTCTCAGGGTATTCGGGACTTCCACCAGCGTCAGGGCATCGTAGGGATAGCCGAGGCCGAACGCCTTTGCCTCCCGTAACCGATCTCCCGTCCATTCCCGTATCTTTTCACCGGTTTCCGCCAGCACTTCGAAATTCTTCATATGCTTCTTATTTATCAGCACTTCCAGGGTTACCCCTTCGACCTCCATGGCGCGTCTCTCAAACCGGGAGGCAACCAGAGCCACTTCAGGGACAGGCGCCGAAGGAGAGAAGCGAAAACTTGCCGCGTCACTATTTCCTTCCGCCTTATTACGCCGCCCCGGACCGACAGCCAGCCAGCCTTTGGGCAGATCCACTTTCAGATCCACGTCAAAATAGTCAACGGGTCGAATACGGGGGTCATCCCGGCCTTTTTCCGATCCGGGCGCCGGCAGCCAGCGCTGTCCCGGCATTAAAGCGACAAAGGCATTATCGAAAATAGCGGGAACCAGACCCAGCAACGGGATGTCCCCCGCCTTCAATCCGGTTGAACTCTCGATACTGAACGCACTGAACAGATAGGCAAACCGATTGTCCGGCACGCCATTTACAGTCAAATGTACGGTTGTTTCTTCGCCCGGCCCCAGGGATCGGGGCAGGCTGAATTCAAGCAGGCCGTTCTCATGGGTAAAGGGGATAGTCCCACCCGCGGCATCCAAAACACCTGTCACCTTCTGCCCCGGGTTAAGCGTAAACAGCGCGTGTTTCACAAGGTACCGTGTCCGGCGCTCCGAAAGTGATATCGAGGTCAAGAGAAAGATCCTTTCCGGGTGTTATTTTCACCTTACCCGCGATCTTCTTCATATCCGGCACGATCTTATCCGTAATGGCGGTGTGTGCCTCTCGCCAGGTTTTCGTAATTCTGATGTCACCTACGTTGTCAACGTATAACATCCCCGATAAAAATACAGCGAGGATCATGGCGACTGAACTGCCGGCTGCAACTTTTAAACGAGACCCGCCGTCGAGGCGCGGATGGACGGCCGCGCTAAAGCCAAGCAAACTGAAAGCGGCGAAAAGCACCGAGAAACGCTGTATCAAACCATCAACCGTAGTAATTCCGGGTATCATTTCCGAGGTGGAAAACGCGGCGCCGAAACCGGTTATATCGAACAGTTCATTTAAGGGAGAAGAGAGCCAGATCAGGCCCCAAAAACTGAGTACGATCAGGGCAAGCAAAATAACAGCGGCGGCCAGACGGTTGCGGACGAGAAGTGTAACGAAAAATACCAGCGCGATAACGAACGATAGTGCCGGAATGGCCATAATAACAAGAAAGGATATAACCGATAAAATCTCCAGGGGTTCTCCAAGCGGTAAATCAAGACCTTTCATAATGATCCCGGCGAGTTCAAAAAGAACGAGCAGTACTACCATGGGAATCCATGAAGAGATCAATACACCCATGAATCGGCCGGCGACCAGTTCAAGATTGCTGTATGGCCGCGAATCCAGCACCTCGGACATCCTCTCCCTCATATCCCTTGCCCTGATGTCAAAGGCCAGGAAAATGGTACCCACAATAAAGATAACCGAGTAATACAACCCGGTCATGCTCAGGAGAAAACGGGGCGCGACCCCGCCAACGGACCCTGAAAAGGATGAAAAAAGGCCATGTATGGCAATCAGTTGCCCGTGAATTAAAAAACCGATTAAATACGCCAGGCTAAGAAAAATCCAGTAACGAACCAAACGCCTGGTGACGCGTCTTTCAGCATTGGCAATGGCCATAATCTGCTTCGGGCGGAACAGAATGCCACCGTCTTCTTTCCCGGCGCCATCACTTCTTTGGTATGCCTCCGGGAGACGATCGTGCATCATAACGATACCTCCTCTCCGGATACCGAGGCATCCTCGGTACGTCCCCGGGAAGCCATAAAGGCCAGATAAGCCTCTTCTAAGTTTGGATTTTCGACCGGTTTTGCGCCTGCCGGTAAATTGCCGTCATTCGAGACCGCTCGAATGGTAACACCGTGGCCATTATCCTCCCGCGAAACGATTTCCAGGTTGGCCGACATCTCGGCTTCGTCCGTGCGGGCGACGGTTATTTCAAAAACCGATCCTTTTGCCCGTTGTATAAGCTCGGTTGGGTTGCCCCGAAATTCCACACGGCCATGGTCTATCAATGCGATATCGGAACATCCCGACCCCAGATCTGCGACAATGTGGGTCGATAGAAGAATAATTCTGTCCTGGCCGAGTTTAGTCATCAACTGACGAAAATGAATCCGCTCTTCGGGATCGAGTCCGACAGTGGGCTCGTCGACGACAAGTACCTTGGGATCATGTATAAGGGCCTGGGCCACACCGAGCCTGCGCACCATGCCCCCGGACAGCTTTTTTACCTTTCTGTCGGCGACGTCCTGAAGACCGACCGACGCCAGGATTGCCGTCACCCGTTCCTGGCGGAACTTCTTGTTATCCATACCGGAAAGCGATGCAAGCGTATCCAGAACCTCCTCCACCCGGTGGAGCCGCCAGGCATTGAACTCCTGCGGCAGGTACCCGAAAAGGCGACGAACATCCCTGCGCTCCTGAACGACATCATACCCGCCCACGACCACTCGCCCTTCGGTGGGAACCAGCAGGGTACAGATGATCCGCATGAGGGTACTCTTTCCCGCGCCGTTCGGTCCGAGCAGTCCAAACAATCCCGTGCCGATATTCAGGTCAATGCCGTCCAGCGCGACTGTGCCCCCCTTGTAAACATGGCGTACCCCCTCTACCACGATAGAAAGCCCGTTTTGGGTCCGGTCCATAGTTCTTTCCCCTTTTTCCTGTCGTTAGCGATATTAAGTATTTCTGATTATCAAAGTGCTTTGCGTCATAAATTCAGAAAATATTGCAGATTATGACTTAGATCCAGATTTACGGTGTCAGGTTTCAGGTGTCAGTTGTGGTGCCCGCAACTACTGATACCTGAAGACCGACTATCCCCTTCGATACACAGCCAAAATGATGTCGAGCTGTCCATGGGTAAGATTTCTACAAGATTCATGCCATACACATATAGCATAAATAAAAATCATGATATCAGAAAGTTATATTTCTAGGAAAACATACCCCAGCTAAATATTCACACACATATAGTGAACCAGACCTCTCATTGGCAATTTTGCCCAACTCAACCAATTTCAAAACGTCCCGTTTTGGAATTGACCCCTCCTGTGCAGGGAAAACGCTTTAAAAATGGCTCAGCTGGCTGCTTCACACCGATCCGGACAAAATACGGTGATATTGTCGTGTCCTGACACTTGACACCTGACACCTGAAACCTCATCACGCCTTTAATTTTATCATGCTATCAATATTGACGTGTATTTGAATATTTATCACCCCCGCCTGTTCATCCGCTCCCATATCGTTTTCACCCGCTGTCGGGTGTTGAGAAGGTAGGGAGATTCAGGTTGTTTCGGCCAGGGTATCTTATCCCACTGCCTGGCTTTTATTCTGGAGACGGTACGATCGATATTTCCTTTTTCCTGGTCAAGATACTTCTCGGTCATGGCAAGATATTCGTTGGCAGCCTTAAAAGATGCCTGGATATGCAGCACAACGTCCCGGTCCGTGAAAACAACATGATGCCCGGGACAAAGAATTTTTGCGTCCAGGTTTTCAATCACGGTCAGCGATTCAAGATATTTATCGAAATCGACTAAAAATTCAACCTGCAGAGGCCCTTCGTTCTGATAACCCGCCACGGCTTCCGAAGCCACGAGTATCTTTTTGTCCGGCGCCCAATAACTCATGAGATCCCAGGTATGCCCCGGTGTAGGAACAGCCTTTATCCGGCACGGCAATTCGGACGCTTCCCCCGGTTCCACAAGGATATCCAGACCGAAGGGTTCGAAAGGCGATTCATTTAAATCCCGGCGCCCCATCTTTTTCAGACTTTTTAACCCTTCGAGATTTAAATTTGTTATCAACTCGACGGCTTTTTGTTTTAAAAGAATTTCGCCGCATCGCACGGACCCGGCAATCTTGAGATCCGGCCAGACACGCCTGAAATGGCTTGCTGACCCTATATGATCGAAGTGGGAATGCGTTAAAAAAAGATAAGCGGGTTTCCTGTCTCCCAAAATTGCCTTTATATCCCTCTCATAATGATATGCATAGGGAGTGATGCCGGCGTCAAAAAGAACAGGGGCTGGGCCGTCCAGGAGATAAACCGGGGCAATCGGAGTGCCGGTCAGATAAAATTCTTCATTGATTTTTCTGGTTTCTTTGATAATCATTTGTTAACTGTCCCTTTTTTGTTTTCAACATTGTAATAATATATACCATCTGCAACACTAATTACCAGGAGGATGCCATCATGTGCCCTACGAAACCCGCATCAGAAGGATTGACACGAAGAACTTTTTTAGCCGGAACTTCGGCCGCTGCCGTCGCCGGTTCGCTTGGTCTGGCAAACATGGCCCACGCCGCGACAAAAACAGGAGGTGAAACAATGACGCCCATGGAAACAGCAAACAAATACGGTTCGGATCTTTTGAACATGCTTGTATTGAGAACGTACCCCATCGCCATAAAAATGCTGAAGGACGAAAGCGAGATTCCCGAAGGAGCAGTCAGGCCGAAAAAAGACCTCGGAGAGCATTATTCCGCTTGCCAAATGTTCGGGATCGTGCGACGGCGCGGGACCGCACTGGCAGCGTTTATTGAAGACCACTGGTGCTTCGAGCCCATCATCGGCTACGGGCTGGCGGAACCCCCTGAAGATTTTATGGAAGGATCCGGCAGTGATTTTTTCATTCAAAACAAAGAGGGCGCCAAACGGCGCAACAACGCGATACCGATTCTGCCCTACGGGAAATACAAGGGGATGGTGCTTGCCCCGCTGCATAAGGCGAATTTCTCCCCGGACCTGACGGTATTTTACTGCAATCCGGCACAGATGCGTCATATGCTGTTCTGCATGATGCTTAAAAACGGGTATCGCGTTACCTCGACCATCGATCCCCTCTGGTCCTGCGTGCACTCCGTCGCCCCTCCCCTGTTAACGGGAGAATGCCAGGTAACCGTTCCCGATCCGGGAGAATTCGAAAGAGGCGGTGTCACGGATGACGAGATGATGCTTTCGATTCCGGCGGGAAGAATGGAAGAGTTGATGTACGGGGTATACCATTACGACAAGATGGGCATGGGATATCGCAGCTTCGGCCGCGAAATGAAAGGCGATTTCAAACAGCCGCCGTTTTACAAGGAGTATTTTAAAAAGTGGGGGTTGGATACGCAGGATTAAATGAATTGGAGTTCCCGACACCGGGAACTCCAATTCATTTAATCAGCGTAATTCACATCCCCCTTCGGCGCCCGCTCCATCCTGCTGAACTTTTTCTCAGCAGCGGCGTACCCCACGACAACCGCACACTGGACCGCGTACCCCTCGGGAACACCCGCCGACTCGGCCAGGTCACGATTTTCGGGATTGTTTATTATCCGCGTGGGTGAAAGAAGCAGACACGTTCCGAACCCTCGCTCGGTCGCTTCGAGAATCATATTTTCCGCGGCAACGGCCGTATTTATCATACCGATAGGCGCATCCGCCGGTGCGGAAATCAGCATGAGGACCGGCGCGCTGTAAAGGGGCTGATATCCCGGCAGAGACGCCCGCTGAACCAGAAATTCAATGCCGGAATTGAGCATGAAGTCATGGGTCAAATCGTTGATCTTTTGCTGCAATTCCGCATTGCGAACCACTGAAATCTGAAACGGCCCGGCATTCGGGGCCCAGCGTCCGGCTTCGATTATCTTTTCCAGGTCATCATCGGGGACCGGTTTATCCAGGTATGCTCTTACGCTGATTCTCTTCCGTATTGCTTCTGAAATGCTCATTGTCGACCTCCTTTATGTTGACGGGTGATTCAATCTTGGGTTAATTATCATCAGAATCAATTTTTATAAAACGTTGTAAAAGTGGCTCAACGGCCAGTTAAAGCAGCTGAAGAATAGCCGGTCGGACAAATAAGTCAAGAGTGCCCTGCCCCTTTTCCTTGTGGCACCTGTATCAGAGAGAATGCAATGAATCTGCTTGGGTTCTTCATAAATTTTTTGCCGTCAGTCGGATTTATTCTGGCACTGGTCCTGCTGGCCCACATTCTCAAACAGCGCAGGTCCCCGTCCAGCACCCTTGCGTGGCTCATGGCCATCGTCTTTGTGCCCTATATCGGCGTGCCGCTTTATATAATCTTCGGCGGCCGAAAAATGACGCGCATGACGGAAACAAAACAACCTCTCTCGGAATCGGCGACATCGGAGATTGACCGTAGAGCATCCATTTCGAATCTGCAGGTATTTCCCGGCGGATTTCCCGCAACACGAGGCAACAAGGTAATCCTCCTGACCAGCGGTTCCCAGGCGTTTCGCCGGATTATGGCCCTGATACGCAGCGCGGAAAAAACAATCTTCATCACCACCTTTATTCTCGGCAGGGATGCCACCGGCCGCGCTATAGTGGAGACCCTGGCCGAAAAAGCGGCCCGGGGCGTTTCGGTATACCTGCTGATGGATGGACTGGGATCCATGCCCATCCGGCATCGTTTTCTTCGCCCCCTGCACGATGCCGGCGGAAAAACAGCGTTCTTCATGCCCATGATGCACCTTCCCTTTCGCGGACGCGCCAACCTGAGAAATCACCGCAAAATGGTGCTGGTGGATTACACGAAAGCCATTGTCGGAGGGATGAACCTGGCAGGCAACTATATGGGGCCGGACAAAGCGGACAACTACTGGCTCGATTTCTCCATTCAGATCGAGGGGCCGTCCGCGGCGCACATCTACCGGGTGTTTCAATCCGACTGGCAGTTCGCCGCCGGCGAGGCATTGCCGGATATCCCCCCCGACGTTCAACCACCTGTCCGTCTGCAACACAGTACGCTCCAGTTCATGGCAAGCGGGCCGGATGTGGCGGGAGATGCACTGCGGGAAGAACTACTGGCCGCCTTTTTCAGAGCAAAAAAGCGAGTATGGATTATGACCCCTTATTTCGTCCCCGATGATCTGATTCTGGAATCTCTCTGTATTGCCGCGCGCCGGAGCATCGATCTCCGGCTCGTTGTCCCTGCCCGATCCAACCACCGTCTGGCGGATCTGGTTCGGGAAGGATATCTGTCCCAGCTCCAGGAGTCGGGGGCACACATCCTGCTTTATGGGCCCAAAATGCTGCATGCCAAAATTCTGCTCATAGACGACAGGGTGGCGGTTACCGGATCCGCCAACATGGACTCCCGCAGTTTGCTGCTCAATTATGAAGTGGCACTGTGTGTCTATACAAGGGAGATTATCGGCCGATTTGAAAGCTGGATGCAGACGCAGATGGCGCAATGTCATCCACGCAACCCAAGAGCCGGAATCTCTCTTGGTATCCTGGAAGGTATGGGAAGACTCGTTGCACCGTTGTTATAGGAGAATATACCATGTCCGGTGAAATTATCACGGTTCTGACAATTCTAATGGCAGTGATTGTCTTGCTGATCACCGAGTGGATGCCTCTGGAAGTGTTGGCCCTGCTTGTCCTGGGTGTATTGGCCGTCACCGGGCTGGTGCCCCCCATCGAAGCCCTGTCGGGATTCAGCAACCCGGCGGTTGTCACCATATGGGCGGTGTTTATCCTCAGCGGCGGCCTTACCCGGACCGGTATTGCCAATATCCTCGGCCACCAGTTGCTGAAAGTCTCCGGGAGCCGTGAGTTCGTGCTGGTAGCCATCATCATGGTCGTTGCCGGTGTTCTTTCCGCCTTCATGAACAACGTCGCCGTTGCGGCGCTGATGTTGCCGGTGGTGATGGATATTTCACGAAAAACAGGCCATTCCCCCGCCGCGCTGCTAATGCCCCTGGCATATGGTTCCCTGTTGGGCGGATTGACCACCATGATCGGCACGCCTCCCAACATTCTGGTCAGCGAAGCACTGCGTGAAAACGGTCTGACGGCGTTTTCACTGTTCGATTTCACACCGCTGGGTTTGATTGTCATGGTATCCGGTGTCGTGTTTATCGCTCTTATCGGTACCCGTCTCTTGCCGAAACACGACATCACCCAAAACAGATCCGAAACGAAAAGGGATTATCGGTCCCGCTATAAACTTCAGAACCGTCTGTTTCAAATCCATATTCCGCCGGGGTCGGCCCTTGTCGGCAAGCCCCTTGCAAAAAGCCATCTCGGGTCCGGGTTCGGCCTGAATGTGCTGAGTATCGCCCGGAAGAATAAATCCCTGCTCGCGCCGGAAACAGATGAAACCATTCGGTCGGAAGATGTTCTGATCGTTGAAGGCCGCGTGGACCGGATTCAGGAGATAAATCACTGGGGACAGCTTTCGGAGGTACCCGGCGGTATCGGTATTGAGGTTCTGTTTTCCAGCGGAATGCGGGTCGCTGAAGTGACACTTGGATCGAAGTCGGCCCATGTCGATCAAACCCTGTCGGAAATCGGTTTTCGGAACCGGTTCGGCCTTAATGTCCTGGGCATCCGCCGCGGCGATCGATACTTTTTTGAAAATATAAAATTCCAGACACTTGGTGCGGACGATGTGCTGGTCGTCCACGGACCGGATGCCAATATCGCGGCATTGGAAGCGGATGATGACTTTCGGTCTCCCAGAGAGATACCCTTTGCGGCTGTTTTCGATAAGTCTCCACTGGAGAGCCGAATACGGCGTCTGGCGGTGCCGTCCGGCTCCAAACTGGTGGGACAGACACTGAGTGAAAGCTGTCTTGGAGATGCCGTGGATGTCCATATTCTGAGCATCGTTCGAATAGACGGCACGGCACTGATCCCCATGTCTGAAGACCGCTTTGAGCCCGAAGACGAGTTGCTTGTTGCCGGCGATCCGGACATGATTTCCATCCTACTGATGCAGAAAATTGAAGGCGTTTTTATTCAGGACCCTTCTCACCCGATCGATGCGACGATGCTCGAGGATGATTACGTGGGACTCATGGAGGTGGTGCTCTCTCCCCATTCATCCCTTTCGGGCCTCACGCTTCGGCAGATTAACTTTCGGGAGAAATATGGTTTGACGGTACTTGCCATCTGGCGAAGGGGCCGTGCATATCGTTCCGGGCTGCGGGACATGGCCCTGGAGTTCGGTGACGCGCTTCTTCTCCATGGTCACTGGAAAAAGCTGAATGTTCTGGGACAGGAGCCCAATTTTCTGGTTCTCACGAAAACGGCCCAGGAGCTTCCCCGGGAGGAAAAAGCGAAGGTTGCCCTGGCCGTCATGGCGGCCGTTCTGTTCCCGGTCATTATGGGCTGGCTTCCGATCTATATTGCCGTGGTCATCGGGGCGGCCCTCATGGTCCTGACCAGGTGCCTGACCATGGAAGAGGCCTATCGCTATATCGAATGGAAAGCGGTATTCCTGATCGCCGGCATGCTCCCCCTGGGCACGGCGCTTGACCGGTCCGGCGCAGCCCGCCTTCTGGCGGAGGGCGTGGTAAATATCGCGGGACCTTTTGGCCCCTACGCCGTCCTCTTCGGGCTTCTGGCAATCACTTTCCTGGCCACCAGCATTATCCCGACGGCCGCCCTCGTGGTCCTCATGGTGCCCATCGCGCTGGAATCCGCCGCCGGCCTGGGAATATCCCCCTATGCACTGTTGATGGGGATCGCCATGGCGGCATCCTCGAGCTTTACTTCCCCCATCTCCCATCCGGCCAATATTCTGGTAATGGGCCCCGGGGGATATCGTTTCATCGATTATATGAAAGTGGGGATTCCCCTGACACTGGTGGTACTCGTGGTGCTGATGATTTTTCTACCGATTTTCTGGCCCCTGACACCTTGAACAGAACAAAAAAAGATGAAGGAGTATTCTATGGCAGAAATTCGCATGTATTCAGAAACACGAACCGACTATGATTGTGAAGCAACGGGACTTCCCGCCGAACGATGGGCGGAGGCCGTTTTTAAAATCGGGACGAAGAAATCGTATTTGAGGTAAGTGTAGAAAAAGATATCACCGTCGCAATCATGGCCGATGAGAACACGACCTGGAAGGGCACGCTGACCGGCCTGAAGCAGCTTATCAAAAAGAGTCTGTCGGCATAAAATCCCAGCAAAAAAGCGGTTTCAGGTGTCATGTTTCGGGTGTCAGGACTGCGTTTGCCTTTGAATGCCAGGGAGCACATTTGAGTAGAAGAAGCAATCCCGGTACGGCCAGTGCGGTGCAGACCAGGAAGAACCCCTCCCACCCCAGATGTTTCGCAAGAAAACCGGTCGGGGCCGAAGCAAATGTCCGGGTGACCCCCATGAGGCAGCTCAAGAGGGCATACTGGGTGGCTGTATACTTTTTATTCGTGATGCTTGCCATATAGGCGAGAAATGCGGCGGTCCCCATCCCGACGCCAAGATTTTCAAACGTAACGACACCCGCCAGGAGCGGCAGGCTGTAACCGACCCGTGCCAGCACGACAAATCCCAGGATGGAAGCCGCCTGTAAAAAACCGAATACCCATAAAGACCGGGCGATGCCCAACCGGAGCATCACGACACCGCCCGCTATCCCCCCGAAGACAATCGGCCAGAACCCGAAAAATTTAGCCACCGCACCGATCTGCGTCTTGGTAAACCCGAGATCGAGATAGAAGGGGGTCGTCATAAAGAGGGCCATTTGATCCCCGATCTTGTAAAAGAAGATAAAGGCCAGTATCCACAGGGCGTCCTTGCGCCTGAAATAATCGAAAAGCGGGTCAAAGACCGCCGAGCGCATGCTTTCCGGCGGTGCTTCGGTGATGTCAGGTTCTTTTGAAAACAGAGTGGTCAGCATACCGGGAACGATACAGGCGGCCATAATGAGATAGACACTGGAAAATGACATGTGGTCCGCCAGAATCAATCCACCGCCGGAAGCCGTCAGCATACCGGCCCGGTATCCTCCCATATAGAGAGAGGAGCCGAGCCCGAGTTCTTCATCCGTAAGGTCCTCCCGACGATAGGCGTCCACAACGGTATCCTGGGAAGCACTGAAAAAAGTCACTATGAACGCCGAGAGCGCCAGTATCCAGGGGTGGTGTACCGGATCTCCCATTGCCAGCCACACGATGGAAAGGCACAAACCCAACTGGGCGATCAGCATCCACCCCCTCCTTCGGCCCAGGAAGGGAAGCGTGAACCGGTCCAGAACAGGCGCCCAGAGAAATTTCACCGTGTAAGGCAGCCCGACCAGTGCCATAAAACCGATGGTTGTCAGGTCGACACCTTCCTCCACCATCCAGGCCTGAAGCACACCAATGGTCAGCAGCAGGGGCAGCCCGCAGGAAAATCCCATGAACAGGGCCACCAGCATTTTCGGACTTAGAATCATCCTAAGAATGGACTTCTTTTTGTCTATAGTCATATGCAATCAACCTGATAAATTACACCTGCTATATTGACAATTGAACCATGGGTCAATAAACTTATTAAAAATATGGCCTTAAAACAGTACCTTTCCAAAACCAGTTATTTATGCAGGGAAGCTCAAAACAAACAGGATGTGACATATGAATCTGGATCGGCTCCTCAAGCCCAAACGCATCGCTGTAATCGGCCTCTCCACCTCGAAGGACAACCACCCGGCCAATGTCATTTTCAGGAAACTGCAGCTCCGCTATCCGGTGAAAGTTTACGGCATCAACCCCCGTGGCGGTGAGATACACGGCTGGCCGATACACAAAAGCCTCTCCGAGGTTCTCGAGCCCGTAGATACGGTGATTATCGCCGCCAGGGCCCCCCTGGTACCCGAAATCATGGAGGACTGCATCAGAAACAAGGCAGGCGGTGCATTCGTGGTGGGGGGCGGCTTCGCCGAAACCGGCAACACGGAACTTCAGGACCGGATTGTCGCCATCGCCCGGGAAGCGAATTTTCCGTTTGTCGGTCCCAACTGCCTGGGTGTCTTCTCGCCGGGAAAACTCGACACGCTTTTTCTGCCCGGGGAACGGCTGGAAAATCCACCCGCCGGCGGGGTCGGGATTGTCAGCCAGAGCGGGGCACTGCTGGTTGACCTTCTGGTCAAATTCGCGAAACAGGGGATTGGCGTCTCCCATGCAATCAGTATCGGGAACAAGGCGATGGTGCGTGAAACCGATCTGCTGACCTATCTTGAAAAAGACGCCGACACCCAGGTCATCGTTTTCTATCTGGAAGGATTCGAAGCGAACGAGGGACGGAAATTTGTCACCACCGCCCGGCGCTGCAACAAACCGATCATCCTCATGAAATCCGGCAAGACCGAGGCGGGGACCCGGGCGGTCAGCAGCCATACCGCGTCGATCGCCGGAGACTATAAGGTCTTTTCTGAAGTGCTTACTCAACACGGTATCATTGAAGCGACCGGCGAAAACGAGCTTTTGTCCTATTGTGAAGTCCTCGCCACCTATCCGAGACATATCGAAAACAGCGTGGGCATTATCACCATCAGCGGCGGTCACGGCGCCGTAGCCTCCGATTTTCTGGCCCAACGGGGGTTCTCGATTCCACAAATCCCCGATGACATCCAGGAGCGACTGCGAAAGCGTCTCTCACCAAACCTCCGGGACATCGCCACGCTGAACAACCCGGTCGACCTCACCGGAAGTGCCGTGGATGAAGATTTCGTTACCTGTTACGAAGAATTGACCAAGCTCGATAAACTCGACAGCATACTCATGCTGGTACTGCCTTACTCACCGGGTCTCTCCGTAGATCTCGGTGCAAAAGTGAGTAACCCATCCAGCAAGAGAATCAAGCCCCTGGTGGCCTACATACCCCATGTGGAAAAATACCGCATGTTCATTGAGGGATTCGCGCTCAACCGGATACCCGTAGCCAATTCCATTGAAGGCGCCGTGATGATGCTCGACGGCATGAGGAGGTATCGGCGATGCTACTAACCGCGGAAGGGAACAATATACTGGAATCATCCCGGAACAGGGGCTGGGTACTTGAACCGGATGCCAAAAGGATTTTTTCCGAAGCCGGTCTTACCGTCCCCCGGTTTCATTTCGCCGAGAAAAGGGAAGATGCTTTCCGGGACGCCCGGGACATCGGCTATCCGCTGGTAGCCAAAATCGTTTCTCCCGAAGCACTTCACAAATCGGATGTCGGCGGTGTTGTGGTCGGCATAGAGGACGACAATCAGGTCGGAGAAGTCTTTGATCGCTTCAGTCGATTTGAGGGGTTCCTGGGCGTCCATCTGGAAGAGATGGCAGGCGGTGTTGAGCTGATTGTCGGCGCCAAGATCGATCCCCAGTTCGGTCCGGTCATTCTTCTGGGCATTGGGGGAACCAGTGTGGAAATCTACCAGGATACAGCCATTCGAATGGCGCCCCTCGTCCCGGAAGATGTCGATTCCATGGTTCACGCCCTCAAAGCCAGACGGCTCCTCGAGGGCTACCGCGGCGCACCGCCGGTAAGCATGGAAAAACTGACCCGGACGCTGCTGCGCTTTTCGGAACTCGTCATGGAAATGGCGGACCGGATTGAATCCATAGACCTCAATCCCGTCATGTGCAGCGCAGATGCATGCGTTATTGCGGATGCGAGGATTCTGTTGCGATAAGGCAGGCTATTTAATCCGCATATTTTTTTAAACCACCCGATCTGCAGGTGGTTGCTGACAAAATAAAATCGATGTTCATCTCGATAACGAGGACCACATGAAACCATCCATCGAAAAGCTTCAGATCATCAGAGGAGATATCACCAAACTTGATGTGGATGCCATTGTCAACGCCGCGAATACCACGCTTCTCGGCGGTGGCGGCGTAGACGGCGCTATCCACCGGGCAGCCGGCCCCGAATTGCTATCCGAGTGTAAAACCATCGGCGGGTGTCCCACGGGCGAAGCCCGCATTACCAGGGGCTATCGACTGCCGGCCCGGTATGTCATCCATACGGTAGGTCCGGTGTATCGCGGATCGGATCAGGATCCGGAGCTGCTGGCCGGCTGCTATCGTAACAGCCTGAAACTCGCCGTCGAAAACAAGTGTGCATCCATTGCCTTTCCGGCCATAAGCTGTGGCGTTTACGGATATCCGATTGAAAAAGCATGCAAAATAGCCGTAGACACCACATGCGATTTTCTGGAGACACATAACGGCATAGAGAAGGTCCTTTTCGTTCCCTTCTCGCCAAATGATGAAAAAGTGTATCTGGATTGCCTGAAGTCGAAAAAATAATAGCCCTTCTCTCCCAACGAGGAGAAAGTGTACCTGGATTGCCTGAAATCGAAAAGGCAATAGCTCTTTTTCCCAGCGATAGGAAAGCGTATCTCGACTATTTTACACCGAAAACAGATTAATCATATCAATAATAATCCCCCCCTGCCATTGACAAACCAAATCAACATGACTAAATTGGGTGAAAGTCAATTTTTTGTTTGATCAGGCCGAAATTCGATACCTGATTAATTTTAAAGGAGGTTTTCACATGCTGGAAGTCACGCAAGAGGCAACAACACAGGTTGCTGAATATTTCAAAGGGCAGGACCCGACACCCATTCGGATCTTTCTGAACGAAGGCGGATGAGGCGGCCCAGGCCTTGCCATGGCTCTGGATGAGCCACGAGACACCGACGAAGTTTATAAGATAGAGGGGTTTACCTACCTTGTTGAAAAGGAACTTCTGGAAAAAGCGAAACCGATTAAAGTAGATTTTGCAATTACCGGATTCAAGCTCGACTGCGGTATCGATTTCGGATCTGCCCCATCGGCATGCAGCAGCTGCAGCACGACAGGTGGATGCGGTAATTAGTCAATCAGGTATATTATTTCATTAAGGCAACATTCTACTGTGAATGTTGCCTTTTTTTGTCTCCATTCTCAAGCCGTCAGGGAAACCGCATTTGGATTTTTATAATATTCTATAGCGGTTTCTTAGGAAATGAACGTCGAACATCGAACGTCCAACATTGAATGTGGAGATCGCTTCGCTCTACCGTTGAAAAAAAAATTAACGGTTATTGGTTGGCATTTGTGGAGCAGCGCACATAAAAAATCTGAATCGATAGCGTTCCTTATTCGAAGTTCGGGGTTGAACGGTCGATGTTGGACGTCCATCTTTTATTTTTTCAATTTCATGTGCAAATGCGATTACCCCGCGCAAGCAATTCACATCTGTTGACCCTGCTGATCGAACATGATAGCTGGTTTCATATATATACGTTTTGTTTATGCTTTGGAGGCAGCAGATGAAAGTGTTTATCGCTGGCGGTCTTGGTTTTGTAGGAAGGTATATCACCGACATTCTCCTTCGGCAGGGCCATGATGTCACAACGACCGGTTCACGAAAATCCCCCAAAGCGCCCGAGCATACAAACTTCAGGTACATTGAAGCCGACACCACCCGGGAAGGCGACTGGCAAGAGGCGGCGGCGACGGCGGATGTTCTTGTAAACCTGGCGGGACGAACCATTTTCAAGCGCTGGGACAAATCATACAAACAGCAGATTTACGACAGCCGTATTCTGACAACCCGCCACATCGTACAAGCGATTTCAGCAGACAGACCCGTCACACTCATCAGCACATCCGCGGTTGGTTATTACGGGGATCAGCAAGATGATGTGATCATGGAAACCCACCCTCCCGGCAAAGATTTTTTATCAACGCTTTCCATGGACTGGGAAGCCGAAGCCGTTGCAGCCGAAAAAGCCGGGGCTCGGGTTGCCATCACACGCTTTGGCATCGTACTGGGAAACGGTGGCGGCGCACTTGCGAAAATGTTGCCTGCTTTTAATTTTTTTCTTGGCGGGCCTATCGGAAATGGAAACCATTGGGTCCCCTGGATTCATATCGGGGACGTTGCGGGAGCGCTCCTGTTTTTAATGGAAAATTCGAACTGCCGCGGGCCATTTAACTTTTCGGCACCGGCGCCGGTCCGGTACCGTGAGTTCGCAAATGCCCTGGGCCGTGCGATGGGTCGTCCGTCATTCATTAAAACCCCGGCATTTGCCGTTCGTCTCGCGATGGGGGAGCTTGGGAATGTGCTGCTTTCCAGCCAGCGGGTGGTCCCCCACCGTCTCCTCGAAGCAGGATATAAACTTCAATTTACGGACATCGATTCGGCATTGAAAGATCTGATACAATCGGACGCCTGATGCCGGAACTTTTATCGATAACGAACATTAAAGGAATTTCATGAAAGATCTATTTACCATCATTATTATCGCCATGGGGGTTTTCTTTATTCTCGGAATCGTTTTTCAAATTTACCAGCACAGGAAAAAGCCGGAAGTCCGTTACACCTGCTCGACCTGTGGGAAGCATGATTGTGATTGCCATAAAGAGTAGTGAACTTTGGATTCCAAAGCTCAGGCACTATTCACGAATTGAGAAATCTGCCATGAAAAAAACTACCGTTCAACGAAATGAAAAACCAACCCATGCATCAACAGACACACCGGATCGCCCCAATTGGATCCTTCGACAAAAACACCGCCTCTCGAAATTTCTCGCCTGGATTGCCAAAGGCTCAAAAAATACCTGCCCGACCTGACGTATAAAATGAACCTCCCCTGGAAGGCGGGGTAATAATGTAGCAAAACAGATGCCACAAAGCTCATTTTTACCGGTTTTACCCGCTTTTACCATGAATTCGGCCGATAATGGTTTTGACAGGGACAAATGGAATATTGGAAAGTAAAGTCACTCGTATTTTCATGACAATGCATCACAGCCAATTTCAAAACGTCCCTTTTGGCCAATCCCCAGGAAGGCGATCTGCTTTGGGCTTGATCCCGCTTGTGAAGGGAAAACGTTTTGAAAATGGCTCATCAGATACGTTGTTGAGGCGAAGCATGGTTGAAAAATTCATCATCGCCATCGATCATTCTCTTCCAATACCGAACATCCACTTCAAACCGGGAGGGTAAAACAATGGCAACGGCAATTAAGCAATTCTTGAAAACTGTTTCAGTGTCTATTTTTGTCGCAATTTTCCTCTTCGCTTGTTCAAACGACAACAGTGGCGCCAGCGGTTCTGTCGAGCCCACCCCGGAACTGCTCGCATCCTCCGAATCAAGAGAGCTTGCTCCGGTCAACACCGAAAGCGAATCGAATCAGTTCGTCGCCGACAACACCGCCTTTGCGATTGACCTTTACCACGCCATTGGTGATGATGATGAAAATCTGTTTTTTTCCCCATACAGCATTTCCGTCACCATGGCGATGACTTGGGCGGGGGCCAGGAATCAAACCGAAACCCAGGTTGCCGACACCCTGCAATTTAATTTTTCACAGGGAAAACTGCATTCACTCTTTAACGAACTGGATCTCAACCTGAACGACCGCAATCAAGACGATCCCGGGAACAGCGATAATTATCTGAAATTGAACATATGCAACGAGGTCTGGGGCCAGGAGGACTACTCGTTCCTGGACACCTATCTGGACACATTGATGATCAATTACGGCGCCGGTATTCGCCTGGTTGATTTTATCAACAACCCGGAACAGGCACGGCTTGACATCAATGACTGGGTGGCCGGGCAGACGGAAAACAGGATTGAGGATCTTCTCTCCCAAAACGATGTAACAAATATGGCCAGGCTTGTGCTGACCAACACGATCTATTTCAATGCCTCCTGGGGTATCCCCTTTGATCCGGATCAAACCTATGACGGCATTTTTTATCTCGAGGACGGCACTACCGTGACCACCCCCATGATGATTCCCGAAACCGGAAGCGGTGAGAACGGAGAGTCCTATGCGGCATTCGAAGGCTCCGACTATATGGCAGTGGAACTGCCATATTACGGCAACGCTTTTTCCATGGTTATCGCCGTTCCGGATATCGGTTCGTTTGGAACTTTTGAACAGAACCTCGATTCCTCGGTCATCGATGACATTATCAATAACCTGGAACATCATGACATCATTTTAAGGATGCCAAAATTCGAATGTGAATCTCGGTTCAATCTATCCGATACGCTTTCCGAAATGGGAATGCCGGATGCGTTCCTCTCTGGAGTGGCTGATTTTTCCGGAATGGACGGCGCCCTGGATCTGTTCATCAGCGAGGTCATCCACCAGGCAAACATTACCGTAGATGAGTCCGGAACGGAGGCCGCCGCGGCCACTGCTGTAGTTATGTACAATTCGGTTCCGAATCCTCTCGAAATAACCATTGACCGGCCATTTATCTATATGATTCGGGACAATCAAACCGGTACGGTTCTGTTCCTGGGCAGGGTAAAAAATCCAGCTTGAGATATAGTGGACACCGTTAGGCGCTCAGAAACATACACGCAAAAGCGTGCATCTTTCGATAAGGTTAATGGCAAAATGAAATAGATTTCAATCCGCCGGCTGTTGACTACCGACTGCAGACCGTTGACTCCGGCTTGCCGGATTAGGATATTGCGGCATAGCCGACAACCTGATAAGGATTGGCGACAGCAAACTCTGTACGATTCAGCACACGGCATTTACCGCGGCACCCGAGACAGAAACGAAAACTGAAGACATGACATCTGAAACCCGCAACAAGCATTTTTTTAAGCCGTCCATCATCGATGTGGAATCATCCGGCCTCGGCCCCGAGAGCTACCCGATCGAGATCGGCGTTGCCCTCTCCTCGGGGGAGCAATACTGCAGTCTGATTCTTCCCGCACCCTCCTGGGACACCTGGGACCGCCACTCGGAATTGATTCACGGCATCTCCCTGGAAGAGGTCATGACCAGCGGCAAGCCTATCGGGGACGTGACCCGTGAACTCAACCGGCTCCTGGAAAACCGGACGGTCTACACCGACGGGTGGGTAGTGGACCAACGCTGGATCTCCCAGCTCTACTATGAAGCCTCCATACCAAAACAGTTTACCGTCAGCAGCCTGGAGAGCATCCTCTCAGAGGGCCAGATGAACATCTGGCATGAATCAAAAAACCACGTGATGAGGGAACTCGGGCTGAAACGTCATCGAGCAAGCGCCGATGCCTTGATAATCCAGGAGACCTACACAAGAACCCGTAAACTCGCGGGATAAAAAAAGATGGCCATAATGCCCTGCGAACATCTCACGTACCCCGGGGTACGGATGTATCCTTCGCTTTTTGTTTTTCCACAACGTATGGTTTTTTCAGAATAAACAAAGACTTTCTTCAAGGAGGTTTATTGTTATGTCATGGAAAAAATCGTTTATTAATGCCATATTATTAACATCATTCGTAATTTTTTACAGGGTGTGCCGCAACCGGCAATTATAAAAATGATCATTCAAGATTCCAGAGAATTGCCAGTAGGGAATGCATAAGCTTCGGTCATGTATTTGATTCCGACGGTTATAATCAATGTATGGAGAAAAGGCTGAGAGAAGTACTGCCACGGGTAATGATGGCCGCGCGCCAGGAAGATAATGAAGCAAGGTCGCGCGCACTCAAAGAAGGCATGGCGGGGCATATGCCGCGTTGAGCATCGCAACCGGGAAAATTTTCTACTTGTAATCTGAAACTCACTGCCGTTCAACCGGCGTGATCTTTTCGAGCTTTGCCAACAATTCATTCATCTTGAAAGGTTTCCGGATGCTGTCGGTGAATCCGAATTGCGAGGGGTGTGCCATCGCCGGATCGCTTGAATATCCGCTTGCCACGATAACCGGGACTTCAGGATCGACTTTGCGTATTTCTTCTACGGTCCGTATGCCGCCCCATCCCGTACGGATGGTCAGATCGAGTATGACGATGTCAAAAGGCGTTCCCGAATTCATAGCGGTGATAAAGCTGTCGAGGGCCTCCTGACCGTTGATTGCCGTGATAACATCGAAGCCCGATATCGTCAGCAACTGCGATGTCGGCGTGAGTATCACTTCATCGTCATCCATTAACAGGAGTCTCTGTTTACCGTGTGTCGCCTTGTCGTCTTCTTTTACGGGCGCAGCCTCATGGATCGACGGTATATAGACGTGGAACGTCACCCCCTGTTGTGGATTGGATTCAACCTCTATGGCGCCATTGTGACGGCCGATAATGGAGAAGCTTGTCGACAGCCCCAGTCCGCGTCCCAATTCTTTCGTGGTGAAGAAAGGGTCGAATATCTGGTGACGTATCTCCGTGGGGATGCCGACTCCCTGGTCCCGCACCGATATCCTCACGTAATTGCCGAGCGTAAGATTGATTCCATTCTCATCACCGATAGTGGTGTTTGCAATCCCGATGACGATCTTACCGTTTCCGGGCATCGCCTCAATGGCGTTCTGGATGAGGTCGCGTATGACCTGCTCGATCTGAACACGATCGCCCATGCATTGCCAAATTCCCGTTGGTATCGTGAAATCAGCGGATATATCCGAGCCGCTAAGTGACAGTTGGTACCGGGTAGCGGACCGGACGGCATCCACTATGTCGCAGAGCTTCAGTGTGGATGTCCCGCCTTTGGAAAAAGTAATCAACTGTTGCGTAATGCTTCTGGCACGGTCGATTGTGGCGGCGGCCCTGGCGAGGGCTCGTTCCGCCTTTTGTGGAAGCTTTGCTACAAGTGCCAGATCGATATTCCCATATATACCTCCCAGCAGATTGTTGAAGTCATGTGCAATACCGGCGGCAAGGTGGCCGAGAGATTCGAGTCTCTGCGTGCGAGCAAGGGTCCCTTCTGTCCGTTTGCGTTCGGTGATATCGAGCACATAGACGTTCACGCGGTCTTCCGCAATCGGCGCAAAAGAGAAAGAAAAGAACCTGTCACCAATCGCCATCTCGATTGTTTCGGGCTTCTGGAGCTTCAGGACCTTTGTCACTATTTCCGTCCAGGTTTCATTTAACGGGCTGCCATCGGTATGGTCCAGATCTTTCAGTAACCCGGTACTGGCGACATTTGCGTAAAGGATATGGCCGTCATGTGACATCTGAAGCACCGGATTGGGGTTCTCCGAAGGGAAGTTGGCGAGGCGTTTCAATTCGGCCGATGCAGCCTTTTGGCTGGTAATATCCACATTGGTCGCGAACCCGCCGTACACCTTGCCCTCTTTGTCGTATAGCGGGACTGCCGAATTCCGTATCGTCTTGCGCGTTCCGTCAAAACACTCGATGTCGATCTCTTCACCTGTGGATATTTCGCCTTTTGTTATTGCACGATATAATGCCCAATCATCAGAGGAAATCGGCTTTCCCGAATCAGCCCACCACGCCTTGTATTCAGAGAACTTGTCCGGAGAAACGTACTTCAAACCGGCCCAGATCTGCTGGCCGGCCCGATTACCGTAAATGATCTTACCTTTCTGATCAGCAATGTAGACCCCTATCGGCATCTCCTCGAGAACACGAAACAGCGTTTCTTTGTTCAGAACTGCCCTCTTTCCTTTCTCGACCTGCCTTACACCTGAGTTGCGACCTGTGGTATCCGATTTGTCCGGATCATTATGCATTGTCTTTCCTTCCTCTTTGCTGCAGATTCCGTTGCATGACAGTTTATGGATATCCCCCCTGCGACTGTTCATTTTTTTTGAATTGTTACAGCATGTTGCTGATCATGCTGATCACCGCGAGCATGAGGGCTGCCATCATCCATTCCGTGAACCGAGGAGATTCTACCAGCGGGAGCAGGAGATGAGGTCAGAATGAGAATTATAACAATTGAATTTAACATGCTTATATCATTTAAAAACAAAGCAAATAACATGCCGCGAACTAACCATATATAACACATCGTTATGACTGCTATTTAAATCCTGCTCTAAATCTATTTTTTAGATTGTAACAAATTTTGTCACAATATTTGGCTAAAATTTTGAAAAAGTCTAATTTTTTTGGGGGGGGGTGATTCCTATATCCTGTCGATGCTTAAAGCAGGAAAAACAAAGGTGCGCCGACGGTCAAGCCGACGGCGCACCCCAATCTGTTGCAGATCAAAGATATGACAAACGCTGGTTACGAATGAATTGATACGTGGATAAACGGTAGAAATTCCTACTTCGGAATCCAGGCATTCACCACATCAGCGTTATCATTCATCCACTGACGCGCCACATCTTCCACATCTCCGGAACCTTCTTCCACCTTGAGCATCAGATCCGACAACTGCGCCGTCGTAAACAGCATGTTTTTCAGGAACTGCGTCAATTCCGGTTTGTCTTCGGGAAGTGTTTTACGGCCCATGATATGGATATTGCCCTCTTTCCAGACAGTCTTGTCCGGGTCCTGTTCCAGGAAGCGCAGGTCCCAGCGGCCGAACATCCAGTGCGGGCGCCATCCGGTGACGACAATCCATTTTTTCCGTCGTATGGCATCCTTGAGGGAAGCCGTCATGGCCGGTCCGCTGGAAGCCAGCAGCTTGAAATCCAGGTCATACTTTTCGAGCACCTGTTCGGAGGTTTTCATAACACCGGCGCCGGCATCGATACCGATGACCTTCCCTTTGAACTCCTTTTTATGGGCATTCATCTCCGATATTTTGGTGATCCCCACGTAATCCGGCACGACCCATCCGCTCATGGTCCCCTCGTAGACATGACCCAGGTCGACAATCTTGTCCCGGTACCTCTCCACATAATCCTTGTGAAGCACCGGCAGCCAGGTCTCCATGAACGCATCCATGTCCCCCTGGGCGATGGAAGTGTAGGCGGGCCCCACATCGGCCGCCGTAATCTTTACCTTGTACCCCATCTTCTCTTCCAGCACGACCTTTGCCAGATGGGTATAGGCAACCCCTTCCGCCCAATTGACATAGACGAGGTCGGCCTCCTTGTCCGCGGCAAATGAGGTAGTACAGATTTCCGTCGCGAACACCGTCAGTACGATTATGAAAAAGCAGATCGCTTTGTTGAACATTAGTCTTTGTTGCATTCCAAACTCCTTCCTAACATGTTTATTCTTTAAATTATTTATCGGTCTACTCTTCTCTTCGTCAAAGCCTGGGTAACACGGTCCAGATAGATAGCAAGCACGACAATGGAGATGCCGGCCTCGAAGCCGAGATCTATCCTCAACTGGGTAATCCCTTTCAGGACCTCGTTACCGAGCCCCCCGGCGCCGATCATTCCCGCGATCACCACCATCGACAATGCCAACATGATGGTCTGGTTGACCCCCGCCATGATGGTCGGCATGGCAACGGGCAATTCAACCTTCATCAACATCTGAAAACCGGTTGAACCGAAAGAAACCGCCGCTTCATGAATGTCCGAAGGAACCTGGCGAATGCCCAGGCGGGTCAGACGAACCGCCGGCGGCAGCCCGAAAATCAGGGTCGCAATCACACCGGGAACCTCCCCCAGCCTGAAAAACAGGACCGCCGGAATCAGATAGACGAAGGCGGGCAACGTCTGCATGAAATCGAGTATCGGCCTGGAAATCTGGTCCACCAGCTCACTTTTGGCGGCCCAGATGCCCACCGGGATCCCGATGATAAGGGCGATCACAACGGCTGCAAGCACCAGTGAGAGGGATTCCATGGTGGCGTCCCAAAGGCCCATGTGCAGTATCAGCCACAACCCCAATAGCGAAAAAATCGCCACGCCGCGCCCGGCGATCCAATAGGCCAATACGGCAAAAATAATGATCATCATCCAGGCGTTGGGATACATCAGTACCGCCTTGAACCCCGTCACCCCGGACTCGATGACAGCGCTAATGGCATCGAATACAGTGCTACCATGCTCCGTCAACCAGTTGATGACAATTTCAAACATATTTCCGATATCTAAAGTCATTTAAAACACCTTCCTTGTTCAAACGGGTTCCGGGTGAAGCGCCTTTTTATCGGCGATGTCGCTCAAAGGTACCGGTGCATACTCCTCCTGCAAGCCTTTTCGAACCTCCGAAAGAATCGTTGCCCTGTCCACAATGCCGGAAAATTTCCCTTCGGCATTCTGGATAGCGATGGGATATTTGGTTGTCATTGCGGTGTGCAATAGATCACTTAAAGGGGCCTGCTCGTCACTGACCATAACACCGTCCCGCCGGACCTTGGGAAGGATATTTTTCTCGCCCGTCTTTTCCATCTCCACCGCATCGTCAATGGTGAGCAGCCCCAGCAGATGCCGTTCACGATCCGTCACGAAGATCGAGGAAATCCCCAACTTCTCCATATGCCGGATAGCAACTTTTGGCCCGTCCTTGGACGTCACCAGAGCGGTGGCTTTGCGTTTGACGGCGCCCGCGGTGATGATTTTCGTCTTATCCACATTCTGAACGAAAGCCTGGACATAGTCATTTGCCGGGCTGGTCAAAATCTCTTCCGGCGAACCGATCTGGACGATGGCGCCGTCTTTCATAATGGCGATTCGATCCCCGAGTTTCAGGGCTTCATCCAGATCATGGGTAATGAACACGATGGTCTTTTGCATCTTGTCCTGAAGTTCCAGGAGCTCGTCCTGCATTTGCGTGCGAATCAATGGATCGAGCGCACTGAAGGCCTCGTCCATCAGAAGAATTTCAGGCGAATTCGCAATGGCCCGGGCGAGTCCCACACGCTGCTGCATACCGCCGCTGAGTTCCCCCGGCATGCTTTTTTCGTACCCTTTCAATCCGACCAGTTCCAGGGCATGCATGGCCTTCTCTTCCCGGGTGACCTTTTCCTCGCCAGACACTTCCAACCCGAATTCGACATTTCGCAGCACATCCCGGTGGGGCAGCAGACCAAAATTCTGGAATACCATGGACATTTTGGTCCGCCTCAGTCCAAGAAGATCTTTGGCCTGCATATCCAGAACATTTTCACCGTCCACCAATACTTCTCCACGTGTGGGTCGAATCAACCGGTTAAGACAGCGAATCACCGTCGACTTGCCACTCCCTGAAAGTCCCATCACGACAAAGATTTCCCCCTCGTGAACCGTGAAAGACGCGTCGTTGATCCCCACCGTCAGCCCTGTTTTTTCGAGAATCGCCGCTTTGCTCAACCCCTTCTCCAACAGCGGGAATGCACGTTGCGGAAGTTTCCCGAATATTTTATACAGACCGCTTACTTTTATTTTTTCCATAGTGTTTTCCAATTCATACAGCCGTTAATAACACGGCCTTTCGAAAAGTATTTTCAGAAATCACTTCCCGGCCCCCTTAGAAGTAAAATCCAAAATTGATATTGAAGCGTTTGTCCCAGTCATCCGGGCCGTTGATGCCGAAATCGCTCACGTCCGCGAAAGTGGCGTAGCCATCGTCTTCGTTGCCGACGAAGTAATTCCCGTTTGAAACGGCATAGTCCACGTAGATGTACCAGCCGCCGCGGGAGATGGCCATGCCGGTCACGTTCATGGCACTGTCGTTAAATCCGGTGCCGTCAAGCCGCGAGCCGTCTTTCATGATGACACTGTAATCGTTGTAGAAGGTGACGGAGTCGATCCAGTCGATTTGTTCGGCTTTCCATGTATAGCTGAGGGCGACACTCGGAATGGTCCCCTCACTGGCGACCGGCCATGCAAAATCATAGGCTCCCATGGCGATCAGATCTTCATTGGCGCCGGAAGTATACTCCGCCTGGTAATTGTAGTGGCTCAACTGCAGCATCAGCGCCCAGGGCCCCACCGAGCTTTTCACATGGGCCGAATAGGCGTAGGCATCCGAGTCGTCTGCCAGGCCGGTCTGGCTTTCAAGCTGTCCCCACTGCAGGGAAACCCCGAGCTGTGTCGAAAGGCTGCCGGTTTCGAGGGTATAAATTCCCCGGAGGTTGATCTGGTTTTTCTCCTGGTAGGACGCATAGGCACGGCCATGCTCAAAGCTCCCGATATAGGAGTCGTCATCCACAATATCGTAGGAGTATCGGGCGCTTCCGCCAGAATCTCCTCGTCCCTCGAACTCTGCCCCCGCATAGTAAGCCACATCCACGGCCAGGTTCCCGAGGGGCAGATGGTATTTGACCCCGAGATCCATATCGTCGGAAAGTCCCACATAGTAGTGCTGATCGAAAAACCAGCTGTTGGCCGGACCGTAGGCCCCGACGCCAAATGGTACGCGGTTGACACCGACCTGGATCTCGCTTTTATTCGAAAAATCGTATCCGATCCAACCCGTGTGGAGAAAATTGTACCCGTTATAAAAGCGGTACTCGGCCTTTCCAACAACGTTTCCCTTGTTATAATCGAGGTTGACCCGGAAGGTATCCAGTTCGAAATTCCCGCCGTTCCCGCCACGCTGCGGGCCATCCTGGCCGTCGGTAACGTAATCTCCCAGCACATAATTGGCTCGGATGGCGCCCCCCACCTTCAGTGGTCCCACCTGAAACGCATATAGCGCCGGGACCGATGCAAGTGTGAAAAAAACAGTAATAAGTAATAACAGAATCTTCTTTTGGGTCATCATGAAACAAACTCCTCCTACTTCTTTGTTAAAAATTCAAATAATTGCGCCGCACGAAAGCACTGCAACCCATGAGGCAAAATCGGGTTTACGTCTGCTCCGCCACTTTTTGCTGTGCAGAGGCAATGGCTTCGATCAACCGGTGCTCCTCCTCGACGGACTGGAGCTTGCTTTCCACTTTCTCCTCGACATACAGCTCCTGTGAAAGCCCCACGTAAAGGGCATAGGTACACAGCAGCAAAACAATCGCAAAGGGCAGGCCGGTGGTGATCGAGGCAGTCTGCAAAGTGGTCAGGCCACCGCCAATCAGAAGTACCCCGGCCACAACCCCCTCCATAACAGCCCAGAACACGCGCTGGGGCACCGGCGAGTCGAGCTTGCCGCCGGAGGTCAGATGGTCGACCACCAGGGATCCCGAGTCCGAAGAGGTGACAAAAAACACCACCACCAGGACAACGCCGATCAGGGACAAAATAGTGGTGAAGGGAAAATGCCTGAGCATTTCGAACAAGGCAGTCGAGACATCCGCATTGACCGCGCCCACGATATCCGCCACCCCCCCGGCCTGCAGTGAGAGGGCCGATCCGCCGAAAACGGACATCCACACAAATGAGAGCAGGGTCGGAAAAATCATGACACCGAGGATAAACTCACGGACCGTCCGTCCTTTGGAAATACGTGCGATGAACATTCCCACAAACGGCGACCAGGAGATCCACCACGCCCAGTAAAAGACCGTCCAACTGCCCTGCCAGTTGGTGTCGCGGAAGGTCTCCGTCCACAGACTCATCCGGGTCAGATTGGTCAAATAGAATCCCAGGTTCTGCGTAAAACCGCTGAAAATATAAACAGTTGGACCGGCAATCATCAGAAACACAACGAAAAATCCGGCCAGCCCCATGTTCCACTCGCTCAGACGTTTGACACCGCTGTCAAGCCCCGCCACCACCGAGAGGGTGGCAAAGGAGGTGATCACTGCAATCAGAATCACCTGGGTCGTGGGATCGATGGCCATGCCGAAGAGGTAGTTCATGCCCGCGTTCACTTGTTTGACCCCCAGCCCCAGTGAAGTCGCCAGCCCCATGAGGGTCGCCAGAACAGAAAGAACATCGATCAGATTCCCCCAGAAGCCGTAAATGCGATTGCCCAGCAGGGGATAAAAGATAGAGCGGATGGTCAGGGGAAGCCCCCTGTTATAAGCGAAAAAGGCCAGTCCCAGTCCGACGATGGCATAAATGGCCCAGGGATGCAGGCCCCAATGAAAGTAGGTGACCCCCATGGCGGCCTGGGCGGCCTCCGGGGTTCCCGGATCGATACCGGTAAAAAGGGGCGAAGGCGCGGAATAATGGAACATGGGCTCTCCCACGCTCCAGAACATGAGGCCGATGCCCATACCGGCGCTCAGAAGCATGGCATACCAGGCCGCAGTTGAAAACTCGGGTTTCGCTTCGTTGCCACCGATCCGGATACGGCCGAACCGGCTGAATGCGAAAAAGAGAGCCGCACCGATAAACACGTTGGCGCTGAGAATGAAAAACCAGCCGAATGTCCCGGAAATCCACGCCAGGGCGCTGTCACAGATCTCCCCTGCCTGGGCCTGAAACATGAGCGAGAGTATGATGAAAATGGCAAGGAAAAACACTGCTGATACGGTGACATGGGGATGGATATCGAATCCGTATCCGCACCAGTTGTCCTCTCCGGGCTCTTTGGCTTCCGCCTCTTTGAAGAGGGAGGCGGTGGGTCTGATCTGAAGTCCGAAAAACTGTTCACGCTCCTTGACAGCCTTTTCCCGCGCCAGCTTTTCGGCCTGTTTCAGCTTTTTGGCCAATTCCTTCTTCGAGGCGGATTCTGCCCCGGACTGGTTTTTGTTCATGTCACTGTCTCCTTGATTCGAATAAATCGATTTTTTGTGCCCTCAATGTATTTTTTTAATATATTCATTATATTATATCTGTTTTTCACGAGAAAAGCCCTCCTATAGACAGACATCCTCTTCCTAAAAAAAATCTTGTTGCACTGACGCGTGAAAAAAACTATATCGCTGGCCAAAAAACAGGATCGGGGGGATCATGTCGCGGGTAAAAGACTGTGATGACTTGGCAGTGGGAACTTGAAAGAAGTTTTTTCAAAAAAGGCGCAGCACTGGAGCAGGAACAACCATAACCAAGAAGAAATCGCGCGGTATTTCGTCGAAAACACATTTTTTAATTTTGGCAGACTATCAAAGTCAAGTCAAATTCCCACACCATCCGACAGCACCATTCTATAGGTCATCCACCCCGATCTTTCGTTTGACATCCCGCATGGCTTCCCCTATGTTCCATGCTGTTATATGGCCCCGGATTTAATGTTTCCGGACTGTTTTTTACTTGTACTTACCGGCAGTTGTGCAGCCAAACCGCCACACCTTGCTTTATCCGTGTCACATGTTCGACAATCTCATTCAAACATCCCTGTCCACCTTCCTGTCCATGCTGAAAATTTTTCTCGTCATGCTGGCAGCCGGTGTCCTGCTTCGCAAAAAAGTCCTGACCCCCGAACATATCCGGGGGCTCACGGCCGCCACGGTGGATGTCTTTTTGCCTTGTCTGACCTTTTACAGCATCACCACCGCGTTTAAACCGGGTGAATTCCCCATATGGTGGATTATCCCCTTATGTACCGGCGTCCTGATGCTCGGCGGCATCGGGCTCGGGATTCTGTTTTTCAGACGTGAACTGCCGGAAAAACGGAACATGCCGCCCCTGGCCGGAATACACAATGGCGCCTACCTGGTGCTGCCCCTGGGCGCCGTGTTGTTCCCGGATCAATTCGAACTGTTTTCGCTCTATGTCCTGCTCTATGTCCTGGGACAGACCCCCATTATCTGGAGCATCGGCAAATATATGCTGACGGCCGAGGCCGGCGACCGATTTCGGTTGAGAGACATTTTCAATCCGCCGATGATCGCCACCCTGCTCGCGCTTGCCGTGGTCTTTTCCGGACTCCGGGATGTTCTGCTGCCCAACGGGATCGGTGTCGTTTCGTCCGTCCCGGACCGCCTCGTCGATGCGGTCTTCAGCACCATCAAGCTACTGGGAGATGCGACGATTCCCCTGGCCCTCTTTATTCTCGGCGGCATTCTTGGCAGCATCTCCATCCGCTTCAATGACATCAAACTGGATGTGCTGAAGGTAAGTGTCATCAAATTCATCCTCCTACCGTTCGCCACCATGTTGATCCTGTACACCACCGGGTTGAACGCGCATTATCCGCTTCTGGCAACCTTTTTCATTATCCAGAGTTCCGCCCCCCCGGCAATCGTCATCCTTATGCAGATCAACAAATACGGCGGCGATGAACAGAAGGTCGGCAGCGTGCTCTTTATAACCTATTTGATATGTCTGGTGACGATGCCTGTGTGGCTGTCCGTGTGGCAGTTGCTGAGCAAATGATGAACTCCCAAGAAACCTGAATTAACCACAAAGGTCACAAAGAAAAAAATAAAGAATATAAATGCGACAGCTTAGGGATTTAGGAGAACGAATATGAAAGCATCAGCGTCCCAAATCAGCAAAAACTGCACCAAAACCATTCTTCTTTCATATGTTTGTCTGCTGTTCCTGGCAATTTACCCCGGAAACATTCATGCACGGGAGACAATCCGGAAAAACATTTCCGTCAACACAACCGTTCGCGACTACGAACCGGCGGTGGCGGTTCGCGCCTCGGGGTGTCTGACCTGCCATGCGGAATTTTCATCGAACTTTATCACCGATTTCGGATATGGCTCCCCCTGGTTTTTTGCGAATCCCGAAAGCAAAAATAAAGTCGGTATATTCAACGGGCACATATATGGAGATTTTATTGCCGAACCCGGGAAAACCGGCTGGCTGACCGCGCAGTTCAAGAGGCAGGTAATCATCCCCAAAGCCTCTGTCGGCTTTGACATTGCAAGCGTTTCGGGGGACACACTGCCCGACGAATCATTCTACGAGGAGGCGCTTAAGGCATCTTCGCTCGGGGAGTATCTGAGGGCGCTGGAACGTAAAAAAAGTGGACCTGCCCGAGTTATTGAAAAAAAGAAGGTATTCATTGGTGCTCCGGATGCGGCAACCCTTGAAGCACGCTTCGATATAAAACCCGGTGATGAGGCTGACTTCAAATACATCAAAGATGATCCCGAAGCGTCACCGGAAGTAGAAGGGATCGAGTCCAGTGTCGACGGAAAATATTATACGAACATCGGCGAAATAGTATGTGACGGAGATTTTTTGGTCCGCGGCACCCTGTTGTTAAATAAACCGGTAATCGCCACCGGAAGGGGATGCCGGATATACGCCACAGGACCTGTTTTTTTACAGGGAGAAATATCATATCGGGATCAGGGTACTCCTGATGAAGAAGGCAACCTGCAGATCGTCAGCACCGAAGCCATTTTTCTCGGCGTTGGACAACGGAAGTGTGATACGGCCGATGAGGTTGATCCCATGGCACTCCGTCTTCTTAAAACCCCCGCCCGCCCGTCCATCATTACACGCGCCGCACACAGGCAAAACATTCCGCCGCAAGTGCTGACAAGGGATTTATACGACAAGGCCTCATCACTTCCCCTTGAAGATTCGAGCTGCCATGACGAGACCATCGCTTTTTCACGTCTTCTTCTAAATGCACCCATTATCAACAGCCGTTACAGCGGAAAATTCAAAGGTCTGGTCATTGCGGAATACGCGCTTTTCTGGCAGGGCAAAACAGACTTCGAGTTCGACCCGATTTTCAAAACGGTCCCCGTATTGCCAGTCCTCAGGGATAGCGATTATCTCGAAATAGAGTAGCTTTCCCCCTTGTCTCGACAGACATTTAATGCATACTATACATACACTCAATGACCACCCCAGCCCAACAACCCCATAAGAAAAACGACCCCCTTCATTAAATTTATCACCATATTTTCAATGTATTGAGTCTATTCATACATGAATGGCACATCCATTGCTCTATACACAGGGCAAACAACACAGCCAATTTCAAAACGTCCCTTTTGGGCCGATCCCCGGGCGGGTGATCCGCTTTGGGCGTGATCCCGCTTGTGTCGGGAAAACGTTTTGAAAATGGCTCAACAGCATCATATTAAACCATCTATTGGAGGGTCAAAAAATGATCAAAAATGGACACTGTTTAAGCAGATGTTTTCTTGCTCCCGCCTTTTGGCTGCTGCTTGCAATATTGTCGTTCTCGACAATCCGTCCGGGAACCGCAAGCGCGGCAGGGTTGCTTAAATCGACCGGCGGTGACGATTCCAACGTGAGGATTCTCTCGCATAATGTCGACGTAGTCATCAATAACAGTTTCGCTCAGACTGTTGTGGACCAGATATTTGTCAATGACGCTGACTACGATCTGGAAGCCGTTTACACCTTCCCGCTTCCGAAACAGGCGAGTCTTTCCGAACTGAGCCTGTGGGTTGGTGAAACGGAAATGATCGGCGAGGTCGTGGAAAAAGAGAAGGCCAGAAAGATTTATGAGCAGCAGAAAGCACAGGGCAACGACACGGCCATGGCTGAAAAGAACAGTTATAAAACCTTCGATGTGAGTGTAGGGCGTGTTCCCGCCGGAAGCGAAACACGAATTAGGCTGGTCTATTATCAACCCATGGAAATAGACTTGAATGTCGGGCGTTATCTCTATCCGTTGGCCGAAGGGAATGTCGATGAAGAACGAATCGCCTTCTGGTCGGTTGACGATACGGTTTCCGGGGCCTTCAATTTCCATCTCGTGATGAAATCGGCCTTCCCCGTGGCAGACGTTCGAGTACCGGGTTTTCAGGACAGTGCCGTTATTGAACAGATTTTAGATGAAACGGAAGATGGGGAATCCGAAAGCAATACCTATGAAGTGACACTGGCGAGCCGGGAGGGTGCAAATCTCTCCAGGGACATCATTTTCTACTACCGTCTCGACGATACGGTACCGGCCAGAGTCGAGATGATCCCGTTCCGTGACAATCCGAACGAGCCCGGCACATTTATGGTTGTCGTTACACCGGCGGCCGATCTGCAACCGATTTCCGAAGGCGGCGACTGGACATTTGTCCTGGATATCTCCGGGAGTATGGGCGGCCACAAGATTGCGACTCTGGTGGATGGCGTCACCAAGGTGATCGGTAAAATGAAAGCGAATGACAGATTCAGGATCATCACTTTCAATAATTCTTCCGATGACCTGACCGGTGGTTTTGTCAACGCCACGCAGGAAAATGTACAACAATGGCTTCAGCACTTGAGAAATATTCACGCCGGGGGAGGCACCGACCTGTATGACGGCCTCAAAAAGGCATGTCAACGGCTCGATGACGACAGGACAACGAGTATCGTCCTTGTAACGGACGGTGTCGCGAATGTCGGTGAAACAAAACAGAAAGCGTTTCTCAATCTTCTCAGAACCTATGATATCCGTCTGTTCACTTTTGTGATCGGGAACAGTGCAAATCAACCGCTGTTGGAACGGCTGACACAGGATTCCGGGGGCTTTGCATTGAATATCTCCGATAGTGACGACATCGTCGGCCGCATCATGCAGGCGAAAGCAAAGGCGCTGCACGAGTGCATGCACGGCGTGCAACTGTCATTCAGCGGTGAGAGGGTGAAGGACCTGACTCCCACATCCCTCGGGAATCTCTATATTGGCCAGCAACTCGTCATGTTCGGCCGGTATCCCGACAGCGGTGAGGCACAGCTTATTCTGAAAGCAAAAATATCAGGACAGGAACGCACCTGGAAAACCATGGTGGAGTTACCCGAAACGGCCCGTGACAATCCTGAACTCGAACGCCTGTGGGCGCTATCGGCCATAGAAGACGTAATGCGTGAAATCCGCGAAAACGGCGAATCGGAAAAACTTCGAAAACAGGTCGTGGACCTCGGCCTGGAATATTCATTGGTAACGGATTTTACATCCATGCTGGTAGTAAATGACGACATCCTGGAAGATGAAGACATCCAGAAAAAGAACGCGCGCAGGATTCAGGCGGAAAAACAGGCTCAAGCAGCGAAAAGCAGCAAACCGGCTAAAAATTACCGGGTAGACAACCGTTCCGGAAACGGGGGAATGTTTAAAGGCAAATCCTCACCCGGAATCGGTTCGGGTCCCGTCGGCCCCCTTTTTGTCGGATTGATTGCATGGCTTAACCGAAGAAAAAGAAAAGTCCAGGGGCTTTCATGGAAGTAGTTCAAAAATCCCGATCAGGGGGCGGCAAGCACCGCCTCCTCTCCTTCTATCAGCAAAAGGAAAATATTGCATGAAGCTTTTTTCAAACCATAACCCCGAAGCGGGAACACAAAATCCAAGGCGTTACAGACTCTATGAATTAGCTGTCTGGACGATATTTCTTACCGCAATCAATTTCCCCTGTTAACCGGCTCTCTTCCCGAAAGGTTCATTTTCGATCTTCAAATGGTGAAAACGGGCCAACTCTGGCGAATTTTCACCTACCCGTTCGCTCATGTAAGCGTTTATCATCTCCTCCTGGATGCAATCGCGTTTCTTATGATTTATAACGGACTGGAAGAAAAAAATATTCTGAAAAGGTTGTTGCATGCCGGCGCGTGCGGAACCGGCAGCCTGCTTCTGTCACTGGCCTGTTCCCCGGCCATCGGCACCACCGGATTATCGGGTCTTTCGGGAATTGCCCATGGATTAACGGCGGTAACTTCGCTTGAGTTACTGAAAAACCATAAAAGAGAGCCCGCCCTGTTCAGAGTCGGCATTATGGTTTTATCTGTGGTGACCATCAAGAGCATTGTGGAGGTCTGTACCGAAAAGGCCTTTTTCTCAAACCTTCACCTGGGTTATATCGGCATTCCCGTTGTCGAGTCACATCTCGGAGGGGTGATAGGGGGAATTGTTTCATTTCTGATTCTGAATCGTCCCGGGGAAGTGTGTGGGTCAGGCATCAAGATATCCGGGGTTAAAAACAGATGAACGTCCAGGTGGGCAACGGCTCATTTGCTTTTTCGGACTATCCGGCCCGGATGGTGATGTATGACCACGATGGCATTCCGGTCTGGTATTATATCCATGGGCCCGACAACGACAGGGGCGGCGCTCTTTCCACCGAGTTTCTCGACAGCGATACGATATTGGTAGGCCCGACGGGCGTGGCGCCGGACGATGTCCCCCCCCCCCCGCGAAGTGGACCTGTCCGGCAATATTATATGGGAAGGTCCCGCGAATGTATCCGAAGAAGAGCAGCTCAGCCACCATGTAAGGAAATTATCCAACGGCAACTACCTCCTGCTGCGCTGGATGAAGACGGATGGTGAACCCACCGATGCGCGACTTGAAGAAGTGGATACCGGCAATCAGGTCCTGTGGTCCTGGAATCTCTACGATTTCTACACACCCCCTGAAGGTGAATCCGGAGACTGGTGCCATGCCAATTCAGCAACTGTAGATATCGAAAATGACGAGGTCTATCTCAGTTGTCGCCGGCTGGGATTGTTCAAGACAACCTATAATGATCCCGAACTGCTTTATCATCTACCGGCCCTCTTCTACGCAGCCGGGGAAGGATATGTAACATTCAACTCTCCGGAATCTCAATTCATGGATATTCATGCCCCCGAGATTCATGCCGATGGCACAATCATGTTTTTTGATAACGATGGATGGAATTTTGCACAGGGACCAGGGGAATATCACTACGGTGTATATCGGGCGACACGGATTCCCCCTCCTCTCGTAGAACCGTTATAGATAATCGGGTTTTAATGTTGAATTAATAATGATAAAGTGAAGCCTTGTAATATCGCTTTTAATGCAAAAGAGATTTTCCAAACGGGCCGACAGGGAAACAGTATGAAAAACCGGTGCATTCTCATTATCATGCTATTCGTCATATCGATATTCTGCGGCTGCGGCGGTGGTTCATCCGGTGGCTCGTCCGATAGCACCTCCGACGCTTCATCTGTTAAAAATACATCCGAATGCATCGGCGCTTCCGCTATCGAGGACCTCAGTAACGATCCCGCGGAAGATCTCACCTGTGAATCCGGCATCAGCCTTTCTCCGGCGGATTGGGAAGACGGCGATCTGGCGGAATTCTCAGAGGGGCAGAAGCTCTGGCGAAGAGACGAACCGCTCCCTGCATTCCAGTCTCAGAATGCCATGATTACCGGCACGACAAGCGTCCTGGCGATACGAAGCGGATTCGAAGCCCTCAAGAAAGGGGGAACCGCCGCCGATGCCGTCATCGCGACCGCCCTGGCACAGATCGCCCTGGTGGCCGGTTCATATGACAGCTACGCCGGTATCTTTTTTCTTACCTATTACGACGCGGAAGAAGATAAAGTCTATTATCTCGATGCCGGATGGAACACGCCGCTCGAAGAGAACGATGCGCTTTCAATTCCGACCTATTACCCGAGCGGCCGTACCGCGCTGGTACCCGGTTTCTTCGCCGGGGTAGCGGCGGCACACGACCAGTTCGGCAACCTGCCCTTTTGCGCCTTGTTCGAGCCCGCCATCTATTTTGCTGAAGAGGGATTTGAAATCACCACGATACTCTCCAACTGGATAGCATCAAGACAAAACGTTTTGAGCAGGGTGTGTGAAACCAGGGAAATCTTTACGGATGATTCCGGCCGGTTTTATCAGGCCGGCGACTGGTTGACCCAGCCGGCCCTTTCCCGGACACTGAAGAGAGTATCCGCATATGGCAAAGACTATATCTACAACGGCCCATGGACGGATAAATTCGTGGCTGCCGTACAAAGGGACGGGGGCAAAATAACCCGTGAGGATATGGAGGCCTATGACGTTATCTGGTCCGATCCGGTCTCCACGACATTCAGGGATTATGAGATTTACTCGGCCGGCCTCCCCGCTCTGGGCGGTGTGAATACCATAGAAGCACTCAATGTTCTCGAAGCTGCCGGGTTTCCCGAGCGGGGCGCATATACGGAGGATCCCGAGTCACTGTTCTGGTTTATGCAGATTAACCGGCTGATAATCTTGAGCCAATTGCGTGAATCGGCGCTCGATTCTGTTGCACCGGACCTGGACCTGTCTCTCGAGTCCCGGGCAACTAAAGAGACCGCTGCCGCTCTTTGGGAAAAGATGAAGAAGGGGGAGCTTCAATATATCAATGCTCCCCGGGAGCAGATGCCGACCCATAGCGATGGCGTGGTTGCCATGGATGAGTATGGAAACATCGCTGCCCTGCTCCACTCGAGTAATACCATCGTCTGGGGCGAAACCGGTATTTTTGTCGACGGCATATCGATATCCGATATAGGGAAGTATTCACAACAGCGTATCAATGACACCGGCCCGGGCAAACGGCTGCCGGCAGGAGTAAATCCGACGATTGTATTTGAAAACGGCTCCCCGGTATTGGCTACCAGCTGCATTAACAGCGGCCTTCAACAACGAACGCTTGCAGTCCTCTACAACCGTGTTGCCTATGATATGGATATCGAAACCGCCTCCATGGAACCCTATCCGTTGTATCCGGTTCTGGACACTCTGTCCGCCTACGGCTATGCTATCGAGAGAGTCATCCGAGGGGCATTCGACGACTCATTGATCAGGGGCGTGCTGGCTTTGGGACAAAACGTCAGCATTATCCCGGAAGAAGATGTTGACGGCCATATGGACGGAAACCTGGTCGGCATTGAAATCGACCCCTCGGACAACCTGCTGACCGGTATCACAACCGAAGATTTTAACGGAGATATTCTCGGTTATTAAGCAGGAATTCGGCCGGACCCATGGCAAACTTTAATCCCGATAGTGCAGAAGTGCAAAATAGGCTTCTTTAAAATCAGCTATTACAGCCGAGGCAGCAATAACCCAACAACGTACTAAAACTTTTGATAAATCTGCTTTTATAGGATAGAGGAAGCACTCCAGAACAGCGAGAAAAAAAATACAAACGCTTGGTGGCGTTTTTGGAGCGTGATTACATTATCTACAGCCATGACGAGAATGAGCCATTTTGAAAACGTTTTTCCGACACAAACGGGATCAAAACCAAAGCGGATCGCCCTCCCGGGGATTGGCCTAAAAGGGACGTTTTGAAATTGGCTGGAATGAAATTTAGGATCTCGGCAATAGTGATAAGAATTTGCTCATTCATCTATTCGGTGATTTCTGGTTATGGAATGTCAGCGCTATTTTGATAGATGGGCATTTTGATATAGGAATAGCGAATACGGAGGCATCATATATCATCCATGGTCGAAAAAGATAAAACCATACTTTCCCTGAAAGGAAATGACGAAGACACCATCGAACAATTGTTCGGTCTGGTGGAGCATCACCACCAATTTTCGCCCCCCAACGAGCTGAATATCGTCAACCTGTTCAGCAGCAATATCTTTGAGAAACGTATTGTCGGTTTTGACGACATGATAGTATACCGAAAGAAGCATCCGGATGATGCGTTTATTCTTGTATCGAACCATCTGAGTGAAGCCGATTTTGTCGAGACCATGCTTCATTTCATGAATCATCATGAGAGACTCCTGATTCAGGGTGGGGATAACCTCTTCATCGACAATTTGGCGATTACCACCGAATCGTTGAGTCTGAGTTTAGATCTCGATACCTACCTGAGATCGAGAGGGGCGTTTCAGATCATTCGAAAACCAAAGACGGTACAGTATCAGGGCAAAGAGACGCAACTCAACCAGAAAGATGTCTTGAGACTCAATAAATCCTATCTGTTTCATCTGGTTGAGGAAGGGGAGTTTATTTTACAGTATCCGGGACAGTCGATGGTCGACGGAATCCCGAAACAGGGAAGAACCTATACCGGCATGATCGATTCCTTTTCAAGGGCCATCTTCCAGTTACTGATTGAAGCCTCTGTATCCACCAAAAAAAAGATACACATCGTCCCGATGAATATCTCCTACGAGAGGGTGGTCGAGGATGAGCAATTCAATGTGCTGCTGAAAATGAGGGCGGAACAATCCAGCGATGCTCAGCTCTACATGGCGGATCTCGGCTATATCATCAAGCAGTATCTCAACCCGGATCGAAAAACAAGACTCTGCATAAAATTCGGCCAACCAGAGCCGATGAAACTGCAATATTTTTGGATACGATATGGTCTGGGCAAGAAAGGGGCATCCGTGAAGCTGGCAGATCAGTATTATGATAAGGTCATGTCCCTGCAATCTCCGTTTCCACCCAACATCATGTTTACAGCGATGAAGGACTGCAGCCGGCTCGATATGACCTCTCTCAAAGAGAAGATATTCCCCCTCATGGAACGTTTGGACTTCCATGGAGCAGATATGTTCTATCTCAAACATGACGGAGAGTTGTTAGCGCCGGATGCCATAATCGAAAAAACCTTCGAGATCTTTGGTCCACGCAATATCATTGCAAAAAACGATGGCTATGTCGAAATCTTACAGCCGGATGTCGCGACGCAGTACGTCAATCACATTGCTTATCTTTTCGACAGAGAGTCTGAGTTGTCGTCGTCACGTGAGGAGGGGAAATATGAAGAACGATTCACGATTGTCCGCAATCTTTTGCGACACAATATCGCCATTGAGGTGATTGTTGACAGCACCGGATTGTCTCGGGAAGAGGTAACCCGTCTGCAAGAAGACGAAAGAAAAGAATAATTGCCGATAGTTGAATCCTTGTCGGACCAAGCCATACTATTGTGATTGTGTGATTGCCATCCCATGGATGCCTGTTTTCGGCCCTTAGAACATCCTTTTCAGATGCAAAAAGGGCGTTGTAAGGCACAAGCGATTCTTTAAGTTGAAAATCTGTATCCTTCCCGACCGCACTTCGCCCAAGGGCCCTTGCTCCCAATGCCTTTTTTGTCTCCGTAACAAAGGCTTCATTCCCCACGACAATGCTTTCCGTCGAGAAGCTGAATTGATTTCGGGATGACATTTTCCTTTTGGTCATATACCAGAACAAGTGGCCGAGAGGACTCAACCCCGATTCAAAGATGACTGTGGGGCTGCCACTGCCCTGTTTTAGATAATGAAGCTGATGCCCATTGGCATCAACGAATTCGCCTTCGGGACTGTATTTTCTATTAGCGACTACTCTGGAAACATGTTCGTAGGTGAAACCAATTAGTAACCACGCTACAACAAGAGATACAATACCTACTGAAATTCTCTTTAACCACTTTTTCATGTCCATTTCTCTTTCTGCTTATTGCTCATCATTCGATGCAAGCTAAGGCGAAATAGCACATAACGTATAGAATTTTATCCGTCGTCCCGCCGAATTTTTCACTAATTATACCAATGCTGCTTAAGGCGCTGACTTGTAACTTTTGCTATGAAACACGTAATGCGGGATGATGGATAAAATGCTGTTGGACAAGGCCTTTTTGGCTATTTTGTTGTTTTTATGTACTCAATGTATGAACTTCGCGTGCCCCCTGAATTCCGTTGGCGAATCTACGAGAGAACATTTTTTTAAACGCAATCCGTCCGTCTCTGAACATTGGGGCAAGCATGAATGAAACGTTATCCCTGTAATGCATTTGACAACGAGGGCCGGGCACACTTGAGCATTAGTTCGAAATGCCGCCGGCATTGAGGGCGGGCGATCCGTACAAAGGCGTCATAAAGGGGCCTACCGTTGGCTCTTATTAACTATCTTAGGTTATAAAAAGAGTATCAATCGATCGACAAAAGGTAATCATGGCTTCATGCTCCTGAACAGCAGATTTACAGATATAAACAATTGTAATTAAAATAATAATATGCTAAAAAGAACAAAAAAAACAGTACAAAAAAATCACTTGAGCCGTGGTTCTTATGAGGATTGATCTTAATCAGCTGATTTTTGCCTTTTCCGATGCCATCGACCTGGTTGGGGTCGATGAGATACATCACGGGAAACGGGTCGGTTACATGGCCTGGGAGTGCGCCAAAACCCTGGCATACCCTGAAGAGAGGCAAACCCGCCTGTTTCACCTCGGTCTGCTGCACGACTGCGGAGTATCCTCCACCCAGGTACACAGGCAGCTTGTCAATGAACTCGAATGGGAGAATTCCGATCATCACTGTAAAATCGGATCAGAACGGCTCGCCGGTTTCGCTCCTCTCGCCGGTCTGGCCGATGGCGTTCGCCACCATCACACCCGATGGGTGGATCTTGCGGCATCGGATCCTTCGAATCCCGTCCTTCTGGACAGCAATCTCATTTTTCTGCTCGACCGTGTGGACGCTCTGACTTCCGGATACAAAGGCAAGCGCCGGATTGCCGTCAAGGATAAAATCCGAAGGAAAATTGATCAGCTCAGGGACAATTTCTTCAATGCCGAACTGGTGGATGCATTCATGCAAACAAGCGAAAAGGAGTCCTTCTGGATTACCCAGGAACCTGCCTATCTGGACCACTTCCTGGATTTGAGACAAGGGGAGATGGCGGAAATTTTTCTCACCGCCGAAGAATTTTTCGACATGGCCTCTCTTTTTGCGCAGGTGGTCGATGCCAAAAGCACATATACGGCGGAGCATTCACGGGGCGTGGCACACCTGGCAAAATACCTGGCGGGAAAAGTAACACTTCCCGAAACGGTATGTAATGAAATTGAAGTTGCCGGCCTCCTTCACGATCTGGGCAAATTGCAGGTCCCCGATGCCATCCTGGAAAAAAAAGACAAACTCGACTCCGAGGATCTCTCTTTCATACGGCATCACAGTTACGCCAGCTACGCCATTCTGAGGAAAATCCAAGGAATGGAAAAAATTGCGCTTTGGGCCGCTAACCACCACGAAACTCTGGACGGAAGCGGGTATCCGTTTCATAAGAGAGGGGAAGAACTTGGCATCGAGTCCAGAATCATCGTGGTCGCCGACATCTTTCAAGCCCTGGCGCAGAATCGACCTTACCGGGCCGCCCAATCCCCGGAAGCCATCATCGGCCACCTGCTGGACGGTACGGGAAAAGGAAAACTGGACAAGGATATCGTCGCTCTAACAGCTGAGAACATATCCGAATGTTACAGAGCGGCGACCCACGATGCTCCTCATTTTCAAGAGTGAATTATATTCCCGCCCTGACAATTTCCGACCAAGAAAAACAAAGGATGCCGCCCCCCCTTTTTGCCGGTGGCTTTTTCAATACGGCAGAGCGGCCTCTAATAGAGTACAGCCCCAAATCCTGCGGAAGACGCCACCGTGACGAACCAAAGGAGAAGAGATATGGCGAAAGAGAACCCGGCCCCGCGAATAAAAAAGTTCACGGAAGGTCTTCTGTACGAAAAACGCATTCTGGATGCGCTGGGCATCCGACCCGGCCGGACCGTTCTCGACGCCGGCGCCGGCACCGGCTACATGGCCGAAGCCTTTTCCGCCAGGGTGGGGGAAAACGGAACGGTCTATGCTCTCGATATCGACAGTTCTTTTGTCCGCGATCTGAAAAACAGAGTCAGCGCGGAAAACCTGCAAGTAATTGAGGCGGACATTACACGGCCCACACCGATTCCGGCGTCTTCTATCGATCTGATTTACATATCGATGGTGCTCTTTACATTCTCCCGTTCCCGGTTGGAAGGATTTAATAACGAGGTCAAGCGGCTGCTGAAATCGGACGGGGTCCTGGCCGTCGTGGAAATCGAAAAAAAGCCGACCGCTTTCGGGCCGCCGCTTTCCGCACGCTACAGCCCGGTAGAACTGCAAGAGGTGATTCCGCTGTCGCCTGTCGCCACGGTTCAGGCCGGAGAACATTTTTACATGCAGCTTTTCCGTCACGGATGAAGCTTGAAGCCGTTTTTCACGCCAGAAGTCCCTGCGCACGAATCAAACGCTCCTGCACATGCACGCCGTTGGGACAATCGATGGCACATTCTGAACAATCACTGCAACGCACCTGCTGTTTTTTTCCGGTAGTTCCTTGAAGTTCATCCGGGCCTGATGATAATTTTCAAAAAAAATATCTTGACAAGCTACTACACCAGATGTAGTATCTACTACAGTCATAGTAAATAAAACCTCGGAGGTAGTAACGAGATGAGATCACCAAAACTCACAAAGCTGGAACTCAAGGTAATGGAAGCCCTCTGGAATAACGGCGCCTCTTCAATCCGTGAAATTCAGGAAACATTTCCGGAGGATAAACGACCCGCATATACAACTGTTCAAACGACCGTTTACCGTATGGAAAATAAGAAAGTGGTCCATCGGGTCAAAAAAATCGGTAACGCCCATATTTTCGATGCCGCCGTCTCCAGGGATGCCGCACACGGAAAACTGATCGACAATCTCCTCAACATCTTCGGGGGGAGCGTCCAACCCGTTATGTCTCATCTGATTGAAACCGGCAAGCTCACTATGGGTGATCTGGAAGAAGCAAGGGAAACACTTAGAAGAATCAGCACAAAGGAGACATAACGATGATCAATCCGGATCTCCTCTCCATTGGAAATTACTTCTGGCACGGCATGGCGAACCATCTCTGGCAGTCAACTCTCTTTGCCGTATCGGCCTGGCTGATCACACTATTTTTGAAAAAAAACCGGGCGCGTATCCGCTACCGGATCTGGGTCACTGTTTCCGTCAAATTTCTTTTGCCTTTTTCCCTGATAGTAAACCTGGGTGGTTTGATAGCGCCTGAGGGGTTGAAAGCACCTGATGACGTCACTCCCAAATTGAATATTATTCAAACAATCAACCAGCCCTTCAAGCCCTCTGAACTGAAAGAGATTTCGCCGGCAATAGATACTATAGACACTCGAAACTCATCAAACATGGCGCCATGGATAATATTCACGATCTGGCTATGCGGCTCTTCCACGGTCTTTTTAATGTGGTACAGACAAAATACGCAACTATCCGGGATCGTAAAAAAAGCTGAATTGCTTAGAGACGGGCCCACTGTAAAAGGGTTCCATCGGATCAAACTGGAAAACCGCATTTCGCATACCGTCCGGCTGGTATCCACACGGGACACAATGGAACCGGGTGTTTTTGGCATTATCCACCCCGTCATAATGCTGCCGGCCGAAATTCTTGAAAACATCAATGACTCTGAACTGGAAACCATTCTTTTACATGAATGCGCACACATTCAATACAGAGATAACCTGATTGCCTTTATACATATGCTCGTGGAAGCACTGTTCTGGTTCCATCCGTTTGTATGGTGGACCGGCTCAAGACTGGTTTCCGAGCGTGAACTGGCCTGCGATCAATCCGTCCTGCGGTCCGGTAAAAGTCCACGTACGTATGCCGAAGGGATTCTTAAAGTCTGTGAGCACTATTTTATATCTCCGATGCCATGCGTTTCAGGCGTTATAGGGTCCAGACTGAAAAATCGCATCGAAGGGATTTTGAAAAAACAAATCGGGCATAAACTGAGTTTGACTCAACTTTTTATTTTGTCGCTATTCGGGTTGTTAACGCTTTTTATACCCCTTACGATTGGAATGCTGAATGCGCCATCGAGCCGGGCACGCCCCACTATTGAAAATTCGATCGGACCGGTTGCCGAGCCCCATAAGCTTGACAACTTAAAAGCATCCGTCAAACGGGAAAGAAATAGTGAATCTTCCGGGATGGTCACATTAAAAGCCGATACGGACGTCTCACCACCCGTCATTCCCGCCGGAATGTTGTGGGAAGAGCGAAAAACTGATGTCGATAACGCTTCGAAACCCCGGATAGCGGTCGAATCTTCCCTGAACAACAGCAAAACAAGCCGGGATAAGGTGCCGACACAAGCGGGTATCGTTTCAGATCAACCTTCAAATAGAAACAATAGCCCGCTTCTTGCCATGGCAAATGCGGACACTCAGACGGCTATCACGTCTGAAACGGAAACCGGTCCGTCCGCAACGATCCGGGAATCTGTCTCAGACTTCAAAATCGAAGAGAGTGGTTTACTTGCTCAAACGCATACACCGTTGAAGAGATCTCCCGATACCGCTAATCGCGACAATAACTCCGGGATTCAATATGCCGGCAATGATCAAAATCAGAATATTTCCGGTTCGAACACCCCGAGTACCACACCTGAAAAATATGACCTCGACAATGAGTATCAGGCACTGGATCGGATCACGCTATTTGGCATAAGGTCTTATGAGAACATCGACAAGCAGTCTCTCATCCTGAGAACCAATTACAGTGATTATTATCTGCTCGTGCTGCAAAGACCGAGATTTGAAGTATCTTACGGTAAGACGGGTATCGACTTCCATGGCTCCACGATTATAGCCGGCCATGACAGGGTCGTTATGGATTACCCGAGCAAACAGCATTATATTATCGATAAAATATACAAGCTCAAGGGACGGAAGCAGGTAACGGAAATCAAGAAGCTTCTTCGTGAAGAGTAACAAAGGGGTGACACAATGAAAATATTAACGAAATTTTCCTCTTTTCTTATACTTTTGATCGGCGTGATGTCATGTGCAACAACACCGCTTGTCATACCCGAAAAATACAACCTCGATAATGATCTTGAAGCGGTCGATCGGATCACCGCATTCAGTATCAGTTCTTATCAAAACATCGACAAACAGTCTTTAATCCTCGAAACCACTTATAACGACAATTATCTGCTTGTATTGGAACGTCCGAGATTGGAAATACCATATGGCGAAACGGAACTAGATTACCAGCGTCCGTCTCTCATAGCCGGCCATGACAGGATTGTCATGAATTACCATTCGGGGCCACAGTATTATATCATTAAAAAAATATACAAGCTCAAGGGAAGGGAGCAGGTAACGAAAATTAAAGAGGCGCTCCAAAAAGACAAGAAATGAAATCGATATATAGATTAGCCGCCATCATTATGCTTTCCCTGGTGGCACTATCGTGTGCAACAGTACCGCCGCCTGCCTTACCCGACAAGTACAATCTCGACGATGAGCTTGAATCCGTCGATCAAATATCCACATTCAGGGTGCCACGCTGGCAGAACGTCGACAAGCAATCCATTATCCTTCGGGTTAACTGGCGTGACTATTATCTGCTTGTGTTGCGCCGGCCGATAGCCGCGGAGTATTCACACCTGCCGATAGGGATTGAAAACACGGCTGCCGACAAACACTTCATACTCCGTCGGCTCGACAACAAATTTTTGTAAATATTCATCATAATAGGAGATGTCTACTGCTGGGATTTCGACTGTCACGCTCCGGCTCTCTCCCGCCTGGATAAAAACCCTTGCAAATGCCTTTAGATCCTTTGGCGCCCGTGCCACCTTTGATGCAATGGCGGAAATGTAAACCTGGACGATTTCCTCTCCATCCGCTTTTCCCGTATTAGGTAATTTCCAGAGTCACTTTGATAGTGTCCGTATCGCCATATATCTTCTTATCGATCCGGAGATTTGCGTATGCATATTCCGTATAGCTCAGACCGAAGCCAAAGGGAAATGCGGGTTGGTTGCCGTCCTTTTCCAGCTTCCGGTATCCATGCCAGAGATCATAGGTGATGGTTTCGGCATCGAGGTCGAAATGGGGCAGATGATCCGCCGAAGCAGGGATCGCAAAGGGAAGCTTTCCGGAAGGATTTACATCGCCCGAAAGAATATTTGCGAGAGCACTCCCGCCTTCCATGCCTGAATACCATTGTATAAGGATCGCCGGGACCATCTCCTTCCACTCTTCCACGATAACGGCGCTGCCGGCCACAATGGAGACACAGGTGTTTTTATTGGCGCCCGCCACCGCACGAATCAGTTCCACATCCGCGGGTTTCAAGTGAAGGTCCCCCCTGTCTCCCCCAAGCGTAAATGAATCGACAGGCGTCTCCGAAGAATTCACGGGGGCAAGAAATGAATCGGCAATTTTTTCTTCTTCCGGAGAAGATGGTTTGGGGATGAGATGTGCTTTTCTCTCAAACATACCGGGCGGTACATACTCCCCTTCATCTTCATGTGTATAACCGATCACCAGAACGACGGCATCGGCTTTTTCCGAATCCCTGACAGCACTCTCCATATCACTGCCGTCGTTGTGTATGATCTCGACAACATTCCCGAATTTTTCCCTTATCCCTTCGAGTGGTGAAATGACATATTCGGGCCGCGTGTTGCTGGAACCGGCATCCCCCGTGGCCGTCGAATCGGCATGTTTTCCGATTACCGCAAGCTTTTTGATACCTTTCAGGGGCAGGAGATTATTCGCATTTTTGCACCGGAAGGCGGAGTATCACCACCCGACACCGCCCTGATTCTGATTCCCTCTGAATTTTCTTCACGTGAAACGATTTCAAATCCGACCGGTATTTCGGATTCTTCCCGCCCGGGCGGTATCGTCATTTCGAAAACCGAGCCCTTTGCCCGCCCCACAAGCTCCGAAGGACTGCCCCTGAACGCTACCCTGCCGTTATCTATCAATGCCAGGTCGGAACATCCCGAGCCCAGATCCGCGACAATATGCGTTGAAAGAATGACGATTCTGTCCCGGCCAAGTTCCGTCATTAACCGGCGGAAGTGAATACGCTCTTCAGGATCGAGACCGACGGTCGGCTCATCCACGACAAGTATCCGGGGATCATGAACAAGGGCCTGTGCGACACCGAGCCGCCGCACCATACCGCCCGACAGTTTTTTGATCTTTCTGTCGACAACCTCTTCGAGTTTGCAACATTTTTTTGCTTTTTGTTAACAAGCCGGGTATCGAGGCCATCGGACCTTTTCTAAATTGATTATTGAGCTGAATGGAGTTGTTTTCGATTGTCGGCAGTGATACGGTATTCCGGAATACAGAAAGGAAATCCCATGGCAAGTACCCATAATTTAGATCCTGTTATTGCGGAAGCGATTGAAAAAATCGAAGCGTTCATTCTTCAAACCACGGGAGAAGCACCTACACCTGAGGAACTCTCATCAGCACTGACCCGGTATTTTGTGTTAAAAGAAATCGCGGATTTTATTAAAATGTCACGCCAGGAAGGTGAATAGTTCACGCAACAGTTATCAGTCTTTATCCAGCACGTCACGAACCCTTTTGGCAAGCGCTCGTTTCGAAAACGGTTTCTGGATAAACTCGACACCTTCGTCCAGAATACCGTGATGCGCAATCACGTTGTCCGTATACCCGGACGTATAAAGCACTTTCAGCCCCGGACATTTATTGACCGCGGCATGAAATAATTGTCTTCCATCCATTCCCGGCATGACCACATCCGTCAGGAGAAGATGAACCGTGTCCTCATATTCTTCCAATCTCTTTAATGCCTTGTCACCGTTTTCGGTATCCAGCACGGTATATCCCTGTTGCTTCAGCATTGCCCGGGTAAGATGACGAACGGCATCATTATCTTCCACGAGCAGAACGGTTTCGGAACCGCGGAGATCGCTGGTGTTTTTTTCACGGGCGATTCTTTCACTTCCCTCTCCTTCGGAAAAAGGCAGGTAGACTTTAACAGTGGTTCCTTTACCGGGTTCACTGTAAACAAGGATATTCCCCCCATGCTGTTTGACGATGCCGTAAACGGTCGCGAGGCCGAGTCCTGTACCTAACTTTCCCTTCGTTGAAAAAAACGGCTCGAAAACCTGCTTTCGGGTATCTTCATCCATCCCGTGGCCGGTATCGCTGATGGTCAACAAGACATAATCGCCCGGCTCGATGTCAAAATGGTTTTCCATATAACTTTCGTCGAGCGCAACACTTGCGGTTTCAATAACGAGAGTGCCGCCTTCGGGCATGGCATCTTGGGCGTTTACCGCCAGGTTCAGAATAATCTGTTCGATCTGAACAACGTCCGCTTGGATCGTTTGAGGGGTCGAAGAGAGAGCGATGTCTATTTCGATGTTTTCCCTGATAGTCCGCCTCAACAATTTTTCGATCCGATTGATGATGTCGTTCATGTCCAGCGTTTTATATTCCAGGGTCTGCTTGCGGCTGAACGCCAGCAACTGACTCACCAAATCTTTTGCCCTGACCCCCGCGTTTACGATTTCAATCACCGGTTCCTTGAGTTTGTCGTCGGTGATAAAATCATCTCTGAGCATCTCGCCGTATCCAAGAATCGGCGTCAGCAGGTTATTGAGATCGTGTGCGACGCCACCGGCAAGACGGCCGATGGATTCCACTTTCTGCGTTTGCCGATACTGCTCCTCCAGTCGTTCCTTTTCTTCCCGTGCACGTTTCTGCTCGGTAATATCGACAATAACTCCCCTGATCCCGGATATCTCTCCCTCTTTCAAAATGAGGCTTGCATGGGAAAGCACCGGAAAGACGGTACCGTCCTTTTTTACCGCCATATGCTCAACCGTTCCGAATTCCTTGCCTTTCAACAGACGTTCCATGTTTTCCCTCATTCGATCACGGCCTTCGGGTGCAATCATATCAAGCCCCCTCAGGCCGCGATCCAGATCCTCCTGCGAATAGCCGAACATCTCCAGAGCACGCCGGTTCGCGAAAGTAATGGTATCGTCCCGGACGGTCTCATAAACGGCCTCCGGAAGCATCTCCACGAGATCCCTGAATCGTGCTTCACTGTTTCGAAGTGCTTCTTCCGCCTGTTTTCTCTCGGTAATATCCTGTACCGTCCCCCGGATGGCCAGAAGATCGCCGCTTTTATCGTAAATCCCCTGAAAAGTCGAAAAATAGTAACCGATGCCGCCATCCGGAAAAAGAAACTTCTGCTCATACCCCCCCTGTGTCCGGCTTTTTATCGCTTTTTGAATCAACTCCTCTCCGCGTTTTTGTTCTTCAGGCCAGGGAGACAGAGAGAGAATCGAATCGATCTTCGGTGTAAAGCCGGTGGGGTCGAGCCGAAAGATATCATATACTTCCCGTGACCACTCCACATCACCGCTCTTCACATCCCAAAACCAATGGCCGAGACGTACCATCTTTTGCACTTCCAGAAGCCTTTTTACATTCGAGCGTAATGCTTCTTCGATTTCCTTACGTTCGGTGATATCCGTCACGATGCCTTCAATAGCGGCAGGCTTTCCGCTATTGCCGCGTATAAGTACATTTTTTTGAAACAACCACTTCTCATCCCCGGATTTATGAATTATCCGGAACTCATATGTAGACGCCATATCACCCGCAAGAAGCCGTTGCCACTGCTGCTCCAAATATTCCCGCCAATCAGGATGGATGATCTCTTTAATCAGCATGGGAGAGCTATAGAACTCTTCAGGGGAATATCCGGTAAGGTCATACGAAGCCGGGCTTGCATATTCATACCTGCCATCCGGTAGCGACATACGGAACAACATGTCCCTGCTGTTTCCTATGAGGCTTTCAAGTCGCGTATTTTTTTCCCGCAATGCTTTCAGTTCTTCTAAAAGACGCTCGTGTGTTTTTTCCCTATTTTCCATCGTAAACTTACCGGGTGCTTCCGAGTTTTAAGTGATGAAGTCAGACTGAAACTTACATTTTACAGCCAAATGAATAAAATATCCATAAAACAATCAAATACACCTATAAAATTAGATATTAGGGACAGCTTTTCGATCTCCCCTTCTTGACCGATATTCCCGAACCGACATGTTTCCGGTAGTCGGAACATCTTCCTTGACGATACTGCTGAATATGATAATCAACATTCCGATATATATAAGACTTTCTTTGATACGGTATTGAACCGTCGGTTTGAACGATTGGGAAGGAATTTGTAATGAAGTTTGCATACAAACAGATGCTGGTGGCTGTTTTAATAACAGTATGCTTCTGTTTTTCTCCCGCCAGTGCAGCGCATAGCGCCAAGAGAACCCTCAAGGGAAATATGACCGAGGCCTACCGGCTGGAACCGGCGGCCACATCGAGTTTCGGCGGTATGTTTTCCGAAGGTATTTTTTACGGAAGAATACGGGCCAACAGTTTCCTGTGGGACTGGGAGAAAGAGGTGGACGGCAAGACCCGGGACAACTGGAGTATGGGTATCGGCGGCAGTATGATATTCAAGAGCACCTCCCTTCACGGGGCGAGCTTCACCGCAGGGCTGTATGCATCCTCGAGCCCGTGGCATATGGGCGGCGACGATTACCGGTACGCGAAGGCAGGCAAAGATGCATTCTCCCGCTACCAGGCGGCCACCTCCGATGATTATAATATGGCGGTTCTCGCTCAGGCGTATCTGGAATACCGGTTTCTGAACTCGAGCGTTCGGGCCGGGCGGCAGATCTTCGAAAGCCTGCTGACCGCATCCAATGACACCAAGATGATCCCCCAGACCTTCGAGGGAATCACCCTGGAAAGCAGCGACGTTAAAAATACTCAAGTCAAGGTCGCGTGGCTTCATCGCCAGAAGCTGCGGGACCATACCTCCTTTCACCATGTGCTTGCCTTCGGAGATGATCCCGACAACCCCTATGCCGGATGGACGGAAAACGATGATTCGTCCATGCACAAGGGGCTGAAATTATCGCGTTTGAAGGCCGCCGGCATTGATGATGAACTCTATATCCTTCAGGTACAAAACACTTCGATTCCGAATCTCACCATCATGGCCAACATGACCGATGTACCGGACCTGGTGGGGTTGGTCACCGGCGAGGTGAACTACACCGTGCCCCTTCCCGGCGATATCAAACTCGTCCCGGGCGCTCGCTATCTCGTTCAGACGGATCATGGGGGCGGACGGATCGGCGGTGCATCCCTGGCGGGTAAAATCACGACCGAAGATGCCCGTGGCTATACCGACTCCTGGTCCCTGGACGGCACTCTTTTTGCCCTGCGGATAAACATATCAAAAGGGGCGACAAACTTCCTTCTGGGGTATTCAAAGATATCCGACGACGCGGATATCGTAGCGCCGTGGCGGGGGTTTCCGACAAACGGCTATACCCGCGCCATGGGCCAGTACGACTGGTATGCGAACACTGAGACGATAATGCTTCAGGCGGGTTATGACCTTTCCAAAGCCGGTCTTGTGCCCGGCTTCAGTGTAAAGGCGAAATATGCGATTCAGAATTTTGACGACCTCAAACCGGATATTTCGGCCGATAAAAGGGTGCTGAATATCGACTTTCTGGAAAAAGTAAAGGCCGTTCCGGGGCTTGAAATCAAGCTGCGAACCGCATTTGCCTGGGGAGACAGCGATACGGTCGCCATGAACGGTGCGCTGAAAACGGACCCGTCCTATAATGAGTTTCGTTTTGAAATGAACTATTTATTTTAAAAAACTGCTCCTGATATCAAGATTCTTCCACATCCAGTACTTCGCGTACTTTCGCGCTTATCTGTTCAATTGAAAACGGTTTGCTGATGAAGTTCACCCCCTCGTCCAGAACACCGTGATGGGCGATAATATCGGCTGTGTATCCTGAAATGAACAGGATTTTGAGATCGGGATAAAAGGCCGATATCTCCTTTGCCAGATCCCGGCCGTTCATCTCGGGCATAATCACATCGGCTATAAGCAGGTCTATTTTAAGGGGGGCCTCCCGGGCAAGACGAATGGCCTCGGCGGAAGCTACGGCTGTCAAAACGGTATACCCCAGGGATTCAAGCATCATTCTGGCCATGTTGATAATTGCCGGCTCGTCTTCGACGATCATGATCGTTTCGCTGCCTCTATGAACGGACCTGCCCGTACCCTCTTCAGATAACTCAGTGGTATCGAGATCATCTCTCGGAAGATATAATTTAAAAGCCGTCCCCTGTCCCGGTGCGCTTATGACATCGATAAACCCGTTGTTCTGCTTTACAATGCCGTAAACCGTAGCAAGCCCGAGCCCGGTCCCTTTGCCGATCTCCTTCGTGGTATAGAAGGGCTCAAATACTTTTTCGAGAGTTTCGGCATCCATCCCCAGACCATCGTCGCTAACCGTAATTCGGACATATTCCCCCGGAACAATCTCTGAGTGACTCCCGCGGCCAGGTTCTTTAACCCCGACATTTTCAGTTTCAATCGTAATTTTCCCGATATCGGCAATGGCATCCCGGGCGTTTACGCAAAGATTGGCCAGGACCTGGTCGAGCTGAACGGGATCGACCTTTACCGGCCAAAGCTTCTTACCCGGTATCCAGGTCAGTCGGACATCCTCGCCGATGATACGCTGCAACATCTTGAGCGTCTTGCCGATGGTTTCGTTCAAATCAAGTCTTCTGGGGGCGATCGTCTGTTTACGGGCAAACGCCAGGAGCTGACGCGTCAGATCGGCTGAACGTACGCCTGCTTTCTTGATCTCCTTCAAGGCATCCAGAAAGGGATTGGCGGCTTCCATGTTCTCCATCACCATATCCGCATGGCCGATGATTATGCTCAGCATATTGTTGAAATCATGGGCCACGCCTCCCGCCAAACGCCCTACCGCTTCATCTTCTGGGCCTGGAGTAACTGGGACTCCAGTAACTTTTTCTCCTCGCCGGCCTGCTTTAAATCGGCAATGAAACGGGCCTGCTGCACATTCTGGTAAGCCACGGATGAAATCTGTTCGGCAAGGGTGAAAAGGGTCCGGGCGACAGCCCCGAATTGCTCACGGGACATGGGCGTCACCTCATGGAAAGCCTCGATCAGCTTCTGTTCATCGGCGCCGATTTCACGGGCATATGCCCGCATCGCCTCGTCTGTCTGCGTCTCATCACGCACCTGGCCGATCAGCCAGTTGGCGATGTGTTTACCGCCGATTGAAATGCTGGTTCCCGCATCCCAGAGGCCGCCGCTGAGGCAGGGCTGAATAAGCGGTCCTCCTGATTTCTGCCGTCCCAACGCGGCATCCGATTTATAGCAATTCGACAGGCCTTTTTCGGTTTTCCGTATAATATCAGAGCATAATCGGCAGAAATTGCTTGCCCTGGTAATGGGTGTTCCGTCGATGTTTGTGATAATGGAAGCCACACCGGTAGCTTCGGCAAACTGGTCCTGGAGACGTTGGATATCATCGAGATTGAAAAGATCCTCCAGGGCAATCCCTTCAGGATCGTCCAGAGGACGGGTCAGCGCGATCATGCGTTTCTCGAGGGCTTCCTCCACCCGCTTCCGGTCCGTAATGTCCTGGCTGACGCCGAATGTTTTTACTACTTTGCCGGAATCATCTTTGATATATAAAATTCGATTGATCAAATACCCCACATTCCCATCCGGGTAGAGAAAGCGGTGCTCATACAGGTCGCCGGAGAGGGTATCGGCTTTTGTACTGATTTCATGTATATGCGCCAAAAGCGGCTCGATATCGTCGGGATGAACAAAGCGTTGCATCATCTCTTGTGGAGACATGGTATACCCACCGACTTCTTCTGCCGTGGTTTTATACATGCGGTAAAAATGATCATTGAGCGTAACCATATTTTGGATGGTATCATGCTCCCAATAGCCGAGATGGGCAAGTGCCACTGCATTGGAAAGCTGTGCTTCCAGTTTTTCCCGCTCTTCCTCTGCCTTCTTTTGTGTAGTGATATCCCTGACAACCGCTAATAGTCTATCTTGGCCTCCTACTAACACCCGCTTCAAATTAACCTCTGTCCAGAATAATTTCCCGTCCTTATCCTTTGCCATCCACTCAAATATCTGTGGATCTCCATCGGCCGCTCTTCTGATCCGTTTGACCGCACCTTCCTTCGTGTAAGGAGAAACACCGGAACTTAAGTCCCCTGCGTTCAGGAGGCCGACTTCTTCACGTGCGTAGCCATACATCTCGCACATCTTATTGTTCACATCCAATATCCGTCCCGTTTCAATCTCGTGAACGAAGACAGCATCATTAACAGCATTGAAAATCGACCGATAATTCGTTTCGGATCGTTTATAAGCCGATAGCATCTTCTCGTGATCGACAATATCTCTTTCAAGCGCTTCGACTCTTTTCTTCAATTCCTCATAGGTTGGCTTGGCACCCATTAAAAGATCTCCTGTCACCGCGGAATAACAATTCGACCAAATTTCGGAAAAATGTCATTAAACCCATATTGGAATAGTGTTCGCGTCATGTGATTGTATCAGTTTGATATGAAAACTCAAGATATTTGGCTGTTGGGATGTGCCGGTGAAAACCCTTGCAAGGGATGAAGAGAGGATGTTACAAATATGGTCATCTTGATTATCGCCCGTATATCACTTTCCCGATAGATAATGGTGTGGTGCATGAAAGATAGATACATTCTTTTTGAAAAAATCTGCCGAATAATGGCCGATTCAGCAGCCCCCCGAAAAACCTTGATGGCCATCGTCAGTCTGGTGTCCAAACAGCTCCGTATTGACGTTTGTTCCGTATACCTGATCAGCCCCGCCACCGGGAATCTGGTTCTGCGGGCTTCCGCGGGGCTCAAAAAGGAGTCCATCGACACCATTTACATGAGCGCCCATGAGGGACTTACCGGCCTGGTGATCGAAAAAACCGAACCGATTTTTGTAAAAAACCCGGCCGATCATCCCAGGTATAAATATTTTAAAGAAAGCGGCGAAGAGAGGTTCCAAACATATCTTGGGGTACCGCTCCAGTACCACCGGCGCAATTTTGGTGCCATCGTTTTCCAAAGCATCGATCCCGCGGCCATCTCTGAAAAAGATATCCCTTTTTTCACGGTTATCGCCGGACAGATCGCATCTCTGGCCGCCTACCGGGGATTGATGGAAAATCCGGAAAACAAGCGGGATAAAAAAGCGGCCGATAATCAGACACCGGTTGTTGAAACACCGGTTCCCACACAGACCCGGGACTCAAAAAATATCCTTCGGGGCGTTCCCGCCTCCCCGGGTATTGCCGAAGGCATCGTCCATTATCTGCCGGGCAGCGTCGGGTTCGATCAGGTTCGAATCGAGCGCGCGGACGATCCGAAAAAGGAAATATCCCGCTTTGAATCGGCGCTGAAAAAAAATATGTCGGAAATCAAGGAACTGTCCGACGGTCTTGATGAGCTTCCCCTGCATGACGTCGCTATCTTCGAAAGCCATCTGATGATGCTCATCGACCCTTCATTCAAGAACCAGGTCATCGGCCATATTCAAAAGGGGGCTGCCGCCGAATATGCGCTGAAAAAGACCATCGAACACCATATTCAACGGTTTCTGACTATTGATGATCCGTATCTGAAAGAACGCTCAAAGGATGTCGAAGACCTTGGCAAACAGATACTGAGCAAACTCCTCGGGGAGACCTCGCCCCAATCCACCAAATTCCAGTCGGACACGATTCTCATTGCCACCGACATTTCCGCAAAGGATCTTATTTCCTTCAAACAGAAGCGCCTGAAAGGCCTGGCGCTTTCCCGGGGAGGAAGAACTTCCCATGCGGCCATTCTTGCAAAAGCCTTTGAAATTCCCATGGTGATCGGACTTTCCGATATTCTGGACACCGTCCATGAGGGGGATCGGCTTATTCTCGACGGGAACTCCGGACTTGTTTTCAGAAACCCATCTGACGATATCGTCAATGAGTACAAGGGACTTATATCTGAAAAGAAAAAGCTTCTTCGGCAACTGAAACACCTTCGGGATAAAGAATCCGTTACCCTGGACGGCCATATGCTGTCCCTCGAAGCCAATATCGGCCTTCTGTCCGATACCCGGCAGGCCATTCAATACGGTGCGAAACATATCGGTCTCTACCGGACGGAATTTCCTTTCATTATCCGGAACGCCTTTCCTTCCGAAGATGAGCAGGTCGAGATTTATGAAAAAATTCTTCAAGGCGCGGAGGGGAGATCCGTTACCATCCGGACCCTGGACCTCGGGGGCGATAAATTCCTGTCCTATTTCGATGCCGGAAAAGAGGAAAATCCGTATCTTGGATGGCGATCTATCCGGGTTTCCCTGGACCGCGAAGACATTTTCAGGACACAGCTTCGGGCAATACTTCGCGTCTCGGCAAACCACCCGGTGAAACTTCTCTTCCCGATGCTCTGCTCCATCAAAGAGGCCCGAAACATTGCCCGAATCCTTGAAGAAGAAAAAAAAGACCTTTCAGATCAGAAAATCCCTTTCAATACATCAATCCCCGTTGGAATCATGGTCGAAGTCCCCAGTGCTGTAAAGATTCTGAAACACCTGCTGGAAATCTTCGATTTCGTCAGTATCGGCAGCAACGATCTTATCCAATACCTTCTGGCAGTGGACAGGAACAATCCCAAGGTGGCCCCCCTGTATAACCCGCTCCATCCAGCCGTCATCATGTCCATCCGGGATGTCGTCACCGATTGCAATGCCGCGGGCAAGCCCGTCAGTCTCTGCGGTGAAGCGGCGGGAAACCCGAAATGTGCCTACCTCTTTCTGGGCATGGGCATCGATGCCCTGAGCATGACGCCGTCTTCCATCCCGCTTATCAAAAAAATGGTCCTGAAAGTGAACCGCCGGGAGGCGGAAGAGGATCTTTCCCGTGTTCTTGCGATGTCGGACGAAGATGAAATCGATCTGTTTCTCGAGGAGAGATTGAAAAACTATATCTGATTTTTTCCGTCATTTTATCGGGTCTCTCTCTATTAAGGGTCGGCAACAAAAAAGAGCGTTACAAAACAAAAACAGGTGTGTTATATTGAACCCGGCGGGTGGTGACTACGGGTCCAAGTACCAGGGGACTGATTCGTCCTGGGGCGTCAGGACATGCTCGTTTAAGAGCCTCATAATCCTGTTGTCAGGAGCGCCGTCAGTAATTGTAGCACCGCCCGCCACCCTTTTCAGTAAAACAGCCCCCTTTTCAATTAGACAGCATTGCTTTCAATTGAAGAGGACTGCCATTTTCAGCGTCATATACCGCTCATCATCCCAGGGCCAGATTTTGGCAATAATAGTTTGTCCCCCGAATTCTTTCTCAAACAGGGTCTGGTTTAGTCGTATCCCGCCGGTCTCGCTGGTGAGCCCTAGATCCGCTTCAGTCGGTTCCCGGCCCGCCGGTTTTCTCGGTTCGCCAAGGCTGCCGATTAAAATGCGGCGCCAGGCTTCCAAATCCTGGCTGAAAAAAACAAGTTCACAGTACTCGGCACTCAAACTGCGCCGCTCGTAAACACCTAAATCCCTGGCCTGAACAAGAATGTCGTCAAGTGTCATCGATAGATACCTTTGATAAGGTGGGAAATATTCATTAACCCAGCCAATTTCAAAACGTCCCTTTTGGGCCGATCCCCGGGAGGGCGATCCGCTTTGGGCTTGATCCCGCTTGTGCCGGGAAAACGTTTTGAAAATGGCTCAACCGTCGTTGCAAAAATACATGCATTGTTACAAACGCCAATATTCGATACCTAGTTTTTCGGCTTCGGCCGGATCCATCTGTCCCTTCACATCGACAAAAATTGCCGGCCCCTTCGTGCATAACGCCGCCAATTTCTTGAGTCCGATGGATCCGTACATTTTGTGCGCCACCGCCATCACCACGGCATCGACACCGGCAAGATCTTCCATGGGCGACAGTGTCAGTCCGTAATAACCAAGCGCTTCCCCGGCATCCGCCATCGGATCATGTACCAGTACGTCAATGCCGTAATCCGAAAGCTCTTCGATAATATCCACAACACGCGTGTTTCGAAGGTCCGGCACATCCTCTTTGAACGTAAGGCCGAGTACGGCGACCCTGGCGCCTTTTACCTGCCTGTCGGCGCCGATCAGAAGCTTGACGGTACGCTCGGCTATATATTTACCCATATTATCGTTAATACGGCGCCCGGCGAGGATCATTTCCGGATGGTATCCGAGAGCTTCGGCCTTGAATGTCAGATAGTACGGATCCACACCGATACAGTGTCCTCCCACCAGCCCCGGTCTGAACGGGAGGAAGTTCCATTTGGTACCGGCGGCCTCAAGGACCTCCAGAGTATCGATACCCACGCGATTAAAAATCATGGAGAGTTCGTTCATCAGGGCGATATTGAGATCCCGCTGGGTATTTTCAATGACCTTGGCCGCCTCCGCCACTTTAATGCAGGATGCCTTGTGAATGCCTGCCGACACCACTTTTCCGTATACTTCAGCTAAAAGATCCAGGGTAAGCGAATCCGAACCGGATACGACTTTTACGATGCTTTCAAGTGTATGCACCTTGTCCCCGGGGTTAATCCGCTCCGGAGAATATCCCACTGTAAAGTCTTGTTCAAAACGAAACCCCGAAGCCTCCTCGAGAATCGGAACGCAAACTTCCTCGGTGGCGCCGGGATATACCGTCGATTCATAGACCACAACGGCGCCTTTGCGCATATGCCGTCCCACCGTAAGAGATGACCCCTTCAGGGGACCCAGATCGGGGATATGAAATTCGTCAATTGGGGTCGGCACCGCCACGATAATGATACCGCATTCGGAAAGAAGTTGCGGCTGATCCGTGAAATCGACCGAAGCGTTTTGCAGTGCCTCCTCCGAAACTTCAAGGGTCCTGTCCATGCCTTCAGCCAGTTCCTTTATCCGATCCGTCTTCAGATCATAGCCCACCACCTTGAAATACCGGGACAGGGCGACAGCCAGCGGCAACCCCACATACCCCAGGCCGACAACGGCAATTTTGTCTTCTCCATTTTCCAGTGATTTAAAATCAATCATGTCAATTCAATTCAATCCTAAATCCGCTTTATGAAATTTCTTGCCAATGGATAACCCATCGTGTCAATTCAGTCCAAAATCCGCTTAATGAAATTTCTTGCCAATGGATAACCCATCGTGTCAATTCAGTCCAAAATCCGCTTAATGAAATTTCTTGCCAATGGATAACCCATCGGTTATTTTTTGGTTTTCTATCATAAACTCCGGATGAAGTCATGGTAAATTTAGGAAACCGATCCGAAGAGAGCGAAGGGATCGCCACCAACTGGCATGTTATTACCGGGGCGCCCTGCTCCGGAAAAACCACCGTTATTCGAGAGCTTGAACGCCGGGGATATTCCGTGGTCCACGAGGCGGCACGGGCATACATTGAAGCCGGGCTCGCTAAGGGGTTTTCCCTTTCCCAAATCCGGGATGATGAACTGGCCTTTGAACATCGTATCCTTGAAGAAAAAGTGGGGGTTGAAAAAAAATTGAGGGCCGGGAGCACCATTTTTTTCGACCGGTCAGTCCCGGACAGTATTGCCTACTTTCGGCTCTCCGGACTCGACCCTTCGGAAGCAATTGCACAAAGCCGGCAGCGACGATACAGGAACATCTTTCTGCTTGACCGCCTTTCCGCCCGAAAAGACGCCGTTCGAAAAGAGGACGACAGGACGGCATCTATCATCGAAACACTCCTGATCGAATGCTATCGCGACCTTGGATATCCGATTATCCGCATTCCCGTTTCCACCGTTTCCGACCGGGCCGATGCGATTTTAAATCATCTTGAATAGTCCTTCTTTTTCTTTCTTGATAGGGTCGATGCAATCCTATAGTATTTTGAATAACTGCTTTTTCTCTTTATCATCAAGATGGCGAAAACTCCCCACGGGTAATTTCCCCAATCGAATCCCCGCCATTCGGGTGCGCCTCAACCGAATCACTTCATGGTTCAGTGTCCCGAGCATCCTGCGAATCTGGCGATTCCGGCCCTCCTGAAGCACAATCCGGAATCTCCTGTCGGAAAGCCGCTTGACCCTGGCCGGCCTTGTCCGCCTGCCCTTGATCACGAGACCTTCACCCATTTTTCGAAGCGCATCATCGCTGATGGCGCGGCCAACGGTAACCTCATATTCCTTTTCGTGGTCAAAGGTAGGGTGGGACAGCTTCAGATGCAGGCGACCGTCGTTCGTCAGCAGCAGTAACCCCTCGGAAGCCTTGTCCAATCGCCCCACAGGATAGACCCGGCGATCGATATCTATCAGATCCAGCACGATTTTTTCGTTCCGGTGACGGCAACTGGAAATGTAGCCGGGGGGCTTGTTTAGCAGGATGTAGACCAACTCCTCGGCATCGCCCACCGGTTTCCCGTCCACTACAACCCGGTCCGCCCCGGGATTGACCCGAGTACCGAGTTCGGTAACGACCGTGTCGTTTACTACCACACGGCCGTCGAGGATAAACCGCTCACCCTCACGCCTCGAGCAGACACCGGCCTGGGCGAGGTATTTCTGGAGTCGTATCGACCTCTGGCTTTGTACCTGGCCGTCTTTCGAATTTTCAGTTCTCTGCCCACTGTTCACTGCTAGCTGCTCACTGATTTATGTCCTGTAATCCGCATTGATTTTCACATAATCCATGGAAAAATCGCAGGTGATCATGGTCGCGCTGCCGGCGCCCATATTCAGATCGATCGTCAGAATGATCTCCGGTCGCTTCATAACCTCGGCGGCAAGGGACTCCGCCTCGGCGCCGCACCCCATACCGCCTGCCACCACTTTCACTCCATCAAACAAAATATCCACACGATCCGGTTCAAAGGTTGCCCCCGACCTGCCCGCGGCGCCCATAATACGGCCCCAGTTGGCGTCTTTACCGAAAATCGCCGTTTTTACCAGTGGAGAATGAGCCACCGTATCGGCGACGCGCCGGGCGTCTTCATCCGAAGGTGCGCCGATAACCTCGATCGTTACCAGCGTGTTGACGCCCTCCCCGTCCTTCACCATGGCCCGGGTCAGGGAAAGGCAGACGTCGTCCAGCACGGTTTGAAAAATCTTCTCATTTTCCGCACCGGAGACAACGGCGCCGGACACCCCGTTCGCCATCAGGAGCACCGTGTCGTTTGTGCTCGTATCGCCATCAATGGTGGCGATATTGAAGGAAAGACCGGCACTATGGGTAAGGGCCTTTTTCAGATAATCCGCACCCGCCCCGGCATCGGTCATGATAAAGCACAGCATGGTGGCCACATCCGGTCGAATCATACCGGCGCCTTTGATCATGCCGGTTATGGTAAAGGACCGCCCGTCCAGGACGCCTTGTTTTGTAACCACTTTGGGGATCGTATCCGTCGTCATGATAGCCGTGGCACAATCAAGTATACCTTCGGGGGTGAGGGATTCGATAAGCGTCGGCATGGCGGCCTCGACCCTGTCCATCGGCATCGGCGCACCGATAACACCGGTGGACGCCACCAGGACATGGGCATCGGGCACCTGGAGCCCCCGGGCCGCCATGGCGGCCATATCCCTGGCATCCCGCATGCCCTGCTCACCGGCGTAGCAATTGGCATTGCCGCTGTTTGCAATCACGGCCCGGCAGACACCATCGGCCACCCGCTCTTTATCAAGCACCACCGGGGCCGCCTGAACAAGATTCCGGGTAAAAAGTCCGGCAACCGCCGCCGGCACTTCCGACACAATCAATCCCAGATCTTTATTACCGTTTTTCTTTATTCCGGAGGCGACCCCGCTTGCTTTGAATCCCGGGCATAAATACTTTTCCGTCATGGGAACCTTCTTATTGGTCAATGGGAATTTGTCATTGGTTATTGGTCAGTGGTCAGTGGTCATTAGAAAAAGACGATGGAAGATGGAAGCCCGCTTCGCTAGGACGACGGACGAAAAAGCAAACCAATCCACATCTCTTCGATATTCTTTGGTCGTTTCGTCCCTCTTCCCTCTTCTATCTTCCATCTTTCATCGCTTCACTTTCCAAACGGACAAACCGGATAGCGACAGGTCTTGCAGTTCAGGCACAATCCCCCGTGGCCCAAACGTAGCGATATCCTCGCGTGTCATCGTCTCACCGGCAAGAACCCTGGGCAACACGAGATCCAGTATTGTCGTGCTGTGATACATACCGCAGGCTGGAATTCCGAGAATCGGAATATTTTTGACATAGGAAAGCATGAACATGGAACCGGGAAGCACTGGTGCGCCATACAGGGCCATCTCTCCCCCTACCTGCCGTATTCCCTGGCGAGTGACATCATCCGGATCCACCGACATGCCGCCGGAAGTCATAATAAGATCCGCGCCTTCCGCAAGAAATCGTCTGATTTCCGCCTCAATTTTGTCGGGATCATCCGGAGCAAAAGCGACACCGATCACTTCGGAACCGATATCCGCTATTTTTTTTCGCAAAACCGCCTCGAATTTGTCTTCCACGAGGTGGTTGTAGACTTCGTTTCCGGTAATGATCAGACCGGCTTTGGCGATCCGGAAAGGTTTCACCTGAAACAGCCCGCCGCATTTTCGAGCGATATCCGCCGCCTTCTCCACCGTCCGGGCCGATACGACCAACGGAATGGCCCTGGTGGCCGCAACCACTACACCCTTTTCGACGGTGGTGTTGGTGTGCCGGGAGGCGCACATGATATCCGCCAGGAGGTTCGCCTGTGTCAGAGCCTCTGCGTCTACTTTCAACAGCCCCGGCCATTTTGCCAGCAGCTCGATTTTGCCCTCTTTCGGCTCTCCCTCCCAGACGACTCCCTCACCAGCGAACGCATTGGCCATGATAACCGCCGCCTCGTTTTCATGAAGATAGTCCGGCCCGATATCCAGAACAAATAGATGCTCCTTGCCCAGCCGCTTCAGATGCTCGACATCTTCCGGTGTAACAATGTGCCCTTTCTTGAAAGCCCGACCCTTGAATTCCCCCTGACGTATTTCCGTGATATCGTGCGATAGAATCATGCCAACGGCATCGGCGACGTTTACTGTTTTGTTCATCTATACAGTCCCTTTCAAACCATTTCGACTATATCAACGGGACTAAAACTGAATCGGGCGCCAAACAATCCGAAAGAACACGCGTCTTTCTCCATGGCAACCAGCTGTTTTTTAAGGCTTTGATCCCACTGATAATACATACAATATTAAATGCCGCCTATGATATGCCAAAAGCTGTCCGGGGTGTCAAGCGAAAAGCCCGCGCCCAACGGGAGAAACATATCCGGGGGTATCGTTATGTTAGAATAAATAGATCGTTTAACATCGAACATTCGGCGTACAATGTCAAGATTATAAACGCTTCACCACAGCGTAGCCGCATTTGGATTTTCATGAAGTTCCATCGCGATTTTTAAAAATGAACGTCGAACATCGAACGTCCAACGTCCAACATTGAATGCGGAAATCGCTTCGCTCTATCGTTTATAAAGGCACTATCAGTCATTCAGTGGCGGTTTTGTGAAGCAACGCATAAAATACAATCAAAATCGGCAGAATACCTTATTCGACGTTGGACGTTCGATGTTGGATATTGGGCGTTCATCTTTTAATATATCAGTGCCATGCTCAAATGCGATCACCCTGCGTTTCACCATTTGACATCATTGAAAATACCAAGCTATATAGTCCCGGTCTTATAATAACAAAGGAAGTGAGACAAATATGACCACCACGACCATCGCCTGCCCCGTGTGCGGCGAAAAATTGATCTTTCACAGGACTTGAAAGCGCTTACAACTCCGCTGCAGGTCGTGCGGCAATCTGTTTCCGCTGGAAAAATTCAGTAATCAAATCGATGACCTCTGGGAAGAGGCACTGGCTGATATTCCCTGCGACAAACTTTGACAAGACATGGATAGAAACTTCAAGCTCATTATCGAGTATGACGGCAGCACCTATTTCGGGTGGCAACGGCAAAAAGATCCCAATACCATTCAGGGCGCCATCGAGCGTGCCATCCACCGCCTCACCGGTCACCACGTTACGCTCTTCGGATCGGGCAGAACGGATGCCGGTGTTCACGCTCTGGGACAGGTGGCGAATTTTCATGCCGATACCCACCTGGCAGCCGGTGATATCGGGCGGGCACTGAATGCCTTCCTGCCCGGAGATATCATTATTCTATCGTGCGAGGAAGTGTCGGAAAGTTTTCATGCACGGTTTGACGTGGTGTCGAAACGCTACCGGTATTGCCTTCTCAACCGCCCCCTGCCGCCCGCGGTCGGCCGTCAATATGTCTGGCATATCAGAAAGCCCCTTGATGTCGACGCCATGAATAATGCCCTGGTTCATCTCCGGGGCACCCACGATTTCAAAGCATTCGAGGGTGCGGGAAGCCCCCGGGCACACTCGGTGCGAAAGGTGTCAAAAGCTGAATTTTTCAAGCGAGATGGGGACAGAATCGATTTTGAAATCGAAGCCAACGGATTTCTTCGTCATATGGTCCGAAACATCATCGGAACGCTGATTGATATCGGTCATTTAAAAATATCCTCCGACGATCTTGGAAAGATACGTGAAACGGAGGACCGCGGCAAGGCAGGCATAACCGCGCCGCCTCATGGGCTTTTTCTGGTGGAGGTAAAGTATCTCCCCTGATTTTTCAGGATGACCACGCTTTAACTCTTTCCACCAAGGGTAAATTATCCCCCCTGACTTTTCAGGATAAGCACGCTTTAACTCTCTCCGCTAAGAGTTAATGATCCCCCCGGCCTTAAAAATCCTGAAAGTCATCATCATCCATGGGGATCACCTCCTGAGGCCTGACCTCCCTGCGTTTTCGTTTTTCAGGCGCCCGCGTCGCAGTGTCCGGAGTTGCTTCCGGCTCCTCTTCGCGGGAACTCGACACCGCTTCATCGTCCTCATAAGTCGAAGCCGCCATGCTGTAATTCGAGGGGACCGATACCGAATCTCTTTCGGAAAAACGTTTAAAAAGACCGGACGCCTCACCACTGCCGATGATATGCAACAGGTTTTGAACATATCCCTTCATCTGCTCCGCCTGTGCACTCATCTCTTCGGAAGCGGATGCCGACTCCTCGGCACTGGCGGCATTCTGCTGAACGACCTGATCGACCCCTGAAATCGAATCGTTAACCTGCTCGATCCCCCTTGACAGTTCACCTACGGAAGCAGCGATTTCCGACACCAGGGCGCCTACTTTATCGGAGCTTACAGTAACGGCATCAAATGCCTGGGAAGTGGTATCCACCAGCCCCGTACTTTCCTGAATCTGTTTAACAATGGATTCAATCAGATCAGCGGTGTCTTTCGCGGCAGTCGCCGAACGCATGGCCAGACTGCGGACCTCATCCGCCACGACGGCAAATCCCGCACCGGCCTCACCTGCCCGGGCCGCTTCCACAGCCGCATTCAATGCGAGCAGGTTGGTCTGAAATGCAATCTCATCGATGGTTTTGATAATCTTATATGTCTCCTGGCTGGCCTGGAATATCTCGTTTATGGAAGTGGAGAGTTTACCCATAGAGTCGTTCGCCTTGGCGACAACCGTCTTCGATTCCTGCATATAATTATCAGCCTGCCCGGCATTTTCCGCACTCTGCTTGGTCATCGACGACATCTCTTCCATGGAAGAAGAAATCTCCTCGATGCCTGCCGCCTGCTCGGATGCGCCGGCAGCCAGCGCCTGACTCGATGTGGCCACTTCCGAAGATCCGCCGGCCATCTGATCAGTTGCGTCCGAAAGTCCCTGGATGACCGGATAAATTTCTCTGCTGATACTGAGAATAATAAGATACACCAGAATAATACCCGCTATAATCGAAGCCAGGGCGCCATAGATCATAAATTTCTTCGCGCTTGCAATCTGATTCCATACCTCTCCTCTCTGCTCAGCCTGGATCTCGACGCTGGAGGTCTCTATCTTGTCGACAACACTTGAGAAGTTCAGGTATCCTACAAAAGAGATCAGGCACGTCAATAAAACCAGCAGAGTGGCAAGACTGATAATTTTAGTATTCAATTTCAGATTGTTGAGCATGGTATGGCACCTCCGTAATGATTCCCCTTGATCGGGTATCTGAGAATATAACGCAATAATACCTGTCCGGACTCAAACCTCACTATACATGACAGCTACCATCTTAAAGTATCGGCAGGAAAGTGGCGGGGCTTTATATGATTTTTAAATGGATTGACTCTTCATTTCTCAAATGCGACTGATGGGAAAGATATTCATGCTATACTGGAGGATTGACTCTTCATATCCTCGATACGGCTGTTGTAGAAAGCAATTACTTCGCGCCGATTGAGCATACCGATAAGAAGGCCGTGATCATCCTCCCGGACCACTGGGAGGCTGTCGATGTTTCGAGTAGTAAATTTCAGCAGAACGCTGTTGAGATCATCGGAGGGGGTGGTTACGATAATATCCGACGTACCGATATCCTTGACGAGGACCAGGTGCTCGATCTCCATGGCAAAAAGAACGCTCCGGACATCGTTAACGGAAAAAATACCGGTCATTCGCTTATCCTGGTCCATCACCGGAAAGTAGTGCTGCTTGGTCTCTGAAAAGAATTTCTTGAATTCCAGAAACGGCATATCCTGCGGCACCATGGTCACCTTCTTCACCAGATGCATCAGGTCTCTCACCCGTATGGCCTGCAGGATATCCACAAAGAATTCACCCGTATGGGCGGGAGATTCAATCCTGCGCTTCACCTGACGCTCATATATGGTCCAGCGCTGGGCAGCGAGATAGGCAACCGAACACACCAGCAGACTGGGCAGCAGCAGATGGTAGGAGTTGGTCATTTCACTGACGAAAATGATGGTGGAAATGGGCGTGTTGGATACCGCCGTAAAAAAGCCGGCCATTCCGACCACGATAAAGGCCCCGGGCGCAGTGACCACACCGGGCATAAGGATGTGGAAAATCTTACCCACCACGCCTCCCGCAGCGCCACCGATCACCACCGACGGGCCGAAAACCCCGCCACTGCCGCCGGACCCTATGGAAAAAGAGGTGGTAATTATTTTACCGATGGCCAGCGTGACCAGAAAAAGGATGGTCCTTGAACCGGGATCCGTCAGCACCTCCTGAACATACCCGTAGCCGAAAGCAAGGGTATGGGGCAGAAAGAAACCGACGATACCGGTAAGCAGTCCCCCCACCGCGGGCTTTATGTGGTTCGGTATGTTAAAGGACCTGAACAGCCGTGTAATTCCGTAAAACGTCTTGACATACAAAACGCCCACGGCAACAAGCACCAGGGCCAGCACCAGATAGGGGCCCAGTTCCAGCGGGTTTCTGAAAACGAAATCAGGCGCTTCGAACAGGGACCCCCAGCCGAACACCAGACAGAACAGACAGTAGGCCACCACGGACGAAATACCGGCCGGAATAATAACCTCTGATTCAAATTCCGGATCCCGGTACAGCACTTCGGCGGCAAACAAGGCCCCGGCGAGAGGCGCCCGAAAGATACTGCCCACACCGGCGCCGATACCGGCAGCCAGCATAATGCGCCGTTCCCGGTCGGTCAATTTGAGCCGTGTCGCCAGAAAGGAACCAAACCCCGCACCAATCTGTGCGATGGGCCCCTCCCTGCCGCCGGAACCGCCGGTGGTCAATGTAATGGCCGATGCAAGGGTCTTGATGATGGGAACACGGCTTCGTATAAATCCGCCTTTCCGGTGATAAGCGTCAATGGCCGCATCGGTACCGTGGCCTTCCGCTTCGGGGGCAAAGGTATACACGAGCCATCCGCTGACGATGCCGCCGACAGCAGGCAGAATCAGCAAAAGCCAGCGGTTCAGGGACGTCTGAGATAATGGGAAAAGGTGGTGCTCCCCGGCGGGAGCCGGGGGGCGATACCCGGCTATCAGATCCAGAAAAAAATGGGAACCCGCCTGACAAAGCCAGTGGAAAACAACGGAACCGAGTCCGGCGATAATACCGATAATAAAAAAATAGGCAGCCCATTTTCCGGCATAGGCAAAATCAAAAGGACCTCCGCCGAGTTTTTTTAAATCCGACCATCTCTTTTTTATTATCCCAGCCAATTTCAAAACACCCCTTTCGACCGATCCTTGCGTTGCATTATCGCACTGTTGTGTGGCGGGGCGTCGTTTTGAAAATGGCTTATTCGTTTCATATCCATCAGGTTTGTTGTGCGGTCAGTTCACCGATTCCTTTCAAAATGGTGTCAAACAATTCGGGAATATCCGATTCCTCCAGGCAGGAAAAGGCCACGCGAAGGTTTCGCTCTCCCAGGGCAATCAGACCGACACCGTATTTGTCAAGCAGATGGAGCCGGAGAGGTTCCGCGGCCACTGTCTTCAGCCGGACACACATGAAATACCCCGAGTTGAACGGATAGGGCTCAAAGGCATCGCGATACTTCGGATCGGAGATCACCGCCTTGATCCGTTCGGCCCGGGCCTTTAGGATCTCGAATTTTTCATTCTTCTCCCTGGCATAATCCGGGTGTTGCATGGAGCGCAGTACAAGGGTCTGGCTCAAATGAGAGGCGTTGGAAATGGACCCCCTCACCGCACCCGCGGTCTTCTTCTCCAGGGCCTCGTACACGGCCGAAACATCGCCGTCGATCCGGGTGCCATAGGTAACAAAGCCGACCCGCAGTCCCCATACGAAATTCTCTTTTGTGGCGCCATCCAGCTTTATGGCCAAAAGCCTTGAATGCTGTCGGCACAGGCCCGTAAAAAGCGATTCCTTACAGGTCTCCTCCTCATAAAAAAGGCCGAAATAGGCATCGTCCGACACGGCGACAACGTTGGTACCGGACTGGGCGGTTTCGGAAAGAATACGAACGATCTCATCCGCCTCGGTTTTTGTCACCGTGTAACCGCTCGGATTTTGAGGAAAATTCAGAAGAACGATAATCTTCTTTCGGGTTTTGGCGGCAGCAGCCACTGCCGCGGCAAACGCCTCGAGATCGAACCCGCCGCTTTTCGTAAACAGGTTGTACTGCTGTATTACGGCGCCTTTGCGTACGCTGAGAATCATGGTGTAATTACCCCACATCATATCCGGGAGAAGGATAATGTCCCCCGGATCGACCCACATATCCGCAAACACACTGATCGCGTGGGTGATACCGCATGTCGTCACCGGCAGGCTGATGGCTGTATCGGCCAGGGAAGGATTTTTCACACGCATGGATTCCTGCCATGCTTTTCTGAGTGGTAACAATCCATAGGAAGGTGCATAGGTAAGCGCCGCTTCGGGCTCAACCTCCGGGAGGGCGTCCATTACCGAGGGGAAATGCATGGTCCGCCCTTTTTCGGTTGCAATGCCGATGGTGGCGTTAATCCGGTGGGCCTTCTCCTTTGCTTCAGCACTCTGACTCAGAATGCCTTTCGGGAAAAAGAGATTTTTGCCGACTTCCGACATCATTTCGAAAAGATATGGATTACCGGTTTGTATAATTTGATTTGATTCCTGGGCGAGAGGATTCATTCGGTGCCGCCTCCTTATATCGTAAATGAAGTATACGGTTTTTTAATTGAATATACTGGAACGAATCAACTTTTACAGCCAACCGCCTTTTTATTCAAGAAAAAAGAGCTGCCACGCCGCGGTGCGGCGGAGCGTCATTAAAGGCAGTGCGCACCGCAAGCAGCGTAGAATAAAAAACCCCGCCCTGAAACAGAGCGGGGTCCGGTTTCAGTGAAAATGTATCTACTTTTTGGCCGCCCGCTTGGATGCCTTGAGTGGGTTTATTTTTGTCTTGCTGGCAGCGACCTGGGTCGTTACATGGGTAGCGAGATTGCAACTACCGTTCTTCCATTTTGCCGCGGGCTCCGGGCAGGATGAACAAAACCATCCGGATTCATATTCCTGACGACGACCGCAGCCATCGCACTGCTCCACCACCTGGTAACATACGCCGCCGTTATAACCGCACCCGTTTTTTGTCATGAAAGGGCAATCGACACCATTTCTTATGGTTGTACAAATCATTTGAATCACCTCCACAAATAAAATGCTCGAAAAAGACCGGAGCGAAAGCATCTGGCCAAATCTGATCGGTAAAAATAAAATTGAATTGTATAATAGATAACCCCGATTATGTCAATAACAAAAACAGAGAACCGTTTCCCGAGGATTTTCTGAAAAAGAAAGCAGGATATCAGGGTTTTAAACAAAGCCTTCGCATATACGACAGTCCGGGAGAATAAATCGCCGTAAGGGTTTTTAAAAAAATCTCTTGAAAGGCCCGGGTCAGTATGATAGGCATTTTTGCTTGGATTTGCAGTAGTTGAGTTTAAGCCCCAACCCACATAGGACCCTACGGAAATGACTACAAAAAAAGAGCTTCAGTTGGCCTACAGACTGGCGGGAATCCTGATTGTTGTAGGGATTTTCAGTTATGTCGCGGCATCGTTCGCCGAGCCGCCGCTACCGCCTCTTAGAGTTATGTACCGGAGTGTGACAGGGAACGTGCTGTTTGAACATAAAGCCCACTTTTCACCGGGGAATTACAGTGTTTCCTGCCAGGATTGTCACCATGACACCCGCACGCTTGAAGACTACATCCAGGTGGACGGGAAAAACCGGATCGCTTCTGAAGCCGGCATGAACCTGGCAGATGCCGGTAAGATCGAAGATATTGAAGTGTATACAAACAAAGAAGAGGCTCATGAGCTGTGCATCGGCTGCCATGAGGAATTCGAAGCCGGCCCTGTCGATTGTAAGGGATGCCACGTGATGTAACTTCGGCCGTTAGGCACCCATAAGGCTTAACCGCAACGACTCTCAGCAGAATAGGTTAACACATGAAAGGGAAATCATTTTTTGGATTGATCAAACCGCAAATTGTCTATCCGTCCACCGCCACGGCCGCATCGGATTTCAAGCGCATGCCGGCGCCGAATCGAGCGACTTTTCTAATAAGGGATGACTGGGATAAAACGGATAAGGCGCCCCTGAAGGTCGGCGATGTGATAAAAACCGGTCAAAAGCTGATCGTCTCTGTTGATCCATCGGCGTATGCCGTTTCGAGCATCACCGGAACGGTGTCGGACATCAGCCCGTTTTCCGGCGATTCGGGGCAGAATTTTACCGCCGTCACTATCGATGCTTCCGGAGAGGAGACTCCGGACAACAGTTGGGAAGCCGCAGCCGAACAAGCGACACTGGAAACAGCAGCGGAATATCTCGATGCACTTCCCGGCGCTCCCGGTTTAGCGAGATTTTTAAAATCCGAGCACGGTATTCATACCCTGGTAGTGCTCTGCGCGGACAAGGATATGCTCGTCGGCACCCAGCAGCATGTGCTCACCTCCCAATCCGAAGCCCTCAAAAGCGGTATCCGCATTTTAAAAGAGATTACCGGCATCGATCAGTTGTTCCTGGCGGTTCCCAAAGACCGTGTCCAGGGATATGGATCATTGGGCGCCGAAGTAAAGGCCATCGATCAGAAATATCCCTCCGCACGACCTCGACTTGTCATGAAAGATGTTCTCGGGACAGTCGTTCCCATGGGAAAGACGACGGAAGAGATGGGGGTTGCCTTTTTTTCCGCTGAGGCAGTGGCGGCCATCGGAACCGCCTATGAAACCAAGAAACTGCCCACAAAAAAGACCCTTACCATTATCCGGAAAGACGGCAGGCGGTCCCTGTTGGAAACCGACCTCGGCACTCCGATTCAAAAGATTCTCGCCACACTGGGCGAAACCCTCAATGAAAAAGATCGGCTGATTCTCGGCGGTCCCATGACCGGTTCGGCCATCTATTCGGATCTTCATCCCGTCTGCCCCGACACCGACGCAATTATGGTCCAGGACCATTCGGACATCTCATTTGTATCCGATGCCGACTGTATCAACTGCGGCGAATGCGTCCGAGCCTGTCCGGTAAACATTCCGGTAAATATGCTGGTGCGCTTTCTGGCGGCAGGCAGCTATGAAGACGCCGCCAACCTTTATGATCTATACACATGCATCGAATGCGGCCTCTGCACCTATGTCTGCATCTCGAAAATCCCGATTGCCCAGTATATCCGGTTAGGAAAACATGAACTGGACCGGGCCAAAGCAGCGGAGGAAACGAATGATTAGTCAGAAAAAACTTATTGTTTCCCACGCGCCCTTCTTGCACTGCGGCGCCGGTATTACCGAGCGGAACTACAATATCCTTCTGGCCGCATTGCCGGCCGCACTGGTGGGAATTCTTCGCTTTGGGATACCGGCCTTGGGCGTCGTTTCCCTGGCCATAGCATCGGCCATCGGTTGGGAATATCTCTTTAACCGAATGGCAAAGCGCTCTATCAGCGTTGGTGATGGAAATGCCGCGCTTATCGGGCTTTTATTCGCCATGGTGCTGCCGGCGACCATGCCCTGGTGGGCGGTAATTGTCGGAACGCTGATCGCCATCTTCATCGGCAAGCAGATTTTCGGCGGTTTGGGGAGCAACCCATTTAATCCGGTAATGCTTTCTATAGCTATTCTAATGGTATCCTGGCCCGCCTTGCTCGATTTCGACGGCATGCTGGTAAACTACGATTTCAGCTTCGACGCCATGTATCCCCTCAAGGTGGCAAAACATATGGCGGATCTCAGCCCGGGTGCGATCGACAGGTATACTGCCTGGAATCTGCTCCTCGGCAATCAAGTGGGCGGTATCGGCGCTACCTGCGGTCTATTGATTATTCTCGGCGGCATATACCTCATTCTTCGGGGGTTTATCCGCTGGGAAATACCGGTCTCTTTTCTGGTGGGAGTAGGACTTACAGCCGTGTGTTTCAACATGGCCGATGCCAACAATTACGCCGGTCCGGCCATTCATCTTCTTTCGGGATATACGCTCATCGGGGCGTTTTTTCTGGCAACGGATGATGCCTCATCCCCGGTCAATACAATTCCCATGTTGCTTTACGGCTTGCTCGGCGGTTTCATGACGGTGATGATCAGAAATATCGGAGCCTATGTGGACGGCGTAGTCTTTGCCATTCTCCTGATCAACCTCGCCAACCCGCTTCTGGATAAAATTCGGCCCCGGGCCATTGGAAAGGTAGCGTAATATGAAAGAAATGATCATGATGGTGGTGGTACTGACAGTTCTCAGTTGCGTCTCCGGCGGTCTGCTGGCGAAACTGAACGAGGTCACGAAAGAACCCATCGAAAAGCAGATACTTGAACTTGTTACCGCCCCGGCACTTCGGGAAATGTTTAAAGGCGCCTCCAACAATCCCGTGGAAGACCGATTTAAAATTACAGATGGCGATAAAGAGAGAACCGTTTTTGTGGCCGCCTATGACGGCAAACCCACCACCGTTGCCCTCGAAGCATCCGGCAAAGGTGGATACGGTGGTCCCGTCGGTTTGATGGTCGCCTTTGATCTGGCCCAGAAAAAAATAGTCAAAGTGATGGTCACCACCCATATGGAAACGCCGGGCCTCGGCGCCAATGCCAAGGATGATCCAAGCTATACGTCCCAGTTCGCTGACCTCGCCTTGGAAACACCCGTCAAGGTGACTGCCGACGGCGGTAAAATCAATGCCATGAGTGGCGCCACCATCACCTCCCGGGCGGTTTGTTTGGCCGCCACGGAAGCCATAGAAATTTACAAGAATATTCAGCCACAGATTGCGGAAAAACTGAAAGAGATGTCAAAATAGGGAGCGCTTGATATGGCAAAAACCATCGTACAAGAATTTACCAAAGGTCTCTGGAATGAAATTCCGCCGTTTCGGCTGGTTCTCGGCCTCTGTCCGGTGCTCGGGGTGACCACCACGATGTTTAACGGCCTCGGTATGGGACTGGCCACCACCTTCGTTCTGCTGTGCTCGAACGTCCTGGTATCGATGTTGAGGAAACTTATCCCCGCCAAGGTCCGCATTGCCTGTTTCATCATCATCATCGCCACATTCGTTACCGTGGTGGAGATGCTCATGAAGGCTTATGCATATCCCTTATTTCTGGCCCTTGGGGTTTTCATTCCGCTGATCGTCGTGAACTGTATTGTTCTGGGACGGGCGGAAGCTTTCGCGTCCAAAAGAGGAATCATTCCCTCCATGGCCGACGGTCTGGGTATCGGCATCGGGTTCACCATGTCCCTTGCGGCCCTGGGCGGTGTCCGGGAAATCATCGGCGCCGGCAACCTGACCATATTCAAATTGGCCGGGCTCCCGACAATCGAGTTCCAGCAATTATTCGGCGCATCCTATCAACCGTTCGAATTCATGGTGAAAGCCCCCGGGGCTTTCATTGCATTGGGGCTGATGCTCTGCCTCATGAACATTATGGGGAAGAAATAGGAGATCATCATGGGTGACCTTATCGTCCTTGCTATAGGCTGTATTTTCGTCAACAATATCCTGCTGGCGCAGTTCCTGGGGAATTGCCCATTCCTCGGCACCTCCAAGCGAATGGAGACCGCTGTAGGCATGGCCATGGCCGTTATTTTCGTTCTGGTCATGGCCGGCGTGATCACCTGGATCGTCTATACCTATCTGCTGGTCCCTCTGGATCTGGTCTATTTAAGAACTATTGCCTTTATTCTCGTGATCGCCTCCCTGGTTCAGTTCGTGGAGATGTTTCTGAAAAAGAGTATTCCCGCATTGTATGCCGGCCTGGGTATCTTTCTGCCGCTGATTACCACCAACTGCGCCGTGATGGGGGCATGCGTGCTCAATATCGATAAAGAGTACACTTTTATGCAGACACTGGTGGCATCTTTCAGTTACGCCGTTGGTTTCGGGCTCGCGCTTATCCTCTTTGCCGGTGTGCGGGAACGGATTCTTCTGGCCGGTGTGCCTAAACCGCTCCAGGATACTTCCATCGCTCTGGTGACCGCCGGCATTTTATCTCTGACATTTTTTGCATTCAAGGGAATGGTATAGGACTTTTCTTTCGGGAAGGAGTTACGCGTGATAGAAGCGGTTTTATCCATGACGGCTCTCGGGGGTGTATGCGGGCTGGTGCTCAGTATTGCCTCCAAGGTGTTTTATGTCTATGAAGATCCTCGAATCGCCCAGGTTGAAAATTTCCTTGCCGGCGCAAACTGCGGAGGTTGTGGATATGCCGGATGTTCAGCCGCCGCCGTGGCGGTGGTAACCGGAAAAGCCCCCCCCAGTGTCTGCGTCGTTTCGGATCAGGAAGCAGTTTTTGAGGTGGCCGCTATCATGGGCGTAGACCCGGGAACAGCCGAATCGAAACTCTCCAAAAATTACTGCCTGGGCGGGAACCGGGCCGAAGACAACTACCATTATATGGGCATCACGAGTTGCCGCGCCCTGGCTGCTTTCTACGGCGGCAGGCGGGTGTGCAGCGTCGGCTGTCTCGGTCTTGGAGACTGCATCAACGCATGCGGTTTTGACGCCATCCATATGGGAGAGAACGGTTACCCGGAAATCGATGAGACAAAGTGCGTGGGTTGCGGCGCCTGTGAAAAGGCCTGCCCGAAAGAGATCCTCACCGTCCGGTCCATGAGCGAGCGGCTCCTCGAATTCAACCAGGCCCAGAACGCCCTCGCGCCATGTCAGCAGACCTGCCCGGCGGAAATCAATATACCGAAATACATCTCCCAGATCCGGGAAGGGGATTACGAAGGGGCGGTTCATACCATTCGGGAAAGAAACCCCCTGCTCCTGGCCTGCGGCCGGGTCTGCCCCCACCCCTGTGAAGACTACTGCCGCAGGGCCATCGAAGATGACGAACCGGTCTCCATCAACCAGCTCAAACGCTTTGTGGCCGATTATGAGATGAACTCCGGCAAACGACTGCCGATTTCCTGCGCACCGGACACCGACAAAAAGATTGCCGTTGTCGGCGGCGGCCCGGCGGGACTTAGCTGTGCCTATTTTCTGAGGCGCCTGGGTCATCAGGTCACTATTTTTGACATGATGCCCGAACTGGGTGGTATGATCCGATACGGCATTCCCGAATACAGGCTTCCCAAGGAAGTGCTCAAGTGGGAAACCGACGGTATCCTGAATCTGGGTATCGAAGCAAAAATGAATGTCAAACTGGGCAGGGATTTTACGATCGAGAGCCTGAGAGCAGACGGTTTCGATGCCATCTTCCTGGGAATCGGCGCCTGGAAGGACTATAAAATGAGAACCCCGGGGGAAGATTCCGAGGGCTGCTATACCGGCATCGATTTTCTCACCCGTTTCGCCGCCCACCAGCAATCCGGAAAACCCGTGAAAGATTTTCCCATCGGGGAAAAATGCGTGGTTGTCGGCGGTGGAAACACCGCCATTGACTGTGTCCGGACCCTGGTCCGCCTGGGCGCAAAGGAGGTCTCCCTCATCTATCGCAGGGGGCGCAGCGAAATGCCCGCCAACATGGTGGAGATCGAAGCGGCGGAACATGAGGGGGTCAACTTCAACTACCTGTCCAATCCGGTCCGTGCCATCGCTGATGAGAGTGGCAAAATCGTTCAGATCGAATACATCAAAATGGAGCTGGGGGAACCTGACGCCAGCGGCAGACGCCGTCCGGTGCCTATCGAAGGCTCGGAAACCTTGCTCGATGTCGACATGATGGTCTCCGCCATCGGACAGGGACCCGATGTCTCGTTCATCGAGTCGGAAAATCTCTCGGATGAACTTGCCGTCACTCGCTGGAACACCATCGATGCCAACCCGGAAATACTTCAAGCCAGCATTCCGTATATTTTTGCCGGCGGCGATGCTTATACCGGCGCTTCGCTGGTGGTAGAAGCCATCGGCGGCGGCCGACGCGCCGCCCGGGCCATCCATCAATATCTGACGGAAGAAGAGACAGTCTCGGAAGTTCCCAACTCGCTTCGGAAAAAACACATCCCCGAATCGCTGTTCGAGTCGGTACCGGGCGTCGTTAAATCCAAACGAACCCCCATGCCGGAGCTTCCCGTGAACGAACGCATCAAATCCTTCGTGGAAGCCGATCTTGTTATCAGCGAAGAGGATGCAAAGCGGGAATCCGCCAGATGCCTTTCGTGCTGCAGACTCTGCTACAATAAAGACCAGAATGCGGCTTAAAACGTAGCGGTCTGAAATCTGAAGTCGGAGATCTGAAAAGTTGAATAAAAAGCCGACCATCCCGAGGATGGTCGGCTTTTTTTAGTCAGTTAACTTATCCATTACCTCCGCCATATCATCCGGCATCGGACTTTCAAGGGTCATTTTCATTCCTGATACGGGGTGGATAAAACTCAACCGCCATGCATGGAGCATCTGGCGCAGGGGCAATGCCAGGGCGTTTCCGCTACCGTCCTTTACACACGCCCTCTTTTGCCTGCGTCCGCCATAGACCGTATCGCCGAGGATCGGATGTCCGACAGCCGCACAATGGACGCGGATCTGGTGGGTTCGGCCGGTTTTCAGGGCAACTTCCAGAAGCGTCGCATTCGAATAGCGCTCCCGTACTTTCCACCGGGTCTCCGCCGTACGGGAGTGCCGGCTTTTTACGGACATCTTCTTCCGGTGAACCTGGTGACGCCCAATGGGAAGGAGGATTTCCCCGACATCTTCTTTGATATGGCCGCGCACCAGCGCCAGGTAGGTTTTTTTCACGGTCCGTTTCTTGAATTGGGCGGCCAGGTGATTCAGTGCCGGTTCGGTTTTCGCCACTACGATGGTACCGGAGGTATCCTTGTCCAGCCTGTGAACGATTCCGGGACGAAGCTCCCCACCGATGCCCGTGAGATCGGTACAATGATGCAGCAGTGCATTGACCAGTGTTCCCGAGGCATGTCCCGGTGCGGGGTGAACGACCATACCGGGTTGTTTGTTGATTACCAGAAGATGAGAATCCTCAAACAGGATGCTGATGGGAATGGGCTCCGGCAGGTAGCTCGGGGCCACAGCATCAGGCAGCCGTCCTTCTACATGGTCTCCGGCCTGCAGTCTGTAGCCGGACTTTTTTAAAGCCCCGTCGACTTTTACCAGGCCATCACGAATCAGGGCAGCAGCTCTACTTCTGGAACAATCGGGTAAAAACGAGGAGAGATATAAATCAAAACGCCGACCAGCATTCGACTGGTCGACGTCAAATTGAAAAACTCGATTTTTGTCGATCATGGAGGCGCCCTGTTTTAGTGGGCCGCATCCGCCTGGAACAATGATTCTATCTCACCGATAATTGTATCCTCATCCGTCTTTTTGGCGGTGGAAAGCTCCCGCACCAGAAGGCCCTGGGCGGTATCGTACAGCTTTCGCTCTCCGAAGGATAGATCCTTGTTCAGTTTAAGAAGATACAGATCCCGAAATACTTCCGCCACATCGAACAAGCTGCCGGTTTTGATTTTTTCCATGTATTCCCGGTATCGCCGGTTCCACGTCTGATTATCAACAGGTGCGTCCCGGTTCTCCTTCATTACACCGTATACTTCAGGGATATTTTCTTCGGAGATAACCTCCCTGAGACCGACCGAGTCCACATTCCATGTAGGTATCATGATGACCATACCGTTCTCGATGATCTTCATGATGTAGAAATCATTTTTTTCTCCGTTGATCACTTTGCTCTCAATGGCACTGATCCTGCCAACCCCATGAGCGGGATACACCGCCAAGTCCCCTACGGCAAATGCGCGCGATTTTCCTGTGGTTGTCTCAACCTGCTGCGTTGCTTTTTCTTTCATTTTCACACCAAAGATTTGTTAAACCCAATTATCAGGTAAGCTGCTGCTTAAATGATTCAACTATAATTAGGCTTTCAATATACCACCAATCCCGCGATCAATCAATAAAAAAAGGATTGGCGCCGGAATAGCGCGCCAATCCTTATTAATAGTGGCTTGCCACAAAGCGGCGAAGCGTTATCCCATTTTCATCAGAAGCGGAACCAGCAGCAGAGCAACCACGTTGAGGATCTTGATCATCGGGTTGATCGCCGGACCTGCCGTATCCTTGTAGGGGTCGCCTACAGTGTCGCCGGTGACGGCTGCTTTATGGGCATCGGAGCCCTTGCCGCCCAGATGGCCGTCTTCGATATATTTCTTGGCGTTGTCCCATGCCGCGCCACCCGTGGTCATGGAGATGGCCACGAAAACACCGGTAACGATGGAACCAATCAGAAGGCCGCCCAGCGCAACCTTACCCAGGAAGAAACCCACCAGGATCGGTGCGATCACCGGTAACAGGGCCGGAATCATCATCTCTTTCAAGGCGAACTTGGTGACGATGTCCACACAGGCGCCGTAATCGGGTTTCGCCGTACGTTCCATAATTCCCGGAATTTCCCGGAATTGCCGTCGAACTTCGTCCACAACCGCGCCGCCGGCATTTCCAACCGCCTTCATGGCAATGGATGCAAACAGGTAGGGCAGCAGGCCGCCGATAAAAAGTCCGATGATGACGTTCACGTCGGACAGATCGAAGCGGAGGGCTTCGCCACCACCATGCAGGGAAAATTCCTGTACGTATGCGGCAAAAAGAACCAGGGCAGCCAGACCGGCGGAACCGATGGCATAGCCTTTGGTAACGGCCTTTGTGGTGTTACCCACCGCATCCAGAGGATCGGTAACCGCACGGACACTCTCGTCCATTTCGGCCATTTCAGCAATACCACCGGCGTTGTCGGTGATGGGGCCGTAGGCGTCAATAGCGATGACCATACCGGTCATTGACAGCATGGACATGGCCGCCATGGCGATGCCGTAGAGTCCGCCCAGGTTATAGGCGACAAAGATGGCCAGACAGATGGCGAGAACCGGTGCCGCGGTGGACTGCATGCTGACGGCCAGGCCGGCAATGATGTTGGTGCCGTGGCCCGTAGTGGATGCTTCGGCGACTGTTTTTACCGGATTATAGATGCCGGTATAATACTCGGTGATGATAACGATCAGAACCGTCAGCACCAGGCCCACCAAAGTACACCAGTAGATGTCCATGGGGGTAATGACCAGCCCCGCGGCAGTGGTAAGTTCCGGCATCATGTTAGTGGTGATATAATAGAATGCAACAGCGGCGAGAATAGCGGCCCCGAACATCCCCTTGTAGAGAGCGCCCATGATGTATTCGCTCTTGCCCAGTCGGACAAAAAAGACAGCAATCATGGAAGCGACAATGGAGATCGCGCCCAGTACCAGCGGGAACTCGGTAGCCATGGGAACATCCGGAAAAAGCAGATGCCCGATAAGCATGGCGGCCACGGCAGTCACGGCGTAGGTCTCGAACAGGTCAGCGGCCATACCGGCGCAGTCACCCACGTTGTCGCCCACGTTATCGGCGATAACCGCCGGGTTCCGGGGATCGTCCTCGGGAATACCGGCTTCCACCTTACCCACCAGGTCGGCGCCCACGTCGGCGCCCTTGGTAAAGATACCACCACCAAGGCGTGCGAAAATGGAGATCAGACTGCCACCAAAACCAAGGGCCACCAAAGCGATGACATCATGTGTCGCCGTATAATACCCGGCGGTCACGGTGAGCGCCAGCCCGGCTACGATCATACCGGTAACGCTGCCGCCCTTGAATGCCAGGGAAAGTCCCGCAGCAAGACCTTTTTTTGAAGCCTCGGCCGTCCTCACGTTGGCAAGTACCGATACCCGCATACCGACATATCCCGCCAGAAAAGAGGCTACCGCACCCAGCAGAAACCCGATGGCGGTTTTGGCGCCCAGTGTTGCAAAAATGATTATAAAAATAATGATGCCCGCAATCCCCATGCTTTTAAGCTGGCGATTCAGATAAGCAATAGCGCCCTCTTTAATGGCGCCGGCGATTTCCTGCATTTTTTCGTTTCCCGCGGGGGCTGCCTTGACGATTCCGGCAAGGACAATTGAAAAAAGCACGCCCACGACACCAACCAGTGTGCAATACAATGGTAAGTTATTCATTACAGCTTCCATTATTCCCTCCATCCGATACTAAGCTGAAAATTATTGTTTACTTCCTGTTGTACCTATTCATTCCCATCACAATGCCCTCCCGGAGAATTGTCACAACCGCATCCCGAACCTGGGCAATCAGCTGCGTTACCAACCGAGTCTCTTCCGCTCCAAACCGGCCCAGAACATGATCAACCGCATCGTTTCTTTCACCGGAAGCATTGAGCCCTCGCCCGACACCGATGCGGACCCGGGCGAACTCGCCGCCACCAAGGGCATCCATCACTGATCTGACTCCTCTATGCCCGCCATCGCCTCCTTTCGTTTTTATTCTAATTCTCTGGAAAGCAAGGTCGATATCGTCATGGATGACCAATATATCCCTGCCAGGTATCCGATAATAATCCGCAATCCGCCGGGTAGGCAAACCGCTCAAGTTCATGTAGGACTGGGGCTTCGCGATAACCACCGGAACACCTTCAACCGACCCCATTCCGTATATGAGATTGAACTTCTTTTTTGACAAAGAAATCGAAAATGCTTCGGCGATGTGATCCACCGCCATAAACCCGATGTTGTGGCGGGTATTCCGGTATTCCTCGCCAGGATTTCCGAGCCCCACCACCAAACGCCGTTTTGTGGCAACCATCGTTCCCAATCCCTGAAGCAACCAGGACGCCAAAAAGAAGATTATTCGGCAGCCGCCTCGGTATCGTCGGCTTCGGCAGTCGCCTCTTCGGCCCCTTCCTCGCCTTCCACCTCTTCTTCTTCAGCTTCCGCTTTCTTACCGATACAGGTAATTACCGTAAAATCAACCTCCGTGGGAATCTCCAGGTCGCCTCCAAGCTGAATGTCCTTTACATGGATTGAGTCGCCGATATTGAGGTCGGTCACATCGAGTTCAATTACTTCCGGAATCTCTCCCGGCAGGCACAGCACCTCAAGTTCACGCCGAATAATCTGAAGCAAACCACCCATTTCAACACCAGCTGCCTTACCCGTCGTAACGACCGGCACCTTCATGAGGATCTTGCGGTTTGGATCAATCTCGTAGAAATCGACATGCAGCATCTTACGTGAGACCGGATCTGTCTGAAGATCCTTGATCATGGCCTTCCGTGTTTCGCTGCCGCCGTTTTCTATGTTCAGATTGAGCAGCACCTGAATGGTATGACTGCCCTTCAGCGCCTTTTCCAAATCACGTGCATTGACCGAAAGCATTTCGGCGTCTTTCCCGGGGCCGTAGATCACGGCGGGAACCAACCCCTTCTGCCGCAATTGTCGTGCCGGACCGTTTCCCTTGCCCATTCTTTTGGTTGCACTTAAGTCTATAAATTTCAAAGAAAATCCCTCCTTGAACAGTTATTGTCTTTATACGAAAAGAGAGGTAACCGAATCTCCCGTATAGCTCCTGATAATAGTCTCTCCAAACAGTTCGGCAATAGAAAGGATCTCTATTTTTTCTAAAGCCTTGGCATTTCCGTTCAGGGGAATTGTATCAGTTACGATTAAATTTTGAATGACGGACTCCCTGACGCGGTCCACCGCCGGTCCCGAAAGAACCGGATGGGTACAACAGGCATGCACCTCCCGGGCGCCTTTTTCGGCCAACGCCGCTGCCGCCTCCGTAAGGGTTCCGGCCGTATCGACCATATCGTCCAGAATAACCGCTATTTTATCCTTCACATCACCGATAACGGTCATTGCCTTTGCCTTGTTGGGAGCATCCCGTCGTTTATCCACAATGACAAGCCCCGCATCCAGACGCTTCGCAAATGCACGTGCCCGCTCCACGCCACCGGCATCCGGTGATACGATCACCAGGTTGTCCGTGAATTTTTCCTTGATGTGCTTGATAATGACGGGGGCGGCAAAAAGGTTGTCCACGGGAATATTGAAAAACCCCTGAATCTGGCTTGCATGCAAGTCCATGGTAATGATACGGTTGGCCCCCGCTTTGGTAAGCAGGTCCGCAACGAGCCTGGCGCTGATGGGGACACGGGGAGCGACCTTTTTGTCCTGGCGTGCATACCCGTAATAGGGGATAACCGCTGTAATACGCCTAACCGAGGAACGCTGCATGGCATCGATCATAAGGAGGAGTTCCACCAGGTTGTCGTTGACCGGAGCACAGGTGGATTGAATCACGAACACATCCCTCAATCGTACATTTTCATCGATTTCAATCCGGATTTCACCGTCACTGAATCGTTGCACCTTGGCCTTGCCGAGGGGCAAATTCAGATAACGGCAAATACTCTGGGCGAGCATGGGATTGGAGTTTCCGGAAAATAGAATCGGGTCTTTCATCAGCACTTCCTTCTAAAAATAACAGCAAATCCTTTCAGGAGATGGCTGGGGCGGGAGGATTCGAACCTCCGAATGCAGGAACCAAAATCCTGTGTCTTACCACTTGACGACGCCCCATAACAATTAACTATTTTAAAAGTCGAACAGGTCTCATATAAGACCAATTGGACATATATTTTTCAGCAGTTATACCTCCACATCAGTCAAGAACACCTGCCAGGCGCCGTTCTGTCGTGAAAGTGACCGTTCCGCCGTCACTGCACGCAACTCATCAAAAAACAGACCGAATACCGCGGAACCACTTCCGGACATCAACACGCCATCAGCCCCGGCGGCCGTAAGAGCCTCTTTGACCAACCCGATATCCGGACAAAGCATCATGGCGGTAGCTTCCAGATCATTTTGCAAATATGCTACCGGATCAAATATGCTTTCATTAAAAAGGATTTTTTTATTTTCTTTTTCATGGTTTGTCAATCCAAAATTCAGGTTTTTATAAACCGATTCCGTTGAAACGGCAACGCCCGGATAAACGAGGACTATTTTAAATGGACGAATAACCGGGGCCGGCTCAAGGATATCCCCGATGCCTCCCGCCAAAGCGGGACCGCCATAAATAAAAAAAGGTATGTCGGCGCCAAGGGATGCCCCCATGGCCATCAGGGTTTTCTTTGACAGGGGATAACCAAAATGCCTGTTGAGCCCCAACAGGACCGATGCCGCGTTGCTGCTGCCGCCGCCGAGTCCCGCCCCGATAGGAATCCGTTTTTCAATAAAAATGGCCACCGATTCACGGCGGCCATTATTTTTTCTCTTGATACGGTTTAAAAAAAGCTCCGCCGCACGGTGGGCGATATTGGCGGTTCCGGTTGGTATTTCCGGACGATTGCAGTCACACGTCGTCTCTTTCACGCCAAAAGATATGGAAATCTCGTCACTCAGACCGATACGGCACATGAGGGTTCGAAGCGTGTGGTATCCGTCGGCTCTTTTTCCGGTAATGCGCAGGAGCAGGTTGATTTTGGCCGGGGATAAGAGTTTCATATCGATAGGTACTCCGGGGCATCAAATCCGCTGACGTGTTGGGTATAATGACTAGGCCCGGGTTTCAGGCGTCAGGTTTCAGTTAGTACGCTTTCCGCTCCTGACACCCGACGACTGACGCCTGTCTTCAACCTTTTTGACGAACGTACGCTATTTTCAGATCGTAAAGTATCCCCTGGAGCAATTTCCCTTCTTCCTCGGTCAGGTTCCCCTGGGTCTTTTCCTGCAACATCCGCAACATATCCACGGTCTGTTTCCCAAGGGGAAGATTCTTCACTTTCTTTCCCGTCATCGGGTCATCGATGACACCGAGGTGCACCAGCGCGGACGCATTCAGGGACATGATAAATGTTGAAAAATCGATCTCCGGAAGAACGGTCGCTTTTTTGGAAGCATCCGTTTCACCAGCGGATGGATTGTCTTTCATGACAAAATCCTTCTCTTTATCAACCACGGTTCACCTCCTGTGAAAAAAACATCCAAAATATTAAAATAATTACTATTTCATATCTATTAAGCTCGCCTTTTTTAAAATTCCAGCGGTGTAACACGCTTAACGGTTTTAAGGCTGCTGAGCCCCTCCGCCACCTCGCTTGTGATGGGTTTATCGACCTGAAGAAAGATGATGTTTCTCTGGCCATCCTCCTCCTGACCCACATGCATCCTGCTGATATTCATGCTATATTCACCCAGCTTGGTACCGATCTCTCCGATGGACCCCGGAACATCCACATTATGGATAAGGGCCAGATGACCTTCGGGAATCATCTCAAGTCTGAAATTGTTGATAATGGCAATACGCGCATCCTTCTTGCCGTAGACAGTACCGGAAACAGAATGTGTGGTCTCACCGGTCACTACCCGGACAGTGATCAGATTCGAATAATCCTCTACCGTCGACTGGGTGGCCTCTGTCACCTTGATCCCTCTCTCCTTTGCGAGCACCTGAGCATTTACCGAATTCACATCATCTTTGACGATGGGAGCGAGAAGTCCCTTCAGAACGGCGGTGCTCACCGGCGACATGTCCAGTCCATGAAAATCACCGGTGTATTCGATGTTGACTTCCTTGACAGGCCCGGCAATCAGCTGTGCCTGCAGGGACCCGATCCGGTCCCCGATGTAAAGGAATGGACGAAGCTTCTCAAGAAGCTCGCCGGTGACCGATGGCACGTTGACTGCATTGAGAATCGTTCCGTTCTGGAGATAATCAATGATCTGCTCCGCAACCGAAACAGCCACGTTGGTCTGGGCCTCCAGCGTGGAAGCACCCAGGTGAGGCGTACAGACCAGCCGGTCCAACTTAAGCAAAGGGTTTTCGCCCGGAGGCTCGGTCTCGAATACGTCGAGGGCCGCACCGGCAACTTTTCCGGATGTAATGGCATCGTGGAGGTCTGTTTCGTCGACAATACCGCCGCGGGCACAATTGACAATCATCACGCCGGGCTTCATCTGGTCAAATGCCGCTTTATTGAGCAAGCCAATGGTATTTTTCAGCTTGGGGACGTGAACAGTGATATAATCGGCTTCTTTATAGAGCGTTTCCAGGGACACGCCTTCGAACCCCGATTTTTCAATCTGTTCCGGCGTAACAAAGGGATCATATATCATGACCCGCATTTTCAGGCCCCTTGCCCGGTCCGCCACGATGGAGCCGATTTTTCCGTATCCGATAATTCCCAGCGCCTTGTTGAATATTTCGCGCCCCTGGAGCTTCTTTTTTTCCCAGAGACCGGCTTTCAGGGTCGCGGTGCCCTGGGGAATATTGCGTGACAGGGACAACATCATGGAGATCGTATGTTCCGCGGTCGTCACCACATTCCCACCCGGCGTGTTCATCACCACCACGCCCCGTTTTGTGGCCGCGGGGATGTCGACATTGTCAAGCCCGATACCTGCCCTGCCCACCACTTTCAGTTTCTTGGCTGCCGATAACAGATCTTCGGTCACCTTGGTGGCACTCCGAATCACCAGCGCATCATAATCACCGATAATTTTCTTCAGCTCTTCCGGCGGCAGGCCTGTATTGACATCCACGTCAATCCCCTCCGCCTCCTGAAAAAGCTTGATCCCGATCTCCCCCAGGTTGTCACTCACGAGTACGCGCATCTCACATTCCTCCTTTTTTATCATCAGATTCCGCTGCTTCGGAAAATTAAATTTAAAAAATCAGTGCCTAAAGTTTATAAAGCATATTCGCTTGGCGCCGATTGTCAAGAGGGCGTCGAGACCCGACAGGGGAAACATCAGACTCAAAATTGTGCAAAAAAACTTTTTGGACGGATCGTTTTGATGGATTCGTAAAAACCGCTATTTTTCTTGCAGATATTCGTAGACTTTAGCGTTTTTCATTTTTTTTCAGCCCAGCCAATTTCAAAACGTTCCGTTTTGGCCGATCCCCAGGAGGGACGGTCCGCTTTGGGCTTGATCCCGCTTGTGCGGGGAAAACGTTTTGAAAATGGCTCAGCATATTTCAAAACCGGGGGCCTTTTTTCCTCTCGGTACGTATCATCCGTTTTCGATCCCGTTTCCAGTCCGGCCGTTCTCCCCTGCGATCCCGCTTATCTTTGGATGTCCCGGGCTGAATATCAGCCGGATCAGGAAAAAAGCTCCCGGGATGTACAGCTGCCGCGGGTGTGCTTCGGGCCTCCCTGGGAGGAGGTATTTCCTGTACCTTTGCCAGTGGCGGACCCGTAAAACAACCGGCGGGAATTCTTTCCGCGAGGTAGAGTGTACCACCCGACACAAGGAACCGGACCTGCGCTACCCGGCATTGTTGAACGGACACTGTCAGCAGCACCGGTGACGCATCACTTCTGCGCCCGATACGCTCCGCCATGTTACGGTCCGAAGAGAGCACAACAAAAGAACGACCGTCAAAAAAGATTCCTTTTTCAATAACTACTATATACGCCTTCCGTCGCACGCAGGTATACAGCAGTTTGGGAAGTTCTTCCGCGGGCGTATAAGGCGGCAGGTTGGACCGGTCTTTTGCGCGAATCCGATTCTCCAGGATCTCGATAGGGGCGTCCGGCAATGTGATGACTATTTCTTCCAGATTTCCCCGTCGGATATTTCGAAGCTCCTTCTCCTCACCAAGCGCTTTGAGAAGATCCTTTATTTTAACGTAACCTTCTGAATCCGTCACCAGGCCGAATTCGTCGGGCCTCCGTCCCAGAACGTATGCCAGGTTTTTAGCCAATTGGGCCGCTGTATTATTTTTTGCCATTATAGCCGTCACGGTTTTGGATTGTATGATCGTGTATCCACACTGCTCCATTTACTGGCGCGGACCCATCCTTTACGCATCTCCTTGCGCCAGCGTCGCTCCATCCATTGGCGTCGCTCCTTACCACCCCGGAGGAAATAATCCAGATCATAGGCCTGTCGCCGGTCTTCACCAGTTCGGCGATCCCCTCCCGATCGATCCTTTGCACCCATCGATGTCTCCCCTGGTTGAGTGACAATAACATCAAAACGGCCAAGCCATTTTCAAAACATTCTTCCACCATGCGTGTAATCAGGCACAAAGCGAATCGACCAACGCAGAGACCGGACAAAATGAGATGTTTTGAAATTGGCGGAGCTGTCTGTTTTTAAGGCAAGTGACATCCATGTGTCAATCTCAATTCTCAACCGTAGAGATTGTTTAAAAAAAGATATTGATTTAGTCGGTTTGATTTAGTATGAGGATAAATAATTTTTTTCACATATTCAACCAGTTATAATTGTATATGAGTTGAATCGGCCGAATGGGAAAAGTCGTCCACCTGAACAATCCCACGGACTGTGTTCGAAATGTGCTGATATTCCGATGATCGAGGAAGCAAGAGGCCCTCTTGGCGAAACCAGACGACATCTCTTCAACGGAAAAACTTCTCAACGTCATTCGGAACGCCCCTTTGACAAATGTTCCCCCCGCCGCCGCTGTTCCGGCACACCGCGGTTTTAATCCATTGTCATTGATCCGGAATTTATTCGTAAAATCGACCCCGTCGATCGGGGTTGACATGACAGGGAATTCTCTTCGACTGGTAAAGGTGGCATGCGGCTTTAATAAAAAGCCGGGCATTCTCGATTTCAAATCTGTCCCGCTTACCACGGAACAGGCCGAAGATCATGAGCAAATGATCGATCTCCTTCGCTCCGAGCTGGGCCGGTTCTGCCCCTCCTCCCAGCCCAAAAACATCTGGACGTCTCTTCCTCTGGAAGAGACGGATATTCGCCGGCTGTTAATCCCCAAGGTGACTAAAAGCAAGCTGGAAAACGCGGTCCACTGGACCCATCAGAAAGAAGCGGCGTTTGATAAGAATCAAATGCTTCTCGATTTTCGTGTCCTTGGGGACATCGTCGATAATGGTGTTGCAAAAATTGAAGTTCTCGCCTGCACGGCGCCCCGGGCCAAAGTATCGGGATTGAAAGATATGTTCCGCGCTGCCGGCTTCGAGCTGACAGGCGTGATCGCCCCGGCATTCGCCTTCCAAAATTATTATAAGGCCGGCTGGGTTGACGTCGGAGAATCACTTTTCTGCAGCCTGCTGATTGATTTCAACTGGTCCAGGATCGATATCTTTCGGCCAAACGGCGATCTTATCGTTTCAAGGGGAATCAAGGCCGGTATCTCCAGTATGGTCGAATCCATTAAAAGCGAAGTGACCCGACCGGTCGAAAACCTTTCAATGGGCAGCAATATGGATGAAACCTCTTCGGTGCTCGAACTTTCCGCTTTTGACGCCGCCGAAGCAGACCAGATTCTCCAGATCCTGAGTACCGAGGCACCTGCCCCATCCCTGTCCGCTAACGGTCTCCTGAAGGAAGATGACGTTTTCAACATGGTCGAGCCCGCCCTGGAGCGGCTTGTCCGGCAGGTTGAAAGAACGCTTGAGCATGTTACCCTTCGCTTTTCGGACAGCCCCATTGAAAAAATGTTCATTTCAGGACCGATCGCCATATATTCGCGCCTGGTGGATCATATCGGCAGTCAACTGGGGCTCTCCTTTGAGGTTGTGGAAGCATTTGCATCCGTATCCGGCGGTAAAAAGGCGCCCGAAACCGTGTCCGAAAGGGCCTCGTATGTTTCATCCGTGGGATTGGCCCTGTCCGACACCGGCAATCCCCCCAATTTTCTATGCACCCACCAGGACAACGTTCTGAAAACAAATGTAAAACAGCTGCAAGCTGCGGTTCTGTTCTGTTTTCTGCTGGCGGTCGCCGCGATATGGGGGGGGCATCGGTTCGAGCAACATCACATTCACGGCCTTGAAGAAGAGATTCACCGGCTCAGCGTCACAACCCCCGAAGGAGATGAAAACGCGGATGAATCACTGCTGATGCTTGCCGCAAGAGTAAATAAAAAAAACCGGATCTGGAAAACATACAGCAGGAACTATCTCCCGGTGGCGGTAATCGGCGAGATCACCAGCCTTGCCGCCGATCACATACGTTTTATCCGTGTCGAGGGAAACGGGCCGCCCCCCCCGGCCGAAAAACCAATCGACGATGACGCTCAGGAAGAAAAACCGCCCGCTGAGAAAACGACCGTGGCAGTGGATGCAGTGGTCTACGGTCCGCCCGGCGCCCTTGAAACGAGACTTGCCCGGTATCTGATGGCATTAAAAAACTCACCGCTCTTCACGCGGGTCATTCTGAAAAAGAAAGCGTTGGAACATTTCGGTACGGAAGAAGTGCTCAGATTCACCCTGGATGTAGAGGGGGCAATGGACCGATGACACATCCATCAAAAAACATCACGGGCCCCCATCGACAAAACCTGTATCTGATCGTTGTCTGTCTGGTCGTCCTGGCGGCTGCGTTTCTACTCACCATTTCAAAAGACCTTCGGACCCGGAAGCAGCTCGAAACCCAGCTGGCCGAAGCATCCGAGTTGGCGGACAGATACCAGTCACTCACCCCTCTGATGGCGGAACTTCAAAAAAATGACGAAGCGCCAATGCCGGAATATGAGGGCTTTTCCGATCAACCGGCGCTTCCCGACGCCTCGGCGGAAGATTATGAGGCAGCCATCGAAAAAGTACTTCAGCAATTCGACCTGAAACAGACGGCCCTGGTCCCCGATATCCAATCCATCCTGTCGGACAGGGATTATATTCTGGTGGACATGACCGTCCGGGGGGCCTTTTCAAATTTCAGGGATCTGATCCTGCAGGTTGGCAGGCTCCCTTTCATTTCAGGAATTGAACGATTTCGTGTGCAGCGGCTTTCGAAAGCCAATGAACTCGAAATGTTCCTTCAGCTTCGCATAGATGTCGTTTCAAGGGTGGACAGTCTTAATGAAGATCAGTAAACGGGAAAAAATAATACTCGGCCTGACGGCCCTGGCCCTCATATATGCAGGGATAGTCTTTTTCTTTTCCGGCCCGAAAAACACCCCCCCCCCACCGGGCGCCGGTGAAACCCCGGCACGGGAATTTGTAACGGAAGTGGTTCAAAGTATTGCCCTGCACTCACGAACGGCAACCGAGCAGATTATACTGGAAAAAGCACAGGCGCCCTGGCCCTCCGATCCGTTCATCACGACAATACTGTCGCCTTCGGAAGAGAGCAACCCGGGGGAAACGCCAATGATTGCATCTGATTCGGAAGCATTCAACTATACGGGATATGTTGAAATCGGCGCCAAACGGTTGGCAATCATCAATGGTGAAGAGTATGAAACCGGTGACCGGGTTTCCGGATCACCGTTTACGGTACAGGGTATAACACCGGAACAGGTTCTCCTGGGAGATGCGGGCAACCGTATCCGCGTCATTCCCATGGTGGACGACTCAGCCCCTTAATACAAGGGGATAAAATAGTGAGATGTGCTTCATATAAAAACGAGGTTTCTGGTGTCAGGTTTCAGGTGTCAGTTACTACTATTCGCTCCTGACACCTGAAACCTGACACCTGAAACCTGATTACAGCTAATCCGAAGATGGACGATATGAAACAATACACCAGGTTACTCAGCGTCATGGCAATAATGGGAGTTGTCTGCATATTGCTTCCGGGATGCGGAAAAAACAGGCAGGCAACATCGGATCCGTTTTTCGAAAAATGGCGGGTTCAGGCGGAAAATACCAAAGGCTATTCTCCGACGGTCCCGTCTTTTGAAAAAGAAACAGTCCGGAAAAATCAAGAGGCGACTCCGGAACCGGAAACCGATTCAACGGACACAAACCCGCTGCCCACCGCCGAAGTGACGCTTTCCATGCATAATGCCCCTGTAATCGCCGTCCTTCGGGCACTGGCAAGGGCCGCGGACCAGAGCATCATCATCAGCGACACCGTGGAAGGCACGGCCAATATCAACGCTGTCGACATCCCCTGGGACACGGTCTTTATGGGGGTGCTCAATACTTACGGATTGAGCTATGAGCGGTCGGGGAATATCCTTAAAATCAAGACCGCCGCCGACCTTGAAAAGGAGTGGGCGAGAGAGAAAGCCGAACTGAAGCAAAAACAGCTCAAATGGCAGCTTCAGCATACGGAAGCCTTTGAAACCGAAATCTTCTTTATCCGCTATACGGATGCCGGCGCTCTGGGAGAAATATTGGAGGGACTCATCGAAGGGGATCCAAAAGCAGTAGTGGATGCGCAGCTCGAAACGGACACCGTTGCCTCCCCGGGAACCCCGCAACAGGCATCGGTAACGGTGGATGAGGCCAACAATGCCATTCTGGTACATGCCTCCAAAGAGAAGATTCAGCAGATCTCCCGGGTTGTCCGTGAGTTAGACCGTCCGACACTACAAGTACTCATCGAGGCACAGATCGTTGAAACCAACCGGGACACGGCCAGGGCACTCGGTATTCAATGGGGCGGGCTGAATTATGAAGAAAACGGCAGCAAGCTGCATTGGATCGGGGGATCCATGGAGAATTCCGGCTCCCTCTTCACCGATGACGGGGAAGCAATTATTCATCAGCCGTCCGCCGGCAATATCGTCAACTTCCCCGCTGATCTGGCGGACACTGTCGGCGCGACCCTGGGGTACCGGCTCCAGGACCTGAGCAGCAATTACCTTCTGACCGTGCAGCTTTCCGCTCTGCAGGAAGAAGGCAAGCTCAACATCCTCTCCTCCCCCTCCATCACCACGCTGGATAATCAGGCTGCATCGATCGAAAGCGGTCGCGAGGTGCCATTTCAAACCGTGGTGGGAACCGGATCGAGTGCCTCTCCATCCATCGAATATAAAAAAGCGGTGCTCAGCCTGAAGGTGACCCCGCACACCATCGATCGAAACATGCTCCGTCTCAATATCATCACGAACAAGGATGAACTGGATTTCACCAACATGGTCCAGGGATATCCTACGATCATTACGAAAAATGCAGAGACCAACGTCATCCTGTTCGACGGGCAGACTATGGTCATCGGGGGGCTCAGCAAGGAGATCGCCAGTGATTCCGAATCCGGGGTGCCGATTCTGAAGGACATCCCTCTTCTGGGCCGCCTCTTTAAAAGTACCGGAAAAAGCAGCAATATGGAGGAAGTACTCATCTTTATAACGCCCCACATCCTGAAAGAAAGGCCGAAGGGAACCGATTAAGCGCCTGGACATGTTATTATGGAATATTTTAAACTCCTCCATCTCACCAGAGAGCCTTTCTCGAACTCCCCTGATCCGGCTTTTTTTTACGAGTCGAATCAGCACAAGGAGTGTATTCAAAAGCTCGAAATCGCCCTGCGGCTTCGAAGGGGCCTGAATGTAGTTACCGGGGAAGTGGGGACCGGAAAAACGACCCTGTGCCGACAACTGATCCAGACCTTTTCCGGGGATTCCCGAATATCCGCTTCCCTGATCCTGGACCCGGATTTTACGGATCCCCGGTCATTTCTGAGCGCTATCATCCACATGATGACGGGTCGAAGGCCCGGACCGGAGGATACCATTCCGGACATGAAGGAGCATCTGAAGCATTACCTGTTCCAGAAAGGCGTGGAAGAAGACCGGACGGTTGTTCTCATCGTGGACGAAGGGCAGAAAATGTCCCCCGCCTGTCTGGAAACACTCCGGGAGCTTCTGAATTTCGAAACCAACGAATACAAGCTTCTTCAGATTATCATCTTTGCCCAGAACGAATTCACCGATACACTGGAAGAGCTCCCGAACCTGGCGGATCGGATCAACCTCTACTATCGCCTGGCGCCGTTGAATTTCAAAGATACAAGGGCGCTCATTCACCACCGGCTCCAACATGCCGTAGAGCCTGAAAGCCCCGGACGACATCTGTTCAGCCTGCCGGCCCGGTGGCGCATCTTTCGTCTTTCGGGCGGTTATCCGAGAAAGATCATTCATCTCTGCCACCAGTGTCTGCTGGCCATGATCATTCAGAACAAAACCGTCGTGGGGTGGCGAATCGCCGGCGCCTGCGCCCGCAGGACATTCCGGAGACCCTCTTTTTTCAGACCGGTTCCGGTAACAATCGGGCTCCTGTTCCTGGCGGGGATGTGCTTCGGCGCATGGCACTATTCCGGCATAATACAGGGAACGTCTCTCTCTGGGCCAAACGAATTGGCAGAGACAGACACCCCTCGCCATCCCCCCCGAACCGCGAATACCGAAAAAAACCGAGGGTCGGTCGGAAGCGAAGCCGGCTCAAATAGAGACCCGCCCGTCAGCGGAAATAAACACAGCCACCACGGCCGTGCAAACAACAACTGCTTCACTTTCTCCTGTAAGGCAGAAGCAATCAGCGGAAGCCACACTCGAAGCAGCCCCGTCCAGGGAGTTGCCGAAACAAAACAACCTCCCGGACGAAGCGCCTACAGTCCCGGGGCAGATGACCGTGGCCATGGGAGACACCTTTGGTGGTCTGATTCAAAAGGTATACGGCGCTTACACCTACCGTTATCACCAGGCGGTACTGGGTGCGAATCCGGGATTAGTGAATCCCGACCGGCTCGACGTGGGGCAGGTACTTATCTTTCCGGCCCTTTCCGCCGACATGATGGACAATGGACATCGAACATCGAACATCGAACGTCCAACATCGAATGAACGACAAAAACAGAACAATGAAAAGAAATAACGGTCTGTTTGTGGTTGCTGTTCATTCGATGTTCGATGTTCATTTTTTTATGAGGATTAACCCGTGAGACAAAAAAAAAACGATTGGGCGATATGCTGATTGAGGCCGGGCTGCTGACCGAGACCCAGCTTCAAGAGGCCTTGTCGAAACATAAAAAGGCGGACCTGAAACTGGGGCAGTATCTCGTAAGGGAAGGCGCCATCAGCGAGACGCAGATTGTGGATCTTCTCTCCCGCCAGCTGAAACTGCGGCAGTACCGGCCGGATCTCTATCCTCTCAATATGGATATGGCCCAGCTCATCCCCCAGGACCTTGCCCGGAAATATCAGATTGTCCCGTTGCGAACGAGCGAATTTCTTTTGACCGTGGCAACAGCCGATCCGATGGACCTCCGTTCACTTGATGCAATAGAGGCCCACACCAATATGGAAGTGGAACCGGTTATCTGCACCGAACAGGAGATCAACCAGCTTCTGGACGGCTTATACGGTGCACTGACCGGTCTCGACACGGTAATGGAAGGCATGGAGCAGCTGAAGCTGGATTCCGGAACCGCCCCCGGAGATGCCCAAAACACTGATGCCGGAGAGCTGGAAGTCAGCTCTCTTCAGGGAATGGCCGAAGAGGCGCCGGTGGTCCGCCTTGTCAATTCAATCCTCTCACAGGCAGTTCGGGAGGGTGCCAGCGACGTCCATCTGAGCCCTGAAAAAAACCGGGTTCAGGTTCGGTTTCGGGTGGACGGAAAACTGCGGGAAGTCCCCTCTCCGCCGAAAGCCATGTTTCTGCCCATCGTCTCGCGTATAAAAATCCTGGCCAACCTGGATATCGCAAATACCCGTATTCCCCAGGACGGCCGTTTCTCCATCAAGATGGCCCAGAAAGAGATCAATGCGCGTGTATCGACGCTTCCCACCATATATGGTGAAAACATGGTCCTGAGGCTGCTCATGACCAGTTCCGAAATCTACGATATGGAACGTATGGGCATGAGCCGGGAGGACATCGACACCGTAGCCAAAAATGGTAAAAAAGCCCTACGGCATGATCCTGAGCACCGGCCCCACCGGCAGCGGGAAGAGCACGACGCTCTACGCACTGCTAAAAAGCATCAATGAGCCGGATACCAACATTATCACCCTCGAAGATCCGGTGGAGTATAGAATGGCGAACATCCGCCAGGTCCAGCTGAATCAGAAAGCCGGTATGACCTTCGCCAGCGGTCTCCGGTCCATTCTGCGTCAGGACCCGGACGTCATCATGGTGGGAGAAATCCGGGACAGCGAAACCGCCGCCGTTGCGATTCAGGCCTCCATGACCGGGCACCTGGTACTCAGCACCGTTCACACCAACGATGCCGCGGGGGCCATCACCCGTTTTATCGATATGGGCATAGAACCGTTTCTCGTCTCATCGGTCATGGTCCTTACCATCGCACAACGGCTGGTACGAACCGTATGCCCCCACTGTATGGAGCCCTACACCCCGCCGGATTCAGCCCTCTCCTGTCTGGGCATTGAAAAAAAGACAGAGGATGTTCGCTTTATGAAAGGCAGGGGATGCTTTAACTGTATGGATACCGGATTCAAGGGCCGGACGGGACTATATGAGGTACTGGCCATCAATGAGGCCATCCAGGAGATGATCGTCCAGGGGAAATCCGCCAACGAGATCGCCCGGGCCGCCCGAGATATGGGCCAACTGAGGACATTAAAGGAAGATGCGGCCGCCAAGGTCCTCCGCGGGGTCACGACCGTGGAAGAAGCCATGAGCGCCGTGATGTACTGATCGACATGCCGATTTTTCAATACAAAGCCATCAACCCGAACGGCAACACCGTTTCCGGAGAACTGGAAGCCGATTCAGTGGATACGGCAAGAGAAATCCTTGCCGCGAGGGGATATATTCCCGACCGGGTGACGGAAAAAGGCAGCGGCAGTATTCTAGGAGACCGCCTCCAGGGCCTACTCTCCCCCGTACGGCCTCTGGATCTGATTCTGTTTACCAAACAGCTTCGCACCATGATTAAGGCCGGTGTGCCGATCGTGCATCTTCTTCAGGTGCTGGAAAATCAGACGGAAAACCGCCGCTTGAAAATCGTCATCGGTAAAATGGCCGCGGACATCCAGGCCGGCGCGGGACTTCACGAAACATTCGGGAAACACCCGGGAAATTTTTTCGACGCTATATTGCAGCATGATCGCGGCGGGCGAGAAGAGCGGCTCGCTGGTGCAGGTTCTCGAACGGCTGATTTACATCATCGAGCATGAGAACAAGGTCAAAACGGACATTAAAGCCGCCCTTCGATATCCCATGTTCGTCGTACTTTTTCTCGGTGTGGCTTTCGTAGTGCTGCTGACCTTTGTCATCCCCAAGTTCATTACCATCTTCTCCAATGCGAAGATCGACCTGCCCCTGCCCACCCGGATCTGTATGATGCTCTACCAGTTCCTTCACCAGTATTGGCCGGTTATTATCCTGGGTGCCGCGGGGGCTATCGTCATCGTTTCACTGTACATCAAAACACCCACCGGCAGGCACCTTCGGGATGCGATGATGCTGAAACTGCCCATCATCGGAAACGTGTTTCTAAAAGCGGCCATGTCCCGCTTTGGAAGCATTTTTTCCATCCTCCAGTCAAGCGGAGTCTCTATTCTCGACGCCATGAACATTCTGGGAGGCACCATCGGCAATGCGGCAATTTCAAGCCAGCTCAGTCGCATACGGGATCTGATGGCGGAAGGCCAGGGAATTTCCGGCCCCCTGAAATCATCCCGTTATTTTTCGCCCATGGTGATTCATATGGTTGCGGTGGGGGAAGAGACCGGCAATCTCGATGAACTCTTGAAAGAGATGTCCGTTCACTATGATGCCGAAGTGGAATATGCGATGAAAAAACTTTCGGACAGCATCGGCCCGATTTTGACGATTGCCCTGGCAGCCGTTGTCCTGTTTTTTGCACTCGCTATTTTTCTGCCCATGTGGGATTTGACGAAACTGGTAAAATAAGCCGTTTTCAAAACATTTTACGTTTTGAAATTGGCTCAAGTAATTCGATTTTCTTCCGATACTACCGTTATTACGATACTAAATCCGGAAAGGAGGAAAAAGATAGTGATGCGACAGCGAATTTTAAGACAGCAGGATGGTTTCACCATGATCGAAATCATCGCGGTACTGATCCTGATAGGCATTCTGGCGGCAGTGGCGGTTCCAAAGTTTCTCAGCATGACGGAAGAGGCGGAACTCAAGTCCGTTCAGGGGGTCAAGGCGGAACTCGTTTCAAGGGCAAACCAGTATTTCGCCAAATACCTGCTGACCAATGATGCCACGGGTATGCCCCGCACCGCCGGGAACTGGGCAAACGATGAAGATATCGGAAACGATTTCACATTGACCCGGAGAAATAATACGACGTTGACGGTAACGGTAGCCGCGACAGGCAATCGATACGATATCGTATTTGCCAATGCCGTTTATTCGTCGGGAGACACGGGAACGCCGGCCACGTTCGGCGATATCACCCCGCGTTAGCCGAATATAGGCCATGCCTCCCCCCGCTGAAAGGGCCCATCGCCCAACCGGCGTACTGTTATTACCAGTTCCAAAGGGATGACCTTCATCGAAGTGGTGGTCATCCTTTTGCTGCTTGGGGTAATGGCACTGATGGTTACCAGTCGCGTGACCTCGGGAACAGCGGATCTGACAGCCGCGGCTGACGGTATCTCCTCCCGATTGAGGCTCGTCCAGACCATCGCCATGAACAGCACAGCCGGCTCTGGGGCCTTCGATTTGAATCCGCCGGCCGGACCTACCATATGTTCCACTGCCGGATCCGTCGATTGCGACATGGACCGGGACGCAGTTCCGCTTCCGGGCGTCGACACCGATCCCCACGACAGGGTGACCATCTCCGAAAACGGCAGTATTCAACTCCAGGCAAATGGCAATGTGGCATTTGACGGCTTCGCCGGGCCCTTCCGGATCACCGGGGGAACCGCCGTTTCGGCCGTTAATCCAATCACTATTTCATTCAGGGACAGGGCGGGAAACACCTATGCGATCGACATCACCCCCGAAACAGGGTTTATTCCTTGATTTGCCGGTGGCAAACCGGTTCAAAGTTCAAGGTTCAAGGTTCAACGGTAACTGCAACGGCATTTACCGAAATAACCCGTGTACCGCCACGGGTATTTCCGGTTCGGGCCCAAAAGATCGCAAAAAAAACGAAGTCGGTTTCACCCTTATCGAAGTCATTATCGCACTCATCATCGTTTCGGTCCTGGCGACCATGATTATCCATACCACCGGCGGCGGTCTGTGGC
>CAXXKH010000051.1:0-58910 GCA_963677545.2 Desulfobacterales bacterium | reverse complement strand
CATGCAGATCAAAAACAAGTATTCCTGCCGGTTGAAGTGTACCGACCACCAGAAACTGGTGTTCTGTTACCGTCAACCCCGGAGCCCTAAGAACTCAAGCGGCTCATCCTCTCTGACGGGACGAAAGCAGTGATCTTCGGCTGTTCGGTCATCAGGCGAAATGCTATCTTTCACCGTCAATAGGTGCCGGCTGATTGTGTGCCGGCCGGTAAAAAATGAATTTCCTGCCCATCTTCATTGATCCAGAAAACATTCCCGTAAGCGTCACCGGCTGCTCCACGACGATCCTGTGGTGTGAGTGGGGATTGTCCCTGTTGTTGAGGAAATTGCAGTATTCTTGGCGTCAGGCTAAGAGACGTCCCTTCACGATCCCACCAGAGGTGTTGTCTGGAAAGCCGCGTTCCGCCATACGCTTCCCAGTCGCGCTCTCCTGTAAGCAGATGAAAATGAGTTCCGTTAATATCCATCAGTCAGATTTCAACATATTTCCGGTACGATGGGGACCGGCAACACACTGCCGGTTCTGGTTCCTGCACCGGGTTCGGATGACAGGACATCGCCCTTTATCTCTTCAATCGATGGTGCATCTCCACTTGTCACAACCGCCACGGCCATTACACGGGGCAACTGCAATCCTTCCATGGCGATAGGTTCGGTTCTTTCTCCGCTTGTACCCCCCACGAGCAGTTCATTAACTTTGGAAACGCCGGCGACGCGTGCGGCAGTAGCGGCAATCTCGGGCGCTTCCACGGCCTTTTCCAATGGCCAGCCATTTTTTTCGAAACCGCCTTTTAAAGGTGAAAGAAAATCGAAAAGCGCCTGGCGAACCTTTTCACGCACCGGTGCCGCATCGTATCCCGGTATGACATCGATGCTGATGGAAAGCCAGACAGGTTCATATTTAGGACCGCAAATATGAAGTTCCGTGGTCAGGATACGGCGCGGTGCCAGGTGTCCACACATGGCTTCAAGAAACAATGGATCCGGACTGGGTGCGTCCGGTTGCCGGGGGTCCGACTCGGGGATGACCAACAGGGTGACCAGCCCTTCCGAAATTTGATTCGCATGGTCAGGATGTACCAGCGGAAGTACTTCCACTCGACCAAGATCCACACCCGGCGTATTGCGCGCAATGTCCTCATAATCAGTTTTGGACACCAGGCGATCACGATGACGCAGGAAGGCCGGTACGCGTTTTTCAGCTTCAGCAACGGTTTCCGGACGGTCTCCACCCCAGGTAGGCACCGGATTGATTACCTTCACACCATTGTTTAAATTCGATCCCTTATTAATGGATCCGATGCCGACCCGGCCCTCTTTGCCGCCCCCATAGTCATAAGAGACCTGGATGACTGCCCCGCGTGGCGGGCGTTTCCCATGAATACCGTCTCCAAATCGAATCTCACCGGATTCCCGATCAACAGTAAATGCCGCGGCAGGTTCCGTTAAGCTCGCTTCGGCAACGGTTGCAGATCGATCCGCTGCAAAACGGGGACTGCGGACTTCTATTTCCGGCTTGGCGGCCATCAGGTCATCCACCCTCGTCCACTGCTCACCATTGACGCCAAGCTGAACGGTGTTGATTATGACGGGTGTATGGGTAAGCCTTGCCGTCTGATCCGGCTCACCGGTTCCCCGGGGAAGTTGCTCGGAGGAGACGTGGGCACATTGAATAATCGTGGCGGCATTGATACCCACCCAACTCAGGGCGACACTGACCTGACGACTGATTGCTTCGGTTTGAACATCTATCTCCGGTGAGCGGATCCGGATCCATGTGATTAGCCGATCCAAATCATCACTGTCCTCAATCCATGGCGGGTAGTTGCCAACACCCGGTTCCAAGGGATCAAGGTCTTTCCAGAAATTGAGTTCGTCTTTGTCCGGCAATGAAATTTCAACTACTCCGGGGTTATTGAGAAGATCGACATTGGTTTTGGGCTTCAGCTGTTTATAGGCTGCGCCGCCCGACTGGTTCATATTGGGAATTTCAAAAATCAGAGCGGGATGATCGTCCACCGGAGATTGACCACGCGGGTGTAGAACCTTGCCTTCTTCGCTTAATGCGGGAAGAATACCAATACTGATTTCTTTATTGGCCAACTCACTGCGAGCCTTATCCGGGCAGTCTCCCGGGCGAGCCAGCAACGCCAACCAGAGGGAACCATCCTCTGTCTGCAAGGAAAGATCGATGGTTGACAGGGTGGCGCCGCTGGAAGGGATCTCAAAGGTTTTGGTTTCATAAAAACCAAAAGTCTGTTCCGGCTTGTCATAACTGGCATAAAGCTTACTGTAGATGTCTTTGACTTCACTTTTACGCGGCTCGGAAAGAGGGCTTTTGTAATAAAGCCGCGCCTCAACAGGAAGCACATAAAGACCGTTCCGGGTGCGAAAAGGGACTTTACCGGCTTCCAGAGATTCGTCCGCATCCAGTTTACTAGTTTTCAGGTCACCTTTTGGCTTTGTAAACGAGACCATCCCCAGGGCCGGTTCCGCGGCACGCATGGGAATTCCCAACAGGCGCAAAAACTTGCTCCTATTGCGTTCGGGGATAAGGTTGGCCCGGTATATTATCGCCTCCGAAATAAAGGCAAACAGCTGCAGCAAGGTAACCCCGGGGTCGCTGTCATTAAAATTTGTCCACTCGGGATTGTGCGTGGGAATGCGCGCCAGGGCTTCATTTAACAATTCCCGATAACCGCGGGTGTCAAAAGTAGGTTCCGGTAAAGGCATGGTATCTCTCTCTTAACTCGCCAGTTGAATGCGAAGCTGCAAGTGATCACCGGTCTGATTGGCAATCAGTGTGTAACGAATCGTAATAAGAACCGATCGAGGATTGTCTTTATCGGCTTGGACCTCAACTGCGTCGACTTCGATACGGGGCTCCCATTGATCGAGGGCTTGAAGTACTTCCTCTTCTATGAGTCTATGGGTGGTCACCGTATTCGGCTGGAACAAAAATTTCTTCAGACCGGTTCCAAAATCTGGTAGCATTACTCTTTCACCCGGCTCGGTAAGCAGGATGATTCTGATTGATTCACGTATATTTTGAGCGCCGGCTGACCAGCCGAGCCGGCCTTCTTCATTGATGTGAAGCGGAAAGGCTGTACCGCGCCCGAATAAATGACCGACATCTATCATGATTTTTTAGCCCCAAATCCTGGGAGTCCAAAACAAGAAAACAAATAGGGAACCCATCGGAAAAAGATGTCAAACAGGTAAACGATAATAATCAGTAAGATAAGGGCGCAAATGGTCACGATGGGAATCGATAGAGAACAGAGCATGCCGAAATTCGCGCCCTGGTCTTTCCCACATGGACCACCGCCGGCCGGACTGGGCAGATCTTTATGGAACGGCCATGGAAGAATAGATAATACCAGATCTCCGAGCGTCAGTTTTTTTATACGCTTAATCTGCCCGCAAAGCATATCTGAGAGGATAAAGCCTGTATTTTTCTTGAATTTTCTCAGGCCCGCCGGTGAAATGTCCACGGGCATAGGGATACGAATAGGTCTGGCAGGCGCATCAGAATCAAAGAAACTCGCAAGCTGAAATGGTTTTGTCGGGTTACTGATAATCGGGGGATTGAACGGTCCGCAATTCGGTCTCTCATAGATGCAGCGTATCATGAACCAGCCTTCACGCTTATCCAGGATTTGAGTATCGGTCAGCACAGTATCCGGATCCGGAATGATTTCCTCCGGAGGCAGGGCGTCTTCAATGAAAGCGCTTAACTCGTCGATCGCCAATAATGCATTCTTCAGGTCTGAACTCGCGATGTTATCGGGCAGCAGAATGCTCAAAGGGTATTCCGGATCGGCCAGAGGAAAGTAGAAGGTTGGCCACTTGCTTCCTCCGGTAACCGGCATTTCAAAAGGCTCATCAAGAGATTCAAGACAGTTTTCAAAATTCTCCAGACCCAGATCTTCAATCGTTTGAAGGGCTGAGCGCAGAGAATTCTTTATATCCGCATTTGAGTCGCCGATTTCAGTTTTCAATGCAGTTCGAAGTTTACGATCCAATCCAGCATTATCAGCCGTGATTTTCGAGTCCAACAGGACATTGAAGATGTGCTGTGCGGGTGCCGGGTCGCTGAAAGTCGAGGTGATGGTGGAGTCCAGGACAAGGGTCCAGACATCGGACAAATACTTTTTCAGAAATTTTGCAAAATCGAGGAGAATATACCAGGAGATGGTTTGAATCTGCTCCCTGGATGACCTGATGATTTTGTGTTTTTCGTTTGTTATTCTAGTGGTGGGAATAGGCGGGGCATCATTACCTTCAAAAGGATTAGGAGAGGATACTCCAAGTCGTTCTTTTTGATTGGCGGCCTGCTCAAGCAGCGAACGCCAGGGGGCTCCGACTTTGGTTTCAAACAATACCATCCGCAGATCAGATAAGGATTCATCCCGGACGCCCCCTGCGGTTACATTGGCTTGTGTCGATTCCGGCTTAAACTCCCGGGCGGTCATATAGGCCTCTCGATTGCCGACCGGGATTAATCCGGCCAACAAACGACGTCTGAAGTCCTCATCTGTATCAAAATTTATTCCAAAAAGCGGCAACCGCTCTTCTTCGGGTATCGGCGCATTACGTGACAACGTGTCACCCGGAACCATTTGCCATGCGCCTCCGTTGGGTGTCATCACATAAGCGTATTCATCGTACTCATGGTAATTATCCACATGACAGGTAGAATGGTCGTTGGTTGCCTCCGGATGAACGAGACGGCGAATTACAAAACCGACCTGTTCCTGTTTGCCCGAATCAATCCCTCGATCCGGCAGACCATATTGCCGGCAGATCAAAGATGTGGCCACCAGATAAAACCGTTGATGGGCGGGTTGGTATAGTTTGAAAGGCAAACCGTTATTCGCGGCCTTCTCTTCTCCGTTTTTTGACAAGACGATTTGCTTTACATCTCGGGGCAATCTGCCGGCTTTGAATAGCCTCCGTCTTAACTGCAAGTCAGATTGCGCTATCGGTTCGTTTATCTTCAACAGCGGCAGTGTTGCCGGGGAAGACATGGGCTCGCTCCACGTTTCCGGTCGTGCGATCCATTCTATCAATTGTCCCGGGTAGTACTGCAATACCGCCATGAGTTCTTCCATGAAGGTGTCGCTGGCAAAACGAAGAATAGCAGGACGGTTGAAAGATCCGTTCATATCAGTTTCGTCAAGGCTTCGCGCATGGTCCCAGAGAGGAAACGGAGTCAGCCATTTTATATTATGATTGGTAATTAGATCTACCATATGCTTCCGGCGCAAGGTGTTTGAGAGGCGCCTATCAGGCTATTACTGATGACCGTATCCGCCTGAACAACCCCGCTGAATCTCGACATCCCGGCATTGACCGTCACGGTCCCGGCGGATATTTCAACCAGACTTCCGTTAATCGTTACTTTGGCTGAGGCGTTTACCGTGATGCCGGTGGTTTCAAGTTTTACCGAATTGCCATTACTATCAACAACTTCTACCATACCGGGCCCGTCTTTCAGCGTTATTCTCTGTCCGCCGGGTGTCTCAAGAGTCACATTTTCACGACCATTGGAATCATCCAGCGTGATTTTAACGCCATTTCGTGAACACAATACCTTACGATAATTGTTGCCTGCATTGTCCATGGAATCCGGTGGAGTGTCCTGTCCGTTCCAGAGTGAACCAATAACATAAGGGCGACGTGTATCGCCGCCCTCGAAACTGACCAGCACTTCATCGGAGACATCAGGGATGAACCAGGTACCGCGGTTGGCTCCGGCCATCATTGTGACCAAACGCGCCCAGACATCATATTCCCCGCCATCACTATCGGGTGTCCAGGGAAGACGGACCTTTACGCGACCTTGTCCGTCCGGGTCAACGATGTCGGTTACCATGGCGGGGTATACACCGTAAAAACGATTGTCATACCCGTGTGCGGCACTCGACTCCGACCAATCCATTCTGAGAGGATAGTTATCCAACAATCAGTTTCTCCCCAAAAAGGGGCGTTCGACCCTGAAATAGGTTCGATAGCCGTTTGTAGAATCAAAAATATGCGTAACTTCATTTACGTAATAGATGCCGTCAAACAAGGGGCCAAGTGCACCAAGTTGCACGTGACTTCCCGCCCTTAGGCGGCCGTCACCGTCGGCTAATGCATGGCCTTTAAGGAATTGACGCGCCATTGAACGGTAGTTAGCATCAGCTATGCTCCGGGCTTCATCATTGGAGAATGGAACATGATGAACCAGCGAATCCGCGCGCCGGCCAAAGGCCTGTTCCAATAGGGCGCTGCCGCTTTGACCGCCGTTTAGTTCATTCCGGATGACCGTCTCGTCGGATTCATGTTCAATGGTTTCTTTTGCTGCCACATTCCAGCCGCTTACTGTCAGACTGGTCCGTTGTCGGGCAAGATCTGCCATAACGGAGAATTCTTTCAAGCGGTGACCATAGCTGAGTCGCACTTCCTCAGTTTGGCGGCGGCTGCGGGACTGCGCGAAAAGGGTGTCGGCATCGACCCACAACTCAGCATCAACTGCACGGGTGCATTCCCGGAGAAATGCCAGGTCACTCTGATTGACCTGAGTCAAAGTTCTGTATGTCGGCCCATCAATATCTACGTCGGTTAAAAGCCCGTGCTCACCGGCGATCCGGGTAATCACATCGCTTATGCTGACATCGTCAAAACTGCGACTTCGTCGTGTCATTCGCAAGTCCTGGAAACGATCCTCGGCGAGAACAAGAATTTCCGGTGGGCACTGTTGCGGAAAACGGCCTTCGATGGCCATGATGCGCCCATTGAAAACCTCTGATGCAGCATCTCCATCGCCCATCTCAACACTAAAGGTACGGCCAAAGTTCAAAACCTGACGATCAAAATAAAGGAACCCGACCTGGCCGTTGGTGGCACCCCAGTTCCCAAAAGTTGCCTCGCAGGAGTAAAGTCCGGCTACGGTTTCGCGAATCGATATTGAGAGCAGACCTAAGGCCAGTCCAGGATCCTCCTGACCGTCCAAGAACAAACTTGGCCGGGCTGAATAGAACGCCGAAGTGCTTGGGACCTCAACCATATTATCGTCTCAGTATGCCCACAGGCGAAGCGAACGTTCTATACGATGGCGTAAAATACTATCCAAATCGTGTGGCGTGAGTTTTTGTTGTGCTGTATCTTCCCCGGCCGGTTCTCTGTTTGGCCCTTCAGGCGCCGATGCCGGAGGCTCCAAGATGATCTCAAAATCGTTGATGATGACTGCCATTAGATTATCCTTCTTGCTCCGATACTCGCATGGAAGTTAGGGTTAACCGGTGTTCCTACCGCCGGGCGTAAGATATCTTCAATGCCGTTTTCATGGGCAATCCGACTGGTGTCTTCCGGGTTTCCGCCTTGCCGTGCAACCGCAGAATGCAACGTCTCTCCTTCGTTCGCCTGCTGTTGGGGCCGGGTTCCGGGACTATCCGCATTGGCGGCGCCCGCGTTGGCTTGCGCGATTCGGACCTTCACGTCCTGCTTGGCCAAACTGACTGAAACACCGGCCCTCAAGGGAATGCCTGTTTCAGAAAAAAATTCCAGGGTCTCCTCCATCGACTCCATGACCCCTTCAAAGAGAAAGCTTCCCCATTGGAACCGTACACCGGGAGGCGTGTAAGTGACCTCCTCTCCACTTCCTTCTTCCGTGGTTTTCATAAACCTGGCGACTTCTTTTGTCAGTTTACGGACATCTGTTTCCGTATTTTCGCCAGGCTGGGGGGCAGTGACATCAAACCACATCTCGAACGCCAATTTTGTGGTTCCGCGACCGGCGAACTGGATCGCCGATCCTCCCCTGTTGTCATCTCCGGCTATCTGATTGGTAAAAGTGACTTTCAATGTTTCGGGGTTGAACTGTACGGTGACTTTACGTCCTTCACTAACAACCCTTCCCCTATCATTCCAGGTTATTTCCTGAAGAAAAGCCTTAGTGATTTGTCCCGGTTGAGGCATGTTAAATCTTCTCTATCTTTGAGGGCGTGTCACACTCAAGGTTTCGTAAACAATCTGCATTTCTTCGATTGCGATTTCACCATCCTTGGCATTCAACGCCGGTGCCTTGACTTTTATGGGATAGCAGCCGGTTATTGAAAACTTCACATCGGCTGTCTTTGATTCCTGGTGCGATGGGAGCATCTGAATCTCACCTGAGGCTCTCAGGCTCTTATTTTGGTGAACGTCTTCGAACCATTTCCACAAATCAAAGTTTCCCGTCATCCCGCGTCTCAAAGTCAACTGGCCATAAGTGATGGGGCCAGGCAAGTGGATCTGCTGGCTGTTGTTACCTCCTTCACGAATGGTCTTTGGTTCGAAATTCATCTCAAGGCCATCACATTCCGAGAATTCTGCTTCGCAAATGACCGGGCCGTCATCAGCGGTTCGGAGATTTACCTTGAAATTAAACGTCGTGAAGGGACGCGAATTGGTCATTTAGAATTCCTGCACCTCGAGTTGACCCGAGCCTGTCTGTACGAGACGGATATGAATGAAAGTAATCGGTTTGGATGGCGCTATCTGTAACTCCACAATAAAACGGCCTCGATCGATATCAAGAATTGTGTTGACCGAATCGTCAGTAACCACCCTGAAAGCCTCATCCTGCGTTCTTCCGGTAAAAGCCCCGCGGACATACATATCAGATAGTGTTTTTTCGAAATAGTGCTGAACTGCGCTTCGGAAGTCTGAATCATTTGACTCAAAAACATACCGGTTGCCTTCCCGTAAGGTTAGGCGATGCAATAGAATCAACAAACGACGGACATTCAGTAAGCGAAACTCTTTTTGGCGACACAATGTGTCAGCGTTGAGTACCATAAAACCTCGTGGATCCTTGCGAATGAGGTTTGCACCGGCTGTGGTCAATCGGCGCCACTGATCAATGCTGAAATCAGGTTCGAGTGCGAAGGTGCCGTTCAGCAGTTGGTTTGCAGGAGCCAACCACGCCCCTTGAGTAATAGCGAGGTTTGCCATAGTACCGATTACAGCGCCTTCGGGTGGACAAAAACGAACAGGATCGAAACCGGCTCCGTCACTCCTGTGGACTTCCGTGCTGGAAGCAAGCCACGGATGGTACAGAGCGGCATAGCTCAATGCGGTGTCAGTGGTATTTGTCGAAACGGCAATCGAAGCGTTTCCATTGGTTCGGCATGCCCTGATATGGTCTAAAACATCCTGGCAGCGGAAGTGTCGGGGAAGCGATAGAACTGCGATCATATCACCACGCGCTGCGCAGAAACGAAATAGAGCCCGGTGAATGGTCCTCAAGTCCTCGCCATTATAGTCCTTTATGGGTTGAAGGGTATGGGTACTGAGGAACCTGGCTGCAATACGAACCGTATTCGACCAGGGACCGGCCGTCCTGGAACACCAGGCACGTACACGGTAATAAATCACTGCGTCATTGGGGGGTGAAAACTCAAAATAGTCTTCATTCCTGATAATTCGGCTGTTTGCCGACAGAAAACCCGAATCGAGTGAACTTTGAAGTTCATACTCTTCGATGGTGAAAGTCCCTGCCTCCCTCGTTGGAATTATCTTCCAAAAAAGCCGGTACCCACCAGCAGGTGAACCGATACGGGTAGAATCCAGATCAAGCTCCAGATTTGCCGGACGCGGTGTATCACAGTGAGTGAAGTCCCGAGGGGGCAATATCCTCCCTCGTGTGTTTGACCAGGCACTGATTTCGCCATACCGTTCGCTTCTGATGCGGAAATATTGAGACCTCGCGCATTTAAAAGGCAGCGTCAGTTTCAATTCCGTATCAGGCGCTGTATCTGATGGATATGGATACGGATGATCGAATTTGCTGAGAACCGGTCTTTCCACAAAATGATTCACCGGCTCCGGGAAATCGGGGAGATCGGATCTTTGCACCAGATAACGGGTTGCCCCGTGCACTTCAGACCAAGCCAGCGTATATTGTCTGTATCTATCCGGCCCTGAAACGGGTTCAAGGACAGGTGCTTCCAACCAGGAGGGAACCGGTTCGGCATCCAAACTCCACGGACGATGTACGGCATCCGGTACCGCTATCAGGGTTACCTCTTCTACCGGCAGCAGACTGTGGATACCGCGAAGCGTCTCTTGCCGGATATAGTACTTATGATTAGCCTCCTGGAGTAACATTCCGGCACCGACATCCTGGAGGTTTTCATCGATAAACAAACCGGTATCGAAACAATCAATACCGTTGCGTTCTTGCACACTCCCATGGCCGACTGTTCGTGGGCCCTTTGCAGTTTCAAGACTGTCATTAATGGTCTCGGGCATGTTGATTGGAAGACAGTACTCCGGCAGGCCATCATTTTCAGGCCCTGCAAGGTCAAATCGTGGAGAATTCGCTTGTTGCCGCAATCCTTCGATTTCCGGCTCGAAATGCCTTGATTCTCTACCTTTTGATAACCGGAACAAGTCATCATCTGACGGCAGGTTGGCCCAAAAACGAGGGTGGTTTTTGCTGAACGCCAAGTCTGTAAATTTTTGATCCAGCCTTCCATGTCTCCACACCAGTAAATCAAATCGTAGCCTGTCCACATGAGGTCCGTTCTGAGGCTGACTTGTGTTGTACCAGTTTTCGAGCCAGGATTTCCCTTCGGCTGCATCTATCGGAATCAATTTTTGACAAGGATCGCCTTCAATCACCATGGTTGCTATCGGTAGTGAATGGATCGATTCGCAAACAAACCAGAACGCGACCGTACCACTGATGGTCAGGCCCAGGCTGTTTTGCTGAATTCTGTTGACAAACAGAAATAAAACAGGCCCTTCAGTGGAAAAGGTGATTCTCAGTAAATCTTGAACCCGCAAGTCAGCTGGTGTGGAAATGAGGCTGATATGAAAGGTCTTGGCGTCTTCCCCCAGACAAATTGGGCCTTGTTCGAATCCCGAGACAACCGACATTTCCCCTGATTGCACTCCCAGACTGTCGCGCCTCAAGAGGGTACCAACCCTCATTTCTTCACCCCATATTCCGGGAGAGCGGGCCCGGATATTAGCTTCCCGAAATTGCGCGGGAGGGCTGGATAGCTGAGCCGCCGAATCCATCGGAACAACATGGGCAAGGGAGAAACAAGCACTTTGTACACTATTTCCTGAAATCCGAAGCACCCAACAACGGCGACCACCGGTATGAAAAAATGATGCAACGGCTTGCCCAAGGTAGCTGTACTGGGGCTCTTTTCTCTCGTTGTCCCAGGCCAATTGAACATCTTCACGGAAGATTTCCCGAAATCGAGCGACATCTTCGATCGGTACCGGAGTATTGACTGGACCTGCTGTAGCAAATCCAACAAAGGCCGGGATATCCATACGCGGCAACGCTTCGCTTATTGGCGGTACGGCCGTGACAAACGTAACACCCGGAAGGAGGTCGCTTGTGCTCAGCATGTCATCACTCAAGTACGATTCGCTCTGAAGACAGCACCAGTTCCTCAACGGCCAGGTCGGTTCCTTTGCCGTTGAGTGAGGGCCCTGTATACTTCATCGGTCTGGAATTGGTCAGTTTCCACTGCTGGGCCACGGTTTCGCGATCTTCGGCCATCAGTTTGATGGTTACATTCTTCAAGTGGTTTTGTGATCCATTACGAACAGCATGCAGCCAATCATAGAGATCAAGCCTGCCGATGACACCGCGCTTCAGCGTCACATCGGGTGTTTTCACGGTGCCGGTAATCTTCATGGACTCGTTTGTGCTGGCGTTACCGGCCCGATATTCGGCAACAGTGATTTCCATACCCAAACCAGATACCTCTTGGAAGCCGGCATTTACAGTCTCTTCTTCAAGAGTTTCGCCCCCATTGTCGGTCGCGGGTATCCAGCTGACCCTGAAGTTGAATTGGCTGTATGGACGGTCTCTTTCGGTTGCCATGAGATATTCTCCTTTCGCATGGTTTTGTATTAGGGATTGCTTCCGGCGGTCATCTGCCCGATGCGGAAAATAACAAATTCAGCGGGCCGCAAAGGCGCAACCCCTATCAGACAAATAAGACGGCCGTTGTCTATATCGTTCTGGGTCATCGTGGTCAGATCGCAGCGAACAAAAAAGGCCTGCTCCGGTGTATATCCAAATAAATGCTTTTCTTTCCACTCATTGAAAAGGAAGTCCTCGATCGTGGCCCGCACATTCTCCCAGAGCACAGGACCGTTGTTTTCAAAGACAACCCACTGCGTTCCCCGCTCAATCGAACGCTCGAGGAAAGCGAAATATCGCCGGACGTTCAAGTATTTCCACTCCGGGTCGGAACTGGCCGTACGCGCCCCCCACACTCGAAACCCACGCCCCTCAAAATATCGCAAGCAGTTAATCCCAAGCGGATTCAGTACTTCTTGCTGGGCTTTATTGATCAGGAGTTCAAATCCCTGCGCCTGCCGGATTACATCATTCGCAGGTGACTTATGGACCCCTCGATCAATATCAGTGCGTGCATAGATTCCCGTTACGGAGCCGCTTGGTGGCACAAGAATTTCCAGTTCTGTGACAGGGTCAAACACTCTTATCCAGGGGTAATAAAAAGCAGCACGCGTTGAATCGATTTGTCCGCGAACTTCCTGCACTTCATTTATTGTATGTTCATTCTGGGAATCGAGAACCGCCACTCGATAACGCATTCTTTCGCAGTGGCTGATAAGTTGACGCATCACACGCCCACCAAGACCGTTGTTGGCTGAATGGGTCGAACCCGGGGCAGCCAGTATTGAAATGTCCTCGATGTCCTCGAATGCACATAATCCGCTTTTCGGATCATCTTCATCACCGCTATACTGGGTTGCAGTTGGTCGGGTCCCGTCGGAACCTCCGGAAAGATAGGCCTGAAAAGATCTGGCACGATGATCGGTTGTATTGCCACGCAGGTGAGTCAGGATACTGTTCCCGCCAGGCGAACTGGTCGTTTCCGGCAACAGACTCTCCTGGTTTAATAGCGCTTCAGCTATTGTGGCCCAGTTGTTCAAATAACTTTCAAAAACAAGAGGAACATAAAGTGACGTGCTGCGTTTTCTGGCCGGCTCGGGATCAAATACCTGGCTTAGTGAATCTTTCCGTCGAGGATGAAAAGTAAGATCTTCCCAGACTTTATCTTCGCCAAAATGCCCCATTGCGCTTATGGTGACAGAAACCGAAAGAATCCTCACGCTTGACCCATCATCTATCTCCCCCAGTTCCATCGTCCCATCAGGCGAGGTCGCAGGTGGCTCACTATCCACGAGTCCGTCATCCTGGCGGAAGCGAACAGCATTTCGGCCAAGACTCTGGTCGACCCAGCATATATTAGCTTCAAAAACACCTGACGACCCGGGTTCCACCCAAACAACATCATAGTTCTTAGCTCCCAACAGCCTCCGCTCTCCGGTATCCGGGTCGGTAAAAAGAATATTGGGTCCCAACTTGAACAGAAAGGTCACGGTGAAATTGCCCGCCCGGCCCGGATACCGCGCTTGCAGTCCGAATGCAGCCGGTGAAGCGGAAGCGTCCTGCCAGCTAGCCGTACTGCCTGAGTTGTTGACGCGAGCGACATATAAGCGCCTGCCGCCCTCCTCAAAATATGCCCGTACGGCATGGGCAAGATAATTGTGTGTGAGTGTGCCGGTCTCAAACTCGAGCTGGTCTATTCCTCCATAAATGCGTTCGAAATCAGAAAAGCTCGTCAATACGGCCGGCTCCCCCCGAATTGGCCCAAAACGGGCTGGGCCGATGAAACCCGTTGTACTTGTGCTGACGCCTTCAATGGTCTTCTGTCGGAAGCTGGTCTCTTCAACAAAGACTCCGGGTGCTAGATATTCAGGCATGGTTCATCCTCCATTGTTAAAATATTTCAAGGTGACGATTCTGCAGGGCTGATCATTAATTTCGTTTTTCCCTCAGTTCTGAGAATCAATTCCGTACCAAATTCAAGAACGACAGAAAGCTCTGATACCTCAGAACCTGTACCCCCCGGGCTCCCTACTTCTGGGCTATCTTGAATAATACGTGCCTGTTTTTGTGTTAAGATACTGATATAACTTGGCATGTCTGTATTAGGAAGGGGTTTCAAAATTGTTGGCTCATACAGTACCTCAATAAAAAGCTCCCAATTTTGTTCCTTCAGCGGCTTCCCGATAAAAATACGCGGTGACCCCTCAAAGGTGCCCTTTATAGCCGGGTAAGGCATGAATACGCCAAACCGTCCCTTTTCGTCCGACAAGCCATAGGAGGTTTTTCCTCCAGGAACCCTGATTTTCAAAACAGCATGCGCTGCGGGGGAATCCGTTTGATAATCGTTCAATTCACCACGAACAACTGCAAACCAGGATGGAGCCTTACGCGTAGGAGCAGAATATAAAATAAAACGGGGTGTATTCCGTTGAGGACTGGAATGGCTTCCGGAGAGAAATACACCGCGGTATTGAAGGGGAAGCGAGACTTCAAAAGCAGCATTGATATAATCTCTCTTTCTATCCTCTACTTCGATAATGTATTTATGAGATATCATCGGGCTCGCGATCTGGTCCGGATCATAGGATGAGTTTTCGACAGACCTCAGCCCCGGCAATCGGTTGAATGCATATATCCCAGATGCTGTCCTAAACGCGCTGACCGTTTTGCCTTGCCCTTGCTGTGGTCTTGCTGTGACCATAAGCCCGTCTCGAATTTGAATATTCAACAACGGATCCCAAAATTGAATTCCCAGCGGTGTAAAAATTGTCAGCTCTTCAAGCAGTTCAATCATTACAGAAAATACTCGCACTTATGCTTAGATATTCCCAAAAGGTTCGTGGAGGGCTGCCTTGATTTTGCGTTCTTGCACGAGCACCGAATCGTTGTTTATAGCTACCTGCGATTCAATGTGAATAATCCGGGCAACGTATGGGATTGAAAGTTGGTACAGATTCGCTCCCAGTACATCCCAGATACGCAACAAATCCTCAGTTCGAAGTTCTGCCAGACATATTTCTACTATCTCATCATTGCGGAATATATCGGGTTCAACTGCATTTAATAACCCTGCCGGCAAAATTGGGTTGTCTTCTAAAGTTCGCATAACCCATCCAGCCAGAGTGTGCTGCAAGGAATACTCTTTCCCCCAAATGGTAAGCAGAAAATGGAGATCAACAGGCAGTTGAGTTTGAACCTTTTGTCCATGTCGATCTACTCTTCCTGTGGGCATACGATTAGCTCCGTTAGGGTAAATTCGATATAGAAAAAGCGAGGCACCATTAGAAATTGGATTGGAAAAATCTTTAGGGGTGAAGATTTTAAACTCAAGCTCATTGTTGAAATCTTCAGGCCTGTAAGCGCTTCGCAGAAGGTAAACAATCGCCTCCGTGACACCTTTAATAGCTCGATAATCAGCCATATTTTATCCCTGGCAGAGAATGCATACAAAATTCAGGTATAAATAAAGCTCCGCCTCTTCGTTTGCAGAACAATTCTTCCGTAAACAGTTTTAACTAACTTGAAAATAAAATTATTTAGACAAAAATCGAACAAAAAAAATTTCTATTTTTAGCGCTTAGCATGCAAATCGGAAAAACGCGCTAAGCGGTGTTCCGTCTTCGGACATTTATTTCGGTTTGCTGAAAATAAAGGTTCCGTCAGTATTCTTTGTTTTGACAATCCGTCCATTGTTGACAAGATAATCGAGGGCCTTCTGAACATCTTCCAGGGCCTCTTGATATCGTTGGTGCGACAGCCACCATTTCATTACGTTTTCCAAGGAATCAGCAGCTGATTTATGATCCGAAAGGTAACGTTCGACTGCCGCTGCAATCCGTGTCATCTCCTGTTCGTCTTTTTGCAATATCGGTTGCTCCTTTGAAGTCTTTTGAGGATTGCGTATTGTATTTTCAGCAAATAACAGGCCAACGTTATTTATCTTTTTAAATATTTGGTATTATTACTTTTTAAATAAATGCGGATTGCCGGATGGGTCTGTCATGACCCACTTCCGTCGTTTCATAACGCGACATTTGGCTTGAAGGCATCATAAGTAATGCCGTGGGGTGAGCATTGCCCGACATGGGTTCATATTGCCCCGGTTTTGGCTTTAATTTTAAAGATCAAGAGAAGAGATACTTTGGCGGGTATAAGTGAGATATGAAAATCAAGAGGGATTTATGACGGTATTTTTTCTGATATTGTGTTTTTTGAGAAGCTTACCCAATGTTCGGCGTTCTTTTCCGGCAAGTTTGGCCGCCTTCGTGACATTTCCGTCTGCTTCTCTGATCAACCGTGTCAAATACTTCTTCTCGAATTGGTCAACCATCTTTTTTTTGGCCTCGCTCAAACTGTAGCCGAGAAAAGGCTTCTGACGGCGGTCGGGGCTGTTGATTCGTCGATCTTTCGGCCGGTTGACTGTTCGATCCATATTGATGATTGGTCCGTCCGCGAGCAAAAATGTACGATGTATCAAATTTTCCAGTTCTCTGATATTCCCGGGCCAATTGTAGTTTTCCATCCATTGTATCATCTCAGGACTTAACTTCTTTTCCGGCTGGCTGTATTGGCGTTTATATTTATTCAAGAAATACTCTGCCAGCAACTCGATATCGCCCGTCCGTCGGGAAAGCGGCGGGAGCTCGATTGACATGATGTCAAGCCGGTAGAACAAATCTTTTCTGAAATTCCCCTGGTCGACCAAATCCTGAAGCTTTTCGTTACTGGCAGCCGTTATCCTCACATCGGCCTTTCTCAATTTTTCACTGCCGAGAGGTTTGAATACCAGATCTTCCAGAAATCTCAGTAGCACAAACTGACCTTTTGGCGAAAACGTCTCAACTTCATCGAAAAAAATCGTGCCCCTGTCTGCCTGCCAGACAAGCCCCCGCTGAGCATTTTTAGCATCCGTGTATGCCCCCTTTTCGTGCCCGAACAATTCGTTTTCCAGCAGGTTGTCCGGTATTGCACCGCAATTAATCGGAATAAAGGGAAAGTTCCGCCGATCGCTCAAATAGTGGATGGCCCGTGCGGCCATCTCCTTTCCCGTGCCGGTTTCACCTTCAATCAAAACCGTTGCATCACAGCGCGCGATTTTTTTTATCTGCCTGAGAACTTGGACAAACAATGGAGAAGTTCCCACCATATTCAAATCGACAAAATCTTCGAGGTATTTGACATCATCGGCCATATTCCGCTCCGGCCGGTATTTTTTTAAAAGACGTTCGATCCTCAAGGCAAATTCAGTCTCCGAAAACGGCCAGCATAAAAATTCACTGCAATAAATCAGAAAATCGTCATTCGGCTTTTCATGTGTTTTAATAACGCCCAAAACCGGCATTTTTCTTATTCTTTTCAAAACCGAATGAATTTTTTCACTGGAAGTACTTCTGTAGTCAAATGGAATAACGATTACTTTCATGCACTGATCAATATCTTCACAGCGCAGATTATCCCATCCTGCTATTTCTATATTCGTATACCCGGAACGACTCAGTATTTCATGGGATTCCCCCAAAAAATATGAAGAGGCGGAATCCACAAGTACTATCGGCACCTTGTTTTCTGCTTCCATCTCTTACCCCATGAAAGTTTTTTTGAGTTTATATTGAAAAAGAAATAATATCGGCGATGCGCGTTGTGCACTTTTGAGACGTAATACGTCGATCGGTGGTATCAGCTACCGACTGCTATGCAGGCACATACAAAACCGAAATTAGAAAAGTATCAGGGAGGCAATACAAAGAACCGGGATAAATCGTACTATTATTTTGACGGCCACTTTTTAGATAGGAAATTAAAGATGATATGCCCCCCTATAATGAATAGATTCTCTAAAAACATTTAGCAAACGGCGTACCAGAAATGCAACTGAAAATTTCATATCGCTAAAACATTTTTCCCAAATATGTTTTTCTAACATCATGAGATAAATACAATATTGACCGTAATACAAATTAACGCCCACAAATGGACGTACAAATATACCGCTACAGGATTAATTAATAAGCTATAGAAAATAGATTCGATATGTTATTTTCCACATGCATGTGAATGTATTTGTCACCTATTATGAAAAATTAACAATACAGCCAATTTCAAAACGTCCTATTTTAACAAATTTCCGATCGGTCGACCCGCCCCGGACCTGGCCCCGATTGTGGCGGGGAAACGTTTTGAAAATGGCTCAATAAACTTGACACTTTTAGAAAAAAGAGACTATATAGCTGTTTCGGCTGGATTTTATCTTAGTTTTAGTCTGCCCGGGATAGATTTCGATTGCCACCTCAACACCCTTGAGTGTCGATGATAGGGGAAATTTTTCGTCAAAAGTGCAATTTTGGTCACTCTTGGTTTCTTGGGCCTGAAAAGTGAAAAAGGCAGCCAGGACAATCGCCTGACTTTCTCCATATTCCATGGTGCCGAGGGACAGAAGCGAAATACCTCGCCCACTAATATTTTGTATCTCATCGTTTTAACTGATATTTCTCAAACATACTCCAAGCTGTTACTGCCGAGGTTGTGTAAGTCCTTAGTGCAACACTGTTGTGGAAATACACAGGTACTATCAAGTTCCTTGTAGCCGATGCGAAATCCGGAGTCAAGGTAAGCCAACTACAAGATCTGGTTAATAACACCCTCTTTCAGTCGGCGTCATTCTCACCACCGCTTGTTAGATCCTTCATTAGGTGGATAGGATTCTGATATACAGTCACGAACACGTTCCCTGAATGAGGTACCTTCTTTGCTCTGCTCAGTAACCACTCCAAAGCTGATGAAGTCACCTGTTGCGTTGACTTTCGTTCTTTATGCTGTTCCACTTTCGATTGCCGTGTCATGAATACCTCCTTATCTGGTTGGATGATAAAATGCATAAGAATGGTTACGCCCTCTCAGGCTATACGGAGGTGACCTCGCCTTTAAACGCAAAAACCTCACGCAATGGTGAGGTCTGGTTGTCCCTGTTGTCATATCTTGACCTCATGTCCTTACGGAATGGCACCTTACAGGAACGCAGGTGTATGCATTATGAAGTAATTTACACTGATTGAATTATCGTTAAGATGTTAGAATTGCAAAACATTGAAAAAACTTTCCAGCGTCATCAACGATCCTGACAAGTGTACCTAATATCCGGCGTGTTATGGGACCGTCTTTCCAATCCGGTCAGCGACAACACTCTGATCTTAGAGCTTCGACAAAAAAAACGGATGAACTTCAGGAAACGTTAGAACATTTCTCAAGCCCGAGTACGTTTGATAATATTATCGACTATGATAAATTGATCTCATTCACCAATAACCCTCCCATCTCAAAAGAGTTCCTCTAAAGTTCTCCTAAAACATATTTCTCTTTAAACATATTTTGACATATTGAATTCAATGATTTAGCATCTGAAATAGTCGCTTACGATCGTCTTATGGTTTAGGCCAATAACAGAAAGGGAACGGATATGAAAGTATATAAAAACATGACCATATGGATGGTTTCGGGGAGCCAGCACCTCTACGGGGATGAAACCCTGAAACAGGTCCGGTCACATACCGAAGAAATTGCAAGCTATCTAAACAACCTGGATCAGATTCCAGCGGAGATTCAATATAAAGGTATTCTGACAACTCCTCGGGAAATCACAAATTTCTGTATCAAGGCCAGTGCCGATGACCATTGCGGTGGCGTGATCCTCTGGATGCATACCTTTTCACCGTCAAAAATGTGGATCAACGGTCTGAAAGTGATGACCAAGCCGATCCTTCACCTGCACACTCAGTACAACCGGGATATCCCCTGGGATGAAATTGATATGGATTTCATGAACCTCAACCAGTCCGCCCACGGGGACCGGGAGCATGGATACATCAATACACGAATGAAAATCGAAAGGAAAGTGGTCACTGGCTACTGGAAAGAGGCCAAGGTGCATCGGAAGATCGATTCCTGGATACGTGCCGCGGCGGCACTGAAGGATGTCCGTGGCGCCAAGGTGGCCCGCTTCGGGGATAACATGAGAGATGTGGCTGTGACGGAAGGGGACAAGGTGGCAGCCCAAATCGCTTTCGGCTTTGATGTGTACGGTTATGGAGTGGGAGACCTGGTAGCCGGAATCAAGAAAGTGAAAGAAGACCGGATTGACCAGTTGATCAGGGAATACGAAGAGGCTTACGAAATTGACGAAGAACTTCTTCCCGGCGGCAGCCGGCATGAGGACCTCAGAGAGGCTGCCCGAATGGAGGCCGGGATAGAGGACTTTCTGGTTCATGGAAATTTTGTTGCTTTTACCACGACTTTTGAAGACCTGGAAGGGATGAAGCAGCTTCCCGGTTTTGCATGCCAGCGGCTGATGGAAAAGGGATATGGATTCGGCGCGGAGGGAGACTGGAAAACCGCTCTTCTGGTGCATGCCATGAAGGTTATGGGTAAAGGTTTGAGCGGAGGGACTTCTTTTATGGAAGATTACACCTATCATCTGGATCCCGAAAATCCAATGGTTCTGGGAGCCCATATGCTGGAGGTTTGCCCAACCATATCAGCGTCTGAAAAAGTGAGGTTGGAAGTACATCCACTGGAAATCGGCGGGAAGGAAGATCCGGTTCGGATGGTGTTTAATGTCCCGGAAGGTGATTCCATTAACGCATCCCTGATCGATATGGGAAACCGGTTCAGGCTTCTGGTAAATGAAGTCCGCACGGTCGATATCACGGAAAAGCTTCCCAGGCTCCCTGTAGCCAGGGTTCTCTGGAAGCCCAAGCCGGATCTGGAGACAGCCTCGCAGGCCTGGATACTGGGGGGGGGAGCCCATCATACCGGGTACAGCAAGGAGGTAACCACGGAAATCCTGACGGATTTTTGTGAAATGTGCGGGATTGAAATGGTTTTGATCGATGATAAGATCGATATCGCTTCTTTTAAAAAGGAACTGAAGTGGAATGATCTTTATTACACTGTAAAAGCCTTTTCAGGAGGAATCTGATATCCATTCTGTTCGGTAATGAAAAGGCGAAGAGTGGAATGACTCATCGCCTTTTCTCGTTTTTTATAGGATGTCTGTTTAATAAAAGCTATTTTCTCTCTTTAATAATCTGAGTAAAAGAATGAGCAGGGAAAGAATAAACAGGAAACATACTCTTCAGAAGTCAGTGCTACTGCCTGCCACGGCACACCGTCCAGCTCGTTTCCGATGTGCCAGTACTTTACGCCATAGGGCTCCGGGTGACCGTATTTTGCCCTCAGATTTTTGTATCCGTCCTCTTTAGTGCATGCATTCTTTATTTACTGACCGGCACCTCAGAATTGTAAAAGAGTACGGCTCAAATTCATAAGGAAATTTTCCAGAGATTAGCACTCAGTGGATCGGCCTTTAAACCTGTCTTAATCGATACTTTCCCAAGGTCATGGATATCAACTCCCCGCTTCTTTCCCGGGGCATTGTAAGATGAGCCCTTTTCGCCTTTAATAACATACTGAAGGGCCTTTGAGGGAAGCTTGACGCCTTCGATATTCAGCGTAACCTTCCCATCAGTGGGATTAACCATGCTTACAGTGAGAATATCCCCGGAATCATTCAAGGCAGCCATAACATCAAGGTTTCCGATCTCTCCCTTGAAAATGAGAGGCTTTGATCCAAAATGGTTTCTGTAAAGTTGCAGCACAAGACCCGTCGTAGCCATTTCAGCCTGGGTTTTTGTAGTCTTTATTGCGCCTATCACATTAACCGTCTGAGCATAGTTCGCCGCGTGTATATATTTGCTCTGACGGTAGTATTCATGGAGCCCCATGGCGATACCAAGTGCGTCCTGAAGATCGTAGATGCAGCCGAGTTCACCATACACATAATCCCTGTGCCAGTAATTCCACTCATCCATGGTAACCGGCATAAATCGACCGTTTAAGCTTTTAATGGATGCCTGGAGTTTTTTATGGTTTTCTACCCGCTCCCGTATGGCATTCTTGGCCATAACGACATGCTCCAAAACAGGTTTGCGTCCATCCTGTTCCCATGGTACGCGTCCGACATAAAAATGCTCGGACAACAGGGTCATATAATCAGCACTCTCCTCAAGCATTCCTCTCGACCATGTGCGCTTATGTTGTTTTGAATCAGGATCATATGCTTCATTGATGGTGTTGACATCTCCGACGCCGACCAGTACGAGGTCAGGATCAGCTTCCCACATTGTTCTTGCTACAATGTTGTGTTTTATTGTGTATTGTTTTAGCTGCATAAAGCCGAGCTGCCAATTGCCAAACATCTCATTGCCCACACACCAGTATTTCACATTAAAGGGTTTATTGTTCCCATTTTCAATACGATACCTGCCGCCGGTGGTATCAGCACCGGAATTGCAGTAGTCCACCCATTCCGCGGCGGAATGCGCATCGCCAAAACCGGTATTGGCGGCTATCATGGGTTCAGTATTGATTTCACGGCAAAACGCAATGAACTCATCCGTTCCAAAATCATTGTGTTCAACACCAGTCCATGCCGGGTTTTTGCGGGGAGGTCTTCTGTCCCGGTCGCCTATACCGTCACGCCATTCGTATCCGCTGGTAAAATTACCGCCGGGCCAGCGGTAAAGGGGTGCATTCAGTTTCTTCAAGAGAGTAATTGTATCTTTACGCATACCTTTTACATTATCTCCCGGCATAAGAGACAAAGTACCCACGAAGACATCCCCCTCAAGGACTTCTATCTTAAGTGTGGTTTTATCACTGCTTTCAAGTGCTTTAAAACTGAAATTCGTTTTTTCATAATCTCCAGTCTTGACGGATATTATTTTGCTTTCACTCTTTCCGTTGCTGAACAAAAGCGAAATTTTGACCTTTGCTTTATCTCCGCCGTCCGGTTTCAGCCAGATATAACCTGCATATTCTCTTCCTGAAACAACCCCCAGGTCATGCTGTGCTATAATGGCTCCTTTTTGAAGACGTGGCGTATGATCACCTACAAATGAATCTTTTCCAACCATTTTCACCATGGACGCATCACTTAATATTTCCCATGGAGAAGAACCTACCACAGGGAAATCGGTATCTTTAAGACTCACATATGGTGCATATTTTTCCGTAATCGGAAAATAAAATTTACGGTCCTCAAGCATCTCCGCCCAGATACCACCGTATATGCAACGCCCAAGGTGCTCTATAAACTGCCCATAAATGAAAGGGTTGATATCCTCCCCCCTATTCTTCAGGTCAAGTTTTAAAGTCACGGTTTCGGCATTTAGTGCAGGAGTTATTAAAAGACTTATTGCCAAAAGGCCGATAAAAATACTTTTCATATTAATTCTCCTTTGTTTGAGCCTGACCATAGTAGGCGTCTTTTCCGTGTTTCCTCTGATAATGTTTATTGATCAAGGTTTCTTTCATCCGCTTGATATCCGGGTTCACCTGCTCCGACATGTAAGCTATTCTGGCGATTTCTTCCAGTACGACTGCATTGTAAACGGCCTTATCCGGTGTGGCGCCCCAGGCGAATGGACCATGACAGGCTACCAGAATCATCTGCACATCATGGGGCGACAGGTTCTTTTCATTCAAAGTATTTAGGATCTGATATCCGGTCTGCTCCTCATACTGACCCCTTACCATTTCATCACTCATCACTTCGGTGACAGGGATATCTCCGGCCAGATGATCGGCGTGGGTTGTCCCGTATATGGGTATCGGGCGGCAGGCCTGGGCCCATGCCGTTGCGAAGGCGGAATGTGCGTGTACGATACTGTAAACACCTGACAAAGAACGGTATAGCACGGCATGGGTAGGCGTGTCTGAAGAAGGATTCATACTCCCCTCGACCTTCTTACCCTCCAGATCCACAAGGACCATATCCGCGGGTTTCATTTCATCATAGGGAACACCGCTGGGTTTAATAGCGAAAATACCTTCTAGGGGATCCAGAGCGCTTACATTACCGAAAGTGTAGATAGCCAGTTTCTGTTTGGGGATTTCCATATTGGCCTTCCAGCACTTCTCTTTCAGTTCCTTGAATGTGCTCATTTTTCCTCCTTCGATACGGTCAGCTGTTCATATAACCCATAAAGGTATGAATATTTTCTCTGGTTATGATGTTCAGGGGAGTGATAACCTCTTTGTGGATCTCTTTTTTAAGTACAATATCGTCATACAGCATGATAATTCCCCGGTAGCCTTGGGCTTCCGGTTGTTGTGTCAGGATAAAATCTATCGTCCCGTTTTCCACGGTGAACTCCCTGCCGGGAATAATATCGTAGCCGACGAGGGGAACGGATGCGTATTCATCTCCCTTTTTTTCAAGGAAAGAAGCAATGTAGTAAACAGAAGAGTCCGCAACGAATATTCCCCTGGGCAGTGCCTGATTATTTACGCAGAATTCTTCAAGCCTGCCGTGGAAGTGATGTTCATCATCAACCTCTGCCTTTATTGTCACCAGCTTCATTTCGGGCATGACCGCGCCCATAAAACAGCGAAATCCATCAATCCGGTTACTGAGGTGATAATTGTTGCCGGGAGGATCGACAATAAGAACATAAGACGCCTGTCCGGCTGAAGTTTTTCCCGAAATAAGCAGACTCATCAATTTTCCGGACAGCATACCGCTCTGACGGGAATTCTGGCCTATATAGGCGGTCCTTTGGGTGAGATCGGGGATATCCGTGTCAATTAGAATACAGGGAATGCTGGTTTGCTCCAGAAGTCCCCTCATATCATCCGGACGGCATGGCGCAATAAGCAGTCCTTCCGCATCAGAAGACAAGGCATCCGAAAGGGCATCAGTGCAGGACTTTGAAGAGTAGCGATCGAAGGGAAAGATTCTGACATCATTACCAAAGGAAGTGAGCTCATCGGCGGCTTTTAGAATCCCTTCTTCTACCAGGCGCCAGTACCCACCATCCTGGTCTCTGTATGGAACAACGACACCAAAAATATGTTTTTTTGTCCGCTTCAGGCCCCGGGCATGGATATTGGGGATATAGTTCAGTTCCTTCATAACCGTTCGGACCTGCGCAGCCGTTTTTTCTGAATAGCGTCCCCTGCTATGGATTATCCTGTCCACCGTACCGGTAGAAACACCCACGGCTTCAGCAATATCCTTCATGGTTGCCATGTGGATCTCCGCACTTTGCGTTATCGATAACGCAATATATTATTTCCTTATTATGCTGTCAATTATTTTAGTCGGCGGGTTGTTCAATCTATATAGAAGATATATTGACAAAAAACATACAGTTTAATAGTATCGCGTTATCGATAACGCAAAAAAACATATCGGATATAACAATGAAAATTGACAAAAAAACCGTATCCATGATTGAAAGTGGAGAAACCGTACTGGGTATTGAATTCGGTTCCACCCGGATCAAGTCTGTCCTGATCGGAGAAGGCTGTAGTCCTATAGCCTCTGGTAGTTTCGACTGGGAGAATTCCCGGACCGACGGAATATGGACCTATCCCCTTGAGCAGGTCTGGGAAGGACTCCGAACCTGTTATACCGACCTGACGCGAGATGTCCGGGACAGGTACGGTGTGACCCTGAGCCGTATCAAAGCCCTTGGATTCAGCGGTATGATGCATGGTTATATGGTTTTTGACGGGGCAGGCAATCAACTGACGCCGTTCAGGACCTGGCGGAACAATATAACCGGTCCCGCCTCGGAAGAACTGACCGGGCTGTTTAATTATCCCGTCCCCCAACGCTGGAGCATTGCCCATCTTTATCAGGCCGTTCAGAACAGCGAGGACCATCCAAAAGATATCGCTTTTATGACTACTCTGGCCGGTTATATTCACTGGAAACTCACCGGACGGAAAGTGGTCGGGATCGGAGAGGCTTCGGGGATTTTTCCCATCGATCTGAAAACAAAAAACTTCGACATGAATATGTGCGCTCTCTTTGATACCCAGATAAAAGACAGACATTTTGGATGGAAGCTTAAGGAGATCCTTCCGGAAGTCTTGTCCGCGGGAGAAAGTGGAGGTGATCTGTCAGGAGAGGGCGCCCGTCTATTGGACCCGACCGGTGTTCTTAAACCGGGCGTGCCGGTATGTCCCCCTGAGGGTGACGCCGGTACCGGCATGGCCGCCACTAACAGCGTAGCCGTCAGGACCGGAAACGTATCCGCGGGGACATCCGTGTTCGCCATGCTGGTTCTGGAAAAAGAACTGAAAAACGTACACCGTGAAGTAGATCTGGTCACGACCCCCGACGGGAATCTGGTTGCTATGGCGCACTCTAACAACTGCAGCTCCGATTACGACGCCTGGATTAATCTCTTCGGAGAAGCCGTGAAAGCCCTGGGTAAAGAAGTATCCAAACCTGATCTCTACGACGCCCTGCTGCAACAGGCCCTGAAGGGCGACCCTGACGGCGGCGGTCTATTGAGCTATGGATATGTTTCCGGTGAGCACATCACCGGATTCACCGAAGGGCGACCTCTGTTCGTCCGCTCATCGGAAGGACGTTTCAATCTGGCCAATTTTATGCGAACCCACCTCTTCACCTCCCTGTGTGCTCTGCGAACAGGTCTGAATGTGCTGTTCAATGAAGAAGACGTGAAGGTGGATGAGATAAGGGGGCATGGAGGCTTTTTCAAATCCCCGGAAATCGGGCAGAAAATTATGGCCGCGGCGACCGGAACACCCGTCTCCACACTGAAAACCGCGGGAGAAGGCGGGGCATGGGGCATGGCTCTGCTGGCCGCCTTTATGATTCGAAAAAACAAAGCCGTTACCCTGCCGGATTTCCTCTCACATGTTTTTGAAGGCAGCATACAGGAAGCTTTAAAACCAGACCCTGAGGACATAAAGGGGTTTGAAATTTTTTTTGACCGCTACCATAAAGGTCTGGCAATAGAAAAGGCTGCCGTTCAGTATATGAATGATTAAGGTGATGTATGAGCCAAAAAATGATAGCAACGTTCGAATGGAACCAATCATGGAAAAAAGCACCCCTTTTGCTCTGATATGGGATATGGACGGAACGATGGTCGATACGCGTCAGGCGCATTGTTTGGCCTGGAAACAAACCCTGGCCGCTGAAAAGTATGACCTCGATTGGGAAACCTTCCTCCAATCTTTCGGGCAGAGAAATGACACAATATTACGTAGCCTATTAAGTGCCGACCTCTCGGATACCGAAGTCGTCCGGATCAGCGATGCCAAAGAACTGATGTTCAGGAACGTACTGAAAGATCAGGGAGTCCAGCTTATGCCCGGATCGGCGCAACTCATAGATCAGGCGGCAACTCACGGCTATCCCCAGGCCGTGGTCTCATCCGCGCCTCGCCGGAACCTGACTACCATTTTAGAAGCGATCAACCGCGTGGATACATTCGCTGTTGTGATAGGTGCTGAGGATGTTCGTCAGGGCAAACCTCATCCCGAGGGCTTTATCCTCGCCGCCAGGGAACTCGTCATTTTTCCCTCAAATTGCATAGTACTGGAAGACGCCCCGGCAGGTCTTGAGGCAGCCCGCCGCGCAGGCATGGCTTGTGTCGGCCTGCTGTCTACCCACGATCACATCAGTGGCGCTGACCGGATCGTTACCTCTCTCGAAGATCTCTCGCTATTCGATCTTGAAGCACTCCTTCGCGGATGTTGACTACCTCGTTCGCCCCATTGACGGGGGCACAGATGAAAGGATTAACCTCCCTCCTAAACCGGCAAGCCGGAGTCGACGGTCTGCAGTCGGCAGTCAACAGCCGGCGGATTGAAATCTATTTTATTTTACCATTAACCTTATCGAAAGATGCACGCTTTTGCGTGTATGTTTCTGAGAAAGTGCCTACGCTTCATCCAAGCCTTCGCTTGGATGAAGGGGCCCGTTCCGGGCAGATAATAAAACTGTTGATACAATATTCGGTATCTCCTACATAAACTGAAATTCGCATTTAATAACGTTAACAGGAGCCTCCGAATGAATATACCTGACACATTCAGTGAAAAATACATAAAACATCTTGATGCCACATATGACTGCGTTGATCGAATCGTTTTGAACGCATATTTTAGTATGGGGATGAGCCCCGGAGGATTTCGCACTTGGTGGCGAGAGCTGACAGGCGGTGATGAAACGCTTGATGATACACATCTCATGCGCTTTGCCGGTCGTTTCAGTCGTCGCATTCAAGCTTATGCTAACAGGGAAGGCATTGCTCTTGCTCACTGTGCGTCCAAAGAAAGAAAGCATGAACTTGCTGAACAATATAAGCCCAAAGATCCATCTTATAAAGGCGTTTACTGTATTCTGGCCGGACGTTCGCCAGCGCCGGTCTATAGAGTGATCCCGTGTAATAACGGCCAAATGCATATAGAAAGAAAAAAGCCCTATCCCTACGTGAACCATTACTCGTTTTATATTATGGATCCGGACTGGGGAGCAATTGTTATCAAAATCTGTCCCCACCCTCCCTTTACCGCGCAAATCATTCTTAACGGCCATGAGTATGTTGCACGACAGGCTGTGAAGGAGGGGATTTCCTTTACAAAAGAAGGAAACTGTTTTACGAGGCTCTCTAACGCCGCAGACTTTGGCCGTATCGCAGATGCCATGAGAACTTTGAGTTCTGTAGGGCGAATGTCCCAAGTCTGCGAGCGTTGGATTTATTCTTCCTGCCTCTGCTTTGCGCTGACTCTCGATGAACAAAGAAAAAGCATCTTTCGATATTCTTATTCGGTTTATCAAGCGGAGTACAGTCGCAATCTTATCTTCACACGCGGTCGTACGATGGATGAGGTGTTCCAAAGCATCATTGACCGATCCCGTTCGCCGCTGAATATAAAAACCATTAAAACCATCTTTGGCTACAAGCGCCGTCCTTATCACAAGGATAAACAGGGCAAACCTCCCAAAGTCGAGGCCGTGGTCGAGAGGCCTGTCTATGATTTGACAATTTTCAAGGTTCACTTGGGAAAACTCACCGTCAAGATTTATAGCAAAGGCGAACGCGTCCTTCGAATTGAGGCCATTGCCCACAATACGAACGAACTGGGCTGTAGAAAAAGCATCGGCAGATTTGGAGAGGTAGCGAGTGCCCTCAAATCGCTTCTTGAAAGATTTCTTGAGGTCTTGAGCGGCATCGACTGCCCCTTCCTTAACGACGAGACGCTCGATAAATGGCCGCTTCCGTCTATGGTCGGAGCCACAAGGGTTGGCGGAATCGATGTAAATAAGCTCAGAATCCGAAGCGCCATGGAAGCCGTGGTGGCACTTTCTTTGAGACCGCATGGCTTTACGACGTCCGATCTCGCGGCTAAAGTTCAACAAATCATGGACACATCCGATTGTCCGTATCAACCTCGCCAAGCGTCTTATGATTTGAAAAAGTTTAGAGGCAAAGGACTTGTCCGGAAGATTGAAAAATCTCGACGATATGAAATTACTGTAAACGGTTTGCGCTCCATCACCGGATTTCTTTTTTTCCGTCATAAGGTAATGGTCCCTTTGCTCGCAGGAAACGGTAAGCCTCTATCCTCTTGCCAAACGGAAAATCAATACAAGTTGGATATTCATTACCGAAAGGTACAGATTCAAATGCAGCATATTCTTAATGAACTTAAAATCGCGGCTTAGCCACTTAACGACAATCTTTTGTCGTTATGGTTGTTGAAAGCGCCTAAAAGCCATCTAAAAAAATCTCTCAGCCCAATATTTTTACGACTTTTTTTCCTTATCTATCTCGATTAATTTGATGATGATTTTTTTGACTCGCCCGGAGGCAGGCATTTGATTAATTTCGGTCATTGGTATACAAGTGCCCATGTGGATTATTTTTAGATATACGTTGGGTTATATTGACCCGAGCCGGACATACTATGAACTGTTAACCCAAGACATTTAGCAATGACAAAGAAGATAAAAAGAGGCAAAGTGTCCATTGACCACAATTCATCTGTTCCTTTCTTCATCCAGATTGCAGAGACGATGAAGAGGCGTATTGTATCAGGACAATATAACCCGGGGAAACAGCTTTTCACTGGTGAAGCGCTTGAAAATGAGTTTCAAACCAGCGATATCACTATTCGTAAAGCTATGGAAAAACTAAAGAATGATGGGTTTGTGGAGCGTCGACGCGGTTTGGGAACAACCGTCTCAAAAATAGACCCGGAGCCATTGGCTTTTGAATTGGGCAACACTTTCAGAGAACTGAAGAAATCCGTTGAAAAACTGAATACTCAGGTAAAGGTATTGGGAATTTCCCGAGCTGCTTCCTCGGAATATATACATAACATCCTTTCAATGGGTTCGGAACAGGATACATGGCGCCTGGAACGGATCAGACTATTTAAAGGGATGCCGGTCTCTTATTATATCTACTATGCTGCCCCCGTTCATTGTACCGGCATATCGATCAAAAACGCCGAAAAGGATGATATTGTATATACAATCGAAAAAGTGATTGGTACTAAAGTCCATAATGTGAAACAAACAATGAGGTCGGTTGCAGCCGACCTCGACATTTCGAGCGTTCTGGGAATTCCTTTCGGAGCGCCCCTCTTTTTTAATGAAAGCACCTATCATTCAGCTTCAGGGAAGACATTGTTCCTCAGTCAAAGCTATCTCAGGGGGGATATGTTTGCCATACTGACGACATCACCGGCATAAACATATTGCCAAATTGAGATGAAGCGTTGATTAGGAAAGATAAAAATCGGCCGGGCGACATACGATCCGCCCGGCCGTCAAAATTGTCTTTCAAATCCTTATAGAAAGACCATTTACAAATTTACTAGAAATTTATACGTGCTCCCAAGTAAAAACGACGGCCAACGGTGTCGTAATTCTGGGCGCTGAAGCTTCCGCCGTACATACCGCTGGCATCACTGGGATTCCGCCCGACAATCGGCGGCTCTTTACCGAACACATTCTCTATACCAAAGCGCAATCTGAGATTGTCAAGCAATTGATAACTTCCCACCAGGTCAAACAGGCTGTATGAAGGCGCGCCTTTCTGGGACGTAGAACCAGTGGCAGCCGCGGCCTGCTCGATGCTGTCCCAATATTGCCACCGGAGCGTGAGATCGATATCGCCCCAGGCGTAGGTCACATTCGTAAGGGCTCGCCATTCGTAACTGTTGCCGTTGAGGCCGTTTTCAGATGGCCCCAGGGTGCCGGTGAAATCGACCATGGGTCTGGTTGGAAGCTCTCTTGAGCTTTTGTCCATCAGATAGTTGATTAACGAATTCAGGCTAAGGCGTCCGGGGCCGAGGTCCGCGGACCAGTTGAGCGAAATATCGAGGCCTGAGGTCTCGAAACGACCGCTGTTAAAGAACGACTTTTCCACCACGCCTAAACTGCCGAACCGGGAGTCGCGATGGAATCCGGAACAGTAAGGCGAGTTGGGGTCGAAGGTCGGGTTAAACGACGGATCAACGCACTGGTACATTACGATATCGGCCGATTGATTACCGATCGCATCATTGATTTCGATCATGTAGTAATCAACGGAGAGCCGAATGTTTGAAAGCCACGGGTTCTGGAACGGCGAGTCGATGACAACGCCGACGGTATAGGTGTCGGCCACTTCCGGTTGAAGCTCATCGTTACCGATATTGAGCGGCCAGAGGAAACCGGCGCCTCCCGCAGGCTGATCATTCAGCTCAGTCTCATCGATTTCGGGCGTAACGGCGCCACCGTTGGCGACGGCGTAATCATAGATTTCCTGCCATTCGGCCCCATAAAAATCGATATCGAGGTCCTGACCGACCATATCCATCTTCTGACCGCACAGCTTAACGACTTCATACCAGTTGCCGTTATAATCTGGACTGGCCGAATAGTCCCGTCTATTCCGCATCGAACAGACATCGCCATAACTGGTCATTCCGAAGGACTGTTCAGGAGCCAGGTACAGTTCGGCGATATTGGGCGCACGCTCCGCCCGGTTGTAAGTACCCCGTATACGAAGCCAATCGTTTGTCCGCCAGTCGAAGGCGACTTTGTAAGTTTCGCTGCTTCCGGTCGTATCATAATCCGACTCACGGCCGCCAAGTTCTAAATCAAGTTGTCTGACAAAAGGAAGATCCCTGAGTACCGGAATAAGGAGCTCGGCATAGGCTTCCCTCACTTCAATGCTGCCCAGAGAGTCCTGGGCCGGGTAAAGCCCCAGGATTTGATCATTGAAGCTCTGGCCCTCACTGTTCACATTGTCGCTCAGGAACTTGAACATGTTCTTTCGATTGGTGAGACCAACCGCGGCGCGCAACTCGCCCGCCGGCAGTTCCACAATAGGACCTTGTGCATTAAACTCCACAATATCCTGTTCCACCAACATTCTGGTCTTGACATCTGCCTTGATGGCATTCCAGCAGTCGTCGGTCATGGTGCTCCAGTCAAATGGATTGAGACCACTCGTACAACTTGCCGTTGCGGCGCCAAAACCTGGAGAGTTGGAATGCTGATTGCCCTTGATTACCAATCCCTGACCGAAATTTTTGTATCCATCGTAAAAGTAAGGTGTCCCGTCTTCATTATACCCGGCAATACCACTCATGAACGACCGGATACGCTCCATGGAGACATAGCCTACCGATTGGGCATACGTCTGGGCTTCACCATGGGAAGTATAAAGTTCCCAGGTCCAGTCAATGCCCGGAATCCTGCCCTCGACGCCCGCGGTGATACCGAAGGTTTCGGTTTCGGTAATGGTCTGCCGGTTCACGGGCAGCATTCCCCTTATCATGAACGGCGCCATCGGATCGGGCCGAGAGTCGATAAGGGCCAGGAGTTCGTCAGGAATCACATCGCGGTTGTACTCCGGGTAAATGTTAATATCCCATCCGCCGGTCAGGGGACCGGGTTCCTGTTTCGTATGCGTCTTTACCTTGCTGAAATATGCCGAGCCGAAGACACTGATCCAGTCGTTGACTTCGTAATCGCCCTGAGTGAACAGATTGTATCGTTCCAGGGGGAAGATCAGGTAGTAATCGGTATTGTTCTGGCCAAGTCTTCCGTTGTTCTGCAGTATGACATTATAGCCATCGACAACACCGGCGTCTATGGCGGACTGTACACCTGCTTCCGTACCACTGTCATAACCGGTAAACACCTGTCCGTTGGGTGCTACGTAAAACTGTGCCGGCGAGGAGGTGAAACCCGGCGAGAGTCCCAGGAGCGAGTTTACAACATCCACATCGGGTCGATTGACAGGGCTGGCAAACTGGGCGCCCGAGTTGTTAATGAAGAACTGAGTACCACTTATGGACGGATCTTTCCAATTATCCACATACCAGTCCCGGTCTTTCCATTGGGCGGACTCTCGCTTGTTAAAGGAGAAGGCCAGCATGACATTGCCGCGATCCTCGGCAAAATCGGTCCCCAAAACACCGGATACCTGATATTCGAAATTATCGCCCTCTTCTGTGACGCCCGTCTGAAAATCGAGCTCAAATCCGTTGAAATTGTCTTTCATAATGAAGTTGAGAACACCGGCCATGGCGTCGGCGCCGTAAACCGAAGAGGCGCCGCCGGAGATAGCTTCAACATATTCTATTGCCGCTGTCGGAATGGTATTGATGTCCAGAACTCCCATACCGTTCGAAGGCGTACCACGACGGCCGTTGAGCAGTACAAGCGTTCGGTTGGCGCCGATGCCGCGAAGTGCAACGGTTGCCTCACCCGGCGTATTCCGGGCCGTCGGCTGAATGTCACCACCGGTAGTCGGTACGTCTATTGTCGGTGCGAACTGCGGCAGTTTGTTAAGCTGGGTTTCAATTGACGCTGTTGCTGATTGATCCAGCAGTTGCTCATCTACGGTCACGATCGGGCTGCTCGATTCCTGGTTATTACGTACGATACGTGAGCCTGTGACCACGATCTCTTCAAGTACAAATTCATCATCCTGGGCAAGCGCCTGCCCCGGTATCCATCCCAATAGACAAAGACAAAGGCACCAAAAAAGTAACCGCTTAAGCACGAAACCAATTCTGTCTCCCATAGGAACGTCCCCTTTCTAAATGATTACAAACACATGACAAGTTCTTAATTGTCCTTGAAAATATACCAAAGTTATTACCGATAAAAATTATGATTCTTCTCTTGACACCACCCTTCCCAATGGATGGCTTACTCCTTTGCCCTCCTCCAATTTTTAATGGTTTTAATTAAGAGATATGTACTTCCAACAACCATATCGAAAACTTTTGCGATATGGTTGTTGCCCAAAACATTTGATCCACATTCAAATCTGAGGCAAAGGAACCTCTTTTCCAAGCAAGGTTCTGATGAAATACGATTTTATGGTATAATCTTTTAACTGATCCACGATCGAAGAAAACCAACGGTTGCTTGCAGGTAAACGGACACTTTCCTCATCCTTGCTTCGGCAGAAACGAGGTCAACACCACGATAGTAGAACTACAAGATATTAAGTTTTCTTCTGTGGGCTATATTATTTTATATGTGAGTTTCTTAGACCATAGAATTTTGTATATTCGTATACGTTACGACGGTATTGGCTGTCAAGCGATTTTTTAGCAAAAATTCTACCGCATTTACTGTTTTTACTTTGCACAACCGATAACTTTCTGATCACATATAATTTTCTCGCAATGATGCTTCTTTTTTATGGAAATTACAAATAAACATTGACATCTTTTTAGTTTTTCGTATACGCATATACAATTTTGTTCGTTTTGAAGGGATTGTGTAATCAGCCAATGTGGTATTGGGCAGAACAACCCAGTGGTCTCCGGCAGCAGTTTTTAATTTAGGGGTAGGATGCCTTTTGCTCTTCGCCGATATATGGAGCTGGTTGTGAGCGGTTCTTTGCGATGCGGAAAGTTAAGACATCGCTCTTTCCGACTGGCTGGAAGAAACTGGTGGAATACCCGCTTCAACGGACCGAGACTGCTGCTTTCCGGCAGTACGCCTCCGGACGAACGACTGCATCGTGCAGTCGAGGCCGGTGGCGGCAATATCGTGTCGGAATTCGGGGACTTTCACGCCTATAGTACTCAACTACCAGCCATACCGGAAGAGGGGTCGATCTCCGACATTTTCGATCACTACTACGCGCTGAGTCATAGCACCCGGGCAATCGGAGACCGCCGCCGGCTTCTGCTTTCCCACGCCCGTAATACCGGGGTGGGCGGTATTGTCCTGTGGCTGATAGAAGAGGAAGGAGCTCTGGTTCAGGATGTGCCTTTACTAAAAAAAGTGATTGAAGAAGCTGACATACTGATCCTTTCCCTGGTTCACAAACGCTGGGATACATCCGCCGACGCAGCAGATGAAATCGCTTCATTTACGATAGATTTAGGAGACAGAGCCTGACCCTATCCCCGAAATTGTGCTTAACGAATATCCAATGGACCGTTCGTCCGTCTTTCTGGCCGGTCATTCCATAGGAAGCAACGATACAAGGAGATTTGTTATGAGAAAAATTTTTATTACGGTTGTTATCGGTGTCTGTTTTTGTCTGTCAGTTAGTGTAACCTTTGCAGCCAAATTGGAGACTCAGGTAGAGGGAACGGAAATTAAAACGCTTCATGCGGAACACGTATTTGACGCCAATGTAACAATCGGAGGCCTGCTTGATTTTGGAAAAAGCAAGTATGGCGAACGAAGAATCATCCCCATAACCGGAGGAAAATTCAAAGGCCCCGATATTGAAGGTGTTGTGGTGCCGGGTGGGGCCGACTGGCAGTTGACAAGGCCTGATGGAGATGTGGAACTCTATGCACGATATACGCTTAAAACCGATGACGGGGCACTGATCCAGGTCCAAAACAGGGTCCTGATGCACATGTCAAAAGACGGGAAACCGCCCTATACACGGTCCGTAATAGACTTCGAGGCGCCTTCCGAAAGTAAACATGCCTGGCTTAACCATGCTATTTTCCTCGGGACCCTCACAATGCCGAAAAAAATGCCGAAAGATAATCCCTATGTAATTATAAGCGTATATAGAGTTCAATAACCGAAGGGAAATATCATGAAAAAAATCTCCTTAATGTTTGCCGCTTTTGCTTTCCTGTTTATATTTTCTCCTTTCAATCTGATTGCGGCGGAAACATCGGAACAAATGGTAATAGAAGATGGTGGTACAGGGCCGTACAAAGCCGTCGCCCTGGGTGAAGACACACTTGCCCGATTTACCATATACAGACCCGGGAACCTTAATCATTTCGGCCCAAAACAGAAATTGCCGATCCTCTTATGGGGTAACGGCGGCTGTGCCGATTCCTCCTCGATGCATAAACTGTTTTTAAATGAAATAGCTTCACACGGCTTTATTGTATTCGCCATCGGTCCCTTTGAAACACTAGCGAAACCGCCTCAGATGGGCACAATGGGAGGGGAACGGAAAAAGATCAGCCTGCTTGAGGCACTCGACTGGGCGGTGGCGGAAAACGGCCGGAAATCCAGCGCCTATTACGGAAAACTGGACACGGGTAAGGTCGCCGCCATGGGAATGTCCTGCGGCGGACTCCAGGCACTGGAAGTGTCGCCCGATCCGCGTATCGACACTTCTGTTATCTGCAACAGCGGCATATTGAATGGTCCGCCGCCGGAGGGGCTTTCCATGCCCGCCCTTACCAAAGAGACACTCAAAGAGCTGCACGCGCCGATCCTCTATGTCATCGGCGGAGAGAAGGATATCGCTTATCCGAATGCCATGGACGATTTTAAACGTATCGAAAATCTACCCGTCGCCATTATCAATCTCGATGTCGGTCATGGGGGTACCTATGCGCAACCCCATGGAGGGGCCTTCTCAAATCCGACCATCGCCTGGCTGAAATGGCAGCTGAAAGGTGATACCGTGGCGTCATCAATGTTCAGGGGAGATAAATGCACTTTATGTACGGACAAGGAATGGAAAATCGAGACGAAAAAAATAAATTAGACGGGAACCAACAACATTGACCATTTCAATCAGGATAAAATCAATAGCGATAGTGATAGCATTGTCTACGCTGTGTATTACGTTTTCACTCTCCGCACAGGAAACGATTCGCCTGTGGGAGGGAAAAGCACCGGGTTCCGAGGAGTGGGATTGGGAGGAAACGTCCTCTACCTTTCCCGGCGGCGGGTCGATTGTCCGAAACGTCGTTGACCCGACACTGACGATTTATCTCCCGGATCGCACCAATGCAAACGGAGCGGCCGTTATTGTCTGCCCGGGCGGCGCCTTCCGCGTACTGAGTGTGGCGGGGGAAGGTGCAGATACCGCGAAGTGGCTTAACAAACAGGGATTTGCGGCATTTGTTCTGAAATACCGCTTGTATAAAGTCGATGCTTCCGGAAGCATGGGGGGCCCTATGCCATTTTCGGGAATCAAATTGTCCCTCGAACATGCAAACGCGAACCCGATGCCGGATAACCAGGAACTCAACAACGTTATTCGCCTTGCGATATCCGACGGACAGCAGGCGATTCGCCTGGTCCGAAAAAACGCAGAAAAGTGGCATATCGACCCCTCAAAAATAGGGATCATGGGCTTTTCGGCGGGGGGCGGTGTTGCTGTCGGCACAGCCCTTCAGGATGACCCGGCAGGATATCCCGATTTCGTGGTTAGCCTGTACGGCCCCTCCATGTTCGACGTACACGTCCCTGAAACCGCACCGCCGTTGTTTATTGCCGTGGCAGCCAACCACAAACCGGTATCCATGGGCTGCATTGCACTCTACAGGGTATGGAACGAAGCAGGTAAATCTGCAGAGCTTCATGTATTCTCAAAAGGCTCCGGCCCCTTCAGCGTAAAGCCACAGGGATTGCCCAGCGATGACTGGCCGGATCTTTTTCTGAAATGGATAAAAGGGGAAGGGTTTATTTGACACTCTCTGAATCAGCTTCCATCAAAGCTTAAAAAGAAGTGAAAAGGAAAAAATGCCGGATACTGTTTTCATCTGCTTGGCAACCATTATTTGTGTCATTATAGTAGGCTATTTCACCAAAACCAATATCGGACTCTGGGCAATCGCCGCCTCCTATCTTCTCGGCGTTTCCGTACTCGGAATAAGCCCCAGAGACATTGTGACCCTCTGGCCCATAAAAATCTTCATGATGCTTTTTTCGGTTACCTTCTTTTACGGATACGCGGTTCTGAACGGTTCCCTGGAGAAACTATCGCTAAAGATCGTGTACGCTTCGAGGAAAAAGCCCTGGTTCATCGCCATCGCGCTATTTGCCATCGCTATCCTGATATCCGGCATCGGTGCGGGGGACGGGGCCACCGTCATGCTGATCCCCATTGCCATATCCATCGCAAAGGTAACCGGCATGCATTCTCTCCTCGCACCCGTTGCAGTTGTCTCCGGAATAAGTATCGGCGGGTTCTCGCCCATCAGCACGATCGGTATTTTTGTCAGGGAGCTTGCCGCCCAGGTGGGCGGCTATACTCCCGAAGCGGCAAATGCGTACGGCAACCAGGCCATGGTCCAGGCGTCGTTTCTCTTCTCCCTCGTGTTCGTTGGCGCCTACTTCCTTTTGAAAGGATACCGTGTAAAGGCCCCTGCCCTGGAAAAACCGTCCCCGTTCAATACCGAACAGTTGAAGACACTCCTGGTGATCGGCATTTTTATCGCTGTTCTTCTTCTGGGCCCACTGCTTGAAACACTGTTCCCGGCCATACCGTTCTTCAGCCGGGTGAACGACAATATCTACCTGACATTCATCGCATTCATGGCATCGATCCTCGCCAGACTGATGAAACTCGGGGATGAGAAAAAGGTGTTTTCACGAGTGCCGTGGCATGCGCTCACCACCATTTGCGGGATGGGGATGCTGATCGCGGTCACGGGAAAGACCGGCGTTATAGAAATTCTATCCGATTATCTTTCAGGAAGCAATCTGTCCGGAGTGCTGGTCCAGGTTCTGCTGGCGGTCATATCCGGCACCATGAGTCTCTTCGTGAGCGGATTCGTCGTCAATACCACCTTTTTCGCCCTCGTTCCGGGGTTGGCCGCCGGACTGACCTTTTCGCCCGGGCTGTTCTTTTCCGCTATAGCCGTGGGCTCGATCGCAACTTCCGTCTCCCCTTTTTCGGGAAGCGGCGGGCTTGTCGTGGCCTGCATCGACGATGAAGAAAAACGCACCCGGGTATTCAACAGTTTGCTGTTGTGGCCTTTTGTAAATCTGGTGTTTTATATCGGTATCATTCTTCTGGGGATATAGAGTGAAGGAGAATGATCTTAATAGGCGTGCGAATCGTGTTCCAATCACTTGTCAAGGGAAGGGTAATGATATGTCTCTAAAACAAATGGCACGACTGCTGGTTATGCTTTTCCTATCCGTCGGAGTGGCGGTATCGGGCTGCACGAAACAGGATGAAGGGATTGAAAAAGTTGCCGGGCCGCCGCCCCTCTCCGATCCCCTGAAAATCGAAACCGGGTATATCTCGGGCACGCTGCTCGGGGATGTGGACAATCCCGTAAAAGCGTATCGCGGCATTCCCTATGCAGCCCCCCCTGTCGGGGAACTGCGCTGGAGACCGCCCCAGCCCCCCGCCCCGTGGGACGAAATACGTCCCTGCGTCGAATTCATGAAAACTCCGCCCCAGGCCGGTATGGCCGGTCTCGCGCAGAAGCCCCAGAGCGAAGACTGTCTTTATCTGAATGTGATGACACCCGCGAAAGCCGTCGGGGAGACGCTGCCCGTAATGGTCTGGCTGCACGGAGGGGGATACTCTTCCGGATCCGGCAACGACCGGCTCTGCAATCTTCACCGCCTGCCCCAGCAGGGCGTGGTAGTGGTTACCGTCACCATGAGGCTCAACACCTTCGGCCTCCTGGCCCATCCCCTCCTGACGGCGGAATCGCCCGACGGCTCATCGGGCAACTACATGTTCCTGGACATGATTGCGGCATTGAAGTGGGTCCAGAGGAATATATCCGTATTCGGCGGGAATCCCGGCAATGTGACGATCTTCGGAGAATCGGGCGGGGGATCAAAGGTCTCCACCCTCATGGCCTCCCCCATGGCCAAAGGCCTCTTCCATCGGGCCATCTGCGAAAGCGGATCGTCCATCGGCGGTTTTTTAAATGGGAAAAGCCTGGCGGAAATGGAGGAAACAGGCGTAAAATTATTTACCCAGCTCGGAGTCGACCACTCGGATGATCCCCTGAAAGCGGCACGGGCGCTTCCATTTGAAAAAGTCATGGCGGCAAGAGACGCCATGATGAAGGAGATGCAGGGAGAAGGAAGGGGCATGGGGCCGGACGACGCCACCATCGACGGATGGTTTCTCCCGAAATCACCGCTGGAGCTTTTCAAGTCCGGAGACTACAATGCCGTGCCGCTGATTACCGTTGCCAACCTGGGCGAGATAACCGGTCCGGGAGGCCTGCTCCTGCCACAGCTGATTCCCGCCTACGTGGACATGCACAAATTCCAGAACAAGGTCGGCGTCAAAGGGTATGCGGCCATATTCGACCAGGTCCCGAGCAGATGGCGGGCTGCGGGTGCGGTCTCCACCCACGCAATGGAGGTCCTCTATGTCTTTGGAGACTACGACAACCGAAGCGGATGGTGGCCGCTTATGTACGGCCTCGCCAGCCAGTCGGGAGCCAGGGATAAAAATAACCCGGGCCTCACGGACGCCGACAAAAGGGTTTCCGAAGCCATGATGAAAATGTGGGCCCGGTTTGCACTGACGGGGGATCCCACCGTTGAAGGGCTTGTACCGTGGCCGGCCTATAGTGAAGAAGATGACAACTATATGTACATTGCCGATCCGCTGGAAATAAAGACCGGTTTTTCGAAAATAAAACCGGAACCGGCGGGGGCTCTGACATTGCCTGACCACGCACCGGCGGACTTTACAAACGTACGCCCCGATATTCCGAAAGGCGTCGTCGAGACCATCACATACCACTCAAAGAGCATCGGCGTGGACCGTAAAGCCGTGGTCTACACGCCTCCCGGTTACGATACCGGTAAAAAGTATCCGGTCCTCTACCTGATGCACGGCATCGGCGGAAACGAGACCCACTGGACGCGCCCCGGGGCTGCCGATACGATCCTCGACAACCTGATCGCCGAGAACAAGGCCGTGCCGATGATCATTGTCATGCCCAATGGCCGTGCCACAGCCGCCCCCCCCTCCGCCAATTTCATGTCGGATTTCAACTATTACGCACATTTCGAGAAGGACCTGCTTCAAGATCTGGTGCCGTATATCGGATCGCATTACTCCGTGAGCGGAGACCGGAACCACCAGGCGCTCACCGGACTCTCCATGGGCGGCGGACAGGGCATCAATTTCGGTCTGAACAACATTGACAGGTTCGCCTGGGTGGGCGGATTTTCTTCCGCACCCAACCTTCAGCCGCCCGATGTGCTCATTCCCAAGATTCAGCAGGCAAAAGAGAAGCTGAGTCTATTGTGGATCGGCTGCGGCGACAAAGACAACCTGATCACGGGAAGCTGGAACCTGCACCAGGGTCTGGTGGACGCCGGAATCGACCATGTCTGGTATGTGGATTCGGGAGGGCATGAGTTTCCGGTATGGAACAACAATCTGTATCTGTTCGCCCAGATGCTGTTCAAACCGGCAGGATCGGTAACACCGCCCCCCTCCATCGGGATTTATGACGGTCCCCCTCCGGGCGGGGCACCAAACGGAATCGTCATGCCCGGCGCCGGCCGCGGTGCAATGACGAGCACTCCCCCTGGAATGAGCGCCGGAACGGAGCTGATTGCCAAACGGGGCAAGAGTGACAAGCCCTCGAAAGGGGCGAGGACGGCAGCAATGAGATAAAACTGGATTTCGCGGTCAACGGCTCCGAATTGACGGGAACACTCGAAAATTCTCGTATGCCCGGGGCGATCGAGGACGGCCACATCGAAGGAGACAGGATCTTTTTCAATCTTGTTCGTCGGATGACCGGCCAGGAAATGAAAATTACATAGACGGGAACGCTTTCCAGCGGTGTCATCAGACGTAATCTCACTCAGACCGAGCTTGAACCGGATGAAGCCGTTGTGCTGCTTAAAGAATGTTCAGAATTTTTCAAGGGAAAACATTCGGACTAAATAAGGGGAAACCGGGAAAGAACAGCTAAAAGAACAGCTATTTGGAGAAAACATGAATAGCGGATTAATTCCAAGATTGATAATGTTGTCTGTATTTTTCATTCCCTTGTTTGCACAGGCTGCAACGATTAAAATCGACATAGACCGTAAAATCGGCGAAATCGATCCCAAGATATACGGCGTTTTCATGGAGCCGATCCATTTCGATCCCGCGGAATTCGGTGGAGAAATTCTTTTTCCTGAAAACACCCTGTATGGCACTCTCTATAATCCTGAGTCCCCGAATGTCAACGAAGACGGTTTCGACAAGAATTTCATAGCGGTCGGGCAGGAGCTCAAGATCACCAATATGCGCTGGCCGGGAAGCAATTATGTGGCGGGCTACAATTGGCAGGACGGTATCGGTCCGAAAGAAAAAAGACCTGTGCGAATAGAAAGGCTGATAAATTTAACAAGAAGGAGAGAGATATGTTACGAAGCGTCTCTGTTGAAAACGGCGTGGTTGAAGGGTTGCCGGCTGCCGATCCGCGTATTACGTCATTTAAAGGTATCCCTTTTGCTGCCCCCCCTGTCGGTAACAACCGCTGGCGGGCGCCCCAACCTGCAGAGGATTGGAATGGGGTCTTGTACGCATATAAATTTACACCAATTTCAATGCAGCACATACCTGGAGAAGATCCTGAAATCATCTACTCAAGGGAGTGGAATGTAGACACCTCAATTGAAATGGATGAGGACTCTCTTCATCTCAATGTATGGACACCGGCAAAAAAATCGGATGAAAAACTGCCTGTATTCGTATGGTATTTCGGGGGCGGCCTTCAGGAGGGAAATACCGCCGAGATGGAATTCGACGGAGAGCGCATTGCAAGGCGCGGGATCGTCGTTGTTACCATTAATTACAGGCTGAATGCCTTCGGCTTTCTCTGCCATCCGGAGATTACCGCGGAAACCCCCGAAGCGCCCGCCAACTTCGGCTTCCTCGACCAGCAGTTCGGCACACGATGGGTAAAGAAAAATATCGCCGCCTTCGGAGGCGACCCCGACAACATTACAATCGGCGGGCAGTCTGCGGGAGGCGGCAGTGTAATGGCCCAGGTCACGTCGCCCCAGAATGAAGGACTGTTTCAAAAAGCCATTGTCGACAGCGGCCTGACCATGACGGCTTATCCCGGAACCCTTTTTCACGAGGAAAAGGATTTAGTTCAGGCCGAGCAGGCAGGCGTTGAATTTTTCAACTTCCTGGGCGTCTCTTCCCTTGAAGAAGCCCGAAAACTGGATGCGGTTTTTCTCCGGGACAAGATGGTGGAATACAAAGCCTTCTGGGGTCCTGTTATAGACGGTAAGTTTTATGTGGGAGATGCCAACGAGAGATACATGTCAAACAAATGCCAGCTAGTCCCCATGATGTTCGGCCATACGGCCACGGAATTTCCCGACCGTCCTCTGGTCAAGACCGCTGAAGCGTTCGAGGCATTTGCCAGGGAGGCTTACGGTGAGGATGCGGATGAATTCCTCAAACTCTGCGAATCCGGGAACGGCAGCATTTCAGAAATGCTGTATAAAGCCACGGTCAGTCATCTGGAATATTCCATAAGACTTATCGGCAAGGCAAAAGCCAGGACAGGCGACCAAACGCCCGTCTATTACTGGGTATTCAACGCGGAAATTCCCGGCTGGGACAATCCGGGTGCGTTTCACTCCGTGGATCTCTGGTTCTTTTTCGAGACGCTGGCGAAATGCTGGCGGCCCTTTGTCGGCAAGCATTACGATCTGGCACGTAAAATGTGCAATTACTGGGCAAACTTCATTCGTTCCGGCGACCCGAACGGCCGGGATGCCGACGGCTCCGATATGCCCCTGTGGAAACCCTTTACGGAAGAGAATCCCAACAGAATGTGTTTTTTTGACGAGGTATATCTCAGTAACAAAGAACCTGACGACCTGATGAAATTTCTGATGAGGCAATATTCAAAAAAACATAAATAGGATCGGCTCCGCCATACATTTTATAGAAGCTGTTTCAAAACCTTCAATACTTCTTGAACTGAAAGGTATCGTTTAATATGTCAGTTTTATTTAAGCCACTGCAGATAAACAAACTCAGCATAAAAAACCGTTTCATCCGTTCAGCGACAGTCGATAACCTTGGCGAAAACATGATGGTCACCGACGCGCAGCTCAACTTTTACCGGGAACTTTCACGGGGGGAGGTGGGCCTGATTGTTTCAAGCGGTCTATTCCCCAGCCTGGATGGTTGGGCCGCTCCGGGGCAGCTCGGGATTCATACGGATGAGATGATACCCTCTCTGAAGAAAATAACCGATACGGTACATGCCAATGGCGGAAAGATAGTTGCGCAACTCATGCACGCCGGCTGGTTCGGGAACCCGGATCTATGCGGATTCCAGACAGTCGGACCATCTGAAACGATAAACCCGGCAAACAATCTCAGCGTGAGAGAACTTTCTTCGGATGAAGTTGAGGAAAAAATAGATGAATTTGTCAGGGCCGGTGCCCGGGCAGTGGAAGCCGGATTTGACGGTATCCAGATTCATGCAGCACATGGCTGGCTTGTGAGTGCTTTCCTGTCGCCGGTCACAAATCGAAGAAACGACAAATGGGGGGGATCGGCTTTAAAGAGGGCAAGATTTGTGATCAAAATCACGAACGGATTGCGCAAAATCACCGGACCGGGTTATCCGATTTTAATAAAACTGGGCATCAAAGAATACCATCCGGAAGGCAAGCGCGCGGATGAAGGCATCCATTCTGCGAAACTGTTTCTTGATGCGGGTATAGATGCAATAGAGGTAAGTGAAGGCGTCGAAGAAATCCCTTTCAATCACATCCGGCCGGATGAAACGAGTCCCTACTATTCAGAGGAGTGCAGAAAAGCTAAGGAAGCAGTCTTTAAACCAATCATTCTCGTTGGCGGTATGAGGACTCTTTCTGAAATGGAAGATGTAGTGAATACGCGGATAGCAGATGCCATTTCAATGTGCAGACCTTTTATTATGGACCAGCATATCGTCAAAAAATTCAAAGAAGGATTGTCGGAAAAATCTTTGTGCACGTCCTGTAATAGCTGCATACAAACAATGCTGGAAAGAAACCTGCATTGTACATTTAATTCGGAATTAATTAATTTTTAGCTGCTTTTACAACACGTGGGAGAACTCATTATGAAACTGTCAAAGAACACAAAAAAGGTATGCCGGACGCCGATGTGGTGGTCGTGGGCGGAGGTCCCGGTGGTATCGGGGCGGCTGTGTCGGCGGCAAGGAACGGGGCGGACACGGTTCTTATTGAGTTGAATATTACAAAAACCGTTCCCCTTTTTATGCGACGGGCAACAGGGTGGGATATTCCGCTAAGAAACAGGGGCTAATACTACCCGGTTAATTAGTATCCATCAAGAAATAGGCAAATTGGGTCGAGATCAAGCTGCGCATGAAAGTCCATAGGAGGCTGAAATAATATGAAAAATCAATTTATCATTCTGGCATGTCTGCTCTTAAGCTCCGTTTTTACTCTAAATATGGCATTCGCCGGTGATTATGCAAAAGACCGCGCTGCCATTACGGATTTACAAGGTCGCTACATCTTTGCATTGGATTTCAAGGATGCGGACACATATGCCTCTACGTTTACGGAGGATGGCGTCATAAATTGGGCGCGGGGTGAAATAAAGGGTCGGAAAGCAATTTATGATTTCATTGCATCGGGAACATATGCCCCTGCCAAAAGCGCCGAAGAAGGCAACTGGCCTGCCGCTTCCCGCCATTTCATAACGAATCAGGTAATAAAAGTGGACGGCAATACCGCTAAAGCGTTTGCCTACTGGTTTCAGGCAACAAACAACACCGCCGATCGGCGTACGATGATATTGGGATTGTTTGGTCACTATGAAGATGAATTGGTAAAGATTAGCGGCCAGTGGTATTTCAAAAAACGAACCATATACAACGAAGGATTGGAAGGCCGTCATAAGGCAGGAGAAGAAAATCCTGCGCGATGATTGCTTCAGTATAAATTTGAGGCAGTAAATTATGTACAGAGCACTGAATATTATCATTTTATTGATCACTTTTATAGTTTTTATCTCCTGCAATCAAAAAAAAGAGGTTGAGGAGGCAACCGCCGGGATGGATGAAAAACAGATAAACGAGTGCGGCGAAAGAATAAAAGCCCTGAAAGACAAGGTTCAACGGATTAATGACAGCAATGACATAAAGCGATTACAACGCATTTTCGGTTATTATTTTGATAGAGGCCTGTGGGACGAAATGAAAGATTTGTTTTCCGAAAATGCAACCCTGGAATATGCCCACGATGGTATCTATCTGGGAAAGAAAAAAATAAGAGAATATTTTTATGCATTTGGCGGCAACAAATCGGGCTTGAGGGAAGGACAACTGAATGAACATTTTCAACTCATGCCGGTCATTACTTTATCGGATGACGGCATGACGGCAAAGGGCCGCTGGCGTGATCTCAGTCTACAGGGACAATACGGTAAAAAGGCATTCTGGGGAGAAGGTCCCTATGAAAATGAATATGTTAAAGAAGAGGGTGTGTGGAAAATCAGTAAGCTCCGCTGGTATCAGACTATTCTTGTACCCTATGCAGGTGGATGGGCAAAAAATGTAGATGCAAATCAGGGAATATACGTTTCAAGAATCCTGACGCCGGATAGACCTTCGGCAAAAGACTATGGTTATTGGCCCGAAACCTTTTTACCGCCCTTTCACTTTGGTAATCCTGTTGCCAAATACAGGGGAGAAGGGAAAGAATAATGTCATTACAAATGTATTCAGCCGTTGCATTACTCCTGATCCTTCTGCTCTATCCGCAGGCTCATTGCGCAAGCCCGAATGAATATGAAAAATTAGCAATGGAGGTTATTTCGCTCGAACAGGAAATTGAACGTCTTGAAGCGGAAAATAAAATCGAAAACCTTCAACGGATTTTTGGTTTTTATTTTGATAAAAAGTTATGGTCCCAGGCTGCTGACCTTTTCACCGACAATGCCTCGGTAGAACTTGGCGGGGATGGTATTTACATAGGTAAAGATAGAATCCTGGAATACTTCAAGACCCTTGGCGCTGAAGGCCCTGAAGAAGGTGTACTTAACGACCACATGCAATTACAGCCGGTCATTCACGTGCTGTCTGAAACTGAAGCAAAAGGTCGATGGCACCATTTTTCACAGGAAGCGCAGTTCGGCAAAAACCATTTCTGGGGAACCGGGATCTATGAAAATGAATATAAAAAAGAAAACGGCGTATGGAAAATAAGCAGGTTGCATTTATATTCCACCATGCGCACTTCCTATGACAAGGGATGGGGAAAAGAAGCTTTGCCCCGTTCGACACCAAGCAATTACCTGCCGCCGGATCAACCCGCCAGTGTCAACTATGAAAATTATCCATCAGTTTATGTTCCTCCATTCCATTTTGAGAATCCAGTGACGGGAAGCAAGGAACCCTTAAGAGAACCCGTTTTCAAAGATTTAGCGGGTGAAAACCTGATTTCCATTCTGGATGATTTTGAAAAACGCGTGGGTTTGTTACAGGACGCCGATGAAGTGGAGCGGCTGCATGCCATTTACGGATATTACCTTGCTCGAAACCAATGGGACGATTTGACAGGAATTTTTGCGGCGGACGGCACGATCGAAATTGCCCAGCGGGGTGTTTACAAGGGGCATGAAGGTATAAGACGCAACCTGGATTTATACGGGGTGCAGGATCAGCTTCCCGGACAACTCCACAACCATATGCAGTATCAACCTGTCATTCATGTCAACAAAGACGGACAAACCGCTTTCATACGTTCCAGGGCTTTTTCAATGATGGGAGCATATCAGGGATCGGGTATGTGGATGGGTGGTGTCTACGAGAACACCTTCATAAAACACGATGGCGCCTGGATGTTGTACAAAGATCAGGTGTTCAACACCTATATTGCCACCTATGATGAAGGTTGGAAGAATCTTGGCCGTCGTAATCCGCCTGGAATTGACAAGGAAAATCCACCGGATTCACCCCCCACAGTTTTTTTCGAAATGTATCCTTCTGCTTTCTTACCGCCCTTTCATTATGCTAATCCGGTGACAGGGAAAAAGTAAAATCCTTGAGGCGTGGGATTAAATGGAAAAGGCAATGATCAGAAACAATGAAATTCCAAAAGTAATATATCCCGATCCTGTTCATGATGAGGTTGTTCTTGAAAAAAATGTCTACGCTGAAATGCGGGATGGAATCAAACTTGCCATGGATCTGTACAAGCCGGCCAAGAGTAAGGGCCCGTGGCCCGCAATTATCGGCTATTCCGGGTACAGGAAGGAATATTTTTTTGAAAGCGCCTTGCCACGATTCTATTGCCCGAAAGGATATGTTCTCGTCCAGCTCCAGGCAAGGGGAAGCGGCTTTTCCCAGGGACAATTCTGTTTCCATGGCCGGAATGAGGCAAGGGACGGTTATGATACTGTAGAATGGCTGGCGCAACAGCCATGGTGTAACGGGAAAGTGGGCATGATGGGGGCGTCCTATTTCGGTGTGAACCAATGGTCGACCGCAATCCAAAATCCTCCCCATCTCAAGTGTATCGTCCCCTGCCCCGGGACAACAGATAATTATAGGGGAATGATCTATCCGGGGGGCGTCCTGCGTTCTTCCTTTGTTATCTACATTGTGTCAAAGATATTGCAGGAGGCCATCTGGCCCGGCCTGATCCCCGGCAAGGAACTTCCGGAGAACGTGATATCAGAGATTTTCGCGAATGATCAGGACGGTCCGTTTTACTGGGAACACGGCGGGGCATGGCAGGAGATGGAAAAGATAAAGGTCCCGGTGTTGAGTATCGCCCCTGCTGCCAACGATCTGCATATCACACAGCATCTTTCACATTACAACAGAATAAAATCACCTAAAAAATTAATTATATCTCCATGGGCGGGATCACGCTATCAGCCATTTATCTTTGAGACCGCAGCCATAAATGAATATCTGATCAAATGGTTCGATTATTGGCTTAAAAACATTGATACCGGGATCATGAATGAACCCGAAATCGCCATATATGATAATGGAACCGGCAAATGGCGGTATGAAAAAGAATATCCGGTCAGGCGAACCGAATGGAAGCGCTTTTATATAGGTAAGGAAGCACCCTCAACCGCTCCATGGGGGTTTCTTGGCGAAGACTCTCCCGATAAAGAGGAAGATTCAAGTTCATTTAAACACCCTCCTGCCAAAAAGCCGCTTCCAGGGTCCTTCATTTTCCTCCCCAATTCAGACAGCAAAGAGTTTCTGGCCTTTACCACTCCGCCACTGGAAGAAAAAGTTACAATAAAGGGTCCCGTCAGCATGACGCTTTATGCCTCAACGACCGAAAAAACACCTTCCGACTGGTCTTTTTTTATAAAGATCGGTGAAATCGGTCCAAATGCGCCGGCCCTGAATCCGGTAACAGGGAAACCATTCCTGAGGCCCGACTGGACAGATGCCTGGACGCCCAAGGAGGTTAATCTATGGAGCTATGGAAATCTCAAGACGAAATTCAGGAAGCTGGATGAATCGAAATCCAAACCGGGTCATCCCTGGCACCCATTTAACGATCCTGAAATACTTAAGCCGGATACCATATACGAATTCCAAATCGAGCTTGTACCTATTTTTAATACCTTTAAAAAGGGGCACAAAATCTGGCTTCAAATAGCTTGTGAGGACAAGGATTATAATCCGTGGGACTCGGCAAGCGCCTATGTCACCGGACCTTCCCCGCTTTCGATCGACGTCACTATTTATCACGGCGGAGAATATCCTTCTCATATAGTATTGCCGATAGTGCGGGATATGGAAAAGACAAAAAGAGTCGCATCCCCGTTAAACGATTTTTTGCCGGGATTGTGATGGTAAACCGTGATTTTTAATAATATGTTTATTGCGTTAATTGGCGTCATGACGATCAGGATTACCAGGAATCGGAAATTTAAGCCTACCACCACGTCTATAAAAAATGCTATATTATAGGATATAATTCGACCATATAGAGTTTATTCAAGTTTTTCGATTTTATTCTTGACAAAATAAGAATACTATTCTATCAGACGAATGTACCATACAGAGGAAGGCTTTTTTATGCTTATTCAATCCGTGGATAGAGCGATTGGTATTCTGGAGCTGTTCAAGAAGCATGAACAGCTGGATTTAAGTGAGATAACTGAAATAATCGGTTTATCGAAAAGTACGCTACACACCATTATTAATACATTGGTAGAGAAACGTTTATTAAAAAAGGATGAAAACACAAAAAAATATCAGCTCAGCTATTCAATTCTGGAGTTAGGACTAAAACAACTCGCTGAACTGGAAATTTATAAGCAAACCGTCCTCCCTCTCAAAAAACTGTCAAACAATACGAATAAAATTTGCAGCTTAGGTATTTGGGATGATAATTCCATTCTGATTATCGGAAGAGCAGATCCGAGCATCAACTATGCTCAAGGATTTTCATCCGTACCGCCAATCCGCAGAAAACCTGCCTATTGCACCTCCATCGGCAAGGTCATTCTATCTTTTATGCAGAAAGAGGCTGTTGAAGCGTATTTAAATGAAGTTGGTCTCCCCCCTTTCACAAAAAATACAATAACAAACAGGGACAAATTTATTGAAGAGCTTGTCCTAACCAGGGAGCGCGGTTACTCCATCGATAATAAAGAGTATATTTCTTATATGATGAGTATCAGCGCGCCCATTCATGGCTCCTCAGGTAAAATAGATGGCGGAATTAGTATCCATTCGGATTCGGATGATCACAATGGAAACTTTTTAAATAAATTTGTCGACCCTCTAATCAGAACGGCATATGAGATATCCATAAATATGGGATATCAACCGGAGCCTTTGTAAATGTAACGGCTGGATACTCGTTGAAAAGATAGAATCAAAGTAATTTTCTCTCACTTTATATATCCCTTGTCTGCAGAACGAGGGGTTTAAGATTCGCCGATTTGAAATCAATACCTATTTGCAGCAGTTTCAAATAGGTTGGGATTTTTGATTTTTGGTTTTCTGGCTTTAAACCGGGGCGGTCAATAGTGCCTTATCAACTCATCTTAACAAAGGGGAGGAAAAATGAAAAAATCGAATCGCAACAAGCTGTTCAGACGTTTAACAATATTACTGCCCATCCTCGGTATAGCGCTGTTTTTCGGGACGGCGGTGGGCCAGGAAACCGATAACGACGACGCATTCATGCTGGAAGAGATTACGGTAACTGCACAGTTTCATCAGGAAAATGTTCAAGACACGCCCATCGCCATCACGGCAATCAACTCGGAGATGATGGAAGCTCGAAACCAGGTCAATCTATCCTCCATTGCCGGTCAGGCGCCCGGCGTCGTCCTGCTCGAAACCGGCGGCGCCTTTGGGCCGGGTATGTCCGCCAACATCCGCGGTGTTGGTCAGCATGATTTCAATCCGGCCTTCGAGCCCGGTGTCGGTGTTTACATTGACGATATTTACTACTCGAGCTTAACAGGCGCAAACTTTGATCTTCTTGATCTGGATCGTGTGGAAATCGCACGTGGGCCCCAGGGCGTACTGGGCGGCCGGAACTCGGAAGGGGGGTCAATTAAGATATACTCGCAAAAACCGAAAGATACGTCCAGCGGCTCGGTTCGCGCCACTTACGGGACACGGAATCTACAAGATTTCCGGGCGATGGCCAATATTCCCCTGGTGCACGATGCTCTGTTCATGCGGATCTCCGCGGTCTCTAAAAAGCAGGATGGGTACCTGAAGCGTTATGACTACGGTTGCCTGTTTCCTGATTCCGGTGTGCCCGACCTTGGGAAAGAACAGGACTGCCTCTCCGGAACCGAAGGCGGCAAAGATTATTCAGCCGGTCGAGCCGCGTTGCGCTGGTTGGCCTCCGATACATTTGAGGTTAATATTACGGCGGATTTTAGCATGGATAATTCCGAAGTGGCGGCGGTCACCCTGCAGAACGCCTTGAGCCCGGAGGAACAAGTGCCGTTCGGACCCAGAGCCAAGGGTTCATTCAACTCCACAACTTATGGAGTGCCGATGAGTAAAGCATTTGTCCCGGCAGATCCCTATACGAGTTATTCCAGCTATACGGCGGTACAACCCGACGGACGCAACGTAACCTTCGCGCCGACCTCTCGCACCGAAGTGTGGGGAACCAACCTGACAATGGATTGGACAATAGCGGATAGTCTGGCGTTAAAATCGATTACCGCCTATCGTGAATTCGACAGCCAATGGGTGTCGGACAATGACGTCTCGCCTCTGGGGGGGTCGCTGGGTGATAACCGCCTCTTAAATGACTCCTTCAGCGAAGAGCTCCGGCTCAATGGTGTCCTCTTTAACGATGCTGTGAATTACACCTTTGGCGCTTATTACTTCGAGCAGACCACTACTTATGAGTCGCATCAGATATTGAACTATTCGGCTCCAGGATTTGAGTTCCGGGAGAATGACCCCGTGGATGCCTCCAGCTACGCGGGATTTTTCAATGTGAGCTGGCATATTACCGACAAGATGAATGTGAATGCGGGCCTTCGTTACACCCACGATGAGAAAGACTATCGTTATGGTCGCGCGCCCATCGGTCCCGACATTCAACATATTGGACCTCTCGATGGTTCCGTCGGTTCCTACGAAGGCGACAAGGTAGACTATCGCATCAACGTGAACTATCGCTTTACCGACCAGGTGATGGCCTATGCCAGCGTTGCTACGGCATTCAAAGGTGGTGGCACCAATGCGCGGCCGTTTTTCCCGGACCAGGTTGCGCCGTTCGACAGGGAAGATCTCACGGCCTATGAAATCGGGGCCAAAACTGATTTTCTGGGTAAGCGACTCCGGATCAACACTTCGCTGTTTTTCAACGATTATACGGATATTCAGATGACGGTGAACAACTGCGCCGGTATTTCACCCGCCCACCCCGTGCCTTGTGCCGCCACGTTTAACGCGGGGGATGCCGAGGTTAAAGGCGGCGAGTTGGAAGTTGTTGCTGCACCGATTGAAGGATTACTTTTCGACTTGAGCTTCAGTAAACTGAATTTCGAGTACACCAAGGTCAATCCAGCCGTCAGAGGTTTGGAGGTAGGCGATAGTGGGCGGAATGTCATTGACACCAAGTACAGTCTGGGGGTCCAATACGGGATATCTCTTGCCAATGGATCCACAATGACGCCGCGCCTGGACTACACGTACCAGGGGGAGTATCATACCGAAGTCGTCTTTGAGAAGACCAACCTTGTCGAGGATTACGGCTTGCTCAGTGGGCGGCTGACCTGGAGGTCTTCCGGCGGGGACTGGGAGGTGGCGTTGATCGGCAAGAACCTTACAGACAAGGAGTACTACCTTTCGAACCGCGATATGCTTAGTACTGCAGGTGTGCAGTACGGCATCATTGGTGCGCCGCGGGAATACGCGGTGCAGATCAAGAAGAACTTTTAAGCCCTCTAACAATAGAATAGAGGATGGAGAAACGCCCCTCTGGGGCGTTTCTTTTTCAGATATAAATCTCTGTTCGATTCTTTTTCGCGGCTAATTCGGATGGATGAGTTCTATGCGGAATTCATGGCCCACGGAATAAAGCAGCTTACCTATTGTAATCATTTGTTCACGAAATGACATGTATGCTTAAAATATATTGTTGACGATCTCAGAATATTATCCTAACTAAACGATTATCATACGTGGAAAGGGTATTGTTATGCTGATTCAATCCATAGATAGAGCAATTGGCATTTTGGAACTGTTCAAGGAACATAAGCAGCTGGATTTAAGTGAAATAACCAAACTAATGGGTTTATCCAAAAGTACGCTGCACACCATTATCAATACCTTATTTGAGAAACACTTATTGAGAAGAGATGGAAATACAAAAAAATATCAGCTCGGCTATTCAATTCTGGAGTTAGGTCTAAAACAACTCGCTGAACTGGAAATTTATAAACAAGCCGCCGTCCCTCTAAAAAAATTGTCAAATAATATAAATAAAATTTGCAGCTTGGGCGTTTGGAATGATAATTCTGTTTTGATGATCCTAAGATCAGCCCCGGATATCAGTTACACTCATGGCTTCTCATCCGTGCCGCCGATCCGCAGAAAACCTGCCTATTGCACATCTATCGGTAAACTCATTCTGTCTTATATGCAAAAAGAGGCTGTTGAAAAGTATTTGAATGATGTCGACCTCCTCCCTTTCACAAAGAATACATTAACAAATAGAGACAAGTTCATTGAGGAACTTGCTTTAATAAGAGATCGCGGTTACGCGATAGATAATAAAGAGTATGTTTCTTATATGATGAGTATCAGCGCTCCCATTCATAGCACCTCAGATAAAATAGACGGCGGGATCTCTATTTATTCGGATTCAGATGATTGCAATGAAAACTGTTTAAATGAATTTGTCGACCCTCTAACCAGAACAGCTTATGAAATATCTATAAATATGGGATATCAGCCGGGGCCAATATAAACACAAGTGTATATGCCCTCAATTTTGAGAAGCCCGTCAACAAAATTGTTGGCGGGCTTCTTAAATGAAGAGCTGACTTAATTCAGCTTTTAAAACGAATATTTTACTGCCAAGTAAAACCTGCGGCCAAGAGTATCTTCACTGGGCCCAGGAGTGCCTTTATTGTTGTCGGTTGAACTTGCGCCAACAACATTCGGTTTGGTGTAAAACAGGTTATCGATGCCACCGCGCACTTCCATGTTGTCACTGATGCTATAGCGCGCAAATAAGTCGAATAGATCATAGGAGTCTACGCCTTGAATATCGGAGGCGCTACCGGGCGCTGGATCCAGCTCCGGCAAATGCGTCCAGCGTAAACCACTGGAGAATCTACCGACGCTGTACCTAAAGGTGGTAAGCGCCCGGTAATCGAAGGATGAATTGGTTACGGTTCCCGTGTAGTCAACAACCTGTGCACCCGGGAATGGCGCCTCCGCATATTTTTCGAGAAAACTCACCACCGTATTCACCCCCAGGCGCCCGGGAACCGAATCAAGTCCGATGTCGGCAAAATCCGAGCTCCAATCAAATTGAACATCGAACCCCTTAGAGAACAGCGCCCCCTGGTTAATGTAGGCTGCCTTGAAATTTCGGTCGGCGCCGTAAACATTAACATCATCGTCTATGTACTCCCGGTTGACGAGAGCGCAAAACGGGTTGCCGGCTGCCAGTTCTTCGCCGGTGTAGGTGCCGGGAGCCGAGGCCATTAAGGGGTTGTACTGGGGATCCATACATTGCTGATACACCGTATTATGCGAGGGGTTGCCAATCGCACCATCAACTTCAATGTTGTAATAATCAACGGAAAGCCGCATGGATTTCAAAGCCGGCGCCGAAAAAGGCGAGTCGATAACGACCCCAACGGTCTTGGTATCGGCCTTCTCGGATTCCAGGTTTGGATTGCCGGCCTTTATGCCTAAGCTAAAGGGGAAGTAATACGTCGCAGCAAAGATGTTATACGCCCAGTCATTCGCACTGGCCCCAGGCACATACAGGGGAAAGTTTTCCGGCGCGCCATCGCGGACCATCAGGTGTTGACACAGGGTCTGCACATTTAAGCGGTTGGGATTTTCAGGTTTATTGCCCCAATCCGGTCCTTGTGCCCAATTACCACAGGTATCCCCGCCGTATCTCATTGCACTGGAGCCGTTTGGAGTAAACAGCTCGGCGATATTAGGCGCGCGGTTTGCACGCTGCACGCCCCCACGGAAACGAACCCAATCGGTGACGGCCCAATCCGCCATTACTTTATAGGTTTCCACTTTTTCCGAGATACTGTAATCCGAATAGCGCCAGCCTGGTTCCAGAGTCAGACTTTTTATGAAAGGCAGGTCTTTGAGGATCGGAATCAACAATTCCCCATAAAACTCGGTTACATCGGTACTCCCGCTTACAGCCACCGGCAACGCAATATTACCAACGACATTGGGATATGATTGGTTGGCGTTATAACCGGTGTCGGGCTCAAAATTAAAAATTTCTTCGCGATAACCAACACCCGCCGCAAACTGAAGCATCCCGGCGGGCAATTCGAAAATACTGCCCTGCATGTTATATTCAAAAACATTTTGTTCCAGGGTAGTGATGGAGTTCATGCGAAGTATCATGTAATCGGCACAATCTCGGCTGGCGTAGAACGAATTGTTGAAACTGCCATCTTCGTTAAATACTGGAAGTCCACTTTCGCAGGAACCGGTAACGGATACCGGATACGAATTCTTAAAGCCCTTGCCATATTGGTCAGCTTGAAATATTTCCTGGGACCTTGGCAAATAGGCAAACCCATCGGGTTGCTGAGCGTTGACCGTTGACTTGCCGTGAGAAAAATACAAGTCCCAAGTCCAATCATCAGCGAACTCAAATAATCCAAACTCGCCACGCAGACCACCGCTGATCTGAGTTACGTTACTTGTCGTAATTGTCTTATAAGGCGGCAAGTATTTCATGTTACCTTCGAATTTCCAGGACGCGCTCGGATCCGGTCGCGAATTTAACATATCGGCCAACGCGACAGGCACTGGATGATGAGCAAAACCAGTAGGTCCTTGACCGAATTGCGGCGAATCGGGATCGTCATACAGCTGGTTATAGGGCATTTCTATGGCCCAGGTGTTGAAAAATTGCTGTTGGCTACCGATCGCTGTCGTTTGGTTCTCCGTATAGCGCAGATCCATATAAAACTCTATGGTATCAGTCAAATCAAACGTCGAAGATCCAAAAATCGAATATCGCTTCATGGGCAATTGCAAATAGTTAATGTCTTTATTGAAATAGACAAGCTTACCGTCCGGATCAATTTTAAAACCGGAGTCATATGATATCGGACCCGTATAAGGGTGTTCCGGATTTAACGGATCGGCTGGGTCAAATATGTTGCTGTTTTGATCGATATAGTATGTAGACGCACCCCAACCCAAAGTTGGCAAATTAGTGGAACCCGGATTAAAGGCGACCAGAGGGGACTCGCCTAAAGGTTGGGTCGGGGAAGAACTGGTCCCGGGGTCTTTCCAGCCATCGGTAACATATTCACGATCTTTACTCTTGATAGTTTGTCGATCCGCATAGCTGAAGCCCAACATGACATGGCCGCGACTATTGGCGAACCCGGACCCCATTAGACTGTTGAATTGAAATTCTTCGCCGTCACCTTCCTGGGTAATTCCATATTGTGTATCGAATGTCAGGCCTTCGAAATCTTTCTTCAGTTTCAGGTTCACGACACCGGAAATGGCATCGGCACCATAAACGGCGGCGGCGCCACCGGAAATGACCTCAACCGATTCGACGGCGGCGGAGGGAATGGTATTGAGGTCGACCACCAACATGGAATTGATAGGCTGGACACGTTTGCCATCAACCAAAACCAAGGTTCTATTCGTTCCCAAACCTCTCAAGTTTACCGTTGCGGCACCCGGTGCGGACGTCGCTCCAGGAAATGGCGTGCCGGCAGCGCTACTCGTCAATTGAGTACCGGCCGGAGTGAATTGCGGCAATTGGTTCAGCGTCGATTCCAAACCAATATTGGATCGATCCTGGAATGTATCAGCTTGAATTGTGACGATTGGGCTGGATGACTCGTAATCGCGACGAACAATTCGTGAGCCTGTGACTACAATTTCTTCCAGCATGAACTCATCGTTATCCGACTCATCCTGGCCCACTGCCACCCCGCAGACGAGTATCACGCTAATGGCAAAGAAAAATTTTAATAGATGTAATAATAGCGAAAACCGGTTTGCTTTTTTCATTCAGTCCTCCTTAATAGTATAATATGCTTTCCAATGTCCAGCTCAGAAAAAAATAACACCTCCCTCCATCAGTTAAATAACGATCATCTGTTCCTGCGAAAGCAAGAAAACCAGTTATTTTAAGAAGCAGGCTTAAAAACGAACTGCTTCTTTCTCGGAACGAGAATTGCTGAAATGATACTTATGTACGCTAGACTTTGGTAATCGTTAAAAGGCGAACCCACCGATTATACCGCAATCCACTATTTTGCTGAATGGTGTCGCATTATATAGAATGTTATCCTTATATTTGCAATAATTATTTATATATATTTAAATATATTCTTTTTAAAGTAATTATTATCTACTATTTAGAATTATATCTTAATATTTTGAATTTGGTTCTAAAATGAGATTTTCGGCGATATCAGTCAGCCAAAATACTCTATATGAGATTTATTCAATGTACTTTAAAAACGAAAGCTATGGCGTAATTGAGTGGCATTGGATTAAATAAAAAAAGCTGGGGATGTTCTGCGGTATACTTTTTAGAACCTCGATTTTATGAATAATTATAGAGCATAGTATGCCATCATTGGTACTCGGCGAGATTACGCCGTACAGACCAAGATGATTATCTTTTAAACCTCTCGATCAATTTCAGTAGGCATAAAAACTGACAGCACTGCAAAAATCGAAATTTTGGCCCAGTTGCCAAATAATTAGTATGCCTTCCTTTATTATAGAATAAATTTTCTTTATATAGGATCTTCATAATTTTTTACGATTTTGCTGTTGACGTCATCTGAATACTATTCTAATTAAATCAACTATCATACATTGGAAGGGTATTATCATGCGGATTCAATCCATAGATAGAGCGATGAAATTCTGTAACTATTCAAAAGGACAAATTCATTGAGGCGTTTGCTCTAATCAGGGATTGTACGCTATTGATAATTAAGAGTATATATATGATGAGTGTCAGCGCGCCCATTCATGGCACCTCAGGTGAAATAGATACCGGAATCTCGACCTATTTAAATTCGAATGATTCCAATGGTAACTGTTTAAATGAATTTGTCGAGCCTCTAATCAGAATAGCATATGAGATATCCATCAATATGGGATATCAGCCGAGGCCGATGTAAGAGCACCACTATCGAGGAAACAACCGGGATGCAAAACCAATCTGGCACGGGAACGGTAAACGACATCGGACGTCCTTCTCCATGGGTAT
>CAXXKH010000050.1:0-23681 GCA_963677545.2 Desulfobacterales bacterium | reverse complement strand
GGACACTTCCTCACGTGATCAGTACGCCAGTACTCGGGCTTTTTACGAGAGTTGTGGATACACGGTGGAGGCAATCCAGGAGGATTTTTATGCTGCAGGAGACGGAAGGCTTATCTTCTGCAAAAATTTGATCAACAATCAAGGAAAAGCGTAATGCCCATAAAGCACAAAGTTGATTGTGGATGGGTGCTTATTGAACATTCCGGAAGCATATCCACTTTTTACTGAACATAAGCGTTCGGAGATTCAAATGTTTCGAAGCATATAAGATGCGAGACAGTGGCTTTGCGAAAAACAAAAAAGATAAACGATTCAGGAGATACTATTATGGCTAATTCAACAAAGGGAAAACGAAGGATCACATTTTATCTGGGTGCTCCTGGCGCCAGAAAAGTAATTCTCGCCGGGAACTTCAACAATTGGGACGAAACCTGTGTCATGAATATGGAACCTAACGGCAAGTGTAAAAAAACATTCATGCTGACACCGGGCCGCTATGAATATAAGTTCATAGTTGATGGAAGGTGGTTATGTGACCCGGAGAATCCCAAACAATGTGAAAACAGCTACGGTACCCACAACAGCTACATCGAGGTGCCAGGCGCTTAATACTTTTTGCGAATTATGGATAAGATAAACATTTTAACCGGTTTGGTTTTTGAACTGCTTACCTGGAGATCCATTCTGGACATCCTGGTAATGGCCGTTCTGGTATTCTTCCTATACAGGACTTTTGTTCGCCTGGGTACCGTGAAAATCGTCCTCGGGATTATCCTCACCATAGGTGTGTTCATTCTGGCGAGTTTTCTGGACCTGACGGGAATCAGGTGGATTTACTCGAATGTCAGCTTTTAACGAACCCATACAGACAACCTCATGCCGTCCGGTCAAGACTATTCAGCACGAAAACGAGAACGGCGGCACCCCCCAGCATCCACAGGGGACCGAACAGCCAGAGCGAAAAAGGCACCGACAGGTAAAATCCTCGCATCCCCAACGTATAATGAAGCGCACCATGGTTGAGGGCGGCAGCCAGGATCGCACGGGTCACGGAATCTTTTATTGTTTCATGCGAGCATGAAGAACTCGTTACCACCCGGCGCATGCCCAGTGGAGAGATCGGCCTGTGCTGTAGCGATATCAGGCGGTTGAAGCTTGTCCGGCATCTCCACGAGGACCTGGGGTTCAAACTGGAAAATATCGAGTTTGTTCTCAATTTGCGGGAACGTCTCCACCAGCTCTATGACCGGGAGAAGCAGCTGGTCGATGCGCATCATCGGCGTGAGCAGGAACAGCTTGCTGAAATTGATGCGCTTCGCCGGCGACTATAGTGGATAATCCAGAGAGTAGCGTTGAACATAAAATAAGATGCCTCAACAGGAACCGGACATCGCGATTCCGCTAAATGATGAAACAGGACATGCCATGTCCTGTTTTTTAAGCACCTGCCGTATTGAAACCATCCCCATAACCAGCCAACCATGCTTACATATCCGACTTAATTCAAATGGCTCTTTTTTTGCAAATCTGCTGATAGGAAAGGTAACTGGGGAGATCCGTCGGGCAAAATACCGGCTGAGCCGCATTGCTGAGAACTTACTGATCCGGAGGAAAATTGGCGGAGATGAATGTCGTATATATGGGGCTTTTAATATTTCTATCGAGAATATGTGATGTCTCTTTTGGAACGATTCGTACCATTGTCACTGTTCAGGGTAGAACTGTGCTCGCTTTTTTTCTGGCCGTATTTGAGGTAACCATATGGATCACGGTGGTAAGTGCCGTGATTCATCAGGTGAAGGATAAACCGCTTCTGATCCTTTTTTATGCTCTTGGATACGCTACTGGAAATGTTGTCGGGATTATCGTCGAACGAAAGCTTGCGTTTGGAATTATCATTCTCAAGGTGATTACGAGAAAAACGGATAAATCTCTTGCTTGCCACCTTCGAGGATTGGGACAACCGGTAACGATGTTTAACGGTGAAGGAATGAGAGGTCCTGTGAACGAACTTTATATCGCTTGCCGACGTAAAGATCTTCGTTGGCTTTTACCTGAAGTTAGAAAACAGGACCCGGATGCCTTTTACGTGATTGAACAAGCAAGGGATGTCAGCAAAGTTCTTAAGCCGACTTATGTACCCATAGGTGGATGGCGGTATGCTGGAAGTCGGAAATAAACAGGAGGATCGGTGAATCAGAACGAATTGGATTATTTGAAAGAAAAACTCACAGATCAACTCGACGGTCTTTTAAGGCAGGGGGGGGAGACCGTCAGCGGTGTCCGTTCCCAGGATGGCCAGTTCAGTGACCCGCTGGATCGTGCCTCATACGATGAAGCACAGGGCAATATGTTGCGTATCAGGGACCGGGAAAGCCGTCTGATAAACAAAATCAGGAATGCGCTGGCGTGTATGGAAGACGGAACCTATGGGATTTGCGAGTTGTGTGACGAAGAGATCTCCTTCAAGCGGCTCGAAGCCAGACCGGTAACGACCAAGTGCATCCAGTGCAAAAGAAAAGAAGAAAAGCTTGAAAGATAGGAGCGGAAGAGACGTTTTTTATTCCCCCCTTTTTCACATTTCGAAGTAGGGATATCCCCTCAGCCCCTCCTCATACATTTTCATGATCTCCCGGCGTTCCGACGGTGTGATGAGCTTCTCCCTGATGGCCCGTTCAGCTGTCTCCCTGAGCCGTTTGGACATGTTCTTCGGTTCGTACTCCGCGTAGGAGAGAACATCGGCCACGGAATCTCCTTCTAATTCCCGGACAAAGCTGTAGCTGCCATCCTCTGACACGTTGATGCTCACCACGTTGGTGTCCCCCATGAGATTGTGCAGGTCTCCCAGGGTTTCCTGGTAGGCCCCCACCAGGAAAACACCCAGGTAGTACTCTTCGCCTTCCCGGATTTCGTGCAGCCGCAAGGCTTTCCGGACGCCCTGTCTATCGATGAACCGGTCGATTTTCCCTTCACAGTCGCAGGTAAGGTCCGCGAGAATGGCGTTTCGCACCGGCATTTCATCCAGGCGATGGATTGGCATGACCGGAAAGAGTTGACCGATGGCCCAACTGTCGGGAAGGGACTGGAATACGCTGAAATTGGCGTAATAGATGTCCGCCAATGCCACATCGATGTCGGTCAGTTCTTTGGGAATGAATTTGAGTTGCTTTACATTGTCGCTGACGGCCTGGATGACGCTCCAGAAAATCTTGTCTCCCAGGGAGCGATCCCGAAGGGTCAGTTCACCGGTTTTGAAGAGTTGACGGATCTGGTCCCGGTAATAGAGGGCATCGTTGTAGCACTCCTGGAGATTTCGAATGGAAAGAGATTTGCTGACCTCGAACAGATTGGCGATGGCGTCGGGCGTTTCTTCGGGAAGTGTTTCGGGGATCGGACCCGCATCGATGGCGCCGGTATCGAAAATGTTAAACAGCAGGACGGAATAATAGGCCACCGTCGCCCGCCCCGACTCGGTGATGATGACGGGGTGGGGGACGGCATCTTCGTTGGTGACTTCCATAACGGCTTCGATGACATCGGCGCAGTATTCATCCAGGGTGTAGTTCCTGGAGTTCATATAATTGGTGTGGGAGCCGTCATAGTCGACCGCGAGGCCGCCGCCGAGGTCAAAGTACCCCATGGGCGCCCCTTCCTTCGCCATTCCCACATATACCCGGCAGGCCTCCTGGATGGAGGCGCGGATGTCCCGGATGTTGGGGATTTGGGATCCCAGATGGTAGTGCAGGAGCTGCAGGCAGTCGAGCATGCCGTTGGTTTTGAGTTTTTCGATGGATTCGATGATCTGGGAGATGGTGAGCCCGAAAATGCTCCGCTCCCCGGACGATTCGGTCCAGTGGCCGCCGGCCTGGGTGGAGAGTTTGAAACGGACCCCGATAAGGGGCTTGATGCCCAGCAACCGGGACCGTTCGAGAATCAGGTCCAGTTCTCCCGGTTTCTCAAGAATAAAAAAACAATTGAATCCCATTTTGACGGCGTAGAGCCCCAGGTCGATGAATTCCCGGTCCTTGTAGCCGTTGCAGATGAGGCAGGCCTCCCTGTCTTCGAGGAAGGAGAGGGCTGCAATCAGCTCGGCCTTGCTGCCTGCCTCCAGACCGTGATGGTAGTTCTTGCCGATTCGGGTGATGGTTTCGAGCACCTGCTTCTGCTGGTTCACCTTGATGGGGTAGACGCCTTTAAACGCCGCCTTGTAATCGAACCGTTCGATGGCGGAACGGAAACTCTCGTGCATCTGGGTGATCTGCGAATCGAGGATGTCTTCGAACCGGAGGAGCATGGGCATGTCGTATCCCCTCGCCTTGATCCCGGCGATGATTTCAGGCAGGTTGACGGAGATGTGTTTTTTACCCCGCAGGGGGGTGACGAGCAGGTCCCCCTGGTCCGAGATGCTGAAATATTCCGCCCCCCATTCCCGGATCTGATAAAGGTCCGCGGAATCCTCGACCGTCCATCGTTCCATTGTATCTTTCAAATTCATTGGTACAATTCCTCGTGGCAACCTAAAGTCTGAACGGCGATCATTCCGCGGCAGCAACAGCCGGAGTGCCCGTCCAAATATGAAATCACATCACCGAAAAAGCACACGCGTTTTATAGTAAAATCCTATTCAATGCAATAGCTTAACGTTTTTTCTTGCAAAGTCAAAAAAACCTCCCTATATTATGCCGCCATTTTGGGTATAATTATTATATAAACAGTAATACCAAGTAGTTATCTATGACTCATTCTCCATCAGTTTTACGGCGCCAGAAGATGATTGACGCCAATCTGGCCGAATACGCTGAAAAAACCGATTTTCTTTCATGGATTTCACCCGAACGGGCACGGAAGGCTGAGTCCTGGCGTACTCGAATGATAGAGGCATTTTCTTCCCGCATCGAATTCGATTTCAAACGGACCAAACCGCATAGGGGTGGTCTGTCGCCGGGGTGCCGTATCTGCGGCGAGGGGGCCTGGTCCTGTCTGTTCATAAACGGAAAATGCAATTGCCGGTGTTTTTACTGCCCCACCTCACAGGAGAGCATTTCGGTACCCACAACAAATCGTATTTCATTCGAAAAATCCAGGGACTATGTCGATTACGCCCGGCATTTCGATTTCAGGGGCATCAGTATAAGTGGCGGCGAGCCGCTGCTCACCTTCGAGCGCAGTCTTCACTACATAGAGGCGGTCAGAAGAAAACTGGGTGAAACCCTTTATATCTGGCTATATACCAATGGTACCCTGGTCACAGTTGATCGACTTAAAAAGCTACGGGATGCCGGCCTGAATGAAATCCGTTTTGATATCAGCGCGGTGAATTATGACCTGACCGGAGCAAGAATGGCGACAGATGTCATTCCCTGTGTCACGGTGGAAATTCCGGCGATTCCGGAGGACCTTGGCCGGCTGATCGATCTTCTCCCTGTATTGCATGAAACCGGTGTGAAGCACTTGAACCTCCATCAGCTGCGGTTGACGCCCCATAATGTCTCCAAGCTCATTCAGCATAACTATACGTTTCTGCATGGTGAGAAAGTGACCGTTCTGGAGTCCGAACTGGCGGCATTGACGGTACTCGAAAGCGTGTCTCGTTCGAATCTGAAGCTTCCGGTCAATTATTGTGCCTTTGCATACAAAAGGCGCTATCAGCAGGCTGCTGCCCGAAGGCGGAATGCGAAACATATCCTCAAGGATTATGAGTCTGTCAGCGAAAACGGCTTTATTCGAACGCTGACGATCGTTGGGAATGCGGAGTCCCTTGGCCGACTGGCGGCACAACTTGAAAGGAGCGGAGCGGATAAAGAGACATGGTATCTTTCGGGAAAAAAAGAGCGCCTCTTTTTTCACGAGTCGCTGTGGCCAACGATCGATTTTTCAGACGGAGAGCTGCAGGTAAGCTATTCCGAGGCCATACTGAGTCCATCGATTTCCTACCGGTGTGCGTTCCGGGAGATTCGGCTTGGGCATGACCGCAAAATATTCGTCGAAAGATGTTCCCGTTGCTCCCGGTTGGTTCTGAAAGATGCCGACCGGCTGTTTTTCGAAAATGCGATCCTTCGCAAGAGCGGAGAAATTTCTGTTCCAGATGCGTCAATACAAGAAGATATTCTTGATTTTGAATTGATTCAGCCGGGGCTTCAGGACTATTTTTAGTCCCGCATCAGTCATTCCTTCGATCAAATGACATAACGCCGGGTGCCTATAACGATTTAAGCGTTGACAATCCACACTGTTTTTTGAATATTACCATGCTTGATTCATTTACCAACGCCAATGGATTTTAAATCGATTGGCCCACCTGAAACCGACAGACATCAAAGGTTTTAGCAGACATGAATATTACAAACAATCTGGAACAGACAGCTTTTCATTTTCCCGATAACCCCGTAGTGTATGAGGGGGATAAGACCGTCACCTACGCCGAACTGAACCAGGATTCGAACCGGATCGCATCGGCAATGACATCCCTGGGTCTTCAACCGGGAGACCATGTGGCCATTTGCGCTCCCAATTCATATGAATGGCTGGTGTTCTATTTCGGAACACTCAAGGCGGGCGCCGTGGCGGTTACCTTTACCCACATGTCGACGCCCCGGGAGATTCGAAAGATCATTTCAGACAGCCAGCCGCGGTTCTTTTTCACATCGGATGATAATCTCGCTCTGTTCGAAGGCAGGGCGGAAGGGGTCTGCCCCGAATATATGGTCTGCGATCATGGCTACATGAGTTTTTCGAAGCTGTTGAAAATGGGTTCGCCCTCTTTTGTTACTGTTCGTCGGGACAGGCATGATATTGCCACCATATTATATACGGGCGGGACTACCGGCACTCCGAAGGGGGCCATGCTTACCCACGGCAACCTGTTGACATCCGCTTTTTACGCAGCCCATTACGAACGGTCTACAAAGAATGATTGTTCACTGCTGTATCTTCCGCTCAATCATTCCTTCGGGCAGGTTCATATCATGCAGTCCATGATTCTGGTGGGGGGCAGCATGGTGGTCCAGAATGGTTTCGATATCGATCGGTCACTTTACGACATCAAAAAATATCATGTTACCAATTTTTATGGTGTTCCGACGATATATTCCCGGTTTTTGAGACGGGACGGCCTGGAAGAGAAGCTGAAGTCGATTCGGTACTGCTTTTCAGCAGCCACCAGCCTCCCCACGGAGGTGTTCCGGGAGTGGCAGGCCCGGACGGGACTGAATATCTTCGAGTCTTACGGTATGACTGAGAGTGCTGCAATCGTTACCTATAACCACTACTACAGGCATGTTGTAGGATCAGTCGGGACCCCGATCAACCTGATGGAAGTCCAGATCCGTGATGAGAAGGGCAATGAGATCCCCCAGGGTGAAAAGGGAGAGATCTGCATTCGCGGGTACAGCATTTTCAAGGGGTATCTGAACAATCCCAAAGAGACGGCCGATGCATTCCTTCCCGGCGATTGGTTCCGATCGGGGGATGTCGGCATTATGGATGGAAACAATTACCTCTACATCGTAGACCGGCTCAAGGATTTGATAATTACAGGCGGTGAAAATGTTTATCCCCGGGAGGTGGAAGAGATAATGTATACTTTCCCCGGGGTGTCCGAATGCTCAGTGGTTGGGATTCCGGACGAGGAATACGGAGAACGGGTCACCGCTTTTATGGTGACAAAAAAGGGCTGTGAAATAGACAAGGTCAAGCTGAAGACATTTCTGAAAAAGCAGCTCTCCGGGTTCAAGGTTCCGAAGGAATTCATTACCGTCGACAGTCTTCCGAAAAGCACAACCGGAAAGATTTTGAAACGGGATTTGAAGAATAACTGTAAATAACTGAAAATTATATGTTTCTTGCTATGGCATCCGCCATGCTGGTCGCCTGCAGGATATTCTTCGCGATGACGCAGTCGCCGATGGTATAAAATTCCAGCGCGCAGAAACGCAGGGCGTCGACTTCCTCACTCAGGGGGGACTGGCCGATGGCGTAAATAACAGTGTCCGCGGCGAAGAAAAGTTCTCCCTCCGCATTCTTGCCGATAACGCCCTTTTCGGTAATCCTGGCGGCCGCTGTATTCAATGAGAGTTTGATGCGCTTTTTCTTCAGCTCGACATCCAGTGCGAACTGATGGAGGAAATTGCCGCCATGGTTGAGTTCCGGCAGCATTTCCACGATAGTGATTTCGCGGCCCGTACCGGCCAGAAAAAGTGCGAGTTCAACCCCCACAAGACCGCCACCAAGAACCACCACTTTATCTCCGACTGTTTCGGGATTGTCGTATGCCGCTTCGGCACTGATGACGGTTTTTCCGTCTATGCCCGGGATAGGCGGAATGACCGCCCGGGCGCCGAGGGCGGCGATGATGACGTCGGGCGAAAGCTCTCCGGCGATCTCCGGCGTAACAGGCGTGTTCAGCCTTACATCGATGGGCGCCCGTTCGACCTGCCTGACCAGCCAGGCGAGGTAATCTTTTATTTTCTTTTTAAAGGGCACACTCTCTTCGCAGATCAGTACGCCTCCCAGGCGGTCCTTTTTCTCACAGAGGATAACGGTATGTCCGCGCTCCGCCGCGGTCAGGGCGGCCTGCATTCCCCCGATGCCGCCGCCCGCGACAAGGACTTTCTTTTTCTCGACCGCGGGGGACGTGTATTTGTGCTCCAGTTCCCGGCCGATGGTCGGGTTGACGGCGCAGTAAATCTGGCTGTTGTTGACCAGGTTTGAAAAGCAGGTAAGGCAGCGCAGACAGGGCCTGATCTCCTCGGGTCGGCCCATGCGGGCTTTTTTCGGCAGATCGGGATCGGCCATGAGGGCGCGGGCCATTTCAATGACATCCGCCTGGCCGGAGGCGATGATTTCTTCAAGTAGTTCCGGGTTGCAATGGGCGCCGACCGTGGCCACGGCGGTGTCGACATGCTGCTTGATAGCGGCGGCGAACTGTATGTTGCAGCTGTCTCCGCAAAAAATGCTCGGATGGGTCACGGTGAAAACCTCCGGGTCCTCATGATGGCCGGCGGAGACATGGATGAGGTCCACGTGGCCGTCCAGATGCTTCGCGATAGCGATGCCTTCATCGAGGTCGTAGCCACTGGCGGTAACCTCCGAGCCGCTGATGCGTATTTCAATGGGGAAACCGGGGCCGACTTTGCGGCGGATGGCATCCGCCACGGCAACAGGGAAGCGCATTCGGTTTTCAAGGCTGCCGCCCCATTGGTCTTTACGCTGATTGACCTTGGAAGACATGAACTGTGAAATCAGCCACCCGTGTCCGCCATGAATCGTCACCATGCCGAATCCGCATTGTTTGGCCCATGCGGCGGCTTTAGCGAAGGCATCGATAGTGCTCAGGATGATCTCTTCGGGCATTTCATAATATTCATAGCCCCGCGCACACATACCGCCGCAGGGCCCATATACGGTTTCACCATTGGCCTCGGAGCCCCAGGAGTAGAGGCCGCAATGCTGAAGCTCTACGGAGGCGACGGCCCCGTGACGGCTGACCGCCGTTGACAGGAGATTCAGGGAGCGGTTGGACAGTGGATCGTCCAAGGGAAGCATATAACCGGGGTTGCCGTACATGCCGTGTTTGGAATCCACCAGACCGTCACCGACACACACGGAGGCGACACCGCCGATGGCTTTCCGCTCGTAGAAGGCAATGCCGTCGTTGTTCAGCCGGTTAAAAGCATCCATACTTCTGCCCGATATCGGGGAGGCAAATATGCGGTTGCGAAATAGAGTCCTGCCGAGCCGGATCGGCTCGAAAAGGTGGGGGTATCTGATTATGGCCATCTATTTAAAACTACCTTTCTCACGAAAAGCACGCAAAGAAAAAACTTATAATATTAGTTTGTTAACTTGGCATTCCTTCCGGCTTTGCGTGATATTGCGCTTTTTTAAATATTTATCGAAGTGTGAATATGGCAAAGCACCGGAAATAAGTCAATATATTCAGGCGAGCGAACCGGGATAACCGCAATTGAGCGTGGCGCCGATGTCTTAAAAGATGAACGTCCAACATCCAACGCCCAACGTTTAACGTCGAATAAGGCATTCTGCCGATTTTAATCATTTTCTTGTCCTGCTTCACAAACGTCAATAAATAACCACCTTTTTTATCAATGATGAAGCGAAGCGATCTCAGCATTCAATGTTGGACATTGGGTGTTGGATGTTCGATGTTCATTTAAAATTTCAATACCAAGTGCAAATGCGCTTGCCCGCCCGACAACCGGTTTTGCCTTGACAATCCACTGTGATTTTAAAATATTAGGCTATGCGATTTACAAAACTAATCAACAGGATCAGGTTTACCTTCCGGGCTCTCAAACATAGAAATTACCGCATGTTTTTCATGGGACAGAGCGTCTCCCTGATCGGTATGTGGATACAGAATGTGGCGATGGGGTGGCTGGTCTACCGGCTGACCGACTCCGCTTTCTGGCTGGGGGTTGTGGGGTTTGCGGAGAACATCCCCATGTTTGTTCTGCCCCCTTTTGCGGGGGTCCTGGTGGACAGGTGGGATCGCCACCGGACGGTGGTGTTTACCCAGATGCTGGCCATGTGTTGTGCCCTCATTATGGCGGTCCTGGTGCTGTCGGACGTTGTTGCGGTCTGGCATGTCATCGTCATAAGCGTGCTGCTGGGTACCGTTATGGCCGTTGACGTGACGGCCCGTCAGTCCCTGTTTATCGATCTCGTAGACGATAAAGAGGACTTGGGAAACGCCATTGCCCTGAATTCCATCATGTATAACAGCGCCCGGTTGATAGGGCCTACCGTCGCGGGGATTGTGATTGTTATCCTGGGCGAAGGGCTCTGTTTTCTGCTGAACGCTATCAGTTATATCGGCGTCATCGTCGCCCTGCTTGTCATGAGAATCGCCGTAAAAAGGAGAGACGCCGGGAAGCGTGACTTCTGGCAGGGTCTGAAGGACGGGTTGGGATATGTCGCCGGCCATGTCCCCATTCGATATACCCTGTTTCTTATCGCGGCCATCAGTTTCTTCGCCAACCCCTATCTCGTGCTTATGCCTGTTTTCGCAAAAGAAGTCCTTGGCGGCGGGGCACAGACCCTCGGCTATCTGGTGGGGTGCTCCGGCCTTGGCGCGTTGACGGGAGCGATCTACGTCGCTTCCCGGAAGAGCAGCCGGAACCAGGCAAAATTTATTTTCGGAGGCGCACTCTTTTCGGGAGCGGGACTGATCGTATTTTCCTTTTCACGGATCCTGCTGTTGTCGTTGATCTCTATATTTGTCATCAGTTTCGGGATAATGCTGGTCATATCATTCAGCAATATTCTCATTCAAACCGTTGTGGATGACAATAAACGGGGGCGGGTGATGGCGCTCCATGTTTTCGCGCTCTCCGGCATGACACCTTTCGGGAACCTGCTGCTGGGCGGTCTGTCCAGCCGGATCGGCGCCCCGAATACATTTTTTATGGCGGGTATTGTTGTGGTACTGGGAGGGATCATGTATGGGTACAGACGGACATAGATCTTTTTTTAAATGAATGGAGGTGTATAAAAAAGTGAATCAATCGATAAGAGATAACTGGTTTTATGTAATTGTTCAAAATCCCGGGACGGCGGGGGAGCAGTTCCTGGGATATACGGATCAGGAGAGTGGGGATTCATTTGTGCCGGCTTTCAATTCGAAAGAGGAGGCCCATCAGTGTTTCCTTATTATGCCAAAAGATATTATGAACAACAAATATGAAGTCCAGGCGATTATAAAAGAAGACCTGCTCGCCTATACCCTTCGGGAACAGCATGATGTTGTCTTGATGGATGACAAGGGGCGGATAAAAAAGAATCTGTCTGAGTGATATTAAAACTCCTTATGGCTTTTGTGATACTAAATTCTTCACCGTTTCCAGTAGAGGGGATTCCAGGGATCGCCAGTTGGGGAACAGGGCTTTTTTGTCATGCCATTCGAGTATGACCTTCTCGAATTTCTCGGGAATCACTTTTTCCTGGCGGATACCATAGGTTTCGCGGGGGTAGTGTTCGATCAGGACCATGCGGCCGGGATCGACGTTAAAGCGATGAACGATGGTGGTTGCCACGTGACTGATGCAGGACCGGACGGAGACCTTTTTCATGACAATTTTTTTGTCTCCGGGAAGGTCAGACACGACGGCGATAATCGGTTTGAGCTGCGGGACATTGTCCGTCCGGTCTTTTGAAAGATCGAACAGGCGCAAACGGCACCGACCCGCGGCAAGATTGAATTTCCCGCCATATCCGTCCCAATGCAAAATGTCATCGAATATTTCCATAGTCTCTCCTTTTTTCGGAGCTGAATGGTAATAAGTTAATGCTGTGTTTACGCATTGTAAACCTTTTAACACCTAAGGAGGCGATCATCTTGACGAAAAAAGGCCTTGTTCAGATGTTTGTACTGGTGTGGCTCATCGGTGATGTTGTGCTTTCCCGCATCGCTTTCCGCCCAGAGTGATTGTTTGAAATGGTCGAAAACGATTTGCGGGGAATTGGGCGCTGTTCATCTTTCCTGCAAGTATCGAGGGCCTGCGGTTGTTGCGGAGGCACTGGTCGTAAACAAAGTGCCCTTGAAGAAAAAAGGCTTTCGGTTCGACAAGGGCGCCTACTCATTGACGGTCTCCCGGTTGGGAGGGGGACGCTGGTGAACTGGAAGAAAAAAGGGAATGCATTCAGCGCCCATCCGACAATCGGCGACAACGTTCTTGCAAGACGCCGCGGAACTTCCAATCACAGGGGAAGATACTGGGTTGGTACCTACGAGGCGTATTCCGGCAAGATCGGAGAAAAAACCGGCGCAACCCAGGGCGACAATCCTACCGGTACGTTGACTTCCGTAACCTTCAGAATCCAGCATGACCGAATCGGTTTTCTGATTGGCGGCGGTCGTGATGATGCCAGGGAGTATGTGGCCCTGGTAGTGGACAACCGGGAAGTGCTGAAAGCGACCGGGAACAATCAGGAGAAGATGAGAGAGGTCATCTGGGATGTATCGCGCTATAGGGGGAGATCCGCGAAAAACATTTTTGTGATAGAGTGACATCCGGTTTTCCGTCGATAGATTTCCTACGGGAAAACGGAATCCTATCCCGCCGATATCACAGCCAATTTCAAAACGTCCATTTTTGGCAGATCCCCGGGAGGGCGATCCGCTTTGGGATTGATTCCGCTTGTGCCGGGAAAACGTTTTGAAAATGGCTCATCAGACTATGATTTATTCAGTTTTCTCCTGAATCCCGCAAGCGCAAGTATACCCGAACCTAACAGAAGCATGGTAGTGGGTTCGGGAACGGCGGAGGGTTCTGTTTCCGCGGTGATTGTCCAGTCGGTTACGACAAAATCGCCTGAGGCGTTGATGGCGCTAATGATCTCCAAGCTAAGCACGTCACCAACCGAAATATCTATGCTGTTGAGCACGTTCGAACCACTCGCACTCGTGCCTAAATTAAAGGTGAATGGGGTTCCACTATCGTATGCATCACCACTATACAAATAACCATCTGCCAGCGGGTTCCCATTGAGTCGTAAATACCAGTAATTTGAACTATTTATATCTCGGCCCATCCACACCCCTCCGGATATGTCAATCTTGCCATCAATGGGACTAGTCCACGTTACGTTTGCATTACCATTACCAACTCCGTGACTTGTGTCAGTGCTATGTACAACAACATCGCCTATTGACCAGTCATAATCCGAAGACTCACCGGCTGCCTTGAACGAGGCCGGCAGATAGTTATGCCCGTCGGCCGACTCCGCCCATGCAGGTTGTGTAAAGGTTACACTCAGAGGTGTCCAGTCTGTCACCGACCCTAACTGATTGGTCCCTTCGTTGTACGACCAGATCCTGTTCGGATTGTCGGCATCACTCCTCTCGCCGCACTTGTCCCCGCCATCTCTGCCATTCGGTAAGGGGAGCTATTGATGATAGTGTTGGCGCTTGTTTCCTGGACCATCTCGATGAACTCCTATTGCTTTAAAATGCTTGTATTGAACCAAAGAATGAACTAATAATATCAATTGTTGAATAAGATATTTGAAGTATAATATGAATCAAAGGTGAAAAAATGAAATCAATGACAATTCACGGTATCGACGATCAACTGGCCGAATTGATAAAATCAAAGGCCAACCAAGAGGGCTTGAGCATCAATAAAACGATTAAAAAACTTTTGGAAACTTCTTTGGGGATAAGGCCCCGGCCGCCTCAGAAAAACATAGATGAATTCAGTGAATTTTGTGGTGTTTGGGACGGGAGGGATCTTAGGGAATTTGAAGAGGCAATATCCGATACAGAGACTGTGGATCCGGGGGACTGGCAATGAAAAACATTCTGCTGGACACTAATGCATATACGAAACTGCTGACGGGTGATACAAGCGTGTTGAATGCCGTCGCATCCGCCGAGGTTGTTTTTATGTCCATTTTCGTTCTCGGCGAATTATTTGCCGGATTCAAGGGTGGGTCAAAAAATGTAAAAAATCGGAATACCTTGAAAAAGTTCTTATTAAAGCCGACAGTCAAAATCCTGAATGCAACATCAGAGACTGCTGAAATCTTCGGCGCAGTCAAAAACGCTTTAAAAAAAGCAGGCACTCCTCTGCCTATTAACGATGTATGGATTTCCGCCCACGCCATGGAAACCGGTTCTCTTATCATCACGTATGATCAGCACTTTAAGAAAATTCCGGGTATTCGCTTTTGGGATCAGGATCTGGGATGAGTAGTATTTTAGCAACCCGGTGTAAGTAAATCGAGGGGATTGAATCCATCGGCCCAATTCCGCTTCGGAAGAGAATCGGGCCGATGGAGAGGTTTTTTAAAAAACAGCTTCTATTCGTTCTCTTTTGCTTTCAAGTCCTCGTACAGATCCATAATACATTTCCGGATATCCGACTCGGGCGGATAGACCCGGTGAAAACCGAGTTTTTTGAATGTCGCTTCGTCTTCCTTGAAATCACGGGCGCCGACGCCGAGGATGCCGCCGATATAGAGCAAGACGTTGTCTAATCCGGCCTCGCTGCACTTGTCCCCGAATCCCTGGAGATCCATTTCGGCCATGCCGTAGAGGGAACTCATGATGATAGCGTCGGCGTTGGTCTCCTGAGCCACTTTGATGAACTCCTCGGCGGGTGTCTTGGCGCCGAGGGGAATAATATTGAACCCGTGTTCCCTTAAGATCTTGGAGATGATCTTCGTGCCGATGACATGGGAATCGACGCCAACGGTTCCCGTGATGATGGTCGGCATCTTTTCCCACTTTATGTTTTCAATATCAAGCGTATCTTCCTGTTTCTCGGGCTCGCCGATCACTTTTCCTCCGGCGAGGCACCAGAAATCGGAGACCGATGTATTAAAATCGACCTTGCTTCCTTCGGCTTTCTCCCTCTCTTTTATCTTTTCATCATTATACTGCCTGACCTCATCGGGTATGGGCAGGTTGCCGTAATCGATATAGCGGCAGGCGCCCTGAAGGTCTCTGGCGCCCAGAACGAGGTCCTTGGGGTGCACATTGATGGAGAAGGGAGAATCGAGCACGCCTGCTTCAACCGCCTTGATAAGACCGATAACGATATCACCGTCGCCCATCTCGATCACTTTGTCCAGAATGGCGCTGACCGCCAGTTCGGTCATCCTCTCTTCCTGTCTTATGTCTGCTGTATCGGCCACGAAATTCTGCTGTCTCACCACGTTGAAGATCCAGTTGGCGGATCGGTAGGTCTGCATGTGAGACTCCACACTGGGTACGCCGAGTGCTTCATCCACGGTTTTGACCGAGCAGCCGGCAAGATCGGTCATCGCGGCCACCATGGCGACATAGTTGATGTATCCGAACGCATTGCCAACGTCCTGGGGGAATGGAAAGAGGGATGACTGGTTGCCGATGATGCCGGGGATGATCGTATCGGTATAACCGAACTTGTCCAGATATTTCCGGAACAGTTTTTCACAGACCTTGATTTCAGCGACATCCTGGCTGATATTGCCCTGGAAGTTCATCAGCGGCACCACGCTTTTGACACCCTGCTCGGCGGATACAAGGGACTCGAGGATCTGGGTGGCAATGTTTACGTACATCGGTATGACGCCGTTGGGCAGCCATCCATGGCAGTCCGTGCTGATGATAACGCCTTTGTCCGCATAGGCGCCGATCAATCTGCCCAGGTACTGGGCCGTTTCGACACAATCCTCCGGCGTCGCATTTTTATCATAACCGGCGATCCAGCCGAAAAAGCTGTTGGGCATCGCCGTCATACCCGATGCAAAGGCGATTTCCCCCACAAAACTGTTTGCCACTTTGGAACTCCTGGGATCAAAGGCGCCTTCACAGGACTCCACCACCTTGCGGGTGGTCTTGACCCCGTGGTTGATGATCGGATAACCGTTCAGTTTCCTTTGCCCGGTCCTTATGCTCTCCTCCAGCCCTTTCTGGGCCTTGTCGAGTTGAAGATTTCGCGTGTAAGAGTCCGTCGTGAACGGAAACAGCCGCACCCCCACTTCATTCAGTCCCTGAAGAAGCTTGATTTCCTCCTCGATCACCGGAACGCCGGAACGGGGGAAGAGACCGATTTTCCCCTCTGCCTTGTATTTGGCGATCGCCTTGGTGAAGTTCTTGCTGTCAGGCATTTTCTTATGATATTCGACCGCCTCGTCGAGGTCTACTTCCTTGCCTGTCGGCCATTGCGATAATTCCTTCTCGCGCATTTTCGTGAATGTTTTGTCGTCGATTCGCTGTTGTTTTACTCTTATCACGGTTTCTCTCCTTATTACTCCGATATTTCACACTCAAGCCCATACGACTCGATGATCTTCCTGACCCGATCCAGTTCTTCCGGCGGAGGGGTTTTAACATCGTCGAGCTGGTATTCCCAATCGATCATTCTGTATTTATTGGCCCCATAGCCGTGGTAGGGCAGGATATTCACCGGTGCTTCTTTCGTATGTTCCGCCACGGTTTTCGCAATGGCCGTTATATTCTCATCTGAATCATTATGGCCGGGTATCAGGGGAACCCGGATGACCATCGGGACTTTCTTTTCGGCGACCAGGGCCAGATTTTTCAGGATCAATTCATTCGATTGTCCGCACAGTTTCCTGTGCAGGGCAGGGTCCATATGTTTGAGATCAAAAAAAACCAGGTCACTATAAGCCAGAATCTTTTCCATGGCCTCTCTGCTGCCGAAACGGTGGTGTCGGCACATGTATGGATACTCTCTTCACGGCAGCGCCTGAATAGTTCGGCGACAAAATCCGCCTGCATCAGGATCTCCCCTCCCGAAGCCGTACAACCGCCGCCGGATACCTTGTAGAAATCCCTGTCTCTTCCGACTACCTTAAAGACTTCATCCACCGTCATTCTGTCGCCCGATACCCTGAGTGCTTCCGGTACGCATGCTTCCACGCACTTGTAGCACTTGTCGCACGCCTTCCTGTCTATGTGGACGCCGTCCTCTTCCAGGGTGATTATTCCCAATGGGCATGCTTCCACGCAGGTGCCGCATCTCTTGCAGGAGGTGTACCTGTATGTCACTTCGGGTTGCGGGTTTTGTGACTCCGGGTTCGAGCACCAGAGACAGCTCAGGGGGCATCCCTTGAAAAAAACGGTTGTCCGTACACCGGGACCGTCATCGATGCTGTATCGCTGGATATTAAATACGATTCCTTCCATAACTAAAGTTCAATTTCCTTTACGTAAAAAGAGCCGCCAGGCTCGGCGGCTCTTTCTGCTGTTTTATATTACAAGCACTTCGTTTACAGGTCGTCGTGCATCGAGCGATTGACGATCTCCTTCTGCAGGCTGGGCGGCAGGTCGATGAAGTAGGCGCTGTATCCGCCTACCCTCACCAGGAGGTTCTTATGGTTCTCCGGATGTTCCTGGGCGTCCAGCAACTCTTCACGGCTGTGGATGTTGAACTGGATATGCCAGCCGTCTCTCTGCATGAATGCCTGAATGAGCCAGGCCATCTTCTGAAGTTTTTTATCGTTATTCAGAACGTTTTTCGAAAACTTCATGTTCATGGCGTAGCCGACGAATTCCTTTGCATACGGCCCCTTGGTCGCGGACATGATCGCCGCGGTGGGTCCGTTCACATCCATGCCGGGCATCACCGAACAGGCCGCGTCGCAGACGGGAGTGAATGCCTGCCTGCCGTTGGGGAGGGCGCCGATCGCCGCACCACATGGAACATGACCGGCGGCCGCGCCGATAAAGAGCATCGGTTTCTTGCCCGTGATCGGGTCGATCCATCTCTGCATGATTTCAGGCACTTTGGTGGAGAGCTCGTCATAGATCGAATCGACATACTCATTGTCGTTGCCGTATTTAGGCGCGTTCAGACAGAGTTGGCGGAGTTCTTCTTTGCCTTCCCAGTTGTTGGCGCAGGCATCGAGCAGTTCGGTAATGGAGACTTTTTTCTCTTCAAAGACGAGCTTTTTCATGGCGGACAGCGCATCGGCCATATCGACCAATCCGCGGCTTCCCAACCAGGAGGTCCTGCCTTCGGGATACCGGGCGCCGCCCTCCTTTGGGGTCAGACCGGCCGGGATACAGTCCTCGTACTGCATGGCGCATCGGAGTCCGCTCATGGGGCCGTCGGTGACTTCCGTGCACAGGGAGAGCATCTTTACCTTGTGAAGGACCGGCACCATATATTCCAACTGTTTGAAATAGGCCTCCATGACCTGCTCCAGGCTCGTGAACTCTTTCGGGTCTCCGGTCTTGGGGCCGAGCTGTTTCTGGGTCTTGGGATCGAACCCGTTGTTCAGGGCCAATTCAAACAGCTTGAGCTGATTGATGTTGTGGCCGCCGCCCAGATGCTCCATGCAGTCCAGATGATAGCCGAGGCATCCGCTGGCGTTCCAGTTGCACGCATCTTCGATAGGTACGCCCCTGTCGAGGTAACGCTGGGTCCCGACCCGGTCGTTCAGGAACGCGGGGTTCCCGCCGCCGAATTCGACATTGCAGCGCAGGGCATGGAGAATGAATCTCGGGTCCATTTCCGGATTATAGCGGACGTATATGGCGGGTTCGGAAAGCTTGACCTGGGCCCATCGCCTCCAGCACCAGCCAGGAGATTTCGTTGGTCAGGTCTTTCCCGTCCTTGTCGGTGCCGCAAAGGGTGATGTTGGGGAGCAGGGAGCCGGGGGCGGCTCTCTGGGATCGGGGGATCGTGACCAGGTTTTCACACTCCCTGATTTTCAACCACAGGGCGCCCAGCAGTTCCGCGGCGTCCGCGGCGTTGATTTTACCCGCTTCCTTGTCTTTTTTATAATAGGGATAGAGAAGCTGATCGAGACGGCCAACCGGAACTTCCGGCCGGTCCGAACTCTCTTTCCAACAGACCAGGTGATATAATCTTACGCATTGCACCGCTTCAAAGAAATCTCTGGGCGGTTCGGCGGGCACCCGGTCGCAGGCGTCCGCGATACGAATCAGTTCGGCTTTTCGTTCCGGATTGGTCTCTTTGGCCGCTTTCTCTCTCGCCACGTCGGCATGCCGGTTCGCGAATTTGATGAAGGCTTCGCAGAGATGATGCACGCCTCCAGGAGCCAGTACTTGCGAAGGAACTGGGCGGAACCGTGGGAATTTTCATTGTCGCCCTCCGCCATCATCCGCTCGCGCTCTTTTTTGCACAGGTCGATGACGTAGTTCAGTCCGTGTTCCACGCATTTCACGCTGACCTGGGCCACACCGCCGCCGTACGCACTGTAATTCTGGAAAAGGCCCCTGTCCATTTTGTAACGGACGCCGCGCCCTTCAAAAACGGTTCCCCTGTCAAACAGAAGGTCAAAGACCTCCTCGCCCATATCATATTCAATGGCTTTGTTTACCGTGCTGACTTTGGGCATGTTCTCGACCCAGTACTCGGCATCCTCTTTCAGGGCCTGCAGGTCTTCGGGGGTGATTTTGGTGGATTCCGTATCGCTGGTCTTCCTGGCGAATTTGCCCTTTTCACACATTTCCAGAATTTCATTGGGTTTCATGGCGCACAGGGTGCCGTTTCCCCGGATGAACTTGGTCAGTGACCCCACGACGATTTCGCCGTCCCGGATGAGTATTGGGCATTCCAGCAGCCTTTTTTCAAGGGCTTTTGCCCAGCGGATATCGACCGGCAGGCCCTCGGTCTCTTTCCAGGACTTCGTGAACAGGAGTGTATCATCTACATATACCTGGGGTTCCGCATCTTCCCACTCTTTTTTAAGCTGTTGCAACCTAGGGGTCAGGACCTGGACGTTTTGTATCTCTTCCGGATCGACCAGGTCACTCTCTGTTAATTTTGCCGGATTTTTCTTGGAGTTTTCTAACATTTTACTAACCTTCCTTATTGGGTATTTGTGTCATCTGTTTATCGAATTATTAGAAACCACCTTCGGAAAAATATCAACAATAAACATGAATGTCCAACTGTTAATTCAGTAAAGCTTATTTTCCATGATGCGAAAACGGGATTTGGGCAATTATTTCAAATAGAATCCTAACTCAGGTTGCATCGACTGAATGTCACATCTTTTTGCCCCGACAAATTTATCTTTAATATTCAACACCTCTACCCTGAGCATTATCTCGGATTTCATTGGATTGTCTAAATTGAACGTCAAGTCGAGTTTATCCCCTTCCTGTAAGCTATGTTTCTCAAAACAGAAAAAGCCAACACCTGACAGGAAATATTCTCAATCAGGATATCTCCCACCATTCAGTCTCTTGATGTTTATAAGTACCGGCCAGGCGTACCTCTTTGCGATAGTGGCATCGAAATTCAAATTGCCCTCTAAACGATGCGCCGCATTTACAGTGCGCCTTGAAAGGCTTGAAATCGTAGTTTTTATTATTTGTGTCGATTGTTTTGCTATTTCGACATTCAGGGCAGCGTAAGACAGCTAACCCGTCCTGGTTCACATAACACATCACTTTATGCGCTACGTTCTGCTCAGTTTGTGCCATTTCACGCTTCCTTATCGGTTCTACTATCATTATCAATGACAGCAGTTATTTCTGTAAATATAAAACAAGTGATGAACCTCATGCAACCTTTTCAAGGCAGGCAAATACATTGGGTCGATAATTTCTCGACTTTGAATATCTTGACACATTCGGTCGGCTCGGCCATATTCATTTCGACCAATTTCAAAACGACTCAGGATCACCCCAACTCTAAGAGTTGGTCGGGAAAACGTTTTAAAAATGGCTTGTCCGACTCAAGGACCGGCAACCGACATTTTCAGGAAAATAAGGCTATGCAAAATATTGAAGCGCTTCTTGAAACACTGAAAAAAAATGACGAGATTGCGAAAAAGTTTCAGGCCCTTGAAACTAAAATACTCTCGATTCTCGATTTCGCGGGCTTTTTGAAATCCTGCTGGATGAAATCCGCAAAAAATTTCAGGTGCCTCACGTGTGGCTCTCCTTCGTAGATGCGGATGAGAATTCGGATCTGCTTCAAATTATCGGACATTCCAAAATTCTTAAAACGAATTTAAATATCATCCCCCAGGAGATTTTTTCCAGCCTTGTTCCCGAAGGTACTCAGCCGCTTCTGATCAACGACGATCTGAAACCGTTTTACCGACTGTTGCCACCGATCCAGAAATTTCTTGTCAAATCGATGGCTATCGCGCCGATTACCTTCGAGGGCCGGATTGTTGGAAGCCTGAACCAGGCGGATGCCTCTATTTTGCGGTTTTCTCCGGGAATCAACACGAATCTGCTGGAACAGCTTGCGGTCAAGGTGTCTCTATGTCTTGCCAATGTTACGGCGCACGAAAAACTGAAATTCCTCGCTTACCATGATCCCTTGACCGGGATACTGAACCGCAGGGTTATGGAAACGATTCTGGAACGGGAGTTTCAGCGATCCGACCGATACAACAGCCCTCTGTCCCTCGTTTTTCTGGATGTCGATGATTTCAAGAAAATCAACGACCGGAATGGACATGACGTGGGAGACCGGGTGCTTGTCCATCTGGCGCACGGGATAGAATCCATGGTTCGAAGCTCGGATGTCGTGGCACGATACGCCGGGGATGAATTCGTGGTTATTCTCCCGGAAACGACCGCTGAGAAAGCGGAATTTCTGATGGAACGAATAAAAGAACACTTTCTGGAAAATCCGTTGGAAGTTTCGGATACCGCCATACCGATATCCATCAGCTTCGGCGTTTCATCCAATGAAAACGAGGCCTTCGAAAATCCGGCATCTCTGTTGAAGGCGGCGGACACTAATTTGTACAAAATGAAGGCGGGAAGAAAATAATGTCGAATTTAAATAACCGGGAGAAAGAAAGCAAAGATGGCGGAAAAGCATACGATTTCGGTTGAGTCAGGCTATGTTCGTGTACTGCACGGATCAACACCGTGGATCGTTTCGGGTTGTCTATGCATATGGATAGACGAAACATAAAAAGGAAAGTCAGCGCCTTCCTATTGTCGGAGAGATCGCCGACTTTCTATCCATTCAGCGCTGATGTATTGTTTGACCGCCGTTTTCCTTTTCTTTTATAAAACAGTGCGTTCTATACGAATCTGTTCGATAATATCGCCTTCAAAGGTCACTTCCAGTTCACCTTTGGCTTTTCCGCGCTCCCAGGCTTGAACGATACAAACATCGTCACCGTCCGCATTTTGGGCGATGGTGGGATATTCCCCTGAGCTCTCGAGACCGTAATCACTGAAATCACACAGGAGTGTATGGGAATCTCCGTCAACAATCACATCGATATCCGTAATTTCCCCTGCCATTGACATTACATTGTTGTATCCGTAGTGGCTGAGCACAATGATCTTGCCGATCCCTTCCGCTTTCAGACTGTCGACAGCGGTTCGAATCGCCCCGGCTTCGTCGAAAAACGTCACCGCTTTACCAGGTTGGGAAGACGTTTCGGTTTTCTGGGCGATCGTCGCTCCGATGATGCCCATGGCCTGGCCATCCACTTCAGTGGTGATATATGGTGCGTAAAGCCCATCCAGGACATGGCTTTCCGGTACCTCGACATTGGCGCTGACGACTGGCACATCCAACATCTCGATAAACCCGCCAACCATTCATCACTGTTATCAAACTCGTGATTGCCGATGCATATGGCGGCAAAGCCAATTGCATTCATTACCTCTGCATCGGCTTCACCTTCGAACAATGTGTAGTAAAGCGTTCCCTGAACCGCATCGCCGGCATGAAGCCGGAAGGATATGCTCCTTTTTCGAGGGACCCCTGTAAATTATTTGATTGATTCTTACCTATCCTTCAGATATTGTTAAAAAGATCCTGTTAACCATGGTGTGATATGGTCGCAGTCCCGACCTTCGTGAAATAGTCTCTTCAAATCGTAAACAATGACTTTAATACTATCTATTGTGAGGGCATTCCCAATGGAAAGACAAAAAAAAGTTAGATACGTAATAATGCTGTTTTTTTGTTTTTTTTTGTCGGTATCACTTCATTATCTGTAGCACAGGAAGGCTATACCTTAATGGGTATGGGGCGTACCGGATATGCCAGCTCGGTGATGGCACTTTTGCGTGCAGCATCACGCCTGTACAGATTGCCGACGATGTTTTGCAGGCTACGGCGGGAACACACCACACTCTGTTTGTCAAAACAGACGGTACGCTCTGGGCTATGGGAGATAACTCATATGGCCAGATAGGTGATGGCTCAACAACTGAGAGGCTTACACCTGTGCAGATCGTTTCCGATGTT
>CAXXKH010000049.1:0-546361 GCA_963677545.2 Desulfobacterales bacterium | reverse complement strand
AGAGGTTATCTTCGACGGCAATGGCAACTTCAACCTTTTCAATGTCATGGCCGCCAATTACAATTATTTCGAAGGATTGACCATCCGAAACACCGATGTCGGATTTTGGGCCGGCCAGAAACGAATCGCCGGTTCCAGCGGGTTGACGGTTAAAAACTGCCGGTTTGAAAATATCGATAAAGGAATTCACACGGAGTGGTCCGGTTCGAAAAATTTTTATATCGCGGATAATGTTTTTATCGGTCGGCACGATCCGAACGGGATTCATGGCTGGTTTAAACCGCCCCTCAGATCGTCCTATCCCTTCGAAAGATGCCTGTCGGAATATGCCGTCAAGGTCGCGGGGGCCGGACACGTTATCTGCCACAACTACGTGGCCAACTTTCACAACGGCATATGCCATGCCACATACGGCGTACCGGAAGGATATCCGGCTTATGGCCATCCGGATGTCTACCCGGTGGGGGAAGTGTTGGAACAGGATCGAATGTTCGTTTCCAATGACATCTATAACAATGTCATCAGAAATGTTCACGACAATGCGATCGAAGCGGACGGCATGATGTACAACGGCAGGATTTTGCGTAACTTTTGTGTCGATGGGGCGTCATCGGCCCTGAGTTCTCAGACCCTTTACGGCGGTCCGGTTTATTTTATACGCAATATTATCTACCATAGCAGCTCGTCCGGCTTTGTAAAACACCAATCCAATCCATCCGGTTCGCATTATTATCATAACACCTCTATCTCAAAAGTAATGGCCGGTCTTGGCTCAAACTACCATTTCCGAAACAACTTGATTCTGGATTGGCTTCCGGAAGAACCGATTTTTCAGCCGTAACTTTCACCAACTATACCTCTTCCGATTATAATGGATTTTGCCCCAACCCGCGGGCCGTGTATTCATTCGCATGGAATTCACCGCCATATGACGTAGTGAAAGACTATGTCAAACCGCCTGTAGAGCGAAAATTTGCCGATCTGGTGCAATTTCAAAAGGGTACGAAACAGGATCGACATAGCATCGTAATCGATTTTACTATTTTTCGAAATGTAAAGGCACCGGATTATAAGTCCCCAACCCAAGTATATTATGATGTAAAGCCATCTGATTTTCAGATAGTCGCCGATGCATCTGCAGTTGATGCGGGATGCATTATTCCGAATGTAAATGATAATTTTACCGGTGAAGCCCCGGATCTGGGTGCGTTGGAGGTCGGTATGCCTTTACCCGTATATGGACCTAGAAAATGATGGTAGTATATTCAGTTTTACTGTAACCATTTAACGAACATGTTGTTCATCGAATCACCACCAGCCCGAAAAAGGAGTAGCCCATGAAACGTCGATTTTTTCTTTCAATGTTAACGTTGTTTTTTGCTTTTTCGTTATCATCCCTTTATGCCGCCGAAAACGGCCTGATTACGGTGATGAATCCACGCGGCATCCAGCCTGAAATACGCAAGATTCCTATGGCGCCACGGCCGGCCACGCTGGATAAAAAAACGGTCTATATAGTGGACACCAAATATCCCAATACAAAGCCGTTTGTGAATGAACTCACCGCTGCCTTGAAGACCAAATACGCTGAAACCAACTGGGTTCTGAAGGAAAAGTTCGGCGGTTACATGGATGACGATCCCAAGCTGTGGAAGGAGATCAAGGAAAAGGGGGCCGGGGCCATCGTCCTGGTGGGCCATTGAAGTAGCTGTTCGCCGGCGGTCGTCGGCCATGCAGTCACCCTTGAAAGAATGGGTGTACCCGCAATTCCAATGATTACATCGCGTTTTGAAGAACTGGTAACCACCACTGCCTTTAAAAAGGGCATCCCCAACTTGCGCATCGTCTATACCCCCCATCCCATTACGGACAGGCCCGCTGAATTGTGCAGGGAATATGTTGCGGGCAATGACCCCAATACGGGCAAACCCATGCTCGAAGAGATCTATTCAGGACTGACCCGGTCCGTTTCCATGGTAGACGCCAAAGCAGGATTTCTCGAGAGAGACCCAAGGCCAAGGTTGTTTCCCCCGGATACACCCGAAAACCTGTTGGAATTTTTCCATAACCAGGGATACACCGATGGAAATCCCATCATCCTTCCGACTGAAGAAAAGGTCAGGGAAATGCTCAACGCCACAAGCCATGATCCTGATGAATGGGTGGGCCAGATGCGTCCGTCGCCGCCCCATGAAGCATGGTATTACACGGTTGAAATGGTTGCCGTTAATGCCGTCATGGCGGGCGCCAAGCCCGAGTACTTCCCCGTCATACTGGCAATCGCCTCGAAGGGCGTCACCTCCATGTTCAGCTCGACCTCATCCTTTGCCAGAATGGTCGTAGTAAACGGGCCCATCGCAAACGAGATAGGAATGAACAAAGGGATAGGCGCCATGGGTCCCGTCAACCGTGCCAATTCGTCCATCGGCAGATGCTGGACACTGATCTCCCGAAACCTGGGGGGGTCCGGAAAACCCGGTGAGACCTATCTGGGGAGTCAGGGAAATCAGCTTAACTATAACAACATCTGCTTCCCTGAAAACGAGGAGGGGCTGCCTGAAGGATGGAAGCCGCTGCACGTACAGAAAGGGTTCGACAGATCCGAGAGCGTAGTCAGCATATTCAGCGGATGGAGCATGAACGACATCGCATGGTATTCCCCGCTTCCCCAACATGAAGTCATCAGGGGATGGCTTGAACATTTCTTCTCCTTCGGCGTTACGCAGGCCATCCTGGTTCTCGACCCTATCGTTGCGGATGATGTGGCTGCAAAAGGGTACACTACCAAACATGCCTTTGCAAAGTATCTTGTCGAGAACACGGGAACGCCCGGATGGCTCTACTGGTCTGAGAATAGAGACAGCCTCAAAAAGGCCAAAGAGGGTGTTGAACCTTTTGCCGGGTGGCTCAAAAGGGGAGAAGATGCCGTTGTGCCCGTTTCACGTTATACGGGCAGCAGGATGGGCAGGTCGGGCCTGCTTGCCACAACCGACAACAATGAATCCATAACTTCCATACACGTCGTCGTCACCGGCGGGGGGACGAACACCTTCTGGTCCGGCGGCGACTTCGGTTATGTGGGAAGTACATCCGTGGATTTCTGGAGATAGGAGGATAACATGCAAAAAAGAATATCTGTCATATTTTCTATGGTTATACTGCTGTGCCTGACGCTGTCTCCGGGAAATGTCCTTGCGCAATATAACTCATCTAAAAATCCGGCGCCCATCGGGTCACCGGTCAAATCCATGGTCGAGCTCGGGTCCGTATACTCGAGCATATACGATATCACCGTGACGGTCCTCGAAACAGTCAGGGGCAAAGACGCCATGACGCTCATCAAGAAAGCCGATCCAAAAAATCCGGACCCGCCGAAGGGGTTCGAATATGTTCTTGCCAGGGTCAAATTCGAACTTAAATCAAGAGCCGTATCCGACAAGTTGACCTTCGATCTCGGCAACTCGCCGCTTCAATGGAGCGCCCTTGCATCGGACCTGACCGAATATCCCCGGGTTTCGGTTACCGTCCCCGCACCGCCGCTCAAGGGAACGGTGAAACCGGGGAAATCCGTTGAAGGATGGGTTTCATTCGCCATAGAGATCGGGGACGCCAAACCGGTAATGGTATTCAGTCCCGATTCGGGAGGAGCGACCGGAAGGGGAAAAACCTTATTCTTTGAACTTTTCAAGGAGAAATAACAAATGAAGAAATCTTTTCTGGTCGCAATATTCATAATGCTTGCAACCGGGATCTGCGTCGCGCAGACGCCTGCGCCCGTTCGGGTTGAGGGAGGATTGGTTCAAGGTGTCGTCGAGGACGGGCTGACGGTTTACAGAGGCATCCCATTCGCGGCGCCACCTGTCGGCGACCTCCGTTGGCGCGCCCCTCAACCAGTGGTAAACTGGGATGGCGTGAAGGAAACCGCCAAATTTGCTCCCGCGTGCGTACAAGGCATGATGATGGGGCCGGGCGGCAGCGGCCCGGCGCCGTGCGAGGACTGCCTGTATTTGAATATCTGGAGCCCGGCGAAATCGCCGCGCGATCGTGTTCCCGTCTTTGTGTGGATCTACGGTGGCGGATTCGCAGGCGGCGCGACATCCTATCCCGTCTTCAGCGGAGAGAAACTCGCCAAGAAGGGGGTGGTGCTGGTAAGCATCGCCTACCGAGTGGGACAAATGGGATTTTTCGTTCACCCGGAGTTGAGCGCCGAGACCGAGAACCACGTGTCGGGGAACTATGGTCTGCTGGACATGATTGCCGGTCTCAAATGGATACAGAACAACATTTCCGCATTTGGCGGCGATCCCAATCATGTGACCATCTTCGGCGAGTCGGCCGGAGGAATCGCCGTCAGCATGTTGTGCGCCTCGCCGCTGGCCAAAGGGCTGTTCCACGGCGCGATTTCGGAGAGTGGCGGGTCCTTTGGCCCCCCGAGGCCAGACCCCTTGCCCGGGGAGAACATGAAACGACTGGCCGACGCGGAGCGTTCGGGCGTAGCAAGCCTGAAAGCGGCCGGCGTAGCATCCATTGCTGAAGCACGGAAGCTCTCGCCCGACAAGCTTACCGGCAGCAGCGGCCGTGCTCAAGGCAGACAGGCTGCTCGTGGCGGTGGCGGGCCGCCCCTGGGTAATTGGCCGATTGTCGATGGGTGGGTGATTCCGGACGATCAATACAAGCTTTACGAAGCGAAACAGTACAACGACGTCCCGGTTCTGATTGGCTACAATTCCGACGAGGGCCTGAGTTTCTCCCCTCCGCGGACCCCGGAGGATTACATTGCCGGTGTGAAGTCGCGCTTCGGCCCGTTCGCGGACAAACTTATTGCGGCCTATCCCCCGGGCACGGGAACAGTGGGCAAGACGGCACGCGATCTGATGCGCGACGCAGCGTTCGGGTGGCATACCTGGATTTGGGCGCGGTTGCAGTCAAAGAGCGGCAAGTCCAATGTGTTTTACTATTACTTCGATCAGCATCCGGATTATCCGGCCGATTCGCCGCGGGCCGGGCAAGGATCGCCGCACGGGCAGGAAGTGTCCTATGTATTCCAGCACCTGAATCCGGATCAGCGGCCCACCAAGTCCGACGAGGCGATTTCGGAGGCCATGGCCACCTACTGGACAAACTTCGCCAAAACCGGCGACCCGAACGACCCGGGTCTCCCCAAATGGCCGGCGTTCAGCGACGCCGACCCCGTGGTGATGCACTTCGCCCAGACGCCTCACACCGGGCCGGTCCCCAGTGTCGATGCGCTCAAGGTCATGGATCGGTATTTCGCCTGACGGAGGACTCCCGAGGGTGAAGCCTTTGTAAAATAGGTCGGGTATTGACTAGTAAACTAATGGGGCATCCGTGCAGAGAGTGTTCTGCAGTTTTATTGCACACTTTGCGCGATGTCCCCTTTTACCAACCCATTTAGAAGGAGACTATAATGAACAGATTGCTGCTAATGTTTTGCATCGGGTTTCTTGCCGTTATGGCGGTCGGGAGCCTGTCCATGGCCTGGGGGGCCGGGAGCGCCGCCCCGGATGGGCCGGACCTTCAATTTGAAGCGCTGAGCCCCTGGGCGGATGCCGATCCGATTCCGTTCCGCGGGATTTCCCCGCGGCTCGACAGCCTGAAGGGAAAGAAAATCGGGTTGTTCATTAATCCCAAGCGGGCTGCCATGCCGATCGGGAAATCGATCGAGAGGCGGCTGAAGGAACTTTATCCCGATATCGAGACGGTTATCTTTCATTCCGTCGGGGCGAATGTCAACGAAATCGAGACGAAGAATAAAGAGAAATATACAGCCTGGGCCAAAAGCGTCGACGGGGTCATCGCCGTCGTCGGTGATTGAGGCTCCTGCACAAAGTACCTCGTCTACAACGGCATAGCCGTCGAGGACTTTGGCAAGCCAGTCGTGTTACTGGCTAATCATGGTTTTGTTAATGATGCCCATTCAGCAGCTTCGAGCAAGGGAATGCCCGGAATCAGGATTATAGGAGAATCCGTGGCCTGCGAATCCACCGTCTTACCTGAAATAGAAGAAGGCGTAGCGGCCGTGATGAAAGATGTGATTGACGCATTGACCAGGCCGCTGACGGCCGAAGAGAAATCTCCGAAACAGCAGACGGGCAAAACCCCGAGAGTCGCGTTCAAGGGAACGCTTCAGGAGGTGAATCATTTTTTCTACCGCAAGGGATGGGGCGACGGTCTGGCTATTATTCCGCCGACGGAGGAAGCCGTTGCGGAGATGCTGAAAGGGACGGATCTGCCGCCGGACCATATTGTAGCGAAGATCATCCCGAGAAAAGGGAAAGCCACCGTCGAAAAGATTGCGATCAACGCGGTCATGGCGGGCGCCCTTCCCGTCCACATGCCGGTTTTGATCGCAACGGTACAGGCATTTTCAGATCCTAAAACCCGGTTCGATACATTTGAGGTAAGTACGGGGTCATGGGCGCCCTTCCTCGCCATCAACGGCCCGATAAGAAAAGACATCCATGTCAATTGCAGCTCCGGCTCGCTGAGCCCGGGCAACATCGCCAATGCCGCAATCGGTCGGGCCGTCGGCCTGATCGTCAAGAACATCGGCGGCGCGAGAAAGGCTATCGAAGACATGGGTGTCATCGGCAACCCCGGCAAGTACAGCCTCGTAATCGGCGAGGATGAAGAGCAGAGCCCATGGAAGCCCCTCAGTGTCGAACGCGGCTTCACGAAAGAAGACAACACCGTGACCGTATTCTTTCCCAATACGTTCATTCAGACGGTCCCGGGCGGAACGGATGCAAAGGGGATCCTGGATACGCTCGTAAACGCCGGCACCAAGAGCATGTCCAGCGTCATCCTCATTCCCTCCTGGGCCAAGGTTCTGTCGGATGCGGGCTACACGAAGCAGGATGTCAAAGACTATATTGCGACACACAGCACTATCGGTTCCAGCCTCGCCGCTCTTACCAACACCGAAGCGCCCGCGAAAATGGATACCGAAAACATGATGATTCTGGTAGCCGGCGGACCCGGTTCGTTTATAGGTCTGTTGAAAAGCGCCGGCCCGGAATTTTTCGAGAATAGCCTTGTCACCAAGAAAATCGAATTGCCGAAAAATTGGGACAAGCTGGTTTCAAAGTACAAAATCCTTCAACCGAATTACGAGCGGTATTAGAAGCGAACGTCACGAATTCCACTAATACGGTTCGTGGAATTCGTGACGTTTCAGCGTAGACGGCGAAAATAATTTACAGATACAGTCAATTTCAAAACGTGTCATTTTGACCAATCTTGCATTGGCCGATCCGCTTTGAGCCTGATTCCGCGTCTGGCGGGAAAACGTTTTGAAATTGGCTGGATAGACTTGACTTATAGGAAACCTTCTATAGTGGAAAAAAGACTTCCCGGTTTGGTTGTTAACAGTTACGGCTTCGCAAATTTTGCGAAAGCGATCATGTTGTCTCTTGCAACGAACTATTATGCGATATTCCTGACGGATGTTGCCTTGATAACGGCCACCCACATGGGTACCCTGATGCTCATAACACATCTTGTGGATGCCGTTTCAATCCCTGTGATAGGAGGTTTGATCCAGAGAACCCAGCTGAGATGGGGGAAATTCAGATCATGGTTTCTGTTTACGCCCCTCATAACATGTCTGTTTTTCACCCTTACCTTTTCCAATTTCCCCCTGAGTTATGGCATGAAACTGATCTATCTGGGTTTGGCGTATATGATAGCCCATGTCAGTCTCAATTTTGCCTACAATGCACATTTAGGGATGATTTCCGTTCTTGCAACAAGTGTAAAGGATAGGCTGCACCTATCCACAAGAAATATCCAGTTCGGCATGGCCAGTACAATCCTGTACAGCCTGGCTGTAATTCCCCTGCTTACCTATGCAAGCCGCCAAAACCCGACATGGGGCTATTTTTCTACGGTGGGAATACTTTCGATTCTTCAGGTATTCGGCTATTGGAACCTTTTTTATCAGACAAGAAATTATGAAAAATTCGATTCCTCTAAAAAAAAGGAGTCCTCCGGTAAAATAAGTCTTCGGGAGATGATCTCGCAGGTTATGGGAAACAAGCAGCTTCTGTTTCTCATATCCGCGGACACCATGACCAACGTCAGCATTTTCAGCCTTTTCACGTTTGCAATTTATTACTTCAAATATATAAGCCATTATGAAATGTGGATGGCATATCATACATTTGCGGTCAGTCTCGTCGCTTTTTTAAGCTCTCTGATCGCTCCCTTTGTCATAAACCGGTTGGGAAAGAAAAAAACATATTTACTTGCGGTAAGCTGGTCAACCGCGGCCTTTTTGGTTTTACGTCTGTTCGGTGCATCGAGCCCGTATATCTACACTACAATTCTCTGCCTTTCCGGAATAATCTCCGGGACTGCCGGCCCCATGCGACAGGCCATGTATATGGATGCCGCGGAATACGGCTATTATAAAACGGGAAAGGATGCCAGCGCCTTTATAATGTCCACCTTCACGATTCCGATCAAGGTGGGACTCGCTCTCGCGACGACCCTGGCGGGATATGGCCTTGCCATCATCGGCTATGTCCCCGGCATGGAGGCGACACCTGAATTCACGGCCGGCCTAATGAATATTATATGCTTCATTCCGGCCGGATGCGGTGTTATCGCTATTGCAATCATGTCTTTTTACTCGCTGACAGAGGGCAATCTCAGCAAATACATGGAGGCAAATACTCTGAAAAGAGCCGCCGCAAAAGCTTAAAAGAGGTTCAAGTGAAATTTGTCTTTTTTTTCGATCTGATTCCCCCATGGCAGGAACGGCTGGCCGTGTTGCAACATGAATTCCCGGAGTTGGAAATCGTCCTCAGGGAAAGCAAGACAGAGGACGATATTGTTGACGCCGATGCCTTTGTCGGCGGCTATATCCCACCGGAAGATTTGAAAAGAGCCGAAAACCTGAAAATTGTTTTTTTCAATTTTACCGGACCGAATTTTTTACCCTTCGATGAATTGGCCACACGCGGTGTCATTATTTCAAATACCCACGGCAATGCCGCTTCCGTTGCTGAACGCGCCGTCGCACTGGCCTTGAGTTACTACGGGAAAATCATCCCCTACCACCATGATCTCAAACAGGGCCGCTGGCACGGCGTGTGGAGCGGCAAAGATGTGGCCGACACCTGGGAATCCCTGTATGGTAAGCGCTGCGCCCTGATCGGAACCGGCGAAATCGGCAGGTGGATCGCCCGTTATCTGAAAGCATTCGGCTGCCGGGTGGTGGGATTCAAGCAAAAGCCGGTGTCAAGCCTTCCTGAAAATTTCGATCATATCACCCAGGATCTGTTTGAGGCGTTGGAGGGCAGTGAGCTGGTATTTATCAGCCTGCCCCAGACCAGAGAGACGGAAGGACTGATCGATGCCGGGACCATTTCAAAAATGGCGGGCAAGTTCCTGGTCAATGTCGGCCGGGGGGGCGTGGTGGATGAAGCCGCTCTGTTCGGTGCGCTGAAGGATGGGGTGTTAAAGGGGGCCGGGCTGGACGTCTGGTACAACTACCCCGACCCCGCCGGGAAGGGGCAGACAGTCTTCCCGTCCCGGTTTCCTTTTCATGAGCTGGACAATGTCGTGCTGTCTCCCCATATAGGCGGCTTGACGCCCCAGGCAGTAGATCTGAACACCACCCAGACCATCGAAAACATACGGGCCTATTTAAAAAAAGGACGACCGATATTCGAGATAAATCCGACCCTGATGTATTGATCTGTTTTCAGCAGCTTTTTCACTCTTTCCGGAAGTGAGGTATATGCGTCTATGAAAACGACTGAAGATCCGTCCTTAAAACACACGGCAGTAACAGCATCGGCGGATGACGCCAGATACCCTTCAAGCGGGTACGGGTGGTACGTCGTCATCATCCTCTACCTGTGCTACACCTTCTCCTTCGTCGACCGGTCCATCATCACCTATCTCGTCGGACCGATTCAAGCGGACCTTCAGATCAACGATACCTATTATAGTCTGCTTTCGGGTCTCTCTTTTGTCGCCTTTTATGCCTTTCTGGGCGTCCCGGTGGGTCGACTGGCCGATGCGAAATCGCGGCGCAACCTTCTTCTTTGCGGCGTCGCCCTCTGGAGTACCATGACAGTCCTCTGCGGCCAGGCATCCACCTTCTGGCAGCTGTTTTTTGCCCGCATGGGCGTCGGTGTCGGTGAAGCGTGCCTGGTGCCCTGCGCATACTCGCTCATCTCGGATTACTTTCCCCGGGAAAAGCGCAGCCTCCCGCTCACGATTTTTTCAGGCGGCATCATGCTCGGGGCGGGAGTAGCACACCTTTGCGGCGGCATGGTTGCCGACTATGCACAGAGCGGCGGTCCGAAGGAAATTCTTCTTTTCGGTTTTGTACAGCCGTGGCAGCTGGCGTTTATCCTTGTAGGGTTGCCCGGCATATTTTTCTTAGTGACCATCGCGACAATCCGGGAACCGGTTCGACACGAAAAGAAAGGGGCACCGGATAGCGCTTTGATGCTCCGGTATCTTTACCGGCATGGGGCCACCTTCAGTTCCCTGATCCTCGGAACGACATTCGGCGCCATGGCGAACATGGCCATACTGGGATGGGCCCCCGTCTGGCTCGTGCGCCGCTTTGGATGGACCAAGACAGAAATCGGACTTCACCTGGGGATTATCATCTTTGTATTCGGAACGATCGGTCTTACCCTGTCCGGCTCTCTGGCGAACAGATTTATCCGTGCAGGAAAGAAACTTGTTTATCTCAAGCTGATGATTGGGGCCGAAGCCCTGGTCATCATTCCACTTCTCCTTGCGCATGGTTACGACAATCCATACTGGGTACTCGGCTGTATCGGGGGGACCATTTTCCTGACCGGTATTCCCAGCGGACTCGGTCCGGCCGCCCTGCAATCGATTACTCCCAATGAAATGAGGGGCCAGATCACTGCCGTCGCTTTCCTCGTCCTGAATTTGGTGGCAACCACTCTCGGGAATACGCTTGTCGGAGTACTGACGGACTATGTCTTTGCCGATCCGAAGGCAGTGCGGTCATCAGCCGTTATCGTGGCTGTTATTGCTTCGATCCTGGGGATCATATCCCTGCGTCTGGGGCTCCGCGCCTACGAACGCACGGCAGAGGAGAATCGGGCCGCCTGATAAAATATAGATACCAAACATTCCCAATACCATCGTACGCCGATCGGCGGTGTTGTTTGTTGCCTGGAACCAGTAGGCAAACGCTTTGGCGGTATTACCTTCCACTTTTATTACCTGATTCGTTATGAAATGATTGTTTTCTCCTCACTAATGCGTTTCCAGCCATTTTTCCAGATCAGCCATGACCTGGGGGTGTTCCGGTTCATTGAATATCTCGTGCATCAGATCCGGATAGCGTTTTAGTGTCTTGTCTTCCGAACCGATGCTGTCATACAAATTTTGGCTTCTGGCGCCATCCATGACACCATCACCAGCCATTATGATTACGGGGAGTTTAATATTTTTTACTTCCCCGGACAGCTGGTTTAGCCCTTTGAACATACCGGATTCAATCGCTTGAGGTATGGGACCGCGATAGACCAACGGATCATTTTCATAGGACTTAATGACTTCCGGATCACGACTCAGGAATGAAGAATCCAAAGGTTGATCGGCAGGTCTCTCGGGTAATGGCGGGTCATCCGGTTTTGGGAGGCCGCCCCCGGAGATCACCAGCCCGGCGAGTTCTTGCTGGTAATCAAGTGTATAAAGGAGGCTGATGAGTGATCCCATGCTGTGCCCGATGAGGAAAATTTTCTTATCCGGATATTCCTCCCGGATGATATCAAAAAAATTCTTGAGATCAGCAACAAAAATTGAAAAATCGCTAATCTCATCGAGTTTACCATCTGATTTACCATGCCCTCGATGATCCAGGGCGTAAACCTGATAACCCAACGGTATGAAGTGGTTTACAACATTCATGTATCGTCCGCTGTGTTCTGCATAGCCATGGGCAATTAATAAAACTGCTTTCGGCGTCCCGCCCGGTGTCCATTGCTGAAAATAAATATTATAATTATTCAGGCCCTTAAAGAAGCTTTCACCTTGGCGCATATCTTTTCTCCGTCGATAGGGTTATGTTGAGAATTAATCAATCCATTTTTTGGAGCGTTCCAGTGCGTTTTGCCAGCCGGATAACAATTGGGCTGTTTCAGCTTGATTTTTTTGTGACTTAAATCGTTTATCTTCTTGCCAGAGTTGTTTAATGTGTTTCTGATCTTTCCAGACCTCGGTCGCCAGCCCAGCCAGAAACGCGGCGCCCATGGCGGTGGTCTCTACCGTTTTGGGCCGACTGACATCTATGCCCAGGATATCCGATTGGAATTGGCAGAGAAAATTATTGGCTGTGGCGCCGCCATCAACCCGAAGAACATTGAGTGACGTTTCAGCGTCCTGTTCGATCACTTTAATCAGGTCATATGATTGGTAAGCGATAGCTTCCAGTGAGGCACGAACCACGTGGTTTTTATTGGTGTTGTGAGTAATCCCGATCATAAGTCCCCGAGCATAAGAGTCCCAGTGAGGGGCGCCTAACCCTACGAATGCAGGGACCACATAAAGGCCATCGGTGCTATCAACGGACAGCGCCATGGCCTCGGTATCCGCGGCGTCTTTAAAAAGCTCCAGTTTATCCCGCAGCCACTGGATGAGTGCTCCCGCAATAAAAACAGATCCCTCGAGAGCATAGGTTACTTTGCCGTTTATTTTCCAGGCAATCGTGGTGAGGAGTCCGTTGTTGGATAGAACCGCTTTATTCCCGGTGTTCAACAACAGGAAACAACCCGTACCATATGTGTTTTTTGCCATGCCCTCATCAAAACAAACCTGCCCGAAAAGCGCGGCCTGTTGATCTCCCGCAACACCGGCAATGGGAACGGCTGATCCCCAATCCGCGGCATGGGTATAAGCCATGACTTCACTACTGCTTTTTACCTCGGGCAATGCCGTTTTTGGAATTTCCAGTTTCTCCAGTATTTCATCAGACCATTGGCCATCGAAAATATTGTACACCATTGTTCGTGAAGCATTTGAAACATCGGTCACATGGGATTGTCCCTTTGACAGTTTCCAAATCAGCCAGGTATCCACAGTGCCGAATTTTAGTTTCCCTTGTTGGGCCAATTGTCTCGCATCGGGCCGATATTTCAGAATCCAGCGCATTTTGGTCCCGGAAAAATAAGCGTCGGTTACCAAACCGGTTATATCATGAATTGTCCGGTCATAACCTTCCGCTGCCAATTGTTTGCAATAATCCGCTGTTCTTCTGCATTGCCACACAATGGCCCGACCGATCGACTCTCCGGTTTCGCTGTTCCATGCGATCACTGTTTCCCGTTGGTTGGTGATCCCAATGGCTGTAATATCCTCCATTTTCAATTCGGCAATAAACAGCGCTTCGATCATCGTTTCTTTTTGGGACTGCCAGAGTTCCTCCGGGTCTTGTTCCACCCAACCGGATTTCGGGAAGTAGGAGACAACGTCACGACTGGCTGAGGCAATGAGCCGGCCGTTTTCATCAAAGAGAATCGTTCTGGAACTGGTCGTTCCCTGATCCAATGCCATCACAATTTTTCGCATAGTTGCCCCTTTAGGCCCTATTGATTTGCTATCTCCACTTAACCATGTAAAATAAGCATCGAATACTTTCAGCCTGTCCAGACCGGGAACAGATCGGGCGCTGGGGTCTGCATCGAATACCATCACTCTTTGATCGGTCTCTTTAAATGCCGGCCACTCGGGTAAACCGAAGCCGTTCGGATCACCGGTTCTTGTAAAGTTGATCCAATAGGAACTGATCATATCCGACAGTTTCAAACCCGCTTCGTTTGGTGCTCCGGCGGGCCCGCCGCCCCGTGTCTGGAATGCATAGGGAACATCGCTGCCATGACCTGAACCGCGATCCGATGAACCGGGATGGTAGTCGAAGCAGTAGGCGCGTCATTAAAGTATCCTGCCTGATGCACGGCTGAGTTCCGATCGATAGGAACTTACTTTTTGAGACAAATTATATGCCGGGATTTCGAGATGTTGTCAACCGGTAATCAAGAGCGGGTATCTGAGAATAAAGGCAATAATCCTCATTTCCCCCCGGCACTTCGGGCATAAGAGAGGATCCACCTTCCCGAATCAAGTCCGGAACAGGCTCCAACCTTCTGAATCAACCTGGCCCAATTCTGCCGCCATTCCTGGGTTGACATTTCATTTCGCTCCTGAGAGAAACCCCCGTCTTCCAGAAAGCATCCATCCGGCACGATGGCGTGCACATGAGGATTGAAATTCAGGAAATCACCGTAGGTATGTTATCGGACAGCTTTTCACTTTTTACAGCTCTGCAAGAGGACGAATAATTACTAACTGTTGGAAAACGGTTTATGTCACCCACTTCCAGCATTATTGTTATACCCAGTATCTTCCCTCTCCCTGAAGAGCGTCCACAAGCCAATACCAATTATAGATCGATTCTACTTCGTTGATAATCCCGATGTAGTTATTACTTGAATGCAAATCGATTCCTGCGTATACTTCCATTCCGGCACATCATAGATCCTTTAACATTATTTATTGTTGCGCTTATGCGTAAAGGGTGACGCTGTTAGCTATTATTAAAGGGTTAATCTTATAACCTATCAACATCCCAATTTACGGATTTACTGAACCGGAATTTTATGGACAACAATATAAACAGATATTCAAAGGAGGAAAGAAAACAATGAATAGTTACACAAACCGATTCAAAATTTGGCTTGGCCTGATTTGCCTTACATTATTTTGCGGCTGTATTTCTCAGACAGAAGAAATAACTCTCGAAACCTTGATTGATCGCCAGAAGGTTCAGGATTTAATTACCCGCTATTACTTCAACTTCGGTGGAACGCCTGAAAGTTTTGCAAACTTTTATGTGGAGAATGGAGAGCTGTATCTGGTCGGTCGGAGTTTTAAGGGTAGAGAGGATATTGCCAAGGCTTATACATTTCCTGAGAGCGAAGCACCTAGGAATTTTTCATTCAATAGTATTATCAGTAATTTAATCATTACGGTGAAAGGGGATACCGCCAGAGCGAAACTGGTGTGGACCGAGAATGAGATGAAAAAAGAAAGGGGTGAAATACAGCTGCGAGCTCAGGGTCGGGAGTACTCCACTTTCGTTAAAAAAGATGGCAAGTGGATGTACCTTACTCGCATAATCAAGGGCGGAACCGAGCCGCCGGATGGTTGGCAGGATTAGTCCAAATTTGCAACTTGTGGCGACCCCAAATTGCACTACACCAAATTGCACTCAAAGAATTTTAACAGAGTATAATCACCCTGTCCTTTTTGTTAACATCCAATAAGTGAAAAGAATTCAGCCCTTGACATTGGTGGCTTTCCAATATCAAGGGCTGATCGCGATTAATGCCTTGAAGAGTCGAAGGGTGTCAGGCTGTTTTTCCTGTTGTCGAAGATCCAGGGCTTTGAGCGGGTAACCCTCGAATCCTTGACACCTTGGGCCCTTCGCTTATATCTACCGCCAGTCGTCGATGTTTGTACTTCCGCCCATCGAAACCATCCCCCGTCCCATTGCGAAGTCCGTCACGAACCATGTCGTCTGGCCTCCGCCTCCGGTGACAATGATGTTAACAGAGGATTCACGGAAAGGTTTTACCTTCTCGCCGGATGGCTGCATCGTTTTTTCAACATTTTCAGCGAACCATTTGCCAAGCTGCTCTTTTGTCTTAAAGTTATAGGTATCCTTGAGCAGTTCGGCAACAGTCGGATCCATGATGACTGTGGCTCTTCCCATAGTTAGGGCCTTCATCAAATCGCCCATCCACTTCATTACGGGATATTCCCTTTTGGCTTCCGTTACGCATGAAATATATGACCATCCGGTTGCCACGGTTAGAACATTGTCACTGGGCTTGAACCCTGCTTGTACATGATAAGGCTTCCACCCTTCGGGAAGGGCGTCCTCATTTTCCGCGATGCAGACATTGTTGTACTGCATGGTGCTTCCCAGAGTGCTGAAGGTAGTTTTTTTGCTGTGCAGGCCGCCGATGGTTTTCGACATGATAGTGTAGCTGCGGCCGATGACCGAATTAGCCAGGGCATGCGGTCCCATGACGTTATGACCGTAATTCATACCGATTTCGTCCCGGATAGGTCCGTTGATCAGGATCATGTTGGCCATGGACGAGGTTGAGTTCCCGAAAGGTATGTGGTTGGCAAGTGCCAGGATTACCGGGAGATGTTCCGGTTTGGCGCCGGACATAACAGCACAGGTCGCCACTCTTTCCACGGTAATTTCCCGGTTGCCTCCCGGCCAGTCCAGTACCTTGATGACTTCATTCCGATCGTGGGTTGTCCCTTCCAGTATTTTCGCCACCCGTTCCTCGGTGGGAAGGATAATGGGGAGATAGTCTGTCCAGTCTTTGTCCTGAAAAAGCTGATGCAGGTTCTCTTCGGTGTCCGGTCCGAGAAAGCGGGATGCCTTCGGTTGGGGCTCAGGCGCCGGGCCTTTGTATTTCTCTGCTTTGGTCAGGGGTGCGGTCAATGCATCGATAAATGCCTGCATCATGGGTTTTCCGCTTACGACATCATTGCTTTCAAAAACATACTTGTGATGGACGGATTGCGGTTGTCCGGCAACGGGAAAGGGAAAGCCCATAAATCGAATCGGCGATCCATTGTTATATTTGAAATTGAAATCCAGACCATAATTTACGACATTCGCTGCAGAGCTTGCGACGGCGGGAATACCATATTGCTGTTCCAATTCTTTACAGTTTCGGCTCACGGCCGAGATACAGCTGTCTCAGCCGGCTATCCCGAACATGGCCGCATCCCCCTTTTCGGATATTTCCTTGAGGAGTTCCGGTTGTGGCTGCATATAGAAGCCCTTGACCGCCCTGGTCTCTATTTTTACACTCGGCATATTTTCGGCAAACCAGGCTTTCATTTCATTGTAAATGCTGGGTGCCGCATCCTTACCTCCCCAGCCGATATCCACCAGGAAGATCGTTTTTCCTTCCAGCGTATCGAGCCGTTCAGCAAGCGGGATACGATCGACCATAGTATTTGGTGGCGCCGGGTTCAACACCTTGATTTTTTCCTCAGCAGCGTATGCCGCAGAACATACCGCGACGAGAAAGATGATTGATAATACGGAACAAAACTTTCTAATCAAATTGCACCTCCATTTTATGGGTTGGTCGTGTCATACCAAAGATGAAGTGGTAACGCTTGTGATTCCGTCCGCCTTCTGGCGGAACAGGGCAAACAGGTTTTGGAATCATTTGGCCTGCAGCGCTTCCACTGCCTCATCGAAGGTGACCGCTTCTGTCGGTTTGAATTATCGATAGGAACTTACTTTTTGAGACAAATTATATGCCAGGGTTTCAATATGTTGTCAAGATTTAATCGACACAACATCTTGTGCCTGCCATAAAAGAGTGAGATGGGCATGCAAAAACTCACCGCAATCCCAGGACCAAAAGATGTTTCACAGATCAAAGCAAAGTAGTATGGCTGCTTTCCCCGATGTTTTTCTGAAAAATATTTTTCAGCGACGAATCGCTATCGAAATCGATTCCGGATGCGGTGCGGCATTTTCCGGATTTGATTTCGGTAGCAAGTCTGATTGAGTTTTTGGAAGATCTTTCCATACAATTCCTCTCTTATTTAAATGGTTTCTGCCAGGCGGACTTTCGATAACGCTTGTGAAATCTCTACACCTGTTGTAAAAATAAACTTAATAGCATTTCAAATGTATTTGCCATAAGAAACGGGGTGGGCTATGAAAGCACAGCTTTTAGAAACGGCCTCAGCTTTAGAAGCACCGCCAGCTCCAGCGGTTGAAGAATTTAATAAAAAACACGAGCAGCTGGCCGCCATGGGGAATCTGATAATGAATCAACGACCGGATCTTGAGAAGCTGGTTGGGGAAGGAAACTGGTCCATGGCTGAGGACAACAACCGTAACTTCGCGCGATTCATGGCATCGCTGTTTATAGAATACAACCCTGAAATTTTTTTAAATACTGTCCTCTGGGTGTTTCGCGCCTATCGATCACACGGGTTTCAGACCCTTTATTGGGCCGCCAACCTGAATATCTGGATGCACATTTTGAAAAAGGAGCTGACGCCGGAATCCTTCACGGCACTCTTTCCATTTTACAACTGGTTGATAGTCAATATACCGGAAAAAGATGGGGACGCCCTTTATATTTCTATACTCTTGTTAAATGGATTTAAAGGAAGATAAGTCCGTATTGTCAGTGTCCCGCACTTTCCCCTGAACCCTTTTTTATATTTTTCTGATTCTGATTTTGTCTGTTGAAATAACGGTGAAGTTTTTCAATAATTCGTTTGTATGGGCGGTAATGGCGGAGGAAACAATTTTTGCCTTAACTTCCGGAACAATTCCGGACAACCGGATCAGGACAACACCATGGGAGGTAAGTCTTTGACGAAATACCAATTCGCCGAAATCCTTATCTGAAGTCAGCAAGGGCGCAACCTGACTGTTTGCAAGTTGAAGCACCTCTTCATCAATTATGGATGGTGACATTTCAGCGACATACCATGCAGAATGACCATCTTCTCGCAGTTTCTCAACAATCTGCCGATCAACGCTTTCATCCACGACAAAATTCATGCGGAAGCTTCTTCAAGGGGATATACCACATCCGCTTTCAGTGCCTGTGCGGCAAATGCGCAAGCGGCCAGTATGGTTTCTCTCGTTAGACGCGGGTGTTCATTCAAAATCTGCTCAACGGATTCGCCCGCTGCAAGCTTTTCCAAGATTAACTCAACGGTAATTCGAGTCCCTTGAATAACTGGCTTGCCCATCATTATTTTCGGGTTTGAAATTATTTGGCCCATTCTTGTTGCCCTCCTTTGTAACTATCATCGCCCTTATATAATTTTTTACCGAATTCAGCAATTTTTTTTGAACTTGGTGACAAACTCATTCATAGCGGTGATAAGGAACATTTCTCAAAGGCATGGCTCCTTTGGAAGCGATGGACGCCCGTACTCCGCAGCAGACCTTCCTCTCCATCCTCCGTCACACCGCATGCGTGACAACGGAGGACGGGCGCAGGGTCCTGCCGGGCCACTTCAGGGATGCTCTCTCTTCGCAGATCAGCGCCACAAGGGTATAAAAGGGGGGCATGAAAGGGGGTCAAGTCCGCTCTTGACCTTATTGATATGTTTTGGTATACGGCGGTTGTTATGGCTCGTCCACTTCGCATAGAATATCCGGATGCCTGGTATCATGTCATGAACCGCGGAAGGCGCGGGGAGGACATTTTTTCAGATGAACAGGATTATGCCATGTTTACGGAGTTGTTGGCAGATACTTCGGAAATGTGGAACATCCGGATAGCCGCTTATTGTCTTATGCCGAATCATTACCATGTTCTGGTGCAGACCCCCGAAGCAAACATTTCAAGAGGCATGCGCCACTTGAACGGTGTTTATACACAACGGTATAACAGCCGCCACGAATGTGATGGACAGCTTTTTCGAGGGCGCTATAAATCCATTCTCATCGATACGGACAGCTACCTGTTGCAGGCGGTTCGATATATCCATCGAAATCCAATAGAGGCGGGGCTTGTTGAAAAAATGGATTCCTATAAATGGAGCAGCCATAAAGGATATATATCTATTGCCAAGAAATGGGACTGGCTGCATAAAGATCATATCTTGTCTATGTTGTCGAAAAACAGAAAGGATTGGTTGTGGTATTATCGCAAATGGGTATCGGTTGAAGAAAAAGGCGAAGTCAGCGAAAAACTGAACGGGAAAAAATGGCCGGTATGTTTGGGCCCCCAGACCTTTATTGATTGGATCAAAGAGCGTTACGGTGAGGAAAAAATCAACAAAGCGGTACCTTCGAGTCGTGAGTTGCTGCCTGATAAGGATCGAATCCTTGAAGAAGTGTGCAAAGCGTACGATACATCCGTTGCGGAGGTCAGAAAAATGCGCAGAGGCAAGATGAATGAGGCTCGTAATGCGGCAATATATCTAACGAGAAAAGTTCGAAGGGATACCTTGAAAGAGGTAGGTTTGCATTTTAATGTCGATAACGATAGCACCATCAGCAGTGTCATTGAGAGAGTTCAAAAGAGACTTAAAAATGACCGAACATTTTCTCGTCGATTGGCAAAAATAGAAAAAATGATTCGAACAAGCTAAGAGCGGACTTGACCCCTTAAACGGAAAAATAAAGAGTGTGATATTGCGAGAAAGCCCTATCAGGCGATACTCTCAAGCTCCACGGCATCCGGGTTGAGTGCCGCCTGCACTTCACTGTCGAATATCATCGTGGGTACGGTCCCGGGCGAGAATTTCGGCCAGGATGGAATGTCCCCATGATTGGGGTCGCCCGTCCGGGCGAAGTTTATCCATGCATCGGCGATTTTGCCGCCCAGTGCACGCGCATCCGGCCCACCGCCTGTCATGGTGGCGCACCGGTCGGTATTGTAGAAAACGAACGGCAATTCCGCACAATGGAAAGCCTGCGGACGCCCGTCGAATATCGGCGTCTGCCACATAAACCAGTAGAGATATGCCGGGGCGGCGTTCAGGGCCGTTTTGGCCGCCGCCTGCCTGACGGCCGCCTGCCGAATGGGAGCGCTCGCAATGCGCGACCACAATTCATAGGGCATGGCTTCGGGCGTACGTTGTCGGAATGCCGAAACGATTTTTTCCGCGCGGCCGGCGTAAATCGAATTGGTTTTAGCGATAAGTTCCTCCTCCGTCATCAGCTTGTAATCCGGATTGTTCATGCCGTTTGCAAATTCGTTCAACGTTGTTCCGATAATCATCGGCACATCCGCGGACAACGCGGGCGCCTTGCCTTCAAACAACTTTGACGGAAGCACACTGCCGTCGATCACGGGCCCGAAGTTCAGGGCGGCCGCCATTCTCCGGATATTGGTCACGGGGTCGAAGGGCGGATTGACCCGACTCAGTACGGTCTCGCCGGCACGACGAAGGTCGGCATAGGGCAAAGACTGAATCCGGTCGACGGTCGCAGCGCTCAAACCCAGTTCTTTTACAAACAGGTCCGCGAGCTTTTGCGACCTGTCCTGTGTATTGCTGAGCCCAAAGGATCCGCTTTGCACGACGGCGCGGTGAAACAAACCGGCGGCGTCGGGCATTCCCATCAACGTGCTGACCTTGGCTCCACCTCCGGACTGGCCGAAAATCAGGACTCGGCCGGGATCTCCGCCGAAGACGGTGATGTTGTCCCGAACCCATTCGAGAGCCGTTACAATGTCGAGCATACCGACATTGCCGGATTTGGCGAATTTTTCGCCAAAGTTCGAAAGATCAAGAAATCCCAGGATGTTGAGCCTGTGGTTCAGTGACACAACGACGACATCGCCACGGCGCGCCAGATTCTCTCCGTCAAGCATCAGGGTGTCATGGCCTGATCCGGCGGAGAATCCGCCCCCGTGAAGCCAGACCATTACCGGGCGCTTTGCGTTGTCGTTGATGCCGGGCGTCCAGACGTTGACCCGCAGGCAGTCCTCACCCTCGACGCTGTCCTGCCACTGGAACATAAACGCTTCTTCGTCGTTCAGGCGGCCCGTGCCTTTATCCTGGGGGCAGACGAGCCCGTATTGGCGGGAACTTCGGATCCCCGTCCAGGGCTCGGGCTTCCGCGCCGGACAAAAACGATTCTGTCCCGCCGTGGTTGCTCCGTATGGAACACCTTTGAAGGCGTAGATTCCATTGATAGCGGCGCCGGCTATTTTGCCGGACTCGATCTCTACAACCGCCGCACCATCCCGCGCGATTACGGATGGATCCCCGGTTCCCGATGTTTCCGTTTTACCCGGCGCATTCCCTTTCGGGGCACAGGACTGCATGGCCCCGCCCGCACCCACGGCAATCGCCGCGCCTGCGCCCGCAAAAATCGCCGCGCTCTTCAGAACCGCCCGGCGTCCGATGTCTGTTGCATTGCTCGATGATGTCTTTTCTAAAGCTGGCGTTCTGTTACGCATATCAGTTCGCTCCTTAAGTAATAGTGCTCCGAAACATCCCTATGGAAAGCATTTTACTTGCACGGCGCCTCCGCCGTCCAGTCATGTTAATCCTTCGAAGTCCGTCGCTCGTTTTCCATAAAAACGTTGCAGACATCCCGCCTCAAGCCTTCTTTGACAACCGGTCCGTCATCTATGAAATCGATGTACGCCCGCTTCGTTCCGTCGAACTTCGGCCACTTCGGAAGATTTCCGCCGTTAGGGTCGCCGGTCTTTGCGAAGTTGATCCAGTATTGCTGCATAATCTTTGCGTATTGCCGATCCGACTCATCGTATTTGCGCATCTGCTGCCAAACGGACAGTGTGCCGAAAATAAAGGGGATTTCAGAGGCGTGGGGTGCTCCCTGACCCACCTGGCCGTGCACAGTGCGAGAGAACTGGTATTCGTAACCCGTATTCCCCACCGCGGTATGCCAGATCAGTTCCTGGACTGTTCCGCATCGGAACGCGTTGTCCGTGGACCATTGCGTCATCACGGTTCCATCCTCGGGATCGGGTGGCGGTTCGCTCCCGCCGTCGAGCCCGTAAGCCGCCAGCGCACGGTCGGCAAGAGGCCCGTACCGTTGTGTGATCATCTGGCGAATATCGGGGGCGGGTGTCGCGCCGGGCGCTCCCATCGTCATTCCCATCATTCCATTAAATTCCTGGGAGTTGTTGCCGATCATCAGCGTCACTTTCTGCTGGCGGCCTTCGGCGAAAGTCTTCGTGGGCTGCTCCGGAAGCACCCAGCCGTCTACAATCATTCCCATCATGGGGCCTCCGCCTCCCATTCCGAGTCCCGGCATCCCGCCACTCTGCCCGGACAGCCCCTGCAGTTCCTTGTAGGAAAGCGCTCGCAGCTTTGCGATGGCCTGCTCACCGGTGAATCCCGCCTTTTCGGCCCATTCGAGATTTCTTTTTTCCGCTTCAGCCAGTGGTGTTTGATTGCTGATGGGTCCGCTCTGTGCAATCGCGCGCACGAACAATCCTTTTGTCAGGGGCGAAGCGATCAGGGCGTTTACGTCCATCGCACCCGCCGATTCCCCGAAAATGGTGACGTTGTCGGGATTGCCCCCGAATGCGGTGATGTTCTGACGAACCCAGCGCAACGCCTGGATCTGGTCCATCAGCCCATAGTTGCCGGAAGCGTTATGAGGGGATTCTTTGGTAAGTTCCGGATGTGCAAAGAATCCGAGAACACCGAGGCGATAGTTGGTGGTCACCAGAACCACTCCGTGGCGTGCGAGGGTCGCGCCGTCGAATAACGGTTCTACTCCCGAGCCGGCGAAATTTCCCCCGCCGTGGAACCAGACCATGACGGGAGCCGATGATTTCATGGGCCATGTCGGCGTCCATACGTTCAACTGCAGGCAGTCTTCGCTGTGGGGCAATTGAGGGTTGCCGTTTTGATGGCTCATGGGCCCGAACTCGGTGGCATCACGGATGCCGGTCCAGGATTTCGCCGGAACCGGTTCCCGCCAGCGCAGGTTCCCAATCGGCGGCTGCGCAAACGGAATGTTTTTGAACACCGCGGCTCCATTGGCAGTCATGCCGCCGCGAAGCTGTCCCGTACTGATCGAGGCGACAGGATCGGATTCCGCGGCATATGCATTTGTCTGTGCGGAACCGATTGGTACCAGGAGTTGTCCCAACAAAAGGGCACAAGCCAGAGTGAATAATATTTTAATGGTATTCATCGCTTTTCCTTCCTATCCGGTCAAATTTGCTCTGAAGGCGGTTTCCATTGCTAAAGCTACGGAGCGAGGACCGATCCGGCGGCCACAAACCAGGTAATCAAACTTGATGTCACCAGAGCCCCGAGGTAGATCCTTCCGGTCCGACGATAGAACCAGGTATGGCGCTATAAGGGGACGCACATAAATCTATAAATTCCCATAATCGACACGTCAATGTTTCGATTAGATCTGCCGTTTTATAATTTTATACACCCCGAACCTCTGACATACGCGCTTTTCAAAACACTCGATTTATACGAAATATGCAGGCATGCTATCGAAAGCTTTTGACCCCGAACCCTTTTTGTAGGCGTCCCCGAAATCTTCCTTCTGCCATCATTGAGAATTCCGGGATTTTTCAGCCATCGGGGACTTGCAGTGGGGTACCGGACACCCTTCACAATGGCAAAGGCGCAGCTGCGGAAGACGGGCCCCCTTTGACTGTTCGACAAATTCAAGGGCCTTTTCGACCCGTTCGCGGCTTCCCTCGATGATCAGGGTCAAGGCACCCGCGGCTTCACCCAGCCCGCCAGCGGCCATTGGAACAGCCTTGGCGCCGCTGAGGATTTCTATGGCACGCAGTTCATCGATGACGGTGCCTCCGGAACAGGGATACAGCCCCACGGGCATTCCCATGGCATATTCATATTCCGCCTGTTTGGCATGTTTCGCCGCTTCCCGGATGGGAATGGGGATCAATTTTTCCAACCCCACCGGATAGAGCAGGCTGAAGCCCTGTTTTTGCTTAGCCGCCATGAGATAGCCGATAGAGCCCTGGTGGCCGTAGAGAATACCGACATTGCCCGAAGGATCGATGGCATTTACGCCCTTGATATACACATCGGAAGGGGCCATGCGATATAAAAGCCGGGAAAGACTCTCTTCGGCGACAAGGGTTCCGTTTTCGACAATCCATGTCGCCCGAAGATCGGCCGGATCCATCGAGGTCTCACGGGGAGTATACCCATCCCCTAGGACCATGGCCATTTCCACACACATCCCCCTGGCCGTCACCACGCCGCAAACCCAGTGATTGGTCGGTGGTTTGGCGCCGGTAATTTCTTCAACAATGAAGTAAGTACTGCTGCTGGGGTGAAGTGCAACGATCCCCTTCTGCGCCGCCTGCTGCACCACCTCCATTTTTGCGACGGCTTTGGCGATCAGTTTTTTGGATTCCGCCGGTGTGAGGACAATTTGAGCCAGCATACTCCCTCCCTCTATTTCTTAAGTTCAGATCCCGGGCCCTTTTTGGGCTTATTGTTTTTCTGCGGGGGCAGTGGGTGGTGCAAACCAGTCAAATTTACTGCCTTTATATTCGGGAGTATCGGTCATGGTACAGAGGGCCTCATTTTCATTGGCATCGAATACCATAAATTCGGGAGTCTCAGCCGTATAGGGCGTCCAGACGCCGCCATCCCTGCCGTTGGGATCGCCGAATTTTGCGAAATTGGTCCAGTAGTCCACAATTTTTTGGCTTAATGCTTCATCGCCGGCCGTAAAGGGACGCCAGCTGTGTTTGAACGAATGAAAAATATACCATAAATCCGCGGAGTGGAACGCACCGTTATTATCACCCGGCAACTGACGCGCGAACAAATAAGCGTATGCGGGTTTGCTGCTTTTTTCCGCCCGAAGGGCACAGAATTTCCGGATGGCATCGGTCATATCGGAGAGGTCGTTCGAAGTAAAACCGAACATATACGGAATGTCGGGAATTTCGTTTGCAAGCGCCGTATCGGTGAAAGAGCCCGTCAGGAAATAATCTTCAACCACGGGGCCGTAAAACAGACGCGTGTTTGTAGCCCCTCCATATTCGTTGACCATCTTCGTCAGTTCATCAAAGGAAAGCGCCCGCATCTCTTCCAGTGTGGTCTTATTGAAATGATCCATCATCGCTTTATTGGCTTTCTGGATCTCATTAAAAGACATCGTCGGCATACCCCCAAAAACTCCCAAACCGCCGCCGCTCATACTGATGGCTCTACTGATCAGATCTCTGGACTTCGGGGAGGCACACAACGTCTGAACGCTGCCGGCGCCGGCACTCTGACCGAAGACGGTGATATTGTCGGGATCGCCGCCGAACTGCTCGATATTGTCATGAATCCATTTCAATGCGGCCGCCTGGTCCATAACGCCGTAATTGCCGGAAACCCCATGCGGGCTTTCGGCCGACAACAGCGGGTGGGAGAAAAATCCGATGACACCGAGACGGTAGGTAACCGACACCAGGATGACGCCTCGTGAAGCCCACGCTTCGCCGCCGTCCATTTCCGGTTCAAAGGCAAATCCCTCACGATAGCCGCCGCCGTGTATCCACATGGCAACCGGCAATTTCTTATTCGGTTGCCCCGCGGCCGGGGTCCAGACATTCAGATAGAGGCAGTCCTCGCTGAACGGAACGGAGCCGCTTGCCTGCCACTCCTTGCCGTAAAAACTATTGGGGTCCCAGGTGACCTGCTCGGCGGCATCGCCATAGGCGTCCGCGACCCTTGTGCCTTCCCAGGGGACGACAGGCTGCGGTTCTTTCCATCGCAGATCACCCACCGGCGGCGCTGCAAAAGGAATTCCCTTGTACGCAATAACGCCCTTTGTCGGGGTTTTAACACCGACGACCTTACCGCCTTCGATGTCCAATACGGGGTTGGATTTGCCGCATGAGACCATTACCAGGAATGCGCATGCCAGCAGTAAGAAAAATAATTTTTTCGTCATCATCTCGTCTCCTGATTTTGATTAGGGGGTGAGGGGTTGCGGCTCGGCTGCCCTATTCCCATCCACTCGGTGTATTGAATGGCGCCCGGACGCCGACTGTGTCGATCTGATGTATTTCGCCTCCCCAGACTTTAAATATATGCATCGCCAGCATGTCAAACGGATCAAAGTTTCGTTCTACATGGTCCCTGCCCGGATCATTCAGAAGCCTGAATTTCTTCTTGTCCATCAGATGACGGAAATCCGAAAAGCCTAATGCCAGGCCCGTCTTTGTATCGGCTATTTCAACCCGCCTGTTGGCAATTTCACTTATATACTCAAAAGTCTGCATATTAAGCTGGCTCCTGCATGTCACCATACCCAGAAGTCCGGCCGGTCGTGGGGCCGCCCCCGGTATACCGACGCCTGCCAACGGCCCGCCCGACGGAGCGGTCCGGTATCCGTTTTCAATGCGGTCGCAATCATCCGCAAACGGCGCCAGGTAGCCGTTGTTCAGATCCACGGCATCGTAATATGATTTGGCGATATGGATAAGTCTGCCGCGCGAATCCGCATATTCGTAAGGTATTTCCATAGGTATCCCGGGTCTGACCTTCTGAAGTGTTTCCGGGATTTCGGTGCCGCGTAATATCGATACAAGGTGTTCCACTTCGGTAATCCGCCCATTGGAAAGCTTCAAGCGGAATCCGAGCTGTGCGGGTTTTCCTTCGGATTGCATAATGACCATGCCGCCCACCTGCTGTGAAACGGTGTCGGGCACGATAATCTTGAATGCCGAAGGGCCGGCGGTGGCAGTTTTCCAAAGGCCTTCTCCCGGTTTTATCGGATTGGCATTTTCTACTATCCTGACATTATCGGCAAGCGGCGCCTTTTTTAGGCTATGGGATGCCAGAGCGGAAAGATAGTCGTCTGCCATCCTTATCAGACACTCACGATCACAGTCAGCCGCAGTGGCATTAGATGCACTTACGGTCAATATTACGGTTATTGCCAGCATGAATTTTAACAGTCGCATAATATCTCCCCGAATTTACAAACTTAGCTTCTCTTATGGTTAACGGATTAGAAATGTCTCTATTTGATGGAACATGTATGAAGATCTATATTTTGTGTCAACAAAAAACATCTGAATAAGGTGCAATCCCGGTTTTCATGGCACTGTGGGTGGCATTAAAATTAATCATCGCATGGAGGTACTGAATCAACAGGACACCCCGATCCCCGGGTTATACGCGGGCGGAAATGATGCCGGCGGTTGGGCATCGGATACCTATTGTTATGCGCTTTCAGGGACGGCCCTCGCATTCGCGATCAATTCAGGGCGCATTGCGGGAGAAAACGCCGCTGACTATGTAGCTATGAATACATGATTATTATTTAAAGGAGGCTCGATTATTTTTATGAAAAATGAGATTGAGCGCGAAAAACTGGGGAGTGAAATAGTCATTATCGGCGGCGGCGGAAGCGTCTTGGCAGCTGCTGTTGCGGCAGCTGAAAAGGGCGCCAAAGTTCTAATTCTCGAGAAGCGGGCAAAACCCGGAGGGGATACCGCTCTCGCGGGTTGATTTTTTGCGAGTAACAGCCCGGCGTTAAAACGGTTAAGATCCGAATCCCGGAGCGACGAGTTCATTAAATTCGCGTTGAGTCATGCACATTGGAAGATTGATCCGCGAATCATTAATGCCTTTATAAAGAAATCAGGCGATACGGTTCGCTGGCTCGAACGGATGGGAGTGAAATTTGAAGATATCGGTCAATTCCTTATTGACATACAATACCCGACTCCATAAACTCATTCCGAAAATGGTAATCCCTTACCAAACAACCTTTTGTTTTCTATTTTCTATTTTCTATTGAACTGTATTGTTCCGGAGGATTTAAAGATGAAACGAACAGCACTATTTTTAATGATGGTTTGCCTTACGGCGTTTGCATGTGACACGAGCTCAAATGTTCAAGAAGAAGGCAGTTGCACCCGCGAAGATCTTGTTAAAATAACGGACAAGTACTTTGAGTCCTTGCAGAAACACCAGATAGCAGACCTTCCGCTTGCTTCCACAGTGAAATTCACCGAAAACGCCGTCGAAAAAGAGGTGGGAAAAGGCTTCTGGGAAACCGCCGGCAAGCCCCTGCTCAGACGTACGCTGGTCGATACAGAGAAATGCGTTACGGCCACGATTGCCGTGATAGAAGAACCATTCGATCCTGAAGCACTTGGAAGCAGCTTCGGAGGCGGCGGCGCCGGTATGCCCGCCGGCGGTGCGCCTGCCGGTGTCGGAGCTCCCGGTGGTGCACCCGGTGCCGGCGGCGGATTGAGCGACATGTTCAGTGGACCGAAAGAACTGCCCGCGGAGGGAACCGTCCGGCCGATCCTGTTCGCCAACCGGCTTAAAGTTGAGAACGGCAAAATCACGGAAATTGAAACGATCATAGCTCGGGAGAGAGATTTTGCCTTTAACGTACAAAAGGAACTGGAGACAAAAGACCAGGACTGGGATACGATTCTGCCGCCCGAGAAACGCATACCGCGCAAAGTGCTGGCGGATGCGGCCGATAATTATTTTGCACTGTTCGCGGAAGGCTCGACAGTCAGCGTTCCCTTCGCAGAAGTATGCGACCGTTGGGAGAACGGCCTGCAGACCACGGCGAGAGACCACGATTGTTCGCCGGTAACCTTCAGAAAACAGACCAAGACCAATATCAACCACGGGCCGCGGCGGGTCTGGGTGGATACTGAAAAAGGCCTTTCCGTCGCATTCATGGCTTTTGGCGGCGGTCCATCCGCGAGTGAAGAAAATCCCACCGGAAGCGGTCTTGTTGATTGCCACATGTTCAGGATGAGAGACGGTAAAGTGGACCTGATCCACGCGATCGTCGGGCCCAGAGCCAAATCGATGGGCTGGCCCCTTGAACCGATCGAATAGCATGCAAACAGGGACAACGCCCTGAACTTTCTGAGTGAAACAGGTGTGGCCCCTTTTTAATTTTTAAGCGTCAAAATGGCTGCCCAACCACCGTTGGGAGCCATTTTGAGCGTCAACGAATCTTTTTTTGAAACAGCTCTATAAGTTTTACGGTAATCGCTTGCATAGCGATCCGCATTGACACCATCTTCCATGATCTCGGCGTCATAACCGGATCCATCCAGAAAGGAAAGATCAATGGTAAATACACTGATCAGGCATGGTATCAATTTCACTTTTTCCATATTCGCCCGTCTCCTTTGATTTGTTTGATGATAATAATCCCTGTTCATTATCGATCCCTTTAATGGTGCACGACCCCCTTGCCTTAACAAGCCCCTGCGCCCAACTGGACGGAACCCGTTTGATCAGCTCATCCACTGTCCATACACCCTCTTTGTAAAGGCTTTTGATTTCAGTCGGGTTGGAATAGAGCGCGATCCGTCCGCCCGATGCGCCGAATACATGACCGTTTATACCGGCCGCATGTTCCGTGCAGAGATAAAGAATAATGGGAGGGATGTGCTCTGGATGAGGCGGACCCGATGAATCATCGCGAATGCCCTCAGCTATAAGACCGGCCTGATAAAGTTTCAAGTTGTCACTGATTGTGTCGGTACATGATTCGATGATGAAATATGCAAGGGGTTTTGGGGGTAATTGTTGATTCCTTTTTCACCTTACGTTACTCTTATTGCATATTTGTTATGAAATAACAAGGAATTACCTCTATTTCAGGACGCCCTACTTAAAACCTCTTCAGGATGACCCATATTTTTCTATTATGGTTGAAAATTCTTCGATATTTATTGGTTTTGAAATATAGTCATCCATTCCGGCTGCAAGGAATCTTTCCTTATCCCCTTTCATCGCGTGGGCAGTCATAGCTATTATCGGAATTTTTTTATTGATATTATCGTCTGCTCTGGAATTCCTGATGCGATCTGTCGCTTTAACGCCATCCATATTCGGCATTTGGATATCCATCAGAACAATATCGAAATTATCTTTTCTCAATGCGTTTACCGCTTCAATGCCGTCATTCGCGATCGTAACTTCATGGCCCCATTTCTTTGCCAATAAATTGCAAGCGATTTTCTGGTTGATAGCGTTATCCTCGGCCAATAGAATTTTCAGTTTGGGAGCTTCTCCTTCCACTGTTTGTCCGGTCTCATTATCATCCACAATCGGCACACGTTTATCGTTGAGATCCTTAAACAAGATACGGTCGACGGTATTTTCTTCAATATTTCCTTTTTTGAATTTTGCAGTAAAGTGAAATGTACTGCCGCGTTGATATTCGCTTTCTACCCATATGTCTCCATTCATCATTTCAATCAGTTTTTTTGAAATTGCGAGACCGAGACCGGTCCCTCCATATTTCCGGGTTATTGAAGCGTCGACCTGTGAAAAACTTTCGAAAATTTTAGCTATTTGCTTTTCTTCTAAACCAATTCCCGTATCTCTTACTGAAAAATGGATACAGTAAGAATCATCGGTACTTTTTGACGGATCGGGCTGAATATTTATTACAATTTCACCCTTCTCCGTAAATTTTACGGCATTGCTGACTAAATTTGTAATGATTTGACGCAATCTGTTTGGATCGCCTTTAAGAATGGTTACCGTATCGTCGGCGATATTGCAGAGCAGTTCGATCCGTTTTGAACGGGCTTGTATCGCCATCGTGTCGGTGACGGTATCGAGAAGCTTTCTCAGATCGAAATCGATTTCTTCAAGTTCAATTTTTTCTGCTTCGATTTTAGATAAATCAAGAATATCATTTAATAAACTTAACAGGGAACCTGCTGACTGCTTTACAACTTTCAGACAATCACGTTGTTGTCTTGATAGATTCGTGCCAAGCGTCAATTCAGTCATTCCTATAATGCCATTCATCGGCGTTCGTATTTCGTGACTCATGTTTGCCAGGAACTCGCTTTTGGCTTTGTTTGCTTCTTCGGCCGCGAGTTTTGCGCGTTTTAGTTCCTCGGTTCTGTTCCGGACCGTGGATTCCAATACTCTGTTCCGTTCACGTATGACCCTGGTTCTAAGATAGTAGATGCTGATAATTGAGAATAATAAAAGCAGAACGGCCGTGGTTCTGAACCACATTGTCTGCCAATAGGGAGGCGTGATGGTGATTTTCACCGAAGTTCCGGTCTCATTCCAGATATTGTTGTTGTTTGATCCTTTTACTCTGAATGTATATTGACCGGGATTCAGATTTGTATATGTGACCGAACGTCGAGTGCCGATATAATTCCAATCCTTATCGAATCCTTCCAGTATATAGGCGTATTGGTTGTTATTCGGCGAGACATAATTCAATGCGGTAAAAGTAAAGGAAAATACCGTCTGCCTGTACGATAGTACCAGTTCCTTGGTTTGGCTGATTTGCTTTTCAAATAGAAAATCATTATTGCCGGGTTTAATCGATTTGTTAAATATCTGGAAGTCGGTGATGATGACCGGAGGAATGTATTGATTATCAATGATATTTTCCGGGTAAAATTCATTAAATCCGTTATTCCCACCAAAATAGAGTTTTCCATTTCGTGATTTGTAGTGGGATTTTTTGATAAAATTATTGCTCTGCAGGCCATCCGTTTTTGTATAGTTTTTAAATTCTCCAGTCTCGGGATTAAACTGGGATAACCCACCATTGGTACTGATCCATAATTGGCCGTTTGTGTCCTTTTCGATTCCGAAAACGGAATCGTTCGGCAAGCCATTGCCCGTATGGTATCTTTTTATCGTTTCCGTCGATCTGTCTAATTTGTTCAACCCATATCTGGTAGCGATCCAGATCGTTTTGTTATCTTCTTCATAAATGTCGGTTATAAAGTCATGGGAAAGGCTGTTTTTATCGCCTTCGATATGGAAATAGCGGATGGATTGTTCCGTCACAGGATTAAAAATCGCGAATCCGTGGGAGGTCCCTAAAAGCAGATTTCCATTTTGAGATAGCTTGACGACTTCAATGAAATCATCAGGCAAACTGCTGTTAAGTGTATCATAGTGCGTAAATGATTTATTCTTTCTGTCGTACTTATTAAGACCTCCCTGCGTGGCCAACCACAAATTTCCGAAATCATCTTCGGCAATATCAAAAACATTGTTATTGGATAGCGCGCTGTTTTCTTCAGTGAAGCCGAGAAACGTTTTTTTCTCTCTATCGAATAAGTTGATTCCGGCGGCCCATGTGCCGGCCCAGACATTGTTGTCGGAATCCACATAAACGGTTAATACGGCGTCCGACTCGAGATTCGAATTGGTTGAGTCGTAGTACTCGAACGCCTCTTTTTCAGGATCGAATTTATTTAAACCACCGCCGTCCGTTGCAACCCAGATAGTTCCCTGGCGATCTTCACAGAATTCCCATACTGAATTATTGGAAAGGCCTTTTGAAGTGTTTTTATAATGGATAAATCCTTGCTTGCTGTAGTTTAGCAGGTTGATTCCGCCCGAAAATGTACCAATCCATATATCGCCGATATTATCTTTATAAATTGAGTAGATAGAGTCGCTGTTGATGCTGAATGGGTTGCTTTTGTTATTTTTGTAATGAGTGAATGTTTTTTTATCCCTGCACAGGAAATCCAATCCGCCGTTTTCGGTACCGATCCAGAGTCCGCCATCTTTGCCTTCGCAGATCGCGAGAATGTGGTTGTTGGAGATACTGTTGCCGTTACCGGGATCATGTCGATAATTGGTGAATCTTTGGTTGTCGATTTCATTGACATGTATAAACGATAATCCGTCTCCATAACAGGCAAACCATAAATAACCTTCTGAATCTTCCGTTATGGAATAGATCGTATTACCGATTAAACTGTCGGGGTTGTCGACTTGATGTTTGAATTGTCTGAATGTGCCTGTTTTATGATCAAATATGTACAGGCCGTCTTTATATGTCGCGATCCACAAATTACCTTCGCTGTCTTCAAATACCTGCCTGACGGTATTGCTTTTTAATGCCTCGCCTTCTTTCTCGATTTCATTATAATGAATTGCCTGATTTGTGTCGATATCGTATGAAATCAGGCCATAATCATTGGTCGACAGCCATAAACTCCCCCTGCTGTCTCTGTATATATTCCATATATCCATAGCCTCCAAATTATAACCGTTTTGGGAAATATAATTTGTGAAACCGTCCGTATCACGATCATACCTCGATAACCCGACAAATGTTCCAATCCATAAGTTACCTTCCGCATCTTCATAGATTGATTTGATTTGATTCGAAATTATCGAAGAAGGATCATCGGGATTATGCCGGTATACAGTAAATCCGTATCCATCATATTTATTCAATCCATCATATGTGCAAAACCACATAAATCCCTGACGATCTTGTAAAATGGAGGTGACGATGGAGGAGGAAAGCCCATTGTCCGCCGTGAGGTGTCCAAAATTCAGTTTATTAGCAATGGAAGAATATGCATCAGGCGCCTGGATGAAATATAAAAACGCCGTAAATAAAAAAAATAAGTATTTTTTAGCGAATTGAGCCATGTAATACAATTATCCCCTTCAAACAAATTCTGTCGCATATGGGTCATCTCTATTTATATCGGTTTCATCACGGTTCGACTTAACTCATTTCAGAAAGTAAAAACCCGGACCCAGAGGGCCCGGTTTTTGGTTTCACTGGGAAGGAGCTTTGCCCTTCAATCTTTTAAGGACAACCCACCGATTTGGGACGATGGGGGACTTATCGAAAGATGCACGCTTTTGCGTGTATGTTTCTGAGAAAGGGTCTAAATTCATCATTCTCAAGAGGGCTGCGCCGAATGCTGCTATGCCCCCATTGCAACGGCTTCTTTAGCCTTCCTTTCAGCATTCGCTTCCATAATTTCAGGGAGTTTACTGTCGGCAAGCGGGTAAAAAGACATAATAACGACCATCAAAATACCGCAGCCCACAGGGATAAAACAAATGATATTCATCAGGTTGCTGATAAATTCAGGGGTTGGCGTCATGTTTGCTTCATACCCAATGAAGCCAAGGCCGGCGGTGGCGATAGTTGTCGCAAGGGCGATGCCGATCTTGATCGGAAAAGAAAACATCGATACAACAAAGGCGGTGGCATCCTTCCCTGTTTTATAGTAACCATACTCGGCGGTATCCATGTACATCGCATGTCGAATCGGGTTGGATGTCCCGAAACCGAGTGCTGCCAGGTTGGCGATGGCGATATAGGCAATGGGGCTTGAAGCGCCAAAAAATCGCAAAAGGACAAACCCTGTGACGCCGTAGAGCCCGGCGAATAAATACGTTTTTTTCTTCCCCATAAAAGTTGCCAGGTAAGGGCCGATAAATGCGGCCGTAAACGTAGCAAAACTATGAAAGAGTGTATACGCCGTCATCCACAACGGGTCTCCTGTTACATACTTGAAATAATATACGGCGAGTGTGGAGAGGCTGAAGAACGCCAGATTGACGAAACAATCCGCCATCATCAGCATCAGAAGTGGGGGATTTGCGACAACCTGCAGTATCATATCCCATAGACGCACCCTGCTTGAAGGTGCGCCTTTTACCATGGGGATCTGTTTCTCATAACCCTTTGAGTGATAAAAAAGATTCCAGTAGCCAAGCACCTGGATAACCGCGAGAATCAAAACAGTGAAAAAATACCCCCAAGTGTCACTTTCCTTGCTGAAAAAAGCAAGCATGGGGATGACAAGGATGCTGAAAAGAATCGTACCTGCCATGCCAAACTGTATATTTCTTGCTGACAGCTTCAATCTTTCTTCAACACGTTTTGCCAGTATTGAGATCATGCTTAAATGCGCATTGAAGGCAAAATTGAGGCTGACATGGGCCAGCATATACGCCCCGCTTAAAAATACGATCTTATACATATAGTCTAGCGGCAGGTTCGTGAATGTGAGTGTAAAAAATATGCACGTTACGATCGGCATGAATACCAGCCAGGATCTGAATTTTCCCCAGCGCATATTGCTGTTTTGAATTATGCCGGCTGAGAAGGGAATCGACAGTACATCCACAAAATGGGTTATCGCCATGATGGCACTAACATGGAAGATGGCTATCAACGCGACATCCGTCAGAAAAATTGAATAATAATGAAGCGCGAGATACATCATTAACGTGAAGGTGAAGTTCGCGAATCCATAGCTGTTGACAAGCAAACCGGGAAGTTTTTTTTCCACTAGGCCGTTCTCCTTTTTTTAAAGATTTTCATCCGATAAGGGAATTGTCTATTGCTTCGCTTTTCAAAAAGAAATACACGGTTGGTCAGTTGGAAACAAAGTATATGAAGTCCGGTGGGTCGGGTCAACAGAAAATCGCCCTAAAGAGCCATTTTCAAAACGTTTTTCTGCCAAAAACAGGATCAAGCCCAAGGCCGATCAACGCATCGAAGATCGGCCTTAATAAGACGTTTTGAAATTGACTGTACAATCTCTTCTTTAATTTCGACAGACAATATGCAATAGTCTGACTCATACTCAGCAAGTTAAAAGAAAGCAAACATCCATGAAACATGTTCTGCCGTTTCGAGTGATCAGGATACAGGGCTTTTCCCTGTAATTGTTTATATTTACGAAAGCACCTGGTTCAGTAACAATATGAAAGGAGATACGGACATGCAAATTAGAGCCTTTTTAAGCTTATCAACAATCCTATTCCTGACAATACTCGCGTCAGCGACATTCGCATCGGATAAAATCCCGCTCCGCGCCCAGGACAGGGTGGAGATCGAGAACCTGATGTGGGAATACATTCAGGCGCTCGACGCTCACGATGCCGAAGCATTTATCGCCAAGTTCACGCCCGACGGCCGGTTCAGCAGCAATGCCGCTGAAGCGAAAGGCCACAAAGCACTGAAGAAAATGGTGGGGGATGCCTGGGAAAAAATGGATGCCGCCCCCAAAGGGGACGAAAAGAAATCGCATATGTATCATATCGTGACGAATCCGCATATAGTTTTCCTGGATAAGGATCATGCGCTGTACCACGCATACTGGATGGGAGTATACGAAACCGGAAAAATCCTTTCCGCCGGGCGCGAAGTCAATGAACTCGTTCGGGTCGATGGCCGCTGGCTGATCAGCTTCCGGGATGTCGATCCCGATGATTGATAAGGAGGCAAAAGATATGGAAGGGAAAGTCGCCCTCGTAACCGGGGGTGCTTCGGGAATCGGCAGGGCTGCGGCCCTGGCGTTCGCGAGTCGGGGTGCAAGTGTGGTTGTGGTCGATATCTCGGAAGAAAACGGCTACGAGACGGTCCGGCTTATTGAAGAAACAGGGGGCAACGGCCTCTTTTTCAAAGCTGACGTGACGATAACGGCAGAGGTGCAGGCGATGGTCGACAGGGCAATACAGTCGTATGGGCACCTGGACTATGCTCATAACAACGCCGGTATCGAGTACAACAGGGCCTCTATTGTGGACTGCACCGAGGAGGATTGGATGCGGGTCATGGATATCAACCTCAATAGTGTATGGCGGTGCATGAAATATGAGATCCCCCGGATGCTGGAGCAGGGCGGCGGTGCGATTGTCAACACATCGTCCATCAGCGGCCTGGGCGGGATCCCGAATGCTTCCCCGTATATAGCAAGCAAGCATGGTGTGATAGGCGTTACGAAAGCGGCCGCTGTCGAATGTGCGAATACGGGAATACGGGTAAACGTGGTATGTCCCGGAGTAATCGACACGCCCATGTTGAGACGACTCGTCGGTGAAAAATCTCACCGCGAAACGACCGACCGGGCGGAAAATTCCAGGATGCCGATCGGCAAGCCCGAAGAGATTGCCGAGGCCGTGGTATGGTTATGTTCGGACGCAGCTTCCTTTGTCAACGGTCATGTGATGCTTGTTGACGGCGGCTTGAGGGAACTGCAGAATGCTCCGGATTGATTATCCCCTGTCCGCGACGAATAAATAATTTCCGCTTCAATACCCCACCGGATCGGTAGAACCTATTCGGGTCCTCCACCAAATGTGGCGGGTTTAGACCGAAACTAAATGGTGGCTAAGCCCTCTTCCAACCCCTGCTTCAAAGGCGTGGTCGGCCTTCCGATCAGGCCGGAAAGATGCCCCGTGACCTCCGAAAGCCAGCCGTCCCTGATATTGCCGTTCAGCGCAACGGTAGGTTCCAGAAAGGCCTCCGGCGCACCCGTGTTTTTCAGGTGCGCCAACAGCACCTGGGCATCGATAAGATAATTTTCTGTATACCAGTTGTTACTCAATTATGATGTGCTGTAATTAATACGCGACTGCCTGTAAAGTTCTTCCCTATAAGCCGGCGTAAGCACCGATGACCCGTAGAGGTTGAAATACGAGGGTTTATCGGGCCTGCAGAATTTGTTCGCATACTCCCTTGCCGCCTCTCTCTGCTCCTCCTCCGACTTTTCCGCCGGGTCGAACATCTCCGGCATAACACCTATGGCGATCTTGTCCCCGTAACGTTCGTATATCCCATGGGTATCATTCATGGCCTGCGGATTCCAGGCATCCCACCCCGCGGCAATCATATTGGGGACCTGTTTAAAAATCTGCCCGCAACTGTGGAACTCGCAGAACTTGCTTTTTGAATGCAGATGTTCGGTCACTCTTTTCATATACGGCACAATCATCTCCTCAACCACGGCAGGTGAGAAAAATGTCTCTTTCTGGGATCCCCAATCGTCATGGATTGTAAATCCGTCAATCGCCGGAAAATGTTCTATCACCTTATCGAAAATACGGATATAGAGGTCCGTCGCCCTGTCAAAAAAATCCTTTACCGCATCTTTCTGATCTTCATCGATCATTGCAACCGCGGCGTTCTCGAAGTCCAGAAAGGTGATAAGCCTTTCATACCATCCCGTCTGGAACATGAGTGTGTTGTTATTATCCGGCTCTTTTTATTCCCGGCAGCGGGACACCTTGATCCATGAGATAATTTTGGAGCATTCCATGGTTCACTTTTCGAGGGGCTACCCCCGCCCTTATTGATAAAGCTGCGGCGGTTCCCGCGGCTTGTCCCATGGCCACACAGAATTGGATCGGAGCAAGTAAATCATTCGCCACTAAATCCGAGGAAAGGCAACGGCCCGCGACGAGAAGATTTTCTACCTTTCGGGGTACGAGTGACCGGTAAGGAACATGCATACAGGGCTTCTCGGGTGACATATTGTATTTAAATGGTGGACAAACTGCTATAGTGTCCTCAAACACTGTACCCCTGAAGACGTCATTTTGAGTTATAATGTATTCGCCAATCAGTCTTCTACTGCCTCGTACACCAACCTGAGAGGCCGTGTTCATAATAAAGCTGTTTTCAAATCCGGGAATATGTTTTTTATAATAGTTCTGTGTTTTAAGCATCCTCTTTCGCGCATTGACTTCCACCCATGTTAAATCCTCAACATTGATTGCACTCCCCGGTAACTGGTTATTAAACCACATAACATTATCCAGTGCGCTTCGCATAGGCTTCGTAAAGCCACCCAGCTTAACGAGTTCCTGCAATTTCGAAGAGTATTCCTGAGGGTTTGACCTTCGGTACTCGCTGAATTTATCGATATCAATACTGCCGACCTGAAATACCAGAGCCAGTTTGGAAGACCGAAGATTTTGATCGGCTTTACCGTCAAACTCCGCGCCGGCCGATGCGAAAATATCCCCATCACCGGTTGCATCGATCACGATTTTAGATTTTATCGCCTGTCTACCGGATTTACTCTCAAAAATGATCCCTTGAATTGCGTTATTCTCAACAATCGCCCTGCAGCCCCAGGAATGTAATAATAACTTTACACCCGCTTCCTCTATCATGTCATTCATAACACACTTGAGGATTTCAGGATCTACAAGAGCACTTAACCTTATTCGGTTATCGACCACAAAAAAGGGAAACTGCCGCCAGTAATTGACACGGTTGATATCGTTCGAGCCAATATCTTCTTTTGGCGGATGTACAGCTGCGCCGAGTGCATCCAGCCTATCCACTATCTCCTGACAGATCCCGGCTATCTGCTGCTCTTTTGTACCGCCGGTCATGGGCATGATGCAGATCACCAACCCACCGGTTGCCATGCCGCCCAATTGACCATATCTTTCGACAAGAACCGTATCAGCCCCGTTTCTTGCAGCAGCCAGGGCTGCAGCAACGCCTGCCGGCCCTCCGCCAACAACGACAACGTCGGCATCCTTTATCAAAGAGATTTCTCTTCCCGGTTCAAAAAAAGTATCCTCAGATTCGTCATTTGCAGCAGATATTTTGCCCCTGCTTTGTTTTGCCATGGCGGACATCGGTAGCGCCATACTGCCCGCTCCAACAGCCAAAGCGGCGCCTCCCTTTAGAGCTGTCTCCTTGACGAATTCTCTGCGCGTTATTTTATGATTTCCTTTTTTAGACGAATTCATGGCAGATGCCCCTTCCTGATTTTATATTCTTGCCATAAGCGACCTTATCCAGCTTCATCTATTGGCTCCCCGTCTACATTCAGTCTCTGGGGGTTGCCGGGTTTGAACTTACTGTATTGCCCGCATAAAGTGATGTCTTGAAAAAAGATTGGTTTTTCTTTATCGTAAATCTCAACAAATCTAAGAGGGCAATGAAGCATTCCCGCCTTCACAAAGATAATGGTAGACTCATTTATCGTTATCTTTTCCAGGTTTTCCATTTCATGCCCCAAATAGAGCTCGACCTTACCGCCTAATTCACTCCTGTTTGCAGGGTCTGATCCGCAAAAAAACAAAAACTGGTCATAATCGTGATAGAAAGTTTCACCTTCCATGGTAAAGGGGTGCGTAATGAGCCACGAAGCAATGTTGAAATTACTCTCTTCATTTTGATTTATGTATAGTACGGACGGGTTGTTAGGAGCAGTGCCAAAAAGATTATCCGGAGGTGTTACAACAGCACTTTTAAATACATACTTATCAGTATCAAATTTTTCTGACATAAGAGCCTCTCTATACCACTAAAGATCACTTCACGCTTTAAGGAATCATCTTTTTTTCATAGGTCCAACCTTCACGGGTGCATAAACCACAATCCGAACCTGTGAACATCTTTCCGCTTTCTTTGTCTCCTTCCAACTGCCATTTCAGCCATGCTCCGGCAACCACACCAAACTCACCGCCATTCGGCTGAAAGTATGTACCGCCATGCCCCACGCCTTCGAGATTGGCCATGGCGACAGGAACTTTGTCTATCTTCGCGAAATCATCGATGGCTTGAGGGTAGGCAATATCCGTCTCTCCACCGATGATATAGATAGTGGGTGAATGCAGTTTTGCAAGAACCTCCTTACCGACCGCGGGCATCCCCATCAATCCACGAACGTCTGCTTCAGGCGCTTCCGTTTTAGGCATCCCTTCATTCGGTGGCCCCATTTTAGGCATTCCACCGGGACCGAAAAGACCGCTGTTCATGACCAAAACTGTCTTAACGCGGGGATCCGGCGCCACTTCCAGTGCCTGCAGTCCGCCGCAGCTCATGCCTGCTACGGCGAACTTGGACGGATCCAGTTTCCCGTAGAATTTACTGCCGGAGCGCTTGTTCTCAGCCGTTGCCCAATCAATGGCTTCCAGCATCTGGTCCGATTTCGTGCCACCCATCCCCATCATGCCACCGCGTTCGGTATTGGATTCCGCAACGTACGGGCCGAGGGCAAGAACCAGGTATCCATGGGATGCCACTTCAGCAAGGAAGTTGGCGTGCATTCGAGACGAACTGGAGCACGCTCCATTGCCCCATGCCATCACCGGCATAAGTTTCGATTTACCGAAGGGGCTCAAGTCCTTGGGCCGATAAATTGTATGGTTAGGCAAACCGGGATCTCCTTCCACGATTGCCACCGCGTATGGCCCCGAACCCTCCGACATCGGCCCCATTTCAGGCATTCCGCCGGGAGGCTGAGCGAACGCATTCGCTATGATTAAACTAAATGCACATATGAAGACACAGATCAATCGACGCATTTTTTTCCTCCTGTTTATATGTTAGTGTTATTGACTTATAGAACAGCCCATCATACTCACCCATTTGCCACTCCTCTTAAGGATTGTATTTGATCTCGCCGGTCTTCTGATTACGTGAGAACCGAGTCAGGTAGTCCCATGCCATCCCGGCGTACTGTGGATACAACGCATGAATCAGACCTGCCGTATAGTTGAGGGCCACCATGGGAACGCCCTGCCTGTTATTCAGATACCATATGAAGTTCTTGTATTCATCATTCAACAATGTCTCGGACCAGGCATCCGCCTGAAACCCGCACTTCGGGTATGCCCTGAAGTCATAGCTGATCTGGTTCATGTTATTGAAAAGCAAAAATTTATTCAGCAGGACCTGAGAATTGTCCGAAAGACTTCCGTCTTCCGGGTTTATATTGGGCGCCAGGTCATAGGCGCTGGTCAGGTACATGAACGGTAGATCCGTATCTTTGAACGTCGCCGCCATTTTATCAGTAAAAGTGAACATCGCGCCGGCCATGTCCACAACGGCCGCCAGCATCCGGGGATGGCTGGTCGAAATAGTAAGGGTCGCCCCGCCGCCCATGGAATAGCCGGACGCGTATACGCGTGAAGCGTCAATCGCTGGATAGGTCTTCATCATATATTCAGCCAGCGCAGCTATCGATTCTCCAAGAACGGATTGATCGGAATAGAGGCCCTGGTGTTCCGGAGCCACGATGATAAACCGTTTTTGGCGTGCCATCTCCAGCCAGCCGACCTCCTCAACAAAGGCCTGGGGATCATCACCCCCGCCATGGAGGGCGATGACCAGCGGAACTGAGCCTTTCATTACCCTGTTCTGGAGAACTTCGCCGGGCACGTACTCGTACCAGGTCTGCAGGTACTCACCGGTTTTGGTCTTGATGCCGGAGAACCTGTCTTCCTGGTGTGAAAACACGGAAATGCCGTCCGGCGCCACGCCATTCGTGACGACGTTCCGGGGGGCCAGAGAATAGGGCGCCTGATCGAAGTTATATCCCTGGTAGGGCGTACCGGCGCTGTGCAACCCTTGTTTAACAACAGGGATTCGCATCGCTCTGGAAAACATCTCATCATAAACTCTTTTGATGATCGCGGCAGCGTCTGGACGTGCTTCTCTCTGGGCAATCACCTGCTGAAGCGGCAGGGCCCGATTGAAGTAGGTTGTGGTCCCGGCGTCCCCCTTTACAGCGTCGACTTTGTTCGCGGCCTTGTACTTGGCCTCAACGGTTTCAGTGGCGTTCACGAGATAGGCGGGCAGAACACCGGCCACCTGACGGATCTCATCCATCCTGCTGTTGATCAATAAAGCGCCGGCAATGCGGCCAGCGTAATCGAGAGTGCCGGCAATGTAGTTATTGAAAAACGTCGCACCGCCGTCGATTCCGATGACATAAATGAAGCCGAAGCCGCCGAAGTAGTCGCCGTCGGAGTAGGTCGTAACCGTGTTTTTGGATCTTTCCGTGGTCCCAAGTGAAAGCATCGCCGTCTGAAGAGCGTAGTAGTGTTTCTGATCGCCGGCGGAGAAACCGGCTTCGGGATCGGACGGTGTGATAAGCACCACACTGCCGATTGCTTTATCAATGATGTCGATCAGGCCGAGATCCTTCAGGTAGGCAAGCGCGGCATCCTTTCCCCGGAAGGACTTCCCGGAAAAGACCAGAATGTTTGTATTGGAGCGATTGGCGCGCCCGCTCCACAGGTTCGCCGACCGATACACATAGGTAGTCCCTTTGGGATAGCCATCTAGTACAGGATGCGATTTGTAGGTCCTCTCGCCGGATCCCTGAGAGGCGGCTGCGGGGCTGCTTACGCGAGCCTCTTCCAGCGTCTCGAAAGTGGCCTTGTTCCCCAGTCTATTGGTGTAGTCAAGCGCGTAAACGCTGGAGGTGAGTGATAGACTCATCATTAGCGTGAGCACAAAAGCAATGGATAATTGGTTCTTCAGCATAGGTCAATCTCCTTTTCTTATTGGCATATTTGCCGACGGCATTTCAACTCCCGTTTACCGTTCCGGGAAATTCTTCCGTTCGATGGTCCACTTCTCATCCGTACACAGGCCGCACTGGTCGCCCACAAAGCGGGCAGCGGCCCCGGCATCACCGCGCAATTGCCAGTTCAGCCAGTCCACCGCCACCTGCGCGGCGGCGCCGCCATTGGGCTCGTGGTAGGTGCCGCCATGACCTACAGGCAGGTTGGCCACTGCGACGGGAACATGGTCGATCAAGCGGAAATCTTCCATGCCATTCTCATAGGCGACGTCGGTGGGCCCACCCAGTATGTAGAGAACGGGCGTGTGATAGGTCTTCACCGTCGACTTGGGTACCTTGAGGCCGGGCATGGTGGCGCGCTCACCATCATAAGTGCCCGTGTTCTGCATGATAAGGGTCTTCACGCGCGGGTCCCCGGCGACCAGCGCCGCCTGCAGGCCGCCGCAGCTGAAGCCCGAAACGGCCACCTGCCGCGGATCGATGCGCCCGAAATAGGGACTGCCCCGGCGGGTATTCTCGGCCAGCGCCCAGTCGATGGCCTTGGTGAGATCCGATGTTTCGGTCTGCGGAAAAGGCTTTCGCTCCGCGGCAGCCGGATGTGCACCCGGGCCGCTGAGTATGCGACCGGAGGCAATCACCAGATAACCGTGGGACGCCAGCTCGAGCAGATGAAAGCGGGTGCCGGCCCCATCCTCCGAACAGCCGCCGTTTCCCCACGCGACCACTCCCAGCTTCTGTGAACCCATCGCCGCCAAATCGGCCGGTCGGTACACCACATGCCGGGGGAGATCGGGAATCTCCTCCTTCATCGCCGGGTAGGCCCCGGTTCCCGGGGTGTCCGGCCGGTTGTCCTGCCTCGCTCCCGGCGGACCTATCGCTGCTCGATTGGGCCCAACGGCACGGGGTGCGGGCGACTGCTGGGCAGTGACTGCCTGGGTGCCAAGCAGGGCGCCGGCCAGGACCATAATGGTTATAACACGGTTTGCTGTACGAATGATCATTGATAACCTCCCATTTTTACATACCCGGCCGCATTTTCCCCTGCAATCCGCCCCGAGTTTACTGAAAACCCGAGAGCAGCCCCTGAAAAATGAGGGTTATAGGTTTTTCCGCACCATCCGCCGGTATCTATTCCGGCGGCAAAAAGGCCCGGGATGGGATAATCGTCCCCATCGAGAACCGACATATGATGATTTATCTTGATTCCGCCGATTGTTTCCAGGAAGATGGGCCGACACTTCAGGGCGTAATAAGGAGGCGTACGTAAAGGGAGTAGATATCTTCTCTCCTTGTTGAAGATATTGTCATACCCCCTGTCTGCGCAGGCATTGTATTCATCAATCGTAATTTTCAGAGTATCAAGTGAAATGCCGATCCACTCGGCTATTCCGTCCCATGACGCCGACTTCCCGGCCACGCCCTTTTTCAACTCGACCATGATATCACGGTCAATCCCTTCAAGCCTGGTCAGTGACGGAACGCTCAGTCCCTGTCCGTTTATCACCCCTTCTTCCTCAACGGATCTTTTGATCGCTTCATCAAAGATCGCGTATGAAACCCTTCCGGGTTGGCGCATAAGCCCGTTTACAGGGATAAACTTGTCCAATCCCGCCGCTTCGTCGATAAATCGCTCGCCCCTGTTATTTATCCATAATGTGTAAGGTTCGAAAGCGATCATCCTTACGGATTTGGCGCCGACAAAGTCCGGCCCCCCGAGATGAAGATTGCCAAGTCCTTCCGTGGCCGCGCCAATCTCAATTGCCATATTGATACCATCCCCCATATGAGGCAACCCGTAACACTCCATATCCTCCTCGAACAAAGGGGCATATCTTTTCAGCATCTCCGTATTCCCGCCATAACCGCCGGTGGCAATAATGACGCATTTTGAATCTATCCTGAATTCACTGCCCTCTTTTTCGGCAATCACACCGGTCGGTTTTCCGTTTTTGTCGGTAATGAGCCTCTTTGCGCCTGTTTTGTTCAAAACCGTCACACCCAACCTTTTGCATTCACGTTCATAGGCCCGAATAAGATACCTGCCCCCCCTCCCCTTTCCTGTAAAACAATGCCAGATAGGGGTCTGCCCGAGATAATATGCTTCAACCCTGAATTTTAGCCCCTTGTTCTCTAACCATTTGATGGTATCGCCCGATTTATCCAGAAATGCACGAATCAATCTGGGATTCAGCTGCCAATGATCAAAATCCATGGCGATTTTGAAAAGATCATCTTTTCTGGCATCGATTTTGGCCCGCTTCTGTACATCGCTTTCCGCTGCGAGCAATCCTTCCGCCATCCTTGCGTTACCCCCCGGTTTGGCTCGCTTTTCCAGTACGATAACCTCCGCACCTTTCTCCGCAGCGGCGACTGCCGCCGACAGGCCTGCGCCGCCGCCGCCGATAACTACAATCTGAGTCTTCATATCACTATGGGATCGTTTGCTTTTTACCAAGAAACCGCCTCCCTTATCTGGCTATTTTCTCCAGCATCTCTTCAACGAACATCTCCGCTTTCAGCAGATCGCTTTCATTCGGCCTTTCCCTTATATCGCCATGGTAAAACCTGGGTGTGGGATGATTCAGATATCTTCCGGGGCAGCAGAATTGCCCGATGCATTCGAATTCGAGATGCTCGACATCCAAGGCAATCAACTGCATGGACGGCACTGCTTCTTTCGGGCCGAATTCCGCCCCGGAGTAGGTAATAAAAACACCGGACTTTTTCGAATCCGGCTTAAAGGTAATTTTTCGATGGACGTTTTCCGGGGCGTCCCTCTCGGTATATTCGATGGGCTCTTCTATATAGGTGAATTCTTCACCCTTCGGAAGACCCATTCTTGGATCCCATCCGTTCTGGAGCTTTCGTATGACAAGACGTATCTCGCTGTATGGGAGATGATTTATGAGTCCCGAACCGACGCACAGGAAATCGTAATCATCGAGATTAACTGGGGGACGAAGGATATCTTCCGCGGTTCTGCGAACCTTGAACATGTCGCATGACCATCCGTTTTTCTCGAATGTACTTTTAATTCTTAACGCAACTTTTTGCGTGTTCCCGGAATGTGAGGCATAAATAATCAAACATTTCTTCGCCATTTCATCCTCCTAATGAGGCCATAATTGTTAAGACGTCAGTTGATAAATTGGCAGTTCTCCTCGTCGCCGCGTCAAAGCGATCTGCGCCTCCGCGCGATATATGAATCAAAACAGATAAAATACAATTCTCCCGCAGGGACGCAGAGAAAAAATGAATGAAAAAATATGTCTTTTCCTACTCTCCGCTGTTCTCCCCGGCCTGTTCCCTGCGCCATTTATAATACGCATCATACGCCTTCAGTTTGTCCAGGTTTGGAATCGGTTTGGCGCTGGTGACCGAATTGAAATAAAGCACCTGCTGGTCATCTTCGGTAAAGTCGGGCCAATCCGGCAGGTCGGATCCGTTCGGGTCTCCCTTATCGGCAAAATTGATCCAGTACGCCTGAATCATGTCGGAAAGCGCCAGGTCCTCCGGTCGAGGTTCGCCGCCCCGCCCCCCTAAATTCCCGAAAACATAAGAGACCTCGTCCGCATGATTCGCGCCGTCGGGAGATCTCGGCGTCCGATGGTCATAATAGTAGACAAACGCTTTGCCTTTCCCCATCCGGGATTGAAGCCTGGCCCAGGCCCAGGTGGGCCACGCAAACGCGAATTCGCGGAAAACATCGGCCGAAGCACGGGTCGCTTCGGCGTCGGTTGCATGGGGATATGCTTCAAGAATGACTTCTGCCCGTTCTCCATAGCCGGATCGAATCTGTTGTTCGAACTGCTCAGGGGTGAATGTGCCCCGCATGAACAATCCGCCTTCATTGGAATTGGTGCCCGCCAGTATCGGCGTGTCGTTGAATCGGCCTTTTTCATATAACTCGTAAGGGTCTCCCGGGATTACATATCCATCGGCCACGGGCCAGAAACCGGCGCCGCCCCCCATGCCGCCTCCGGCGGCTTTCTGGATCTGTTCGGCCGGCAGCGCCCGCGCGGCCTTGAGATCGTCAACACCGAGTTTCTTCAGAAAGTCCTCTCCATTTGATTCCCCCAGCGCCAGGGCCGGAACATTCATCCCCGCCCCTTCCGTGATCCTCGGTGGCGCAAAAGACCCCCCGCTTTCGGAAATTGCACGCTGGAACAGTCCTTTGGCGGGCGGCGCGGCGGACAGCATACCGACAGCGATTCCCCCCGCGGATTCACCGAAAATCGTTACGCGCGACGGGTCGCCGCCGAACCGGTCGATATTGTCCTTAACCCATTTAAGACCGGCTATCATATCCTGAAGTCCATAGGTACCCGATCCCCTGCCGCTTTCACTGCTGAGTTCCGGGTGCGCCATGAACCCGAAAACGCCAAGCCGATAGGCAATGCTTACAAGAACAACCCCCTTTTGGGCGAATTTTGTTCCGTCGAACATGGGCGTGCCCGTCATCCCACCGACGAATGCGCCGCCGTGAATCCATACCATTACCGGCCGTTTTTCATCGACCTTTTTGGCTCCGGTCCAAACGTTCAGGTAGAGGCAATCCTCGCCGAAATTCGCTGGACCGCCCGTCATGGCGGCCATGCTCGAATCCTGCATGCATCCGCAGGCGTACGTATCCGCACTTTTTACACCCGTCCATTCCTTCGCCGGCTGCGGGGCCTTCCAGCGCAGATCGCCGACCGGAGGCGCCGCAAACGGAATTCCTTTGTATGAAAAAATACCGTCCTGTTCAACACCTTCGATCGTGCCTCCGGTCACCTCAACGGTTGTTTTCAGAGTCGGTGAACTGCATGCAGCGGCAAATAAAACAGCAACCAAAAACAGATAAAAACGGCCTGAATGTCTTGATGGCATCGTGCTTCTCCTAATGATGAAAAAGTGTCGGGTACTTAAGTTTTAGAGTCGTCCTTCTTTCCTCCTACAAACTGACGCCCTTATAATCCTTATTGTGAGCTTCATAATTCTCTTTAAGATCGCCCCAGTAAGCCAGCGGCAATTCTCCCTCCTTTACCCTGTTTCCCTCCAACTTGAGGGTAATGAACTTGTTCCACTCCGGCGGGTCGTATTCCGGATAGTCGATCCTGAAGAAATTCAAGTGCCGGCTGCTTGCCCGGCGGGCCAGTGATCCATGTATAATAATCTTTGAAAAAGTAAGAATGCTCAGGTCCTCGAGACTGCGCATCAACTTGTGAGGATCGAGGGCGTATAACTGCGGCACCCACTTCCGTTCAATGTCGTTGAGTGCATCCAGTCCCATATTCAGAAGTTTTTCGGTTTTGAATTCACTGCAGTAGTATTGCATGGTCCGGGCGATGCCGGCATGCAGTTCTTTCCACTCGATGCCGTTTTTTCTCCTGATCGGCGCATAGACGCGTTCCTTTTCAAGCGCGATTTGATCTTTTGATACTACCGGCGGATCAGCCTTAAGGGCATAGTCGGCGGCTTTTCTTCCGGCATACCTTCCGGTACTCGCCGCGTAACTGTGGGCCAGGGGCCCGTACATCTGCTCTCCGGCGGCATATAGCCCGTCCAGCGTCGTCTTCAGATTCCAGTCGACAACAACGCCGCCGCGGTGGTGCATGCTGTCGGGTGACCGGAAATGGGCCGGCGTGGCGCCCTCTATCAACGCATAGTTGGGAAGCAGATCCCTGGCCGGATCATATCCGGCCTCCTTGAACACCCTTCGCATGGCCAGACACGTTGATTCTTCATTGTATCCTAAATCCCAATTGATCTTCCGCCACCCCTCCGACATGGCGGGGAAGTCGCCGTAGAAAGGTAAGGCGACCTCCCCCTTGAGTACGGCCTCACGTGTCGCCTCGGCGTATGTTATGGCTTTGCCGTTGTCGTCCACCCTGGGGACATTCTCGAAGACAGGATCAGTCCCTCCGGAATCGATCTTGTGCTTATAACCGGTTCCCAGCATCAAAAGCCCGGACTTCTCCATCATGGTGAGCTCGGCACCGGCTTTCCAAGCCATGACCGTGCCGTCGCCGGATGCTGCGCGGGATCGGAAAGTGGAAATGCCCGCCAATTCCGTATTGAAAACCCAGATGGATCCGATTCCGGCAGTGCACAGAATGATTGCCTTGGCTTTAAAAATCATGAATTTACCGGTTCTATTGTTTAAACCGGTAGCGCCTGCGACTCTCGCGCCCTGAATGCCATTTTCATTCAGCAGGCTGGTGGCCATGATCCTGTCATAGATCTTGACCCCTAACCGCTCGCACTCCTTTTTAAGCGCGGGTTTGAATGTGGTCCCCCAAAAACGAAGAGACGCATTATTAGGCTTATACCTGGAGGCGACGATCATTTTGGTCTTGTCATCCCGCCCCTCCACCCCCACATACTCATCATCCGTATCCCTGATTTTGCCGCCCATCTTTTCTATTTCCAGAAACGCGTCGTAACTCTCCCGGCATTGTATTTCCCGTCCGATGCCACAGCAGTATCCACCCATCTGATCGATCAGGCCCTGGCACCATTCATCGGGATCATTCTTCGAGAAGGGACTGGTCATCGGGTTATCCCAATGGTCGCCGCCGGGCCCCCCGGCGCCGCTTCTTATGGTTGCCGCCTTTTCCATAAGCGTGACCCTGAGTCCTTTCTTTCGGGCCGCGCTTATGGCGGCCCAGCATCCGGCAATACCGCCGCCGATGACTAAAACATCCGTTTCAACCACTTGTTCCTCGTCATATTGTATCGGGTATGTCCATTCAGACAAGCGACCGTCGTTTTCCGCCAATTCGTGCCATGAAGTCATTTTTTCACCCCTTCAATTTTAAAACGACAATTTTTTAGTAGATTCCGGGTGCCCGTTCACACCTGGTTGTCGATCAGAACCGGATGATCTCACCCGTATCCTTGCGCTTGAAGTATCCTTTCTGTTGGAGAGGCCAGTTAAATTTTATGGCCCCCTTATCCAGCAGAGGGCACTCGTTCACACAGCAACCGCAATACCAGCATTCATCCGGATGTAATGTGATCGGGGGTTTCCCTTTTACGGGATTTGGAACGTACACATCCACCTGGCACACATCCACGCATGTGTTACAGCCGATGCAGACTTCAGGGTCTCTGATGACCGGTCTACTGGGCGTAGATACATTGGGGAGAATAAACACTTTTTCCTTTTGATCCGCTGTTTCACCGAAAACGTTACTGTATCCGTCAATACCGACCGTGGCAGCGGCGGCGCCAACCAGAGCGCCGGCTTTAAGAAATTCGCGTCGTTTCATCGTCAATGACTCTTCCTTTTTCATAAGCGTTCCTCCTGTTTCGATATGCGAAAGCGGATTATATATTCTAAGGCGCTGCGGATCTGCAGCAATGAGTGCATACGATTTGCCATACATTACCCGACTCCATATAACTTATTCATAAAACAATAAAGGTATACCAACAAGCATTTTTTTCTATTTCTTTCGAACCGTTTTGTTCCAATGATGTCCACGGAACAGTATAAGGAGTTTTACTGGCCGACATTCCGGAAGGTAATCATGGGGCTCATCGATGAAGGCGTCGTGCCGCTGCTGTTCGCCGAGGGCAGGTACAACGACCGGCTTGAAATCATAAGAGATTTGCCCAGGGCCGGGGCTATATGGTACTTCGACCGAACGGAGATGGTAAGGGCAAAAGAGCTCCTCGGCGATACGGCTTGCCTCATGGGATGGGAAATGTGCCGACAGCACTTCTATGCACGGGAACACCTCAGGATGTGAAGGAATACTGCCGTAAGCTCATCGAGGTGGATTGAGTAATTAGCTGTTGCAGGATTTACCAATTGGATTCCACTGTGATGCCATGACATCATGTTTTTAATGATCGCATCGTTGATCTTTAGGCGCTTTCTCAGAAACATCCATGCAAAAGCGTGCATCTTTCGATAAGGTTAATGGTAAAATGAAATAGATTTCAATCCACCGTCTGTTGACTGCCGACTGCAGACTGTCGCCTCCGGCTTGCCGGTTTAGGCCTACTTTTGAAGGTTGCGGTAAAAGCCGACAGATCGACGGCCCTTTCATTTTCGGGGCTCAGAACATGGTGTTCTGGTTCTTCGCATCCTTGGGATCGGGAATGGTCTGAACCACATCCCAGTGCTCAACCACCTTGCCATTCTCAATCCTGAAGATATCCACCACGGCGTAACCGCGCATTTCCGGGCTGCGCCTGTTGTGGATGTGCAGTGCCACCAGGTCACCGTCGGCTAAGACATGCTTGATCTCACCGCGGTTATTGGGAAAATCGCGCTTCAGGAACTCGATGTGCGCCTTCAGTCCTTCCGGCCCATCGATGGCAGCAAGGTTGTGTTGAACGTAGCGGTTGCCGATGAAGCTCTTGGTCTTCTCCCAGTTCTTCTCGTTCAGCGCTGCGTTGTAAAACTCGATCGCAATCTGCTTGTTTTGTTCCTCAATCGCCTCCTGGTCATCGGCGGAGTGCGCAGGCGCTGATGCCGAGATACCGGCTAATACGAGGATCGCGATAAAAATAAATCGTTTGAACATTTGGTTTTCTCCTTGTCCCCGGCACAGGAGGACTATTACGGTTAATAGGTCACTCTTAAATCAGGCATTCTGTTAAAAGATTGATAACGATAGGAACTTGCTTTCAGAGGAAAAACATATGCCGATTCTACAGTAGGTTGTCAAGGAAAAGTTGGCATGCACGGATAACGTTCCATCCCCACCGACTCAATTTGGACAACAGTTTCCGGCCGTACAGAAATCGGACTTGTGATACTAAATATCTATCGCCGAAATTAGGAACCAATTTTTAAAACAGTAATGATTTGGCTATATGTAATGTTCATTCCCATCATAAGTGTGAAGAATTAGATCCTCGGCCGTTATGCGTCTCTTTCCTTAACCACCATGATTCCTTAAAAGCATGTTTTTACGGCCAAAAAGGTTCGTTTAAGGGCTAAAAACACCCTATATTTTGAGTTAACCTATTGAATTTATATCTATCTGCTTGGCCCCCGATTACAACATATTTCATACTTATATGTCCATGGCCATGGCTAACGTATGCATAACCAGTAAGGCGGTAGCCTTGTCTACGTTGATGCGATCGCTACCGATATACATCCTTACGATGGCCGACCTTAACAATCCAAATAGTTAATTCTTTGTCTTGTATTGAATATAGTATGCGATAGCGGCCTTGACGGATGCGATATCGTTCCTGACCACTTAATTTTTGCGATCCAGAAGGTCTGGGATTTTCTGAAAGAGACTCAATTTCCTCAAGGATTCTATTTAACTCTTTTTTAGGGATGGATTCAAAATCTTTCCACACTGATTTCCGAAAGAAAATTTTATATTCGGCCATCTTTTTTAAGCCTCTTTACCATTTCTTCGTAACCAATTAGGGGTTCATTGGCTCTTTCGTCAAAGGCCAACAGATCCTCAGCATCCTCTGCCAGTGCTTCTTTAACAAATTCATTAATAAGGTCAGACATCGAACGAGATGTTTCAACAGATTTCATACGTAATGCTTGATGCAAGGCGGGTTCTAAATAAATAGTTGATCTTTTTGATAATGTACCCATAGTGTCACCTCCATTTAATTCTTGAAGACACTATAGCATCATAACGTCATGATGTCAAATATCGATATTCAAATTTGAACACAGTAATCACCAGAAAACAGGGCAATACGATAGACAGTCTACCAAGGCCGCCCCGCCCTGATTTCCCATGGAGCGCGTTGTCATACAAAATTTATTAGATTCTCTATGGTTATTACTTCTGCAATTTTGCCTTCAAAGTATTTTAATGTCATTTCATGGTGCTCAAAATCAGATGAGTAGACACATTCAACTGGAATTATAACATCCAGATCTCGTTGATAAGCGTCAATAGCAGCCATTCGAATGCAAGCATGAGTATTTATACCACAAATAATCAATCTTTTTATTCTTAGCTCTTTAAGAAGTTCATCTAAGGATGTCCCGAAAAAAGCGCTGTATCTCTTTTTGACTATTTCATAGTCACCATCTTGATTATCTAATCCCGGTAAGAGTTTACACCCATCTGTGCCTGTTATAGTAATATATATGTTTTTCTTTTTCATCTCTGGAAAGGCATCAGATAAATCTGAAGCAAATTCCTGCCTTACCCAAATTATTGGTACATCATAAGACCGTGCCCAATGAACAACCATGTTAATATTGGCTACAAGTTCAGCCTTATGATCTTTTAAAGGAGATTCAAAAAAATAATCATTGAGCATATCAATGATAAGAACAGCAGTTTTATTTAAATTTTCCATGTCTTATTTTCTTTGTATAACGACAGTTTGAGCGACCGGGTTCGATTTCCATGGCATGTTTTAACAGCTAAAAAGGTCCAACGAAAAGGCAGCTCAAAATTCCCAAGTTTACCCGGTCCCACTCCAAACTAGGGTTGGCACATCAATCTAAGTCAAAGTCATCTAAGCCCCATACCTCAGCCATATTTGTAATTGTTGGATTTTCGTATCTTTTCATTGTCGCTATCCATTCAGGCATGTCTTCTTTAATTCTTACCTTTAGGTTATCAAGTTCTTTTCTTTTCACTTTCCCCTCTACATTCATAAACGTATAAAATTTTTTCAAGCTTGCGGCATTACTTTTAATTTGCGCTGGACTTGACCACATTGCTTTTTTGATGAACCAATAGCCAAGAAACATCCCAATTTCAGTTATACCTTCTTTTGCTTCAATCGCATCTTCATAGAGAAGAAACTCATTAATGTAAAAATCGACATTTGAGACATGCGTATTTGCTGTTTTCAACTTTAAGCCATTTTGTTGTATAAGATATTTCTTGAATTCATCAAGTATCTTATCATTGTCTTTTCTTATTCTTTCACATTCCTTTTCGTATTTTTCGTAATCGTCCGTCATATAAAACCTCTTTGTTATCTTATAGCGATTATTGTGCTGCCAACGCCAAATTTACTTGCCGGGGACCCAATTCAAATTTTGCAAAAAAAGACGTTAAAAGCTAAAGGCCTTATGGAAAAACGGCGCCGCGGGTTCCCGGTCAATGTGTAATGAAAGGTTCGCAGTTTTTACTATTGCGCTGCGTGCAACTCTTCCCTAACGACACGACGAAGAACTTCTTCAAGAGGTTCTTGACGGTCCATGTGCTTTCTCAGGGCATCATTAAGCATAGTTTGGTAGCTACCTCCACCTTGTTCCTCAACCTTGGACCGGAACCGGTCTATAATGTCACGATCAAGTCGGATGGTAATCCGGACTTTATTTCCGGAGGATGGAAGCACGGCGCCCCTTTTTCCTTTACTGAAATCATATTTCGCTTTCATATTGCCTACCTCATAGCGCACGGCTTTTCGTGCGGAAATAATACGAATGTTTTCCTCTCGCCATGTGTAAACCACGACCAGAATGCGACCGAAAGCGTCCATTCCAATAGTGACAAGCGCCGTTCGCCTTCCCGAAAATCCACAAGGGTAACGGCATTTGGATCGTCAAAAACCGCAAAGGTGTCTGCGAACGAGATCCCGTGCTTTGACTTATTGTCGTTAGCCTTTGATTAATCCCATTCAAACATGACAACCTATAATATGCACAAATGTAAAATGAATCAATATATTCAATTAGTTATGTTTATTTTTCGACAAGATGGCCTATTGAACTGACACTTCCTCGTATATTATCTGTGCCGATTTGTCAATTAAATAAGAGGGTTTTGCTCTTACCTGTTTTTGGCACACCACAGTAGCTTTGCATGTGATAGTCGCCTTTTCACAAGTTTATACCATCATTTACGCGATTGGTAACAGGAAACATTTTTTAAAAGCTGGCAGAGAACTTGTACAGTGATCAGAAAAAAACCACACTCATAGTGCCCAACTTTCGGTTACCTCTGGAAAAAGCTTTACACTTCAATTCGCACATTAACCGAAAAAATCAGGCGTGCCCGACGACGCAATACTCGACAGGAGCCAGAATGCGGCGCGTTCATGCCCCTTCCCACCGCCCCCGGAATCATCGTTCCACAGAATTTACATTTCCCCCTGTTCGATGTTGACCTGCTGCAGCAAAAATCCGTTTCTCTCAATCAGGAGCTTTTTACAGTTGTGGCAATAGGTGTTCTCACCGTCATTCCCCGGCACATTCCCCACATAGACATAGTGGAGTCCCCTCTTTCACGGCGATCTCCCTGAATGCCTCCAGTGTCGCGACCGGTGTGGGGGGGAGTCGGGTAAGTTTATAATCCGGATGGAATCGGATGAAATGGAGGGGATAATCCGGGCCGAGATCTTTCAGGATCCACTCGCACATCCGTTTGATCATCTCCGGGTCGTCTATGTAGGTCGGCACCACGAGGGTCGTCATTTCAAACCAGACGCCACGCTCATGAAGCGTCCTGAAAGTGTTGAGGATGGGCGCCAGGGTCCCGCCGTTGAGCTTCCGGTAAATGCTGTCCTTGAAGGACTTGAGGTTGATGTTCGCGCCGTCGATATATTCCGCAAGTTCCGTGAGGGGCGTCCTGTTGATATAACCGTTGGAGATCAGGACGTTTTTCATCCCGTTCTTTCTGCCGAGTTTCGCGGTGTCGTACATGTACTCATAGAAGCTTGTGGGCTCCGAGTAGGTATATGCGATGAACCGATAGCCCCCCTTTTTCTGCCTCCCGGATCACATCCTTTGGAAAGAGGTCATAATGCTGCAGGTCCTCCGGTCTCCTCTGGGAGATTTCCCAGTTCTGGCAATTGAGACACCTGAAATTGCATCCCGCCACGGCCAGGGAGAGGATCGAATTGCCCGGGTAGAAATGGAAGAGGGGTTTTTTTTTCGATGGGATCGACATTCGCGGAACACGGATCGCCGTAGGAGAGGGAGTAGAGCTTTCCCTCTATATTTACCCCGCGACCGGCACACGCCTCGGTCCCCCGGTGACAGATAGCATGCATTGGGGCACAGAAGGCAACGGACGTTTTCCCCGTCTTTTTTGTAATGAAACGCCTCTATGGACCATTTCCAGGGCTTTTTCGGGGCATCGTTTTTAAATATCTTTCCCCTTATGCTTTCATCCCCGTCTCCCGCCCATGCGAGGGGGCAAAATCCCCGGTTCGCTAAAAATAGCCCGCAGGCGCCGGCTCCCAGTGTTTTCAGGAACTCTTTTCGGGTTATTGTTTTATGCATAATTAACTCCTCTTTTACGGATACGCAACAGAATTAAAAAACTAGAAGCCTTGATGAAAAGCAGGGATAAAATGGTGATCCGTATTCCGGCGACGGGGATTAAAAAAGCCCCGGACAGGATCGTTCCGAGGGCCGCCCCCCGTAAAATCGGCGGCCAGGCATCCGGCGATGGGATGGGTCTTTTCACCCATAATCCGCGTAATGACGGGAAACTGGAACCCGCAGCAGAAGGAAAAAAGAAATCCGTAAATGAAAAACCATACCTGGGGAATACCGGACCCGAAAAACGTCTCCCACGCCAGGAATACGAACAGGAGCACAAGGATCACCGCTTCCGAAACCACCAGCCCGAATGTTCCGCTGTCCCGCTTTCCCAGCAGGGCGCCCGGCAGCAATCCCAGAAGAAAGGCCGTCACCACCGCGCCGACCCTGAGATAGATAAATCCGTATATGACCTGAAAGGTGAAGATAACCAGCATCTCCGCCCCCCATAACCGCCATGCCTGAGGTAAAAAGTATATATTCCTCTCTCTTTATGAAAAGCAGATAGACAATACAGATACCGGAAAGGACAACGACCAAAAGCCAGGGGGAAGCGTTGTCGCGGGAAAACCACTCCCGGAAAACGATACTGATCATCCTTGGTTCGAAATCGCTGTTGATCTCCTCTCTCCTGTCGATGGCCGATTGAACCCGCTCGATGTTGCCTTCCGTGATATTACCCCCGATAAAAGCCTTCGATGTAGGTAGTAGATACGGATTTTTTCTTCAACAATTCGGGTATGTCCAACGAGAGCTTGCCGTCGCTGCACAGAAAATAGGCACGGGCGCCCGGTATGATCACAACATTCCTGAATACGGTCCCGACCGTATTGTACATAGAGGAGAGTTTCTGTCTTTTTATGTCGCTGATGAAATTTTCCGAGTATTCCAGCCCAAAGGAGAGGATGCCTGTTTCATTCAGGGCGTTTTTGACGAGAAGGAAAAATTCCCGTGTAAAAAACCGGTTGATCTGGAATGTGTCCGGATCGGGCAAATTGACAATAACCGCGTCGTACTTTTTCCGGGTCCGCTCGATAAAGCGCCTTGCATCCCTGTTCACGATGGAGAGGAACGGCCGCTTTTCCAGAACGCCCAACGCCTCGGCCGCCCCGGTAAGCCACGGGTCCAGTTCCAGATAATCGATGTGTCCGGGATGGTGTTTTTCCGCCTCCCGGATCGTCTCCCCCAGCCCCCCGGATATGATGAGGAGGTTTTCGATCTCTTTCCGCTGGCTCAGGGGATAATGGATGCGCTCCTCGCTCTCCATGATATTGCCGTCGGAATAGAGGGGCAGGCCCGACTCCCAGAAGGTGTGCTGGGCGCCCTCCCTGGTAATCACGATGCGGCCATAGGGAGATTCGATATACCGGACAATCTCCCCGTATTGCCCCGACAAACTGGCGGTCTCCAGGGATGCATTGAGGGCAACCGCGTAAAATCCTGCCGCCAGCAGAATCCCCCCCCATAAAAGGTTGCGGCGGCCCTTGGCATGCAACACCCCCAGGGCGCACAGGATTGCCAGCGCCGAAGTAACGGCAATGGCCTGAAACGGGGTTGTCCAGAATACAAGGATGAAGCTGAAGAGAATGCCCCCCGAAATATCGCCGATGCTGTCCGTGATGTAGATATCGCCGGATGTCGATTCGAATCCATTGGATTTGATCGCCCGTAGCGACAGAGGAAGAATGAATCCCGACACTAGGCAGTAAACTGCGATAACCACCACGACAAAGAGGAAGATAGGGTAAAAACCCGGCGAGGCGCCATGGACAAAGATCGCTTCCCTGAAATACCGGATCAGGATCAACTGGGGGATGGGCCAGAGCGCCGCCAGGAGGGTCAGGAGAGCATATATCGTAACGGAGCCGGATGTGACAAACCTGTTGAGAAGGCTTCCCGCACCGGTAAGCAGGAGCCAACTGAACACCACCATGGAGATGGTCATCTCATTGCCGTTGAACTGGGCGAGAAACTCCCGTATGACGACAAGCTGAACCGTAATGGAGGAGATGCCGATCCCGATGATGGACCAGGTTATGAGCCGCCGGATATTGACCATCCTGATTCGTTCCCCGCCGGACACGGCTACCGTTTCAACCGCGTCAATACGGCGTCTTAAAAAGGGATTCCATGGTCAAATATGTGCTTTTAACCAGAATATATTTTAACAATCATGATACTCCTAAAAAAAGCTATTTGAATCGCTTATTATTCAGCATAGGATTGTCGTCCTTGATTTCGACCCTGTGCTCCACATCGACCCATTCACCGCGGCTTGTCAAATAGGGAATCCGGATCAGGCATTCGGGCCAGCCTTCGGGACGGGTTGAATCCGTGCGTTTCAGGTAAAATGTCACGGCCCGGTCCTTTTCACCCGGATCGAGGGAGATGAGTGTTCCCCGGTCGGGAGAGATTTTCCACCTGCGGTCGGGAAGCTTCCAATGGAGATAGACATTCAAATCCCGTCCGGTCGGATTGCTGAGATGCAGAATCACCCCATAGCCGTCTTCGGTTTCCGCCAGACTGCCCAGGGGTATTTCCGGCTCCGATAGAAAATTGGTCTGGAGTTGAAACAGATCCGCATTGTCATCGGGAGACACTACGGAAGGCATTTCAATACTGTCCGCCTTGATAATGGCGAATCGAAACAACTCGTCCCGGACTGAAACGAGAAGGAAGTGATAAAAATTCCCGGCCTGGGGAATATCCGTGCCCATGTTGCCGGAAGCGTTGGTCATGACATATTTCACCCCATCCCGTTCATAATACTGGTAATGGTGCCAGTGGCCGTAGAAAACAGCCCCGACCTTGTACTTCACGAAAAGCCGGTGCAGTACGTCACGGTTCGAGAGGCTCGACAGCGGTTTGTGGAAAAACACAAAAATGTGATCCTTCCCCCGGTTCCGTTCGAGATCGTTTTCAAGCCACTGCAACTGCTCCGGTCCGATACGTCCCGATTCATCCCGAAAATCCGTATCCAGCACTATAAAATGGGCGTTCCGATAATCAAAGGAATAGTAGAGTTCCCCCCATGTTTCCCTGTAAATCCGTTCCAGGTCTTGGCTGTGCCTCCCCCTTCCCCCAAGCACATCATGGTTCCCGGGCACCGGAAAGTATGGAATGTCACCCAATGGCGCCAGTTGATCCTTGAATCTCCGCCATTCGTCCCTGGCCCGTTCAGCATGATTGGTATATCCCGATATCAGGTCGCCTACCTGGACCACCAGCGACGGCCGGATCTGGGAGACATCCTCGATCATTCGGTTGAAAACCAGGGGGTTTTGGAGCTGACTGTCCCCCAGAACAACGAAAAAGAACTCGTGCTCCGGCGTATCGATCACCCGGCCGGCTTCGGCATGAACACATAAGGCCGAAAAAGAAACAAGAATTATTAACTGGTACGTAAGGCATGCCAATCCGATTTTGGCCAACCACTTTTCGAACGGATTTCGTAAATTTGACCTCTTCATTTGAAAATCACCTCCGGGAAAAAGATCTCGCGGTTAAAAGTTGATTTCAAAATTAGACCATTTAAACAATGGAGCGATTACCTCATTCGACGTTGAGCGTTCGATGTTCGATGTTAAAATGAATTATTACAATTCAATACCGGATCGGTAACAGATCATCGAGTAGAATTCTTTCGTACTATTATCAGAAAAAAAACCGTGAGGGCAAGACAGTAAATAGAGCTATCAACCGGAAAAAGCGTTTTGAAATACCGGGCTCGACCTGTTAAAGATACTCATATCCGTGGATAGGAAGGGTATATTACGAAAGGAAGTGCCGAATGTCCAAGATAGGCCGCAACGATCCCTGCCCTTGCGGCAGCGGAAAAAAGTACAAACGGTGTTGCCTTTACAAAAGTGTCAAACCAGTTGATTTCACACCGGAAAACCGCCAATTCGCTCTAGGTTTGATGGCGCGTTTCGTAGAGGAGAGACTGCCGTTGGAAATCGCGAAATCCCATGCCGACTTTTATCACAAGTGGCGGGATCGCCTTGAAGAACTTGACTACAACATGGTGGAAATAAGCAACGATGTATGGGAAATGTGGTCTTTTCTCGATTACAGGCTTTCCGATGGCGAGTCCGCTATCGAACGGTTTCTTAAACATCACGCCGCCGACCTCGATCCCGCTGTGCGCTGGTATTTGACGCTTCTACGCGATACCGCCATGCATCTATATGAGGTGGCGGATCTCTCTCCCGGCGTGTCCGTCACCTTGCGGGACGTGCTCGATAACCGCCGTATTACAGTACGGGAAAAGCAGGGTTCCCGCTCCCTGTGGAAACATGCGCTGGTGGCCGCACGCGTCATCGCACGGGGCCCATCGGGACATCCGGAAATGGAATCCGGCCTCTTGAATATTCCGGACTTTGTTCGGGAACAAATGATTTCCCAGCTTTCGGCACACTATGAAACATATTCTTCCGAGCATAGAGGTCCGAACATGACTGATTTTTTTAAGGAAATGGCGCTTTTTTTCCATGATGCGTGGATTTCCGGTATCCTTGAACCGCATATGCCCGCCATGCAAAATACGGACGGCGAAGAGATAGTGCCTACTGTCAGCCGATTCGACATTCTCGAGTCAAAAGGCCTGGAAGCGGCCTTCGACGCTGAAAAAAAGCTTGAACGCACCGAGCAAGACCAGTTGGATTGGCTATGGACCGAAAGGGACAAGCGGGGGAAATCCGTTATAATGGGGAATCTGGTTATTAATGGAAAGCGTCTGGAGTTGGTATGCAATTCCGCCCGGCGCGACCGGCGCGGGCCGCAAACTGGTGGAACGGATAGCGAACAGCAAGGTCCGCCATCTCTCCACAACCCATGAAAACATGGAAATGGCGATACGGGAAAGAATGCGCTCGAATCTTTCCAACGAGGATTCGGCAACCGCGCATGAACTCCCCCGGGAACTCAACGAGGCCCTCGTACTCGAACATCAGGGAAAATACTACCGACAGTGGCTCGATGAAAAAATACCGGCCCTGAATCACCGCACGCCCAGGGAGGCTGCGGCGAACGTCGCTCTGTTCCCGAAACTCCTCGACCTGATCGGCGGTCTTGAAAGCTTCTACCAGCGTTGCCTTAAGGACGGCGAGCCGGCTTATGATCCTTCCTGGATGTATGGTGAATTGGGCATCGAGGACCCGTTTGACGTTTCCTATCCGCCGCCCCTTGCCCATGAGCGCATGGCGTCCATGACGCCGGGTCTTGGCGACTTGTGCAAAACCGTGGCGAAACATCTTCGCCGACAGCCTGATTTCGACGATGCGTCAACGCTTCTAACCACGGACGCCATCGGCGCAAACATGGAGATCCAGCGTTTTCTGCGAAGCGAACAATCGAAAAACGCTTTGAAGGGCGAAGACTCCCTGTCTCGGCATATTGTCTACATGACCAATTTCGAACTGCATCTTCGAAAAACGTTCTGGGTGGACAAATCCCTGGTTTTCATGCTGGCGAAAACCGATCTGGAGGTCCCGGGAGGCGATCTGCGCATGCCGTTCGGTTGTTTTGCGCTGGCATTTACCGACCGGCATACGCTTTCCCTTGGAGAGCGTTTCTTGTCTACAACGTCGCGATGCCCGATTTCGGGCCATTATCTAAAGACTGTCACGGTCTATGTAACGGAAAAGAATTCCAGTCAACCCCGTGAGCTGTGTCTGACGTTCGCCTTCGACGCCCTAGGCGCCGATCCACCCCATCTGTTTCGCCGCCATATTGAACTTCATGAGACTGCGCCGATCAAACTCCTTCCGGACGAAACGCCCCAACAATACGAGATTGAGGGCATCGACATTCAGGAGATGAATCCCCTTCGCGGACTGCTCCACGTCGCCGTCAGCACTATCCTCTACGCAACAAGCGCGGGCGCGGTGCCTCAAACCCGAAGACGCCCCTTTGACGCCCGCTCCGGGGCGCTCTCACCAGTACCGGAGCCGGTCGTCTTCTCAGGCGAGGAGGTGTTTTTCCTGCCGGGCGCTATCGAAATATCCCGGTTGAGTCACTTCCAGGAATTGGATCGAATCCCGAGCGGCAGAACAATACTTCATCGCTTCATGGTCCGGGGCCACTGGCGCCGAGCCGCATCCAACTGGAAAGATCAGCGGATGCGATGGATCGCCCCCTTCTGGAAAGGACCTGATATTGCAACGATTATAGAACGTGCCTACAAGTTGAAGCCATAGAGGAAAAATAACTCCATCCGACGCGGATTAAACGGCGGAAATAAATAGATGCGAGGAACGCGGAAAGGAAAAATTTTGAAAGAAACTGAAATCGCGGAAAAAATGTGCAAAGAGGAGCTTGCCGCCGCCGATGTCAAGGCGATCTGCAAAGCGCGCGGCTTCTCCATCCCGGACACGCGATCGCCGGCCCTCTTTGAAAGTCTGCTTCTCTCCGATCTGGGGCTTCAATCGGTTTTCGGCGCCTTGGAACGTGTGGAAATCATCATGCTGCATCTCCTCAAGGGCTTGAAAAAGCCGGTGAATATCGCTGCCTTCGAACGGATGACGGAAAAACGCAACAATTGGCGCCGCACCTTTAATCAGCAGTATGGGGAGGTGTTCAAGCAGGTTAAAAAGCGGTTGATTCGCAAAGGAATTCTGGTGTTTGCGACCGCCCCCGCCGGGTTCGACAAAAAATCGCAATTGGAACGACAGCTCTTTGCCTTTCCGGACCAATTCCATGGTCACCTGCCGCCGCTTTTTCCATCGGCGAAAGTATTGCCCGGTCCGGGAGAATACAATGACGCCTTCATCCGCAACAAATTGCGTCAATTGGTCCATCCCCAATCCGCGGATACGACCGATCCCTCCCCGTGGCGCATTGAAGAGGGGGAACTGCGAATGGGCGACGCGAGTTTCGATGTCGCCGCCCTTCATCGATGGCGACGGCAACGTTGGGTCGCGTCCGCTAAGATAAGTTCCGTTCGTGAAGGAGTTCCGGAGGCACGCATGTCTCCCCTGAATGCACTGGATTATGCCTTCGCCACCCTTGCTCCGGACGAATGGATCGAACCCGAGGCGTTGAGACCGGTACTGAAGATGTTCTGCCCGGAAAAAGATAAAACGAATCCCGAACAGGCGCTGCGCCGCGGTTGGGAAACCGCCTGTTTGGTTCGGCGGCGACAAGGCGAGAAAACATGGTATCGGCCGGCCCCGCTATTTCGGGATGTTTCGAAGATATCGACATTTCACGAGTTTTTGTCCGAGGACAAATCCGGCGAGGGGCTTCGGGTGAACCTGGACGGCATTCCCCCGGGGGGGCTCGAGGCGATCGCCCGGATTTCGAAATTGCGGATCGGAGGCGGCGTCTTGACCGCTTCTCCAGATAGGGTCCGTATCGGCCGCGCGATCCATACTATTCGCGACACCGGCTTTGGACGGTGGCTGACCGAAACGTCCCGCGGTTTTTCACGGGCGTTTGCCGACGTTTTACAGCGATGGGGCCGGCATGTGGTCCATGAAAACATATTGATTGCCAAGGTCAGGGACATCGGCCTTAAAATCGGTCTGGAAAAGGCGTTTAAGGATAGCCGGATTATTTCCTTGCCCGGTGATTTCATCGCCTTTCCGGAAGGGCTGCTGAGCCGAGTCGAAGCCCATATCGCCGGCAACGGCTTTGCGGTAAAAACCATCGATCGCACGGCCGGTGAGATCGGCAAAAGGATGGCGCGAAATGAGTAAAAATAACCCCGCCATGGAATTGAAAACCGTCGACGTTTCAACAATGGATATATGCAGCTGTGAGTTTGACCCGCGCAAAGATCTGCATGTTTATGTCAATTATGTTCGGGAGCGGGAGGTAAAACGTTCCGTGCGCGAGAACGCAATTCCAAAAGTGGATGCCCGGCGCATCGTCAAACAGCTGTCGGATCCCGAAGCCCTAGCCGATATTGAGGAAAATAACCGCTCGCCATGGCTGGATTTTATCGATCGCCTTGCACTGGACCTGGGGTTTGTCGGCTATGATACCGAGGGTGAGTATTTGGGGTACACCAGCAGCGCACCGTCATTTGTAGACAACTATATCGACTATAATGAACAGGCCTACCAGCGGTTTTTGGCGTTATCCATGCAGCAGCAGGAACAATTCCTTTTCGATCGTCAGGTCGACGGCTATTCGGAAGGTGACAACGAGTTTTTTTCCCGGTCGATTTGTGGCCGCCTGGACGCCTTTGACAGCTGGGGATGCGCAACGGGCGTCGTTCCCGGCATCGAATTCGACAAGGTCAGGAATTTCCTTTTCCAGTGCCTTGCCGACTGTCGACCGGGCGTCTGGTACGAAACCGCTTCCCTGGTGGCGCATCTCAAAAGGCGCCATCCATATTTTTTGATCCCGCGGTCCCCCAGCTTCAAGTACCGAGGGGACGGGGCCGCCGGCCGTTACTGCAATTTTTGCGAGAAGGAAAAGGAGTCCTATAAGCGAAATATAGTATCGGAAAAGGATCGGGATGCCTTCGAACGGGTGGAGGGACGCTTCGTGGAGCGGTTCCTGGAAAATATTCCCCTGACCATGGGGTACGTGGACCTGGCCTACGCCAATTCCGAAAACCCGGGAATGAGGCCGTCCCTGGGAAGAATCAAAGCATTCAAGATCAATGACGGTTTTTTGCCGTTTATGCGGGGAACACTTCCCGAACCGGCGGTAACGGTGCTGCCCAACCACGAAATTCACGTGGAATCCCAATGGTACCCGGCCGCAATGCTCACCAGGATCGAGCCATTCGCGGATCTCGTCTCCACGGACCGAATCTCCATTTTGAAGTTGAGCCGCTCCAAGGCCGTCGCATTCCTGGCCGGGGAGGGCGCCGCGGACCTTGCAAAAGATCTCGAAGCGTTGACGGGGGGGCCGCTGCCGGTCAACATCGCCGCGGAGTTGGCGGAATGGGCCGGTCAAAGCGAGTCGTTCGTGCTCTATCGGGGGTGCGGGCTGGTGGAAGGCAAAAATCTTCCGGCATTCATCAAATCCTATGAGGTGGAGAGGCTGGCCGCCGACCTGCGGCTGGTCCGGACGCCCGACATCCTTTTTTCCGAGCTCGAGCAGGCGGAGCAAATCCCCGTGCTGGTGACCCATCGCGCCAATAGCCTGCGGCGACCTCAGGATGGCGTAAAATCGATTTTCAACCGGAAGCTCAAACAGAAGAAAAAAACCGGGCAAAAAGAGCTGATCGCCATCAGGCAACAAACAATCGTCACCCTCTTTTTTCAAGATGCCGGAAGCCTGGCGGTTTTTACCCGGGCGCTGACCGAAAATCAATGCTTTGTGGAGATCGACAAAAAGCGGCGAACCGTCGCCTATGCCGCTGACCAGAAACCCCACATCGATGCCGTGATCAGGCAATTGAAAAAAAAATATCGGATTAACCTCATGAAGGAGAAGGCATGACCCGCCTTGCCGCCGACACGGGGCCCTTGATCATCCAGAGCGATCACACCTTCATGCTCGAAACGGCCCATCCCCGGTATGCCAATTGCCGTGATTTTCTGGCCCTGTTCGCCGAACTGGTCAAGTCCCCGGAATTCATCCATACTTACCGGGTGACCCCCCTCTCCATGTGGAACGCCGCCGCCCTCGAGATGTCGTTCGGCGACATCGAGGCGGGGCTCGATCGCTTCTCGCGCTATGCGCCGCCGGCCAATGTGATCGCCGATATGCGCGAGTGGCACGGCCTTTACGGACGGCTGGTGCTTGAAAAGGCGGGTCCGGCAAACCTGCGGCTGCGTATCCTTGACGATGTTTTACTACCACGCATCGGCCAAAACGCCGAAGTGAACCACTTCTTCGGTCAATCCGCGGACGATGGGTGGCTGATCAATCCAGGGGATCGAGGCAATCTTAAGCAGGCCCTGATCAAGGCCGGCTATCCGGTCAAGGATATCTGTGGGTACGACGCCGGTGCATCCCTCGGGATCGCCCTGCGGGATATCGACCTGGATGGGCAGGCCTTTGCCCTTCGCGATTACCAGGAGGATGCCGTCGGCGCCTTCTATCAGGGGGGACGTTCCACGGGGGGCAGCGGCATCGTCGTACTGCCCTGCGGGTCCGGGAAAACGATCATCGGCATCGGAACGGCCGCCAGGATCTCCGGCCATACCCTGGTCATCACCACCAATAACGTCTCGGTGCATCAATGGCGCGATGAACTCCTTTCCAAAACCGATCTGCCTAAAGATGCCATCGGTGAATACACGGGGCTCGAGAAGAGCATCAAACCGGTGACCATCACAACCTATCAAATGTTGACCCACCGCCGGAGCAAAAAGGACCCCATGCGGAATCTGGCGATCTTCAATCACAACCGCTGGGGACTGATCATCTACGACGAGGTGCATCTGCTGCCGGCGCCCGTATTTCGCGCCACGACGGCGATACAAGCCAAAAGGCGGCTGGGGTTGACCGCAACCCTGGTGCGCGAGGACGGCAAGGAGGACGACGTATTCGCCCTGATCGGCCCCAAACGCTATGATGTCCCCTGGAAGACCCTCGAAAACCGAGGGTTTATTGCCGAGGCCATCTGCACCGAGTATCGGATACCGCTGCCCCGGGAAGAGGAGATCCGCTATGCCCGGGAAACCAAGCGGCGGCGGTACCGCGTCGCGGCGGAAAACAGGCTCAAAATTGAGCTTGCCAAGGAATTGATCGATCTCCATGCCGAAGACCATATTCTGGTGATCGGGCAGTATATTTCTCAACTGGAAACGATCGCGGACGTGCTGGGCTATCCCCTGATCACCGGCAAAACCAAGCACGCCGAGAGAGAAGAACTCTATGCGCGTTTCAGGGCCGGAGAGCTGAAAATTCTGATCGTCTCCAAGGTTGCCAATTTCGCCGTGGACCTTCCCGATGCCAATGTGATGATCCAGATCTCCGGCACTTATGGTTCGCGTCAGGAAGAGGCCCAGCGTTTGGGACGAATTCTGCGGCCCCATGATCGTCGATCCTGCTTTTACTCCCTGGTGTCAAAGGGTACCGATGAGCAAGCCTTCGCCCTGAACCGCCAGTTGTTTCTGGTTGAGCAGGGGTATAAATATCACATCAGGTATTATTGATACATGGCACGATTTAGACCCTATACAGCTCTTTTTGGCCCCAAAAAGAACAATATAGAAACACTCTTGCCATTCAACCCCCTATAATGCTCTTTTTGCCCTTAAAAAAGTCGATATAGCCCACATTTTCATGGGGTATTTTGAAAGTATATGTTTTAATTCCTATCTATTAGCTTGGCCTGTCCCCATTTCACCCGGACATTTCTATCTCGTAGCAACGGTCTGATAATTCCTGAAGGTGTTTTTTCTGTTTTTTTGTCATAGTTGGCATATCTAAACCTTTTTGCCTTGATATTGGAGCACAACGGCAAGTTAACCAGCGGCGGCTATACAGAAATGGCCTACTGGAAAGTTGATGAAAACGTTAACAGCACATTTTTTTAAAAAACCGCCCCGCAAACAGCCGTCTGAGTTAAACGATTGGTTCTGTGCCGTTTCTTGTTTTACGTAATAATTCAACAAATTCCGAAGGGGATAATACTTTTATACCCTTCCGAGATACAGAAGGGTAATGGACTTTGTTGCCAGTGATTAATATTTTTACATTCCCTGCTATAGCAACTTCAAGGAACGGTTCATCATCAGGGTCCGGAAGGGGGCGTTTTAGCGGTGAGCCTGAAACAACTTGACCATATTGCATAATGAAATCAATCAATATGGCAATTTTATTTTTATCAAAATTAAATTTGGGCCGGTTTAAAACCTCCTTATATTCTGACAATATTCGGGCATCTATGCATAAAATGAGTTCACCTGAAAAAACCATCCTTACGATTTCGCCACTTGAGCCAAAAGGAGTGAGTAGCCCCGAAACAAGGACATTTGTATCCAGCACGATTCTCATTTTTTTCGCTTAGCTCTCACCGCTTTAATTTCAGAGTTGATTTCATCTAAAGCAATTTTATCGGTCCCTGCCTCAATAGATTGAAACTGAATAGACGCAGCGGCATTCTTTGCTCTGGCATATCGAAATGCGGTTAAAACCTCTTCAAGGTTATTTTCATTAACAGACGAAATTAAAGCAATGGGCCTACCGTTATTGGTTACAATCATTTCCTTTTGTATCGGTAGGTCTTTCCAAACCTGTGATGACTTGTTTTTTAAATCTCTGACACTTAAAAATTTCATTTTCGCACCTCCATTTGTGCAACAATAATATACCCAATTGCGACACAATACAACCGCTGATTTTAAAAGGGAGTTTTTGAACAGAGCGCCGAAAATCACCAGTTTATCTGGTGAATTTTTATGGTTGGAATCTTCATCAATAATCCAATATATGTCTAAGCTTCCACCTAACAATTAATAATTAAAATGCGATCCCCTCATCTTTCATGGATAGCCCCTGGGGTCGCACCAAGCTAAGATTTAGATATTGCAGCATTATAATCCCAGGAATATGAGTTTTCAGGGTCCATATCGACTTTTTGACTAAAAATGCATTATACGCGCTTACTTCCTCTCGTAACTCCCAACCATCTTTAGTTGGTGAGATTCGCCGTCCAATCGCCAGTGCTTTTAGCTGTTTTTTGATTTTCTCAACAAAGGTATCAGTACCGACAGCTACAGCTTGTGTCCACGTGGATTCTCTTTGTGATATTTCCTCACCAACCGCTGTTTCCACCCACTTCCGGTGGGCTTCCTGAAAACTTTCGAAATCATCAAACCCACAGAGTTTTTTCAATTGGTCGTAATCTATGAGGATACACTTTCGACGAGGCGCTTGAATCTCTCTATAGCCACCATGAACCCACTGGCTCGGATGTTCAACAGCTCTTGGGATAGCCCCTGGGGTCGCACCAAGCTAAGATTTAGATATTGCAGCATTATAATCCCAGGAATATGAGTTTTCAGGGTCCATATCGACTTTTTGAGCCCCTAAAAATGCATTATACGCGCTTACTTCCTCTCGTAACTCCCAACCATCTTTAGTTGGTGAGATTCGCCGTCCAATCGCCAGTGCTTTTAGCTGTTTTTTGATTTTCTCAACAAAGGTATCAGTACCGACAGCTACAGCTTGTGTCCATGTGGATTCTCTTTGTGATATTTCCTCACCAACCGCTGTTTCCACCCACTTCCGGTGGGCTTCCTGAAAACTTTCGAAATCATCAAACCCACAGAGTTTTTTCAATTGGTCGTAATCTATGAGGATACACTTTCGACGAGGCGCTTGAATCTCTCTATAGCCACCATGAACCCACTGGTTCGGATGTTCAACAGCTCTTGCGCGAACCATATTCAAATCGATGTATACAATACAACGCAACAAGTGCTCCCCGTCTTCAATAATCGTTGCATGATATCGATCTTCCCAAAAACTTCCTTTCCGCTTTTTTCGAATATTGTATTCTTGCCCTGTCCTGCCGGCTACAAGTTGCATTGAACGCGGGATAACATCCAGCCCGGAAGAATCATAGGCCAGCAAGTGAATATGATTTGAGGTAACGGTGTAATTCAGGATGACAAGCCCGTATCGTTTCTTCGCCTCGAAGAGCCATTGCAGCCATCGATGCCGATCCTTGGCATACTTCAGCAAAAATTCCCTTTTATGGCAACGATGGGTAATGTGATAAATTTGACCTGGAACAAAATGTCTGTGTGCTCTGGCCACTTTAATTTCCTATATTGCTCTTTTCATGCTCAAAAAATGCCGTATTGCCCTCTATGCGCGTGTATTTTTACAATATTTACTATCTTTACAGTTACTTGACTTGGTGCGACCCCTGGAACGCCAAAAATCTGAACAGATGGCCAAACGGCGATAGCTTGATTTTTTTATGCGCAGGATCGATTGGTTCAGAATGATCGGTTTTCATTTTATCCTCATTTTAGTTCTCAATCATATATAGCACGTTCACGGAGCTCCGGGTAGGATTGTCTCATGTTATTATCAGGAAATCGGAGAACAAGATAGTAAATAGCTATCCTTGGATTTGGGGAAGGATTTCAAATACAGATTTGCATCTGATATCTGTGAATATTCGATTTTGCCATTTCTATAACGAATAAGGATAGATCGTGAGAGCGGAGCGATCCACGATCTTATCCTGGGTTGGACAAGCCCGTCGGGATTTGAGTAGTGACCTTTATATAAGAAAATATCTTTTTTGACGGGAGGCAGGTGTACCCCCAACATGGGGGAGAGAATTTCTAAGGGCGAGCAGGATCATTAAGCCTTCAGAGAGGCTTTGCGCAGGCCTTTTATGTCATGGCGTTTTTCAGTTCCTCCTGTGCTTATATTTACAGCGAGCCATTGCCGTTTGGTATGCTACCCTGGCGATCGTATCTTCGAACTGACACCCAGTATTCGCATGGGCGCCTGACATGCCGGGCACTTAAAGACCGGCCGGGGTCGTGCATCTCGGGCTTGAATCATAACATGCAAAACCAATTGAACGAGTTTCAGTAGCTTTTTGGCATTACCGTGGAGAAAACCATAGTCCCTGACCCGACGAAACCCTTTTGGCAAAACATGCTGCAAAACGAGCCAAAGGAAGTCTTCTCCTTTGGCAGTTCGGTAACGGGTTTTACCGGTACGGCTTTCGGTGTATTTAAATGTGATGTCACCGTTTTGGTTCGAGACGATATTTCTTTCACTGATGACGCCTCGGTATAGGTACCGCGATAAATATTTCAGAGCGGGCAGCCCTTTTCCGATGTGAGTACAGTGGGCAACCCACTTTTGAGGCACCGAATCGGGCAAAGAAAGGCCTGCTTGGGTTAACATCTCCAGGAAACGGGCACGAAACACTCTGGCCAGAGCGAACTCGTTGAAGAGATACTTGCTTTTTTTCTTCTTCCATTGTTTCCTGGTCTTGTTTACACCGCCGCCCGGCACCACGACATGAACATGCGGGTGATAATCCAGGCGACGGGTATGAGTATGCAGGACTGCGGTCATGCCGATGCTTGCGCCAAGATTTTTGGGATTAAGCCCAAAGTCCTTCAGCGTGCCGGAAGCACACGCAAAAAGGGAGTTGTAAACGAGGGTTTGGTGATCCCATGCCAGGAGCCTTAGCTCGTAGGGGAGTGTAAAGGTTGCCATGAAGTACTCAACCGGCAACAACTTGGTTTGCTGTCGGTCCAGCCAGAGTGAAGTTTCATGGTTCTGGCATTGCGGGCAGCTTCGATGTCCACAGGAACAAGGCCGCAGTGCGGCAAGACCGCAGTCCTTGCATTGTAATAGTAATTGTTCGGCCTCCTGTGTTCGACATCTGCGGATTGCATTGATTGCGCGGAAATGCCCCGGTAGAAGCCGGGGACCGTATTTCGCGATAAAGGCATCGTGGTATTCATCGATTATAGAGGCAAGCTGCATGATTATTTCCTCCTTAAATCGACGTGGAGTGTATCGATCAATTCGTTAATGACTTTAGCGGCATTCTGTTTGACGGTATCAGTCAGTTGAGTGTAGCGAGCGGTGGTTTCGGGACTGCTGTGGCCGAGGATTGACTGGATATAACGGAGGTCTAAGCCTTTTTCCAACAGATGAGTTGCAAATGAGTGCCTCAGGGAGTGAATAGAGACTTTTTTTTTATGCCACACTCGTCAACCACGGCTTTCATTGCGGCTTGAGTACCGCCGCGATCCATATGGGTGGTGGCCTTTTGGATGCGCTCGGGCGAACCCACGGCATTGGGGAATAACCAACAACGGTTGCGATGTTTCCACCATAAGGCGCGTAGTGCCTCACAGGTCAGATCCGGCAATGGGACGAAACGATCTTTGTGTCCCTTGCCACGCCGGATATGAACCTGTTTACGCTGAGCGTCGATATCGCCTACTTGCAAGGAGAGGGCTTCCGCCAGGCGTAAGCCCATGGAATAGGTTGTCAGCAGAAATACCCGGTATCGCAGGTTGCGTGTCGCGCCGATCAATTTTTCAACTTCGGCAACGGTGAGGATATCCGGCAATGAGCGCACTTTTGGGGCCTTGACGATATTAAGCCACTGCCAATCTTTTTTGAGGACATGTTTCCAGAAAAACTGCAACCCGACACGATCAATCTTGACGGTACTCCAGGAGTGGGATTTCACCAAATCGGAAAAATATTGTTCAACGAATAAGGATAGATCGTGAGAGCGGAGCGATCCACGATCTTATAACGAATAAGGATAGATCGTGAGAGCGGAGCGATCCACGATCTTATAACGAATAAGGATAGATCGTGAGAGCGGAGCGATCCACGATCTTATCCTGGGTTGGACAAGCCCGTCGGGATTTGAGTAGTGACCTTTATATAAGAAAATATCTTTTTTGACGGGAGGCAGGTGTACCCCCAACATGGGGGAGAGAATTTCTAAGGGCGAGCAGGATCATTAAGCCTTCAGAGAGGCTTTGCGCAGGCCTTTTATGTCATGGCGTTTTTCAGTTCCTCCTGTGCTTATATTTACAGCGAGCCATTGCCGTTTGGTATGCTACCCTGGCGATCGTATCTTCGAACTGACACCCAGTATTCGCATGGGCGCCTGACATGCCGGGCACTTAAAGACCGGCCGGGGACGTGCATCTCGGGCTTGAATCATAACATGCAAAACCAATTGAACGAGTTTCAGTAGCTTTTTGGCATTACCGTGGAGAAAACCATAGTCCCTGACCCGACGAAACCCTTTTGGCAAAACATGCTGCAAAACGAGCCAAAGGAAGTCTTCTCCTTTGGCAGTTCGGTAACGGGTTTTACCGGTACGGCTTTCGGTGTATTTAAATGTGATGTCACCGTTTTGGTTCGAGACGATATTTCTTTCACTGATGACGCCTCGGTATAGGTACCGCGATAAATATTTCAGAGCGGGCAGCCCTTTTCCGATGTGAGTACAGTGGGCAACCCACTTTTGAGGCACCGAATCGGGCAAAGAAAGGCCTGCTTGGGTTAACATCTCCAGGAAACGGGCACGAAACACTCTGGCCAGAGCGAACTCGTTGAAGAGATACTTGCTTTTTTTCTTCTTCCATTGTTTCCTGGTCTTGTTTACACCGCCGCCCGGCACCACGACATGAACATGCGGGTGATAATCCAGGCGACGGGTATGAGTATGCAGGACTGCGGTCATGCCGATGCTTGCGCCAAGATTTTTGGGATTAAGCCCAAAGTCCTTCAGCGTGCCGGAAGCACACGCAAAAAGGGAGTTGTAAACGAGGGTTTGGTGATCCCATGCCAGGAGCCTTAGCTCGTAGGGGAGTGTAAAGGTTGCCATGAAGTACTCAACCGGCAACAACTTGGTTTGCTGTCGGTCCAGCCAGAGTGAAGTTTCATGGTTCTGGCATTGCGGGCAGCTTCGATGTCCACAGGAACAAGGCCGCAGTGCGGCAAGACCGCAGTCCTTGCATTGTAATAGTAATTGTTCGGCCTCCTGTGTTCGACATCTGCGGATTGCATTGATTGCGCGGAAATGCCCCGGTAGAAGCCGGGGACCGTATTTCGCGATAAAGGCATCGTGGTATTCATCGATTATAGAGGCAAGCTGCATGATTATTTCCTCCTTAAATCGACGTGGAGTGTATCGATCAATTCGTTAATGACTTTAGCGGCATTCTGTTTGACGGTATCAGTCAGTTGAGTGTAGCGAGCGGTGGTTTCGGGACTGCTGTGGCCGAGGATTGACTGGATATAACGGAGGTCTAAGCCTTTTTCCAACAGATGAGTTGCAAATGAGTGCCTCAGGGAGTGAATAGAGACTTTTTTTTTATGCCACACTCGTCAACCACGGCTTTCATTGCGGCTTGAGTACCGCCGCGATCCATATGGGTGGTGGCCTTTTGGATGCGCTCGGGCGAACCCACGGCATTGGGGAATAACCAACAACGGTTGCGATGTTTCCACCATAAGGCGCGTAGTGCCTCACAGGTCAGATCCGGCAATGGGACGAAACGATCTTTGTGTCCCTTGCCACGCCGGATATGAACCTGTTTACGCTGAGCGTCGATATCGCCTACTTGCAAGGAGAGGGCTTCCGCCAGGCGTAAGCCCATGGAATAGGTTGTCAGCAGAAATACCCGGTATCGCAGGTTGCGTGTCGCGCCGATCAATTTTTCAACTTCGGCAACGGTGAGGATATCCGGCAATGAGCGCACTTTTGGGGCCTTGACGATATTAAGCCACTGCCAATCTTTTTTGAGGACATGTTTCCAGAAAAACTGCAACCCGACACGATCAATCTTGACGGTACTCCAGGAGTGGGATTTCACCAAATCGGAAAAATATTGTTCTCGTTGTTCCAAGGACAATTTGTCCGGACAACAATCAAAATGTTCACTGATCCGGCGGACGGCGCGCGAATAAGCCTCAATTGTCTTTTGACTTTTGCCCTGGAGTTTGAGAGAACGTAAATGTCGTTGATAAAGCTTGTCAAATCGGTTCTGTTCAGATTTTTTCATGGTATACCTCCTTTTGATTTATGACGCCCGGGATTGGGCAATCCAGAGAGGTATACACTGTTATGAGATTTTTTTCCGCCGCGTAGCGGCTTCGTCCAACAAGAAGATGGATGTGATTGGAAGTGATTGAGTAATTGAGAACACTAAACCCAAAGCGCTTTTTAGCTTCAAAGAGCCACCAAAGCCATCGCCGCCGGTCTCTCCCAAATTTCAAAAGGAATTCCTTCTTGTGACAGCGATGAGTAATGTGCCAGACATAGCCTGGTATGTAATGCCGATTGGCTCTTGGCATGGTTAATATCCTTAGAACCTCGTTTCCATGGTCAAAAACATCATCCTAAGGTTGAAATGCACCCCTCTTTTATCCCATTTTTGTTATGGATACAAGCACTTTGCTTGGTCCGACCCAGAGGCACCTTGGATATATCGAACAGCCTGCAACAGGTAGCTGTCCGTATCGATGAGAATGGATTTATAGCGCCCTCGAAAAAGCTGTCCATCACATTTGTGGCGGCTGTTATACCGTTGTGTATAAACACTGTTCAAGTGGCGCATAACTCTTGAAATGTTCGCTTCGGGAGTCTGAACCAGAAGATGGTAATGATTCGGCATAAGACAATAAGCGGCTATTCGGATGTTCCACATTTCCGAAGTTTCCGCCAACAACTCCGTAAACATGGCATAATCCTGTTTATCTGAAAAAATATCCTCCCCACGTCTTCCGCGGTTCATGACATGATACCAGGCATCCGGATATTCTATGCGAATTGGACGAGCCATAACAACCGCCGCATACCAAAACACATCAAGCAGGTCAAGAGCGGACTTGACCCCTTTTCCTAATACGGATCCCCAAAACCAAAAATTAAGCTCTCGTAAAGAGGGTCTATTTTTACGTTGGTTAAAAAGAGGTTATAATGCCGTGAATATTATCTTGACACATAATCTCGACTTCCCTATTGTTCTTAACAAAAAAATAGCTTTAACGAAATAAACTTTTTTAATATCCCCATTCGGCATATGTTTTGGAACCACCCGCAACCTGATTGATGTCACCGAGGGGATATAAAGATAAATACCCGATTCCAGTACAGCATTCGATAATGAGTAACCGCCTCTGGTCGCATAAGTGGGTCGCACTTTAAGAGGTCCAAAAGCGATAATGGTTCATTACAGCTATAAACAAATTCGGGTTTATTCTGTTATTTCAGCAGTCTTTTTTCCTTTCACAGTCAGTGTTTCCCCTTTTGTTTTCAGCAGGATTATAAGAATAAAAGAGAAATTATTTGCTTAGCAACTAATTATTATGAATCAAACAAAGAAGGAGGGTAAACCAATGAAAGCTGCAGTTATGCGGGAATACGGTAAGCCTTTGACGATTGAGGATATAGAAATTGGTAAGCCTCAAGCCGGCGAAGTGAAGGTGAAAATCTCGGCTGTGGGACTATGTCACACGGATATCTCCGTTTCTCATGGAGGATTTCCACCACCCTTGCCGGTTGTTCTGGGACATGAGGGGGTTGGGGTGATTGCAGAAGTCGGCAGCGGGGTGACCGATTTGAAACAAGGAGACAAAGTATTGTTAAACGCTTTGGTCTATTGCGGGGAGTGCCCTAACTGCGCAAAGGGGAATTATGGTGCCTGTATTAAAAACGGTTTTTTTATGTTCGGGGGAACCATGCGGGACGGTACCACCAGGCTGAAAAGAGGAGATGAGGTGATTCACAGCTACTTTTGCCAATCTTCCTTTGCCGAATATTCTATTACGCACCAGGAGTTTGCAATCAAAGTTCCTCAGGATTTGGATGAAAAAAAATTAACTGCTTTATGCTGCGGCGGCGCTTCGGGAATTGGAGCGGTTTTCAACAGAGCAAAGGTATGGCCGGCAGCAGAAGTGGCTGTGTTAGGTTGTGGTGTGGTAGGCATGGGCGCTATCATGGCAGCTAAATTATCGGGTGCAACGAAAATAATCGCCATAGATGTCCTGGAAAATAAGCTTAATTTGGCCAAAGAGTTCGGCGCTACTCACACTGTCAACGCGTCCAAAGATAACGTTGTCGATAGTGTCCGGCTTATTTCTGATGGCGGTGTGGATTTCGCTATCGAAGCAATCGGTAAGGGCGAAACAATATCACAGAGCCTGGATGCAATAAAACCAGGTGGGACAGCGGTCGTAGTCGGAGCGGTACCTTTCGGAGAAAAGGCATCTATAGATCCCGTGCAGCTGGTTGGAGAAAAAACAATCAAAGGTTCGATAATAGGGTCGTTGAAGCCTCACTACGACATCCCTAAATATATCGAACTGTACAAAACGGGGCAGTTTCCTGTGGACAAGCTAATACAGGCTGAATACCCACTTGAAAAGATAAATGAAGCCATCACGGCAGCCCAAAACGGGGAATTTCTTAAAGCCATAATAACGATGTAAAATTATTATCCACCGGTTTAGTTACTTCAACCTTTAATTAGCAGGGGGATGCTATGAAGTACTACCAAAAACTGATGCTGCTTTTATGTTTGACATGGGGGTTCCTTGGCGTCCAGAGGATAATTATCTCGGTTATCATGCCGGCGATAAAAAGCGATTTGAGTCTTACCAATACACAGGTAAGTTTGATCGTTGCTGTTACGGGTCTGGCGTGGGCATTCGGTACAGTACTCTGGTCTTCTATCGGTGATCGTTACGGTCGTCGACCGATTATTGTTTTTTGTTCAGTTTTGGCGGCTATCTTTTCCTGGGTGACCGGATTTGTACATACCATCGGTCAGATGCTGGCTATTCGCGGATTGCTGGGTTTTTTTGAGGGCGGTCCCTATGCGCCAATGATGGCTGTAATGTCGGAAGAGTCTCCTATTAACAAGCGTGCCATGAATGCCGGGCTGATCACCGGCGCCTTCATGCTTATTGGGGTGGGTTTCGGTTCGCTGTTTGCAGGAAAGTTGTTGGATTATTTCGGGTCATGGCGACCGGTTTTTTATGTTGTATCCATTCCAGCCCTCTTCCTCGGTATCATTTTACACTTCGTGATGCGGGAGGCCCCCTCAACCGCAGAAGCGATTCGTCTGCGGAAGAGCGGCCAAAAAAAAATAGCACCAGATAAAAAGGCAGAAAGGGCTGCTGTTCTGGAAGCTCTCAAGTATAAAAATATTGTCCTGTCTTCGATAAACAGCATTCCCGTTATGGGCTGGCTCTTTATTTATACAGTTTTTGCAGCCATCTTTCTCAACGAAGTCCATAAATTCAACATCGTCCAGGTTACTTATATTATGGCTGCTTCCGGTGTGGGCGGATTTCTTGGTGAATTTATTTTAGGAACCCTATCCGATATTATCGGCCGTAAAAGTGCCCTCATTCTGTCAGCCCTGCTATGCTCCGCGTTCGGAATTACCGTGGTTTTGCTGCCTGTAGGGACATCGGTTCCAGTATTCAGTACATTCTTCTTTTTATGGGGGCTGTTCGGAGCAGGCATGTATCCGATGTATATAAGCACTCTGCCGGCAGAATCCGTGCCCCCCCGAATCGCCGGAACGGCAGTCGGCATCCCGGTAGCCGTCGGTGAAGCCGTGGGATCTACCCTGCTGCCGGTAATCGCAGGTGTTCTGGCCGACCGGTTCAGCCCATTCGCTCCTATGTGGATGGCAGCATTGACCGGTATTGTTATTGCCTTTATTTCGCTTTTTTATATTGAAACTGCACCGAGGCAAGTAGCGAAGATGAAGAACAAGCCGACACGAGAAGACCACTTATTTAAAGCTTTCAGAGCAAATTAAAACAAGGAGGTAAATCATGTCCCAAAGAGAAGGCGAAACAGATTATAAATATGAAGACTACGCTTCCGAAATGGCCACATACCGCAATCCGCAAATCGATGCATTCGTCAATAAGCAGTTGAAAATTACGCTCGATTCCGGAACTGTTTTTGACCTGGATTTTATCGGGAAAAATAAAGTTGAGTGGAAACGCGGTGACCAGAGCGGCACGGACTGGTGCGAAGTCGTTGAAGTAGATGGAAATACCTATTTCATCGACATGACTTTTGAAGGTGCTCCACGCCAGTCTCAGACATTCGTCGTAAATACAGAAACCCGGCAGGCCGTCGGCGTCCAGACCATCATCCGGGAAGGAGATGTCGGACGCGAACCCAGGGCGGTACACAATTACTCGGCAGGCGTCATCGGGGACCCTTCCGTTCCCCCAATCGGGAAGAAGCCGGCAGCGACACGCGACCTGCACGGCCTGCGCGCCATCTATAAATACAATACGAACCAGTGTTTCGAACACGTTTATATGACCCATGAACGTTATGCCTGGCATTGTGTCACAGGCCCTTTAAAGGGGCAGGCCGATGTGGAGATGTGCACCATCTACAAATTCGATGACAACCAGTATATATTCAGCTGGCGTGAGTTCGGGCTCCCGGTTTCAACGGTTTTCTTTTATAACTGGAATCAGATGAAAACCACCGGGAAATTCTTCGCCATTGGGGATGACGGCAATGTTGCCAACACACCGGCATCAGCACTTATTACCAAACTGTCTATGGCTTTCTATCCGCTGGATGCCCAACCGCTCTAATCCGGATCCGGGTATGGGCTGCTGCCGTTGACGCTGTGATTATTACGGAAGACAGATACGTCACACCGATAGCTGACAGGACCGGTTTAAAAAAATATGGTTTATGCCCATTCCCCCTCACCCGTTTTTATAAACCGGGGGCAGTCGGCGCTTGACTCGCATCTTTGTTACGGCCTGTTGTCCCCATTGAACTGCTATTCAGGAGGTTTACCATGACAGAAACCCTGGAACAACTGGCAGCGGAAGTCGAGGCGCTGAAACAACAGGTCGAAGAAGGGAGGCGTGCCCGGGACGAGCTCGAAATTCAAAAGGTGCAGTCTCTCTACTCCCACTACTATCAGGTCGGCATGCGGTCGGAAGTGGCCGCCCTCTTCGCCCAGCACACGTCGGGCGTAACCATGGAGATCGAGGACAGTGGTGTTTACGTGGGAATCGAAAGCATCACCCGTTTCTGGAACACTGTCTTCGCCCGGGGCACCCATTTCTCGCCCGGATTCATGGCTGTTCACATGACCTGCAACCCGGTCATAGAGATCGACAGGGACGGCGCCACGGCCAGGGGGGTCTGGCACTCCCACGGTTTCTGCACACTTCCCATGAAAGGCCCCATCCCGTTCATCTGCTCCGGTAAGTACGACATGACGTACGTCAAAGAGGACGGCCGGTGGAAGATCTTCACCTTTTTGTACCGCCAGATTTTCATGTCCCCCTACCACCAGGGCTGGGTGGAAGCGCCGTCCGTGGGCAGCATCGCCGCCCACCCGGCCAACAAGCCAGACAAGCCCACCACATACCATACGCCTTACACTCCGGACGCCGTCTATTTCCCCTCACCGCCGCCACCGACGCCGTTTGATTAGGAGGACTTCGGGTACGTTCGTTTATTTGATTTTTTCATTCCGGTTTTAAACCGGGTTCAGGCGTTACTATCGGCTTTCCGGTTACAGGATGTTCACATCATCCAAAATTAAGCCAAAAAGTAATCTAATTTCCTAGTGTTTCCAGCGGTAAGTTAGGATCAGCGCGCCATTCCTCCAGGGATCCATCATAGAGTCTAACATTTTTGAATCCAAGCATGGTCAGGACAAAGGCGCTCAATGAAGCTGAAATGCCACCGCCGCAATAGACGATGATCTCATCATCGATGGAAAACCCCTGCGCCGCTACAATACGCTCCAAGTCTTTTTCAGGTAGAAATTCGCCTGACTCGGGACGCAACAGGCTCATGGATTCAAGATTAACGCTTTTCGGTATATGGCCTTTACGGAATATTTCACGACCCAACGAGCAAACACGAACTTGCTCTCCTCCTATTGAGTTCAGGACATAATCCTTGTCAACAATTAGTTCCGGTCTTGGATTCGCCGTAAAACACCCGGCAACGGGGAGCGCAGTTACTGAAGTCGTTTCACGACCTTCTTTCTTCCATTTTTCCCATCCACCATTCAAAATAACGGCGTCATCAAATCCATTTGATCTCAACATCCACCACAATCTGGCAGCCCATGCAGATTCCCCGCGGTCATAGATGACGACTGTCTTACCCTGACGGATACCATTTCTCGACATCACGTCCACAAATTGCTCTATAGGCGGCATCATGAAAGGGACAGGGTTAGATCTGTCAGATAGCTCGGTCAAGAGATCGATATAAATACTTCCTGGAATGTGTGCTTCCTTCCAGGCGGGAAATCCGCTGGACAAAATGACCTCTCCCGTATCCTTAAAATCCAGATTATAATGGAAATCAATAACCTTCAGGTCTGGATGGGAAATATTCTTCTCCAGCCAATCGGTCTCAACCAGAAACGCCGAATGGTTAATGCTCATTTAGTTCTCCTGATTTCAGTTGCCTTATTTGTGGCTCCCGCATCTTTTAAAGCGGTAATCGCCATCTGGGCATAGAGTTGGGCTTTTGCCAGGCTGGTCATGGCGGCCCCCCGAAGCGCGTTTCTTTTCTTTGCGTTCCTTTCCAGAAAAGCATAGGCCGCCCGATCGATACCGACGGAATACGCCGTCATGGAATGATCAAGGAGTTTTCTGATTTCAGATATCAGTGCAACGGACAGATAAGCGGGCTTCGGCTGCAGGTTCATCTCTTTTTCGAAAAAATCGGCGGCTTCCCAGTATAACGCCACGGAATCGGCATCCGCCTGATCGATAACTTTCGTCGGCGCGCCTGACAGTTTGATTTTTACATACTCACCGGTTGCGTATGCCGGAATGCCGTTTCCGCTGGGTGTTCCGGTCGCCAGATATGCCGTCAGGTCGCCGGGCAGGAAAATACTTTCACTGACGGATGTATGGGCGTTTGACAGAAAAGGCGATCCGGGAGTGTTGCGAACCCAGGTTTGCTTCTTTTTGTCGTACCAGTCTACGGAAGAAAAAATCTTTTTGGCTAAATCGGAATCCACCGTCCCCGGTGCGGCCTCCGCCAGGTGTTGAAAGACGGTATCGTATCTTTCGAACGTCCCCATGTGTACGAGCCAGTTGGGATTATATGACTGCAATTTCGGATCGACCAGATGGTTTGTCTGAACCACAAATCCCCCATTCTCTGAAGGAGATCTTCGTGCAAAAGCATCCGCGAAGGTTTCAAACACATCGATCCCGGTCGGATCACTCAGGATAAACCCTCCCGCGACGCCGCCCCTGGGTGTTTTCTCTATATAGTTGATGGCGTCGGCCCGTGAGGATGCCAATTGCGCCAGATAGTGAAAGTAGACCTCCGTCAATCCCCAAACCGGTTCGTGCGAGGTGATGGCTGTCATGGTCCAGGCAAGGCCGGCGCTGTTCATGGCGCTATTCGCGTTGACTCTTCCGGCGTAGGTCTGGGAGACAAAGCTGTGGCCGGATTCCGGAAACGCCAGGAGAATAATGTTGTCCATCATTTCCGTGCCGGCCATCTGGGTAATCGCATGAATCGGTTTTTTATCGTGTGTGGCCGGCCCGGTTGCGGCAAAACTGTTGCAGGAATGATAGACTGATTTTTCCGGATCCCGATTTTCCAGAATACCGACGTTTGGATTCGCCAGCTTCATCTCATCGGGGTAGGGCTTGACGGGTCTTGCCCACAGTTCCGTCGGATAGACCATCAGCAAAACAAGGTCGAGGTAATCAATGGCATATCCCCGGTTTTTGCACCCCTGCGCCATCCCGTCCAGCCACTCCTTAAGCGTCGGATCGTATTTCCGTAAATAATAATCCCACGCCTGCATGTCCGTGGTTACGGTTGAAGGCCCGCCGGGTACCCCTTTATAAAGTTTACTCTTGTAAAGGGCCAGATTGTGAATCGTGGCGTTCGCCGTCTGCTCCCCATACTGAACCCCCATTTCGTAATTGGTGCCGGACACGACCACAACCTGGGGAAATCCCGTCGGCACATATACTTCCGGTGTTTTTAAGTCCGCTCCGGAAGATGGCCCCGGGCTCTCTTTTGCGATGAGTACCGAACTTAAAAAGCCAAGAATGCAAATGGTTATTAGAACACGGCATGTCAGACTTCCTTTTTTCATAATGGCTCCCTTGCCCCATGCTGAAGGAAATATTGGGGCCGTATGATTTTATGCGTTTCTATTCAATCAGCTTAATAGATTTCTCTCTTTCAATGATTTCTCCCTTTCTTGACAAACGACTTACGGCAGATTGACTGATTTTAAGCCTGCCTGCGATTTCAATGGTCGTCATGCCAAGTTTTCGATGCGCAAAAAAACACAGTAATGCTCTAGCCTGGACAGTTTTCGGTGCCTTATCAAAAGCAAGAACCTGAGAAACATCCATGTCCATCAGTTCCGAAACGCGCTCTACTGCTTTATCAAAATCATACCCTCTTTTTTTCAATCCGTATTTCTCTTCAAGCGACTCCTGTGCAGACTTCAAGACTTTTAGAACGAAATCACTGTTTCCTAAAATACGTTCATCCCCCTTCACGCGGATACCGGCTTTTCGATACCCTTTCAATGCCGCCCATCCCCCTTGGCTCCTCAAAAGTCCGCCACCCGTCAGGTCCTCTCGTTTTCCCTCATCAACACCCTTTTTGACATACGCCCGATATATTTTCCGTGCCTCTTTCTTTTTCTCAGAAAACAGCCGATAAACGTAATCAACATTCTGCCACGGTTGCTTCTTTTTTTTCATGACAGAACTATGTCCGCACCAGGAATATTTATCGAGTTCTTTTAAATCTTCAACGATCCCTGCTCTTAAAGGATTCAAATGTATATACCGGACCAACTCTTTCAAATAAGCGTCTTCCTGGCACAAAATTGATTTGTAACGATTCTGGAAAAGCTGCCCGTGTCGATGGTATTTTCTATTAAACCATCCCGCATAACCGGTAAGAAGACGACTCATGAGCCTGCTGACCGGGACAGAACCGGTTCGAAACAACAAATGCGCATGATTGGGGATCAGTGCCCACGCGAAACACTCGGTTTGCGTTTCAGGAACAAGTTCCGCCAGACGACCAACAAAATTACTCCGGTCATAATCCGATCTGAATATCTTTTTACGCTCTATCCCTCTGATGATAATGTGATGCAGTGCACCCGGCGCATCTATCCTTGATTTTCTTGGCATTCTTACCTGATATCATACTTTCTAAAATCATAGAATGCCCCCAATATTTCCTTTTGCGTGGATGTCTGCGGCAAAGCGCCTAACGCTATTTTACATTGGCGTCAAGACTTTTCCCCAATTCTGTCGTGCATTAGCTCGTATATTTATAGATGTCCCATCCTTTAAGGAACCTGTGTCACAGGTCTTGAATTCCGAGTCAGATTGTCATCGAATGCCAAGGCGGCCGCTGTTAACCTTTTAACAACATCAGGTCTTTTTTCATATATGTTTTCACTTTCATCGATATCGTCGGGGAGATAGTAAAGCGCTTTTACCCGTCTGGGCCCTTCATTTCCATATCCCTCGGGATCATGCCAGAAATGCAGCTTGAATCCTTGTGCATCTCTTATTGCATTCAGGTTTTTTGTTACGTTGCTGTAATAGTAAAAATAGTCATGGGGCGTATCGGTCGATGGATTCCGAAGGAGCGTTGAAATGTCTTTACCATCAATTATCCTGTCACCGGAAAGATCCGCATCGACAAGTCCCGCTATTGTCGGCAGCAGATCCAGTGTAGATGCGAGTTCGCCGCACTTCACATCGGCCGGTAAATGCCCGGGCCACCGCATTACAGTGGGCACACGCATGCCGCCTTCGAGGGTCTGCCCTTTCCAGCCGGACAAAGGCAGTGCACTGCCGGTCGTGCCATCACCCCCCATATTGAAAAAATTTACAGTCTGTGCGGACTTCCACGGACCGTTGTCAGAGGTAAAAATAACCAGTGTGTTCTCGTCGAGTCCAAGGTTTTTTAATGTCGAGATAATTTGCCCGGCTCCGCTGTCAATCTCCTGGACAGCATCACCGTAATCGCCGCGGTTGCTGGAATCCACAAAACCGGCCGATGAATGGCACGGATAATGGGGCATGGAGTGGGCGAGGTATATAAAAAACGGCTTGTCTTTGTTTTCTTTAATGAAGGTGATTGCTTCTTCTGTATACCGACCGGTCAATGTCGCCTGGTCGACGGGAGATTCAATTACCGTCTCATTTTTCATCAGGGGTAGGGGAGGAAAACCGCCCATCGTTTCCGACAGCGGGTGTTTGGGATTCATATCGTTGCTGTATGGCACACCAAAATAGGTGTCGAATCCCTGACGCGTCGGCAGCAACGCATCGGGCCTGCCGAGATGCCATTTCCCTATACAGGCCGTCGAATAGCCCTTTTTCTTCAGCAGGTCTGCGATTGTCACCTCGTCCGGATGGAGTCCTTTCGTGTCATTTGGGAACAGGACACCCTGTTGAAGCCCCACTCTCTTGGCGTAACAGCCTGTCAGCAGACTCGCTCTCGAAGGGGTGCATACGGGCGAACCGACATAGAAGTCGGTAAATATCACACCTTCCCGTGCCATTCGGTCGATATTGGGTGTGGCGATATCCCTGGCCCCAAACACTCCGAGATCACCATATCCCTGATCATCGGTGAAAATAATTATAAAACTAGGAGGTGTATTTTTAATGTTTGACTTATCTCTGTCGGTGCAGCTTGTTATCAAGATCGAGCAGATCGCCAGACCAATAAAAATGGTCTTTAAAACCTCTTTGGGAAATACATATAATTTGGGCATTGATCATATCTCCTTTCACTTTTTCAGCGCCGGCCTTATCTTGATATCCAGTTATAATTACATGTATAAAAATCCCGAAAAAAGCAAGTTCCTATCGTTAGGGAATACGGTTGGATGATATGCAACTGGTTGGAACGGAATAACTCATACCTATTCTGGCAACGTACTTGAGGGAGATTTGGGACATCTTGGGGACGTCTTGGGGACATTCTATGATTTTATGCGTTTCTATTCAATCAGCTTAATAGATTTCTCTCTTTCAATGATTTCTCCCTTTCTTGACAAACGACTTACGGCAGATTGACTGATTTTAAGCCTGCCAGCGATTTCAATGGTCGTCATGCCAAGCTTTCGATGCGCAAAAAAACACAGCAATGCTCTAGCTTGGACAGTTTTCGGTGCCTTATCAAAAGCAAGAACCTGAGAAACATCCATGTCCATCAGTTCCGAAACGCGCTCGACTGCTTTATCAAAATCATACCCTCTGCTTTTCAATCCGTATTTCTCCTCAAGCGACTCCTGAGCAGACTTCAAGACTTTTTCAACGAAATCACTGTCTCCTAAAATACGTTCATCCCCCTTCAAGCGGATACCGGCTTTTCGATACCCTTTCAATGCCGCCCATCCCCCTTGGCTCCTCAAAAGTCCGCCACCCGTCAGGTCCTCTCGTTTTCCCTCATCAATACCCTTTTTGACAAACGCCCGATATATTTTCCGTGCCTCTTTCTTTTTCTCAGAAAACAGCCGATAAACGTAATCAACATTCTGCCACGGTTGCTTCTTTTGTCCCATGACAGAACTATGTCCGCACCAGGAATATTTATCGAGTTCTTTCAAATCTTCAACGATCCCCGCTCTTAAAGGATTCAAATGTATATACCGGACCAACTCTTTCAAATAAGCGTCTTCCTGGCACAAAATTGATTTGTAACGATTCTGGAAAAGCTGCCCGTGTCGATGGTATTTTTTATTAAACCATCCCGCATAACCGGTAAGAAGACGACTCATGAGCCTGCTGACCGGGACAGAACCGGTTCGAAACAACAAATGCGCATGATTGGGGATCAGTGCCCACGCGAAACACTCGGTTTGTGTTTCAGGGACAAGCTCCGTCAAGCGCCCCACAAAATTGCTTCGATCATAATCAGATCGGAATATCTTTTTCCGCTCTATCCCTCTGATGATAATGTGATGCAGTGCACCCGGCGCATCTATCCTTGATTTTCTTGGCATTCTTACCTTATATTGTCACCTCCGGCCAACAATGGACCCTCCTTCCGGCGTTAAGGGGACCCACCCAGCCGGAAGCAACAAAGCACTCCTGATCGGCGCCGCCGGACCCACCTGAGCATGTATTAATCTCATCTTTTAACGATATACATCATGCACTCAAATCCATAACAAAGAGGGCGTGATGAAACGAACCGCAACGAGAAAGCGACGCTGCGTAATTTGCCACAAGTGGTTTCTGTCTGACACGCGACAAATCAACCGGCAAAAGACCTGCGGGCCTGATTGCCGGCGCGAACACCACCGCAGACAATGCGGGAAATGGAATCGGAAAAACAAAGCGTATTTCAAGAGCAACTATCTTGCCGGCAAGCTGTCCAGAAACAAGGAAGCGCCAGCCCTCACAAAATCTCCCATCGATGTTCCTAAAAGTCGGCTACAACTTTGCCTTCCCCGGGATATCGTCATCGAACGAATCGGCGGCGAGCACGTAATCATATTAGAGTACATCGTAGAGCAGCTCTTCCATCGATTTTCCCGGCTGACGACATTGAAGCCGCCGTGAGCGGAGTTTTTAAGATGCATCATGAGGATAAAATGCAGAAATAATTAATGATAAAAACCAACTTGACGGTTCAGGTGTTTAAGAGGCATCAATGAGATAACTGCTTAAAATGTAAGACACATAATCACCAACTACTCGAGGTTCCGTTTTTAAGAGGCAACTGACAACGACTGCGGGATTTTAGTAGGATCGTTGTTATGGAACCTATCCCGTACATGAAAGTGTCGGTTGCCGATATTGGCGACCGGTATGCCGAGTTAAGGATCATCCAACCCCAGGCGGAAGGCGCCATGGAACGGTCCCTTCGGCTCTATGGGCAGATGACGCCGGTGATTCTCGGTCGTGGGGAGAAAAGCGTCTATGAAATGGTGGACGGGTTCAAGCGGCTGCGGGCCGGGCGCAAGCTGGGGTTTTCCACGCTTGACGCGAGGATTTTTCAAGGTGGCCGCCGTGCCCTCAAGGCCGCCATCATTCATCTGAATAATGAATCGCGCACCATTGCGGAGCTCGAAGCCGGGATGGTCATCCGTTCCCTGCACCGGGAGGACGGATTGAGTCAGGTTGAGATCGGGGTACTCCTGGGACGACACAAGAGCTTTGTGTGCCGAAGGCTCCGCATGGCCGAGGCATTGAGCGATGAAGTTCTCGACCATCTCAAGCTGGGGCTCATCAGCATGACGATCGGCCGGGAACTTGCCCGGTTGCCGCGCGGCAACCAGGCATTGGCCCTTAGAACCGTCATCAAGCATCGACTCACCAGCAGAGAAACAAGTCGCATGGTGGGCATGGCGCTGAGCCGCCCGGGGTGGGATCATGACGCAATTCTTCGCTTCCCGGAGGAGATTTTAACGGACCGCCAACCACCGGTTCCTCCCGGAGCCCGGGGATACGGCCTTCTCGGCAAGCTCGCCAGAATGGAGTTATCCCTGGCCACAGTATCCGATGCGGAGCTTCAGAAGTACCGGCGTGAGGAGCTTCTTCCTCTCATCGAGCGGATTTTTACGGCACTTTCAGACGTCCGGAAACGATTGGAGGCATCATGCTGATTATCCGGAGTCGGGAAGAGCTGGAGCATCAAATCATTCTGCTTCACGCCGAGGGCGTGTCCATCCGCGCGCTCACGCGCCGGTTTGCCATGGGCCGGAACACGATCCGTCGAATCCTTCGCCGCAATCGCGCTCACCGGGGTGAGGGACGCGATGTATCGATGAAGAAAAAACCGGTGTCGCGCAGGAGCAAGCTCGATCCTCATCTTCCCCTGATCAAGGATCTCATCGAGCGATATCCCGACATTACCGGTGTACGGGTCTATGAAGAGCTTCTTGCAGACGGATTTAACGGCGGCAGAACCATCGTAACGGATTATTTGCGAAAGGTTCGCCCCCGGCCGAAGAGAGAGCCGGTGGTGCGTTTTGAGACCGAACCTGGGAGACAAGGGCAAATGGACTGGAGTCCGTATACGATCCCCTTTACGGGGACGGGCCGCGGGAAGGTCCTTTGCTTTTCGTATATTCTCGGCTTTTCCAGGCGGCAATATATCGATTTTACGCTTGATCGCAAATTTTTCACTCTGATCCGGCGGCACCAGGATGCCTTCGCTCACTTCAGCGGCGTTCCGGAAACCTGTCTGTACGACGGGGAGAAAACCGTGATTCTGCGCTGGGAAGCGGGTCAGCCGGTCTACAATCCGGCATTCGTGACGTTCATCACCCATTATCATTGCCGGCCGGTGGCGTGCCGGCCCGGGCGGCCCGAAACGAAGGGAAAAATCGAGGCCCCGTTTCAATACATCGAGAAAAATCTTTTGAATGGCCGCAAGTTCCGCGACCTGGAAGAGTTAAAGAAAACAGCCCGGTGGTGGCTTTCGAACCGGTCGGATCTCCACCGGCACGACACCACCGGGCGACCGCCCCTGGAACTTTTCCTGGAAAGGGAACACTCCGCTTTGAGAGCGCTTCCCGTCCACCCTTATGACACGGCGGAGGTGTCGCTTCGGGTCTGTCGGGTGGACGGTTTTCTGGAACATGAGACCAACCTGTATTCGGTGCCTTTCGAGTACATCGCCGATATTCTTACGCTCAAGGCCACGGAAGAGGAGATCATCGTGTACAGTCCGGATCTTCAACAGATCGCGTGCCATGAGAGAAAGCCTATGGGCGCCTCGCAGAAGGTGGAAGAACCGGCACATCGCAAATCGGAAAAGGTTCGCTATGGGCTCGAGCCGGTGAAGGAGGCGTTTTTATCGCTGGGGGAGAGTGCAGAAACGTTCCTTTCCGGGCTCCAAACCCGCCATCGGCACCATTGCGGGTTCCAGGCGCGCTATATCCTGCGTCTCAAGGAGCGCTACCACTGCGAAGATATCTATGCTGCGCTGGTGCATGCCTCGAAGTACTTCGCCTTTGACGCCAAGGCCGTCGAGAGGATTTTAAAAGCCCGTTACGCCCCGCGCGAGTTGGAGTTTGTGAGCAACCGATCGGCCGCACAATGCGCCGCGCTTTTGCCAGAAATCAAACAGCGACCGCTTTCAGCCTACAGCGGTCTTGTCAGGGAGGCCGCCTATGACGGAACTGGAGAACATCCGCAAACACTTGGCCACGCTGAAGCTCTCTCGAATGGAAAAGGCGCTGGATGAAACGCTGGCCGAAGCGACAAAAAATAGTCTTCCGGCCGCAGCCGTGCTCGAACGCCTTTTGGAAATCGAGGCCTGCTCGCTCATCGAAAGGCGCATCGAGCGGCGCATCCGTGGGTCCAAACTGCCCGAGCGAAAACTGCTCTCGGATTTTGACTTCAGGTTCCAGACCGGCATCGACAAGCGCCAGGTGATGGATCTTGCCACACTGGGGTTTGTTCAGCGGAAGCAGTGGCTGATCCTGGCCGGCACTTCCGGGGCCGGAAAGAGCCATATCGCAAAGGCGCTTCTACTGCTTGCCTGCCGTCATCTGTACAGGTGCCGGTATGTAACGGCCACCTTCATGCTGCGGGATCTGCTCTCCGGCCTGGCCGACGACAGTCTCGATGATAAACTCAAGACGTATGTGCGGCCCGACGTCCTTTTGATTGATGAAATTGGTTTTGACCGTCTGGAGCAGGAATCGAGCCGAAACGCATCACTTTTCTTCAAGGTCATCGAGGGTCGGTATTGTAAAAACAGCACCATTTTGACCACCAACGTCGACTTCAAGGTTCTGGGCGAGTATCTGGGCGACCCGGTGGTCACAACCGCCATCGTGGATCGCATGGTGCATCATGCGGTAATCATCAATATCGACGGACCCAGTTGGCGGATGCATGAGTCCGAGCGGTTGAATCGCGTCTCGCGCGGGAAAAAGGCTGCGGTCAAGGCAAAATGACACGCCGGTTCGCACCCGAAGAGCTGACCTTTTTACGAAACCGCGTTCCCATAGACCGGGTGATTGAAATCCTGCCGGATCTTGCCGGCCGGAACAAAAACGGCCAGCCGTCCTTTGTCTGCCCCTTATGCGGCGCTCTTACCACATCCATCAATGCCGCTCATAATCTTGCCAGATGTTTTTCATGCCGCCGCAATTTTAATCCCATCGAACTGGTGATGCACCATCTGAAGATCGGCTTTGTCGACAGCGTCAAATGGCTTCAAAAGAATATAGCGGTCTCGCCCTCTCCGTCCAGAGGTCGGCATGCCGGGGCCAACAAAACCCAGCCTATTGCCATCGCGGATATTCTCTCCAATGTGATGCCGGCAGCGACCGAAATAAAAACTGAGTCGAACTGCTCGGCGTCGGTCCTTCAACGAATCTCTCGTCTCGAAAGCTCACTCAGCCATCTATATCGCCTTGTAAACCAGCTTCAATCTTCCCTTGATCGATAAACACTATCTGGTAGCCACCACACCGCAGGCGCCACCGATGGGCAAGGTGATGGGCCTTCAGGCGGGCGGGGCGGGATCTTTTTAATTTTATCAGGGCGGGATACCGGCCGGTAAAAGGCGGGCAATAGCGGGATCGAGCTTCTAAACCGACATTATCCCGTGCAAATCTTTAATTCTTGCAACTTTAACCTGGGTTCGGGAATCTCTATAGGCGGGTCCATTATTTAGCGCTGGTAGCACTTGGTATTTAAAAAGTTTTAAAGTTGATCCATCTATTGCCAGTAAATTAAATCCATGCCATTTTTTGACGGTTTTGTAGTTGTTATAGAAAAACTCAAGCAAGTGGCGGTTGAACTCTATAAATGCGGAATACTTGAGTTTCCTGCGTGCCAGTGAAAGAGCCATTTTGGTAACCAAGGCGACAGGGACATCTAATCGGAATGAAGCTTTAAAAAAGTGATCCAATTCGTCTTGGTATGATCCTTTAATGAAGTTTATGAAAAAGAGGAAAAGTGTTTGAAACGGCAGAGTTCGGTTTCGTGTAAAATCTTTTTCAGATTTTTTGTGCCGATTGACAAAGTCTTTTGAGTGAAGAATCTTCTTGAGATAATCAACAGTTTTGGCACATATCTTGGAAAGCAGGCTCCGTGCCAACATTGCTTTGCTTTTGAAGCGTTTCGGACATTTATTTCTCCTTTACGAAATGAATAATGCACGGTTAAAACTGGTGTCAGTATAGCATAATAAGCTAAAATATCAATAAAATTTAACTACTGCCGTTAACTTTATGACATTGAGATAGTATTTACATATAATACATAGCAAATAATCATCATTTTCATGGCTATATCGCTATTTTAAGGCCTGAAAATTGCGTTATAGCATGCTTGGTCTTCCCGCAATTCAAAACCATCTTTGATATCGCGTGTTTTCCGCCCGATTGCCAATACCCCCATTTCGTGTTTTATCTGTTGTACAAACAGACCGCTACCTACAGCTATGCTTTTAGACCACCAGTTATCATACCTGTTTTGTTTTTCTTCTACCGATGCTGTAATCCATTTTTATCACTTGGGGACGAGCCAAGCTAACTGACTGTATTGCTTTGGTATGTCTCCGCTGGAGTCGCCTTTTTGGGACCTATATCGTTATTTTAGGGCCTCAAAATTGCCTTATAGCTTGCCTGGTGTTCCCGTAATTCATAGTGGCCGTCTTCGCCCTCGCGTACTTTCCTCCCTATTGCCATTGAGCCCATTATACTATGTACTTGCTGAGTAAAGCATCTACCACCAACGGCTATGCTTTTAGTCCATCGGTCGTCCCGCCTATTTTCTTCTTGTTCCAACGAGGCTTGAACCCATTTCTGATGTGCCGATTGGAAGGCTTCGTAGTCCTTAAAACCCGCCAGCCGATAAAGCCGGTCGTACGCGATAATTACATTTTTGCGTCGTGGTGCCTGGATTTCGTTGTAGCCGCCGTGTGGCCATTCGGACGGATGTTGCACGAATCCTGCCCTTACCATGTTTAAATCTATGTAGACCAGACATTGCAGCAGATGCTCCCCGGTTTCTATGGCGGTTGAATGGTAGCGGTCTTCCCAGAAAGCTCCTTTGCGATTTTTCCTCTGGTTGTACTCCTGGGCAGTTCTTCCCGCTATCAAACCTATCGACTGGGGGATGACATTGCAGTCTCCATCGTCCTTTACAATAAGATGTATATGGTTTGATGTCACGGTATAGTTCAGCACCACAAGCCCAAATCGCCTTTTAGCCTCAAAAAGCCATTGGATCCATCGGCGACGGTCTTGCTTGAACTTCAGAAGAAACTCGCGCTTATGACAACGATGAGTGATATGCCAAATCTGTCCTGGAACATAATGTCGTTTCGCTCGTGCCATATTGACTATCCTATATCGCTGTTTTTGGTGCCTGAAATCGAAATATAGATGGTTTTTGAGGCCTATTTTTTGGTTTTTATCATGTTATTTCAATTGGTAACCTTGGCCCGTCCCCGGGGGGGGCCTTGTTTCCTCCTGCCACAGAACGCCGAAAATCAACAGTTTATCTGGTGGATTTTTATGGTTGGAAGTTTCATCAATAAACCAATATAGGTCTAAGCTTCCGCCCAATAATTAATAATTAAGATGCGACCCTCTCATCTTACGCGCGCTTATGACAACGATGAGTGATATGCCAAATCTGTCCTGGAACATAGTGTCGTTTCGCTCGTGCCATATTGACTACCCTATATCGCTGTTTTTGGTGCCTGAAATCGAAATATAGATGGTTTTTGAGGCCTATTTTTTGTTTTTTATCATGTTATTTCAATTGGTAACCTTGGCCCGTCCCCGGGGGGTCTCATTTCATATAAAGTTTTTCTTTTGTCTCTTTATAAATAAAAGTTGTAAAATCGTTCTAAGGTTGGATTACATAACTCCATAACTGGATTGAAATAATTTGCTAAAACCTTTGCACTACTTTCAGGCATTTGACCAATTAAAACATGTAATCTCTTTAAAGCTGGCGGATGTGTTTCCGATTCGGACATACTTAATATTTTTTCTATCAATACAATAATATACATCGTCGATAACATGCCAAGGCTTTCCCAAAAGCTCAACTGAAATGGATCATTTGTTCCATAGTGATAATATAACAGGCGCATTGCATTCAAGTCTGCATTGTACTCATCAAGGTGCCATTCCTCTTTTGGTGAAGAAAGGTGCCCCATAAGCAAGTGACTGTATTCGTGATACCAAACGAATCTTGTCGCACCACAAATTAAAGCCATATATTGTAAAGACATTTTAGGGTTAGAACTAAACATATTTTCATAATTTGTCCAATACTGATTGGTTTTCCCGAGAACCATATCAATTATTTTCTTAATTGCATCTTGAAATGACGATTCTTCGCCTATCTGGTTGCATATCTTTAAATCAGTTGGTAGGGCCATTTTAGAATCTATTGTAATCGCTTTTTGGAAAACAAAATCTATAAAAAGCCCTACAGCAACTGAAAGATGGTCAAATATGAATACGCACGGTATTTTTTTATCAAGAACATATTTTTTTTGAACAAATGCGTTAAACTGGCAAGTGTTTAGGATAACAACAGGTATCGATTCTAAAAACCTTTTTAAGAAGCCTGTATCTAATGTACTTGGAGCCGATATATTCAATTCTTTGCATAATCCAAGTATATACTTTTCATCAATATATATATTTTCATAATTATTGACAATATGATCAATAATAGCCTTTGCTTCAGTATCCTTCTGTCTTTTTTTATATTCCCAAAGATCATTAGCTGTCAGAAGGTCTTCCGACCCATCAAAATATGTTTTTCTTATTGCCTCATTATTGATATTATCTGCAAATATTCTTAAATTTCTTTTTGAATTATCAAGAACTTTTTTCTCATACTCTTTTGGATTATAGCCACTACCTTTGCAGAATTCTAAAAATGAATTATGCTCCCATTCTTCAATAGTCCTTATTTGATTATCTTTTAACTGCAATCTGTCATACGATAAACCCAAAATATCCTCCATTGCACAATTCGTACGTTCATCTTTTCGTACGACTACGATTGCGTCATGCAGAAATCATATTATTCCTATAGTATATTTTTTGAAAAAGTAGTCCAGCTCTTTATCATTACATTGAGGCTTGTTCATCAAATTGATCAATTCGCATATGCCTGGGTTTTATGCTTCTGTTGCACCGTTTTTCGGTTTTGGTCTCCCCTTTGAAATTTCAATTTCTCTTTCTATTGTTTCGGTTAATGAAGCTAAATCAATTTGACGCATTTCTTTATGATTTATTTTGATGACAAACTCTGGTTTTCCATTTACATTTTTGATCTTATCGTAGATCCATGAAGCAACTAAACTTGCCGACACTCCTGATGCAAAAGATAGAATGCCAATAGCCAATGGTGCAGAGCTTATATCACGTCTTTCCATTACAGGCTTCCGCGTCAATTGAACGCCATCAGGAAGATCGTCGCATGCAACAATTAAAGGAGTATAATTTGTTTCTATCTGTATTTCCATAAATTCTCCATAGTGGGTATTTCACGAACGGCGGCTTTTTCGCCGCCGTTATGAAAGCATGGGTTGGACGAAGCCGCTACGCGGCGGAAAAAAATCTCATAACAGTGTATACCTCTCTGGATTGCCCAATCCCGGGCGTCATAAATCAAAAGGAGGTATACCATGAAAAAATCTGAACAGAACCGATTTGACAAGCTTTATCAACGACATTTACGTTCTCTCAAACTCCAGGGCAAAAGTCAAAAGACAATTGAGGCTTATTCGCGCGCCGTCCGCCGGATCAGTGAACATTTTGATTGTTGTCCGGACAAATTGTCCTTGGAACAACGAGAACAATATTTTTCCGATTTGGTGAAATCCCACTCCTGGAGTACCGTCAAGATTGATCGTGTCGGGTTGCAGTTTTTCTGGAAACATGTCCTCAAAAAAGATTGGCAGTGGCTTAATATCGTCAAGGCCCCAAAAGTGCGCTCATTGCCGGATATCCTCACCGTTGCCGAAGTTGAAAAATTGATCGGCGCGACACGCAACCTGCGATACCGGGTATTTCTGCTGACAACCTATTCCATGGGCTTACGCCTGGCGGAAGCCCTCTCCTTGCAAGTAGGCGATATCGACGCTCAGCGTAAACAGGTTCATATCCGGCGTGGCAAGGGACACAAAGATCGTTTCGTCCCATTGCCGGATCTGACCTGTGAGGCACTACGCGCCTTATGGTGGAAACATCGCAACCGTTGTTGGTTATTCCCCAATGCCGTGGGTTCGCCCGAGCGCATCCAAAAGGCCACCACCCATATGGATCGCGGCGGTACTCAAGCCGCAATGAAAGCCGTGGTTGACGAGTGTGGCATAAAAAAAAAGTCTCTATTCACTCCCTGAGGCACTCATTTGCAACTCATCTGTTGGAAAAAGGCTTAGACCTCCGTTATATCCAGTCAATCCTCGGCCACAGCAGTCCCGAAACCACCGCTCGCTACACTCAACTGACTGATACCGTCAAACAGAATGCCGCTAAAGTCATTAACGAATTGATCGATACACTCCACGTCGATTTAAGGAGGAAATAATCATGCAGCTTGCCTCTATAATCGATGAATACCACGATGCCTTTATCGCGAAATACGGTCCCCGGCTTCTACCGGGGCATTTCCGCGCAATCAATGCAATCCGCAGATGTCGAACACAGGAGGCCGAACAATTACTATTACAATGCAAGGACTGCGGTCTTGCCGCACTGCGGCCTTGTTCCTGTGGACATCGAAGCTGCCCGCAATGCCAGAACCATGAAACTTCACTCTGGCTGGACCGACAGCAAACCAAGTTGTTGCCGGTTGAGTACTTCATGGCAACCTTTACACTCCCCTACGAGCTAAGGCTCCTGGCATGGGATCACCAAACCCTCGTTTACAACTCCCTTTTTGCGTGTGCTTCCGGCACGCTGAAGGACTTTGGGCTTAATCCCAAAAATCTTGGCGCAAGCATCGGCATGACCGCAGTCCTGCATACTCATACCCGTCGCCTGGATTATCACCCGCATGTTCATGTCGTGGTGCCGGGCGGCGGTGTAAACAAGACCAGGAAACAATGGAAGAAGAAAAAAAGCAAGTATCTCTTCAACGAGTTCGCTCTGGCCAGAGTGTTTCGTGCCCGTTTCCTGGAGATGTTAACCCAAGCAGGCCTTTCTTTGCCCGATTCGGTGCCTCAAAAGTGGGTTGCCCACTGTACTCACATCGGAAAAGGGCTGCCCGCTCTGAAATATTTATCGCGGTACCTATACCGAGGCGTCATCAGTGAAAGAAATATCGTCTCGAACCAAAACGGTGACATCACATTTAAATACACCGAAAGCCGTACCGGTAAAACCCGTTACCGAACTGCCAAAGGAGAAGACTTCCTTTGGCTCGTTTTGCAGCATGTTTTGCCAAAAGGGTTTCGTCGGGTCAGGGACTATGGTTTTCTCCACGGTAATGCCAAAAAGCTACTGAAACTCGTTCAATTGGTTTTGCATGTTATGATTCAAGCCCGAGATGCACGTCCCCGGCCGGTCTTTAAGTGCCCGGCATGTCAGGCGCCCATGCGAATACTGGGTGTCAGTTCGAAGATACGATCGCCAGGGTAGCATACCAAACGGCAATGGCTCGCTGTAAATATAAGCACAGGAGGAACTGAAAAACGCCATGACATAAAAGGCCTGCGCAAAGCCTCTCTGAAGGCTTAATGATCCTGCTCGCCCTTAGAAATTCTCTCCCCCATGTTGGGGGTACACCTGCCTCCCGTCAAAAAAGATATTTTCTTATATAAAGGTCACTACTCAAATCCCGACGGGCTTGTCCAACCCAGGATAAGATCGTGGATCGCTCCGCTCTCACGATCTATCCTTATTCGTTATGTAATTATTTGCTATCTTTTGTTCAGTTAAACATTTTTTGATAATGTTCTTTATAACCATTTATTTCAAATACCAAACCAAGTGCTTCCTTAAAATGGTTGTAGTTGAATTCTTTATAGTCAAAAATATTTTGGCCAGGCGAATGTGATTCACGGTTAATATAGCGGCAGAAGGCTTGATATTTATTCGCCTTTAATTCAGGCTTTTGAAAAACATTATTAAGATCCTGCTTTTCAATGAAGCCAAAAAAATATTCTATGATATTTCTCATACAGTTTGCTATTAGAGCAGGCGGTTGATTTTCATCTTTTATTATACACCAGTATGAATGATAATCATTTTGTATTTCATTATAACCCATTTCAACTATATGGCTTCCGTTAAAGTCTTTTATCATTCTAAATAATTTTTGATTTGCATTTCTACGTTCTTTTTTTATATCTGCCAACTCATAAAAAAAGTACAGACTATGTGTTAGAACGAACACTTGAGAAAATCTTTCTGAGTTAAAAAAATCAAATTTAATCATAGTGCCAATATTAAATACAAAAATATGTGAAAGGCTTGAAAATTGGGTCATCAATTACAACAATTTTTTTCTTGTCAACCTCTGTAGCACTTCCTTTTCCATTGCATAGTTCACGAAAATATAAAAAACTAATAATCATTTTCTCCCCCTCACTGAGGGTTTGAAAAGTGTCTTCAGATTGATTTTCTCGAACAATTTTATATAAGCTATCTGAGAATTTTACTATTCTGAAATTGTCTATTCCCAAATCATTCAACCCGTTATTAATATTTGAAATGGCCTCGTCGATATTTACTGTATTTTTTTGTTGGAGCTTTATCAAATCTGTTTGACTTGAGATACTTTTTTCAAAGCCACAAATTTCGTCATTTAATTTTAGAATTTTTTTAAGGATAGCCCCCTCATCTGTTTCGAACTGGGAAAGAGTCTGATCATAATCCCAGCGCATAATGTCCCAGAAAAATTTATTTATCTTTTTTAAGGCCCATTCTTTATTACCAATTTTCGCATTATGTTCTGCAATATCCTTGTTGATATTCTCTATAAAATTGTTTAATTTTTCGATATTTGTGGAGGAATTAGCTAATTCGATTTTCTGACTTGGAGACTCGATTTTTTCTTGATCGATTTGCTATTATCATTAAGTATTTTCAAAGCACTATTATACAGGTTCTCAAATTCAGACTTTTTATCAGTTACAAAAGGACATTCTTCATATTTTTCAATAGATAGGATTGAATTGATCGCTTCGTTATATTCTGTGGATATTGTTTTAAGGTCATCTATATCTTTCTCGTAAGTCTCATCAAAGTAATTTCTAATCTCGTATGCCACATTGTTTGTAATTGTATTCTTCTGGCAAAATGGGCAAATAGCCGCATCAGCGCCAATATTTACTGGTAAATATTCTATACCTTTCTTAACCCAGTCCGAGTTTTTAAAACTTTTTATTAAACCTGCAACTGTACTGTTTTCGTTTCCTATTATTTCTTTCTGAAATATTTTGTTTGACTCAGCATAACTCGCAGAAATATTAATCGCAGGTATTGTGTCATATCGTTGGGCTTTTTCTCCTTTTAGAGCTTCAGTTTCTTTTTTAAGAATTTCGGCAGTTTTATCTGGCTTCTGAGCAGGCTTTTTTATTGATGCTAAATGTCTAAGGAGCTTTTCTTTTTTTCCTTTTAAACCCTCAAGGCAAAACTCAAGTATCCTGTCACCACCTGTAAACAATGTCTTTATTTCCCATACGTTGTCCTCAGCCTGCTGACGCCTTTTATTCAAGTCGCCATTCAATTCCTTAATAAGGTGTTTTCTATCTGTTATATCTTTTTGTATTTTTTCGATTGCTATTTGAGCATTCTTTATTTTTTCTTCGGCTTCTTTATTTTCTTTTGATAAAGTGAAAACTCCCTTTAGACTATCCGCTTCATAAAAATAATCTTGGATAAACTTACGATTATATACATGGATTATCTCATCGCTAAGCCCATCAATGGTGCAACTTGAAAATTCTGTGCAGGCTCTGTCATATAAGTAGTTTGAAAATGTGCTTTTCCCAGTACCATTAAGGCCGTAAATGATATTGACTTTCTTGTCGGTCTCAAGTGTGGCGAGATTCTCAAAACTCGCAATACAATTCAAACCAATTTTTGATATCATGATAAGCCTCAATATTCTTTGACATAACTAACTCTTCAGCGGGCGCCCGCTTTTTGCACCGCTGTAAGAGATAGGTTATGCGATGGTTATTTTCAACCCACAACCTTGACTAACAAATTTTCCGAAAGATACTTGGCAATAGTATCATGAACAACGACAATTCCGTCCTCTTTTAAAGCAACAAGACCTGCCTTCGACAATGCATCTATGTCTTCCTTGGAGTATTTTTTCTCCAAATCCTTAAAAGAAATACAACGTGAAGATCCGTCCTGTCCTGACAACTCCCTCAGCAATAATAGTTGCTTACCTGGCAATTTACGAAGAAATATTTCAAGGATATCTTTTACACGACGGTTAGAGAATCCCGAAGCAAGTTCTGGGGTTGGTTCAAATTCAAAAATCCGCTGAATTTGACGAACGCGCAATAGAAGCTCTTCAAGAAGATCAGATTGATCTCTCTTGCGCTCAACAGATGCTACAAGGTTTGGATCACTAAGAGCTGCAGTAACCTCCTTCTCTAAATCAGGCCACCACTTATCAATAATATTTTGGAGACTTATAGATTCGAGACGATTCTCAAGAAGTGCGTTCATGTCAAAGATGAGTTTCTGAAATTCCAAACGTGAAAAAATCCTGTTCTGGAACTGAGACAAAGGTCCAGAAACATCTGTTTGGCGAAGACCTCTGGAAAGCAGGCAGCAGGCCCTTCCTTCCAAGTGCTTAGTAAGTGCTCCTGCCTCAAATAGTATCCAAGGGTTCTCTATATTATTTGGAGTCAGACAAATGATTCCAAAATTTGTTTGTTCAAGTTCTTTGCAAAGTTGTTCGCTCCACCTGCTTCCGGACGACAAATCGTGCTGCGACATAAACGGTTTAATTTCCTGGATTATACAAGGTATATACTTTCTTAATAGATCAGCGACTCGGCGGCTATCTTCCCCTGACCAGCTTATGAAAACTTTCATCGGTAGACCTCCGCTCAAATATTCTTATATTTTTTCATGCATAACTTAGCGGTAAGGGGCGCGCGAAAAATCCTTCCGGAAAAGCCGCCCAAGTTCTTCGCGTCCCCTTGACTGCTTGGTTAGAAGTCAAGCTCTTTTCTTAGTGCCTTCTGCGCAACGTCAAATATATCGACCCTAATGCCGAATGCTTCTCTCATACCATCAGGCGTCATTGTCGAGTATAGTATTTCCCGTTGCATTAGTGAGGCTACAGCAGGCTCGGATAGATTCACTCGGTTTGCGTGACCGAAAGACATTACGCTGCCGCCAACTAATACAAATTCTTTTAATACACCTTTTTCTTCGTCGCTAAGCTTTTCATAAAGCTCTTGAGCCTGTTCGAGATCTTTAACAGAAAGATTTTTCCGAGTGTATGCACTATGAGCAGCAGAGGAAATAATTCGTACAATCGGAAAGGCAATTACGGCAGAAAATACGGATATTGTCCAATCATGAATGACTAAATATAGGGCTAATCCGATAATTCCCGCCACAGAAGTTGCGATGCTTCTACCGAAATCTCTTTCAGCATATATTCGTTCTGCCCATCGTTCAAGGTTCATAGCACTCTACCTACTTCTAACCAGTTATTAAGTGGTTTCCATTTATCACACGCCAATCCGATAGCATGTGTTGTTTAAATCCATTCAACAATAATAATTGGCAACTGTATTGCTTAATGCTGACAATCTGCTAACGGTTTATCATGCAATTTATCATATTAAACGGATATGGATTAATACAATGAAAAAACTACCTCCTGCCTGAGTTTCACAATACAGATCCTTGTTAAGAAGTTGTCTCAAAAGTCTCTTCTAAGGCCCAATATCTACGTTACTCTGATAGATTCAACCCCCCCGATTCTATCGGAGATATTAAATACTAAGCGTATTCCTCCGTTTAAATCCATCCGATCGCTCCCGCTCAAAGTCCGGGATTTCGCTAACACTCAACTTGCTTTGAACCTGCTTGTCGAAGATCCCGCCGCTTTTTGGCGGGGAAGGTCTTGAAACAACTTCTATACCAAATGAGATACCGGATCGCTATTATCTAAAGAAGATGTATAAACGTTTCTACCCCATCCGGCGGTGGAGCAAAAAGTATCCGCTTCCTCCCAGAACCAAGCGTTCAATGCCCTGCTGTTCTTTTTCCGAAGACGCATGTTCAAAAGCGATAAAACGGGCCATCAACAAGGCAAAGATAACCAAGAGAGCAACGGCACATACATTTCGTCATAGTTATGCCGGTCACTTACTACAGGCGAATTATGACATTCGAACAATTTCTCTAAACTGATGAAACAAAATGACCCGGTGCAACTCGGGGCTATCAAAAAAACGAACGGGTCAAGAAATACGATGGGACTTATTTTTACGGGGATTTATATAGCAAGACTGTGGTTGTTTTTCAAGGATTCTATTTGAAATCACTTCTAATACTTGAAGTTATCAGCTTTTGAAAAATGATGTGGGAAAAAAATTAACAATGTATAGGTTGCCAGTGTAAATAATTTTAACAATCCAAATGTACAATGAGTGAGCTTTCCATTGACACTTAGCAGGCTTGCGCTCTTTGCGAATAGAGAAGCATCTTCCAGGGCTCAGACGCCGAGCTTCCCGTTTTCTGCGAGTGTATCGGCAATTCGGGATAGACCCAGCTCCCGCAGGGTTTGGCGTTTGGGATTTCCTGTTTCGGGATCCCATCCTTCAACAGTGTAAAATGCTGTTTTCCACTGCTCGACACCGTCCCGGTCCAGGTAGAGGTCGCCGCAATCCGTCCAGTCCCATTTCGTGCCGTCAAAAACCGGGATCGTGGTCAGATAGTGGGCCTTGGACGCCCCGGGCTGGTACATGTACCCGGAAAATTTTTCAACATCGCGATTTTTACCCTGCATGGCAAATATTGCGCGGATGACATTCCAGGTTTTTCGGCCGGTTTCCATGCCATCGATAAAACTCATGCCGTTTCCCGTAACCGCATCGATTAATTTGGGTTCCGCCTGGGGTGTGGCGCCTCTGCCGTCTTCGGAACGCCCATCATAGGCGTTGGCGAATACCCAGTCACAGAAAAGCATGGATTCCTTGTAAAACATGGCATAGTGCTGACGCCAGGCGATAAACTTGGCCTTGTGCCCGGAATATATCCCCGTTTTGTAAGCCTGTTCGCCCTGCCAGCTATAGTCGAACATAAACGGATCATCGTCATGCGGCAGGCAGGCGGATGCAAGCAGTTTTACGTACGCTTCGCAGGACATAAGGTCGTTGGGACCGAGTGATATGTCGTGATTGTTGATATCGCGGGAGTCCATCAGGGTCCCGTACGCCCATTCGACATTCGGCATTGTCCAGTGATCCACATATCCCCATGCCGGGTATCTGAGAATGGTGTCGGTATCATGAACCCTGCCGATCTTTTCAGCGAAACGAAGGGTCCCTTCGGCAAGCAGATCCCCGATGCCAATACGCCTGGCAATGGAAAGGGCGAAAATTTCCGCAAATTCGACCGTATCCCACATATCCATCGGAAGGGGATCGGTATCCACTGCTTTTCCCGGACCGATAACGCCCATGTCATACATGGTCTTCAAATACCAGGCGGTTCCTGTTTTGGAGGGAATATCGGGCTGGATCGGATGACCGGGAGGACTCGGGAAACTCCTGGAGCCGATATAGGAGAGTTCCGACCCGTTTATACCGAGTTGTTGTATAATATCCGTCGCTTTCAACATATCCCGCCGCTCGGGTTTTTTGTAGGTCGGTGGCGGATTGAACCATACCGATTCCGCGCAACCGTCTGAATCCTGGCCGTAAACAGGATCCCTCGAATGGCACCCCTTGCTGCATCCCAGGCAGCAGGAGGAGATGCTGCCCGCCCCGCGTCTGCGGGCCGCCGGCCATTTGCTTTCCAGCCAGTCGCGGACTTCAAGAATGCCCCTCGGATGCGCCACCTCTATGGAACCCGTGCCGATCACCGCAATCGCCTTCAGATTCTTGGATCCAAAAACCCCTCCAAAACCCCCTTGTCCGCTGCTGGACCCGCCGCCATGGATCAGCGACGCGATCCGCGATCTGTTCTCACCCGCCGGACCGATGGTGACGATGGCCGGTCTTTGCAGGGTATAACCGTTTTTTGATCCCTGCCATTGTTCACCGTATCTGACGGAATTTCTCCTGCCCTGCTCCTTCCATATCTCTTCCTGTGTTTTCCAGGTGTCGAGGCCCCAAAGGTGTTTTGCATCCTCCAGGGTGACCCTGTCGTCAACAATATTGAGGTAAACGGGGACGTCGGATTTGCCCTCGATGACGATGCCGTCCCAACCGGCGTATTTCATGAACGGGGCGAAAACACCCCCGAAATTGCTGTGGGAGAACCAATTGACCGGCCAGGACTGCGGCGCCAAACCGGAGACGCTGGTACGCCCCGCGGAAGGGATGCCGGTCCCGGCAAGCGGGCCGGACATCAGGGTGATCACATTGCCGGGATAGAAGGCGTCTTTCGGGTCCCATCGACCGGGCGCCACGCAGAGATCCCAGAAGATTGCCGCGCCCATACCGAGGCCCCCGCCAAACTCCCTGTATTTCGAGGTGTTGATATTACTGATTCTCCCCTCAGTCAGGTTTACCCTTAAGATTTTGCCTGCATATCCGTCCGCCATTGGTGTTCCTCCTCTTTTAATATAGCCGGGCAGAATTACGTCCTGCTTACTACGAAAAGATGATACTATATTTGTAACGCAAGAGGAAGGCATCTGACACGGAGTTGCTCGGTTTCCCCTTGAGTTGGTACCGTATGCCTCGATAAAAGAAGGCATAAGGGAAAGGCGCAGGGTTACCTTTGGAGAATCGATGAGTGAATTGAAACGCTGCTTGTCAAATCCTTCATGGGGTGATTTTTATCAGAATCTGCCTTGTAATATTTTTCTTGAAATAGCCCTGTATATTAACTATATTTTTCTGAATCAATATATTTTTAATCAAAATTTGAGAATCGTAACGATATTTTTTGGGAGATCAATTGACTTCGGAAGCGATGCTGAATCGGGCGGCGGGATATGCATTTCTGATCGAGCAATTCCGCTTGAACGTTATGCCGAACTGGCACACGTCGTCGGTCAGCAAGACAGGTGCGCTGCATTCGACCATTCAGAATGGTCTGGTCGAATCCGTCTACCCCCCGTCCTATTGGCCCGGGGATCGAATCGGGGACCATCTGGAATTCGCCCTCAAGTACGACGGAATCAGCCTTGGTATCCTGTCTGCCCTTTTTGATGAAGTGGCGGAAGAGGACATTGCGGACTGGATCCGATCGAAACCCACGGGTAAATACGCTCGCAAGATCTGGTTCCTGTATGAATTTGTGACAGGAAGGCAGTTACCACTGCCGGATTTGACCAAAGGGAATTATATCGAGCTTCTGGAGGGGGATCGGTATTATACCGCTGAGTCTGGTCGCCGCATGCAACGCCAGCGTATCATCGACAATCTGCTTGGGGGGCGGGATTTCTGTCCCATCATTCGAAGGACCGAAAAACTGGCCACCATGGAAGAAATCGACCTGCGAGAAAGATGCGAAGCGGTTACATCCGCCTATCCACCGGAAATGCTCAGGCGTGCCTTGAGCTATCTTTACAGCAAGGAAACCAAGTCCTCCTTCGAGATCGAACATATCAAGCCAAGTGCGTCCCGGGCCGAGAAATTCATCGGGCTCCTTGAAATGGCGGCGCAGCGGGATTTCTGTGAGAAACCGCTTCTCATCGATGTGCAGAACCGCATCGTCGATCCTCGTTTCCGGGATCCGGATTACCGCACGACCCAGAATTATGTGGGGCAGGCGATTTCATATCAGAAACAGCTCATTCATTATGTCTGTCCGAAACCCGGGGATATTTCCGGATTGATGGACGGGCTAATTGCCGCCCATGGGATCATGAAGGAGGGGGCGCTGCCGGCCGTTATCCATGCCGCCGTGGTATCTTACGGCTTCGTCTTCCTGCATCCCTTCGAGGATGGGAACGGCCGATTACACCGGTTTCTCATTCACAATATCCTGTCTCTCAGGGGGGCGGTCCCGAAAGGTCTCATGTTTCCGGTTTCCGCCGCCATGCTGAAGAATCCGGCGCTCTATGATCACTCCCTGGAAGCGTTTTCGGTTCCGCTTGCGCGATTGGTCGAATATGACCTGGACGATATGGGCCGGATGACCGTGACAGATGAGACCGGACGCTGGTACCGTTATATGGATCTGACGGCTCAGACCGAGGCGCTGTATGATTTTGTGATGCTTACCATCGAGCATGAACTGGTGGAAGAACTGGACTTTCTGGCAAGCTACGACAAAGTCAAACAGGCGATCCAGGAGATCGTGGACATGCCCGACCGCCTGATCGACCTTTTCATTCAGCTCTGCCTTCAGGGCGGCGGTCGACTCTCGTCAAAAAAGAGGGCATCACACTTCGATTTTCTGGCCGATGCGGAGTTGAGCCGGATGGAGGATGCCGTGCGGACGGAATTTAAGAAAGCGTAATTAAGGCAACGCCGATGTCCATTACCACTTTCCAAGGATTTTTGGCCACGGCAGGCCTGCACCGGGGGCTGCTGGTGGATCTGTGCGCGGAGCCGGGGGTGATCAGCCGGGCCAAACTGCTGACCTATATGGAGCGGCACGGGATTTCGCCCGCGGACAAGGACCGGCTTATAGAGCGCTACTGCCGCACTTCGATTCTGTATGAAGAGGCGGATTTCGAATACAGCGTCAACCCGGTGGTGGCCGGACTGGTCAATTTTTACGAGCGGCGGGGGCGGCTGACCCATGCGGGGTTTTTGAGGGACCAGATCTTCGAGATCGGGAAGCTCACCGACACCCTGCAACAGCTTCTGTATGCCGAAACGCCGGAAATGGACCCGATTATCGATACGGTGGACAAACTCTATCTGGTGGTCCGGGAGGTTCGGGAGAGCGGCTACCAGCATTATCAGGCCTGTATGCGTTCCTTCGGGGATATGAAGCGAAACAGCGCCGAAAAGCCAATCGATGTGCGTATCGAGGAGCTGAAAACCGTGCATAGGCGCTATATCGAACCGCTCAGGGAACTCATCGATCCCAACGCGGAACCGGTTCAAAAGATGGCATTGCTTCGCCGGCGCATGGCGGACCTCAGTGCCGGCGCCGGGCTTCTGGCCGAATCGGTGGAACTCGATACCCGTCGGGCCCGGCTTGTCACCGATATTCAGTACATCGACCATACGCTGATTCGTCATTTTGAAACCCTGATCGATACCAGCCGGGCGCTTCTGAATTCGCTTCTGGAGGAAAAAAACATCAAGGACGCTCTGGCCGCCTGTCTCGGAGACCTCGACGGAATCTGGGAATACCTTGCAGCGGACACCATCGTGCTGACCGGTTTTCAGGCGAGCCAGGCGGCCGGTATGGACAGGCAGGGCGCCTTTTTCAACGATGTGACTCACGGGAAATTCATTCCCCGACCGCGGCCGCTTTCCATCATCCCGCCGATAGAGGAACAAGCCGACCACCTGCTTCTTTTCGATGACCTCTTGCTTTCCCGGATGGAAACGGACGGGCGAATTGAAGGCTGGCCGGATGCACTGTGGGGACGGGCCAAGCTAACTGACTGTATTGCTCTGGTATACCTCCGCTGGAGTCGCCTTTTTGGAACCTATATCGCTATTTTAGGGCCTCAAAATTGCCTTATAGCTTGCCTGGTGTTCCCGTAATTCATAGTGGCCGTCTTCGCCCTCGCGCACTTTCCTCCCTTTTGCCATTGAGCCCATTATACAATGTACTTGCTGCGTAAAGCCTCTACTACCAACGGCTATGCTTTTAGTCCAGCGATCATCCCGTTTGTTTTTTTGTTGTTCTATCGAGCTTTGAACACAATTCGGGTGTGCTGATCTGAAGGACTCATAATCCTTAAAGCCTGCCAGTCGGAAAAGGCGATCATAAGCAATAATTACATTTTTTCTGCGCGGAGCCTGGATTTCATTGTAGCCGCCGTGTGGCCATTCGGACGGATGTTGCACGGCTCCTGCCCTTACCATGTTTAAATCTATGTAGACCAAACATTGCAGCAGATGCTCCCCGGTTTCTATGGCGGTTGAATGGTAGCGGTCTTCCCAGAAAGCTCCTTTGCGATTTTTCCTCTGGTTGTACTCCTGGGCAGTTCTCCCCGCTATCAAACCTATCGACTGGGGAATGACATTGCGGTCTCCATCGTCCTTTACAATAAGATGTATATGGTTTGATGTCACGGTATAGTTCAGCACCACAAGCCCGAATCGTCTTTTAGCCTCAAAAAGCCATTGGATCCATCGGCGACGGTCTTGCTTGAACTTCAGAAGAAACTCGCGCTTATGACAACGATGAGTGATATGCCAAATCTGTCCTGGAACATAGTGTCGTTTCGCTCGTGCCATATTGACTATCCTATATCGCTGTTTTTGGTGCCTAAAATCGAATTATAGATGGTTTTTAGGGCCTTTTTTTTGTTTCTTATCATGTTATTTCAATTGGTAACCTTGGCCCGTCCCCGGGCATTCTAATTTCATGCAATTTAATAACTCTTCTGCCTTCAGGGCTTCTAGCATTATGCCCATCTAACAATAAACAAGCAATTAAGTGTAAAAATTTAAAGCCATAAACAGCATGGCATCTTTCACCAAACTCGATTTCAAGAATTGCTAAAATTTCTTGGATAGTTCGTCCCAATGCAAACATATCGTATGTTTGTAGATTTTCATCAGCTGAAATTTCTGCTGAAGCTTTTAGTCCTCCCCCTGAAATGCTGCCAGGTTTATTAATCATGGTTGTCAGGTTTGGATGTGCATATGTCCATGTGAAATGCACCCTAAACTTTTTCCCCGTTTGTAATTGTTCATCATGAACGCATGCACCAAGGTCCGTTAACATTGCACTGTGTTTGCCAGATATTAAAATGTTCGCTGGCTTAACATCAAAATGATAGATTCCATTATCATGCATATGCTTCAGGGCTGATGCGATTTCATAGATTTTTTTCACTAAAAAATCACAGGCAGCTTCAAGGCGTTCTGGTGAGAAGGAGTGAATACCCTTTCTTCCACTCCTATCAGGGTGCGTTGCTAAAGTTTTTATAAAATATAGATTCAAAGGGCAAGGATTATCAACATAGGTTGTGCTAATTGCGATAACACCAACCTTTGATTCTATAGCGTCGTATAAATGGACAACATTTGTATGTGATAATTTTTCAAGAGCTAAAAGCTCATGTTCAGATACGGGTGAAAGAGATGCTGCGGCATCAGTCGGAAAGTCAATTTTATCTATTAATTTTTTCCTTACGATTTTGATAGCTTGTTCTGTGTTAGTTTTTTTATGTTTTACCCTAAAAACCATACCGGAACCACCAGCATGAACAAATTTTTCAAAAATATATTGTTTGAATTTTTCAACATCATTCCATAACTTCTCAAGATGCTTTGCCTCATCATCCACGATAAAATCAGTAGGTAATGGCTGGTCAACGATAGGTTTCTGGAGTAGCTCAATAAATGCAGGGGGCTCCATATCCATGATGTTATCCTCCACCTTGTTTTCCATAAAATGCATCGATTTTTAATTAGTGCCGAACGTTTTGATAACCGGTTTGGCAGGTTTTTTAGCCAAACCCGCGTTTATTAAATTTTTAAGTGTTTTATTTCATTCTACTCCTTTTTTGACGGCTTTCGGCCAGAAGCGGACACTTTGGTACATTCCTAAACCTAAATTTATAGCTTTATAAAACTGTATTCCTAAAGTTTTTTACTGTATTCCCCATTCTTCTACAAGCTCTAGTACAAGTTTTTTTACGCCATTATTTTTTCCAGACAGTAGCTTCCTGAAACAGCCTACCGAAGCAGGTCTGTCAATCTCGTATAATCCTTTTGCTGCGTAAAAACATGTAAATTCATCTGAGTTATTTAGATATCTATATAAAACCTCTCTACATCGCTTTATAGCTTGCTTTGAATACATGGTTTTTATTTCTTTTCCATAAAACCCTACGATGAATTGTTGGTTTTCAGTACTAGACTGGTGACTAATCATAGTGTGTGACAACGCTTCAATTATTTTTACCGACATTACTCCATTTAATTTATAACTATAAGCCTCATCAAGAGCTTCAACAACTTCGATAAACGGAAGTAGTTCGACAAGAATATTAAGTCTGCAAGTTTCATAATCACCGTCATCTATTATAGATTTAATAAGCATTAATGCTAATTGATACCTTGAATCAGCAGATTGACCACTAAATATTATTATCGCTAGCTCGCTAGAATTTTTCTGATTGTAATCTAGTATTTTCCAGAGCATTTCCGCACTAATCGAGGTGCCTTTAAGTGTCTCTAACGCAATACTGAGCGCCATATCCCATCCGAACCGAATGGTCGATATTTTTATGTCATTGCCATAGTCTTGATTACTCCAAATATCTGCTATCTCCAAACCTAAAAAATAGTCTCTCAGTAATTGGTGCAACCACTCAACCTCAACTTCAGTATTCTCTCTTAAAAAGTTTGCTGAAATAGTCTTTTTCCAAAAAACATCCAAAGAAACATTTGAGTTTTCAGAGTAATACTGAATATTTTTGTTAAGTATCGGAGCAATTTTTGTTTGTGCTATTCTGGAAGGAAATCGAAGGTTGTACCCATCTTTTACTAATTCATATGAAAAAGATGAAAGCGTTTTCTCAAGTAGAGCAATCCCGAAACCGAATGGAGCTTTCGATTCCTCTCTGTTTATTATTATTCTTACTAATGCTCTTACAAGACTTGCCTTAGAATCTGGAAGCTCTTTAGAGACTTTATATGTTTCCAAGTAGATTTGTAAAAATAGTGGAATTCTGGCCAAGTGAATTAAACTATTGTTATTTTCCCATAAGGTGTCGTCATCTAATCCTAGATCGCGTTGAAATTCAAAAGCATCATTGTTATTGGCAAAGTAATTGTTTGTGTATTCACGTATTTGAATTTTTGAAAGCCTGGATATTTCAAAAACATCACGAATTACCTTTCCTTTAGCATAATTTCCTAATGGAATTATATTTTCCCTAAAATCTGGTGAACGGCATGAAATAACAAATTGATTATTAATATATTTAGAAATGAATTTTGCTAGATCATTGTGACAATTAGATGAATGACCTTGCTCAACTTCATTGATGCCATCAACAAAAAATAAAAATGAACCTGACTTTAGATCATTGTCAATCGTTTTTTTTCCTACACCTAAAACATCGCATACAACATCCAAAAAACTGTTGTCTTCTTTCCAGCTCTTAGCAAGAATAAAGACAGGGCAATGACCGACTTTATCCTCGACAAAAGATTTGCAGGATTTTGAATATAACTCCCATAGAGATTGAGTTTTACCTGAACCAGATTCACCAAGCAGATAACAGAGATTAGATCGTTCAACCACTTTATGGATGTTAATTGTCTCTGTCTCTCCGTTATAACTTTTGAAATCAACATGAGTTTCTATAAGTTTGTGATCAGCCATCAGCATTGTGAATATATCACTACAAGATTTTATTCGCTCATATTCGTTCAGGGCATATTCATGTCGATCAAATATTTGAATCATTTCTTGAGGCGAATCATGAATTTTTGGATAGCCCCCATTTTGCATATTCTGTGCAAATTTTTCGGCTTGTTTTTTGAAATCTAATAATTGTTCTTTTTTATAATGTTTCCAATCCGTATCAACCAGTTTATGACAACTGCAACACAGCCAAAGTGCATTGTCTATATGTCTTCTTTGTTCATTTGTCTGGTGAATATCAAATCTAGGTCCACCTGATGACTTAGCGCAGATGTGGGCTGCCTCACCAGTTGTCGTCGACTTGGCAGAATCTTCGTTCGGTCCTGATGTCCCTCGCCTGCACCTTGGGTTAGAACAAAGGTAATTCACTCTTTGCGCACACTTTCTTTTAGTTAGCTCAGAGAATTCAGGTGAGACTGTGTTTGTTTCGTTAGTCATTTTCTATGTTCTTCGATCTGAGAATTTCCTGATAATATTATTAACTTATGTCTGCAAAGGGTCGAAACCGGTCATTCTTTGAACACATGCCTTCACCAGTTCAACTGGTATAAGGCATGATCGGAAATTCTGCGGAGTAACATCGAACATTTTTCTGTCAAGAATGAAGGTCTGACCCCCCTACGTTCTTGAAATTTGCATGACAAATCCACTGTATAATCGCGGTGCTGACCGGCGCCGTGCGCCGATCAAGCAGACACAGTCTGATTGATCGGTGTGCGGTGTCCGGTCGAGTACCTTGTTCTGGCGCGTAGCGCCGGGGCAAGGTACTCGACGCAGTCAGCACCGCGATTCACGGCGGCGCAGCCGCCGTGAACCCGCTAATCAGCCGCGCGGTTTTTTGCGTCGGCTGAATTAGCCTTGTTCGCCGTTGCGGTTCAAATTGGCTCGTTCTCATCATAGGTGTACTGCCATTGAGGGATTGGATTACCTGCCACAGCGTGAAGTATCTCTTCCCCGACTTGCTTCAAAGATTTACCCTTTGAATGAATCGCCAAGCGCGTCGAGTCATGCGCAGGGAGCGTAGCTTCATCGAGACAAAGGTAGATCAGAACAGGCTTACCGAGTTTTGACTCAACTTGCTCGGCAAGTTCCCTTTCAAATATAGGCCAATCGCTATTTCGTGAATTGTTCGATAAAATGGCAAGAATCTTGTCTGAGTGTGCGAGTGCCCGAACAATGTTCTCCTGTATTGTTGTCCCTGCGACAAAAAACTGGCAATCCCGAACTATACGTAATCCTTTGTCACGTAGCCACTGATCAATCTTGTTGACTCGTTCACGATCCGAAGATGAGTAGCTGAGGAAGACCGAGCGACGACTCCATGTTTCGGGACGGCGTAACCTTTCAAATAATGAGGGGGAAAACTGGTGTAACAACTCTGAAACCAAAAGCTCGCGAGTACCTGGCCCTGTGAAGCCATCTGAAACCCGATGCTTGTATTTTTGCTGAAAAGCTCGTACTCCCTCGCGAAGTGGTTCATCGTATTCAAGCTCATCACCGGCTCGTTTAGCAGCCTGGATATCAAACATTTCAAGAGCACGCCTTACGTTCGCGCATGCAACTGATCTATCACCGACTTCAAGTACCTCATGGTCATCATCTGGGTGACGAAAATACTGCTGGAATCTATTTACAAGAGGATCTGACATTGTTACCACCTCCTTATAGGCGAACTTCATTTTCACAGGCGCCTGCAGTTCGGCGGCCTGTGCAAAAAAATGTTAGCTTAAGTAGCTCTTTATGGCCTATGAAATTTCTAAAAAAGGCCAAAAAGCACAGTGAATAGTTACAATCATCCTGTCATCTTGAAAGTTACTGCAAAGTCGTTTCATTTTTTTCATATCGTACAATACATCGTATATATATAAATCCTTTACATCACAATTTTTCTTTATTCTAATTCCAAGAAAACCAAACCAAAAAAGTATTTCAATCAATCGTTCTATGTCTTTATCATTGTCTATTGCCTCACTAAGAATTTCTTTCAGCTCTGAAAGTGACATATAAGATGGTTTGGCAATAAAATAGTACAATATATCTTCGGCAGCTGGAAAAACATCTCTTATTTCTAGACCAATTTCATTGACCAAATCTGCGGAATAAGTTTCACAGGCTTTTTCAATGTCCTTATCTAAAATTTTAGTATGGCGGAAATTCACAGCGTTGCTTTTGCAATGGTTGACAAGGGTTAAAAAATACCTTGGCCTCATCAAAGACCTTTGGATCAAATACTCTGCTGTGTCTTCACCATTTATATGAGAAACACAAATCGAATTCCAAGCAGCTTGAAAGCTGATATCTTGCTGCAAGTCATTTGATATGAAACGCAATCTAATGAATTCACGCAATCGCTCTGAATCGCTCCAATCTAGAGATACTCTTGATTCTTTACCCCTGTCTGGCGATTCATCAACGAGCAATTCATATACATCATTTCTTAAATAGACTATTGTAACTATTTCTATGTTCTCTTTTTGTAATAATCTCTCTATTTTTCTTGTAGAATCGAGTAACGCTCTTAGAATAATTATATCAGTTTTACTAACCCCTCTCGTTGGCCAACCCTTGTCTATATTGTCGAATAGAATCCACACCGCGCCTTTATTTTTTAGGTATTTTACCAATTCGTCACGCAATGAGGGGATGTTGTGTTTATATATAAGCTGGTTAACATCTTTAACTTTTAGATAAGGTTTTTCAATCGAACTATATTTTTGCTGATATTCATTGCTGATTCTATGGACAAGATTTAAAATTCTTTCTGAAAAATCTGCTTCCTCAATTAATTCATCATTCGAATAAAGCTCTTCAAGCCTTCTATACGGTTCATAAAGATCATGGTTCCTTTTGTGAAGCGATCTATCTTTTTGTAGTAATTTATGGCAGATCTCAAGTAATAGGACATATTCCCAAAATGCAGTTGCAACGTGCTCCTGTACTGCTTCGCCAAGCAATTGTATAACTTCACGAAATCTTTTTAGCTGATGTCCTTCGGGCTTTAAATCTAAAACAACATTTTGCTTATGCTGCCTGACACGATCTCTTACCTGGAAAAAAAGTGCCGTTTTTCCAGATCCTTTCCGACCAACTGCAAGTCTGATTACCCCTTGCAATGTACGTTTATATTCATCGGTTTCGAAATAATAATTACTCAACCTTGTCATTTCATTTTCAGCTGCAGGTGCACCTAACTCCAGATTGGGTAGAAAACCTTCTAAAACTGTCCCTTTCTTTATTTCTTCCAGTTGAACCTGCTCCATTACTTTAGGAGCTAGGTCATTTATATATAAATCTATATCCTGAGGATGCTTATATACTGATACAAAATCTCTGTAATCTAGTGGTATTGGCTCATCTCCTTCCTGTAATATTAGCGACACTTTATCCAGGGAATAGGCCAATCCAGCTATAAACGCCCCTCTAAGGTTGTTTAATTGGTAATCAGTAGCACGCTGAGATAAGAGATTAATAACGATCGCAATAGATTTTTTAACATTTTTATATGCTTCAAGAAGAGATAACCTCGTCTGTTCGCAAGGGTCATAGCTCCTAAAGTTGATCCTTGCTTTTTTAATTTTTGAAAGTATACGAATTGATGCATCTGTTTTATATAAAGTGTCTAATACATAAATCGGAGAAGTTTTATCTATCGAAAAATCAGGGAAATTTAATGGTGAGATATCAACGATTTTTGTTATATAATCAGACAATTCTAATGAGTTTGAATACTCTTGGTAACCAAGTGTATCAAAGATGCCAAGATTTGAAAAATCTTTTTTGGGTGGAGATAAGGATGCATTTACAATTAAAAACACCCTTTTTGATTTTCCTATTGCGTATCCAATTTCGAAAAATACATTAAAATTAAGCTGAGTAAGATCCGCCACTACAATATCAGAAGAATCAATCTTTTCGAATATCCCTTCAACAATAAATCTGCCCGGAATATCTATCTGTTTCCAGGTGTTGATTTTTATCTTTTTAGTATTCTGGTTTAACTGTTTCGCGGTTTCCTCAATTGTAATTCCAATTTGATCTGGAAATGAAGAGTAGGGAACGAATATTTTATTGGTGGCCATTTGATAAATCCTCGCATCCTAATTACATTTCATATTCAATTCATATCTTCATAACCAGTTGTTAAGTGGTTTCCATTTATCACACAACAAGCCGATATCTATAGCTGTTTAATCCCCCAAAATTAAAATAATTGACAACTCAGCCAATTTCAAAACGTGTCATTTTGAGCAATCTGCGTTGGCCGATCCGCTTTGAGCCTGATTCCGCGTCTGGCGGGAAAACGTTTTGAAAATGGATCAACTAAATTGTTTAATGCGCTGCTGTTCTTTTTCCGAAGACGCATGTTCAAAGAGCGATAAAAGGGCCGTCAACAAGGCAAAGATAACCAAAAGAGCAACCGCGCATACATTTCGTCATAGTTATGCCAGTCATTTACTGCAGGCGAATTATGACATTCGAACAATATTTCTAAAACTGATGAAACGAAATGACCCGGTGCAACTCGGGCTATCAAAAAAACGAACGGGTCAAGAAATACGATGGGACTTATTTTTACGGGGATTTATATAGCAAGACTATGGTTATTTTTCAAGGATTGTATTTGAAACATACTATAATACTTGAAGTTATCAGCTTTGGAAAAATGATGTGGAAAAAAAGTTAACAATCTATAGGTCGTCAGTGTAAATAATTTTAACAATCTAAATGTACGATTTTTCTAGTTTACGCGTACTTTTATTTCCATATATGATGGCGCAATTGCCATGAGGAATTAAATGATAATTAAAAACAACGGCTTGCTTGCTCACCACGAAGATCACGAAGGACACGAAGAAAAACAGATAATATATTAAATTTGGTTCTTCAAAATGAAGCGCACTTTTTTATAATTAAAGGCAAAAAACCAGTTCACCACGAAGAGCACGAAGATAAACAAAAAAACATGTTGAAAAGTTAAAACATATTGAACTTATATATAATAAATCCTGTTTTTTGTTGTTGTTCAAAATAGATTTACCCTTCGTGCTCTTCGTGTCCTTCGTGGTGAGCAAGCATGTAGTTAGCTTTTTGATCTTTTGTAACCATTGAATTCATCGTGGTAATTGCAATTTAGCGTATGGGATTAAAAGTACGCTTTAATCGGATGAACCTTAAATTTAAATATAATACAATGAACGCAGTTTCCCATTAACACTCAGCAGGCTTGCGCTCTTTGCGAATAGAGAAGCATCTTCGAGGACTCAGACGCCGAGTTTCCCGTTTTCTTCGAGTGTATCGGCAATTCGGGATAACCCCAGCTCTCGCAGGGTTTGACGTTTGGGATTTCCCGTTTCGGGATCCCAGCCTTCAATGGTGTAAAACGCCGTTTTCCACTGCTCGACACCGTCCCGGTCCAGGTAGAGATCGCCGCAGTCCGTCCAGTCCCATTTCGTTCCGTCGAAAACCGGGATCGTGGTCAGATAGTGGGCCTTGGACGCTCCGGGCCTGTACATGTACCCGGAGAATTTTTCAACATCGCGATTTTTACCCTGCATGGCAAATATTGCGCGGATGACATTCCAGGTTTTTCGGCCGGTTTCCATGCCATCGATAAAACTCATGCCGTTTCCCGTAACCGCATCGATTAACCTGGGTTCCGCCTGCGGCGTGGCGCCCCTGCCGTCTTCGGAACGCCCGTCATAGGCGTTGGCGAATACCCAGTCACAGAAAAGCATGGATTCCTTGTAAAACATGGCATAGTGCTGACGCCAGGCGATAAACTTGGCCTTGTGTTCGGAATATATCCCCGTTTTGTAAGCCTGTTCGCCCCGCCAGCTATAGTCGAACATAAACGGATCATCATCATGCGGCAGGCAGGCGGATGCAAGCAGTTTTACGTACGCTTCGCAGGACATAAGATCGGTGGGACCGAGTGATATGTCGTGATTGTTGATATCCCGGGAGTCCATCAGGGTCCCGTACGCCCATTCGACATTCGGCATTGTCCAGTGATCCACATATCCCCATGCCGGGTATCTGAGAATGGTGTCGGTATCATGAACCCTGCCGATCTTTTCAGCGAAACGAAGGGTCCCTTCGGCAAGCAGATCCCCGATACCGATACGCCTGGCAATGGAAAGGGCGAAAATTTCCGCGAATTCGACCGTATCCCACATATCCATCGGAAGGGGATAGGTATCCACTTCTTTTCCCGGACCGATAGCGCCCATGTCATACATGGTCTTCAAGTACCAGGCTGTTCCTGTTTTGGAGGGAATATCGGGCTGGATCGGGTGACCGGGAGGACTCGGGAAACTCCTGGAGCCGATATAGGAAAGTTCCGACCCGTTTATACCGAGTTGTTGTATAATATCCGTCGCTTTCAACATATCCCGCCGCTCGGGTTTTTTGTAGGTCGGTGGCGGATTGAACCATACCGATTCCGCGCAGGCGTCCGAATCCTGGCCATAAACGGGATCTCTCGAATGGCACCCCTTGTTGCATCCCAGGCAGCAGGAGGAGATGCTGCCCGCACCGCGTCTGCGGGCCACCGGCCATTTTCTTTCCAGCCAGTCGCGGACTTCAAGAATGCTCCTCGGATGCGCCACCTTTATGGAACCCGTGCCGATCACCGCAATCGCCTTCAGATTCTTGGATCCAAAAACCCCTCCAAATCCACCTTGTCCGCTGCTGGACCCCCCGCCATGGATCAGTGACGCGATCCGCGATCTGTTCTCGCCCGCCGGACCGATGGTGACGATGGCCGGTCTCTGCAGGGTATAACCGTTTTTTGATCCCTGCCATTGTTCACCGTATCTGACGGAATTTCTCCCGCTCTGCTCCTTCCATATCTCTTCCTGTGTTTTCCAGGTGTCCAGGCCCCAAAGGTGTTTTGCATTCTCCAGGGTGACCTTGTCGTCAACAATGTTGTGGTAAACGGGGACGTCGGATTTGCCTTCAATGACGATGCCGTCCCAGCCGGCGTATTTCATGAACGGGGCGAAAACACCCCCGAAATTGCTGTGGGAGAACCAATTGACCGGCCACGATTGCGGCGCCAAACCGGAAACGCTGGTACGCCCCGCGGAACGGATGCCGGTCCCCGCAAGCGGGCCGGACATCAGGGTGATCACATTGCCGGGATTGAAGGCGTCTTTCGGATCCCATCGACCGGGAGCCACGCAGAGATCCCAGAAGATCGCCGCGCCCATACCGAGGCCCCCGCCGAACTCCCTGTATTTCGAGGTTTCGATAGCACCGATTCTCCCCTCGGTCAGGTTTACCCTTAAGATTTTGCCTGTATATCCGTCCGCCATTTATGTTTATCCTCCGTTTGCCGTTTGCCGTTCCGCGTCCGGCTGTTTCGAACTGCCGTCGGTTCCTGCCATGGGTTTTAAGTGGGGCATCTTAGGCTCCTCTCACCCTCGCCTTCGGTCCGAAGAAATGTTTAACATCGTAGCATCCGATCGGGCGCGCAATAGCTCCTTCAACGCTGAGGTCCACTCCAAAGCTGCCTCCCTGGAACTCAAATCCGCATACACGCATCGTTTTATGGTTCATCACGATACAGGTCTCGATCCCGTCGCAGGCCTCCTCCACCAGATTGAATAGATATACACCGGTGCGGAGCTTTACGTAAATGCACGGAGCGCTCCATTGCAACCCAAGGGTCTGGTCATCGGTGTATATCGTCCACGCAGCGGAATGAGGCGTGGTGTAAAGATGCATGGACGTCATATCGTCCGACCAGGATCGTGTGAATCCGTGGCCGACGAGTTCATCCGTGAATTCATGACGTATGTACTTCGGCGGCGCCACGCCTTGCATTTCCGCAACGCCGAAGATGACTCCATAGGAGACCTCGTTTCCGTAATACTCCGTGCCCATCTTTGAGAGAATGCAAGTAGTAAGACCGTTGAGCAGGTCCAGGGCAATTTTCACGGAAGCGCGGGGCCTGCTTCCGCTGTGCATGTGGGCGAAAAATACCAGCCTTTCATCGGCGTCGAAAGCCCTGTAGGTCTCCTCGTGCCATTGTCGTTCGCCCTTGTTCCGCCAATGGAGCGTCTCTTTGTCGACCACTTTATATTCCCAAACCGGGCCGTCGTTGTCGTAGCGGAGAGTGAATTCCCTGTCGACCAGGAGATTGCTCAATGGGGGGACGTTAGCCGACACGATGCTCAATTGCGCCCTGTCCGCGTCGGGTTTCCAGGCGATGGTGCTTTTTTCGGCGGCCCGATGCATTTCTTCTTCACTCAGGTTTTCAAAAGTTCTCGCCGGACGGTATGCGATTCTCCGGCCTTTAGGGGTCGGAGCTGCCTGGTTTGGTTCGGTTTGGGCGCCCATGCCAAGGTTAATCTTTTCGCCATGTTCATCAAACGGCTGGAGCCTTGTCAGGTGCCCGACGACTCTGCCCGTTCCCCGGAACAGGTAGTATTCCAGCTCGTCCTTCTCATTAAAACCGAGCCGCATGCCCGCCTGGGTTTCGGTGAACAGATCCATAACATACAGGGTCATGATTCCGGAAAACTCGCATTCGGTCCTGTCGTAGATAAACAGGTTGTCGTCTATAAGTATATAGTCCGATGGGCTGCAGTAGCTGAGATCATCAACCTGCCGGGAAAGTTCGACAAAGTTTGAAGATATGACCGACGTGTAGAATTCCAGCGTCTCGATGCCGGTATCCTGCTTCCAGTACATGCCTTTGCCTTCGATCCTGTTGGTAGTGTGATGGCGTTTTTCCGGAGCCTCCTTTCCGGCAACCTCAACGTAGCCGAAATAGATCTGGCGCTGAACCTCCCTGTCATCCAGGACCTGGCCCTGGCTGTCTTTGCCCCCGCAGAACCATATTTCAACTACCGTGACAAGATGGCTGTCGAGGTCGACAAAGACGTTGTATCCCCTCCAGGTGTTGGGCACCATGTGGGAGAAGAAAACCATTTGCTTCAACGTCAGTGCGCCATAGCCTGATTCAACCGATGCGCCGCCGTTTTCAGTGAAGGTAAGCTTGTTTTTCTCTCTAAAGCGATAGTTCAAAATCGGGCCGTCGTCGGTTGCGATTTTTAACGATTTCCCGACCATAACATCCGAGAATTCAGATACACAGTGAGGACCGGCCGCGGTCCGGACAAGCCTTGAAGCGATTTGTTCTCTGGTGAGTTTCGTGTACTTAAATCGATGCATCGGTGTATTCATTCGCTTGCCTCCTAAACGTTAGGGTCATCTCCCGCGTGCTCCTTGAAGCAGCGTCCGCAGTAGATGCATTTATTCGCCTGGTTTTTCACACAGCGTCGGGTATTGGCGCCATCGTAGATATACTCCGGGAAACCGTCCGCCTTCATACGCTGTGTCACCTTACACCATGTCCCGTCCGGATACACAGGGATAAAATTGACGGGCTTCCCAATATGCTTGAAATTAATCGGACAATGCCAGACATTTGGCGGAACACGGATAACGGTAGGCTCGGTGAAGCTAAATACTTCCATGTGTTCCGGATCATCCCCCATGGAAACTTCGATTTCCGCGTCATAGTCGAAGGGATTGACCAGATTTGCGCCTGTAAAAATCAAGTATTCATCTACCGCATGGTGGAAATGGGGCTCCTCCATCACATGGGGTTTCATTACAACCGTAAACCCCATATAAAGCTTGGATTCGGGCATTACCACCTCACCGGGAAAACCGCAACGCGGGCTCGCGTAGGTGTCACCCCACTCATGATGATCCTCGGGCATCGTGTAAATGTACTTCTCAAACTTGCTCATGCGTCATTCTCCTCTGAATGGATATGTTATTCAGCCAATTTCAAAACGTGTCATTTTGACCAATCTTGCACTGGCCGATCCGCTTTGAGTTTGATTCCGCGCATAGCGGGAAAATGTTTTGAAAATGTCTCTATGGTTCATCAGAGCAAAATTTGTACCACAGGAGAAAGGCGGATGGGTGCCAGCGGAAAGGTTTTTCCACACTATCTCCAGCGCTCGGTTGGTTGTGAAGTATTTTCATAATCATGGTGGCCATAACCGCGCATATTTTGACATATTTACCCCAATTGGGTCAATATTGTCTCAGCTTCGAATACAGAAAACCGGCAACTGAAAAAAAGTCTCGCGCAAAAACCCAAACAGATTTAGAATACCTGAGATCCAGCGGTAATCCTTGCCCTTGTGGTTTTCGCAGGTGTCCGTACGGCTGATTACCGGCCGGTTCCAGCTTTCGGAGGTTACATGTCCAAGTCTGAGGGCCGGCCCGCGGTCTCCTGATTCGGATTGCCCTCTGGATTCCGGCACCAATATTGCTACTCCTTGGGCGGAGTGGAGACCTTTTACCAATGAAACAACTTACAATTGAGAGGATATTCTTATGCTGATTAGATCGAATTTTTTTAAGAAGTTTTTTTACCGGCCCCTCATGATGACCGGAGTGCTCTGTGCGATCCTGGTGACTCCACTTGCAATCGAGACGACATACGGAGCAGGCAAGACTGTTGACAGCGCTGCCTGCAAAGCGATTGCGGAACTCGCGGGACCAAACTTCGTGGTCACTAAGGCCGAGATGGTTCCTGCCGGGCTTTTATCGGGGCCAATGGGCAAGGACGAGCAACATCCCGAGCATTGCCTGGTTCAGGGTACGCTGAATCCTCGTACAGGTGTAGGCGGCCGTGAGTTCGGCATCGGTTTTGATCTGCGCATGCCGACGGATTGGAACAACAGATTTGTTTTCCAGGGTGGCGGCGGAATGGATGGCGAACTGCCCCCCGCTCTGGGTGATAGTTTCGGCTCGGTCAGCCCCACGGCGCTGGCGCGCGGTTTTGCCGTTGTCGGTTCGGATGGCGGACATCGCGGCTCAATGATGGACGCCTCTTTTGGCCTCGACCAGCAGGCCCGGATCGATTACGCCTATAACGCACTGGACAAAGTAACACTGAAGGCCAAAGAACTGATTGCGCATTATTACGGTGCCGCGCCAAAGTACTCTTATTTTTTGGGCTGTTCAAACGGAGGCCGCCAGGGGCTGATGGCCTCCCAGCGGTTTCCGCTCTATTTTGACGGCATCGTTGCCGGTGACCCCTCTATCAGATTCTCCAGGGTGGCTGTTGATCAAATGTGGAACGTCCAGGTACCGGCCCGTATTGCACCCAGGGATGAAAACGGACGTCCCATCATTTCCCGTGCTTTTTCGGACGGCGATCTGCGTCTGGTTGCCGAGGGAGTTCTCAAACATTGCGACGCCCTGGACGGTCTCGCGGACGGGATGATCAATGACTGGCAGGCCTGCGATTTCGATCCCGGCGTGTTAACCTGCAAAGGGGAAAAAACGGATGAATGCCTCACGGAAGCGCAAGTCGGCGCATTACGGGATATGTACGCCGGCCCGCGCACGAGTGACGGAACGCCGCTTTATAACGCCTATAATTATGACACCGGCATTGGCGGCCCTACCTGGCGCGCCATGCACCTTGGTTCCTCAGGCACCGGGAAGTGGGATGCCGCCGATGCGACACTTGGACTGAGTAATATTCGTTTTTATCAACTGACCCCCCCGGATCCCGACCTGGATCCCATGGATTTTGATTTTGATCGGGATGTAGAACGGACCCGCCATACCGGAGCGATGAGTGATGTCGACTCCCCATTCTTATCGACGTTTGCCCGTCACGGAAAAATGATCGTCTATAACGGTCTTTCCGATCAGGGCATGGCCTCCAGTGTGCTTACCGACTGGTACGATGAGGTCGTAAACGTCAACGGTGAATCTATTCGTGATTCCGTCCGGCTCTTTTTCATTCCCGGCATGTGTCACTGCGACGGCGGCCAGGCCACGGACCGGTTCGACAAGCTCGGAGCAATCATTGCCTGGGTGGAAGAAGGCATTGCGCCGGATCGAATCCTCGCAACAGGCGACGCTTTTCCCGGCGTATCGAGACCGCTTTGCCCCTATCCCCTTGTTGCACGCTACAAGGGAGGCGACCCAAACAGCGCTGACAGTTTTGTCTGTTCCAAATAGAGTGACAACAGTTCTCTATCACAGCATAAAGGCGGAACTGTAAAATGTTCCGGAACAGTAATTCACACATATAGAAAAGCGAGTTGAAAAAGGGGACAAATGTGTCCCCTTTTCTTTCTGAACGTATATTTTTCCTCTCTTGCTATTACCAGCATGGATTTTTATCGGAACCGATCCATTCAGCTGTCATCAATTTACTCATTTTATTCCCTCCTGTTTGGTGTAATAAACGGATTATGATTCGATGAGTATGATATTGTTTATTAAAGCAAAATATGCACCACAAGAGAAAAAGAGATTATTCCCGCCGGGCTTTTATCGGGGCCAGTGAGTATGGATAAGGAAATTCCTGAGCATTGTCCGGTCAGGGGACGCTGAAGCCTCGTATCGAGTCCGCTTTGCCCTATCCTCCGGTTGGGCGATACAAGGGAGAAGACAAAAAACAGCGTTGACAGTTTTGCTTGCTCCGATTAGAACAAACCGAAAAGTATAATAAGGAGTTGTAACTTGTTAAAGAATTTAAAAGCAACATCACCCGTCTCTATCTGGAACCGCAATTTCATCTGCATATTATTGTTATCCGTCCTGCACTCTGTTTCACACTTTTCGATAAACCCTCTGATAGCATCTTATGCCGTTCATCTGGGTGCGAGCGCCTATATCATGGGACTGCTGACAGGCCTGTTATTTGGGGTGGCACTCTCTATGAGACCCGTCGCAGGTCCGGTCATTACCAAATTTGACAAGCGAAAACTGATGATTCTGGTGTTCGTCATCGGTGGCGTAACGAATTTCGGCTACGCTCTCTTCGATAATATATCCGCCTTCATTGTATTCAGATTGATTCACGGTCTTCAATACGCCTTGGTTGGTACGCTTACAATGACGCTGGCGGGAAACAACCTGCCTGAAGAAAAAATGGCCTCCGGAATGGGGATTTTCGCCCTCAGCAGCACACTCGGCATGGCGATAGGACCAACCATAGGAATATATGTCCTGAATTTCGGAACGCATATAAAAGATGAAAGCTTCGGTTTTACATGCGTATTTCTTTTTGCGATGCTGATTCTTGTTTTCGGTATTATCCCGAGCTATCTTCTTTCACCGGATAAAAAGACAGAGAAGGATATATTGGAAACCGGCGCGTGGTATAAGAATATTGCTTCCGTTCACGCAATACCGATGGCGTTGGTCATGTTTTTTACCTTTATAGGATGGTCCCTGTACAACGTATACATTGTAGAGCTCGCGAACGAATTGGGGATCTCCGGAATAAGCTCATTTTTTATTATACTGGCGTTGGTTCTTTTAATTTCAAGACCGGCAAGCGGGTGGTTGACGGACACATTCGGATTGGCCAAAACGCTGCCGCCCGCCCTGCTGTTATTCGCCGTTTCATTCATCATCGTCGGATCCGGCAAATCAATCGGGACAATCCTCGCGGGAGCCGTGATTGCGGCGATAGGATTCGGTTCGTTTCAGCCGGCGCTCAATTCCATGTGCATATTATCGGAAACGCCGCTCAAGCGTGGTGTTGCAACCAATACACTTTTTATCGGCATAGATTTAGGTTTATTCGTCGGGCCTATTGTCGGCGGTATCGTATACGAAATCTACAATTATTCTATTATGTTCAGATCCACTTCACTGGTAATTGTGATCGCTGTCCTGATTTTCGTCATATCTCTGCCGTCCTACTATCGCAGGCGCAGTGTATTAGAGGCATTGGAAACGTAACAAGTGAGTTTTCTTATTCCTTATCAAATTCGAGCGGATTTTTCCCGACAACGGTTGAAGCAAACGTCGAAGCGAACATGATGTGCCCGAACATGATCGGTTTATCCACCCGCTTGAATTTCAGAGGACAATGCAGCACATTGGACGGGACATAGACCCAGATCGTATTGGTGATGATATGGGTTTCCGCATCCTCACCCTCCCCCATGGTAAACTCCACCTCGGCCCCGAATTCCTCAAAATTCATCGGATCGCCGCCGATAAAATAGAGGATTTCGGCAACAGCATGTCTATGCCCATCAGGTATCATTTCATACGGATAATAAATGGGGCGCAGGACCTGAACGAGGGGCTCATCCCATTCTTCGACCGGCTCCTCCTGCCCAAGGCCGATATATTTCGGTGCATCATCCGTTGTACCGGGATGCTTTATTCCCCAGGGATTTTTCAAGAAGTATTTCCCGTATTTTGTCTCATCCATGTTTATACCTTCTTTCATATAAATAAAGAATTCTGACCCAGAGGGATAGACTTTGTGTTCTCCTGAATATCGAAAAATCGATTACGTCAGGGGGATGTCCCCCTGGTTGATATCGGCGGCAGCCGTATCAAGGCCTTTGAAGAGCTGGACCTTATTGCCTTTCTTTATCTCCAGGTTGATAATATCGCGGTCCTTGATGCCTTATAATATAACCGCGTTCCAAAACCAACTTTGCACAACTTTTTAAGAATTGCCAGCCTCATCCCATGAAACAAGAACGTACTTGCTCTTTCCCCGGTTATTACTTGCCTGAATCAATTCCGTTCGTCAGCCATTTTTAATTCCATGCTCTGCAATACATCCGGTAAAGCCAACATTTGGTATTGTGATCCTGCTTGTCCATAAAAATGCGTTCCCGCATAATAGAAATAGGTTCAACATCACAGAAATTTAAGATCAATATTTTTTTTACTATTGACGATATCAGAATTATATTCTAATTTATGCGATTATCGTCCAAGAGAGAGGTTTAATATGTCGATTCGATCCATAGATAGAGCGATTGGCATTCTGGAACTTTTCAGGGATATTTATAAACAAGTTGTCCCTCTTCTCAAAAAACCGTCAAATAATGTAAATAAAATTTGCGGCCTTGGTATATGGGATGACAATTCCATCCCGATTAATCAAAAGCCAGAGTTTAACATCAAAAAAGAGTATATCTCTTATATGATGAGTATAAGTATTCCCATTCGTGGTATCTCAGATAAAATAAACAGTGATATCTTTTTCCGTTCGGATTCGGATGATTATAATGAAAAGAGATAATAATAGCACCCGGATGTCCTGAGACTGTCGCTGGGCAACCATGCTATTCGATATTCTCTGCTGCTGGATCCGGTTTCCGGTGTGGTAGGTAATATCCATCCTGATCTGGATGATATCTCGCTTTGTATCGAGATATATACGCAAAGCAGTAAAGTCGGTGTAGAAATCCATAATTACGAAGTTAGTAAGGCTATAGGAAATAACGTGTCTAATCCCAAATTCAACATCAAAGGTGACTTTTGGGAGAGGCTCATCGCCTTAATCCTACCTATAACCGTCGCCATTCTGTGTCTGAGTTCATACACCTTGGCGAAAAATTCTCAAATTCAGTTCGATATTCCAGCACAGGACTTGAGTTCGGCATTAATTGAGTTTGCTGATACTACGGGTTTAAGTCTGATCTACGATATCGGAACCCTCGGCGAATTGAAATCCGGTTCGGTTTCAGGATCATATTGCCCCCTTGAAGCCCTTGGGATCATACTTGGGGATAATGAGCTAAAATTCAAAAAAACCGGCAAAGAATCCGTAGCTATCATAAAAGACATGCAAATACGGGCAAAAAGGAAGGAAAAAGCCCGAGAATCAATTCAGATCGTTGATCAGTCAATGGTGACAGCAAAAGTCGAGCAATCAAAAAATATAGCAAAAACAAAAAGAAATGCTCCCAAGGATGATCACACTCTTGAAGAAATAACGGTGACCGGCACTCGCATCAAAGGCGTCGAGGCTGTTGGATCGAGCGTTATTGGATTAGATCGCCATGCTATCAAAAGTTCCTCCAAATTTACCCTCGATGGTATCATCCGGGAGATTCCAGCGATCATGGAGCTGGGTGTCACGGAAATGTCGCGAGCATCGGCTGAAGGGCTGGACAACGCGTATTACATGAACTCCGCCAATATCCATGGCGTCGGCTCCAATTCCACGCTGACGCTGATCGGCGGGCATCGGGTTACCAGCAACGGCGTTGCCACGGACATGAACGTTCTGCCGGCGATCGGGGTTGAACGCATCGAAGTGGCCGTCGGCGGATCATCGGCCGTATACGGTTCCGATGCTGTTGCCGGCGTGGTAAACATTATACCGAGACGTACGCTCGACGGCGTCGAAGCCAGTTTTCGATATGCTACGGGGGAGGATACATACCGATGGAGCGCCGGGGCCGCGGTCGGTCAGCTGTATAACAGCGGCCACTTCATGGTTGCCTACGAACAATCTTACCGAGATCAACTCGATGCTCGTGACCGTCCTTTCTCTTCAGCCGATCAACGCCCCTATGGCGGACCGGATTATCGTACCACAATGAGCAGCCCCGGCACGATAATCGCGAGCGGTACCACATACGCCATCCCGGAAGATGGGCTTACAACGAATAACGTGGATCAGCTGATAGCAGGCACCGAAAATCTGGGGGAGCCTTATGAGGCAATGGTAATGACACCCGAGCAGGAAATGGACAATGCAAATTTTACCGTCAGCAAGTTTTGGGACAAAGCTGAAGTTTTCGCCGACGGATTCTATTCCGAGCGCAATTTTTTTGCCAACAAGGCGTATCCTACGGATAACTTGGTGGTACCGAGCACCAACGCATGGTTCGTACCGCTGCCGGATTATCCGGATCTTGAATCGTACGAAGTTGCGATCAACTATAAGGACATGGGGTTTCCGCTTTTCATCGGTTACGGGGAACAAAAGAATTGGCAGATTACGCCCGGCTTCCGTTACAACCTGCCGCGCGGTTTTCAGCTCGGGGGCATGTACAGCTATGGTGAAACCCATAGCTATTCATCCTATAACAAATCACCCAATAATACGGATGTGAGAAATGCGGCGCTGGCCAGCAGTGATCCTGAAACCGCTCTCGATGTATACGGTCTGGGCAGAACAAGCCCCGAGACGATCACTGCGATTGCCAGCCATTTTTTTGATCAAGCCAGGGAATCCACATTCAAAGGGTACGAGCTAAACGTCAACGGTCCGCTGTTCAAACTACCCGCCGGCGCCATGAAAATTGCCGTGGGCTATGAAGGCCAGGACCATTCTATGCGTTACGGAGTCGTGTCCGCAAACGAACCGGAGGATTCAAGGCGACCCGACGACTTTTGGAGAGACCCGACAACTCGGGAAGTCAATTCCGGTTATGTGGAACTGTATGTTCCGGTTTTCGGCGCCCAAAATGCGGTAACCGGCTTTCACCGGCTCGATGTGACGGCTGCGATCCGTTACGACAACTACTCCGACGTTGGCGACGCCACCAACCCAAGGTTCGGGGTCAACTATTCGCCCATCGAGCCGCTACGATTCTACTTCAACTACGGTGCCTCCTTCCGGGCGCCATCGTTGGCGCTGCTCGAAAGGGCACAACGGGGCGAAATCAGGATACAAAATATTAATTACGCGATACCCGGCGGCAATGGAGATACAATAGAAGGCACCACCTTAGTCGGACCCAATCCCGACATCAGACCCGAGACGGCGGACACCTGGACCCTGGGTGGACGCTATACGCTCGGTAAAGACACGATAATCGATATTTCGTACTTCAGCATCGAATACGAGGATAAGGTCGTCAACAATCGAAGGAATACGACAATTCTGGTGTATGAAGATCAATACGAAGGAACGGGCGTCATACTTCGCGGCGAAGAGGCGGCGGCGATGGCAAATTATTACAATGACAATTTTTATGACCTCATCGTACAGGGCGAAAACGACATCTGGCCGGGGGGGGACCCCGACAATGTGGTTCTGTGGGTTGACGGGCGTTCGTTGAATCTGGCAAAGTCGGTTACCGATGGAATCGATATTATGGTAAGCCATAACTGGAAAACCGAAACTGCGGGCGACTATAGACTCTGGTTTAGCGGCACCTACCTCACGACATATGAAGAGGCTTTTGCTAAAAACGCAACACCGGTCGATCTGCTGAACCAGCTCAACACCCCCCTGCAGTTTAAGGCGCGCGGCGGGATTGGCTGGCACTACGGCCCCTTCACGACAAGGGTATCTTTCGACCATGTCAACGAATACGACAATCCGGCGACCATACCGACTCAAAAAGTCGACTCATGGACAACTTTCGACCTTTCCGTCCAATTCAACGGTGATGATATCGGCTGGCTGGGTTCGTTCGGCGACGGACTCTCCGTCACTCTGGACATTACCAATATCTCGGATGAGGATCCACCGTATGTGGATTTTGCACCGAGCGGGAACGGCGGCGGCGGATGGGACCCGGCGGCAGCGGATCCGACCGGTCGTTTGCTTGCGATTTCACTTCGAAAGGTTTTTTAATCCGAACAGGTTATTTCAGGGAGCCGGAATCCCGATTTTTGCTTGCTTATGCCATGCCATCCTGTTTTCCTTTTAACCCGCCGTGCTCTATACTAAAATCCTTTCTGATCTGGGCATGTGAAAGGGAAAGCGCATAAAGTGGAATAGCTTCGTGAGCGGTACGGCTATCAGCCAGACCTCACCGGAGAGAATATGAGCAATGAGCCAGAAATTGTAATCGGCCACCTGGTGATAGGCCATAAAGCCAGTAACAAAGGGTGCCACGGCAATGATCAGCAACAGATAGTCATATGCGGTGGTAAGAATTCGCACCTCGGGATAGGCGACCCGGCGAAGGAGAAGAAAAAGAGCCGCCATGATAACAACAATTGTCAGAATATCCGAAAGGCCCTCGGGCAGGGACCAGAGACTGACGCCCCATCTCTCCTGAAGAAGGATATTATGGGCCCGCAGAAAAACCGGTGTCAGGAGAAGCGCGATGTGAAAGGCGAACACCAGAACCGTTGTCCCCTTATAGAAGCGCCAGAAACCAACAAACGCGAGCAGTGCCAGCACCATAATGATATACACGACCCCTTTGGTGTGGGTCATGAATTCCTGAAGTGTATAAAAAGTCCCTTCCATGCCGGGGCCTCCTTTAGTGTGAGTCGATGTATTCGGGGTGCTCATACAAAATCGGCATCCGGGTAACGATAAACCGGAATACCAGAATTCCGATGGTGATGACGAACAGCGTAATTGATACTTCCATCCAACTGGGGATATACCGTTCGCCGGCCGGCAGGTGCCAGTTAAAGGCGATAAGCGAGACATTGAGGCGGTTGACGACAATCCCAAGTGCCGTCCAGCCAGCCGCCCATTTCATCAGGGTCAGATCTTTTTCCCGGGTGCCGATGGCATAAAGAAAACAGGGGAGGGCCACAAACCCCAGAAGCTCCACCAGGTGCCAGATACCATAGCCGGTGGCGAGGTAATGCCAGTTGTTATCCACCGCAATCCCGATCACCTTGATGATGAAATAGCCGGCCATCACCCAGGAAGCCGCCTTGCCGAACCCCAGTACTATACCATCTTTTTCTGCCATATGTGTCTTATCCATTTTGCCCTCGAAGTAGTGATGAGAGAGGGCGCCCTCAAAGATCACCATGGACAATCCGGCGATGATGGCGGAAATAAAAAAGTAGATGGGAAGATAGGATGAATACCAGAGTGGATGGAGCTTCGATGGTGCAATAAGGAAAAGCGCCCCGAGTGATGACTGGTGCAGTGTGGACAGTACTACTCCGAAAATGGTCAGCATAAGGGTTACCGAGTGAAGTACGTTTCTAAGCCGCTTCAGACCGAGCCATTCCAGCGCCGCCGGCGAGAATTCCAGAAAAAGTACCGTCAGATACAGGGCCACGCAGGCGCCCACTTCAAAGAGCATGGATGTGGTTCCCTGTGAAACGACAAACGGATAAGGGAGTCGCCAGGGTCTTCCCACATCGTAGTTCAGGGCCAGCACTACCAGGGCATAACCGAGAAAGCCGGTCAGGATTGCCGGACGGACGGCGGCATGATATTTTTTCATACCGAGCAGATAGCAGGCGGAGGAGGTGACGAATCCGCCGGCTGCCAAGGCGACGCCCACCAGCAGATCGAATCCAATCCAAATTCCCCAGGGATTGTAATCGGAAAGGTTGGTCACCAGCCCAAGCCCTTTCGTGAACCGCAATACGGTCACCACGGCGCCGATAATGAGAATGATTCCGGCAACAATATTGAACGGCGTCAAGAGCGGCTTGCCGGTTGTGGTCGCTTCATTTGACATCAGGCATCCTCCTGTGTATCATCTTTTTCGGATTCTTCTGTCGGTTCTTCCTGTTCGACCGCTTCTTCTTCACGGGCCTCTTTCGCTTTTTCCAAGGCTTTCTTCACCGCTTTATCAACAGCCGAAGTTTTCTCTTTTTCAGCCTTTTCCATCGTGGCGGAAAGAATATTCGCGGCGGTATTGTTTGCTTCCTCAACAGCAGCAGCCACGGCATCGGCCTGTTCCTTGGCGGCAATTTTTTCCTTTCGCTTGTTTATGGCATAAATCCCAGTCAGAAGTACCGGCCACAGTCCCACCACCATGGGCACCGCGCCGAGAGCGCCTGCCGTAAACTCGGGTGCGGGTTTCGTGCCGAGATCTTCCCGAAGGCCGATCCGGCTGAAGGGGACGCCGGAGATATAGAGCCAGCTCGTGCCGCCCATCTCCCGTTCGCCGTAGATATGATCGATGTACCGGTCGGGGTGATTTCGAAAGCGTTTCCGGGCGATTTTCAGGAGGTCGTTGCGTTTTCCAAAGGTGAGGGCTTCGGTCGGGCAGGACTCCACACAGCCCGGAAGCAGTCCATCGGCCACCCTGGGCGCGCACATGGTGCATTTTCGAACCCGGGGGGTCAGGGGTTCATCATACTCATAGGCCGGAATTTCAAAGGGACAGGCGATCATGCAATAGCGGCACCCGACACAAAGGGATGCATCGTAGACAACGGCACCTGTTTCGGTTTTTTTAAACGCCTTCACAAAACATGCCGATGCGCAGGCGGGTTCCAGGCAATGGTTGCACTGGATTTTCCGAAACACCGGGCCGGTATTCCCGGAGGGGACATCATAGCTGTTTACCACCGTGAAATGGGCGGCATCGGTCCGGCGTTTCTCGTCCAGGACCGAGAGTTCTTTGAACGGGATTTCCGGCGGGGGCAGTTCATTTACTTTGTTGCAGGCCTCTTCACAGCGACGGCATCCGATGCATCGGGTAGCGTCAAAGAGAACTCCTTTGCTTTCCGGGTAGCCTGGAAATTCCTTGTTGGTGGCCGCGTCAGCTTTATTCCCGGTCACCGCCGTGGCGCCGGCGACGCTCATCCACCCCAGAAATTTTCTCCGTGTTATACTCATCGATGATACCTCTTTTTTTCACTTCTTTTCTTTATGACATCCAACGCAGTCCCGGGAAGCCGGCTTCTCAATCCCCATCCGGTCATGGCACCCCATACACTGTTGATGGTAGGCGACCATGAGCCCGGGACGGGAAAGAGTGCTCTCCTGAAAAGGTTCCCCGTGACAGGATACGCACCGGGGGGGCGTTTTGGTCATCGGGCTGTTATGGTGACATCCCTGACAGAGCGTGCCCTGTTCCGTATGAAAATAGGTGGCGAGCTTGTTGTTCTCGATTCCATTTTCCAGGGCCGATACGATCTTTCCATGGGGCAGTACCACCGGCTCATAGGCTTTAGACAGGGACTTGATGGTCACCTCTTCCGGAACATCGGCCGCAGCATATGTGCCGTTTGCCGGTGTCCGCGCCGCCAGCATTTTATAGGCTGAGACGTCAGCCTTTTGGTCCCCTTCAGACGGTGTATCCTCATATAGCGGCGCCATATGACATGTGCTGCAAAATGCTTCGGGCATCTGCCTTAATTTTGTCAAAAAGCCGTGGCATCCGGCGCAGGCTTCACTCGTCTGCTTCTGCTCATGGCAGCCGATACAGCTCCCATGCATGGCCTGCTCCAGGTTTACTTCTGAACCCTCTTTCCCGCCAGGGATCGAGTGACAATCGACACATCCCGTCAGGTTCGCATGGTGGCAATCGCGGCATGAGTCGTTGTATGTCTCATGGGCTTTGTGATCGAAGGGGACCGGATTCATGTATCCGCCTTCAACGTCAACGTTTTTCTCTCCATCCCGTTTAACAAACACACTATCGGGCTGCCTTGTCTTCATGCGCGGGACCCTGGCCAGTTTCTCTATAACCGCCTGGTGATCGGCATCATGACAAGCGGCACATTCCAACGGTCCGGATGGTTTGTTCTGGATGGTCAAGCTGCGATGGCATCCGATGTAGGCAGTATGGGATGCTTCGCGCATGGTCATCCGGTTTTCTTCAGCCCGGTCCGGATGACAGTAGCGGCAGGAGCTTTCCTCACGTCTCTTGTAAACAAGTTTCTTTGATTCAGCATCATAGACATGATGGCATGTGCGGCACCCCCCCTTCGTCTTCCTGATGTGGCGAAAGTGGAGTGAGTTATCCATACCGAAGGGTTGTCGGTTTGAAATCGTCTTTTTTGTCTTGGCATGACACCCGGCACACACGACCGGCCCGGTGGTTTCTCCGGCAGCGACTTGCTCTTTGTGGCATGTGATACACCCCGCGTGGTATGTATCCATTACTGCTTTTTTGCCCATGCCCTCGAAACTAATGTATCTGATGCTAAGGTGACTGGAAGCCTCGTCCTTTGAGTGACAGGCGAGACAGTCTTTGCCCATTTTCTCCACTGCTTGTGTGTGTCTATCGTGCAGAAACTCGACGGTTGGCCTTTCAAGTCGGCCAAAAATTGTCATGGCATCGATATTGATGACATCGGATCGTTCCGGGGTGTCGGAATCCGCCATGCCTACCGAGGCCCGGGTCTCCGCGGCAAAAAAGACCATCACGACAATTGCCAATATTAATATAAACTGTCTCTCTCTTGCTTCTTCCTGCATCAATCCCATCCTTGCTAAATCCCTGTTGGCATCAATAGTGACCGTGTTGTCCGGCTGGGAACATTCGACCCCGAATTGTCCATCATCCCGGAAAGCCGCAGCATTTTCTATTTGGACCCGCCGTATATGAACTATGCATCGAACTATAGTGGCGGCCGCGAATTCGACCGGTCCTTTGTTCGTGATCTCACCCCGAAATATTTTTTAATCTAAAACCCCTCACAAAAAGCAAGCTTCTTTGCATCAGCTACTTTTTGGAGAGAGTTGTGATTTGATTTCCTTGGTCTGCTGGTAATTTTTAAAGAGAAACGGGCATTTCGTACTCACTATGGATGAGACATCTTATGAGGCATTGTCGAAGAAAAGTACTACAGTGCCGTCCGAGAAGGAGCGATGGGCTATCGGATACACGCTTTCAAGCGTGGCAACAAACTCCTCTCTGTTTTTTATCTTAAAATAGGCATTTATTTTGATATCATTCAAGCCGTCATCACCAATGATTATATTTTTCGTTAAATATCGGTTGAGTTCCTCAACTACTTCCGAAAGTGCTTTATTGATAAATTTCAACCGTCCCTGTCTCCAGATGCCATCATTGTCCAAATCGTATGACGTCACCACATATTCCGGTTTTTTACCATCCACCACAACTCCCTGGCCCGGCTCCAATACTTTTCCGGAAAAAATGGAACTATCAGGTTTCATGGATAGTAATTCCTGTTCGGACGCTGTTTGGACCGTAGAAACAAACGGCCTATTTTTCGCACTTTGACGACGATTCGATCGGTATTTTTCTTTCACCTGATTTACTTGAACCCGGCCTTTGGACACGGCTATAGTGAGCGATCCCCCTTTCTTTTTATATACTTCGAATTCAGTCCCCACCGCACGTGCGGTAACATTGTCGGCCCTAACGATGAAGGGCCTCTTAGGGTCAGGGGCAACGGAGAAAAACGCTCTGCCTCTCGACAGAACAATATATCGGAATTCCTCCGTAATGGAAGCGGACAAAGCCGAATCCGTATCGATATAGACTGTGGAACCGTCGGAAAGATAAATAGTTTTTTGTACGCCGATGTTTGTTTCGTATATTTCAGATGTGAGGGAATTGTTCTGGAACAGCCAAATACCACCCATGACGAGAAGAAGCGCAGCCGTAACAGCTGCATACCGAAATCCCGAAAGATTCGGAATGATCCTGAAAAACCAGTAGTCCTTGGTTGCATCACGCTCCTTTGCCCGGCTTTTATCAAGCGTCCGGACAACCATAGGATTGTCTTTGAGCACATCCATAGCATTCCATGTGGATGCTATCAGATCTAGTTTCTCCTGGTTTGTGTCCTTCTCGTCGACCCATTCGCTGAAATCATCCATCCCATCGGATGACAAGGAGTCGGTTTGAATATCCAGAAACCATTCGCCGGCTTCCTTTAATGTATTATCAGCGCCGGAATTAAAGCGCCTTTTTTGTTTTCTGCCCATAATATTTCTCGATTTTTTTAGTTATGTGCTGCAGTGCATGAAGAATATGTTTTCTCACCATACTGATCGAAATATTCATCTCCATACCGATTTGCTTATACGTCATATTCCCGAAACGATGCAAAATAATGGCTTTTCGACTTTTTCGGTTCAATGATTTGAGAGCATTCTCGATGACCGATACACCCTCTTTTGATTCAAGCATCTGCTCGGGAGAAAGCACTGGTGATATCATGCCGTGTTCATCGAAGCTGATATGAGCTTTCTCCTTCCGTACGCTTTGTTTTCGATATCGATCTTTTATAATGTCCGAAGCTATTTTGCATAACAGTGGAAAGCGCACCTCTATCTTGTCGAGACGGGGGTGTCGAACGAGCCGCAGGTACACCTCTTGAGCGACATCATCGATATCCCTTGATTTCAATCTGCATTTCAGAAATGCCCGCAGTGCTTTGTTATGCCGGCTGTATGCAGCGACCACGATCCTGTTCGTCGAATTCGGCAAAAACATGATGCACTCTTGTTCACCATAGGCATCTGACATTTTCAAAGATTACCGTCTTAATAAAGAATATGTATGTATATACTATTTATCCGTAATTAAATGCAATCCGTTATTTCCAATATAGAGTCATTATTGCAACACTAATAATTATAAGCACGCCAGAGTTGCCATCCGGTCGGCTTTTAGCATGCCGAGAAAAAATCTCAGGGTATTTTACTAAGATAACCGTATCAAAAAGGTCATTTTGCACCAGAAAGCTGATTTTTTTAATCTTAGTGACTCGAAAAAATTTAAATTTAAAAAAAATCAGTGCAAAATTTTTAATGGTTCACGGTTACATAAATTGAAGCGTATTCAAAAAATCCACAGGGAAGATTCAGGGAAAGCATGTTTGCTCAATAAATAGAGCGAATCGGGTGTTGAAAACGGGGCTCGCAAAGTTGTTATCAATCAGGCACCTTATCCATTACTTATAATATTTCCATTTTTTTACGGATCAGATCAGCACATCGTCCTAATACTTCAGCTGAATTTTTCAGTTCTGAGGTTCGTTATGAGAGTGTTAACTTTTAACCATATCGTAGGGGGAAACATGTGCAAATTATGGAGGTCTGGTTTCAACTTGGGAGTTAATCTTCGAGAAGTCCGCATGAAAGTACCGATTGTCGCCGTGATGACGATTTTTATGCTGGCGCCGTTCTTTACGGCGATGGCGCAGGACGATGATGCATTCACGCTCGAAGAAATAACGGTGACCGGCAGCCGCATCGAGGGCGTCGAGGCTGTGGGATCAACCGTTATCGGGATAGATCGTGACGCTATCAAAGGGTCGTCCTATGACACCCTCGATGGCATCATCAAGGAAGTTCCGGCGATCATGGAGCTGGGCGTCACGGACATGTCGCGAGCATCGGCTGAGGGGCTGGACAACGCGTTTTACATGAACTCCGCCAATATTCACGGCGTCGGCCCCAACTCCACGCTGACATTGATCAACGGGCATCGGGTTACCAACAACGGCGTTGCCACGGACATGAACGTTCTGCCGGCGATAGGGGTTGAACGCATCGAAGTAGCGGCCGGCGGCTCATCGGCCGTATATGGTTCCGATGCCGTTGCCGGTGTGGTAAACATTATACCGAGACGTACGCTTGACGGCGTCGAGACCAGCTTTCGATATTCAACAGGGGAGGATATAGAGCGATGGAGCGTCGGGGCCGCGGTCGGTCAACTATATGACACCGGCAATTTTATGGTTGCCTACGAGCACAGCTTTCGATCTCATCTTGCGGCTGAAGATCGCGACTACTTTAAAGCCGATCAAACGAGCCGGGGCGGCGGCGATTATCGCACAAACAGAGCCAGCCCCGGTACGATAATCGCGGGCGGCACCACATACGCCATTCCGGCGGGAGGACTCACAACGGACAACGTGGATCAACTGGTGGCGGGCACCGAAAACTTGGGGGAGCCTTATGAGGCAATGGTAATGACACCCGAGCAGGAGTCCGACAACGCAAATTTTACCGTCAACAAAATTTTTGGCGACCTTGAAATTTTCGCCGACGGGTTCTATTCCGAACGCAATTTTTTTGCCAGCAAGGCGTACCCCACGGCCGACTTGGAGGTACCGAACACCAACGCATGGTTCGTACCGCTACCGGATTATCCGGATCTCGAATCTTACGACGTTGCCATCAACTATAGGGACATGGGCTTTCCGCTTTACATCACTTACGGGGAACAAAAGAATTGGCAGATTTCGCCCGGCTTTCGTTACAACCTGCCACTCGGCTTCAAGCTTGAGGGTGCATACAACTATGGTGAAACCTGGAGCTCATCAACCTATAGCAAATCACCCAGTAATACGGATGTAAGAAATGCGGCGCTGGCCAGCAGCGACCCGGCAACGGCGCTCGATGTATACGGCATGGGCAGAACAAGCCCCGAGACGATAGCCGCGATTGCCACCCATTTCTTCGAACAAGTCAGGGATTCCACATTCAAGGGATACGAACTAAACGTCAACGGCCCGTTGCTTGAGCTGCCCGCCGGCGCCATGAAGATTGCCGTGGGCTACGAAGGTCAGGACCATTCGATGATCTACGGAATCGTGTCCGCCAACGAACCGGATGATTCAAGGCGACCCGACGACTTTTGGAGAACCCCGACATCCCGGGAAGTCAATTCCGGTTATATGGAACTGTATGTTCCGGTTTTCGGCGCCAAAAATAGCATAACCGGCATTAACCGACTCGATGTGACGGCCGCAATCCGTTACGACGACTACTCCGACGTCGGCGACACCACCAACCCGAGATTCGGGGTCAACTATTCGCCCATCGAGCCGCTGCGGTTTTACTTCAACTACGGCACCTCCTTCCGGGCGCCGTCGTTGGCGCTGCTCGAAAGAGCCAATATGGGCGAAATCAGAATACAAACTACCAGGTACACGTTACCCGGCGGCGGCGGAGTAGTTGAAGGCACCACCTTGGTCGGGCCCAATCCCAACCTCAGGCCCGAGACAGCGGACACCTGGACCCTGGGCGGGCGATATGCGCTCGGCAAGGACACGATCATCGATATTTCGTATTTCAGCATCGAATACGAAGATAAAGTCGTCAACAATCGAAGGAATACGACGATTCTGGTGAATGAAGATCAATACGCAGGAACAGGCGTCATCCTTCGCGGCGCAGAGGCGGCGGCGATGGCAAATTATTACAATGACAATTTTTATGACCTCATCGTGCAGGACGAAGACGTCGATATCTGGCCGGGGGGGGACCCCGACAATGTAGATCTGTGGGTTGACGGGCGTTCGTTGAATCTGGCCAAGTCACTTACCGAAGGAATCGATATTTCGATAACCCATAACTTGAGAACCGATACCGCGGGCGACTACAGGTTCTGGTTCAGCGGCACCTACCTGACGAAATATGAAGAGGCTTTTTCTAAGAACGCAAGGTCGATCGATAAGCTGAACCAGCTCAACACGCCCCTGCAGTTTAAGGCACGGGGCGGGATTGACTGGCACTACGGCTCCTTTACGACCCGGGGATCCTTCAATTTTGTCAACAGCTACGACAACCCGATCCCCTCACCGATTCAAGAAGTCGACTCATGGACGACTTACGACCTCTCCCTTCGATTCAACGGTGATGATATCGACTGGCTGGGATCGTTCGGCGACGGACTCTCCGTCACCCTGGACATTACCAATATCTCGGATGAGGACCCGCCGTATGTGGATTTTGCACCGAACGGGAACGGCGGCGGCGGATGGGATCCGGCGGCTGCGAGTCCGATTGGGCGTTTGATTGGAATTTCTCTCCGCAAGGTTTTTTAAGCAAAGGCACTTGATGCACACTCGCCATGGTCTCGGGATTGTGGCGAGTGCGCCTAATTTAAGAAAGGAGAATAAGGTATGAAATGGTCAGAACTTGAAATGTCACGCAGGGCTTTTGTCAAGAGGACGGCACTGTCCGGAGCCGCCGCCGTTGCAGCAGGGGCGGCAGGGATGGCACTGCCGAAGTCCGCATTGTCCGCAACCCGGTCGTTCGATATAAAGGGCAAGACGTTGAAGGAAGCAGCCCGGGAGATCCGCATCATCCAGGAAGCCGATGTGGTGGTCCTGGGCGGCGGGCCCGGAGGTGTCGCTTCGGCCCTGTCGGCTGCCAGGGGCGGCGCCAAAACGATACTGATTGAACGCTATGGGTATCTGGGGGGCATGGCCACCGGCGGCCTGGTTACAATTATTCCGAATATGAGTAATTCGCATGGAAAACAGCAGATCGCCGGGATCTGTCAGGAGTGGGTTGACCGGCTGGAGGCCAGGAATGCATGCCACTACCCGAAGAAAGAGCATTGGGGCTCGAAAGATAAGAAGCTGGTTGAATATTACAGCCATCTCTCCTTTTTCTACGGGCGGAATCAGGTCGCATATTCCGTGCACATCGACGCCGAGACATCCAAACTCGAACTGGACCGCATGATGAAGGAGGCCGGCGTAAAGACTTATCTTGAAACGTGGGGCACCGAGCCGATTATGGACGGGAACACGGTGAAGGGCGTCATCTTCGAGAGCAAATCAGGCAGAGAGGCAATACTGGCAAAAATTGTGATCGATTGTACGGGTGACGGCGACCTGTTTCCGGGCGCCGGGGTCGAATTCGAATTCGGTTATCCCCCCGGTACCAGGAGCGGCCATCTGACGGTCGCCTTCTGGATCGCCGGCGTCGATGTTCCGACGCTCGATAAATGGGTCAAAGACAATCCGGAAGAATATGCCCGAAAGCATGAGGAGTTGAAGCAGCTGGGAGGCCACCCGCATTGGAGCTTTACCAGCAATATTCCAAACCAGGAAGATCTGCTCTGGTACCATCCCCGCTGGTGGACCGATGATCAGACGGATAATGAAGAACTCACACGGGTGGATATTGCGGGCCGGGAGAGGGCTTTTATCACATACGATTACAGCGTGAAAAATTTCCCCGGCTTTGAAAGCAGCTACGTCGTGCTTACGAATCCGCAATTAGGCACCCGCGGCAGCCGACGGATGATTGGCGAATACTACCTGACGGAAAAGGATATCAGATCAGGCGCCAAGTTTGAAGACACCATCGCGGTGTTCCCGGCTAGAGGTAAAGGTGCGGAAATCCCCTTTCGCACGCTGATACCGCGCGGGGTAAATGGGCTGATGTGTGCATGCCGTGCATTTTCCGCGGATCCCATCGCCAACAATGCCTACAACTGTATACCGCACGTTATCCCCTTCGGGCAGGCGGCGGGGACCGCCGCGGCCATGGCGCTTAACAGTAACGTGGATGTAAGAAAGATCGATATAAAGAAGTTGCAGGCCAGTCTAAAAAAACAGGGCTGCATCCTCGAATACAGAACATAACCGCGGCGGGTTGGGCGCATGATTGCGATTTCTCTTCGCAAAACCTCTTAAGCATAAGCATTTGATACGCACTCGCCATGGTCCCGGGACTGTGGCGAGTGCAGCTGTTTTAAGAGTTGAAGAAGTAGGAGTTGGCCGGCGGGACCTACATCAGAACCTCGATTGAATCCACAAAAGCTGCCCTGGCCGGCTTTCTGCTTCCTTTCACAATCGCCTACTGCCCGCTTTGTTTTCTTGTTACCCGTAACTACTTATTTCTCCTCGGAGGCTTGATCCTGTTTGGGGAGTCATCTCGCTCCAAATGAAAACCAGGGAGAATGAAGCTAACTAATTTTGGTTCCTCATTTTCAGATAGCGAGACAGTATGCTCAGGAATTTGAAAAGATGCACATCTGAAAAAATGTAGTGCAAAATTGAAAATGAGTCGCGGTTATCTATATTAGAACTGATAGTAATCCTTAGTGAGGATGCATTATGAATCACCTAACCGACAAGAACAGGCACAACCCTGTTTCGGCGGAGGCGACATCTTCCGCGAACAAAGTTTCCCTTACGCGTAGGGAATTTTTAACGGCAGCGGGTATTGGTGGAGCATGGCTGCTGCTCTGCACTGCGAACGGGGCCTGGGCGGAGGCCACGATAGGCGATGTATACCCGGAAAAAGCACTTGGCATGGTCATTGGCGACCCCTCACGCTGTGTCGGGTGCCGACGCTGCGAGTCTGCCTGTACCGAGTTTAATGAAGGCGTTGCACAGCCGGCCATATCTCGAATCAAGGTTGCCCGAAACTACAATTTCGGTCCGCGGGAAGTGCGGGCGGGCATCGGGCGAGGAGACGGCAGGCAGGGAAATCATCGCATTATTCAGGACACATGTATGCAATGTCCGCATCCGGTTCCCTGTCAAACGGCTTGCCCTTACGGCGCTATCGAAGTGATTCCCCCCGTCAATGCAAGGGTGGTTAATGAAGAGAAATGCCGGGGCTGCCGGCTCTGTCAGCGCGCATGTCCCTGGGGTATGCCGTCTTTCAAAGAAGATGTTGAGAAATCGACCAAATGCCATCTGTGCAATGGCAATCCGGAATGTGTGCAGGCATGCCCGACCGGAGCTTTGCGCTATATACCCTGGACTGACAGGACAAAAGACATCCCGGGTCGCTTTATTGTTCCGGCATTCATCGAGATACCTGAGGACGTAAAGCAGACGTGTGGTTACTGCCACTAGCAACGTTCCACGACATAATGATTCACAAGGAGGGAGCAACAAGATGGCGCGTTACGGAGGCTGGACAGGCAAGACGTTGCGAGTGGATTTGTCCACGGGAAAAACAAATGAAGTCGACACCATTGCTGAATACAAACCTTTTCTGGGGGGCACCGGGTTAGGTTACAAAGTCTTGTGGGATGAGGTGCCGCCGGGAACGCACCCCTGGGATCCGGAAAACCGCATTGTTTTCGGCGTGGGACCGTTGACGGGCACCGGCACGCCGCTCTCTGCCAGGGTGTCAATCACTTCCCTCTCTCCGGTCAATCATATGAATTTACCGACTACCGGACATATGGGCGGACACTGGGGCGCCGAATTGAAGTTTGCCGGATGGGATGCCATTATAATCCAGGGAAAGGCCGCTTCTCCGGTCTGGCTCTATATTAATAACGACAAAATCGAACTCAGAGACGCGAAAGGAATCTGGGGCAGCGGGGTGAATCGGGCGACCGACGAAATTTGTGCCATCATGGGATCGGACGCGCATGTGGCCGCCATCGGCCAGGCCGGAGAAAATCTGGTACGCTTGTCGTGTCTTATTTGTGACCGCTCCCATTCCGGTGGCGGTCACGGCAGCGTGATGGGGTCTAAGAACCTGAAGGCGATTGGTGTGAAGGGGACCGGTGCGGTCAAGATTATGGCGGAGTCGAAAGAATGGAAAAAATTGGTACGCTATAATCTGAGTCTGCTGGGCGCGAACTCCGGCGGTATGGTGCCGAACACCCCGCAGCCCTGGGCCGAATATTCCGGCAGAACCCGTTGGACTGCCAGAAAAGGCCTGTTCTGGGGGGCAGCCAGCCCGCCGGTCGAAACCGGCGAGTGCGCGGCCGATGACCTGAATAAGATAGGCCTGAGGACGCATAAGGGGGTCATCGATCACGGTGAGCCGTATGGTGAAATTCATACGGTACGCATGGGGGGGTGTTATTCCTGCCCAATCCGCTGCCATGTGATGACGGATGTCCCCCAACTGGAAAAGTATGGTGTTTCCCGCTATCAGTCCAATACGTGCGTTGGGAACATGATGGGAAAAGGCTATTACACGAATCTCAGAGGTCGGCCTGAGGAAGCGCTCATATGCTCACAGATGGGATCGGCAATCGGCAATGACCTTGGCCTGTGGAATGATTACAGTCAGACAACAACTGACTTTGTCTATTGTTACAAAAACGGGATCTTCAAAGAGAGATTAGAAGCGAAGGAATATAACAGTATCCCATGGGATAAAATGGAAGCGAATGACCCGACCTTTGTGAGAGAGATTATGACCCGGATTGCTTATAAAGAGGGCAAGTTTGGTAAAATTTGGAGCGATGGGCCGTATCATTTGGAGTCGGTCTGGCCTGAAATCGCGGAGGCCCATAACAAAGACCATTCTCTGGGGTGCTGGAAAATGGGTCATCACTATCACCACGCCGTTGAAAGCTGCGGACAGATCGGGGCACTGATAAACATGATGTATAATCGTGACCCGATGGGACATTCTCAATGTCAGATGTTTGGATCGGGCCTGCCCCATGACATTCAGAAGGAGATCATCGATGAACTCATCGGCATGCCGGGGGCCGCCGACAAGCCGCGCGACTATAGCCCCATGAATGAAGGCAAAGCCGCCGCCGCCAGGTTGTGTCTGGTGAACCTGGAATTGCACAATTCGCTGACAATGTGCAATTATACTCTGCCGGTATGGTTCTCGCCGCTCAAATCACGGAAATATCGTGGTGATGCGGCAATGGAAGCCAAACTCTACTCCGCGGTCACAGGCGACCAAAAGAGCCGGGAAGAACTTGAGGAGGTTGGTCTGAGAATATTCACATTATTCCGGGCGCTGACCGCCAGGTATATGAACGAGCGTGATATGCGCAACAAGCACGATATCGCGAACGACTGGGTGTTTGAGTACCCCGAAAATAAGGATCCTTTCACTCCGGGTCACAATAAGATGGACCGGGCGGATATGGAGAGGGCCAAGGATCTGTTCTATTCACAAGTCGGTTGGGATAAAACCACGGGTATGCCGACAAGGGCAACGCTTGAGAAACTCAACCTGCGGTATGTAGCAGACGATTTAGCCCAACGAAACCTGTTGCCGGCGTAGCATCATAGAACAGGGAGGCCATCATCATGTCGGACAAGCAGCTGCCGGAAACGGCTGAATACGATAACCTTGAAGAAGTTCAAGCCGGAATCGCCGCTCTGGTTCGTCAGGAGTCACGGGAACCCGGCAAACTCACCAACACTAATACCCTTCGCTCTCTACTTAATAAAGATTTCCACCTTGAAAAAGGGATGCAAGTCAATCTCGAGGAGTTCGTCCGAAAAGCGCCCTATCAGGATATTCATCTGCTCATGGCATCGAAAGATGCGTTGTATCTCTATTCCGCGAACTCCCTCACCGAAGACAACGCGGAACGGTTACTTCGATCCGAAGAATTGCGTGCCGATATCGCGGCAAAAATCCGGGAAGAGTCGCAAAACCTTGCTCAGCTAACAGGCCTTGACACACTGAGCGGCTTGCCTTCTGTTCAGGGCGCTGAAGATATTGAACTCTATTTGGATGAGATAGCCAAGGACGGACGCTACCGGGATATTCAAAAGATGGTTGTCTCCTCTGGATCGGTGTGTCTGTATTCCGAAACATTTATCACCAAAAACTATGCCGCCATTCTTGGCCGGGCGGCTGCCAACGACCCTGCCGCCACAATCGCTGAAACCGTTCGGGAGGAATCGAAGATTTATCCCCGCCCCACAAATATTGATATTTTCAAGGGACAGGTTTTCAACATATCTCCCGATGAACTTGAAGCTTTTATTTCGAAAAGTCTGAGAGGAGACGACTTCCACGATATCAAAATGCTTCAGGCATCTACAGGGGCACGGTACCTTTACTCCAGTAGATACTTAAGTTCCGATTACGCAATGGCGTCCGTCGAATGGCAAGAAGTAGGAGAAGAAAACAACCCATGAGTCACTGCCTCCCCGCGGTCATACAAAATTCATCCACGTTAAGCTCTACATCCAAGGGTCTTAATGGAGAATAGAAATTTAAAGGCTGTAAAACAGCTGGTTTTATGCCTAATTTTCCTTATCGGACCGCATATTACAGGGATGGCGACAACCGGTTCAGAAGCACGCCCGGCATATAAAGCTTCTCGGATCGAACAGCCGCCCCTCATAGACGGCCGACTGGACGACACCTGCTGGGAAAACGCTCCGGTGCTGGCCGGCCTTACCCAAGTCCTTCCGATTGAAGGGGCGCAACCCAGTGAACGCACCGAGGTTCGCATCGTCTATACGGACAATCAGCTCTTTATCGGCATCCGTTGCTTCGACTCGGCGCCGGAAGAAATCCTCGCAAAACAGATGTTTCGTGATTCCAATTTCAGCTCGGACGACTTCGTTTCGGTGGCATTCGACACATTCGCACGCGAGCGCGATGGCTATTTGTTTGCGGTTAATCCAGCCGGCGCTCGGCGGGATGAACTTTACGGCAAGTTCGGTATGCCCAACAGAAGCTGGGATACCATCTGGGACACCGATGCCAGTATAGACAGCCAGGGATGGACTGTTGAAATTGCTATCCCGTTCAACAGTCTTTCCTTCGACTCCGACATCGAAGCGTGGCACTGGAACATAGAACGCATCATCAGACGCAAGCAGGAAACCGTACGATGGACCGCACTGTCGCAAGCTAAACGCGTAAGCGCACTGGAGGAGATGGGGGAATTGCGGGGATTGAACAACCTGCGGCAGGGACTCGGCCTGGAGTTCAAACCCTACCTGCGCGGTGCATACGCCGACGGCGCTGATAACGGAAAAAACGATTTCGATTTGAAGTACGGTTTTGACGCAACCTATCGCATCACGCCCTCGCTCACCGCGGTCGCGACGTTCAATACGGATTTCGCGGAAACCGAGGTGGATGATCAGATTGTAAATCTTTCGCGTTTTCCGTTGTTCTTTCCGGAAAAACGGGATTTTTTTCTTCAGGACGGGTCTCTTTTTCAATTCGGCGGCCTTACGAAGGGCACGACGCCTTACTACTCCCGGAGGATAGGACGGGGCACAGACGGTAGTCCGGTGGACATTCTTGGCGGCGCACGTATCACCGGCCGCATGAGCGGAACAAGTCTCGCCCTGCTGAATGTCTATCAGGAGGAGCATGCAGATATAAAAGCGAAGAACCTTGCCGTAGCCCGTATCTCACAACAGGTGTTTGCCGAATCGAGTGTCGGCGGCATCTTCACTTATGGCGATCCCCTCTCGAATTCGGATGCATGGCTCGGTGGACTCGATTTCAGCTATCAGAACAGCCGCCTGCCGGGAGACAATAAGTTCACCAGCAAGCTTTTTTTCTTGTTCAGCGACACGGAACGCGCGGGGGGAGACGACACCGCGTTCGGCATCGACCTGGATTTCCCGAACGACCCGTGGGATATACACATATATTTTCAGCAATGGGGCGAAAAGTTTGAACCGGCCCTGGGTTTCATCGGCCGAAAGGGTGTTCGAGAATATTATTTCTCCTTCAACCACACCTGGCGGCCCAACACGAAACTTATCCGGAGCTGGAAGTTGGGCCTGCGCCCTTCTTTCACCACTGATCTTGACAACCGCATTGTCGAGAGAAATTATATTGTTCCGACGCTTACGATTCAGACGCCGGCCGGTGGTCAACTCGACATTGGAATGACTTACTACAGTGATTTTGTGGACAACGCATACGAAATCTGGCCGGATGTCATACTCCCCCGGAACGATTACGCCTATTGGCAATCCAGTTTATCGCTTCGAACCAGCCCGGCCAGGAAGTTGAGTGCTTCGGTAAGCTTTCGGGAAGGTGATTTCTACTCCGGCAATCAGACCAAGTATACCGGTTCACTTGATTGGCGACCATCCCGTTATGCAACGCTGTCCGGATCTTACGAGCTCAACCAGGTGCGGCTACGCGAAGGCGAGTTTGATGTCCGTCTTTCCAGCATGCGTTTGGATCTGGCCCTGACACCGGATTTAACCTGGAGCACCATCGCTCAATATGAAAACCGCGGAGAAAGCGTGGCCGTCAACAGCCGACTGCGCTGGACATGGCGGCCCGGTAATGACCTGATCCTGGTATGGAACCATGGGTGGGAGTATGAAGATGGACAGTTTGAAAACGGAAACGGCAAAGCGGTGATAAAGATCGGGACAACATTTCGCTTCTGACAAGAGTGGTTGACATATAATTCACTATCTGGAAAAAATGGTGCAAAATTGGTCATGGATCGCGGTTTTACAAAGTAGGAAGTAGTGTCAGCTGAAGTCTGATTGTTTTGACTTCCGCCCCTCCCTGGCGGATCGCGGCTATATGCATGGATTCGGAGACAGTTCCGTGCATGTAGCCGCAAAGAGGTAATTGCAGTCTTCCGGGGCGAAATCAGACTTTGACACGCACTTTAGCAACAATTTCTTCTCGCTCAATACTCGTTCGTTTAAGACCATGAATCTTGGTGATCAAAAGCTTGCCAACATGTTTATAAAAGGGAGCACATGTTAAAGACAATACAAGAAAAACTGGGCCCGGGTTTGCTCTATGCAGCTTCGGCAGTGGGCGTGTCTCACCTGGTATCATCAACGACGGCCGGGGCCACCTATGGCTTGATCATGGTACTCTATGCCATCGTTGTGTGCCTTGTTAAATATCCCACATTCCTGTTTGGCGCCACGTATGCGGCCGCTACCGGTGAAACTCTGGTGGATGGTTATGGACGTTTAGGGAAATGGGTAGTGGTTCTTTTTTTCTTCATGCAGCTGTTTGAATTCACATTTGCCATTTCAGGGGTATCCGTCACTACGGCGGCCATTATTCGAAGTGTGCTCAACCTGAATTTGCCCGGTATCTGGATGGAGCTGGGGTTGGTTCTCAGCTGCATGGTTATCGTGGCAGTCGGACGTTATACGGTCCTGGAAGATATCACCAAGGTGCTGGTCATTGGTTTCAGCATCTGTACGGTCTTTGCCACCATAATTGCTCTGGGAGGGATTGATACCGGCGGCGCCAATTTGACCGCAAACATGACCCTGGACACACCAACTATATTGTTTCTGGTTGCCGTGGCCGGTTGGATGCCAACCGGAACGGCCGGATCGGTCGGCCTGTCCCTGTGGGTAAAAGCCAAAAGCATTCGTCTTGAACGTCCGGTCACCCTCAAGGAAGCTGCTTTTGATTTTCATGTCGGTTATGGCTCGGCTGTTTTAATAGCTGTATGTTTTGTGACACTGGGTACTCTGGTGATGTATATCAACGGGATAGAACCGGCCGCAAATGGCGCGGCCTTTTCTTCTCAATTAATCAATCTGTTCACCTCCACAATCGGTCACTGGATTTACCCTGTTATTGCCATTGCCGCCATTACGGTAATGTATTCCACCCTGCTGACCCTGGTGGACCTTTTGCCCCGGTCTTCAGCAGCGGCCCTGGTGCGGATTGTTCCGGAAAGACTTGAGAACAAGTTCGGCCCGATTTATCTCATCTTCGTTGGGATTGAATTGTTCCTGGTATTAGGTGTGCTGACGGCATTGATGGATCAATTCAGGCACGTTTATCGCCTGGGTTACATCCATGGGCTTTATCGTGGCCCCCCTCTTTGCATTGCTGAATCACATCGCAATGTTCGGACCGGATGTCTCCGAAACGGACAGGCCCGGTAATTTCATTAGACTGTGGAGTTACAGCACCATCGCGATCCTGTCCCTGGTGGGCATCTTCTTTATCTACCTGACCTATATTCATTGAAAAGGAGAACCTTTTATGAATTCTTCGGAAAAATCGGGACACGACTTATCGCGCAGGGCTTTTGTCAAGCGAGCAGCGTTCACCGGAGCGGCCGCTATCGCCATGGGAGCGGGAGGTGCGGCACTGGCGTCGTCATCTGCCCGGGCAAATTCGTCGGGCTCCAAACTAACGGGCAAGACGGTCAGGGAAGCAGCCCGGGAGACCCGCGCCATCCGGAATGCCGATGTAGTGGTGGTCGGTGGCGGCCCCGGGGGAATCGGGGCCGCTCTGTCGGCGGCCAGGAGCGGCGCGGATACGGTTCTTATCGAACGGTACGGGTATTTAGGCGGCATGGGCACCGGCGGACTGGTTACCATTATCCCGAATCTGAGTGATTTCAGCGGCAAACAGCAGATCGCCGGCATCAGCCAGGAGTGGGTGGATCGGCTGGAACGTAGGGAGGCGTGTGATTACCCGAAAAAGGAACATTGGGGATCGGATGATAGGAAACTGGTTAACTATTATAGATCCCGCTCCGGTTTTAACGTGAAAGAGAAAAGGGTTCTATACTCCGCACACATCGATGCCGAAATATCGAAATGCATACTGAACGACATGGTGGAAGAAGCCGGTGTCAAGACCTATCTCCATGCCTGGGGTACAGAGCCCGTTATGGATGGCGACAAGGTCGCGGGTGTCGTCTTCGAGAGCAAATCAGGCAGGCAGGCGGTGCTGGCAAAGGTCGTTATCGATTCCACGGGCGATGGTGACCTGCTGCCCTATTCAGGAGCCGACTTTGAAAGTGATATCGACCACACCCTGAGGATTTCGAACCTCTCCTTTTCCTACTGGATAGCAAACGTTGACCTGAAAAGATATAAAGAATACAGAGATTCGCACCAGGAGGAATTAGCTGAAAAAAAACGTGAGATCAGAAAAGCCGGTGGACACGCCAACTTTCTCACCAGCAATCTTAAAAATCAGGAGAGTGTTGTCTGGGTCTTTCCGCGATATGCGAATTCCAGCCAGGTAGATGTTGAAGAGCTTACCCGGGTAGAATTTCTGGGACGAAAAGAGATGTTGACAACTCACGACCATTACAAAAAAACCATACCCGGCTTTGAAAAAAGCTTCATCGTGCTTACCAACCCGCAGCTTGGCACACGCGGCAGCAGACGGATTATCGGAGAATATATACTTACCGAAAAGGATATGAATACAAATAAACCCTTTGACGACACTATTGCAGTATTCCCCGATGTGGATCGCGGCAGGGAGTCTTTAAAATATCCGGTTACCTACATGCCTTATCGTTGTATGATTCCGCGTAAAGTGGACAATCTGCTTGTCGCCTGCCGCGCATTTTCATCGAATACGATTGCCAATAATTTCTTTAATTATATACCGCATTGTATCGCCCTGGGCGAGGCGGCGGGAACCGCTGCGGCGCAGTCGATAAGTGCTGGTGTGGATCTGAGAAAAATCGATATCCGGGCTTTACAGACCAGCCTTAAAAAACGCGGTGTAATTCTGCCTGGTTGAGCTAACAGTTTAAGAATAAAGGAATATATTCGTTATGACAAATCCTAAGCAGAGACTACGCCTCTACGTGAGGTTAGCTTGCTTTTTGCTGGCGACCTTTTTGCTGTTGCCATTCCCTTTCTGGATCGACAGCTCCAGAATATTTGTTCAGACAAGCCCCTTTGTGACGATATGTACAATCCTGGCAGGTGGAACACTGTGGGTGGGGTCAATCCTTGGCCTGGTTTTTTCTGTTGTGGCCCTGGTGCGGAAAAGGTGGTTCTGCCGCTATATATGCCCGGTCGGCCTGATACTCGATACTGTTTCAGGCACCCAATTTCCGGCGAGAAATTGGTGGAAAGGCCTCCCTCCCATCGGTAGATACATTGTTTTGCTCACAATGGCAGGCGCCGTCGTCGGTTATCCACTTTTCCTGTGGATGGACCCGCTGGCATTTTTGAACAATGCCTTTTCTGCCTACAATGCAACGAATGTCCTGCCCAGATTAATCTCTCTGTCCGGTATCGTCATGCTTCTATTCTTGGCGTTGACTTCGGGCAACCTCTGGTGTGCCCGTATCTGCCCTCTGGGTGCAACACAGGATCTTCTTGAAGATATCGGATCTTTCTGCGGCAGAAAAATCAGGACACATAGCGGAAAGGATTCTCAAGCAGAAACTGCACCAGAGAAAGTATTCCCCGCAACAAGAAGAATGTTTATTACAGTGTTCGCAGGATTGGGGTTCAGTCTGCTGGCACAAAAAATCGGACTGGCAAAATCCAAGGAGGCCCCGTTGCGACCACCCGGCGCGATTGGAGAAAGCGAATTTTCGGGTTTATGCATGCGCTGCGGTAACTGTGTGCGCGCTTGTCCGTCAAACATCATTCATCCTGATACGGGACAGGCCGGGATACTTGGATTCCTGGCGCCTACTATCCGGTTTGAAACGGATTACTGCAAAGAAGACTGCAATGCCTGTACCAAGGCATGCCCCAGCGGCGCGTTACAAACCTTGAACCTGGAGCAGAAGCATAAGTACGTCATCGGGCTGGCCCGGGTGAACCGGTCTCTATGCTTATGCAACATCAATGAATGCAACGAGTGTGTATATTCCTGTCCTTTCGAGGCGGTTAAAATGTCTTGGGACAGAGAAGCGGATGAATCCTATCCTGCCGTGGATCCTCTGAAATGCTGCGGTTGCGGCGCCTGTGAGGTATATTGCCCCGCACTGGGTATCAAAGCCATAAAAGTCTGGAAAAATACGGACTAAAGTGCCGGCATTTTCATATTTATCACGGTAATATTTTCATGAAGTCACTCAACCAAACAGTGCTGTTTGATTTTATAAGGAGCCAATCATATGCTTTCCGCCAAGCAAAACTTTCTCGAAACCGTAAAAAAAAGACGGTAACCCCGACCGGCTTGTGGATCAATATGAAAACATGTTTTTCTTTCCCGCGGATCCCGTAGCCGGCTTTGCCAGAGGCAAGCGTTATCAGGGTATGGCGCCTATCCTCGATAAATGGGGAACCCTTGTAGTGTGGCCGGAGGGACAGATAGCCGCAATGCCCCATGTTACGGATGAACACAAGGTTATTCCCGATATCCGCGAATGGAAGAAGAGCGCCATGGCCCCCGATATCCTCGGCAATTGCTCTGATCCGGCGGTCTGGGAACCCGCTCTTGAAGAAATTTCAAAAATAGACCGCGAAAATCATTTATTGATGACGTTCATGCCCACAGGCGTTTTCGAGCAGCTGCATTTCCTCATGGGCTTTGAAGATACGCTCGTCAATTTCCTGATAGAGCCGGAATACATGATGAAGTTGTGTGAATATGTCGGTGAATACAGGTTTAACTACATGAAACTGATTGTGGACAACCTCAAGCCCGATATCATGCTGACCCATGACGACTGGGGAAGCAAGAACAGCCTGTTCATGAGTCCCGACACCTGGAGAGAGTTCATCAAGCCCCAGTACGTGAAAACATACCGGTATATGAATGAAAAAGGCGTCATCGTCATGCACCACGCGGATTCGTATCTGGAGCCCATCGTAGAGGACATGGTGGAACTGGGTATCGATGTCTGGCAGGGCGCCCTCCCCCAAAACAATATTCCCAAAATCCAGAAGCAGCTCGACGGACGCATGGTCATCATGGGGGGCATCGACGCCGCTCTGGTCGATCGCGCCGATGCCACTGAAGAGGACATTCGTTCCGAGGTGAGAAGGGCGCTCGAAGAATACACACCGGGCGGCGCTTTTATTCCATGCCTGACTTACGGAGCCCCGGGCAGTATTTATGAAAATGTAGATGCCGTTATCACTGAAGAGGTGAAAAAATTTAACATGGAATAATGTAACCTGTTGAGCCATTTTCAAAACGTTTTCTGTCACGCGTGAAATCAGGCGTAAAGTGAATCGGCCAACGCGAAGATCGGACAATATGAAACGTTTTGAAATTGGCTGTGTTGAAAGTGAATAATTAAAGGCGGGAGGAAAAATGAATAATAATTCAGTCAGCGTAAAAGATGTCCTGGATTCCGGACGATTCACACCCTATCAACTTTGGATCTGTACACTGTGCTTTCTGCTGGCCTTTTTTGATGGGTTCGATTTGTCTCTCTTGGGTGTGTCAATACCTAAAATTGCCGAGTCCCTGAATACAACACGTGCGGCCCTCGGCATGGCGATGAGTATCGGCAATGTCGGCGCGCTTATCGGAGCGCTGGTTTTGGGTATGCTCGCGGATCGTTTCGGACGTAAACGGATGTTGCTTGTCTCCGCCTTCACGTTTGGCATTTTTACCCTGGCCATTTCGTTTATAACGTCAGTGGAGCAATTGATATTTCTCCGCTTTATCGCTGGGCTCGGACTGGGCGGCGCGGTTCCGAACGCACTTGCTTTCGGATCAGAGTTCGCGCCAAGCAATAAGCGCGCTACCATTGCCACCACGATGTACGCCGGCGTCGCCATCGGTGCGACATGCGCGGGGCTTTTCTCTTCATATCTGCTTCCGAGATATGGGTGGCAATCTGTGTTTTTAGTGGGCGGGATCATCGCATGCCTTATCGGATTCATTGCATTGATATCCCTTCCCGAGCCGCTGGAATTTTTAATCAAAAGGGGAAGAGAAAAAGACCGTGACCGTATCCACACAATCGTCTCGAAAATCGCTCCAGCTTTTGCATCCGCCGAAAATATCGAATTTGTTTCATCCGAAGTGAGGCTGCCCGGAGTGCCCTTCAAACATCTTTTTAAAGAGAATCGTGCTGCCAATACAATATTATTATGGATGGCGTTTATTCTAAGCTATTACCTGCTGTGGCTGATTCTCTCGTGGACACCGACACTATTGAACGATAGCGGCGCGTCCACACAGGAATCCAGCCTGGCCTTCGCCTGTGTCAATATGGGGGCCGTCATCGCAACGGTATCCATCGGCATTCTGATGGACAAGTTCAACCCGTTCAACGTACTGAAAATCGGTTTTTTCCTGGCATTTGCAAGTGTGCTTATCTTTGGGTATTTTGCTTCCAACACATTCATGATTGTCGCTTTTGTATCGGCCGTTATGGGCTTTTTTGTCATCGGCAGCAACTCGGGCCTTATGGCTCTTGCGGCCATTTCATATCCCGCTGATATCAGGGGGACCGGGCTTGGCTGGGCAACCGGAATCGGCAGGTCCGGCTCATTATTAGCCCCTGTTGTGGGTGGTATTATGATCACGGGGAACTGGAGTGTAAACGCTATTTGTACCACCAACGCCATTTTGGCGTTGGTGGTTATTCTAATCATTTTTATCATGCAGAAAGTAAATTCCAGATAAACAAAAATAAAAAGGATTTACCCGGTCCCCTATTTTCGAATGCAGTCAAAGCGGGATTAAAGAGGGCATCAGAGACGCAATCCATGCATAAAAGCCTTTGGAAAAACATAAAGGGCGGGATTGCAATGTGCTTCACTCTGTCACCCTGTATTGCATCTATTGCTCTTATCGCTTTCATTCTTGTACAGAAAACTTCTGTTTTTAATATTTTCGGCCTGATTTTCGCGCCGTTTACATATCTGCTTTCACTAATGGGTCTTCCGGAACATCTGATCATATCAAAAGCCTGCGCGATGGTATTGGGAGAAATGTTCATTCCCAATGTCGTTGTTGCTTCACTACCGGCGGAATCAAGTATGTCGTAGCTGTCGTAATGGAAAAATACCTTTCCATGGCATTTATATCCCTGTTCCGACACCCGTTCCGGTGCATTGTGTCTTTGATGAGACTATGAGAAAAAGCGGTCCGCTTTACCCGAATGATTATTCCTTCTGCTGGTAGTCACAGATTGAAAAATACAAGTGGAGTAAAGATAGTAGCGCCGAAATTGAAAAAGGATGGATCATCAAAGCGGACTTATTAAAGGAGTTGGCCGAAAAAATAGGCAAAGATCCAGACACGTTAGAGAAATCCGTGAGCCGATTCCGCGCCTCTATTCGGCCGGTGAACTGGGTGCGCTTTGCAGCTGGCATTATCAGGGCGGCGGCAACATCCTTTAGTGCCTTGTCTTTGGTCGCATTGCGGGTGAGCGGATCGTTGCGGAAAAACCCTGGGGATAATCAACTTCGACCGGAATTCCCTTCGTCTGTTTTTTAATCCTTATCAAATTCGAGCGGGTTTTTCCCGACAACGGTTGAAGACCTTCGTACTCACTTCTCTTCATGAAAAAGGAACTTCAGTACCCGCTTTGTATGCAAGGCAATGCCCTTCCTAGAAGACATGTCTTCCCCCATCATTTTTTTGGTCATATTTCCCATCGCGATGGGAATTTCTACCAGCGCACAGACATAAACAAGAAAGCTGTAATGATCAAAATCCTCGAAATATCCAAGCTTCTTTAATCTCATGAAAACGGGTTCAATAATCGAGTGCAGTTTTTTTTGCCTTTCAACGATATAGCCAAAATGGGGGCTGGTGCTGCTGTTATTGTGCATCATTATCTTTGAAAGTTCCGGGTTTTTAACCACGATGGAGACATAAGACGTGATAAATTCTTTGAAAAGCGCCAAGGGATCATCCGATTTGTTTGATTCGATAATTTTTAGCAATTTATTTTCGTGCAATTTTAATCCATAGTCAATTACCGCTTTGTACAGATCATCCTTCAAGCCAAAATGGTGCCTGATAAGGCCGTGCGTTGTTCCGGCAAGCTCGGCTATTTCTCTTAATTTGGCATTGTAAAAGCCTTCCCGCGCGAATATCTTGAGAGCTGCCTTAAGAACCGTTTCCTTCGTTTTTTCGCTTACTTCTTTTGGCTGTTTGCCCAACCTCGTAATATTTTTCCGCTGAGTCATCATCTGCCCATCCTATATTTTGATCAAGGTCATATAGTATCGCTTGTTTTACAAGCTATACCTTAACAATGCTTAATTCAATGAAATTGTGATCGTCCGAAACGTAAATTCCGACCTTGCTTATTATTTAATTGACATTTTTGCTATACGATTGTATAGCTTATAAACGATACTAAAGTATAGCAAATAAACCACGTCTTATTATCAAGGGAGTTTTTTAAAATGGCTGAAAATAGATACCCCGAAGGTTGGATGGTTGTCGATCATGTCATTCCCGGTGTCACTACCGAAATGATCGACTGGTGGTGGGTCAACATGGAAAAAGGATATGAACTCTGGTGCCCGGATGAACATAAAGGGTTCAGATGGGAAAAAAAGCCGCCAATGAATGGTCACATCGGCGCCGTCCAGATCGCCACGGAAAGCATAGATTACGGTCCGGTCATGGATCTCAGGATCGAATGGGTCGACCCCAATATAGGCACCCAGGAACAGAAAGACTTCTGGACATATGAACATCTCCTGACCGCGGGAAACACCGGGGAGCAACCGGGCACCGTACCGATGGTCATGCTTTCTCATCAATGGGAAGCGATTCCCGGCGGATGTAAAATGAGATCCTGCATGCATGGATTCCCCAAGCCGCCTCCCGGAAGCAAGCCGCCGCACCCTGTATCCGAAATGCCCGAACATCCATCCGGGAAGAAGCCTAGCGGCGGCGGATGGCCGGCACATAACATCGCCGAGGCAAGCACTTTCAAGAATTTTCTTCCTGCATTATGGGGCATCTGGCAGGCTGTCCCCGATCCGGCAATCAATCGCAAAGCCTCAATGAAGATCAGAAAAGAAGGCTCTCATATTATTTACATCTAAAACAAGGGGTTTAAAATGGATACGCCTTCAATCATGTGGGTAAAAGAGATTAAAATAGAACTGGATAGTTGCAAAGGGTGCAAAACATGCATGAACGCATGTTTTGTAGACGTGATACGCTGGGATGAAGAAAATAAAAAGCCGATTGTCGCTTATCCCGAAGACTGCGTCTGGTGTCTTGCCTGTGAAGTATCCTGCCCGGAAAACTGCATTTCCGTAATTCCGAATATACCGGCACCATTGCGGTCATCTTTTTGATCGTCCAAAAAAGAAGGAGAAACATGATGGCGAATTTAGATAACATTGGAGATGTTGCATATACGGACGTGCTGATAATTGGCGGCGGGATCGGCGGTCTTGCAGCCGCAATAACTGTAAAAGAACAAAATCCGGATACCGACGTGCTCATTGTTGAAAAACAGACAACGGGCTGGGCGGGAAAAGCGACCAAAATAGGCGGCTTTCTGGCTTTTCTCGGACCGAATAATAATGCCGATAAATTTCTCGATTTCCAGGTGCGCACATCAGGCCTTTATCTGAACGATCAGGAGCTTCTGTCCAAATACGTGGGAAGCACCTACAGGGTAATCGAGCAGTTTGCCGAATGGGGTGATAGACTGGCCAAAACGCCTGACGGCAATATGCTTTCCTTTCCCTCCATGTTCGCTCCGGAATATACATCCGCTTTTATAGATATTGACATGATGCTTCCCATGCGATCCCGGGCGAAAAAAATGGGGACAAATATGCTGAATAAGATCCATGTGGTTGATCTTTTGAAGCAGGGCAATCGCGTGATCGGAGCGGTTGGATTCAATATTGTCAGTGGCCGTTTCCAGATTTTTATGGCGAAGGCAACCATACTTGCCAACGGCAGTTGCGGTTATAAAGTAAGGCGCTTCTGGTCTGCCGGTACGGGGGACGGAATAGCGGCCGCCTACAGGGCGGGTGCTGAAATGAGAAATGCCGAGTATGGGAACCTTTACGGGCACACCGTATTCCAGGCGACGGACAGCGGAATGGTGGGATCGGACTTCTTGGTTAACAAACTGGGGGAGAATTTATCGCAAAAATATATGCCGGATAAAGGTCCTGCAGGTGTGTTCTTACCCATACAACTCGCCGTCGGCCTGGAAAAAGAAGTTGCCGAAGGAAGAGGCCCCATCTGTTTCGAGCCGCCGAAGTCGGCGCCGCCCCATGAATTTCACACGGGTCTGTCAAAACTCGAGGCGTGGCGCGAAAGAGTCGAAGATAAGGAGAAGGAATACGGTTTATCGAATGATTCAAAACCTGAAATAGCAGTTCCGCTGCATGGTGAGACCTCCTGTATCAAGGTCGATCACGAAATGAGGACAAGTCTCGAAGGTCTCTGGGCAATTGGAGATACGAGCTATGCCGGTTCCGCACTGGCCGGGGCGGTTGCTTCCCCGCCGGGCGTTTGCCCGGGTTCCGGGATTATGTATGCAGTGATCAGTGCTGGATGGGCCGGGGCTTCTGCCGCGGATTATGTTTCAGAGGTCTCCCCCACCGTTCCGGATGACGGTGATATTGAAAAAACAAAAACAACTGTTTTCGCCCCTATGCAAGACAATATGAATTATTCGCCGTGGGATGCCATATCGACGTTGGGGGCAATTGCGGCGCCCATGAAATACAACCTCCGCAGGAGCAAAGATCGACTCGAAGAAGCCCTCGGCAGGATTGAAAAACTTAAGGAAAAGCTGCCCCATTTGCAGGCCAAAGACCCTCACTATCTGGGGAAATGCCATGAGGCAAGAAGCATGACATTGTGTGCAGAATTGACCTTCAGGGCCGCCCTGATGAGATCGGAAAGCAGGGGATTTCATTTCAGGGAAGATTTCCCGGAATGTGACAACAAAAATTGGCTCAAGTGGATCATCGTTAAGGAGGATGCAGGGGAGATGAAGCTTTCAACCCAGCCCATACCTATTGGAGATTATAGATATAAGCCGATCGATATGGAGTAAGGTCAATCAATAATCATTTAAAAATCGAAAAGGAGATAACAAAATGAAAAAACATGTGGTTTTAAGTGCAATAGCTCTGGTATTTTTTTTGACCTTTGGCGGCGTTATAACAGCAAGTACGGGATATGCAGCGAATTCAAGTATCGATGGCGAGTGGCAGGCGAGCTATAGCACCCCGATCGGCGCCATGAATTGCCACTACATATTCAAGTCTGCGGGAGATCAGCTTTCCGGCAAAGTAATTGCTGAAATGGGGGGCAACCAAAGTGAAAGTGAAATAACGGACGGTAAAATAGAAGGAGACAAGGTCACTTTCGCCTGGACATATAATGATGTGCCGATGGCCGTAACGGGCAAAATAACCGGGGATGAGATTCAATTAACCCGGCAGGCCGGCAGCTATGGATCCGAATCGGCTGTAGCGACACGGAAAGCAAGTGGAAAATAAAACCTGGACAGAAGCTGTTAAGGATAAGCTGCGTGCATTATTGCAATCGGCAGCGCGTATTCCGAAGCTTGTAATATAGTCTAAAATAGAGGCCGCCATCGGCCTCTATTTTTTTTGACTCTTTGCAGCCAATTTCAAAACGTCCCTTTTTAACCGATCTCTGGGCGGACGATTCGCCTTGGGCTTGATCTCATTTGTGGATGGAAAACGTTTTGAAAATGGCTCTTTTGATTATTAAAAAAACTTGGGTTTTGGTTTCTCAATTTTTCCGGCTTTTGTATATTCTTCAAAAAATCGGAAGATCTCCGGCATACCGTCACTGATTACCGTCCCATGGTCTCCGTATGGAAACTCTAAATAGTAATAGTCCATTTCAAGCGCCTTCATGGTCTCGACCCATTGATGGGCATACTCGGGCGGCACGACATTATCCTTACTTCCCTGTATCATCATCAGCGGGATGCCTGCATCCCGGATGGGTGTTAAAATTTCGGCGCGGTTCTGCAGCATCATGAAAGCGGCCGGGGCAATCGCCGCAACAGCGGCCCATTTGTCCTTATATTTCTGCCCCAGGAAAATTGCGCCTGCGCCTCCCATGGAGTGACCCACTAGGTAAATACGATTTTCATCTATATTGAACTCCTTCAGCATCATTGCCAGCACGTTCATAACGTCCTTTTCACTCAGCTCGGTCAGGTTGGGCGGCTCAACGGGGCGACCGCCAAGTGCGATTACAGGAGATCCGAACCAGCCGCTCACGCTATAACCCAGAGGCCCCACCGCGATATACCCCCCCTCTTCCGCCAGATCCACCAGACGGTCACGTACGATAAAGTTGGCATCCCCTCCCATTCCGTGAAGTGCCACGATCAGCGGATTCTTTTTATCTTTAGAAACCTTTGAAGAAACATACAGCACGTATTCCAAATCCTCATCAGTGTCTGCGAAATGATATGTTCGTTGTTCCACGCGCTTATCCGGATCGATACGCATCGGGAAATTAGGCATCGGCTTCTTTTCAGGTTCGGACTGCTGTGCAAAAACAGATTGGCTCAGGACAAGACTCAGGCAAAGCGCCAACATGAATGGCAGAATGCGGTTTAAGTGGTTTTTCATCGCGTTATCTCCTTTGATGAATATTCTATGACAGCGTTTTAATAGCAATAAAAATAACTCAAGAAAAAGTGATCATGGCATTGCACACTCATAGGAATCAGCGACATCTACCGGTCCACCCTTATACTTCGGATATGTCGGATAAGAGCACATGGGCAGGCTGCGTTCTCCTCCGGTGACCGTTGCCGACTTGGGAGGAGCAATGTCTTTTTCAACCCAGTCGACCAACATTCCGAACCTGTCGAATGAAGTCGGCAAAGGTTTGACGGGGATGGGTTTCCCATCGCCGTTAACCGAATAATTCTTCCCCATCAGGCCGTGATTTGCCTGGGGGAGAACAAAAAACCGGGCAAATGCATCAACATTTTTCCGTCCCATTTTATCGACAACCGACTGATAGTAATCCAACTGGGCGCCCGGAGAAGCCAGTGTGTCATTCGTGCCCATGGCGACAACCAGTTTCCCGCCGCGTTTCCGGAATGCACTCAGATCCGGATCGGTTGAATCGAGTATGGGGGATATCACTTCCCGTCTCTTGTTCAATGCCCCGCCTTCGACATAATCGAGGGGATTGGCATTCAAGTCCTGCATTAAAAATCCCGTGACGCCCAGTATCCCCAAATGGGTGTGCATGGGGGCACCTTCCCCGGCTCCTTCCTGCCCCTTAAATCGATTCGGCACGATCAGACCGCTGCCGGATGGATCCGTGTTGGGGACCCACATACCGAATGATGTGACGTCATTCGCCAGCGGGGTGGCGAAATGATACGGGCTGTAGACGAATTCAAGCGTTTCGATCTGTCCATCCGTTAGACATGCATTAGCGCTGGTGTCGGATGGATCGGGATCTTTATTGCCCGGACACCTTTTTGCTTCCCACGGATTCCTGCCGGGCTTGCCCTGAGAGACGTCGAAGATAGCCCTGCATGCCATGTAATTGTTGATGATGCCGTCTGTAAGCCCGTCCAGATTGTCGCACTGACGAATAAATTCGGCGGCGATTGCATTTACCTTTGCAGGCGTGATCCAGTTTTCAAGGGGCTTCTCCTTGATTCGAATCAGTTCCGGCGCCAGCATCAGGGAGGAAAAATTCACAATCGGCACATTTGCCGCAACACCGTCGTAGTCCTCAGGATACCTCTGTGCAACCGTGAGGGCTTCACGACCTCCCTGTGAACCACCGAAAAAATAATTATACTCCGGTCCTTCGCCGTAAGCCCTTTTAATCAATACCATCGCGGCGTCATGCGTCTTTTTCAGCTGCATATAGCCAAGGTTTTTCATTACTTCGTCATTTGTGGCCCAGTCGTCGGAATTCACGGGCCTCTTCCGGGGAGGTCCCTGGGGAGGCCCCATCATCGGACCGCTCATCTGGTGCCCGGAATCACTGCCGTAGGTGACAAATCCAAGGCCGACAAGGGTCGTCTTTGAACTCATATCCGTGCCCGCCAACAGGTTCGGGATGAATCCGTTAAACCCTGCCCCTCCCATCTGTGCAGTGCGCTTACTCCATGAAGCCGGGAGAATGACCCTGAAGTTGATGGGTCTTGCAGTTTTCTCCTTTGAGACCGGCGCCATTGAACCGTCCACGCTACAGTAGCCCGGGGCCTCGCCGACCGCATTTGTCCATACGGGCGTTTTCAGCGTAACACCGGAAACGGGTTCTCCAATGGCGGTAACGGGTATTGAACTGCCCAGTTTCCCCACCGAACAATCCGCCTCTGTCAATGTGACCCGGTTGTCCGACCAGGGTCCCGATATGGCGGTTGAACTAAAAAAAACACATACCATGGCTGTCATTACAAGTATTTTTGATCTCGCATACATTCCTTTTCTCCAACTTAAATTTAAGAATCTTTTATTTAGAGTCGTTCTTTGCGCCTCTGCGTCTCCGCGCGAGAATTGCATTTCATTAATGACATTCAATATGCTGTTCCGCACTCCAAAATGGATAAATACTACTTAAACAACATCGGTACGGTATAATTCAAATGATTACGCCAGACACTGAATACATGAGACCCCGGGTAATCCTTCCACACGGCATTGATGCCCTTCTCCCGGAATAATTTCACCAGACGTTCTCCGGATGGACGCATCGTCGTTTCCTGACTGCCCGAGCCCAGAAAAAGAAGGCGGATGTTTTTTTTTGTCCGTTCGGGATTTTTTAGTAACGCCTTCCACGGAGATCTGGTTTCGATCGCTCCCGGCGGATCCGGACCGATTCCGCCGAAACCGCCACTATAGGCCAGTATATAATGAAACAAGTCGGGGTGCGCAAGACCGATTCCAACACTCTGGATTGCGCCCATGGAGAGTCCGCCGATGGCCCTGTGGTCCGCGTCCCCGAATACGCGGAAATTGCCGTCAATCATGGGTATAATCTGGCCCAGCAGCTCCTCCTCGAAAAGGGTATAGTCGAAAAAGTTGGCGGGATCACTCCCTTCGACCTCTTTGAGCGGTCCGACGGAAGCGCTTTGTACCGGGTGTCCGTGGGGCATTACCACGATCATCGGAACGGCCTTGCCGTCTGCAATGAGGTTGTCGAGAATGATATTGGCCCTTCCATTCATTACCCAGCCGGACTGGGTTTCACCATTGCCGTGCAGGAGATAATAGACGGGATACTTCTTGCCCGTCTTGTCGTAATCCGGCGGCGTATAGACCCAGACGTAACGGTTCACACCCATGACCTGTGATTCATAGAGAATCATCCGGACCTCTCCATGAGGCACCGCACGGGCATCGTAATAAGCCGGTGTATCACCCGGTATCTCGACGAAGTTGGATACGGCCGCCAGCCCTTTCGCCCGGGGCATGAGGTTGATGTTGGATGGGTCGGGAAAATCGACCCCCTCGATGCGGAAATTGTATATCCATATCTCTGGGGGGAGCGGCCCGATGGTAACGCTCCAGATGCCCTGATCATCTTTTGTCATCGGTTGAGGCGGTTCTCCCTGTAGTACTTCTCCGACCAGATCTACTGCCTTTGCCTCCGGGGCGCGCAGCAGGAACGTTACCGTCCGGTCGGGATGCACTTCGGGGGAATTCGGTATCGGAGGGAACACAAATCGCGGCGGCTTTTCAACCCTGGTGCCTGATGGCTGTGCCCAAAGATTGATAGGAAATAAAATGGTTATTGCAACCAATATGAAGGTTGCGATATGTTTCATTATCGTACGCCTCCTTAATCCCGGAAAATATCCAGGTCAACAGCATCCGCCATAGTCTGGTTGCCTGCGTCGTTTGGATGAATATGATCGCCAGGGTCAAATTCGGGTCTCATGCGAATCGGCCTCGAAGGGTCTCTGATCAGTTCGTCAAAATCCACAACAGCATCAAAAAGGCCGCAGGTCCGGATCCACTCATTTACTGTCTGCCGGATCTTTTCACCCCGCTCCGACATGGTGGGGACGCCTTCCTCGGGCGTGAGGGTTGCACCGACTACTTTTATCCCGTGGGTGTGGGAGCGCTCTATAATCTGTTTATAGCCCGCAATCAGTTCATCGCTCGTAAGTCCGCCAGGGCCGTCATTCCATCCACGGATATTGATGTCATTGATGCCTTCCAGGATGATCAGCCATTTTACGCCTGCAACGCTCAGAACGGCACGGTCGAATCTTGCAAGGGCACTGATGCCGGCACCGTCCCGCAGCACCTGGTTTCCCGAAATGCCCTGATTGATGACCGATATCTGTCTTTCGCCCGGAGTGGCATTCAATCGTTCCGCGAGCAGCATGGGCCAAGGCTTGTTTGCATCGAGTGTCGTTGCGAATCCGTCGGTGATGGAATCCCCCAGGGCAACCAATGCAAAATCATCCGACGCTGTGAATACATCGAGCCCGGCAAGCCACAAATAGGCAAAGGTTTTTTCAGGATCGGGCATTTTTTTCGCTCCTGATGAGTTCCCCTTGGAGATGTAGGTGGTATGAAGCCCCAGCCTGTGCTCCGTGGGCGTACCTGTCTTTTCCGGAAAGTAGAGGGATATGGCCAGATCGGTGAAGGGAGGGATATCCATATCCACCGGATCGCTCAACAGAAGAACACCCGGGAGCAGCGTACATGAAGGATTGCCGTTGAATAATACCTCACGGTCCGTTCCGGAAACGATTGAACCGTCGGATTGGTAGCGTGCAATATGTACCGATCCGACCATGACCGGGGGACGGCCCAATGAGTTGGATAGATTTACACGAACTTTATCGCCGCCGATAGTTGTCCGGACAATCATTCTGACCGTACGATTTTCAAGGTCGGGAGGAACATAAAATATGGAAGGATTGCTTCCGAGTTCGCCAGGTTTCGGCGACGCGTCCTGTTCCGGCATCTTGAAATCGGGCGGCAGCTTTATATCGGGAAAGACCACTTCATCCAGTTGCTGTGCCGTCCCCCAGGTGCATACCCATTTCCCAGCAGTTCCCTGCTTCTCAATTGGTTGGGAGCAAGCCGTGAGAAATACAACCAGGATGATGATAAAAAAGAAGTGTTTCTTCAGCAAACGCATGAAATCAAATCCTTTCTATAAAAGGCTATTTCGTTTTACAAACAAAATTCGCCGCATCATCCGTGCTGCCCGAACCTATATACACTGCTACCTGGGGATAGGGGCAAAGCGGACGGGTCATCGGTTTTTGGCCCGGAGGAGTACTCGCAATGATTCTGTCGGGTGCTTTTCCTTCCGTCACCCAACTGTCTATAACGGAAAGCATATCGATCACGCTTGGACCGGTACCACCCGCGCAATGCCCCATTCCCGGAACCATAAAGAGCCTGGCTGAATCGGATATAACCTCCTTATCCATCTTGGATGTCATCGATTCATAAAATGCAATCGTGTTGGGGGCCGGGATAAGGCCGTCGGCCCAACCATGGGAGAGAAGAAGTTTCCCCCCACCTTCGAAAAAACGTGAAAGGCCATCAGGCGGCACATCCAGGATATCACGGCCTGCCCTATAGGATGCCGCGAGTTCTTTGTCATAATCAAAAGATTTGAAATCCCATTCAGGCTCTTCAAACACAATGTCCCTGAAATAAGATGTCGCCGCTGAAAAAGGCTCAGGGCCACTCGTCAACGCCATCAGTTGCTGTTCACTTCCCGGAGCGAAACCGGAAAAAACCAGTTCTCCCGTTCGGGAATTTTTCACACCGCCGTAGATATCGCGCAGGGCCTCGACCTGGGGAGCTGTCAGGCAGCTATCCTGATCCTCTCCCTTGCATTGAATAATTCCGGGATCGTAGTCGCACATTGCGGGATAGGAGACGATCCCGTCCTTGACGCCGTCGATTCTGTCGCATTTATCGATATAGGCCTTGTTCGACGCCATCAGTTTGGGCATGGTCAGTCTGTGTGCATCATCTTTCATGGCGGCATAGCCGGTCCACAGCGAACCGATCATGAGCCCGACCATGGGATTCGCCGGCGCCATCGAGGAGATGCCGTCATAGTCATCGGGATACCGGTAGGCTTCCATCAGCCCCTGCCGTCCACCGGTGGAGCAACTCACCCAATAGGAAAGGTCCTCTCCTTTTCCGTAATAGGCCGCCAGGAGTTCTTTCGCCTTGACGGTCATCTCATGGACGGCGCGGTGTCCGAAATCGATGAGTTTTTCCTTATGGCCGATCGCCCATTTGGCATCGATGCCCATCCCTGTATGACCGGTATCGGTTGCCACCGTCGCAAACCCCCTGGCAAGCGGTTCCGCCAAAGCGGCATGACTGATGGTGCCGGCCCATACGCCATTGCCGATTCCCACGAGTTTTCCGTTCCAGTTGTCCCTGGGCATCCAGACCTCCACTTTGATATCGGAGTCGGAAGTCGGCGTAAGCGTTGCAATTACACGACAGAATGCAGGCGTCTTTTTATACACTGCCATTCCGTCCGGGCCGCCCATCATGAACCCCCCGGCCGGCGGTTGAAACTGCCCCGCTTCGACAATGGACGCTGATATAATCTTCCCATCAGCTATTTTAAGGGATGTAAGACTCTCGCATTTATCTGCTGCTAAAGCAGACAGTACAGACATAACGAAAGCCACGACGGCAATTAAAAAGATAGTATTGATTTTTTTCAGCATATCCGACTCCTGTTTCTTTGCTTCTATAGTATAATTCTTCCCTTATTTTATTCCGATTCCCTCCGCCACTTGAAGTACTCATCAAACGTTTTCAGCCCCTCCAGATGAACGACGGGGCCGGCCTGCGCTTTGTCATAGAGGCCGATCGATACCATTACAACACCTTTTTTAGCCGGGTGTTCACACTGATAAAGCTGCTCAGAGGGAGTTCCTGCCACAAAGCCGCCGCCATGAATCCAAACCATAACGGGCAGCTTTTCCTTTTCGTTTTTGGCAGGTGTCCAAACATTGAAGTAAAGACAGTTCTCGCCGGAGGCGACAGGTTTGCGATGGCTGGATTATTCTGCATACTGGCGGGCCCGAACTTGTCGGCGGGCAGAATGCCTTGCCATCCCCGGGCCGGCTCCGGTGCTTTCCATCGAAGGTTTCCAACCGGGGGGGCGGCATAGGGAATGCCCCTGTATATTCTCAGTCCTTCCTCAACTGTCCCCTGAACCGGTCCATTATCGGTCTCGACAGGTTCAGCGCAAAAAACGATATGAATCGGAATCACTAAAACGAATAGAAAAACAACAATTAATGAAATGCGCTTCGGATTTCGGTAGCTGTCCGGCATATCGATATCGGCCCTCCTTGTAGATTGGCGTTCAGGCAGCAGAGTATCAGGCGGATTGATTGTAAAAAGAATTCGGATCGAATTTAATCCGACCTGGATCGCGATCGTACTTCCTGCACCCTATGTTGTCAAGAAAATAAACATTACATATATAATATAATTGTATTAACAAATAAAAAAAGAATACGCCTTCAAATATTGGCATCCTACTGAGAGAAATAGTATCGAAAAGACTTGATATCCGCCATTTTTGACAGTTAAAAAAGGCAAAAGCCCATTATGGGAAATGGATTGACATTAGTAAATACAATCTGATAGAAGTTGTAACACAAAATGTATGAATCCAATCACTATTGGATCCTTATATATTACATTATGGCGTTTATCTGAAGAAAACCCAGGCGCAAAAAAACCTTCGTAAAACAGATTCAGAGAAAGTAAAGCCATGAAAAACAAGGTCCAGCTCATTACTTATGTCGACCGTCTTTCAGGCGGAGGGTTCAATCATCTGAACAACCTGCTGAAAGGATCGCTGGCTAATGTTTTCGGCGGGGTGCACTTACTGCCCTTTTTCACCCCTATTGACGGAGCGGATGCGGGATTTGACCCTATAGATCATACGCAGACAGACCCACGCCTCGGTACATGGGAAGAGGTGCGTGAACTGTCCGGTACTGTTGAATTGGTGGCCGATCTAATTGTAAACCATGTATCGTCATCATCTCCGCAGTTCCTCGACTATTCAAAAAACGGCGGAACTTCCGAATATGCCGGCATGTTTCTGACTTTCGACCGGGTTTTTCCGGAAGGTGCCGCCGAATCCGATATTCTGAGTATATACCGTCCACGTCCCACCGTCCCCTTCAGCCCGATCATGTTGCTTTCAGGTGAAAAAAGACTTTTCTGGACCACATTCAACCCCGAGCAGATCGATATCGATGTCCGCCACCCCCGTGCTGAAGCCTACCTCGACTCGATCCTGGAACAATTTCATGTCGCCGGAATCAGTATGATACGGCTCGATGCCGTCGGCTACGCCATCAAAAAGCCCGGCACCAGTTGTTTTATGATTCCCGAAACCTTTGATTTTATTGCCGAGTTGACAATAAAGGCTCGCAGCCTGGGAATCGAGGTCCTGGTAGAAATACACAGTCATTATCTCAAACAGATCGAAATAGCGACACAGGTCGACCGGGTATATGACTTCGCCCTGCCGCCGCTGATCCTCCACGCCTTGTTCAACGCGGATTCGAAACCTATTGCAAAGTGGCTTTCCATGAGTCCGCGAAATGCAGTCACCGTCCTCGATACCCACGATGGAATAGGCGTCATCGATGTGGGGGCTGACGATGACGGCACACCGGGACTCCTCGATCCTGAAGCAATAGACAGCCTCGTTGAGACAATTCACAAGCGAAGCAAGGGCCAGAGCAAACATGCAACCGGGGCGGCCGCCAACAATCTGGATATTTACCAGGTGAACTGCACATTCCTCAATGCCCTGGGAGGAAGTGAAACCAAGTACCTGATCGCCAGGGCCATTCAGTTTTTTGCCCCCGGCATTCCACAGGTCTATTATGTAGGCCTTCTAGGAGGTTTGAACGATATGGAACTTCTCGAACAGACGAAAGTGGGGCGGGATATCAACCGGCACTATTACACCAATGAAGAGATCGATGACGCTCTGAACCAACCTCTCGTGAAAAAATTGATCGATCTGATACGCCTGAGGAATGACCAACCCGCGTTCAGTGGCGAGTTCAAGGTAGATGCACCGGAAGACCATCTTCTGGAACTGCGCTGGGATCAGGATAAACACTGGGTAAAGCTGCAGGTGGATCTGTCTGTCCCGTCTGCAGTTATCACAGGCTCCGGCCTCAAGAAAGAGATCAGGTATACAAGCTAACAGGAAGCAATTATAACAAATGTTAATTGTTCATATGCTAATTGTCATTAAGAGGTCCATATCGTGAATTCACCCACAACACAAAAACACAATCTAAACGCAATCAAATGGCTGACCTACCTGATGTTCATGATGTTTGCCATGACCACCGATTCCGTAGGACTTATTATCCCGAAGGTAATCGAGGAATTCAAATTGAGTATGGCCGCGGCCGGTGCATTTCACTATGCAAACATGATCGCCATCGCACTGGCGGCAATTTTTCTCGGGTACCTCGCCGACAAGCTGGGGCGAAAGAAGACGATCATCCTGGGACTCATACTTTTTGCCCTGAACTCCTACCTTTTTGCAGCAGGCAATAGCTTTATGTTTTTCATTGTGCTGCTTGCCATATCCGGAGCGGCCATCGGGATATTCAAAACCGGCGCCCTGGCCCTGGTGGGAGACATCTCTCGTTCGACAACCGAGCACACCGCCACCATGAACACCGTTGAAGGTTTCTTCGGTGTCGGTGCGATCATCGGACCGGCAATCGTTACCTGGCTCCTTTCACGCGACTTCTCATGGAAGTGGATTTACATCATTGCGGGATCGATCTGCGCTTTGCTCATTGTAACCGCCGCACTGGTGAAATATCCGAAAACGGTCAAGACCATGGATGAACCCATCGACCTGAAAAGGACCATGAGAATGATGAAGAACCCCTATGCGCTCGGCTTTTCTTTGGGGATATTCTTATACGTTGCGTCGGAGTGCGCAATATATGTCTGGATGCCCACGCTGTTCGAAGGGTATACAGGCTCTTTTCTCTTCGTCGTCGCCTATGCGACATCCATCTTTTTTGTCCTGCGGGTCATCGGACGGTTCATGGGGGCCTGGGTCCTCGCCCGTTTCAAATGGACCTCCGTAATGGCGCTTTTCAGCCTGGCAATTTTTATCTGTTTTATCGGCTCCATGGTCGGGGGGTTATCTTATGCGATCTGGCTGCTGCCCCTTTCGGGCCTCTTCATGTCCATGATCTATCCGACCCTGAATTCAAAAGGAATAAGCTGTTTTCCGAAAACGGAGCACGGAGCCGTCGCCGGCGTGATTCTCTTTTTCACTTGTGTTGCCGCTGCAGCCGGGCCATGGGCCATGGGTCTCGTCAGCGATTTGTTCGGCAGCCCCAGATACGGCTTTGTCCTTGCGACAGGTTTCGCAGGTCTCCTTTTTGTAGGGACACTGCTGAACTGGATTTCCAACCCTGCCGCGAAGAGATTGGCGGAACTGGATTCAAGCGAGTACTGATACCTGCAAGAGCTATCAGCTGTGAGCTGTCAACTGTCAACTTTCGAAAAATGAAAGGATTCATCGGATGCAAAAAAAGATATTAGCGTTTCTTCTTTGCTTGCTGTTAAGCACGCCTGCATACAGTCAGTTGCTGGAAGAGTTTAATCAGGAGGACAGCAGTTGCTGCCTGCCGATATTTGCGCAAAGGCTCGTGAACCAGCTGAAAGACTGGAACCAGCTCAGCAGATACCAGGCTGAAAACCAGGCGCTTCAAAAGAAACCCAAGGACCCGAAACGGGTCGTGTTCATGGGCGATTCCATAACGGATTTCTGGAAACTCGCGGAATATTTTCCAGGAAAACCTTATATAAACCGCGGTATCAGCGGCCAGACGACACCCCAGATGCTGGTCCGCATGTATCCGGATGTCGTCGTGCACAAACCTGCGGCCATGGTGGTTCTGGCCGGAATAAACGATGTCTCTCAAAATACCGGACCTGCCACTGCGGAAATGGTGGAACAGAACATCATGGCCATGACCGACATTGCCCGGCAAAACGGAGCAAAAGTAATCCTCTGTTCGGTTCTGCCCGTAAGCGACTATGCATTTTTTAAAATGCAGGCCGGCGGCAAGGCCAATCCCTACATGAAAGAGCCGGTTACAGCCACCCATCCGCCCGAAGACATCATCGAGTTGAACACCTGGATGAAAAATTATGCCGGAAAAGTGAACGCGGCATATGTGGATTACTTCAGCGAGATGGTGGATGAAAAAGGCTTCTTGAAGGAAAACCTGTCGGAAGACGGTATCCATCCGAATGCTGACGGGTATCGGATCATGACCGACATTGTTGGAGAAGTGATAGAAAAAGTACTTAAATAGGATTCATCCGACTGAAACGTGCTTTTTAGGGACATAAAGCTGTTTCACATGAGCCATTCAAAGTGTGATTTAGTGGGAAAGCCATGAACAGTATCAATAAGAGGTGTCAAAAATGCAAAAGCCAATAGTCATCATTGTAACCGTATTGATCCTGTTGATTACCTGTAGTGTATCAGCCCAGGACAATGACCTTTCTTTCAGAGCAGGTGCGGCGAAAGTCGATGTAACACCGGATAAGAAGGATCTTCCGAAAAATATAGAGGGAATACTCGATCGGCTTTATTCCAGGGCCATTGTCGTGGATAACGGCGTGACAAGTGCGGCCCTTGTAACGATAGACACGGGGATGATCTTTGAGCAGACCTGGCAAAACCTGACACAAAAAATAGAAAAGGAACTCGGCATTCCTGCCCGGAATATTCTGCTGACGCCAACCCACACCCACAGCGGCGTCATGGGGCCGCAACCCGGTCTTGAAAATAAAATATTCAAATCCGTAAAACTGGCAAAAGAGAAACGCCAGCCGGCCCGCATCGGCTACGGTACGGGCGTCTCCTACATAAATGTCAACCGCAATATCATCGATCCCAAGACACGGCGCTGGTGGGAAGGCCCGAATTATGACGGACCATCGGATAAAACAGTCGCCGTAGTGAAATTCGAATCGACTAGTGGTGAGCCCATTGCCGTCTATTATAACTATGCCATGCACGCGGTGACGGTGGGGCAGCTTGATCAAATCAGCGGGGATGCACCGGGCGCTGCTTCACGATACATTGAAAATTCATTTGACGATAAGATCATCGCCGTATGGTCCACGGGTGCATGTGGGGACCAGAATCCGATCTATTTCCAGCAGACCTATGATCTTCGGGAAATAAGAATCAAGGATTATGCCGCGCGGGGAATCGATATCAGCAATGCCATGCCGCCCGGGGGCGAGGGACTCAACAAGCAGGATCCCACAGTGATGAAACTCATGAACCAGCAGAAGCGGATGATCCTTTCCATGGGGCAGTTTCTGGGTGAAGAGGTCATGCATGTAATGCGGGGCATGGACCGGATGTCCCATAGCGGCAGGATAGCCGGAAGTCAGAAAGTGGTCACCTTCCCCGGCCGCGACAAAACAAATGAAGGCCGCGCCGGATATGAAGGGACCTACAAAGACGGGAAGCCCGTTGAACTTCGTCTGGGACTTTTGATAATAGATGATATCGCCTTCGGCACCGTCAACGCCGAGGTGTTCAACCTCATCGCCCAGCGGCTGAAAAGAGAATCCCCTCTTGCCAGGACCATGATGGTCACCCTTACAAACGGAATGGCGAATTCCGGGTATATACCCAACGATGCCGCATTCGGATATCAGACCTTTGAGGTGCTGTCATCCCGGTGCAAACCGGGATATGCCGAAAATGCAATCGTTAACGGGATTCTGGATCTCATCAACGAATATTGACTAATCGCGGTTTTCCAGTAAAAGGTAGCCGATACGGTCACCGAAAAAAGTCCCGATCCAGACTTCATTTTCGACCTGTAATGCCATGGTCGCATTACTGAAGTCTGGATTGGCGGGGCCTCGTATAAGCTCCGAGTCCTCCAAGGTTTCCGGATCGATCTCGGCAACGATGACGCCGCGAGGACAGGAAATATATTCGGCGAAAACTTCACCGGGATCCCGGTTGCCGAAGTCCTCAACGGTGAGCGGCCCGCCACAAGTGGGATCATTGGAAACACTGCCCGCCGTGATCAGACGCCCATTACTACCCATGTGTATATTATCGGGACCGAAGGGGAGTGTCCTGGAAGTGCGCAGTCGTCGTGCCGGATTGCTGCGTGAAAATGCCACGGCTTTTCTGAGAGTAGGAGATACAACGAAAATTTCCTGTTCATCCCCGGACACTTCAATACCATTGTTAGCGGACAATTCCGTACCCTGGATCAATGTAAATCCTGGATCACCAGGTGACCATTCATAGACCGCGCCGGTCGGTTCAAGCGCATAGGCGTCCTTGTAAGTTTTACCCGGATGGACCAAGACCGTCGTTACCAATGAACCGTCACTGAAAGAGGCGACGCTGTTGGCTTCAAGGCCTTCCGGCATCATGACGCAGCCGATCCAGGTTAACGCCGGGATTCGTCCGCCGGCGTTCACATCGAACACTTCTATCGCTTCCCTGCCGCCGTGTCCCACGACATATAGGGTCGAATGCCCGTCACTACCGGTTCGGATGTTCAAACCATGGGCGATGAAACGGTTCGGATCGGGGGTACCGGGGCATGCACCATATGTTTTCATGTCCTGCCGGGCCATGGGGGCTTCTCCGGGATAAAGTGCAGTCCAGGATTTCTGTTCCGTATCGACCATAAAGATCGAAGCGCCGTCTATCGTACCGCTTGCGATGATCCAGGGTTTGCCATCGATGCGAACGAGGTCTTCAGCATTTTTTGGGCCACAAACAAAGCCGTAGCCATGAGATGCTGCACACTCCTCATCAGCAGCAATAGCACGGGATGTCACCTGAAAGAACAACACGGCCACAATGCTGAAAGCTATAACGAACTTAAAATCGTTAACGTCTTTTTGACCGGTAAAGAATAAACTCATCGAACGGTCTCCTTTTCAAGTAATAGTGCTCGCGCAAAAATCAATGTCTCGCTTGAAAGCGGCGGTGTTGCCGACGAATGGGCAGCGACATCAGCGCCCATCCGGTTTGCCAGTTCCATGGTGGTGTGAATATCCCAGCCGAGGGTAAGACCGAACAGAATTCCGGCGGAGCAGGCATCTCCCGCGCCGACGGGATGGGGGGTGCCTTTGGCCGGCCGGGGTTCGGTCAATTTAAAGTTCCCGTCTCGATTTAAAACAAGTGTCCCCTGCCCTCCGCGGGTGACGACAATCATCTCTGCCGGAAACCGTGTCAGGAGAATCCCCATTCTACTTCTAATATGCTCAAGAGAATTGCCCAGAGCGCAGGTTATGCCCAATATATCAAATATTGCAAACAGCTCGTCCTGGTTGGCTTTGATGATTGTGGCGGTCCGGCAGCTGTATTCGATGATTTCCGGAGAATATCCCGCTTCGCCCGTTACTGTATTCCGCCTCAGGTTTGCATCGTAGAGACGGATCGTCTGTGGCGAAGAATCGGCAAGAAACTTTCTAATGGTACGTCTGGATACCACCGACCGCTGGGCCAGGCTTCCGAAACAAACAGCGGAACAACTGTGGGCCAATCCTTTCAGTTCCGGCTTCTCAGCGATATAATCCCACGCCGCCCCGGACTCGATCTGGTAGCCGGGTTCACCGTTTTTCATAAACACTGAAACAAGACCCGTGGGGTGGTCGGCATCTCTCCCGATATACCGGGTCGATATTTGGCGGTTTTCAAGGGATTCAATTATTTTATTCCCGAGGGCATCTGAATTGACGGCGCTGACAACAACCCCTTGACCGACACCCAGTACATCGGCCAATTGATGGGCGTGGACGGCGAAATTCAGAGGGGCGCCCCCAAGCGTTTCGGTCCCGTCTTCAAAAACATCGAAAAGTACTTCTCCAATTCCCACAAAAGTCAGAGGATTCATTATTGTCTGTTTTTATACCTCAAGCTCATAGCTGATAGTGTTCATTCAAATAGTCAAATCATTTTCCTACAAATGCAAACATATTGTCAACAGAAAGAATCGGAAAATACCGTATATTTTACAAAAAAAATAAAAAGTTGTATTGACATTTCTCTCCTCAAATATGTAATATCAAATTTATAAAATGGAGGGGATATGATCGAGAACATAAAAAAACACGCCGCCGATCAGGGAATATCGGAGCTTCGAAAAACAAAACATCGACAGATTTTTGAATATATTTTGGCAGATATTGAATCGGGAAGACTCAAAGACGGGGACCGCCTTCCTTCCGAATCCGAACTGGTCAAAAAATTCGAGGCGTCTCGTCCAACAGTAGCCCGCGCGTTGAATGATCTCCAGAATATGGGCCTGCTCGATCGCAAAGTGGGTTCCGGTACTTATGTGAACAAAGCCCCGAAACCGGTTGAATCCTGGCGTTTCGGCCTGTTGATACCAGGGCTCGGAAGCACCGAGATATTTGAACCCATTTGCGGTCAGATCGCCCGTCTCGCCCAGAAACAGCACCACACGCTTCTATGGGGCGATTTTGGAGAGAAACAAGGGGATTCGGAACCCGGATTGATAGAACAGGTCTGCGAAAGTTACATCCGGCAAAAGGTGGCAGGGGTATTTTTCGCGCCCCTGGAATTAACGGAAGACAAAGACCGAGTAAATCGTTCGGTGATAGCCGCCATGAAATCAGCCGGTATTCCAATCGTTCTGCTGGATAGGGATATTGTGCCTTTTCCACAAAGAAGTAGTCTGGACCTGGTAGGCATCGACAACCGTCAGGCAGGCTTCCTCTTAACGAATCACCTGATACAGCTCGGATGCAAGCGAATCGACTTTTTATCGCGGCCGGATTCCGCCCCGACAGTAATACTGCGCATAGCGGGTTATCGTGAAGCGCTCCTGAACAGCGGAATTTTGCCCGAGCCCCAGTGGGTTCACAGCGGCGATCCCGCTGACAGGGAATTTGTAAAGGGTATTATCCGCAATGACGCAACGGCTGTCATTTGCGCCAATGACCTCACTGCCGCTAACCTGATGCGTACCCTCGGTACCCTGGAATATTCCGTTCCCCAAAAAATCCGGGTCGCCGGGTTTGATGACATCCGGTATGCGGAACTGCTGCATCCACCCCTGACAACGATTCATCAGCCGTGTATGGACATCGGCACCATCGCTATGCAGGTAATGCTCGAACGGATCAAAAATCCGGCCATACCACCCCGGGATATCCTGATCCAGCCAACCCTGATCGTTCGTCAATCCTGCGGCGCTATTTGAAAACAATAGCTGAAATAACAGGCGAGAAAATCAAAGCGTGTCGATGATCTTCGGAAAGGTTTAGATACCCTGTACCCTGATAGTAAAAAGGCTACTGCTTGAATATTACCGGGACCGCCTGAAAACGGGCGGTTTTTTTGTGCCTGAATACAAATTAAAAAAGTTGTACAGGAGTTGTACAAATCGCCAAAAATGAAAAAGCACTTAAAGCAGAATCGCTCTAAGTGCTTAATTTCATTGGTGCCGAGGGACAGAATCGAACTGCCGACACGGGGATTTTCAGGCAATCCCTCCGAGTTTTCCAACTTCCTCATATTCTTGTATTATTTTGATATCATTACGAATACGAATTCCATATTTTTTCTTATTTTGGAGGTTTTGGCATATTTTGGAAGATTTTCTCACACAGATTCTCACACAAGAATTAAACGAACGCGCCCATCTTTCTCGACCAAACCAGGCATGGTGCCGAGTACCGCAGCGAGTTCTTCAATGAGGTTTTGGTTGAGCACGTTCAAAACTTAGAAAGATTCCATTATAGCCAAGCTTGCGGCTAATGCGTCCTCGAACGGCGACTACGCGACCTGTCGGAACTTGAGTTGTCCGTCCAGCGTTGTAGTCACGTTCAAGCTTAGTAGACCCAATTTCGGCCCCGAGGCGCTTCAATGCTTCGGTCAAGGTAGCCAGTCCCTTCGGCGGTACCAGTTTGTCACCGAAGGGTGATTTTACAGCCCTGGTGTAAACCCCATAACCGACCTTGAGCAGCTTGCCGTCGCGGACCAGCCCGCGAAGTGCCCGACCTACCTGGTCGTAACCGCCAAGATCACGAAAATCTTCCCGCAAAAACACGTCACCGCGCTTGCGGTTGATACGTTTTAAAACACGCGTTTTTAAATTTTCAGTTCCCATGACCTGTCCTCCGACCATTACAAAAATACGACACTTTAATACGCATTTCAACTTAAAAATCAAGGTGCTGATAAATGACCTATGCGGCCGTCGGGCCGTGAATGGCCCAATACAGCTTATTTTGAACTGTGGCAGCTATTCGAAAGTTTCGAATAACTGAATCTTCCTCAAGCTCGCTGTCGGAAAACACCTTTTTCAGGTGGTAATTAACGGTGTGGGTTTCAACAACATCAAGCACGGTTTCTGGTTGAAATATTCAGAAGAGAGGTTATACATACGGAGCATTCATACAGAAAATGGAGGCTTACAATATGAACAACGGGCAAAAAAGCCCCAAGGGGGCCGGCAAGAGCAGCTTTGAGTTGATCGACTTAAACATATTGACTGATGCCTTATCCGCACCCCCCGGTTCCGTTATGCTTGACCTGGCATGTGGGAAGGGTGCGTATTCTCTTTTTCTGTCCAGAATGGTGGGTAGAGACGGGCTGGTGTATGCCGTTGATCTGTGGCAAGAGGGGCTGGAATTTCTGGCAGATCAGATTGAAATTCGAAACATTAAAAACATCCTGCCCCTTCTGGCGGATGCCACCCGTGAAATTGAAATCGATGAATACAGTCTGGATCTGTGCCTGATGTCAACAGTCCTACATGATTTTAATGAAGCCGGGAAAGCCCAAACAGTATTGAAGGGAGTGAAAACCCTTCTCAAACCCGCTGGCCGCCTTGCAGTCATTGAATTCAAAAAGGTTGAAGGCCCCCCGGGGCCCCCGAAATCCATTCGATTGTCTGAAGAGGAGGTTGAACTGCTGGTTTCCAGGCACGGATTCAAAAAGATAAAAACCGTCGATATCGGGGATTATAATTACCTGACACTTTTTCGGACTGAAGGGTAATTTTATGGAAAACAATAATACCAATGTTACAGTCTCCGAAATTCTGGCATCTTTCAGAATGTTTGACGGTAAATATAAACGGGAACAGATCGATGCCGCCAGAAATCTCAAGGAAGAGATCACTCCTCACCTGATCGAGATCCTTGAAAAAGTCCTTTCGGACCCAGAAAAATACGCTGCGGATGATGGCCTGTACGACCATATTTATGCGCTGATACTGCTCGGACATTTCAAGGAATCCAAAGCCCACCAGGTCATTTATAATCTGTTCATCCTGAAGGATGATTTGCCCTACCGGATGTTTGGTGACATTTTCACCTCCAATCTCCCCGTCATTCTCCTGAATACCTGCGGTGGTTCTCTGGACCTGATCAAATCCATGGCCCTGAACAGAGACGCCGACGACTACAGCAAAGTGTCCGCCTGTCATGCCCTGGCATACTGTGTCATTGAAGAATATGCATCCAGGGAATCCGTCATCGAATTCTTCGGGCAATTATTTACAGGGAATGAGGCAGATGAAGACTCTGACTTCTGGGGGCTTCTGGCATCGATTGTCTGTGATCTATATCCGGAGGAGATCATGGATACCATCAGACAGGCATATGCGGATGGGTTAATAATGCCCGGAATGATTCGCCTCGTTGATTTCGAGAAGGCTCTGAGACTCGGAAAGGAAAAATGCCTTGAACGGCTGAAAGACAGTCTTGATCGGGACAGTCTTGACGACATCCATAGTGCCATGTCCTGGTGGGCCTGCTTCGATGAAGATCCGGAGCCTTCATTACCGGCTTCGAGCATCGACAATCATTCTTTCCCGCAAGCGACAGGGCAACCCTCCGTTGAATCCGCCAGGAAGAAAAAGACCACCAGGAAAAAGAAACGGAAACAGGCCAAGGCTTCGAGAAAAAAGAACCGACGGAAATAAATTCTTAATCCTGAATCAGATAAAGGTGTATTTATAGGTGCAGACCGCCCATTAATTTGCACCTTTAATGCACCTTTATCCACCAACGTCAACTCTTCCGCCGTTTTCCGGTGAACCGTTGCGGTGAACAGACACCTGTTCAAAGCAATAATCACACCTAACCTTTTGAAAACAAGCCTTGAAAAATGCTTTATTCTGGCCTATATTAAGGATTAATTAAGTCCTTATTTAATAAAGAGGTGCCCAATGAAACCTGTCAGTATTTCGAAGAACATTGTTTCCCTATCGGATTTCAAGAACAGAGCTTCCAAGATGCTCCATGATGTACAAGAGTCACACCACCCCCTTGTTATCACCCAGAACGGCAAGGCGGCAGCTGTCTTGATTTCTCCCTCCGACTTCGACGACCTTTCCGAGCAGCTCCGTTTCAGGGAGGCGGTGCAAAAGGGAATGACGGACCTGCAAAATGGCCGGATCGTGTCGGATGACGATCTGGATGAAGCGCTGTGAAACTCTATTGGACCGAAACCGCCAGACAGGACCTCTATTCCATCCGCCGATACATTGCCGATGACAGCCCTGCTGCCGCCGGACGAATGATCGAACAATTGCGGTCGCGTGCCCGCAAAGCACTTTTTGCCCCCCTTTCAGGCCGAATGGTGCCTGAGTTCTTTCGGGAAGATATCCGCGAACTGATCGAAGGTAATTACCGGATCGTCTATCAGGTATTTGAAAATCGTTTGGTGGTGTTGACGGTTTTCGAAGGTCATCGGCTTTTTCCGGTCGAAAATCTCCCCGATAGGAATCCATGATGCAAAAGCCGACCGATATGGCCTCCTCACCCTGGTGGCCTATGAGAAACAACGGCCCCACTATTGGGTCCGTTTCGCCAAGTCTGTAAAAGGCAAGACCACCTTGATATCGCGTAAACGGTTTTATTTTCACGAATATGAAGGCGGCCAGGAAGAGGCCCTTTTCTGGGCGAAGGACTGGAGGGACTGGGAATACGAAAAACTCAAATCCCAAGGTTTGATTACGGCCGGAGGCGATTGGTCCGGCGGGGTTCCTCCCTGCTACACTTCACCGAGGATCGATAACAAGTTTGGGAAATGTGGTGTGCAGCGACACGACTACAAGAGCGTCGGAAAGCACGTGAAGCAGGATGGCACCATATCATTCTATAACAGGCGTAACCTCGGATACTCCGCCGTATGGATCGAATATGTTGAGGAGAACGGAATTGTACGACGGCGGTATCGGAACAGGACCTTCAGCATTAAAAAGTATGGGGAGAAGGAGGCAAAGCGGTTGGTCTCAAAGGCCAGGGATGCTGCTGAAAAGTACCTTCGTTCCGATAAACATATAAGACTGAGGCAGAGACATTTGGAACGATAATCGAATGAATGGCCATTTTCAGTATAACCTTCTGCTGTCTCACCACCGGCGTCGTTTACGAATTTCATACCGCTGGTTTTTGGAATGCTGTAGTCTCTAAAAAATATCTAAACTAAGTCTTTAGTCATTTGATGGTCAAAGCAAGATGAAAACCTTTCGCATTATGCTGATCATAAACATGCAATGCAAGATCCGCCTTCGGCATTCGTATGCGCCCGATTTCCAAAGCAATGGCAACGGGTACTGCCGGAAAAACGTGTAGTTCGGCTTCTTGGCCGTGGATGTATTTAATCTCATCCATCAGCTTCCGAAACGTTTGACGAAACTGAGCCAATTGCTCCCGGCTTTTCAAAATATCGTTATAGGGGGGATCGGGGGCAGGCGTTAGCTTCCAGATTGGGACATCGGGCCCCAAAACACTTTTTATACGCGAATCATCGATTGTGGCACTTATAGATAGATTTAGAGCAACTGTTTGCCCCTTTTTGTCAGGCTTTTCGACGATTAAATCAAATGGCTCATCGCATGCTTGCCATGTCCAATCCGGTGGCTCACGGTGTAATTGGTAGACATCAGACGAAGGGATATCAGAAAGCAAATGCCCCATCTCTATAAGCAACGGTTGAGGGGCAAGTGCAAAAATAGACAGATGCTCGATGCTACCGTTTTGCAAACGGCTTCGAATCTTATCATTGAATTGCCGGCTGAGGTTTTCCTTCTCTATTTCCCAGTAGCGCGGTTCATCATCCCTGAAAGCGCTGTTAATCATACCGATTTCAATGGCCTGGGCTTCTGCGGGATAACGGTTCAGTGTCATTGCCACAGCGGCTTTTTGCCAGCTAATATGGGCGGATTGCTGGCCGATATTGGCGCCGTAAAGCAATACATGGCTTTTTTTATCTTCCAGGATAGCAGTTAGAAGCTCGATACGTTCTTCATGCCTCCGTTTCATTTCCTTAAGCCTGCTTACAGGATGGCCATCAACATCTATTTTATCGATGAGCCGGTGGTGTTCATCGCACATCAGCATGAGATTGGATATATCACTGGCTAATTTTGCGGACAGTTCCTCATCACCTCGCGGGCCTGTGGGCTTATCTGCGATAATATGGGCGATATAGGCAGTATTGAATTCCGCTTTCGTCAAAGCGTCAAGCCACAATGGCTTATTGCAGCCTTCATACTGACAACGACCGCCGGTTTTGCCCCACAAACGAAATTTTACACTCTCCGGAATATTTGTCACTGACATGATTATTATTCCCTTAAATTATTGTACGCATTTACTGAAAAATATAGCCCGCAAGCTCAGGCCCAAAAAACTTTACCAGTTTTTTGCTGCGGAATAACATGGGGAGCTTGTTTCCGCCTTTTATGTATTCCATCAAACACAAACAATATTCTGTAAAAAAATCCGACTGGCTTTGATAGCAGGAGACCTGAATCAATTCGGGGCCATGGCAATACCGCATCCGCTTACCGCTGCCACAGGGGCATTTAAAATGCCCCTTGTATTTCCCTTCCGCCATCAGTCTGAGCATCTGTAACGCTTGAATATCTGCTGTAAGATTGAATAGCTCTTTATAGCCATCTAAATTACCTCTCGGACTATGATCAAGTTCACCATAGGGCAAATTGCCAGTTATTTGCTTATGGCAAAACGAATAGAAATAAGGCACAAGCAATTTATCGATGAACCATAACAGTGTAGGGTTCTCATCAAATTTAATCTTCGTATTAAGTGCTTTCCCAAGACAAAGCGAATCATCTTTGTATTTATGATAAAAATCCGGTATCCGCCCGCCTGTTTCCCACACATCCGGAATGGAGTTCGGATAATCCGGTCGGATCAGCATCTTTACTTCGAACCTGTCCCTTAAAGCATTATCGTTATAGTGTGCTACAAATGCTAAAGGGCCGTATACTTTGTATGAATCATTGTCCGCCTCTATGACTAATTCGGGATAATATTCACTCACTTCGTCAAAATGGCAACGGACAATTTTCTGAAATTCACTATTCAAAACGATGTCCATGTGGTTTGAGGGGATTTTCAATCGAGACTATTCGTTCCCGATGATGATCAGCAGAAATTACTGCCGGTGTCCCCAGAATAAAAACTCCAGTTGAGGCTTTCTGTGTCATCTTTTCGCCGAATATTTTTTGCATAGAATCACCGATTTCTCTCAGATTGGAAGCTTTCAAAACATCCACTAAGTCCTTAAACACCCATTCGACCCATTGAAAAAAAGCCTTTGCACGACGGTTATTGTCTTCATGCCAACGGTCGGCAAAATTTTCAGCCGGGTTGACGGGGTTCGGAATGTTCCAGGTGCCATCGGCCTTTCTTTGAATGTAGCGAAAATTGTAACCGGCCTCTTCAAAAATATAGCCGGGATTTAACAATCGGGCATGTTCGTTTATTTTTGCCACGATATTTCTAAGCGTGGAGTAAAGATCCGGCTCGCTATTATAGAACCGAGTTGCCAGGGTGGTGATGACAATGGAGATGGGCTTGCTGCCTTCCATCACATGGCCGGAAAATCGTTGGTCTCGATGCCGTTTCAGAATCTGAATAGCCCGTTGAAGAGGCGTTCTGACCAGTTGATCAGGAACCTCATCAACACTGGCGAATATGGAATCGGTGCTATCTAAAATAAGCTGCTTGTACCTTTTCGAGATCCGTTCGAATGCCGCCTGTTTTATATCGTCAAACCATTGGGCATATCCGGCGGAGTTGCTGAAACGCCAGTCATATTCTCCTTGGTTTTTATGGGTGATTGCGATAGCTTGTATCGCGAGATGTTCAGGAACACCGGATCGGATCAAAGCCTGTATAAAATCGGCCTCCTCATATGCTGCCGGCAGAATGTCCATGTGAAACCCCACGCCATCCGCCTCGGCATAATTCAACGTCCAGCAACGCTTGCCTTCTTTATCCAACATGGATTCATAACGGCCGTTTTCCGACAACCGGCCGCCCACCAGGTGTTTTATTTTCTTGGGGACGGTGCATTCTTTCTTGAAAGCAAGCCGACACACCAAATCGATATCGTAATCGGCTTCTTTTCCGTCACGAAGGGGGCGCACAACCGTACCCAGCCGGAAGGATCCTTGGGGGTATATGGCGGGAACGTCATCGCATCCTTCGTATTCACCGTCATTCAGCCAATTCCCCACAGCCTGATAATGATCGACAGCCTGTTTGTATTTGCCGGGTGGGATGTCAAGTTCGTCGGAAAGATTTTCAAGAAATTGGTTGTACCGTACTCTGATTTCGTCGTTCATGTCGGCTTACCTCGCTTATTTTTTTAGACCTATCCACCTTTATTTCTATTATAGTGTCGAATGAAACAAACACGACCATCGCTATCGCGAATGCAATGCCAAGAATCTCGAAAAATCGGACGATTGTCCCAAGAACCATCTTCTATATGAATAAAAACAGGATGTTATTATTACATAATTGGGCCGTGATAATGGAAAATGGGATAGGAGGTAAGGCAGGCCGCATCACCACAAACAGAAAAAACACAATATAGTATATTAAATTACAAATATTTTTATGTACGGCTATTTATCTTCTCCGACGTACCAATGGGTTGGATAATCTTGGCTACTAGAATAAATGTCACAGCCTAACGCTAAAAGGTGCTGACTTTGAATATCAGCCATTTTTTCAAACGGAAAAGATGCATCAAACTTTCTGTCTACACGCCAATATCCCATTCCTTGATCAAATATCATTTTGTACTTTTTTTGATCCTGCCAAGTGAGATATAATTCGCGGGCATGGGGTATTTCGAAGTTTCTTTTCTCAATTATTTGGGGCGGGCTTTTTATTGCAATCATATTTTTAAGCACCACTCTACGATCATTAGCATCGCGCCAATCATGAAAAAGCAACCGGCATTCACGCAAGTTGTTGGGGTGCAATTGACTAGTATAGATTACAATTCTTGTTTGATTGTCTATGCCGCCAGAAAATTCAGTAAGTGGTTGTAGAAATTCCCTAAGCAGTTTTAAAACGATTGGAGACCGCAAGTAACGATCACTGTATGTTATACCGGTCAAGGCCTGATTATTTTGCATACGTTTTTTCAATTCAGGGACCAATTCAAATAAATGCTTCCAAGCTCGCTTCCCAAAAGAATTAATTGAGCCATCGAATTCTTTTTTTATGCTTGTGGAAAATAGATTGCCTTCAGGGCGACGCAATTTGGATGGTTCTATGCGTTTCCACTTTTTATCCAACTCCGAAAAAGCGTTGTCGAACGTTCCCCTCACAAAAATCGCATCATCTATGCCAGTTCCCCATACGGAATTAAGGGCTGTTGTTACAGGTGTCGTGGTGGCCCATCGCACAACGTTTTTGGTACCACCGATTTCGAGTATTCTAAAAATCTGCTTGGGTGCATCATCTATTTCGATTGCATCAACACCACTGAATACCTCAAATTTGGCCATTGCCGCTAACGCGGCCAATTCATCTCGTTGGGAAGTTGATATTGCCTCCAGTGTTTTTTCGGTAATTATTAATTTGATTTCACATCCAGAAGCTTTCAAGCGAATTAGAAAATCTCGAATCCTCCAATCCAAGGGTTCCCACGCTTCTGGCTCGCCGGCGGCAAAAATTCGGATCTCTTTTGCCTCCAAACGTTGAAATTCACGCTGTAAAGCAACTTCCATAGGCTCCATTTCCAAGTGAGATGCAGAACCGAAAATTTGAAGGGATTGTGGCAGTTCAAAAGCATTTAAATAGCGATCCTCTAAAAGTGTTAAAGCCGAATTTCGATCCAATATTTTTTGATGATACTGGGTTTCATAGGTCAATAGACAAGCTTGGCAGGCGACATCACAGTTACGCGGACATTCCAATATTCTTCTAGCAATTCTCAGCAGCTCAGATAGTTGGGGAAGAGCCTGATTCACATAACCGGCACCTCCTTGGGCAACATCGTAAAGGTGAATGGATGTGACAGGCTGTTTTTCGTCATTACGAGTTGGGGTGATAATAGAACCCAATTCCCCTTCCTCAATCCCCAAATGTTTTGCAAGTGCTCTTTTTAAGGCAACACCAAGAGAATATGCTGTTACGCTATTGATGGGGTGACCGTCGGGATGATTCAATTGAAGTTCAAGAACTTCAGTGTGGATAGTCCCTCCCAGTCGAAGATTGGTTTTTAAGGCCCATTGCTCATGGCTGCCTGGACAAGCCAACTCGCTGTCGTTATCTTTACCTCCACGCAACCGCTTATGAGGTATCGAATCTCCCTTATCATTATAAAATACTTTTGGCATATTGCCATCTGGAGGCATGGAGTCCGCTCTTCCACAACGAAGGCACACTGCAAACCCTTCTCCATGCAATCCATCAGTACGGTAAAAAAGTGAACCATTTGGGCTATAACGGTATCTTCCCAGTTTTGGAGATGGGAATGACATCCATTCACTACCTTCCATGGAAATCAATGGATCTCGTACCGGAATGTATTGGGGGATCGTAATGTCATTATGGGGCTTCGATCGGATATCTACTGCAAAGCCAGCTGGCTCAATATATTCAAATTTTGTTATATTTTCATCATGATTTTCACCACAGTTAGGACAAATATCTGTACGGGATAGACATGTACCATTTCCGCCACAACTGTTGCAGCGCCAAGCCCAACGTAAAGATTGTATCTCAGGCGGACCTTCCAGTTCGGCAGGTAATTGCCAGTTCAATGTCAATCCCTCACTTCGATAAACCCGGCCATCAAGAACGGTATCTGTACCAGGTGCATAATCACGGATGGCAATTGGCAACGACCTTGATGGATACCCTGCTCGTACAGTAAGATTATCTTCCCTACCTACCATATTAGTCTTTTTCCGTCGCTCAATTTCCTCCATCGTTGTTGTGACAAGGCAGGCTATCCCAGAGGCAAAACCATAGGTGGGCAAGAAGTTTCTGCTGGCTAATTCCCCAAGCAGATACTCTTTTCTAATTCGTTCTAATTGCAGTGAAACCGCGACTTCAGCCCTGCTGTTTCCGGACCTTGTTTTCACAATATCCAAGTTGTCCAGTAATCCCTTGCATTCTGAAATCCACCCATGGGCAGCGCGTTCAATCATTTCAGCTGTACGATTTAAGATGTTTACAATAGATAGCCCAGCCATGATCGTACGCCTCACAATTTGAGGGATGCCTATGACCAGGCTCTCATCAGAAACCGCCTGGTTTTTGCACCAAGTATAAAACAGAAACCAAGGTGCGCTCTCCCCCTCGTTTTCATTTTCAAAAAACCATCCACATGAAAGTCGTAAAATATTGTCAGAATTCAGTTGCGATAGAAAGACTGATAAAACCAAAGAATTAATATGTCGCTGGATAATCGGTATGCTTTGAAGCGATACGCGCGGGACTGCTACAGGAGTATTAAACGGCCATAGAGGATTACGAAACACCGCTTCACCATGGGGTGTGTTTTTGCAAAGCGTAAAACTCAAGGCTGTAGTCTCTCCGCGACGACCTGCTCGGCCAGCCCTTTGCAAGAAGTTGGCTGGATGTGGCGGGACATTGTTCATCGTAACAGCCGTCAGACCGCCGATATCCACACCTAACTCCATAGTTGTCGAACAACTCAAGAAGTTTATTTTCCCACTTTTAAAAAGGTTCTCCCGATAGGTTAACGTCGTTCCTGGAATTTGGGCGGAATGCTCAGTACTCCTAAAATAGTGGGAAAAAGCTGCAATTCGGTCACAAAGGTCTGTCCACACACCAAGCCTTCGGAGAGTTAAAATGTTCTCATCCGTCTCAAGCCAATGTGCTTTGTCTTCAACATGGTTTTCCAACCAAAATGGATGCGGCAATACGGGCATATCCACAGGAATGCATTCAGTAAGAGATTTGCGGGGCATCTGAGGTAAATAGGGAGTAATACCCTTAAATGTCACCGGGATGAGTCTGCGAGTAACCGGACATAACCAAGCATTCCGTACTTGAGTTATTTCTGCTTGCTGACTCAATTCCAAAACATACCCATCTTCCCGCCTACTCAATAAGGGAGTTAGGGCAGCCCATAATTCAAACAATAATTCGTCTATGATTGATTGATCCCTTTTACTTTCAAGGTCCAAATTGTGTGCGTAAGCGATCAAACGAACAATGCTAGCGCGTCTTGAAATAGCTGTCTCAGCTGTCGGCCAAGTTTTTTGTGTACGATCTCTTTTCTTTTGATTTGGGGAAATGAGTACAGTTGGCCTGCCTGGATACCCTACCCAGCGCATCATATCGTAGGAAATTGCTACAGATAAACTTCCTCTAATCACAGAATCGATGGCTACTTGAACAAGTGACTTCCAATCATCGATAGAGATGCCCATTTGTGCGGCTACAGCAGGCAAGTCACTATTTTTTTGTAACAGAGGATAATCCAGCTTTAGCAACCCCAATCCCTCAAGGGAGAACTGACGTTTCGGGCGTCTCATAAACTCGCGCCATAGGCAAAGTTCCGCTAATTGACGATCATTTAAGCCAAAGGTTTGTTCTTGAAGAGGGGGTAGCAACCACCGTTTAAAATTATCATCTGCAAGCATGCGATCCGCCGCTTCTGTCCAAGAAAGTCGTCCCAAAGGTGGTGACTGCTTAGCAGCGAGTTCTTTTCGCTTGTCTTCTAACAGATTTCGAAGTGTAGGACTACTCTTCGCCACAGGTTCTAATGAGGCGATTTCATCACTTAATTTCTGGATTTCCTTCATATCTGCGGGGCGTGCTCGATCAAAAACAGTATGGTATAGAATGCTACGGACATAATTCCGTTCTGTTTCTAGTTGCAGTTTAACGGCAAAACGGGCGGTGCCTTGCCGGCTATCCGTGAATCCGATAAGACGCCTTCCTCGAAAAGGTAGCGGACTTTGACTGTCATTGAATGATGGTAAGAAGTGCAACAGAATAGGGATGGCAGTTTGTAATAAAAAGGGGGCTCCCAGGCGAATGGGAATAAACAATGGCTTCCCATAACCTCGCTCCCGATTCAAGCAACCAGGGCAATTTAGTCGGTCATCTTCATCCGGAACAACCAAATGGATAATATTCCCTTCATTACAATGCCAATCAATGTTACCGTTTTCTTTCAGTCCTACCGGATTTCCCGCTTCCGTTCCTGTCAGTAATCTACGTTTTACATAATCGAGGTCTTCGTTAACGGACATCCCTTCTTCGTCTTCATCCTCATCCAGTGGCTCCAATTCCTGTTGGAACTCATCCTCATCCTGTTTGCTGACATACGGCTGGAGTTGGTCGTTCTCTTCCACCGCGATTAATTGCACATCGCCGCATTCCATGCACTGTACCATCTCGAAAACAGGACTTTTACAATGATCGCAGTGTGTTCGGCGTTCAAAGAAAAGTTTTCCGAAATGCCAAATAGCAGCATCAAGCGGTGTTTGTGAACGCCCACCACACGCGCTATTTGAGCATGCCCAGATACCAGCGACTGCACGCTGAAAAATATGGCCACGAAGTGGTAGGAATGGCGCATTGTCTCCATTTTTCGCCTGAGTGCACAAATCAATCAAACGCAACGTGTATTCGAAGCTTGATCGGTCTGGTTTGCTCTGAAGTTCCTTTGTTATAGCAGATAAGGTGGTTGGTTGTTTGATCAATAGGGAGCGCATTTTTCGCGCTTGCTGGTTACCAGCCAATATTCTAAATTTTTCAGGGGATGAAAGTGGCTCCAAGTCTTTTAAAACCAGCCGCTGTGTTTTTGTCATCCCCTCTGTTATCGGTAGTGGCGGTACAACGCGCTCACCGAAAAACAAGGAAACTCGGTCAGGACTCACACCCGCTACGTCGGCCAGAAACTCCAGCAACCGAGCATGCTGTTCCTCTCCATCACCGGCGATAGTAGCGGAAGTGGCTATAAAATGAACATCGTCTGGGCTGCAGCCAAACGCATGTAAAACCCGCCGCAATTGCAGGGTGAGTTCAGCAGCCTGTGATCCGATGTAAGTATGGGCCTCGTCAATAATAATCCAACGCAAAGTCCCCTGAGACTTTTCTAAAATAGGACGATCTTCATTACGCACCAGCATGTATTCAAGCATGGTTGAATTAGTCACCAGGATTGGTGGCGGCGAGGAACGTAAAGTCTTACGATCACGAACCTCACTTCGCCAGTTCGCGTTTGGATCTACTCTTTTCGATTCGTTAGGGGTGTCACCATTGAAAAGGCAGAACCGTATTCGTCCTTTAAATCCTTCTGACCAGGCAATCAGTCGGTCGCGCTGGCTTTTGATCAATGCATTTAAGGGATAAAGGAGAAGGGCACGAACCCCTTCCAATTGGCCAGCATGGTTATCCAATTCATTGGCCAGGTCATTTAAAACTGGTACTAAGAAACACTCTGTTTTCCCCGACCCTGTGCCGCTACTGACTAAAACGGATTTCGCAGGCTTTTTTCCTATCAGCTCATTCCATGCTTGCACCTGATGGAAATATGGATATCGCTCAGCCGGAAAGGAGTATACCTTGGATAAATCCCCCAACGACTGGGCCATGGCTCGCACCAATTCGGGGTTCAGCAATTTTCCCGAAAGCTCTCCAAATTTATCTTTCCCGGTTTTCCAACCAAAAGTTGCTTCAAAGACCATATCTGCTAAAAAAGCATTTTCCGCTCCCGGGTGTCCTTGAAAGATTTGTCTTAAATGCTCTCTCAGAGCATCATTACGAACCCCCAACAATCCCAAAGCGGCACGGGATGCCCCACGGATTAGCTCTTCGGTTAGGGATGTATAAAAAGAACCATCCATCTTTATGGATCTCCATTCCTATTTCGTCATGGTTTTACTTAAACCAAGGCACAGTGCAAAGGCGTAAGCAGTATTGAACCACTCGTTATCGAAATCACGTGCAAATTTTAGTTCAAACATCAGCTTCTCATCGTAGGCTTCACCCTCCAGGCTAACATGAGCAGCCACAAATGGTGCACACCGTATCGGTCGAAAAGGTTTTGCAAGGTTTTCGTATTTATATTGTTCCGGAAATCCTGCTTGTTCCGTCCGCCTCATAATCTGCGGCCCTTCCGGATATCGTTCTTCGGAATCATGCCGCCCTTGGAGGTTCTGCAATTCTTCAGATATAATTTTTTTAATGTGATTTGGGTAATCACGCGCTGATATGAGGGGGCTATTAAGAAGAATGTGATCAGGAAAGATAAAATGGCTGATCCAATCACAAATTGGTTGAAAAAATGGCCTTTGGCAGGTTACCCGCTCACGAATTTTATTAAATTCCTGCTGGACCAATTCTTCTCCACCATTAATATCAGCCAATGCGACTCTAAACGATCCAAAGTAGCGAGTTGCGGCGATACGCCAGGCATTTACCGGGATCAGATACCAGGAAAATGGGAGCTGTGATGATAATGACCAAATCGCTTCGAATTCTTCTTCCCCACTGCGAAGCAGTGCCATAACCATCACTTCGGGGCAATTTATCGCCGTAGAGAAGAGGTCAAGAGCGCTGGCCGGATAGGAACGAACCAGTTGTATTAAATTGAAAAATGTTTCCCAATCCGGTTGATTCGGGTCCATGGCGATCTCTTCCAGCAAATTTTGATACATTTGCTTTCGGATTTCAGGATCGCCTTGTCGGATTGCCCTTTTTAAAGGGCTATCACATAAAGTTGCTTCTCCTGTTTGACTCCACAAAAGTGGACGAAAACGGGGCCAATCACCATCTTCTCCAAGAACCCACCAGGGACCTGACTCTAAATTTTCGGGGACATCCCAAGCTGCTTGATCATTATATTTTTTCAATATTATCGGTTCTCTATCAGGTGACCACAATGGGACCATCTGGATAGATATTCGATCTTCCCACCTATCTTCGAATCGTTTCAAGCAGCTTTCAGGTAATAGAACTCGCTGATTTTCTTTGTCAGGTGTAAGTAACATATCGAATTGGGCAACTTTTAACCGGGCTAAACATCGGTCGCCAGGCTTTAGTATTTCAATCATTGCCCATGCGTCTAGTTCGCCGGACAAAGCCAGCAACGAGGCAATTTTTTCCTGAATTCGATGTAAATGAAAAACACCACGTCCGTCTTCTTCGACCTTGATTGGTTCCCGCAACCACATCTGATTCAAAGAATAAACACTGCTTTTAATTTTAGCATGCAGGTCGAATGTTTGCCCTTGTAAGGGCGCCTGCACAATCGCCTGAACAGAAGCCAGTCTGGTTACTGGAACCAAATCATTGTCTGGCAAAACCTCACCTTCAAATTCAAATGTGGCGCCCAATTGAGGAAAAGGCAGGCTAATTTCAAGGGATCGGCCATCTGTCCAATACAATATAGCTGTAAAAGTTGTTACTGGGATTCCTATATCAGAAAGACAATAAATGAATGTTCCGTCACTCACTTTCTTAATTTCAAATTCGCAATCGCTTTTAGCTACACAGCTGACATCGCCACTGTCGAGTCCACTTAGGAAAATTCTACCAATTTCCTGATCCATACTAAGCTGATCAATTTCAACGCGAAATGATTTCGGGACAATATGTACCCTTCGCCGAAGCAATTGAGTCCCGTCTACATCCATACATCTCAACCAGACATCTCCCAAGCAGGCTTCTAAGTCATTAGACCATGACAAACCACCGCCAGTGTATGGCCGCCATTGCATAGGCAAATGTAACAGCTGCTTCCCACCATCCGGCCCAATAGCATATACATTCGGCAGGCCTAAAAATATTGGGATATTATCGGCTTGTCTATAAATTCGTTGACCCTCCAAGGAAAGCACCTCATCCCTGGCGTCTTGAATGCCGCACACAATTCGGCATGTATCCAATTGTGGATGCGTCCATAGAATCTTTCCTCGACATTGCCAAATTTCTCTATCTATTTCAGGAATAGATCCAATCAGAACACACTCCCCTTCAGTGGCTTTCAGGATACCGTTTAAAGGCACTAACATTCTGATATTATCTTCTCTGCAACGTGTCGAACCCTCTCGAAGATACTCCCATTGTCCGTCGCGTTCTCGGAAAATCCAAGGTAAGGGCCCCCACACGTCACCACCATTTACCTCCAGGTCCGATTCAAATACACCATCACTTATCAAAAGCCTTGCACCCATTAAAGCATGAACGCCGGCAAGATTGACCCCTTTCCTTTTTAGCGCCTCACATCGATAACGGGCCTCATCACCCTCACCGCGCAACCTGGTAAGCAAAGCAATGGGAGTGATATCTTTCAAAGTTTGGAGTAAAATTCGAAAGCGTGGTGCTAAATTATCTCTATTCAACCGCCTTTTTAGCACCGCACCGGAAAACTGATTCGGTAGCTCAAGACGTTTCTCGGCCCGCCATTCGTCTCCGACCCTTATAAGTAAGCGCCGCCACCTTATGCGCTGCTTTTCTGCAAGCGTAAGGGTTTTGGCTTCGTGAACTAGATTTTTTATAAAGAGTTCAACAGTACTGTCTTTCAGGGGTAGCGGGAGTTTATTTCGCCAATCTGGATAATTTTTATCTAGAGCGATGATGGGATCGACGGCATCTGACACCTTATTCTGTAAATCAACTATTTGTTTGATCAGATCACCACCCAAGTTATAAACAATCTCATGGTGCAAACTTTGCGGCAGATAAGAAGCAAGGCGCCTGGCGATAGCATTGATATCGCAAATGGGTAACTGTTTTTCAAAATGATATGTCTGAAGAAGCTGTTTAAAATAGCGACTAAGGCGAGCATTTTCATTTCGGAGAAGCAGCAGGGGCAACCCTCCTTCGCAAGCAACAGTAATTAAATATTCATTGTGCCCTATGTTGCTTTTCAATATTGGGCGTTTCCAGTATCTTAGACCTTTTCTTACCCACTCTACTATTATATGATGATCGGGAACAAAATGTGTGACTTCCGAGAATACAGTCTCCCATTTCCAAGGCCCACCTACATGACTACGTCGCCAAGTCTCAGCTGCATATAAGCAAAAAATATGAGGGAAGGTTATTGAATAATCTGGTAATACATGTCGTTTAAATTCATTTGAAACAAATAATTTTAAGTCGCCGTAATCCTTATCGCTGCATTTGTAGGCATATAGTGGGCGTCCATCTGGAACAGAATCTGTTGTTCGATCATATAAAAAATGTTTGAGCCATTCCAGCACATCCATAGTTGTTGCCTATTTTATATGCAAGAAGCTATTATTAATTCTAAATTGGAAGCACTTGTTAAAGACTACCTGTAAGAGCTCGTTGTGATATAGAATTAAAAAGTCCGTCATTGAGCAATTGGCCTTTCTTCTCATTAACAAGAAAAGCACGTGTTTTTTTTATCACCTCAAGGAACTTCTGTTGCAACTTTAAAGGCGGGACTATAGCTGGAAATGCGCTCAGTTGCGTTTTATTTATTGATGCGACACCAGTTGTCTGTTTCGCTGCCTGCAAAAAGTACCTTTTGCCCCTTGAGCTACCAATTAGAGCGCTCAAATATTCAGGTAGAACTTTTTCCTTATTAAGGCGGACTCGAAATATATGGTTTTGATGAATACAAGGGTCTATTTTACCATACCATACAGCACCCCGACCCAGCTTGTCAGGATCTCCTCCTTCAGTTAAAAGAATATCACCTTTCTCCAATCTATATTTCTCTACATCTGTTTCTAATACTTCAATCTTTTGAACGTTATCACATTCGATATATCCATCCTGGACATTTGCAACTCGCATGTATGGTACAAAAATTGTTTTTCCATTAAATTTTTTGCCTTTTGTTACACCAGAAGCTATTTCTGAAATTTCATCAAGCCTAAACTGAGGCCACCCTCTCGGATTCAATACCGGATCACCGAACATGTCAAGAAAGGAAGAGCGGAAAAATTCGTTGGCGAGTTTGATAGCCTGCTGCCGTTTCTTACGGATAGCGTCAGCCTTGTCCAAAATGGCCGCAATTCGCTTTTGCTCGGATAGGGGGGGTATTGGTATCTCTATCAAATCAACCTGAGCTGGTCTAGCTCTCAATAAAGACCCTCCGACACCTGCGACTGTTTGCATAAACTGACTATGAAAATATTTTGTTAAAAGCACGTATCGTAAAAATTGCGGGTAAAACTTTTTGCTCTTGTAAATAATCCACTCACCAGATGCGATCTGTCTATAATTTTTCTTCGTACTAACTATCCAAACACGTTGTATATGAGGTACAATACGAGAAATTAGGACATCGTTGGGTTCAACAATCTTTTTCGCAGAACCAATTTCTCTTCCATTGAGATACTCCGGTTTTCCCGACTCATAAGCAGGGATGCTGTATAATTCAAAAATTTCGTTTTGAAACTTTTCCGGATTTATTGATCCACCTCGATGGACTGCAATCTGCCCGAGGCGAATGGTCGGCCATTTCAATTTCATGCTAACATTCCCTTCAGATTCTCCATATCCGCAATAATGTCCTTTTCCAGCATCATCATTCTACCCAGAATCTCCTCTGGCGGATCATACTGCTCTTCCTCATAAACTGTTTCTTTATAGCGAGTTATGGAAAGGTCATACTTGCTTTCTCGGATGTCAGCAGCCGATACAAAAAAATGTTTCCGGGTCCGATCAGAGTCCTTCTTCGGATTACGGACTTTCCAACGGGTTAACATATCATGGAGGTCGTTTTTATCAGGCTGGGGATCACGTTTATCATCAAGCGAGAAACCATCCGCCTGTACATCGTAAAAAAACACATTGTCAGTACGCCCTCCCTTTGTAAAAACGATGATGGCTGTTGAAACACCGGCATATGGTCGAAACACCCCAGACGGGAGCGAGATTATCGCCTCAAGTTGGTTTTCATCCACCAGCATTTTCCGCAGGGCCACATGCGCCTTGGAGGATCCAAAAAGAACACCGTCCGGAACAACCGTAGCCGAACGACCTCCCATTTTAAGCATGCGCAAGATCAAGGTGACGAAAAGCAGTTCAGTCTTTTTGGTTTTAACTTTACTTAGCAGGGAAGCATGCACATCCTCATAATCCAGACTGCCTTTAAACGGTGGATTGGCAAGAATCACATCAAAATGCTCTTCCGAAAATTCCGGGAACCGATCTGGGAATCCGTTGCTGAGGGTGTCCTGGTAGTGGATATCCGGCGCGTCGATACCATGGAGAAGAAGGTTCATAGAGGCAATACGCAGCATGGTCACATCAAAATCGAATCCGTTGAACATGTTCTTTTGAATGTGATCCATATAAGGTATCAACTGATCACCAGTGTAGCTTTTGCTACCATCTTCGTTTTCAATCACCGCCTCGGAGGAGGTGTAAGTTTCGAGCAAGTATTCCATTGCAGACACCAAGAATCCAGCCGTACCACAGGCAGGATCTCCGATGGTCTCATCCGGCCGAGGATCGAGGATCTCCACCATTTTTCGGATGATATGTCTCGGGGTTCGGAACTGGCCGTTGATGCCGGCAGTAGTAAGTTTGCTGAGAAGATATTCGTACAAATCACCCTTTGTATCTCCTTCAGCCAACGGCAGTTTATCGATCATGTTGACGGCCGACACCAGAAGGCTGGGCTTCTGGATCATGAGCTGGGCGTCTTTCATGTACTCCCCGAATTTAGCGCCGTCCATAGCCACGTTCTTAAAATGGGGAAACACCCTGTCCCGAATCAAAACCAGCATCTTTTCTGCCGGTGTAATGTTTTTGAAATGAGACCATCTCAGGTCCTGCTCGATATCACCAAATACCCTACGAAAAGGTTTGTTCGTGCGCTTTGCCTTTTTTTCTTCCCGAGTTTCCCGAATGTCCAGAAGTCTGGAAAACATCAGAAAGGATATCTGCTCAATCACCATTAGTGGATTAGCGATGCCGCCGGTCCAAAATTCCGTCCAAAGTTTATCCACTTGGCTTTTAATTCCGTTAATCATTGATTTTTACTACTCCTGTTCCTTTTGGTTTGTTAGTGTTGGTTTAAACGTATCGACGATGGCAAGGAGCTCTTCGACCATCTGCTCGTTTGAAAATACTCCGTCCAGGCCATCGCTGTGAAGTGCTGTAAATGGGGCTTCATAAAGCTGCTCCACCTTGATAGATCCATAGCGACTGATATGGTTCTTTAAAAGGTTGAGAAATGCCACCTGGTTTGACGCCATGCCGGGATATCGGGTGACAAATTCCGAAAACCGACTATTCACCACATCCGCATCCATTCCGATAATGCTTCGAATAGCGAAATCCAGTGGTTCGGCGGTCTCCTCAAAAAATTCCTTTAAAATCTCATGATCCACACTGGGATTCTGGGTGAGTACAAGAGATGTCAGTGCCTTCAGATCGTCTTGGGACACCGGCGTCCCAGCTTTGATCTTTTTCAAAACCGGATTTTCGTCGAATATTTTCAACAAGGCATCCTGGACCTGCTTCCGAAAACCGGGCATATCCGAAAACTTTAGCTTGGTCTGAAGTCTATTGTATTCCTCCTGGCCGTCATGGAGGTCGATATATTTTGGATTCGGCGGCGTGAAGGTTTCCTTAGCAACGTATTTCATGATGCCCCGAAGCTGCCGTCGGGCTGTTTCAAGGGCCTCTATCGTGACAGGGCTCCAGAATTCACTGCCTTTCACTTCTTTGATAATATCCGCCTTCTCCCGAACAGGGTTCAGGTGCATCTGCAGACGGCTTATCCGGTCATGCATCTGACCTTTCAAATCATCCACGCGGCCTGATTTTTTGAGATGCTCGATCTGAAGTTCAGTGAGCAGCAGATCGAAGCGATACGCATCCACGTGGCCCCGGATATCGACCCATTGCATGAGAGGGGCCATCTGGCGGCGAAGATCCTGCTCGGTGGAAGGAGAAAAAGCATCAAGTGTTTCTTGTTTTGAAAGCGATCGTTTTTCACGCCACTTTTCACGAACGCTGATAATGTCTTCGGAGAGACGGTCCAGATCCTCCCGGATCAGTTGAACTATCATATGAAAGGCGTCGGGCTCGCTCTGATTCAAGGCAGTACGGGCAAGATCCAAACGCGCCTCGAAAAGTTGCTGCATCAGTGACCTGGAAACAGTCGGTTCCGCCCTTTTATAGTGTTTTTCAAAATACTCGAAGTTACCCCAGTGGTCGAAAATCCTGAAATGCGTTTTATTTTTCCCGGGGCCAAACAGGTTTGGACACAGGCGGGTACCTCTTCCGATCATCTGTTCGAACTTGACGAGAGACCGGATGGGTTTTGCAAATACGAGATTGATAATTTCTGGAACATCAATGCCTGTATCGAGCATATCAACAGAAACGGCGATGCGGGGATAGCTGTCCTTATCGCTCTTAAAATCGTCAATAAGCTGATCTGCCCTCGAATCATAATTGTCGATCACCCGGCAGAACTTGCCACCGTATTGCGGGAAAAGCTCGTTGAACACCTCATTGAGAAGCATTGCATGCTGGTGGTTCCTGGCGAAAATGATGGTTTTGCCGGGGGTTTGTCCGGTTTCTTCCCGAAAACCGTTTTCCATCAGGTTCCGGATAATAGCACGGTTGGTATCCCGGTTGAAAACTTGTTTGTCGATCTGATGGTTTTCGAAGTCGAAATCTTTCGGCTCTTCACCGTCCTCTTCAAGCTGTTGTTTCTGCTCATCGGTCAGGTCTTTGTATTTGATACCTTTTCTGAGAAACTGAGTGGTGTGCGTGTAAACCTCATACGGTACGAGGTACCCCTCTTCAACGGCCTGATCCAGGGCGTAATAGGCAGTAGGGGTTTTGTCCTCACAGTCGAAAATACGGAAAGTGTTCCTGGAAATGAAATCCACCGGAGTAGCAGTGAGACCTACCTGGAGGCAGTCGAAATAACGGAACATGTCGCGGTACCGGTTGTAGATGCTTCGGTGCGACTCATCAGCAATGATAAGATCGAAAAATCCCACGTCAAAGGTCTGGAAAATCTTATTCATGGCCGGGTATGTGGCAAGATAAATCCTCTTATCACGATCTTTAGCGGTACCTGCAGTAACAACGGTCATGGGCTCGTTCAAAAAATCATTAAATGCATTCTTGGCCTGTTTTCGAAGCTCTTTTCGATCACACAGAAACAGAACGCGTTTTACCCAACTGGCCCGGTTTAAAAGCTCAGTAAGAGCAATCGCGACCCGGGTTTTTCCGGTACCGGTCGCCTGGACTATCAGGGCTTTCCGCCGATAGGTGGTAAATTTTTCAGCGATCCGTTTAATGGCCTCCATCTGGTATAGCCGATCCACGATGTCCGGCTTTGAAGAAAGACTGGAGAGCGCCTTACGATTGTTTCTTTGAAAAAAGAGGTATTGAAGGCTGTCTTTGGAATAAAACCCATACAGAGATCTGGGGGGATATCCCTGGGCATCGTCCCAGATAAAGATATCAAACCCATTCGTATAAAAAATGACCGGCCGCTGCCCATGCATTTTTTCAAGACCGTCAGCATATAATCTTGCCTGCTCCTGTCCCAACTCTGCGTTTTTCGCTGTTTTCTTAGCCTCGATGACGGCAAGGGGCATTCCATTATCATCCCAAAGGACATAATCCGCATACCCGATTCCAGTTCTAGTGGGTTGATGCTCAATTTTTTCTTCTTGATGAACCTCGGATGTATCGGCGCCGCCGTCTCCGATATTCCAGCCAGCAGCTGCCAGTTGAGTATCAATCAGGCGCTTGCGCGTAACCTCTTCGTTGAACCCGAGCACATCTGCCGCGATTTTTCCGGCATTAAGCAGGGTTTCAAGCGTTTCAATCCGTTTCTCGGCAACCATTGCTTTTGCACGCGAAGCCTCCAACTCGGAAAGAAGCGACTGCATCTCCATTTCGTTTGCCGCCAGTTTTTCCTGGACGAGACGTTTTTCACGTTTCAGTGCCTCGGCACTTGCAAAGGCAGCTGTGGGTTTTTCAGGGGCTTTATAAATCGGACAATCCTGTTGCTCCCCACCGCCGACAATAAAAAGCCAGCGGCCCAAATCAAAGGCGTTCTGAAGAAGTTCGTGGACATTGAACAGATGGATGGGTTCGGCGTGGGCCGCCTTGTTCCCCGCAAGGCGGATGCTGTGAAACGTATTCAAAACAACGGATGGAACGGCCTGTTTAAATTCTTCCTGTTTAAGAAGATCAAGCAGAGTGGATTGAAGCGGTCGGTTTAATTCATGCTCATCATAAAACCTGTGGACAAGCGATTCGATGAAAGCTCTTAATTTTACAAGCGCTCCTGTCGGATCTGGCCAGGCATATTGTTCTGCAAACCCTCCCAGGTCTGCAAGCTCCGGCCATCTGGCCCTTAAGAATTCAAAATTGATTGATTGCATGATCGTCCTGTCCATGTCCCCTGGTATGAGCAATGCCCATGCCAAATCAGGTCACACGATATTTGCTCATCCAGTTTGTGAAGGTTTGATAATTAGGAAGTCCGACCAATTTGGACGCCTTAGTCTTATTGCCGCCTGCCTCTCTCATGGCTTCTTTTAGATAATGCTGGGCCAGTTTTTCAATAAGTTCTGGCAAGTTAACACCGTCATGTATTGGCCGACCAATCAAATCATGACCATCTCCCTTGATAGACGGAAGTAGGGCCTCCTGAATATCTTCCTTGTCGATGGCTGCGCCCGGCGACCATATAGCTGCTCTCCGAAGGGTGTTTTTGAAGCTCTCTGACGTTCCCTCGCCATTCCTGTTGAAGCATAAGGTTTTTTGCGGCTGCAGAAATTTTCTTGTGTTTAAATCCTGGTTCCTCGACACTTTCCTGGTTGATCTGGTCCAGTAGCCTATCTATAAGCAAAGCAACATCCCCGGCCCTTTCCCGCATCGGCGGCAATTTTAAAATCGCAACGGCTAATCGGTAAAATAGGTCCGATCGAAACCGACCGGCGGACATTTCCTCAATTAAACTCCGATTCGTGGCAGCAATGATACGGACATCAATAGAGGTTGGTTTGGTTGATCCGATTCGCGTGACTTCCTTTTCCTGCAACACCCTTAATAATTTGACCTGTGCAGGCATAGGAAGCTCGCCGATTTCATCAAGAAAAAGAGTGCCTTTATCCGCGGATTCGAAATAGCCTATCCGCTGTGTATCGGCTCCGGTAAAAGCCCCTTTTTCATGCCCAAAAAGCATGGATTCGATCAATTCCGAAGGGATAGCGCCACAATTGACCGCAATGAATGGTTTTCCTTTCCTCGGGCTTGCTTCATGAATCGCTTTTGCAAGAAGTTCTTTTCCCGTCCCGGATTCTCCTTCGATCAACACCGGTACGGAGCGAGGTGCGATGATTCGCGCCTTTGCAATTACGCGTTTCATGATCTTGCTTCGATGTATGATGCTTTCAAATTCAGGGGCTTCTTGGGTCAACCCAGCAGTTAGCTCTTCAAGCCGCTGGTCGGGTTTTCGCAATAAATCCGGAATGAATTCAGCGGAGATATCAAACGGGATGGCCGCAGTTTTCACACCCTCTTTTGGTGAGGATTCAATTAAAGAGGCAGGAAATCTCGTTTTTGAAACAATGACCCATACCGCCGCCATGGCTGGTGTGCCGGGACTTAAATGATAGGTAAAATCGACACCGCCATCATGACTTTCGATGATTTTCTTTATGATGCCCGTCACCGTTTCATAAATTTCCCCAAAATGAGTGGGGCTTGAAAGTTTTTCATCTAAAACTGTGATGGGCGATTTCGTTAATCTCTTCAGCCATTTGGTATAAGATGCAGCTTCGGAAGGCTCAAGATCACTGATGAGATAAATCTCATCAAAATGAAGGGCAGACACTGCCTGAGCGATCGGGCCAACACCAGCAGTCTCCTCATTTCTTGAAGCTCTGAGGTCTGTAAAACCAATCCAGCTTAGGAGAATCTTTTTCATGTGTTTGCCGGGCCTAAGGATTTTTGTATTGTTGCAAGAATTCTTATCATTCGGGAATGGTTTTTTCAAGCAATAGAGTATTAGTAATAAATTTGGGATATCCATTCAAAAGGGGCAAGTATCTACAGAGCCTGAAATCTCAGATCTGTAATTCATGAATTATTATCTTGCACTGTGTGGTTATAACACACACGAAAATAACCACGTCCTTATCCATTCAGATAAAACCTGATCAAACAAAATTTCGCAAATGGTCCTGTATGCGGTTCTGAGAAATCATGATGAGGTTGAGGCGTTCAAGTAGGTCTTTTGCCAGGGCGGTTTCGATTTTGTAGTTCCGGATGTATTTTTTCAAGTCCTCAAAATATAGAGTGGTCTGGCTCAGTTGTCCGAGCTTTTCGGCCGGCAGTTCCTTTAACAGATAGTTTCCACCACCATCGATCCCCTCCTCCTTATCGTTGTTTGTCTGATGCCAGTAGAGGTGCTCGAAACGGATGAGCTTGTTGATCCGTTCATCATGATACTGGGACTGGTTTTTCAAAATCCATTGAAAAAGGGATCTCCGTTCCGGTAGGATGTTAGGCCAGTGGGTGAACAGCCAATGAATGAATCGTATCCTTTCGACACCTACGGACAGGGTTTCGGATATTTCCGAAAGGTCACCGGCTGGATTCTCTGCGTTCTGGAAAATGTATAGAAGGATGTGGGCGGTATTTCTCGCCCAGGCCGGATTTTTATCGATGTGCTTGGAGATGGTTTCGACCGAGAGACCGTTTTTAATTCCGTCGAATGCGTAGAGGGCCTCTTTTTGTTCCGGCTCCCATGGATGGTCGAACCCGTCGAAATTTACGATGATTCGTTCGGTTTGTTGAAAATTCTGTTCATTTTTCTGCTGTTCACCGCCATTCGAAGTCGATACGTTTATCGCCTTCGGTTGATCTGTTCCGGTTCCGGATCGTTCCTGTACATCATCGGACTTCTGGGATTCGCTCAAAAGACGGTGGGTTTTGCTTTTGGTCCACCCGATCCTGTCGGCAATATCCCGAATGGAGGCGTTCTCTTCTTCTTTGAGTTTTCGGGCAAGGGCGAGTTTTTCACCCTTTTCATCCTGCTCCAGGTCCTTAACCACCCTGCGGACCCATTGTACACTGCATCCGACCATGTCGGCGATCTGCTGCTTGTCCCGGATATTGTCCTTGCACCAGGTGTCGTGAATGGCCTTTTTGATCTCTCCACTCTTCAGAGGTTGTGACGAATCGAAATTGAACCGGACCGTCAGAAGACGCCAGGTTCCCGGTTCCGCATCGAGAAGATCGCAAAGGATCTGGCGCCTGCCCAGTTTTTGATAGGCACCATGACGATGAAATCCGTCCAGAAGAACGTACCGGCCGGAATTGTCCATGACGATTTTGATGGGTGGAAAGAGAGCACCCTCTTCCATTAGATCCCTGAAGAAATCGATGCGGTTCTCATCCACCGATTCCCGTGGATATATGCTGTAGTCTTTGAAAATTTCATTCACTTCGAGGGTTTTTTCCTTGGCTGTGATTTCGAATTTTGCCATGTGATTCCTCCCGGCGATTCGCCATTGTCATGAGACTGTTTTGCTGCGAAGTTGATTTGCGATATCGTTTCAGTGGGTTTTGTCAGATGCTGGTGATGCTAACATCCGGGTCTTCCGGTATTCGGTCTCCCACCCTTTTCGGCGCGATAAACCTGCAGTAATAATCTCTTTCAAATATTATGCCGATTGCCAAAGCTTCGCTTTTCTGGTTTCCTGGAACGATCCACCCGGCCCGGAACCATCTCTCGATCATTTTCTCGGGCAGCCCCAGCTTCCGGGCGAGTTCTGTCTTTCTGCTTTGCCTTCGTTCATACCGCTTGTAAACACGGTAGCGTATCTGATCGATTGCGCCTTCCAGATTTTTTTCTTCTCCGGATGACAGTGTAATGCCGAACTCACTCACAAGTTCGGAAGCAACCCGTTTGAGGTGGATGGGTTGGTTTTCTATCTTCAGATTCCATAGCCTGCTTTCTATCCATCGTTCCATTTTTTGCGTAAGTTTCATGACAACTCCTTTCGATGGTTGGGGTTCACGAAGTATGCTTCAAGTTTCTTGTGCTGGACATGTCCAACGCTCCTAAGAAACTTATTAGGGGATTGGAAAAACGGGTGTTCTGAAAAATAAAAGTGGCGGGTTATTATTCGTATCTATATGAATATATTTGGTTTTTTACTATTTTTCCATTGGACATCGCATAATTTCTCTGGACATCACCTTTGGACATATTGGACATGTGGTGATTTTTTCCGGAAGACCGGAAACCAGGACGCTTTTTCATGCGGGAAAAACGCTTTCATTTATTATCGGAATATCGATAAGCTATAATCTGACCAGGCACGATGTTGTCTCTTTTTTTTCGCTTCCTTGAAATTTCCCGCCTTTTTTCGTGATTTTATCCGCTTGACATTTTGGACAAATGAAAAAGTAGATAATTTTACAAGCGGAGATTAAGATGTACTGATTTTGTGTCCGACATTGGCCTTTAAATCACGCCTATTTGGCCTCATAGTGCCCTCTTAAGGCTCCATAGTGTCCGGTCATGGTCTCATAGTGTCCTTTGTGGGATTTTATTTGACCCAGGAGGGATACTATCGGGTCAACCATTGGCCTTATAGTGTCCGCGCATGGTCTCATAGTGGTCTGTAATTGGCCTTTTGTTTTCTTCAAATCCTGCTAAAAAGCATAACAGCACTAGATTTTAGACAGGATGAACAGGATTTACTGGATGTTTTGAAAAAGGCTATCGCCTGCTGGCGATCAAATATTTTTCGTATGCTTCGTTTTGGTGTTTATTTTTTTCATCCTGTCTATCATGCCTGCCCCGTCTTCAGCGGGGTTAATCCTGTCTAAACAAAAAAAGCCCCGATTCCAGAACGTTCTAGGAGCCGGGGCTATTGTAATTATGCTGCGATGTCGCTGTTCAGCTCTTCTTCGTCACCTGTAATTGCATCGTTCAGGTGGTTCAGTATGTCGTTCGCCAGGGGCTGCGAGGCTCTGAAGGCGTTCATGAACTTCTCTTCCTTCTGCTTGCCGTTCACATCCCGGCTCCATGTAAAGAGGTATGCCGCCTGTGGCTTGATATCCAAGCCCAGGCCGCCCTTGACGAGGCCCACGGTGAGTTCGGCTTCCAGTTCTATGTCGCTTTCATTCCTTTCCTCTTCCGTGTGCCCCAGCATGATGTGGGAATACTCGTGGATCAAGACCCCCAGATCGTCACCGACATCAAGGGCCTGGTCGATATAGATAGTCTTTCCCCTTGCCAGACCGCCGGCGGACCCGAGGTCCTTGTAATCGATCGCAAGTCCTTTCCCGACGATGAGATCCACCATGGCCTCGGAAAGAATACCGAGGTTTTCGCCGGTGGTGGCGTAGATCCCTTTCTTTGCGGCGCTTCGTTTTTCAAGCATTGTTTCTATTTTCGCCACTTGGTTCCCCCGGGTCTGGGAGTAATCCCAAACATAGACCGGCTTGAAGAGGACGAATTCGGGTTTTTCCCGGTCGTCTCCATTCACTTCGATTCTCTCTCCAGGGAGTTCCTCAGCACTGTTTTTCCTGGATTTTACGGGAACCGGCGCGAAGATCAGAATGCCCTTCTCCCCTTTCTGCACGAACCTTCTGTACTTCATTTTCCAAGCGGTGAAACCTTCCGTCCAGATGGCCTCCCGTTTCTGGGAATGAACCAGGAGAAGATTGTTCGCGGAATACTTCCTTCCGAACAGCATCAGGTTCGAAATGCCCCGGAACCAAGTCTGAATCTCATGTTCGCTTTGAAGCGCCAGAATGGTCCGTAGGGTCTCCTTCATTTTTTCCATGTAATCGATTTTCTTTGCGTACCGGTTTATTTTCTTTCCAGCCATGACGGCCTCCTTTCGGAAACGCCCATGGCTCCCCCGCGAAAGGGGATGCCACGAGCGTTCCCCTTTTGCGGGTTAGATTTGAAGCGTTTTTTCAGAGCCGTTCAAGCAATCCCGACGCGTCCCTCTTCAGGTTCTCCATCATGCCTCTGTCGCAGAAACTGAAGTAGTTGTCGGAGTTCATATCCACGATCACATGGTCGTGGACGGTGATCTCCAACAGCTTAGCGACAGCGAGAATTTTCTTGGTAATCAGGACGTCCTCCTGCGACGGTTCCAGAATCCCCGAAGGGTGGTTGTGCCCGATAATAATGGCGACCGCGCTTGCCGCGATGGCCGGTTTGAACACCTCCCTGAGATACACCTGGGTGGAGTTCACCGTACCCACGGAAACGATGTTCGTCCCCACTACCCTGTTTTTTGTATTCAGCATGATGATAATCATGTGCTCCCGATCATCCTGGCCGCACGAATCGATGGTCTTGCAAACCAGTCTCGCACCCAGCAGGGCGTTCGACAGCTCGCCGTCGTACCGGATGATCTTGTCCCGGACCATGGAGATTCGATAGGCATAGGTGATATGCCGTTTCGGCGGGGGGAACATCTCTTTCTGATTCATGGTGTCTGCCTCCTTTCGAAAAATGAAAGGAGGGATCTCCCCGATGAGGGAGATAACCTCCCTTCATCGGGATTCATTTTTGTGGGATGTCAGGCGGCCTGTAGGGATCGAGTGTCTTCCTTCATCTCGACCAGCAGGAAGTTGTCTCCGTCCGGCATCAGCTTGATGGTCTTTCCGTTGATCCTGCCGTCGCCCTTGGCATCATATTCACCGATTTTTCTTCGGTTGTGGAAAATGCTTCCCTTGGAAAACAGGAAAATGGCCTTGGGATTTTTCATAAAGGCGACGGCATACCCCTTCTTCGGATACACGGTGCCCCGCACCACCTTGACGATAGTGACCTCTTTCCGGGCGGCATCCGATCCTTCGACGCTGATATCCGTCCGGGTTATGGTTGTTTCGGTAACTTTCGGTCCGGGCCCCGATTCGTCCAGGCGCTCATCGGCCCGAACAGAGGCATCCGCGAGCCCGCCCCACTTATCTTCGGAACTTTCGCGAGTAGTTTCACCCAAGAGGGATTTCGCCATTCGGATGAGGATGGACGTATCGCCCTCCGCAAGCGCGGTCAGTCCCTTGTCGCTGAGGTCTCCCTCCACGGCCAGGGCTACCTGCATCTTGTCGGCCATGAGTGACAGGGCGACTGCCTGCATGGTGTCCGAATAGACCATGTAATAGACCTGAACCGGCTTGTCCTGGCCGATTCGCCACGAGCGCCGGCTGGACTGCCTGAGCGTGAACACGCTGTAGCCGGTCTGGAAAAACACGATGGAGGGAAACTCCAGGAGGTCCAGACCCGTTTCGATCAGCCGTGGATTGGTGATAAGCACATCGTAGTCTGCTTCCGCCATCCGGGTTTTCAGCCACTTTTCCCTCTGGGACGTCTTGGGAAAATTCTGCCTTAGCACCAGTACGGAGAGACCTGTATTTTCAATCCGTTCCCGAAGGTCCGGAATCAGGTCCCTCGTGCCCGTATGCTCCAGGCAGACCATTGTTTTCCGGCCCTTCCGTTTTTCTTCCAAAAGGATCTTTAAAAGCTGATCCTCTTTCTGTAAAACCTCCTCGTCGATTTTGGGTGCGGTGCAAACCACCCACTTTTCCCCGGTAAGCGGATCGACCTTCCGCGGATGTAAGACTGTTTCTCCGCGTCTGGCGCCGTCCGGGTACGCAAGCAGGCTGTTTATCATGGCGCCGAGAAGACTTCTGTCTCCCGAAGCCAATGCCGCCCTCACCTCGGCCGTCAAATCACCTTCGAAAGCCTTGTAGGCGGCATGCTGCGCACCGCTCATCGCCACTTCGACTACCTGTTCGTTGAAAGGCGGAAGGTTTCTGGCGACATCGTCGAGCTTGAGAAACACGCACCGCTCCAGGAGTAGATCCGTAAACACCAGCGGACTCACCCCCGGTCTTTCCTTCACCCTTCGAGTCACCGTGTTCCTGCCGATGGATGCCGTGTTGTCCCTCAAATCCTCTTTTTCGATTCTCTCGATCACGCCGTATCGTTCCGCAAATGACATGGCGTTTTTATAGCTGCAGATCTCCCGCATCTTTCCGGGAATCAGCCGGAAGAGAAGGTAAAACAGATTGCTCGCATACCCCCCCATAAGCGTTCCCGTAAGACACAGGGTGTATTTCGATGAACAGATCAGGTTGGCAAACGCCTGACCCTGCGCGGAATCCCCCGCCTTGTACTGATGCGCTTCATCGGCAATGCAGAACTGAAACAGGTTCGGCGGAAGATATCTCTTGATGAACTCGGACTTGGCGTACCGTCTGAACTTGGAGTTGTCGGCTTCCCAGAGGGGGGACCGACAGTTCTCGTTCGGACAGACGGGGCGTTTTCCCTTAGCTGCGGGCTTGACATGCAGAAGCTCGCCGCACGCGGGGCAGGCATGGGTGTCCATGCGCCTGGCCGTTGCCGTTTTTCTCGTGAAATGGTTTTTCGCCCGTTCCTTTCCGATGATATAAAACTCGCGACCCCGGGGTTCGGGCTTTTTCTTCAGTGCGATCAGTTCTTTCAGCCCGGGGCCGTTGATATCCACCACCACGGCGTTCGGAACGGTCTGGATGATCTCTCGTTTCCACTTGTCCACCAGATGCCCGGGGCAAAGCACCAGGGTCCGGGATCTCGGTTTGCAGACAAGGTACGATACGCAGATGCTGATGATCGTTTTTCCCACCCCCATCTCGGCGACCAGGAAAAGCCCCTTGTGACCGGCGAAAAATCCCTTGGCGAGGCTTAGAACTGCTTCCGCCTGCTTGGGAAATGGCTGCCGGAGAAGGGTTTTCAGCCGCTCTCTCAGGGTGTGTTCCTTCGGTCCCTCGATTTTCGGATCGTAGAGCGCCTTGAAAGCGCCGGAGATCTTCCGTCGAAGGGCATCGTTGTACTTGCTCAAAAACGCGCTCAATTCCATATGCGTCCTTCCTTTCCATAAAAAAGAGGACGCACCTATCCCCCCGAGGGGAAGAAAGTGCGTCCCCTTCGGGGTTGTGTAGTACTGGGTCAGCTATGCCGTTTTGAGAATTTCCAGGTCTTCCCGGATACACGCTTCTAGCCAGGCATCGCCGGGAACGAACATGAACCGGCTGTTTGCAAACTCCGGAACATCTCCTCCAACGATCGGCATCGGCGCCATGTCATCCAGTGTCATTCTCTCCCACAGCCAGTCGCGCCATGAGGTCTTGAGGGGGACGTTTCCCAGCTTGTCCACGATCGAGAACGCTCTTTTCCGGGCATCTTCGTCCGTGGGTCCGAACGTGATGAACTCGCGCACGTCCGATTTTTTCCAGGGGACAAAGTAGTCCGGGGAATAGAGGATCTTGTGGGTTACACCGGGTCTTACGTTCCGGGTGTAGGTTCGTAGATGTTCGGTGCCCCGGGTGAGCTCAAGCGGCCCGCATCCTCCGGAGAGAATAAACCGGCCGGAATCGCCTACGATATGGACCGAATCCCGGTTGCCGATAATCTGTGCCGTCAGGGACTTCACCGCAATGCTGGCGCCGAACATGGACAGGTACTTCACCGATCCAAAGCTTTCCGTCAAAATAAAGCTGTCCGAATAGGCCTGCACCCTGCCCCTGCTTTCCATGCTTTCCTGTACGATCTTGTGCATTCGATCTCCTTTTTTAGGATATGGTCTCGATCTCGCCCGTGGCTAAGTTCAGCGCCCGAACCGTGATTTCGACCTTCTGTATGGTTTTGGTGATGTTGAAGTGTTCCGTGGATTCGTCCGTTACGGTTTCCGCATGCTTTACCGCGCCCTTGATAACGAGATGCTCACCGCTTCCGTCCGTAAGTTCACCGTTCACGTATCCGGCTGCAAGCAGCATGGCCAGATGTCCTTGTCTCAGGGGCATCAGCGGATGGGTGTCGGTGAGCATGGGCGGGGTGATGTCCTTTAGAAACATCTCCCGCAATGTGGACGTCAGGGGCAGAATCTCTTCGGGGTCGATGTGGCGGGCGGAAAACACCAGGTCTCTTTTTTTCTCGTTCGCCACCGCACGAATTCCCTTCTTGCGGATCAACTCCGTAGTCGGAAGGGTCTCTGCACGTTGGCCGGCAATTTTCCTATAGTTATCTTCATATTCCGTTCGCGAGACCATCCGCTTCCGGCCGATCACCACTACCTGCTTGAAAGCCTCGAACTCGCCGTCCGGAAACCTGAAGATTTCCAGGTCGGAAAGCCGAGCCAGAAGACCGCGGATACCGGGATCGAACAGCTGCCGTAGCGGAACGATGAAAACGATCACGCCGTTTTTAGTGAGGACCGGCAGGTATTTCTGTAGAAACAGATACTCCAACCGTTCCCGGTATTGATCGAAGTCGCCTTCATCCACATCGTAGGGCGGGTTGAGCCACAACAGATCGATGCTCTGGGCGCTCACGACCGATTCAGTGAGAGCGTCCGCATGAAGCACCCGCCCCAAGACCGCTTTAGCGCTTTCGAAACGTCCCTTTTCAAACTCGATGCCGAGGGTTTCCGAATCGTTTTCAAGGGCGAGAAGCTGAAGCGCCTCGCCGCTGCCGCAACACGGATCGAGCATTCGAACCTTCGGGCCGATGGTAAGGCCTTCTTTGATGTGTTCGACGATTTGAACGGGGGTTTTGTAATAACCCAGCTTTTCCTGTGAGGATAGTCGTGCCATGTTCTTTTCCTTATTGTTTTGTTGGATTGATTATCGCGGATTGTGAAACATCGGGATTGTACTGGAGGAATGCATGCTTCAGAAGGGAATGTCGTCCGCGTAGTACTCGTTTTCCGAAGCGTCGGAAGCAGCCAAATGATCTTCGGAAGACCCTTTACCGTCCTGCTTCGAGCCGAGCATCTCCATGGAGGTTGCGATCACTTCCGTTGTCGTCAGCGTGGTTCCGTCCTTTTTATAGGAGCGCGTCTGAAAACGGCCTTCGATGCAAACCTGCCGGCCTTTTTTCAGATACCGCTCGCAAACCTCCGCAAGTTTTCCAAGGGCGATCACGCGATGCCATTGGGTTTCAATGCCATCTCCATTTTTTTCGTTGGTCGCGATGGACAGTCCGGCGACGGGAAGGCCGCCCTGGGTGTACCGGATATCCGGGTTCGTGCCCAGTCTGCCAATCAAGACCACCTTGTTGATTCCGAGCTGCATTCCCGCTCCCAGCATGAGAAGTGTCGATGCCACGATTTCTGTTGAGTATCTTGTAATACCGTCTTTTTCCCAGGACGTTTTCTTGGACCTTCCTTCGACATAGACCTGCTCTCCTTTTTTAAGGGAGTTTCCGCAGAGTTCAGCAAGCTTGCCGAGGACGACGACCCGGTGCCATTCGGTTTTTGATTTCTCCTTGAACCGTTCGGTGGTTGCAAGGTTGAGGTTTGCGATTGCAAAATCATTGCTGGTTTTTCGAACCTCGACTTCCTTTCCAAGATTTCCGATCAGTATCGCTTTGTTCATTTCATGCTCCTTTCTTTGAATGGGTTCAGTTTAAAGGCCGCGTCCACTGCTTGGTGTCGCCGTTGAAACGAAAGCCCGATGATTTCAAAATGCCGCGATGCTTGTAGATGATGCCCTTTGTTCCTTCGGTCACTACGACTTGTCCGTTATCGACCTTGATGCCCATGCCGATTTCTTCGAGAAAACCGAAGTCGTCGACCTTGGAAAAACCGTTTCGTTTTCCATTTCCGTTTTTATTTCCGTTTCCATTGTTATTTGCATTTTCTTTTGTCTTGCCGTTTCCGCTTGCAGATGCTTTGCTGCCAGCTATTTCAAGTTCCTGTCCCTTGGAAAGCGCCGCATAGAGCTCATCCGCTGAACAGAACTCGCCGCCGCCGAAACCAGCTGAAAAAAGGGCTCTGCCGATGGACGATGTCTCGCAATTTTCAACAGCAGAAGTCTGGTTGACATATCCCTCGCTTCGAACCTCTTCCGCCGTGCCTGTGGCAACGATTATGCCCTCGGGATCGATAATCGCGGTTTTGCACAGCACCGTATCCTCCTTCGGAAACGACACCTCGGGTACGATCCGCCATCCGGAATCCACGGGAAACTTGTCCCTGAATTTTCGAACGCGTTCGGCCACGGTTTCATAATGCTTTTCATTTCCCTGTTTGTCTCTGATAACGACCGCCATGACTGCCTCCTTTCGGTTGTTCCCAAAAAAGGAGACAATGGTCCCCGGTAAGGGAGTGTGTCTCCCTTATGGGATGGTGGATGTATTGTGGTAAATAAACTCAGGAAATATTAAGAACTGTGTATGGTGTGGTTCTCTTGAATTCTTCGTACAGATCCGGGTGGGCCGATTTGAAAGCGTCCATGTCGATGGTTTCCTTCTGTCTCGAAGAAATCCTGATCACGGTGTCTCCCGCTTTGCCGGCCGCGAACTTCCCCAGAAACCGTTCAATCCTGGCCTTTGCTTGGAACGACTGAGTTTTCCCCTCTTTTTCGAGCAGCTTCGCGTCCACGTACCCGTCCACATCCTGCTGAATCGGCGTCAAGTCCACCAGTTCAGAATCCTTTATAAAAAAGGCGGGACAGTCCGATCGGAAGTTGCAGTACGAACACAGGGGGGATCTGTTTGGTTTGAGGTTTTTGGTGTTTTGTTTCTGAAATGATTGCCAGATGCGCTCCGCCGATGCCTCCAGTTCCTTGAAAACCAAGGGGCTGTGGGTATAGCCGTTAAAAATACGGACATCACCACTCTGAAGGTCCAGGGCAATTACCGCGCCTTTGATTTTTTTCTGCGGCCGGATGAGTGACAGCAGTCCCATCTGATAGAAAAGCTGTTTCTCCCAACCGTCATAAGCCGCCTCCGGAATGAACGATACGCTCTTGCATTCCAGGACCCCTATTTCATATGTGTTTGAAAATGTGAAATCGAGATGTGCTTTGAGGTGCGGTTTTTCAGGATGAGTGGCTTCGAGCTGGCAAACGTGCTTGATCCCGGAACATTCCAAGGCTTCCTTGACAATGTTCTCCACAAGATCTCCGCGTTTGAACCGTACCAGGGTTTCGAACGATTTTGGAGAGGGAGTCAATTTTTCAAGACACCCTTTGAGTTCGCACCCGAGATCCGAAGCACCGACGTAGGTCGACCGATCTCCCAGTTCATCCTTTGGCCGCAAAAGACTCTGTTGAATGATCGTTTTTAAATCCATGGCTGCCTCCTTGTGTCGTTTTTGGACAGAAAGAGAAAGCCTCCCGACCAGGGAAAGCGTAGTCTCCCTGTCCGGGTTATGGAACTTTTTTAAGAACGAAAATTTGACAGGATGTACAGGATAATAATACCAAAGCAAAAAACTTTTTCTAATATCTAGTCAATCCAGTTGATCCCGTCTAAAAACGCTCTTTCTTTCCCCTCGCACCGATAAAACAATCTCCCGAGCAAACGCTAACAATCACCGCATATGAGGCATCCAAAGCATTCGGGAAAAATGCCATTGGATAATCGTTTTATCTGACGGTTATCGGGCGCCACAAAGGTGATTTTGTGTGTCCGTTGTCCCGAATAATCGGGCTGCATGCATAGAAAAAAATTCTATGAGCAAAAAAAATCGTGATCCCCATGCCAAATGACTGGGAAAAATTTTCGAGTTTTGTCCCAAAACTTAAAATGTTTCGTTTTGGGAAAAGGGATGTCCTCTATTTCAATAATAAGAAGGCGGTAAAATTTCGGGAAGGGTTTTGTTGCGTACAGTAAATAAATATCGAGATATTTAGCATCTGATTTATAGATCATGTATATACTTGATATTACAGATGTATCAAAGGTTTTCCGTGGACGCATTATATTGGGATACTGGCAAGCTTTCACAGGTTTGGCCGACCCTGTAATAGATGTTTCTGTCACAAGTCGTAGAACTGATGGTGTAGCCTTTTGAAAAGGTAGCTATCACATTGTGCTATTCACTGTTTAGCAGCCATATGTATTCCAGAATGTATGATGATATCAATCGGTGAGAAGATTTGTAGCGATCATAACATGTGGATTTCCGGTCAAACATACTCAAAGAAAGCCACTTTTATCACCGACTCAAATTTATAATGATTTTTCAGAAAGTAATATGCTATTATTTTTCCTCTTCCCATTTTTCAGCTAATCGACTTGATTTTTATCAATATAATAAGGTATTGAATGATTGTTCCTATTAATTGAAAAAATTTGAACATTCATCATTATATTTTTAATTTCAAGGTACTCCATATGCCCATAGTTGATGAGTTTAGATTCAATGACGAGTTTTTTCTTGAAGATATTGAAAGGAAGCGGCTAAAAGAGCGATTCCCGAATGTTTATTTTGCATTCTATTGTGAAGAGGTCTCTACTCTTTTTTATAATGTTGATGCTGATGCAAAAGCAGCCAAGACTGGTTTTCAACTCTTCGGAGTGGGGTGCGTTGGACTTGCAGTACTATCTATAGTGACTGCTGCTGCGGATCCAATTTTCCTTTTGCCAGCTGCTAAAGCGGCCGTAGTGTCAGAAGTGGTTCCAAAGGTTGTTGCAAGTCTTGCTGCGGTTGCAGGTCTCTGTAGTATCCTCATTGGAGCGCTTGGCCTTGGTATTGGGCCGCGGAAGCAAAATTGGCAAAAAAAGAGGCTAATTGGAGATAGGCTTCGGCAATGGCAGGCGCAGTATGTTTGCTCACATATTTCTGAAATCATAGACGCAGCAGGCTCCGAAGTTCGCATAGCTGCCTATATTAGAAAAAGGGCTGAAGATTTCAGAACATTTAAAGCTGACCACATTGATAATGTTGGTTGCCGCCTCCAAGAGGTGATCGGTGAGGGGCATGTCGTCTCTGCCAATCACAAAGATGCATGCTCTGGATTCAATCTATGGACCGACGAGGCGCTCAATCAGGGGGCAAATCGCTCTTTGAACGAGTCATTAGATGGAGACCTTATTCTTAAGGAGCTATTTGATGCTTACGATGCCATCCGGTTTCGATCACAGGAGGAATACACAAAGTATATTCTGGGAAAGGGGCCTATCAGGACGCATCCAAGGATACAGGGATACTTACTTGAAAAGCTTGGGCTTTCCACTATCGTAACAATCGTAGCCCTTCACATCATTGTTATATGGGGTGTTTTGGCCGATGTGTCAGCGCTCAAGAGTCCAATTATTCATTTTCTCGTTGTGTCGATCGCATTGATCAGTCTTGGTATCAGGGTTTTGGAAGACGGGCTTCGGCCTGCATCTCATATAGCCCGACTTCAAGACTACCTGGAGGCGGTGTCTGAATCTCGTCTTCGATTTCGCAGAGCTGAGACAGCCAATGATAAACGGACAGAGATGAATGCTTTGGAAGAAGCTTCAGCACGTGAACTCCTATCCTTTATGAGAACAATTAACGCTTCGAGATATATCCTGTGAGAAACTGATGGCATGCCATACGGATAAACTTCAGACTTTGCATGAAGCCTTTGAAAAGATGTATGAATCTATTCAAGAGCATCGGAGGAAAATTTTTATCAGCAGTACATATGACGACCTGAAAGAGCTAAGGATAAAAATATCAAATAAAATCAGAGAGGAATATTTTACTGATATTGACGCAAACCGCGATGCTCTTGGTGGAGGTATAACACTCAACGTTGTCCAAAACCTGATTGGGGAGGCATACGCTTTTGTAGGTTTTTATGGACCAAGATATGGTGATGTAACAAGAAAAAAAGATGAATGTGCACCATCATTTTCAATGTATGAGTTCGGCCTTGCACTTGAAAAATGGAAAGATCCAATTGGATGGCATTTACTTTTTTATTACCTAGAAATGGCAGTGAACTTTACAATAATTTAAAGATTTCAGCTAGAGATCTTCTTTTGAATTGTAAAAAGTACAAGTGGAGCGAGACAGAAATAAATAATGACTTCGAGAAGCAAGCCAAGTTCACAAACGCTCTGCTGAATCATGGAATTTCTGCATCGATTCAGAATATCGAAGATGTGAATTCGTACTTCGCGCGTAAAAATGGGGATTTTTTTAATGCTGCTCAAAGAATATGCAAAGAAGCCAGCACTGAATCGGAACTTTTTGATATATTAAACCGCTGGCTCAAGGGATTAATGGCAATCATCATCTATAATTTTGAAGAAAATAAACGCATTGATTTGGGAAAAGCTGTCAAGGATACGTTCAAGCAGATTTCTGAAAAGTCCAATCAAAACGATACCGAGTTTACAGAGCAAGTGACGATAGCAGAAGAGCAGTTTCACATATTTGATGAGCAATCACTAAAAAAGGCGATCCCCGGAATATGCATCCTTATCCAAGGGCCGAGGGAAAGATCTATATTGTCCGGTGGACTCACATCAAGAACTGCGCATGAAATATTTTTACGCCTACCGTGGCGCCAGGAGGCGGACGATCCTGAAGAATGTAAAATGACCAACCGAAACAAATACATTTCGTCCATTTGGGAGACAATTTGGGAAGCGGTCAAACCCACTGAACCTTGGAGAGGATCCAGTCAGGACGCTAATGTCCTTGCGCGTGCCTTAATTCAAGCCAACCGTCCCATTATTATAGTTATCTATAATCTGGAACGTGTTGCGGGTGGACTAAAAAACTTTGAAGAGTCAATCTGGTTTCCTCTTTTCGATGCTATAGAAAAACAATTGCAATCTCAGTCACATGGTTATTGTCGATATATTCTTACGATGCTCGTGACGCACTGCGGTCCTCGGCTTCAGGAAAAAAAGTCAACCGGTGATAAGGCTTCCTTTCGGTCGATCCGCTACCTTCCCTATTTACGGAGAGATTTTATATAATCTAAGACCGTCGCCAATACTAGGAGACTTTAAACTATGAGTACATTCCAAGATTACAAAACATTTACAGGAAAAGGGGTGCCTGGAGTTCCACGATCCTATGTTATCTCCGAGAATAAGGCAAAAATTATCGATTTTGCAATTAAACTTGGAAAGCCCTTGCTCGTTGAGGGGGAGGCTGGCTGTGGGAAGACCGAACTTGCCACTGCAGTAGCCGATGAACTGGAGCTCGGTAAGCCTATCGTGCTTCCAATCCGTAGTACTTCTCGTGCCAATGACCTCTTATACCGTTTTGATGCATTGCGCCGGCTCCAGGACGCCCAGATTGTGGAAAAACGGGAGACAGCGGCATGGGCCCATAATTATGTGGAGCTCGAGCCCTTGGGCGAGGCGATTAAGAAAGGTCGTCAATGCGTCGTGCTGATCGATGAAGTTGATAAAGGGGACCTTGATTTCCCAAATGATCTACTGCACGTTCTCTCAGAGTTCGAGTTTCGAATTGATGAAATTCCTACTGACGAGTCCAAAAAAGCTGAAAAGGATGGTAAGTGTGGTCACAAGGTAGAAGGTAGTGGAGAAGGGCGTCCGATCATTATTTTTACAAGTAATCGCGAGAAACCACTTCCACTGCCTTTTTTGCGTCGCTGTATTTATCTTGAATTGAAATTTCCCGAAACGACCGAAGAACTTGAAGAGATTGTTCAGGTGAACCTACGTAAACGTTTTGTTGAACAGAAGTCCGGCTACAAGGTTCTTGAAACCGTTTCTCGTGATATAATAATCAAATCGGTTGAAAGTTTTATAAAAATTCGGGCAAAAGCTGAAGAAAACAATGCATACAAAAAACCAGCGACGGCAGAGTTGATCGACTGGGTGCATGCCCTCCATTGGGAGCCGGAAAGGGAAGCTGAAATACATGGTATAGCCCCTCCCTATTGGGAGATTCTTTTCAGTGCGGCGCGTGACAAAGAGACCTTTGCTGAATCCGTCAAAGCGATGTGGGCTGAAAATGATAAAGTGAAAAAGACGTGACTACATTAAACGGCACACTCTTGCTTTCTGGTATTTTTCGCGCACTACGGGCCGCTGGCATTCCTCTCTCTATCCGCAACTATCTCGATGGAGTGTGGGCATTGACATACTATCAAGAGCCCTTTGTCGCCCTTAAAGGTGTGCAACCAACAGCGTCTGACGCCGACTTTGTAACGGGCGGAGTGCGAGATACGCCGCTTCATCGTATTAAGCTACGGAAAGAATTGGTTTGGCTGTGCGAGACTCTATGGGCAAGGAGCGAAGACGAACGAAAAGTCATTAGAGATACCATTACACGAACAATTGGTCTACCGCCAGCGCAATGGACAGAAAAATTGCTTCAACTTGGTCGAGATGCCTTGGTGAACACTCATAGCCCCGATCTGCCTCCAACTTCACCCATACGACAAAAGGAAATTGAAGAAGAAAAAAAACGACAAGATCGAATTCGGAGGGGACAAAATGAGGAGATGCAAGAGGGAGAAAAGAAAGTCTCAAAGGGAGGCGGGACGAAAAAAGGGGGCGACACTAATATTGTTGGTTGCGAAAAGCCCATTTCAAGGCCTGTTGAGTTTGCTGATGATGGTGATATGTCGATCCCGGATTTGAGGGACATTCCCATTTTTAAGGGAAGAGAATTCGTTCTATCGAGTACCCAATTGGTTTCACCGCTTTGGCTCACAGCTCTTTGGAGGCGTTTGTTTGTCCCAATCCGTCGTCCAGATCTTCGGGATATTGATCCAGCCGAAACTGTTAGAATGGCTGCTCGGGTTGGATGTATACTTAGACCCTCTATGCGCATGATGCGTGTAAACGATGCAAAATTGCTAGTATTGATCGATGTGGGTTATGGAATGGCGCCCTGGTTCGACTTTATAAATAGTCTCGTCAAATCATTGGAAATCAACAAAGGTCGTGCGGGGACAATCTCAACGGCCTTTTTCACAGGTGCACCAGGGGATAGAGTATATGTGTCTCGTGACCTTTCAAAGCCCGTTCGTCTTTCAAATTTATTGCGTGAGATGTCTTCCTCTCCAGTTCTTATCTTTGGACAGGCGGGTGTCCTCGGGACTCCCCAGCTTGACTTATCTAAGCGTATAGACACTTTTTTTTTAGAGTTGGCCGAAAGCGGTCTTAAACCATTGGTTTGGATAAATCCGATGCCTCGCAAACGCTGGCTCGCTGGCGAGATGCCCAGAATTATCAAAAAACAAAACACAACTGCTTTTGAACTCAATGCCGAATCTCTATTGCGCGCAGTTGACGTGCTTAGAGGGATTATCTGATGGAAAACCACGTTTCATTTCGCAGTAAAACGACATCGCACGATTCATCGGCCGCCGATATCGCATTTGCGCGAATCGTGATTTTCATGGCATCGCATGACCCACATGCGATCCTCCTGGCGGCCCATGCGGCTGTACTGGAGACGCTTAGGCCTGAAATCCTTTCACTTATCCGAGTAAATTTTATTCCTGGACCTAACCGATGGAACCCAGCCCTGGACGCGGAAGTGCTTTATGGTCCATTATCGCAGAACCTCGGAGGTGGCTACTTCGAACTGGATAAAGAGGTTCGACAGCAGCTCCTTGTAGCGCTGGAAGCATGGAGCAGCAACGCTGGTGATCAAGTATACCGTGCAGGTAGTGTCGGACGTCTGCTACGACAATATGTTCGTCGAGAAAGGCGGTCGCGGACCCAATCCGATTCACCTCGATTTTTGGATTTCCTTAAACAATTGGATTGGCTTGGATTAGCATATGACAAGCCGTTTGACGCTGCGCAGGCATTGATGCGTCTTGTTAGCGAGGCTGAAACGCAATTGGCCGGAGGATCACTTCCGAAAATTCGCTTCGCTGGCGTCGCGAGTCTCCTCGCGTTACCGTTATCGGCCTTTGGTGATGGTATTGATTCCGCACGTGCTGTAGACGCAATGGCCAATGATGATCTCGATCGGGCGCGTGTCCTTTTTGGACCTATGATGCATCAGGAGCTTGCTGTCGGTAGAACAAAGTTGATTGCACCACAAGTTTTGCTTAACAAGTATATGCTATCGGCTGCACATCGTAAAGCATTAGCCGATTCCATCTCAACCCAAAGTAGAAAAATGGGAGAAAAGAGCCTTGAATCAAATATATCCCCATTTTACGAGGAGGCTTTTGATATATCGACGAGTAAAGCACTTGATGAGGAGACGATGGTCGATAGCAAGCTGCATAGAGCAGTCCGTGCTATGGATCTCGAAGGAATTAAACAACTGCTGTTTACCGGGAAAATAGATCCTGATAAGCCCGGTCTATTCGGAAAGACCGCCTTGCATCTGGCAGCACAAGATGGACATATCGAGATTTGTCGCATCCTACTGGATGGCGGCGCGACGGTCGATTCTCGAGATCAAGATAGGGAAACACCACTACACAAAGCCGCATCTTTCGGCCGAGAAGCTGTGGTTGATTTATTGATTGATCATGGTTCTGAGATTAATGCCAAGTCCATTAAGGAACGAACGCCATTAATCTTCGCAGCATACTATAGGCATCCAAGAGTCGCCGCAAAGCTCCTTCAGTCTGGCGCAGATCCATACTGGCGGGCATCCGATGGTTGGACTCCGGCTTGTGCAGCCGCAGCCGGAGGATCGCTAACCATTCTGGCCTGGCTCCAGGCAAAGGGTGCGCCGCTTGAGGGGGTTATCGACAATTCCTGGCGGATGCATCACTTAGCAGCATGCAGTGGGCAAACAGATTGTATCAAAATGATACTGGCTGAAGGTTATCACAAAATTTCCGATCGCAACTTATTGACCGGATGCACGGCCCTCCATTACGCTGTAGGTAATGGCCATCGCGCAGCCGTCGAACTGCTTTTAGAGCTCGGTGATGAACCCGATGCACCTGACAATTACTACTGGTGTCCTCTGCATTATGCTGCAAGCGCAAATCATGCTGACATTATCCATATCCTTATATCATTCGGAGCCTCTCCGACGAATAGAATTCGTCTAAAGGGATACACACCACTTCACATAGCCGTTTTAAACAATAGCGCTCAAGCTACGAAAGCTCTGCTTAAAAGCCCACTTACTGACCCAAATGCTACGGCATTCAACCTATACCCTCTGTTAATAGCGGCGGAAAATGGGTTTGCAGAGACGATAAAAGTGCTATTGGCGTGTTCGAGAACAGATCGAAAGGTCAAAAAGTCAGGTAAACCAGCCCTATTCCTTGCGATAAAATCAAAGTCACTTGAAGCTGTTGATACCCTTCTAAAAGACCATGAAGTAGATGCTAATGAGGAGGTGCCAGAGGGCAAAACGAAAGAATCGCCCCTTTCCTTTGCAATTGGGGAAAAAGTCTGGGACATCATCGCCCGATTGGTGTCGGAACCAAGAGTAAATGTGGATATCGAAGTGAAGGGGAAGTCTATTCTTTATCACTCAGTTGAAGCCGGGGCGATCCAAGCTGTTCAGGCAGCCCTTGATCGGGGGCTTAACCCTCACGAGATTAAGGCTGGCGGATATACTTTGCTACACTTGGCCACACGAGGGAAAAGCATTCCGGTTGTCGATCTGATGCTCGCTGCAGGGATGGATCTTGAGGCCCAACAGATAGAAAACCGCACGCCGCTGTTCGAGGCCGTCGAGTTTGGCGACCTTTCTACTATCGATTTTTTAGTCGAGCGCGGCGTCAATTTCAACCATAGAGATATAACGGGCCGGACCTCCCTAATTGTCGCTATCGCTGCTGGTTTAACCGACAAAGTTCACCATTTGCTTGGGATAGGCGCAGATCTAGATTTGACGGACAACTATGATCGTAGTCCCCTTCACATTGCGGCAATGGTCGGAGATGCGGATTTGATTCATGAGTTATTGGAGGCAGGGGCATCGCTTGACTCAAGGGATCGCAACGGCATGATGGCTTTACATTTGGTAGTGCGGTCTGGAAATCTGGATGGAGTACGTTTGCTGATTAATATGGGCGCCAACATAAATGCACGCGCCCAGAACGGTTGGACCCCCCTCCACTTTGCAGCGCAGGTTGAGAATCCGGCAATTGCCGAGTTTTTAATAAGTCATGGGGCCGATCCGGTGGATGCTGGGGCCGCCGCGAAGTTCATGCCCTTGCAGGCAGCGGCTGAAGTCGGTGCCATAAAGGTATGCAAGTGCCTACTGGCCACCGTTAAGAACAGTGGTGACGTGAGTTCGTATGCTAATGCAGCTATTGGATTGGCTGCCGCGAATTGCCAATTCGAAACTGTATTATTCTTGCTTGATGCGGGGGCGAGTATAGTTGCATTAGATCGGCTAACCGAATTGAGTGTGCGTGACCTGTTCGCCAATCATATGGCTAAACAGATTACCCTTGGTGTTCCGGTTTCCGAAGTCGAGACAACCTTGTCACGACGGCTTGGTTTGTCCGAACGGCAAGTGTCGTTTGAAAACGTTCCGTTTGTGCAAGATCAAAAAAACCGTCGACAAACGCCTTCTATAATCCGTGCATGGCAACATAAAAAACCGCAACGATTGATACCATCATCGCTTTTTCCACCAGGCTGGTTTACTCATGGCCTGTTGTTTCAAGACCCGGACGCTGACCTGCCCTCTCCTTGGGTCGTGGTCAGGGGCGTCGTCAAAGACAGATTGATTGATCTTTTCAATAAAAAGAAAAAAACGCATATAGCAAACCTGGAGCGTACGCAGGTTTGCGCATCACCCCTCTCGTTTTATCAGAATGTAAGTATCATTCGCTTTCGTGACCAACACTGGGAGAACTCGCTCTCCGCGAGTTATTTTCTTTATTATTCGGCGTTCGAAACAATGTCAAAAAGTACGTCTCTTGACAGCCAGATAGAAAAATCAATGGCGGGATTAAAATATTCACTTAATGGTACATCAGCTGCAATTGACGAAATTAATACAAAAGCACCAATTCGATTAAATGAAAGAAATGTCTTGGATTACGTTCGGTTTTTTAATTTTTTTGTTCGCCGAGAAGAAGGGCCACTATACATCCTCGAAGATAATCGAGATTTCAACCTTCCGAGTAACATTCCAGAAAGCATGCAGAATGTAATTGACGGAATTATTCGGCCAGCGCATTATGAAGGAATGACAAAGGAAGGCAAATTCATAGTTGATAGTATCATCTTGTATTCGAATGTGTTTTTTCAAGCCGTTTTCGAAGTAGCGCCGAGCGGCATGGTAAAAGTGCTAAATAATCTGCCACTTGCAGGAGACCTCCCCGTTAGAATTAATGTGCCTCTTATTTAGTTCCCATCAAAGGATCGGAATTTAACTTTTTTATCTTTTTGGACGATGACCTCTCCATGACAGAGATCATTTCATCCATAAAACGTGTGTCCATTTTTTGGGGAGTGCAACCTCTAAAAGGTCCATCCTTGCTCCTCCAATAGGCAAAGACTTGAGGAAATTGATTATACTCTAAATCTGCTTCTTTAATAATTCTCCGATCCAGGGGGAAGAGTCGGAGGTCCTTGATACGAAGCCTCAAGTCAGCATACGCCCTTGGCTCATGAGTTCCTGAAATCATTTGAGTTAACAAAGCCGGGTCATCGGTTTTGATCGTTTCTCTGGCACTTTTTCTGCGAGCCATTAGCTTGTCGAGAAGCTTACGCGCTTTATCTGCATTTTGTCCTTGTGATATTCGGCAAACGTAGATGACCTTAGCCACCAAATTGAGATGTTCCTGCGAAAATTCGGGGAGGTAAAGCAGGACACCCGATCGATAGTTGGTACACTTATTTATAGTTAGACATTGGGCGCAAAAGATACAGGCTGTAAACATTTGTGATGTGTCCCAGGTCATACCGTTTCGGGTTACGACTACCTGATATTTTCTAGATAAAAAACCGCAAAAGCGGCAAGAGTGGTGATCCCGGGCCAAAACTGCATTGGCTGCAAGGGTCTGTTTTTTAAACTGTGGACTTTCTTCCCAGAAAACAGGCTCATGCAATGTGGGATAGGAAACTCCGAGTCTCAATGATGGTGTGTTTGGTTCTGGTCGTCCAAGCGGGCGTATGTAGTTTATTGGAGAAATCAGAGAGTTATCTGTCATTGGCTCAATCCAATTGTTTTGAAATTAGGATCGACGGGGCATTTTATATAATTTAAACCCCATACACTATAGGTCATCCCTTAATTTGCTAAGGTATATAATTGCGAATCGTAGCAGTAGCATAAACCAATATTATTCACACACGAAATCATCGTCGCCTGATGGATGACAAAAGGATTGGGACAAACCTTGATTAACGCACCTAACTATTGAATCAATAAAAATCACTTTGTTCAAATTCAATTTTTTTGGATAACATGATGATACCTGTTTAAAAAAGAGAGCCCAAAACTAATTGGGTATCTATTCATATCACAAGTCCAGTCGAACCTTTGATATGAGAATACTCTCAAAATGTGATAGATATTTATATTAAAAGCTATCTCATTATTCCCCAGTTCGTAAGAAGGAAACATATATATGGTACCATACTCCTGCATTCCACATTGATCGTCTCCGATTTGTCCGGTTTAAAATTCAGCCCTCGGAACTCACATCCGAATTTCATTTGACATATCTGCGGTGTATTACGCTAATGGGCGTTTACCTTCTCTCTCAACTTGCCGGAACACTTGAAGGTAACCACTTTCCTTGGTCTCAACATCAAGTCGTCACCCGTTGCAGGGTTCCGACCCCTTCGTGCCGATTTTTCGTTGACGCAAAATTTTCCGAATCCGGACACCAGAACGTCCTCACCAGATGCGAGGGTGCCCTTGATGATTTCAAGGAGGGTTTCGATGATTTCGACAGATTTCTTTTTTGTGAATCCGATTTCGTCTTCGATTGTCTTTACAACGTCTGCTTTGGTGATGGTCATTATGGCGACTCTCCCTTATTTCGGTTGGAAATGCCGCAATAATATATTGATGGTGATAAATGTCAAGTAAATTTATAGGTTACCCGTTATGGTGCACAAATCATATCGTTTGCCGCATCCTCCATGACTTGCATATGAGACACTGCATTGGCGAATTCGTCCGTACAGGTGCAATCCTGAAGAATGGTTTCTCCGGGTTCAACCGGGCATACCCGATACACCCCGCAGGCTTTATATATCACCTCGATGCTTGAAATAGAGTTTTGATAATCCCAGGTATTCGCTTCAGCCCCGGCTTGGGTGTTGCTCGAGATTTTCCGGACTTTGCAGGCCATTTCGCAGGATGAATAGTTGGGGACATCAGGCAATTCGGAACTTCTCGAAGTGCTCAATCCTGTTGCTGGATCATACTCCTCGTAATAAATCATGTTTCCGATCTTGCTGGCCGACCCTGAGACGGCATTCGATCTATCGAGCGCATCGTCAGCACTCAAGGAGACACCAGTATCGCAAAGATAATCCCGATGGATGTTCCACCATAAATCCGATCCGGATGCCAGAATGTAACTCACAGAATTTAGGTCATAGGTGACGGTAGTCCCGGTTGCATAGACAACGTATGAAAGGCCGGTATCGTTGTCGATCATAGAAACCGGAGGGCAAATAGGAGACAGGCCGGTGGCATTTCCGTCAAGAACCGAAAGAACACAGTTTTTGTTCTCGTAATCGCATAACTCCTCCCTGTTTAAAGCACATCCCGACAAGTTCAGCGATCCGCAGGTATCATGGGTCGAAAGCGTCAATCCGCCACGTGGAGCAATCGAAACGGTATGCGAAATGGCGCAGGTTTTTTCCTCCCTTGGGTTCAACCTGGCATCGTATGCCCTGCGTATTTGATGATAAGGGCTCGAAGGATCCCCCTGCTGCGAAAGGACCTCTTGTCCCGTGGGAAGCGTGCCGCACTGGGGATTGTAATAATCCTGGGGAGACTCCGATCCGGAAAAATACATCTGGGCGCCGCCCTGATCGATCCCGGCACTGGATGATTTCTGACCGTAATACTTTATGGAAACCGTATCTGTAGAAACTTTGGTGACCAGAATGTCCGGAGAGCTTTCCTGTATGGTTCCCACGATACCGCCCCCCAGGTCTTTCAGGACGTAGGCCATATTGCTCCAAACCAGGTTGCTGCCGCAAGACGAATTCACGCAGTAACAACCCGCCAGGGATGTGATGTCGCCCACTTGACTAAGATGAACCGTTTCGCCGGGGCCGGTCTCCCACTCATAGAACCGGCAGCCATTCCATGTGCCAGGATTGCAGGAGATGATGCCGTTTGCACACACGCCGGAGGCTATTACCGGAGAGGTGTAGACCGCATCGAATGAATCATCGAAGTCCGTATCCTGCCTGACAATCAATGTGTTGATATCACCGGTCGGCCCCGGCTGGGCCATCACTTCTAGAAACGCATCGGATGATTGTGACGTCAACCGGACGTTGAAACTTTGCGGCCCCAGGTCGTTCGGATCTGAATATGTGGATTCGAAGGTGGTAAGAGACCCTGTATCCGATGTCAGGGGGACCTGAATTCGGTCGTTTATCTTACTCCCGTCACCGATCTCGGACATGATCGATTGTGCTGCGGATGTTCCGGCCGAATAGCCCTGGTCGTATTGTGCCCAAGAGGCTGGACATGAGACAAACAAAGCCAAAAATATAATTGCGATTAAAGGCATAACGGCACTCCATTCTTGACAGGATTTACTGGATGAAAACAAAAATAAACAGCGAGAATGAAACATTAGAAATTTTTTGGTGCGTCTTTATCTCCAGAGTTTTTTTTCAGTTCCCTATCCTGTCAATCCTGTTCATCCTGTCTAAGAGAAATAGAAAACGACTTATTCCTTTTCAGCCGGCGGCACGAACTTCAGCGGGTCATGCCCGCTTTCCTTTTCAAACTCATAAAGCGCCCACTGCTCCGGCGAGATCTTCCCCTGCATGTACCGTATGGACCGGTAAAGCCGCTTTTTGAGATTGCTCATGGAGATAACGCCGGAAGAAACCGGTAAGTACTCCTGGCTCTCCTTACTCACCAGGATGATCGAAGGAGTCTGCTCGATCCCGAACTGTGCCGCCAGGTTGGGATATGTCGTAATATCGACCAGACGAACCGGCCACCCGTACTGGTTTTCGAAAAATGTGAGGATCGATTCCTGCGCGTCACAAAAATCGCATCCGCTTTGTCCGAACATGATAAGCCCGAACTCGCTTTTTGCCTTGGAGATGACCTCGTCGTATTCTCTGGATTGCAGGTTTGTCAGAGCCACGCGCCCTGGAGTTGTGGTCGGATAGACGTCTTCGGTGGAATATTGCGGATTTTGCTGACCGATGAAATCCACCACTGCCGCAAATGCCACCGACTTTCTGCGGGCCACATCCTGGACTTTCAGATACGTTGTGACGTTCTTTTCCGTGGGGAACTGCACCGCAAACTTGGTAATCTGGTTCGAATATTCCTGGAATTCGTCCGGGTGCATATTCCAAAGCTGGTCATATGAATATTTCGGGATTGCTGTATCTTTGGGTTTCATGCTTTCAGCTTCTTCTTCTTTTTTCGGACGAACTTCATACCAGTACCACCCGCGCTTTTTATCCTGGTAATACTCCTTGTCTGCATACGCCGAAGATACAGCAAGGACCATCAGAACGAGCATGATTGAAATTCTTATGCCGGATAACATCTCTCCCCTTCCCCGCTCTTAGAAAATCGGTATTGCTACAGCTTCCACGTCCATCTTTTTCAAAAACCCTATATACCTCGAATCGTAGCTGTCAGGACATGACCCGATCGCGAAGAATTCCCCCGCCGCTACGATCCCGTTATATTTGAAGTTTTCGACCTGCACGCCTTTTTTGGAGTGGGTCTTCGCGTGCCCGAGATAGTTGTCATTGCAGTAATAATACCCTTCCTTTGTGGCTGTAAGATTCTCTCCCTCGTCGCATCCGATTTGCTTTACCACCGTACACGGCCGGCACTCCTCGATGATATCGGAATAAATCGGGATGATGATATACCGACCGACCTTAAGTTCCTCTTGAGAAAAGTGCTCCTTGTAAAAGAAAAACCGGTAGGACAAGGAATCGGTTTTTGAAAATGCAATGCGCTCCGGAACGACTTTTCCGACATAAACCAGAACACAAGCCCCCAAACACAGGCAGGAAACGAAAAATGCAATCCGTTTCCGCCCCCTTGGCAGCTTCTCACTTGGAAATATTTTATGGAGTAATGATTTCCACATTTTTCGACAGCACCACATCAGAGCTCAGAACCACCTTGTTCTCCGGCTGCTGCCGGATCACCCCGAACACGCCTTCGATTCTTTGCTCAAGTTCCTTCTGGGTTATTTTCTTGTTCAGGAAGTCCGATCGGGCTTGCTCAAGGAACCCGGAGGTTTCCGCTGCCGCGATCTTCACGGCAAACACCTTGTGATACACCGTTATGGAAGCAATGGAGCTGCCGATGGAAATTACAGCGCATAGAATTAGCAGGGTCAATCTACTCATCATAGAAATTCTCCCGAAGTTTTTTCATGGCCTTTTGAATCTGAGGATTCTTGGTTTCGTTGAAAATCCGCTCCAATGCGTAATCGAGGGAAGCGTCCCCGTAAACGACGGCAGCATCCACCACGCCTGAAAGGTTTCCTTCAAGACCGATGCTTTGCTTGGTGTCTATCGCCTGTACATTCTTTAGATATGCAACCGCCGGGACCTGCCCGATTTGAAACTTTTGAAAAACCAGGGGATCGATTTCGATGTTTGCGCGGAACATGTCGCATTTTTTACCTTCACCGATCCGGCACTCCTCGTCTTTCACGGCGATCTTTTGCAGAAAATCGAGGGTCGGGCGGACCTGTTTCATGCCGCCGATAAAACCCCTCAGAATCATCACGAAATTCGGATCGTTCAAGGTGTCCAAATCTCTGGCGTAAGTCCTCAAGGTACCGACGGGCATGGAGGATGAGATAAACAAGAACACTTTCTGCGTTTCCTGCAGATGGTCCGTGCACATCGACTCCCCCGTTTCCGTCTTCGGCGATTCCGGGGAGTAGTTTCCGAATAGGGTTTGCTTGATCCGCTCGGTTTCGCTTTTGATCCTTTTCTGAAAGTCCCGGGACGTGAACCTTTCGTAGGCCTCCGTCGCAGCGGATTCAGCTGCTTCGTTCGTTCCTTCCGGTACCGTAATATCGCTGGAATAGGTTTCCGCCTGCTCAAGGGCCTTGTTCACGATCTCAAAGGCGCTTTCCCCATCTCCTCCGGCTGCCGAAACGGCAATAAAAGTGAAAACCACAAGGGACAATATTACGGATGGTTTCAAGATTCTAAAACGCACAACACACCTTCTTCCTGAAGATTACGAACAGAAAGTTATCCCCACCGGGAATAAACGGCGGGTTTTTCGCGGAGGCCCAAAGAAGCCCGGTCCTTCCGATGGGCATACAGCCGAAGCCCCGGACCGGTTTTGCAAGCTGGAGCCGGTAGTGCGTTTTCACCCAGATCGGGGTAAGAACCGCGCTGCAATAATAAACACCGGTATCCCAGAGGAGCCCTTCCCTGGCCAGTTTGTATATCATCCGGGAAGCAATGGCGGCCTGGGATTGAATGTAATTTGACTGGTTGATCGCCCCCGAAAGCGGGTAGACCGAGCCGTGTGTGCCGATACACCAGAAAAGCTCCGACAGCGGCAGGCCGATGTTGGCGCTGACGCTGTCGGCCATACATGAGAACTGTGCCACGGGATTTGCAAAGAGCAGGGCCTCGGGAGCAATTGAAAAGGCCAGTTCGTCGTCGTTCCACAGCGCATCGTGCTCCGTCATGTAGGCGACGTCGAATCCCCCACCATGCTGCACGCAAACAAGATCGGTCAAAAGCCCCATTATAGACCACACCGGGAAAATCATGTAATGCACTTGGGCAAAGGTGTTTATGGAGTCCTGGTTTCCACCGCTCTCATCCGTTGTTCCACGAAGCTCCGCGGTGCTCACCGGCGATCCGGAAACACTCTGACCGATGGAAGGAAAACAAAACGGATCCTTTACAGTTTCAGCCAGTCTGGCAGGCTCCCAAAAAGAGATCGAAATCCCGGTTCTGTAATAAACCGGCGGCGGGAACGGGCAAATGCATATCGGGTACGAAGCGGCGTCCGGTGAGTCGGGCAGGCCTTCTGTCATTCCGGCTCCAATGGACATGCCGGCGATCTTTATGGGAAAAATGCACTCCCAGCAGACGTCGGACATGGGATTCATGCCCTTTCCGCCGCATATTGCATGGCTCATGGAGGGCATCATTAGAAGGAATAAAGCAAGCCCGATAAATTTATTTTTCCACAGGTGCGATCCCAATTTCACTCACCTCCATCTTGTTTCCCCTTTGTCTGATAATTGACGGGACAGCTTTGAGTTTGAGTCTTTCGATAATAACCGGCATGGCAGAATATACATGGCGCCCCAGCCGAGAGCTTGCCTCGTAATAGGTTCCGTCCGTGATCAGAAGGCGGGTATCGTGCTCCCGCGCATAACCGGAGCTCTCAACCCAGTTCATCTGATCCGGATCGGCGGCATCGAATACAACCAGGGTTCTGGGATATTCGACATAGTCGAGAGGGTTGTAAGTATACCCCGCCGGATAAAGGATGCCGCCCTTTCCGTTCGGGATATCGAAATCCAGTGTATAGGTCAGATCAACTAAAAAGGTGCGATCATGGGTTGCCCGGGGAAGTTTCGGGATACCCTCCGGCTTGAAGTTTTTCAACTTTTCTATAGTCTCCGGGGATTGAATCGTCTTTTGCCAGTCGATTGCGCCTGCCTTTGAATGGATTTCTTCCAGAGCGTCCGGTTCCGCGATTGTGTATGTTTTGCCGATGATACCCAGGTTCTTTATTCCGGCCAAAGCATTGGCTCCGAATCCTAGGACAACCAAAATGATGATGAGAACTCTATATGCCATGTCTACCTGAAGTCCTGCCGCGAAATGGCTGTGTATGTTGGTATCATATCAATTCCTGATGGTTTCATAGAAGTCCATGATCCCCTGCTTTAGATTGTTTTCGATTTCTGTTTGTGGCGTGGTCTCGATGTCGCCGTGCCATTCCGAAAGATCGATCTTAGAAAAATCGAGAACCTGGAATTCTTCAGGCGTAAATCCTCTGCAGTTCGGATTGGCCGCACTGCCCCACCCGCTGAATGTGGAAAGCTGAGCCCTGCCCTGCTCCTGAACGATCCGGGCAAGCTTCGAATTGAAGCAGCAATAGCTTCCTTTCCTCTCCACGCACACCTTGGTGAAAAGCAGATCAATCTCCTTGGAACAATATTCCCCGACGTAATGGCACAAACCATCTTCTTTCAGCGACGCAAGGTTCTTTTCACTTTCGTTACACTCGACTAGCCCGAGCAAATAATCCTCGCTCAGGCAACAATTGTCGAAAGCGATGGTCGCCCCCCAGGATCTGCATCTTCGATCCCGGCCGGAAAAAATATAGATGTTTCCCAAGCACAGGTTCTCGACGCTTTTGGGGCCGTTGTCTTCTATGTCACCCGATCCCTCAGATGAGCCTTGTTCGATGATATTATCACCCGAACTGACACAGGAAAGCGCGCTGCAGTATTTGTTGCCGTCCATCTCCTTGCAGGCATACTCGTCCCCATAGGGGCAGGCCTCTCTGATGCAGGTATTCGTATCCTGGTTGTAGTTTCCGATGCTGCAAGTTGGGCTTGCTACGCAGATGCCGCCATCAATGGTCATGCCGTCCGGGCAGAAGGTTTCACAGTCAGTACTTGGATCGCAACTATCGCTGCAGGCCTCCGACGTTTGAAATACGGAACCGGTCGACGTGCACCGATACTGTATCTGGTATTCGCATTGGTCCGTAGCAGTGTTGAGAGAACTTACAGTCGGGCAGAGTGCAGCATTTTCCGATATCAAGCACGCAGTGTGATCGAGCAAACAGAGATACCCCTGGGGTGTTGAAGCACAATCTGCGAATTCACCAGCATCGAGGGTACCGTTTCCGTTGGTGTCCTCAAAGCATGCTGTTTCCGGAATCAGGCTCTGCCCAACTGCCTTCTCAATCCAGAACCCGAATGAAATTACGGCATATAAAAACAACAGAATAGTTTTTTTTAGCATCTGCGGCTTTCGATAATTTAAAATGTTGTAGTTATGGTAATGGGCAGCTTTTAAAACCGCTCTTTATGAATAGATAATGGGAGGGCGGTAAAGTGACATACAAAATATTGGAAGTTGATTTGGAGGGTGTTGCTGTTGGTTGTCTCAGGGATTAAATAGGTATCCCCAAATTCTAAGGAAGTCCTAATGTTGCGATACAGAGTGGAGTAATCTCAGATTAATCATGTTGGTAAGCCTGGTCGCCCTTACATGGTTTTTGTTCTTCTTGGTCACAATGTGACCAAAATGATTTCCAGGGATTTCCAGTGCTGAAGTAATTCAGCACAAGGGTAAGAAACTACACTCCCATAAGGGCAAAAAGGGATAATGGAATTACATGCTTGTAGGAACTATAAGGTCCACCTTCCGTTTTTATTTGGAGGACAACAAAATCCTCCCCAACTTCCAATATTTTTGCCTTATCATTTCCTCTTCTACCATTAATCCATAGTTCATATCCTGGTTCATCCTTGGGGAAGGTGTCGAATGTACCTTCCTTTCCAATAAAACTTTTTAAATATTCACGATATAGCATTTGTTTTCTCCTTCACCCAACCAGATGGTTTGCGCAGGAATCATTTTTTCTCCGCAGGATGGCTTTTTATTGGGGGGAAAACGAATTATTATCCCTAACGAGCACACCTATTGGGATCGCTCGGGCTTAGGCCGAGTTAATTAACTGCAAATTATTGTGATCATATGTCTAAGAGGCTATATCAACGTCTTCTATCCAATTCTGCCTCAAGCCGATAAATAAAGTCCAAATTAGCATTTATGACACTACTATCCTCCCCTAATCTGCGATCTTCTTTAAGATCCTCGCGTGCCTTCTCCAGCTCATTTATCAGTTCTGCTGTCGACAGTTCACTTTCATAACTCATGTCAAGGTCTCCTATTTAAAATGGCTTAAGTTAAAAAAGCTTTTTCTAAACCGTTTATTAATTATTCCTCATATTCTTAAGGTGATTTTTCACCCATCAACAACTCGCTTTATAGAGAAAAATATATGCCAATTTTACAATAGATTGTCAATAAAAAGGGCATCGCAATATTTTATACCTGCTTCGTAAAGGCTTCGGCTCCATGCCATTTGAACAATATTCTATTGGCTTGCCAGGTGTCCGAGAGTTAAAACATGCTACGTATTGGGGTTGTAGACCGACACGTTGTGGATAGACCGAAGAATGGAAGATTCTTGTTTACGTTTTTCAATGTCCGCAGATGGGATATACCCGAATGCAGATATTTTTAAAGGTAGATAGAATCCCGGCTTCAAACGTGTTCCATCTTTCTTGACGATCTGGAATTTTCGACCGATATATCCCTCACCAATCAGGTTGTCCGGCACAAATTCACTCAAGGCCTGCCGGACCGCGAACTCCAGCCTTTCCAGTGCCTCGAAATTCCCCAGATAGGCAGTGATATCCATCCAGCCCGCATTCACTGCCAGGCTGCAGGCGTATTGCGCAACCAGCCGTGGAAATACATAGACAATCCCGGCGTGTGAAAAAGCTTCGTACCTCCCCTTTTCAACGACGTTTATCCGGTCACAGAGCATTCCAAGTAATTGTGAAACATCTAGCCATGACAGATCGATCGGTTCATATCTTTTTGTACTCGGTTCTTGATTTGTATAGAGAGTGCTTTCGGTTGTGTCTTCTTCCTTTTCAAATGTCGTCATATTGCTTTGAAACTCTCCACTATATTTTTTCAGCTCAGCTTGACGGGCTTCATGGTCCGCCATCTTCAGGCTTTTTAGAAGGCCCTCCGATGATGTGCCAAAATGATGATCCCGGACCGCGTTCAGAATTTCACGCCGCGAGGGGTAATTCGTCGGTAAAATCCCGTTTAAAATTTCATGTGAAATGATGAAGTGGTCTTTTTTAAAATACGGCTTTCCGCCTGTCGGGATTTTTCCGATATCGTGGCCCAATGATACAAATAGCAGCCGCCCCATTTCCATATGAAAATCCTTGCTCTCACGCTTCCTTTCCTCGATCAGGATCGTGGCGACATTCAATGTATGCTCCCGTAGCGACACGTATCTTTCGAGTACATCATAGGTTTCCCGTGAATTAGCCTGCCACCCGGCCCCTTCCATATCAGGTACACCCGCCTCGGATTTCAAATCCTTGTACCTCCGGGCAATAGAGGAGCAGTCCCCGGTCTTGTCCAATATATCGAGAAGTTTGATGACGCCGTCGAAGGCGCCAACTTCCTGAAGGATAGTTTCGAACGGTGTGACATAATCCCTGCAGAAGACATCGATGTCAGGATTTTGCCACTTCAGGGGTCGGGAATTTTCCGTTTTAGCCGTCATGTCCTCTTCCGGCAAACCGCCATCCGGTCCGCCGATAAAATGATCGATTCCGGCCAACGCCTGCTTTTCCCTTTTAGAGTATCGAAAAAGATAGGTCCAAACGACAATGATTGTGATTGCGAACCCGATGAGGATAAGAAGTGTGTCCCAAAAGGAAACTGTTTTCAAATTCATCCCCCAATCATTTTCAGCGTATCCTCAGTTCAAGGCAATATTGATTTCCGGATACAAGACTTCCAGTACGGGCGGTTTGACATTCTTTGTCTTTCCTCTGAACGCCCCGGACAAGCCGAACATGAAAAATTCCTGAAGGCCCAGGTTCATGGCATCCTCCCGCAACACGGCTTGCTCCTCGGTCTCCCGGATCATAATGCCGCCGCCGAGTTGGAGAATTGGACTGAACTTTTTAACCAGTCCCGAGTATTCGGAGATATATTCGGCAGTCTGGGGGTCGTTCACCCTCATGAAGATCTTGGTGTTGGTGTTGTCCAGGATTTTTCGCGCATGGTCTTCCCCGATCTCGGCGTTCAGGTCCGCAATGGACTGAGAAAAAGCGTGTATCCAGATACCAGCGCCACCGGCCTTGTTAAACAAATCCGCGATGTCGTAATAGGCGATGCTTGAAAACTCGTCGAGGTAAAGCGCCAGGGGCGGGTCCACAATCCGGCCGGATGCAAACCTGCGGCCTACGAAACTCTGCAGCATGGATATCAGCACCCGGGCCACAATATGGCTGGTTCGCCGTGTAAGCAAACTTCCGGTTTGAATCACGAGGATCACCTTTTCCCCCTGCTCCAAATGTTTGATGAAGCGGTTCGAGCTTGCCTTTCCAATAATCCGGCCGACGCTTCCGGTGGCAAGGGATGTAAGCACGGTTCGAAGGGATGAGGATATCTTCGCGAAATAGTCTGCGGGAGACTCCAGAAGCTGCGACAGGGCCGCCCGAACCTCGTCGGCCTCGTCTCCGCTGATGTCGCTGAGGCTGTCCATCAATTTTTGGAGACCCGAGTGGGAACACCGCTTTTTTATCTCGTCGAAATTGATGTGGGAGGCGCTCGCAGGCTCGATCTTTTGAAAGATGATCAACGAAAGCACGATAACCAGGGTGGTCTCATAAGCCACGTTCACGAAAAATTCCTCCTTGGCCTTTATGCCCGAAACCACATGGGAGACGATCTCTTCGGGCATATAATAATAGGCCAGGGGATCGATGATAGCCGAGCTTTCCGGATAGATGGAGGTGATAAGACAAAGCTCCTTTTCCCTGCCGGTGGCGAAAGCTGTCTGGACAATCTTGGAAAAGAACGAAATGTCCCCTTTCGGATCGACCAGGACCACGCTGTAGCCTTTTTCGATATCCTGGCAAATCATGGATTCCGCAAGCTTGGTCTTTCCGATGCGGGTCGTTCCAAAACAAAAAAAATGTCCTTTCCGGTCCGCATCCTTGAGCCAAATTTTTCGGACACGGTTTTTATGATCATACAGGCCGATCCCCTTTCCGATGAGGGTTTGTGTTTTTTGTTTTCCGCCTAATCTCATAAATAACCTTTTTGTTTTAGACAGGATCAACAGGATTAGCTTGATAGTAGAAATGGCTCTTTCTTTTTATTCATTCACGCGACAGGCACAGAACTTCCCAGCTTTCGTGGCTTTCAATTCGTTTCGTATTTGTTTTATTCTTTTCATCCTGTCCATCCTGGGAATCCTGTCAAAAAAAAATTCAGTGCCGAAACATTCCGGCGCTTCTCCACCGGACTTTCCGATAGAAGGACACCAACCATATGGAGAAAAACGGGGTGACCGTGGCGATGAAAAAAATCAGGAGGGTTCGATAGGCAGTGGCAACAAGATGCGGCTGAACGTTCTGGATAACCCGGTAGATGTTCTCCGCAACTTCTTTTTTCCGAAACGATATCCAGTAAGAGGCCTTCCAGGTGGATTCGGGTGTCAGGTGCTTTGAAAGAAAGATCAGAAGAACAAATATGAGAATCCCTTTGATCGCAAGCGAAAAGAGCCTTCCGATCAACAGGGAGTCCACTGCACTTTTCGAAAGCATGCCGATCCTGTATTTGCTCAGGAAACAGCACAAGCCGCCTGCGATGATGATAGGCGTGCAGGTCAGGACCCAGAGGAACACCCTGGAATGTGCAAGAGGGAAGTAACGCTCTACCCAGAGTTCCAGCACCTCGTCGGACATGATGGGAAGGGTCAGGGCGGTCAGGAGGGTAAAGAGTATCCCTTCGATAAAGCCGTTTCCGAACCCCATGTTGAAAAAATTCAGCTTACCGCGGATGGTCAGAAAATCGTCCGGTATGTCCTGGCCGGTCCTTTCAATGACGGCAAACTGCTGTATCTGCGAAATGGCATCGATGATGTTTCCGAAGATCGATTGAGTGCTGGACCGGGTCTGCCCGACCGGAACGATTTCTGCACCGCCCCCCGGGTTTCCTGCCGCTTCCCTGTTTGCCATAGAGAGAATCCTTATCGGAGAGTCACTGGACGACAAGTGGCCAGTAAGCCTTAAACCAGTACATAAGCCACGGAACGGCGGCGGCACCGATCATTGCAAGTACAGCGATATAAATGTTTCGAATGGTCATCGCATACACGAGCCCGCCAAAGCAAATCACTGCGCTGACAAAGAAAACCGCCGAATAAGAAGGGAAATATATTTTTATATACGGCTCAAAACAGATCCCGACGGCAATGACGATATTCAGTAAATACAATATGTAAATTCTGATCATGGAAACTCCCGAAGTGTTTGTTTTCCGTTCATCTAATTTGAATCCTTCTTTTCAGAAGTTTTGAAGTCACCTATGGTCACCAATGTATTCCGGACTTTTTGAACATATCTGAGAGCGTTTTCCCGCTGCCAGTCACTTTTACCATCCGACAGGCCATTTCCGGTGTGATAGCAGGAAACCGCATTCCAACCGTACCCGTACCTTTCGATGCACTGCCTCAATATCCAGGCCCCGACCATGGTGCAGTAACAACCATCGAAAAGCGAGTTGTAACGATCCCCCAAAAGCTTCTTCCAGTGACTGTTTATCTGCATGTGGCCAACATCAATCGTGGAGGACGAACGGTTGAAATTGACGGCATGGATATCGCCCTTGCTTTCCACTTCGGAAATCGCTTCCAGCAAAATGGGGGATATCCCGTAACGAGTCCCCGCCTCCTTGAAACAATACTCATCCGCATATGCGATGCTTATGATTGCGGACGCGATCAAAACCAACGGGATTGAAAAGGATATGAGAAATTTTTTTATGGTCATAAACCCTCAAAAATTTTGTTTCAGTATACGTTCGACGGTGGTCATATCCGCCCCCATTACAAATTGACCATTATCGAAAATGAAAGCCGGGACACCGGAAACCCCTGTCCGTTCGATAACCTCCCGCGTCTCTTCAAGCAGCGTCTCACCTTCCTCGCATCGATAATTCTCATCGAAGGGTGCGGTTTTCCATTCATCTCCCGAATACTGATCGAGGGTAAAGTCCCTGCAGACAGCCTCGATGGCTTTTTGTTCTCCATCGGTTCCATGAACCGAATACAAGACGGTTTTTATGGCGGCGCCGTAGGTATCGGCCAAGTTGATGATTCTTTTTGCCGCCGTGGCGCAATATGAACAAAGAGGATCGGAGATCATATATATGGTTCGGTTCGTCTTCTCGGCAGGCGTGTACGTGATGGCTTCAACGGAATCGAGATCCGGCACGAGTTTTTTAAAGTTCTCCGCTTTGAGCATGTCGATCCTTTCCTTTGTTACCTGCTTTCTGTGCCGAAGCATCTCACCGGCAATGATGAAATCATCACCGGCAAACACCGGCACATATTCGCTACCGATCTTTAAGATGACCTGGCACAGTGACCCAATGCTTTCTTTCGATGCAATCAGGCAGGAAGGAATGGGCGAATGGCTTCTAAGCCATTCCATGTCGATGTCCTTGCAGGGGTTCCCTTCATCAGCAAAAGCAGTGGGAAAAAATCCCGCCATAATGAGCAGAATAAAAAGGACGCATTTCTTCATTTTTTTAAAACCTCCATAGAGTTTGAACCGCTATTTGAATGCCAGTGCACTTTTAATCAAACGCTCTGTATCCGATGCTTCTTGGTCACCTATATTGAAAAATTCATCGATGCTGGATGCACCATCGCTTCCCGTAACCGCCTGATCTGCTGATTCCGGTAATTGCTCCTTGCCTCTGGAGGTTAGCATTTCAAAGGCCACTTCGCCGGGCTTTGATGACATCCATACGTTCAGGGCAAGTTCCGCAACAAATGATCGGCGCTTTCGGGAAATCGCGCGAAGGCCCGAAATGATGGTTTGATTCGAAATGGTCACCCGAATCCGGGTAGCATCGGACGCTTTATGCTTCTCCGGGGCAAAAGCGTTCACGCTGAGCTTGGCGGCATCCTTTTGATTTTTTTCAATGAACCAGGCCTTGAGAGCCATCTCCACAAAAAGGCCTCTATAATTTTTGGGGATCTCCTCCAGGGATTTTGTGATTCTGCCGTTTGGAAGTGAGAATTGAAACTTATAGCGCTCAGCCATGTTTCACCCCCTTCAGGTATTTGTAAAATCCCCTGGCATTGCTAAATTCCGGATCGACCGGGACCAACAGAAACTCCCTGGGGAATTTACATCGAAAGGTTTGCGAAACATAATAGGCGCCACCTCCGGCGAGAATAAGCTTCTGGCTTTTCTTCAGGACATCGGACAGCTTTGAACGGATTTCCCGAAATAAAAAGTCGGCATAATCCTGGATGAGCGGATCGATGATTCCGGAAAGATCGATCTCCTTTCCGTATATTGAGATTTTTCGTTGCGAGAGGGCTTTTTTAATCGCCTGCTCCGGAAGCTCCAGGTCCATTTTCTTGAGCTCGATATCTAAATCCCGGCAGATCCTGCACACGCCAGCTCCCTCCAGCATGTTGGACCACTCGGAACTGGATCTCCCTTTATGAACACACAGAATGTCGACGGTGTTGAAACCGATATCCAGAATGAGAAGATCGCTCTCGAACCACTTCCGGTTCGGCCGGCAATGATCGTCAAGCAGGAAATCCAGCAATATCCCCTGCCCCTGAGCTTGAACCGCCAACCGCGATATTTGGATCTTGCAGCCCAGGACCTCGAAACGAGTCAACCTATCGGCCAAAAGGCTCTTTCTAGAATGGTAATAGGCCAGCGGAAGCCCCAGACAAATCTCTGAAGTCCTGCAAATCGACTCCATCTGCAGGTGATATTTTTGAGAAAGGGATTCGAATGCTTTGAAAATCAGCAGGGGTGAAAACTCCAAGATGAATTCGATATCCCGAGTTGGGATAATGTTGGCGCTGGCAAGTGCCTCCGAACCCACCAGGTATTTTCGGTTTTCGAAATCATACTCGGCTTGTGCATCTTCCAGACCCGAAATTGCCTTGCTTTTCACTCGCGCCACAACAGACGGAATTTTAAACCGTTCAGTATCGAATCCGCTATTTCCTGTATTCTTGGCCGATACGACCTTCACGTCTCCGAAACCGATGTCGATGCCCAATCTGATGGATGGAATGTTTGCCATGATCCTCCACCTTCATTTTTGGATTAAAAAGGTTGTCCATTTCATAGCCTCTCAACAAAGGCTCTATTCAGATCTGCTATTTGAATAATAGGCGGTGGGTAAAATTTGGTGTGGGACAAAAGGAAATTGGAAAAGAAATGAGATTTATACGATTATGATTGGTAAAATATTGGAGGGATGATGAGGAGGAGAGGCTTTATGACGATATTCATAAATATTCTTTCAATCTTATTTCTAATTGCGGCATTCTATTTTCCATTTATGTACTCAAAACTCACGATTCCCTTTAAGGACTCGAAGTCGCAATTCAGGATCTATCACGCACCGGCTGTGACATGGTTTTCATCGATGGAAGCTTCGTCACCGCCAAGAAGGAACCGGGTGATTATGACCTGTGCTGGAGCATCAACACAGTTTACATATCGGAGGAGCATTATGATTAAAAATCATCGACAATATTTAATTTCAAGAAGCCGGCTTGCGAAATTTCAAAACGCCATCAGGGAATTTGATGAACAAAAATCAACCGTTCATCCGAAGCTTTTAAAGGCCCAAAGGGATGCCATGATCAGTCAAGCCAGGGATCTTCAAATCCAGCTCGATGAATATAAAAACTCAAGACGGGGCGATATAAAGTCCTCCGGCCCGAATCCATCGAGGATTTGCCCCTCGAACTGATCCGGGCTCGAAAAGCATTGGGACTCACGCAGCGGGATCTTGCGAACAAGGTAGGATTGAAAGAGCAACAAATTCAGCGGTACGAGAATAACGGGTACGCGTCGGCCAGCTATGTCCGCCTGATGGAAATTGTCTCGGCTCTAAGACTTAATATCAGAAAAGAGATTTCCCTGCCCGGGAATGCAAAAAGGCAATAGCTTACGCGAAACCTTTCGCATTCCCAGGGAATGGATATGATGGCCAAACCGGTTTCCCGGGGGTAGGATGGGGGATTTAAACGTTACACAGCAGGATTAATACTTTAGCAAATATGTTATCTGTGTATCCGGCAACTGACCTGCAAGCCATGTGGCCCACAATTCGCGCAGCCTGCTTTCAAACAAGGCCAAATCATTGGATTTCAGGCCTAAATCCTCCCCGTATAAAGCACCCAGCCAGACTATTAGATCCAGGCGAGGCGGTTTTGCCAGCATTGCCTTGGAAAGCTTTTTTTCAAGAGACTCAAGGTATTTTCGGGACTTTTCCAGCCGCTCGGAGTAGGGCTGAACATTCATCAGATGCAAGACCGATCCGACGCCGGTCGTCTGAAGGCCGTCACTATATATTTTAAGCACTATCGATTCCGAGGGACCGCTCTGATCCGCGAGAAAAAGAATAGAATGCGACAACGCGCCGATGATGTCGGTCCCGCCGCCCATGGATTGAAAGTCTTCCGGAGGGGCGTTAAAACCATGTTGAATGGACGCCCGCAGTTCTTTTCTGGCTTTCAACAGATTTTTGTCCCGGCCGCCGCGTCGGTTCGGAAACTCAAAATCAACGATACGCCATGGCGCATTGTTACTTCGAAATGCATGGATAAAAAATTTGTCGCTGGTCCCCGTATCGTCGATGTTTATATTCATGGCCTTCATATTTTTTTCAAATATATCCTGTGCACCTCTCATAAATCCGGAACCGGATATATCGACGAGATGCATTTGGGTGGCGCCTTCGGCCATATAGGTATAAAGGGTAAGAATACACACGATACAGACAATCATTTTTGTTTTCATTTAATCTTCCTCCGAATCGTCTGGCTCCATTGCCTCAGTATTGAAGAGCAATGATTTTTGTCGTTCAAAAAAGTTCTGAAGATGTCCGATGTAAAGTGCCAATTTTGCCTGCTCTTCTTCCGTCAGGTTGATGGACCGTTCCCATTCGAAATTGATCGGATCGATTTGTTTGTAAAATACTTCATCGAGTTTCGGTTCCAGTAACGTAAAATTGATGATATCGGCACCAGACAATTTCCGAAGATCGAACAATCTTTCAAAAACGATTCTGAGCACGTCCTCTGAAAACTGGCACTCTTTGATAGCTCCCTCAAACTTTGTAGCATTCAATTCCATTACAGCACCTCCTTAAAACGCAGGATCGCGCTGCCGAGAAAAGAAAACATGCCCACGGCAAATCCGGCGAAAAAAATGCACTCTATCAGTTTGATATAAAACCTTCGTGGCATAAAAATTTCCAGACACGCGAGAAATCCGAAAAAACAGAAATATCCCACAGTATCGATCATCACCATGACGATAATGGAAAATCCCACTGTCAGCGCAGGGCTCCCCCCTATGGCGTCAAACCCCAATGAACAGATCACCCAATAGATACCCACGGAAACCGTGATAGCCATGGCGATCAGTGTCATGACGGGGCTGCCGAATTTCAAGAGAATCCGGTTGTATCGTGTCGCCTCGCCTTTAAGTGTCTTCATGGCATCCATCAGGGCAAGGCATTTCTGTTTATCTCTGAAACTGATCGATTCCTGAATAATCACAGGCGGCCTTCGGCGCAATTGACGCACAATTTCCTGTTCTTCGCTTTTCAGTTGATAAAGCCGCCCTTCCATATCGATCATATGCTCACGGCTTTGTTTTTCATGGAGTTCGCTCGCTTCCGCCTGGCGCCGTTTTTTTTCCTGTTTCCATTTTTCGAGAGCCTCCATCCTCTTGCTCTTGCGCTGCTGCTCCCTCTCGACTTCCTGCTCCTTTCTGGCCTGCCGGCGTTGCTCGATAGCATCGCTAAGTTCCCGAAATCCCATATTCAGCCTCCTTTCCGGAGCATCTGAAGTTCCCGCTCCAGGTTGATTTGTTCACTTTTCAACCCATTCATTCTAGACAGCAAAGCAACCACATTTTGATCATGAACAACCACTCCCCCTTCGATGGTTCGCCTGTATTTTCCCTTGGCGTTATTGAACTCAGTGATACACTTCTTGTAGTGCTCCGCATAGGTCCGGCCCGCTCCGATGATTACAAACACACTGGCAAGCAACCCGATGAGGAATGTGGACGTAGTTTCCGGCGAGACATCATCATACTCCGGAGAACTGCCCGGTGTGTCGGTCCCGGAAAAAATATCCGAAACCGGAATTCCCAATGTCTCTAACGGACGTGCCACTTCAGCAACCACCCTACTTGAGACGATGGAGACGATAAAAAATGCCAACACAATTGAAAAACATTTATTTCGCATATATCCTCCGTATCATTCTACTTTCATTTTTTCACATTTGTTTTTATTTCTTTTTCCGAAATAGCAGTAGATTTCGTTGACAAACATTTGGACACTAATGGTAATTAGCAATATCATTACTGGACGACATTCTTCATCAGCAACTGCCAAGCCAGAAGACGCCACTATAAGGAAAAAGCACATTATTACAGACCATTCTCGTGAAAACCATATCTTCCGCATATCCCCTCCTCTGCGTTATTCCATCAATTTTTAGAGTCTGCCTCGTCATCTCCATCCGAACCTGAATCAGGTATATTCCTCGGAAGATACCGTTTCCAGTTCCGGCCCATATACTTCGGATAGAGGGCGACCACTTTTTCAAGATACCTTTTCGTTTCTTCCGGCCAATCACACCATTGGCGATCCAATACTTTCGGTCCGGCATTATATGAGGCCATGGTAAGCAGAAGATCGCCATTGTGTTGGTCCAGTAACCGCCTTAACAGCTTTGCGGACCCTTCCAGATTTTGTTTCGGATTGAAGGCATTGGTTACGCCTAGTTCTTTCGAGACATCCGGCATCAACTGGCAGAGACCCTCTGCACCTGCTTCGGAAACAACACCTGCATCCGCATCACTCTCGATAGTAACAACCATCGACAACAGGGCAGGCGGTATGCCGTAAGCATTGGCGGCTTGCTCGATGGCAAGGTGAAGGTCTATCTGCGACACATTTTCGATGATTTTCTTCTTTGCCACCTTCCGTACGGCCACCGTTGCTTTCGGCTCCATGTGTATTTCTTTTAATATAGCTCGAAGTTCATCGAAGCTTTGAGCCTTCGCGAAAGTACAATTCAACGAAAAAAAACAAATAAAAAAAAGCATTATCCGGGCGTACACGGCGACCCCCTTTCCGGACCAAACAGGCTGGTTCAATAAGAATTAAGCTTTTCGATTCTTTCGAGAAGATCATAGGTTTTATTTATGGACGTTCCTCTCGTTTCATCACCAGAGGAGACCTCGTCCGCTGAAGCCGTAGCCGGATTTTCGGACTGGCGGCGCTTCAAACGCGAAAGGTCTTTTTCTTCGGCGGAATTCAGAAGGCTCTCTTCCGAATAAGATCGTGCACCGTCCTCCCTGTTCGACCCGGCTTGTAAATCAGCCTTTTTCTCCGAATTCGCTTGCTCACGGGACGTCTTTTTTGATCCTTCATTTTTTTCAGGTCCCGCTTCATCGCTTCCGGACGCCATCGATTGCACTCCCGGATCCGTTCGGAGATAATGCAGGATTTTGCCGCCGCAAAACCAGCAAAACAGGAGAATCGCTACCAATGTAATCGCGATAATTATTTCTTTCATGGTATCACCTCTATAGTGCCAGGTTCAGTTCGTAAACACTGTCTTCGTCCTTGACCATCCCGAAATTCAAAAGCCAGCGAAGATTGGCATTCATGGTTTCCTGATCCGGATGGATATACAGGCGAAATTTTTTTGCCGATTGTATCTTCTCTTTTAGGCTCTCCCGATCATAGAGCTTTCCGTCTATTAAAAAACCACCCGAAGTGACCGTGATCAGTAAGCCGTCCAAAAGTCCATCTCCTTCTTTTGTTTCTGACGGCAACTGCCGGTCCAATGGAACCGTGATGTTTTGTTTATTATTAGTTCCTTCGCTCCATGTAATCAGCATGGCGAACGCCATGGCCAGCAGTATCTCCAGCATCAACCGGGTGAATCGACTGCTCGACATAATCGATGGGGGCGGTTTTTTGAACGCTTTTTGATTCATTGAATTTATTCCTTTGCATCGGTTTGTCAGGCGTTAATGGCGGCCGAAGCATCATGGACGTTATCCAAGATATAATGAGGCAAATACCGCTTCCGAAGGCGGTAGAAATAAGACCGATCATGAATTGGGACATGTCCGGTTTCCCGGTATTCAACGTGGAGGCAATCATTCCGAAAACCGTTCCAAGCAAGCCAAGAGTGCCGGCAACGTCCCCCTGCTGGTTGAGGTGAGAACACACCTCCCGTTTGGTCCATATATCGAAATGCCGCCAATTAGGTATAATTTTTGAAAACACGACACCGAGATAAAGCGCTTGGGGTATTAGGCAGAAACCGGTAGGCCCGAGCCAGGCCGTCACCTTTTCGTAAAATGAGAGCAAATCCGACGGAAATAGCAAAAGCAGTGCAAGCCAACACACGATCATGGCCAATATCCATTTAATCATTTGCCGTCCCCTCCTTCCCCGGTTTTAATCCTGCCTAGAAATTCTTCCAGCCGCTCAAGGAGCCTGCTTATTTTTCCCTGACGCCGTAATACAGTATCCGAGGGATCCGGCAACAACACGTCATCAGCAGGTGGCTCGCTGACACTATCGACCGGCTGCGGATCCATCTGGCACGGAAGTGGCTGCATCCTGTCAGGCAGGCGGTTTTCATATTTCCGATCCTCGACATGAGGTATGGCAACAATACGTTTGCTTGTTGATTGTTCGTTTTGCCGATGAAAGAATCCGGCATCGCGCAAGTAGAAAAAACTGATGAGAATAATACAGCAGGCCGAAACAGCCTGTAGGAATTTAAGCATTTTGGGCCTCCCCGTGTCTAAAGTGATATTTCCATACCGCCGGCATCCTCCCACCTCCCGCCGGCAAAAAAGCGTGTAAGGACGACCATCAGTCGATCCCCCTGTGTTTCGTATCTCGCCTCGAAACGAACGGCCCCTTTGAAAGGGCCGTCGGCGAGTTTGCGTTGAAGGGATTGGTGCATGGCTTCCGGCCAAAAAAGCAGGGCGCGGCTTGCGTTCAACGGGAGTTTCCCCCCGTTGAGCGCCTTTACTTCTGAAGAGACATCCCGCGCCAATCCGGATGGCAGTTTGAAAGGCGATGGAAGTTCAGTCTCCTTCAGCCCGCCTTTCTTAACGGTCAATCGACCGACAGGCATATATCGATTCCCCTGCGTTAGAATTAGCGTGCCGCCGCGACGAAGAACCAGGTCGAAATAATCCATCGGGTTCTGAATAATGCCGATCACCTCACGCAGATGCCCCGCACTGTCTTCAGCGGAAACTGCTTCCCGCATAGCGGCGTAGGATACGACATTCACCCGTGTGGTTTTCTTTTCGGGCGCTTCGATCCGCTTCGAATTCGCTTTTTGGGGAGTACCTCCCGTTGTCACGAACCGGCCGATCAACCGCCAGGATATCACTAGAACAACCACGATCACCGCAGCCCACACGATTCTATTCATAGTCTTTGATGAGAAATTCATCCCAGTCTTCAAGTTCCCCATCGCTGCTCCTTTTAGATCCCTGTTGAGTGTCTCCGCCTGTTGATACGATATCGAGGACATCTCCCATTCTGCCCAGGTATTCGGGAACGAAATCGGTATCGAAATCTCGAAAAAAATCTTCCATGAAGGATACGGTCTTATTTACTTCACCGCTTTGCTGCGCCTTCAGGGTTCCTTCCAGGATGCTTTTTACTTTTCTGAGATAACTTGCGATTTTATGGCGGTTTGTCAGGATGATATCCGAATAGACATCGAGGAACCTGTCGGTGAGCCGGTTTTTATTCGCCCGGCTGATTCTGATTTCCTGGCCGAATGAATCATAAAGATTCCGGATATCCTTTCGGATCGCATTGCTTTCGTTGGTACCGACCGACCCCAGGACCTCGTCCCATTTTTGCATCTCCACCACGGCTTCGTTAAAAACCTTGATCTGCTGAGTCGAACCCGGGACCGGCCCCTCGACTGTCTTGGCATTCGCCCGGGCATTGTCGAAAACGCCCTGGAGCTTCGACAGATCTCCGTCATATTTTTCCACATAATCGACCTGAACATTTACGAATTCGACGAACGCATCCACCGCTCCGGAACATGCCGCATACTGAACCGATCCCGCTTCGGCGCCCGCAAGACACTCCTTCGTAGCCTTCTCATAGGCATCTTTTCTGGGGGATGTACTTTTCACCATATCCTTGCGGCTCTCCTTGACCCTGGTTTGGGCCGCCTGGATCTGCTCCATTGCCTTTCGATCAAGCTCTATAAACCGCTCGGCCGCCGAGGCGGGTCCCGCTATCATCAACACCACAAGAAATTTACACAAACAAATGATGGCTTTTCTCTTCATAATAAATCTCCTCTTCTTGATTCGTATGTTTTTAGGGCTACCGAAGCGCCAGCAATTTCCGGCTGTCCGCGGCCAATTCGATACCGGTTGTATCCTTCAGGCGTTTAAGAAAAATACTCCATGCACAGCGACGCGATGGGACTACATCCGGAATGATATTGCACTCTCCGCGCAGGCTCGTCTGCCATTTAATTGCACGCCCGACTGCCTCAACCGACCGGTCGGTATCGCCGGTCAGCCATTTCGCCATGCTGTCCGCCAAGGCCGCTTCACATGCCGTGATAGTACGTTGATTAAGTCCGCCCGATGTGCTTTTCCGGAATTGATGCGGATCCACCAACCTGTCAAGGTCCGCAGCCAGTGAAGCCGGCAAAGTACTTGAGACATCTTCGATAACTTTCGACGCGAGGTGTAAAAGCACGCCCGTGTCCTTGGGCAACCGGTGAGGCGGTATAGCGGCCGCCATTTGAGATAGGATTTTTGCTTCGGACTCAAAAACCTCCCGGTCCGCCACTGTTACCGGTTCAATCTCCAGAGCCTGAAATACGATTAGGGTTTGGAGGTAAAGCGCCCGATCACCTTCGGCACCATCCCCCCGCAATTCCTTAAGCGCCGACAGCCTCATATCAGGCGTTTCGTAACTGAGAGCGGATTCCACCTTTGCAGCCGATGGTCGCGGAGGGCTGATCGCCATTTTTTTCGCCCCATGCGCCCCACATCCCGCTAAAACGTACATGAGAAATCCAAACAGAATAAAAAACCCAATCATTTCCATCCATGTTTCTACTTTGTTTTTCATTGAAGCCTCCCGTTTGTTCTTAAAACATTATTAATTGTTGTTTTTTAATGCAGTTATTACCAATCCATCCCTGATGATAAGTGAAGCGCCCTGAGTTTTGCTCAGTTCTTGTATAGCTCGTTTAAATTCACGAATAGCTTGCATCTTCTTTTTTTTGCTCATAAACACCTCCATTGCGCCGTCCTTTCTTTCCCGTTTGAGCTCGGCGAATTCGTCAATGATTCTCAGCGACAACGCCGAGAATCCCTTTTGCCTTAACTGCTTTTGAGCGTAACTTGTCATTGGTCCCATAATTCTTTTCTCCTTTTACTATTGGAAATTTTAATAGTGTTCACCCTGTTCTTGGGCATAAAAAAAGGCCACTGAACTATTCAGTAGCCTTTCAATTTAATCAATTTAATTAGTTAGTTATATGTCAAATCGAAATGTCTTTTACAAAATCAAAATCCTTAATATATAGATATATCTTCCATTTTATTTTCTGAGTTCCAGCCTTTTTATGGCCTCAACTCATATAATCACAGCTTACATTATTTATTCATCTTTTAAAAATATATGTTCCACATTATAAATTTTCTATCCACAATCACTGTGGATCAAACTTTCGATTCATTCGGCCTCCTCAAAAACCAGTGGTTGAAGCCATATTCATCCGCCGAGAAGATATTGCGAATATATTTTTTCACACAAGTTCTATGAAATACTCAGCTTCAACCTATGTCTGCCCTATTTTTTTAAAAAAACAGCCGCAATTATAGATGACCGAAATAAGGGGCCTACAGTCCTGCTAACATCCGCATCCTATTTTACAGCAGAGATCATCGCCGGAATCATGAATAGGTTTAACGATCCAGCAACGGGTTAGACATTTTTCTTGTTAATCTTTTTCAACCGTCCCTCAAGCCTACTGGCTCTCATCTATAGATGCGTGCCCTATCCACTCTCTCCACCCAACCTCTCGACCAGGAAAGGCAATCGTGACAAACGGCCATTTCTCTTGAATCCACTTTTTTACTGAGTCATATAGTATCTTATCTAAATCCGACTCCTTCTCACTCGCTCTTGTCCAAATATAAACAGCGGCATCATAGTCGAGTCGAGGTGCTGGGCATATATACACACAGCCTATGCAAACATCTTCTTTTGGAGATAGGACCGTATAGGCAAAGGATTGTCTTGCTTCGAATTCGGCGCGATGCTTGGCCAGATCGGCCCGATTCTGCTCGATCGTCATGTCTTCGGATGGCCATTTGTTCCCGGGTCCAAAAACGCTGCTGATATGATCGATACTATTCATAACTGCTTCATAGTCCATTTCAACATAGTCTTCCTGCAACACACGAAGCTTGAAACGGACATCATCCAAAAATAACGGGATGACGAATTCGTCTGGCACAAACTTTTTCACAATACCATCCGTGACTTTTGGCAGATGGGAAACAGCCTTATTTTGATATTAGAGAATCGCACACTTCCGACTTTCTTTAACAGAAAAAGTACTGATTGAAGTTACAGCTCCGCAGAATCTGTTAAGAAGCTTAGCAATATCTGTCACACTTCTTTCAAGATATTCTGTTTGATATTCTGGACTTACAGACTCAGTACAAAGAATGAGTTGCTTTGTCTCACAGGTAATCTTCGTTGGCTCTGCATCTCGGTAATTCCAACGACGTGTGAGCACCCTTCCCTCGTCTTTATAGATGATTTCTCCACCTACAATCTCTTCAGCAGGGCCACCGCCTAATGGCTCGAACGCCTCTCCCCCTTGGGAGGTATAGAGAGTTATATTTCCTCTTATGGTCGAAAGGTCGTATCCACCAATCGGCAGCAAAAACCGCAATTCTGAAGCCAAGTATGCATTAACAGCGGCGGATATTTCTGGAAGATTGTCCGATTTAAGAGCCCTCTTCACAAAGGCTTCCGAAGTTGGAGGATGTTTTTTGGGGCTGACGCCCATTGCACACGGTAGGCCTCTCTCCAAGACGCGATTCGAGGGTCCTCCTTGAAGTTCTTAGCCGCAAACTCTGTTCGCAGCTCCTTTACTCTCTCCATGGTCAGTGCTCGGAGTTCTGGAGCGAAGTCTTGATTCGATACATCCTTCGCAACAACGATCCCGATAGCCAAGTCGGGGAACATATTGACAACGCTTTCATCCACTATGATCTTCATTTCATCCTCCATGTATTCTCTGCATCGCTCACCATCTGAGATATCAGGGTGTCATAGTCGAGCCCCTTCAGCTTATTAATAATCTCATCCGGCTCAGGATGTCTGTCATTTTCACACTCAGCTTCCCAATCTTTCCTGCATGAACAGTCGATTTGGCTGAAAACTTCCAAGCTGTTAGTACTGTTGTAGCGATCAATTGCATCGCAAAAAACTTTGTTGCAACGGTCGCAATTACGAACGAACTCTTTTGGCCGTGGATAGAACTCGAATCCCCCCATACGAATTAGCTGATCATTGTTTGGTCTGAAGGTCTCCTTCACTATCTCGATAACACTCCAAATCCAGGGGACACGGTATTCCTTGGCACGGGCCAACAAGTCAACTGGTGTAAAATCCTGAATACTCACTGGTTCCAGCGAAACGATGTTGGCGCCGATATTGAAAGCATATTCAGTCGTCTCGATGGCATCCTTTATGGCAAACCCCTCAGATGTAAACGGTGGTTTCACCAACACATAGGCCAGCATGAAAATATTTTCATACCTCTTCAGGAGGGTGCCAAGCTCCTCATAATGCTTGTTTTCCATACCTTTATTCAAGATTCCATGCCTGATTTCAGGGCGAAGCGATTCAAGTCCTATGCCTATTTCCACGGGTTTAGATCCCATGATGGATTGAATCTCGTCCAGGTCTTCCTCAGTAATATACTCTGGCCTACATTCAATAATGAGACTTTCAATGTCATCCTCTTCTGCAACCATACGGAGAATTGCTGTCCGAACCTCACGTGGTACTTCATCAGGATGAAGGAACGATCCCGAATTGTACAGACAAAGCATCGGGTATTTGAAGAAGTCCAGCTTTTTGAACACGGATGTGAATTGTTGTATCAACAGGTCAGGTTCAATCGTCTTTCCGCGCGAACACCCTGCCATATGTCCGCACATGCAGCATCCCCCTCCGCTCTCATCAGACAGGGCCCATGTACATCCGTTTGACCGAAGGGTGGTAATGACTCGTTCGATAGATCTCCCCCCTGCGTACCCCACACGGGGTTGAATTCTTGCGATTTGCCCAAAATCCATCTGCCGATGTGGAATTGCCTCACGAATGCGGGTGTTAACGGCCTTTATTTCCGCATGTGCTTTCTGCCACTGGCTGTCTAACTCACTCGTCAATTTCACGACTGTCACCTATCCTTTCTGGTTAACCGCATCCACATTCAACTGCACAGCTAATACCCCATCCTTTAAAAACGGCACAATCTTTGAGGGAATCGGTCTTGCTGCTTTCGTGTATGGATCCATGCCCCACGGATCGGTCCCGCACGAACCAAATATCGTCACATCAACGCCAAGAAGGGATTCCGGAGACCGCTGAGGTACGCTGCACTCACAGGGCCTGGGCATGCTTCTTTCTCCGCCGTCCCAGATGAACGTCAAAATGAACGATGTTTCGTGAAACTCTGCTCGTTGTGCTACCGGGCAACCGGAAATGTAATAGTCGAGCCATACAAAAATATCACTCCACATTTTTTTAACTAAAAGAGGATCTGAAGTTCGTCTCCGCGCCTCTGCTATGACTTGCGATGACCATTCTTCGTAAGAAATGGGGATTTTTTCTAATGTACACTCCGTAACACATCGACTAACCTTGCCCACATCTGCACATATCTGGACGATTGCTTCATGGAGGCAGAAGCCAAGATTTATTTCATCCTGTATATCCACATATTTTAAAGGGATTCCATTCGCCTCAATTTCGGTCTTCAGTGATGCTATTGTCCCTGCTATACGTCCATATGTATCAGCGTTCAGAACAGATTGAAACGCCTCCAAACGAAGTTGAGACTCCAACAAGCATTCCTCACCCACAAGGGCGGCATCATCTATCTGCCACAGGAACTGCCGACCATCGTCAGGAATCCCCTCGAAATCAGGCATCAGCAACTGTTCGAGAACATGGCCCTGGTGACCGCTGGTGGCCAAGCGCATCAAGTGCGCCATTTCTCGTGAGAGATCCGGTTCACCCGTATCGACTCGTTTCACTTTCCGAGAGAGCTTCTTCGCGCGGCCGAAAACTTGCGGAAACAGGTTCTCAAATATCCATGAATCTTTACCACTTACTACGGATTCGCCTACTGCGACAGGGAAGTCTGTGTGTGCTCGCCTACCCTGCAAAAACTCGACAATGCTTTCCCTTATGCGTGGATAGTCTAAAAGCTGAGCTGCCCTGCAGATGGAAATACTTACGAAATCCAAGAGTTGCCGGACCTCACTGTCGTAAGGCATCTTAGGATAGATCTTGAAATCGAGACTCCCGGAAAGAGGAGCCAAAAGCGCTGTCTTCTCGGTCAGTGCCGAATACAGGATGGGGAGCATGTTTCCACGTAGTGCTGATGCATGGATACTTTGGAGCAGTAGGATGCCGCCATTTCTGGACTGGCTCAAACGCTGTCGTGCCCAGTGCCTTCAAAAGGCTCTCGATGTCATGTTCTAATCTGTCTCTTTCCACCCCTCCTGGAAGAATATGATTTTCATCAAAAAACATATCCAGAAAAGCCAATCCTGGCACACAAGGTGTCGTGGTTTCCGCCAGCTGTTCGATCAGTCTTTTCCCGCCCAGAAGGGTATCGGCCTCATGAAAATCGCAGAGTCCCGCTTGTTCAATGCCAAGCCTGCGAAACGGTACACGCAGTGATTCCAGGCTCCGGTCATCAATTGCCACAATCGGTATCTTCTTGATTTCCTGTTTCATTAAGTACCTCCTCAACTCAAGATTTTCCCTCTAAAACATTCATTCACAGCTACCTCTAAGCGTGACAGGGCTTTGCGTAACTTTCGTGCCAATTCAACTGCTTCCGGCAATGTCAAAGCCTCAACCAATGATCTATATCGCGCGCGCGCTCCTATCTCGGCGTCCTTTGGATGCCTTGGTGCATAATTCTTCAGAAAAAGAGTTAGAATCCCAGTTTCTCCTTCCCGGAATCTGAATACAGAAAGCACAATATCGTGGATAGGCTCGAGTTCTCTGCGGGGAAACCAAGATTGAAATAGATATAGGAGGCTTTGCATATTGCTGACTACAGTATCCGATCTGTTATTCAGCTCAACAAAAGCATCCTTCTCGTCAACACAAGTAAAAGCAAAAGAATCATCCGGATCTTCTATGAGCAACTCCCAAGAGTCCAGCAATAATGAACAATCATTTCTCAAGTCGTGCCAGAGAGATATGGCCTTGTTTTTTACGGAGGACGGGACATCCTGTATAAAGCGGGCCCGGCATGATTTTAGTTCGACTTCCGATAACGAGTTACACCTGCTAAGTTCCTCAATGAGCTTTTTCAAAAGCACTGGCGAAGGGACGCTTGTTGTACCTATCCCATAGTCCTGGATTGCATTCAAAATGAGAATTGGACTCCTGGCCACTATGGGTTGCTCATTGAAGCGAATGTCCCTAATCTCCTGCCATGTTCCTGCAGCTTCATCATCCCATACCAAAATCGGCATTGTATTTAACTTCGGAGGGATAACCAAACAATTCAGAACTCTTGAACAAGCTCGTGCTGCGCAACTTCGCCCAGCGATCTGTATATATTTGGCCACGACGTTTCTAACCCTTTTCCATGGCGCTAAGAACGCCTACGCTTATCAGGCCCTCTCCGTTCACTGCCAATGCGTTCAAGAATCTGTTTGGAAACTGTAGCGAGGTCTTCATCTTTTCCGACTCCCCATGGCGCCTCGGATAGCCGTTTTATATAACGTTTTAAATAAGTTGCGTTAGGGCTATTGATTAATGGGAAAAGATGTTTGACCGCAACTGTGGCATTGCCGTTTGAGGCTTTAAGGGCCTCATCAATGATTCGAAGTTGCGAGGAGACCATATGCCGTGCCCATAGATTTTTATCAGAGGGGAGGGACTTTCCGGTTAATTCTTTCTGGTCGATTCTATCTTTTGCATCCACGTCAACCACTTCGGCGGGTAAATCAGTTTCCCTTATTTCAGTTTCTCGGCAAGTTATGACTGCCCGTTCAATAACGTTTTTAAGCTCTCGTATATTGCCAGGCCAGGAATAAAGGGTTAAAGCCTTAATAGCTGCCTTTGATATGCTCTTGGCAGTATATGAAGCACCGGGACCGATCCGGAAACGCCTAAGAAACAACTCTGCCAGAATTTCTATATCCTCTCCACGCTCTCTTAACGGAGGGATAGCAATGTCTATTTGCTTTATCCTAAAGAACAGGTCCTTTCCGAGACGACCTTGTTCAATAAGTTTTTCTGGTTTCTCATTAGTAGCGCATATGAGCTGAAAATCACTATCAATATCTGTGGCACCACCGAGTCGCTGAAAACGGCGTGTTTCCAGAACGCGAAGGAGTTTCCCCTGTAACTCGGATGGCATTTTGCTGATTTCATCCAGAAACAAAACCCCCTTATTAGCCCGTTCGATTCGACCCTGATGCTGTCGGTCGGCTCCGGTAAAAGAACCTTTCTCGTGCCCGAAAAGATCGCTGTCAAGCAGGTCCGACTTTTCAAAAGCGCAGTTTTTTTCCACAAAAGGGCTATTCCGCCTGTTTCCCTGACGATGAATCGCGCGAGCCACCAATTCTTTTCCGGTTCCGCTTTCTCCGGAAATCAATACAGAGGCTGTCGCACCGATTGCCACGCGGGCAATTAATGCGCGAACCTGGCGGACAGCTGGTGAGTTTCCCCATATGGCATAATCGGCTTCAACACCGGACGGATAGGTATAGATTCGAAGGGCCTTCTCAAGTTCCTCGATAGAGGGCTTTTTTACCAGATATTCATTGGCACCCAGTTCCATGGCTCGTTCGACTACATCAATATTATTCTTATCCAAGGAGGTCATTATCAACACCGGCAGTGTCGGATATTGTCCCCTGATTGCCTCCAGTATATCCAGTCCAAGCCGATCGCCTTTGTCTCCGAACATGACATCAAGAATGACTGCGGCCAATTCAGGAATTTTTTCTATTTTTTTTAGCACGGGTTCTATTCCGTATCGGCCCGGACCTTCTTCCGCTGTTTCGTAGTGGAAAGCATAAGGAATATCCCGGCGCTGTAACGCGCCATAATCAGAGCGAATGATGCTCTGTTTCTCTGGCCGGCACCAGATGTCATCCACAAACAAAATATGTATTTTCTGATTCATATCAGCTTTTATTTTTCGCTAATGTTAACTGTTGCAATAAATCCCCCGAAGGAACCTTTATCTTCATTTTTTTTTGCCATTTTTGACAAAGCTTCATGCAATTGATCAGCCGCCCCCCAAAAACGGTTCAACCATTTTGTTCTGTCATTTTCTGGAAGATTGCCTATCCTCTCAAAATTGTATATAAAGCCGCTAATGGTCGTTTCTACAAAATTCTTTTGTCCGATCAACTCGTTTTTTAAGGCTTTACCTTGTTCAGTCAATGTCATCCCGCATTCTTCAAGTTTTGTGCTAAAAAGCTCTTTTAGTTCAGCTTTTATTTGTGGCCATATTTTTATAGCTTGGTCGACGCTTGCCTCAATGTCAGTCAGGTCAGGATTGTTTGTTTTCTCTTTTCTTATTATGGACCATACTATTTCAATTTTTTCGCTTCGGACTTTTACATCCGAAGCTTGGCTTCTGCCAAGACCATGAAGAAATTCATTTTTGACCAAATTATGGTTGAGATTCATACGGTATCGATCAAAGTCTTCACTGTTTTTTTTTTGTTCCCTTCCAACAATCGTTATGCATTCTTTATGTGCGTCAGCAATTAATTTTGTTAATGACGACTGATCGTACCCGTAAAGACTATTAGTAGCATTTGGATGGTTTTCATTCATCTGCAGACATATGGTACGCAGGATGTTCCATATTTCAGCCAGCCTCTTTTTTCCTCCAAGCTCTGGGATTTCTTTTTTTAATTCATCCCATGATTTCTTTTTCACATCCGGCAGACAATCGTCAAACCAATACCATCCAGGTTCTAAGGGAGCAGGCTTGTGATAAAATTCTGTTGTTTTATCTAAAGTTAAAGGATATAAATTTCTCGGCCGGAAAAGGCGCTGTTTCTCATCTGTCAAATCTATTTTGAAATTAGTTTTTTCTTCGGCCTTTTTTTTGAGTTCTCCTTCAAGAATTTTGTGCTCTCTCATGAAGGAATTAGCGTTTTCCCCAAAAATTGCTATTGGCTCCCACACAGCGAGGTAACCTTGCAGAATATTATGTAAAGCCCAAAACATATCCAAAAGACTTTTGGTATTTTTATTCCGAGTACATTCCGGCATTTTGTCAGTTCCTGATAAAACAGACCAGAAAATTTCATGCCACTCTATTTCTGAGAAAACCGTAGTGCAGTTATTTTCATCAATCCTTTTTTCAATTTGGCCGATACCATTTTTTATGTATTTTGTACAATTTAGGAAGCCAACTGTCGAAAAAGTAACTAATTTTGGAGATCTTCCTGCGCCGAATATTGTATTCTTAAAGTTTCCCAAATCACTTTCATGCGAAATAACGATATCATATCTTTTATGCTCTGGGAGCCAGATAAAGTCGTTTTTCGAATAAACATCACTCAACCGCTGCTTCCATACAATAGCATTTTTTTGGTTGCCTTTTGTATTAAGGGCTTTCGCTATTTTCGACTTAAGCTGGCGTCCAAATGGGTGACTGCAAATAAGCAAGGCGTTTAAATTTTTGATAGGTTCATTTGATAATTTAATAGGGGCATCTTCTTCCGTCATATTAATACTCCTGCTGGATAATGAATGGATCCGCCCTTAAAAACAAATGAAATAATAAAAAGCTTTTCATCTTTCAAATCAGACCACGAATCTTTTTCAGGAATATCACCATTATTCCAGATTAGCCCCCTCATTATATCATAGTTTTTAAAGCTCCAACATTCATAAAGTTTCAGAAGAGCTTTTGAAGCCTCTCCCTCGATGTCACCGTTATTCCTCATTTTGTACAAAAACTTTCTTTTGAATTCATTAAAACTATCCCTATCTAGAATGCTCTCCCATTTTAGCATGAGTTGAATATCGCCTGCTGAGTTCTCAAGAACCTCCAAATTAACATCATCAGTATCGCTCTTTGCGGTTATTTCATTGGCCCAGTTTGCATATAAATCCGACCAGTCACTCATAGTCATATTATTAAGTGTCACCATTTCTGGATCACACGTTATATTCAAGGAGAAGGATTTTTGAACATTCATATCTTTTAAGGTAATTCGAAGATTTTTCTTTCCTTTCAATTTAGCCCCTAACCACTTCCAATCTAAAAAATTGTAGTTTTCATGTTTCCAATTTGATTTTAAACATTGGTAGTCATCTTTCCAGTTGCCAAACCATCGTTTTAGTGTTTCATGCAATATCTCATTATATTCATCTCCAATACCTAATTCCCCTAATTGTTGAATAACAATCCGCCTCAGTTTTTCGGCGTTTCTATTTAACTCTTCGCTTTTTGAAAATCTATCAATCCCGAAAGTATGTGGTACATCCCCTTGATCCGATGCAAACTTCATTAGCTCCAACTTCCGTTTCAACCCACCGAAAGGATCAAGAAAAGGATGACTATTAATCCAGTCTATCCATAAAGGAATATTAATCTCCGCAGATATTTTATTCGACAACTCAGGGTCAAACATATCCGGCCAACTTTTCACTCGTTTTCCTATTTTTTCAATAATTATACGCCCTGCAGGAGAATTTAAAGGAGGGGCGAAGGCAGTGTTAAATGCGGAATATATACCAGTTGTCATGCATAAAATAGCCATTGCATAGCCATTGCGTCTTCTATGCTCGATTATTTCCTCGTAGGATTTCAAATCGATACCGATATCTTGAAAAATTTTTTCATGCCATTTAATTGCAGATACTTCATTAGTATCAAACACTATGTCAATTGCCACCGCAACAATTTTCCCCGTAGCATGATCTCGAAGAATATTTTTTGCGGCATCCTCCCAATCGTATTGTTGCCATATTACTTCCCACCCCTCCTTACGCAAAGCACCTTCCAATAACTCAGGGCCATTTTCGTCATTAATCCAGTAAAATATCCTATCCACTAAGTTAAATTCCTTTCTTAACGCCAGAACATTCCTGGTAATAGAATTTTTGTAATGAAATAACGAAGCTGGAACTCACCAGTTTTGGCTATAGGGGAGGATTCATTGCACCAATCAAAAAAAATGACTTTTCCTGGTTCCATTTCCCAAACCGAATGTGTTAATACATGTTCGAGAACTACCCTGGTCCCTTCATGCTGCAAAATTCTTTTTTTAGGGTGATAGAGACCAATGTTTCGTATTTTGAGTATTTTTTTATTTATTTCAATCAAAAATGTCTGCGACAATTCCAAGGGTTTAATCTTTTCCGCGACCGTTCTGGCGTCCTTACTCATTTCTACTAACCATCCACCATCCTTGTGTGAGAAAGTTGACAAATAATGTTTGATCGTATTTGATGCCGCACAAACAATCAAAACTTCCGATAGCAATCGCATCAAGGCTTTATAAGGATTTTTTGTGGTGAGTGAATGAAAATCATTATCAAAATTTTCAGCCCACTGTATCTGACACGTAGCTTTGGCAAAATCATACAATTCATGATCGTATACTTCATAAGAAGTGATGCCAGATGGCCACGCATCGCCAAAGGCTTTTTGAGCCGAAAAAGTCCATAAAGATTTGAATATGTCGTCTCGATTTTTAGCGCTTCGATCAGATATGCTTGCGCTTTGCAATTTTCGCGTATATTCAATGTCCTCAAGGCCTCGTTCTCTTGGCATCTTTCTAAATGCCGAACAAAGCATCTTTGCGTTTTTAATTAAACTGGTACAATATGATGGGAGTTCGCAAGTACATTTTTTCAATCCGGATTCAAGTCGCATGGCGCTATTGCCGAGTTCATGAGCCACAAATTCAAAATCACGTTCTTTCGTTATACCGGCAGCGATCGCTACAGCTGCCTCTTGTTTTTCAGTCGCGTGCATAGCATTATTCCACGCTCCGGAAAAAGCATCCAAGATCATTTTAATGTAATGCTTCCAATAATGATTTGCTGATTCATATGGATTAGCGATCTCCTTTTTTAGAACCACTTTTTGTCCAAACTGCGGTATCCAAATCTCACCATCCTTCCCCAGTGTTGGTGGTATAATTTTCTTTAGATTCTTGGGCGCATCTCCTTTTTCTATTATTGGCCTATAAGCCATATTATTGATTGAATCCAGTTCCGGGCAAAGACGTAGCGCGAGTTGGCTTAATCTTTCTGCAAAAAATCTTGCTGATTTGTCTTTATTCAGTTCAGCAATATCCTTATTTTCATCAAAGAGCTTTTTTGTTTTGTCTATCTCATGCCCCACAATTTGGGATAAAAAACCGTGCTTATGCGTTTCGAAAGCTATTTTCAGTGACTGCCAATGTCCCGCGAAAAAATTTGCGTCGAATGCGCACAGCATCAAAGGAACATTTAACATATATACGGGGTATAAGTACAACGAGGAGGGCAAAAAAAGATATTCAATCAAGTTCAATTCTGCTGGATAAAAAGTCTTATTTTTTTGGTAATTGGATTTATAATTATCTATCATTTCGAGAGTATTAAATTGTTTTATCTTTGATAATGGGTGGTTGATCATACTGGTCATCAAATCTGGATGTTTATACTTAAATATCTGATCAATAAGAAATGTATGTGTATACTTAATGGCAGCATCATCTGACTGCATATAACCGGCCAGCCCTTTTGTTTTTTCAAGTTCTTCCAATATTGAATTCTGTACATGACTTCGGAATGTATAATGAAGAAAGATAGAGTTACGAAGACATTCTTCAAGTTGCATATTTGATTCTTTGGGTACTACTTGTCTATTTTCGTCTATTTCAATGTGTTCAGATAATAGTTCCGTAATATTTTCAAAATTTTGTAGAGAATCATCGGAGGTTTCCAGCGGTAACCTTTGGACTTCCTCTTTTAGCATCTTAAACGAATTTTCTTTTTTTTCTTCTATGATTTTACTTAACTTATCTGTTGTCACATTCAGTAGGGCATCTATTTGCTTATTCGTCAAAATATACTTAAAGCACAACTCGTTAGAATCGTTAAGGTTTGGCATCACAAAAGCAAGACTGAACGCACGTTTCTGGTCATCTGCCTCTATGTTAGAAACTAACTCAAGAGCTTCATCTTGAATTTTTGAAAGTGTTTCGCGAAGAATTGGGTATCCTTCTGATAAACCTTGATCTAAATTATTAATTGAGGGATTTTCAGAGGAATCTGGTGCGCGTAATAGTCCACTTAATATTCCTCTGTAATTTGCGAACAGAAAATATTCTCTAAAAACCTTAACTGTGTCACGAAGGCAGCATTCGAGGATATTGTTCTTCTTTAAATTTAAAGTTAGATTTTCCGGAACAGGACAAATCGTAGCACCTTCATATGTTGTTTTCATACAGCAACACATTGATTCATCAACAGGAGTGCAGGAAACAGCGATATAAAATTGCGCGTCATCGGAGAAGGCATTAAAAAAACCGCATATTTTACGCAAATTCTGCGGAAAGTTGATCGGATTTAAATTCTGACTTTCACCTATAATATCATTTATGTCCAGACAGTCTATTCTTTCCTCGCAATTTTTGGTCCATTTAGCGACAAATTTATATAACGCATCGTGAAGGTCATCTTTTTCTATGTTTGAACGATCGAATTGACCAGCGTAACGTATCATCACATTGCCATCGCGATTGCATGCAGCGAATGGAAACTGAATCAATGCTACGTTGGTATTTTGAGAATCTGAAATGGGAATTGTAAGCGAAATGATTTGTTCAAGGTAATAAACGTCAATGTCATCGCCATTCGGACCTTTTGTGGTAAGGTCGGCAAGAAGTTTACCCCGGATATTTAGCAACGCAAGTGTAAAAGGGGAAAATGGTCCTTTAAGATTCTCATATCGAGACATAACCGTCACTCCATTAAACCCTCCAACTCTTTTTCTGAATAATTAAAACTCGAATTATCTAAATCAGCGACAAGCTCACCGCGATTAAGCACTACAATCCTCTGGCATCTTTCAATGATATCATGTAATCGATGAGAAACGAGAATAACGGAACCACTTTTTGATAACATCGCGGTTATCGCCAGATCAAGGATGCGGCTACCGGAAAATGCATCAAGTGATGCAGTAGGCTCATCAAGCAATAAAACAGAGTCGGTATTGTCTATAGACAGCAGGACAGACAACGCTTGCTGTTGACCTCCTGAAAGAAAGCGCGTTTGTTCTTCCATTTTATTTTCCAACCCCATGCCGGCTTTCTTGAGTAGTATCGCGCACTGATCTTTAGTCCGTTTGGAATAAGCCCAGGTAAGGCATTGATGTCTGGTTTTCGAGGCCAATACATAATTTTCGAAAACCGTCATTGTGGGAGCCAAACCAGCATCAGCCCTTTGCGTAATTAGTGATATATCGGGAGAGTCAAGCCGTTTGCCGCTCTTGAATATAATTTTAGAACCAATTGTTAGGATGCCGGACTGCGGAACTAGAAAGCCCCTCAACACGCTTAAAAGGGTTGATTTGCCCGAAGCGTTTCTACCGACTAAGCCGACAATTTGGCCATATGGAACGGAAAAGGTTGTATTCTTGAGAACACCAAATCGAACACCACCCTGCAATCGGTATGCGAAATCAACATTCTGTATACGAATGGCAGAATGATCGCGTTTAGTGTTGTTATATGCTTCGGTTTCCAATTTGTCTGGTAATGGATCCATATTGAGTTCTAAATCTATCCATTGCGATAAAGATGAGTGCCAGAACTGCCGTCGTAATTTTTAGGTCCGATGGCCTCAACCCCAATCTTAGCGCTATAGCGACAATTGATTGGTAAAGAACCATGCCGAAGATAGGTGCAAGAAGTAGCGTTAATACCCGTTCGGGACGGATAATCGTCTCCCCCATGACAACAGATGCAAGAGCAATAATCACCAAGCCGGTTCCCATGGAAACATCGACGAACCCCTGATACTGGGCAATCAGAGAACCGGCCAACCCCGCCACGGCATTCACAAGGGCAAGGCCCCAAACATAGTGGATCTCCCGCGAAATGCCTCGCAGTTCCAAGGCCGTCGGTGAATCTCCGGTTGCCCTGAGCCGTAATCCTGCTTGAGTCTTCAAGACTGAACAAATTACAAAATAGACTAAAACACAAATCATAGCCGTTATAATTAACGGAAGCATACTGCCTTTTCGCATGATAAGTGAGCCCATAAAATTGTCCACGTGTAAAAGCGACAGGTTTGATGTACCCATCACACGTAATGCCACCGAATACAGAATGAGCATCATTAAAATGCCGCTCAGCAGCATTGAAACACGAAGTCTGGTATGTAAAAGAGCGGTAAGCACGCCTGCTACGGCACAAACAAATATGGAAGTCAAAATTGCCAACCAAGTGGGCAAACCGGATAACATGATAACGCCCGATATGGCAGCACCAAGAGTGAAAGAACCATCTGGCGTCAAATCGGGAAAGCCTATTACCCGAAAAGCCAAAGCTACGGCCATTGCCTGTATGGCGTATAAGAAGGCAATTTGAAGAGTAGCGTCAAATGCGCCAATCACTTTTTAAGCACCTTTGCTTTTTCCAGCAGGCTGGACGGGAATTCTACACCTTGCTGCCTTGCGGCATCGAGATTGACAACCAGTTGTGTTGCTTCACCGAAAGCTACAGGAATCGAACCTGGAGGCGTTCCTTGAAGAACTTTTATGGCGATGTTGCCTGTAACTCGGCCCAATTGCAAATAATCGATTCCGATGGTAGCTACCGCACCCATTTCTACACTTCCTTCGTCTGTCACAAACAAGGGTATTTTATTCGCGCGGGCGACGCTAATAACAGCGTCTAACGCGGACAGTACTGTGTTGTCGGGTGGAATGTAAAAGACGTCGCACCTTTTTACGAGCGCGTTAGCGGCAGCGAGGACTTCGGAAGTGTTGGAAACCGGCACCTCGATTTTGGTAAAGTTCCAATTCATAAGGTCCTTATCAATAGTTTTCATCGCAGCCACACTGTTCGATTCCCCAGGATTGCGAATGATTCCTATTTTTTGTGCGTCAGGTAAAAGTTGGCGGATTAATTTTATTTGTTTATCATATGGACCTGCATCACTGGTCCCGGTACAATTGCCTCCAGGAACTTCAAGAGAGTTGACCACGCCAGCCGCAATCGGATCAGTCATCGCGCCAAAAATAATAGGAATCTGCGATGTGGCCCTTTTAGATGCCTGTACGGATGGCGTGCCAACAGATAAAATGAGACCTGGATTATCCGCCACTTGTTTGCGTGCGATTTGATTTGCAACTGAGACATCCCCCAAGGCATTTTGAAGGTCATATTGGATATCAATATCTTGTTGTTCAGCCCGAGCGCCTACAACTTCTCGAAAACCTTCATAGACGGCGTCAATGTTAGGGTGCTGAACAAAGAGATTAACGGCAATGTTGATAGTTTTTGGTTGCGTCTGCGCAGAGCCCATAGACAGCGAGTTTTTAGGATACAACAATACGCAAATGGCAAATATTGTAAAGATTAAAACAATATGTCTACGTGATATCAATCTCATTTATTTTGCCTTTCATTTATGCAATTATTGTAATTTTCGTTTGTCCCCGCCTTTCTCTGTGCATACCACTAAAGGTAAGCAAGGGCAGGTCATTCCGAAATACGTTTATAGCAGTTAACACCAGAACAAACGGAGGTTCGGTCTATACCAAGAGCCTCTTTTATCCAGGCCATTGCTGTCTCCGTTTCTTTAGTCTCCCAACCATTCTCTAAAAAGACGGTGCGCACAGAATTTTCAAATTGTTCCTTGATCTTCTCTCCCATAAGAAATGTCCTTATTTGATCTGTTCCTTGATACATAGCGTTTTTCCTTTCATTGTTGCTGCACTAGCAACCAATCGTCATAATAATCATAGGCTTTCCTATTTGCCAAATTTTAATCAGCGATATTAAAATGAATCGGTAATCCCTCATGGTTTTTCAAAACCTTCATGAAATCATCCGGATTTTTTATATCGTTTGCGTTAATGAATTTCCGGAAAAAATCCATAAAAAGAATCTGTCGCCTGTTTTCCTTCAATTCACTGGACAGTTTGGCTGTAATGGTCGATGCCTTTGTCCCTAAACGGTCTTCATAGGTAAATATTTCCATAAAATTAAATGGATAGGACTTCGCAACGCGTCTTGTATCTTCAAAGTCAGTATCCGCTTCAGTTGGAAAGCCAACAATGAAATCCGTGCATACCTGAACATCGTTGAAATCAACGTAAAGTTGATCCAATATGTTCCGAACGTGATGGATTGTATATTTTCTCCCCATGCGCTTTAGAATCCGATCTGAGCCTGATTGAATTGGTATAGAAAACCTTTTAACGATTTTGTCTGAGCGAAATAAAGAAGTCAGTTCATTTCTATATGTATAAAACCAATTAGGGTTTAAATTGTCGAGATACAATTCGATATCTAGATCAATGGAAATGATAAAATCCAACAACTTAACAATAGATTGATTCAAGTCTTGACCGTATGCACCGATATCTTCAGAGACAAGTTTAATTTTTTTAAAACCCTTATCAATGGAACTGTTGATATCAGATACGATATCATCAATACTTCGACTTTTTGTTCTACCGTTTGAGAAAGGAATAGCACAATATGTGCAGCGCCCCATACATCCTGTAGATATTCTTATATTTACAGTTGTTTTTTCTGAGTCGGTAAGATCGACAGGGGGGATTAATGCCATTTTAATATTTGCTGAAATATACTGATCCAGGCTTTCCATGGTCCGTGGAGAGAATGTAAAACCATTGAATTCCTGGAATAATCTGTCGGAGTTTATAGATGGAAGGCACCCGCCCACAATGAGTTGCGCGTCTCTTTTTTTTTCTTTTTGAATCTGACGAAGTCGCTTCACATTTAAATCTTCAGAACTTTTTGTAAAAGCACAGGTCATCAAGCAAATGAGGGATGCCTCAGCCAGATTTGCGTTTTGCCATCCATTTGCAACTAAAAATTTCTCCACTCTGGCAGTATCCGCCTTATTTGTGACACAACCAAGAGACTCAATATAGAAGCTTTTTTCCATCTTTTATATATCCGGTCTCACCCAACAGACTCCGGCTTTGAGACCATCGAGTCCTGCAATGTTTAAAACTTTCCCAACCTTTGACAATACAGCAAATTTTATGCCCGTTTCAAATCTAATGATCACCAGGGAAATTATCACAATAAACACAATACATTGTGCTAATTACTAATAAAAGTCCTGAATCTTTCCGCCCCACATAATAACACATATGTTAGTCAAATATGTCACATTTTTCGCATGGGCGATATATTTTTTCATGATTTGGGTACTAAAACCGGGTTTAGAAACTATTTCTTTGAACGAAGGCGGCAAAACACTCGGGCATGGAAATCAAACCACCATTTATAGAGACCAAGTGGAGGAAAATCCCAAAACCGTTCTGCCTATAACAATATCATCTCTTTTAGAACTACAAAGAAAACATATCGGCTTTATAGATTTTTCATAATTGATTCTTCAGGATACACTGACCAAAAGCGTTCCGGAACAATAATTTTCCATCTGACTCCGCATCTCCTGTCATCGTAGCAATACCCTCCCCCCACCGTTTTTTTCCCACGCTTATATCCTGTTTCGCTTGGTCGTTTTAAGGCCCCCATATGTTCGGCGCTCAGCAGTTCCCACACTTTTTTATGAACTTCTTTTATTTTTTCTAAGTGTCGCGGAAAATAGGTTGATAAAGACTTTATTTCCTTTTCGATTTTTGGGTCTTCTTTTTTTGGTTCATATTTATTTAACGTATTATGCATTTCCATAAAAATTTCAACTGCTTCCAGATCGCCTGACTCACGAGCTACTTCAATCTTTTCTTCAACCTCTTCTTTAAATTCTTGGAATTGTTTTTTCGATTTTCCTTCTATTATTTTAAGCCATTCAGGTTTTTCCTCATAAAAAATTTTTTCCTCTCCAAATCTACCCTTATTAAATTCTTCTTCGTTTTCATATTCTGTTGTTTCTTGCCCTGAGAATGGAATGACATATTCATATTTTAAACGGATAAGCTCTCGAGAGGTAATCATTTTCTTATATTTTGAAAATGGATGCGCTAAAATGAATGCTATATAATGTGCCATTTCCATTCCTTGAGGAAACGTGATCGTAGCTTTTTCCCCCCAATAAGAAATGTGCAGGCATTTTGATGTTTCATCAAGGTTGAGTATTCCAATCCGTCCACAAGCGATATCTATCGTTTCTTTTTCCCTTGAAATTATTTCTTTAAAGTCAATTATATTGTCATCAATCTCAAGAATGTCATTTTTATGCAAAAAAATATTTCGCCTTGAAAACAAATTGTTCAACTGACCAGGCAAATCAACCAGTGTCCTTCTAATCAACCCTGTCTTGTCCTCCTTAAGAATGCCCATAATTTGTTTATCTCTTTGAATTCCTGTACAGCACACGACAAATTTTGAACTTTTGCTTTTATAAATGAGGTGAAGAATGTCTTGCCCTACGAGATAATCCGTTGGATCTGTATAATTATCTAAAGACTTGTCGCCAACAAGGTTCAAATCAATCGAAACAATGTCCCAAGCGTCCTCAGTTTTCAACATTTCAACGGCTTCTTTTTTTGAACTTGCAGTATTTGGATGTGTTTTGAATAAGTCTCTATACATATCCCATAGGGCTTTTGACCATGCAGGATTATCTTCTACAATAAGAATACGATAATCACCTTCTGAAATCATGATTAGACCTCCAAACTTATATATGAAGATAATTCATTTATCAGTTTCCATGTTTTTCCGAGATCGAAATCATCCTCAAAATTAATCAAAGAAATTTCGTTTTTTATTTGATTGAATATAGATGGGAATTTAGGATTATGTGAGTCTAAGCCTAAAAGTTGAGGCCACGATAACTTATCGTCAGCAACCATGATCTCACAAATTGAAATGACAGCTTCTCTGAACTCCTTCTTTTGAGCAAAATCGCCATACAATATCCTGCAGTTACGAAAAAGAGACTGTAATTTACCAAAATAACTTTCGTGAATTATCTGACTCCATTCTCCAGGATATATTTCACAGTATTCGACACATATTTTTAATATATCAGCATATAATATTCCAGACGTTAAAACCTTGTGCCCTTTAATTTTATCAAGTGTAAATAATTCTCGATTATCGAAAAAAATTGGAGCGGTTCGAAAACAATTTGCACGGTATTCATCATTTACCAGTATTACAATTTCAGCTACAATGCAGCTATCATTTTCACGCAAGCTTTTTACCCAGTGAGACAATCCACCTGCAGATAACGAATCGTCGCAGCAAAGGAAAAGCGTTGTAGCTTTTTGGAGTTTGCTTAAATGCACGTCCTGGATTGCTCTTTGCTGGCTTCCATCCCGAACCGCAACTTGAACCTTGTAGACCTTAAATGCAAGGCTCAAAACTTTAGCAAGCGAGTCAGCATACACCCCTTTTCCAATAACAGTCACTGAATACATAGATCACATCCTACACTTACCTGATTTCCAATCACCACTTGATCGATCTATCATCCCCTTACCTATAAATATGTCCACCATGATCAAAAATAATCCACAATAATTGTGGAAAGGTATAGCTCGCTAATTTTATTATCAGCTCAAAAACTCCTTGTCAAACCCAACCAACTGTAATGTTTAGAACAAACACCCCTTTCGGATTCGCGGATATAATTTATCCGGCTTTATGCACACTTTGTCTATTTTATCGCCCCCCCCCTTCAATTTCAAATAACTATTATGACTTCTATCATTTCGGGAGAAATATCACCAAAGTTGAGTGCCTCCTTTTAGTCACTATTCTGCAACAGTGCACCTAATCCACAATGCAAGTGGATTGAAAACACTTAATGTTGAACATTTATTTTTAAACGAGGATGAGATCTTAAAATACAAGCCACAAAGCACCTATTAATTCATGTAAGAGGCTAAAAAAGCTGGCGCCTGCATTAAAAAGAAAGGGGGGTATTTTGAGTATTCTACACGATGGTGTTTTCTCAAGCACTACACGTAACGGCCTCGGTATGTTTGAGTTTAATTCTTTAAACATTAAACAAGTAACATTTTTAAAGGCTATTACAAAAAGACAGCGTTCGAAATTCAAGAAGTTTGGAATTATCCCATTGAATCTTCTCCATGTTCTATGGGATTTTGGATTCATCCCGGTAAAAGTCGAACCAAAATCGGGAATGCGAATCCCCGTTTTACTGGAGCTTTTATTTAAGGGGCCATTTAAAGATTTAGATCAACAACAAGTTTGTAGCTGGCTATATGAGCGAATAGTCCAAGAAGAACTCGTGCCTAAAAAAACAAAACGTGGGGGAAAAAATAATGGTGGCAGTGATTTTTTCATTAAGCACGGACGGAGGGAATTTATTCCTTTGTCACATATTCGTAGCAATCCGGGAACAATGTTTTGAAATCCTGCATTTTCGTAATTTGATAGAGGGACTTGATAGATTTGTACAGGATGAAGAGGAATCGATTATGCTGGAAATAAATCCACATTTATAAAAAAGAGGCGATTATGAGAAACCAGAAAGAAGGAATAATTTTCATTTTAGTGTTGTTGATTGTCATATTTTTTCAAGGGTGCGGGGGAGGTTCTGACGGGAGTCAACTGGGAGCAGACGCTCCATATGCCCCTGAAGAATCACCGCGTAAAACCGCCTACTTTAGATATCCGACTCCACCCGAAGGTTTTTCAGCTGTTTTGGGATGGATGCAGGCGATAAATATCTACGGCACGGGGGAGCCCAGTGAGGTAGAGGTGGATTGGATGCGCCTGCACGCCGTTTTGAATGACGGCTCGGATATCGTCCTCTTGGAGGACGATTTCGACAACGAGTTGCCAAGCTACTGGTACTTTGGCCTTTATCTCAGGGACCCATGGTTTGGCGATGATGATTATCATGAACCAATGCCGTTTTTAGTTGAAGATTCATCCCTCATCATTTCCCCAAATACAGACCCTGATCGAGTATTCCACTGGTGGACCGATCGGGTTGATGTCCCCGAGGATGTTGAACGGATCTGGCTCGAGGCGCGTGTTCGAATCAGCGGCCTCTGTGGTGTTCAGGCGGGAATCGACTATTGGCGGAACTTGGACGCTGAATGGGCTGGGGACAACGGGAATAATATAGAAGCTGGTGCCTCTGACTGGTACGGCAACAGCACAACCGACTGGCAGGTTATTTCTGTTGGCAAGCCATAATAATTTCAAGGTCCTGATCTATTTTCAAAACAGATTGATTGTGAGTTGCAATAACCAATCACATATATGGAAAATCATCGAACGGCTTAAAAGAACTAGTCGCAATGGAGGACAATCGATTCCTATCAAAAGGAAATCAAGCATGAGTTGTTATTGACGGGATGTCCTATAATCAAAACAGGAGAATAGCTGCCATGATAGCCGGGATAAAAAAAACCATTGGAAAAACAATTGCTGGAATCGTGATTAAAGAAAGCGACAATGAGCCTAAATCACAGATTTTTTTTATCTTTAGTGATGATTCAAGTTACGAAATCTATTCCGATAAAAGTAAAATCTTTGGTAGCACCGACCTCCAACCATACGGTTTGGATGGCGTCAAAAAATGCATGTCGACCACTCATAAAATCGTTGATGAGTTCTACGATGAATCATTAATGAAGCCATAAAAAAAACTTTGTTTCACGCTAAGCCGCCAAGAACGCCAAGGAAAACAATTTGTTATCAGGTCATCATCTTTACGACTTTACGAGAGACTTAACTTTTTTTCACCTCACATTAAGGGAGCATCGATGAAAAACACAGGGCGTTCGACGTCGCATTGTGAAGGATTCGCGAAGATTGAGCATGAGCCGACAATCGATGAGAATGGTCCATCGAGCAATGACATCGTCGAGACAATTTTAGGCAGGAACGAAAGGGCAAAACAGCTACTGGCGAGTCGATTGGTCGATCTGGGGCTTTCCGAGAAAAGCATCTGCCGGGTATTGAATCTCGATAGGTTTGTAAAAAAGTAGGCTCTCACGCGAAGCCGCCAAGAACGCCAAGAAAACCGTTTTCATTATAGGTAGTTGCATTTGCGATCTTTGCGTCTTTGCGAGAGGCATAGACTTTTTATCAGTTTAGCAATGTTGATCCTGCTGAAAAAAAGGGAAATCACATGGACAAAGAAATTCCGATACCTGCTGTCGTTGTCGATACAAACCGCAAAGGCTTTCAGGCGCTGGTCGGGCTGGCGATGACGTCCATAGCCGGGGCAGAGGTTTTCAAAGATGCCGGTAAAAAAGAGGATGAAAAAGACAAGTCCAAGCGTGAAAAACTGTTTGATGTCACAGAGGGCTTCATGCGGGTGCTGGCAACATGGCCGGAAAATACAGCATTGGAACTTCACTGGAGCGCGATACCGGATATGCGGAACCCTTCGCGGGGTATTATCCGGATTACGCTCTTCCTGCGCGTATCGGCCACAGATTGTCAAACGGCCGTCAGTGACGCGATACAGGGCTGTTTCCGACTGCAACCTCTCTTGGCCACATACTTCGGCTATATGTCCTTTGCCCCAGTCACGGATGAGAAGGAGTTGGTGGAGCGGTACCGCCCTTTCGAGGTCAGAAGCGGTATCGAGATAAAAAGCGTTCAGAAGCATATCACCCTGTCGAGTCCCATTCAGCACATTCCCATGGGATTCGGCGATATCAAACCCGTCAGTGCAAAGGCGGAGCAACTGCTGCACAGATACCCCTGGACGCCGGCACCAAACACAGAAGACCTCTTTCCCAGAGCGCTCATGGCCAGGATGGATCCAATCCAGTATATCGTAAGATTAAGGCCGAGCACCCCTGTCAAGGAGGAGCTTAATCACCTCGAAAAAGCCATCGAGACCTGTGAAAATTTCCTCGCCGCCGGCAATAGAAGCCAGATCACCCTGACCAGGCAGGCGGAAATGATCCGGGATTCAACCCTGATCCAGTTGACGCAACTGAATGAGATATCGCTTGCTGCCGGGGCATTTTTCCTCTCCTTATCGCCCGTTCTGGAAGCCACGGATGTGAATGCGTTGGTGTCGTTGTTTCTGTCCAATATCTGTAACAGGAATACAGGCAGAATGTTCACCGGCGGATATCGATTCAATCGAGTCTCTCCTGCCGAGGCGATGGACATCGAATACCTGCCCGAATCTCCGATAACGACACTCGAAGCAGCAGCGGTGTTTCAGCTTCCCACATCACCGGAAGGGGAAGACACGGGGCTTCCGGTAAGAAAATGGCGGACGCGCCCCGCTATCCTCGGCAGTTTTCCGGAGCCTTCGGACAAATCGACATTCCTGTTCGACAACGACCACCAGGGCGGGATTCAGCCCGTCCGTATCACCAACGAGGACCGCATGCGTCATGTATTTCTCTGCGGTCAAACCGGCTGTGGAAAAAGCAACCTCATGGAGAGCATGATCCTGCAGGACATGGAAAACGGTTATGGCGTCATGGTGGTGGATCCCCATGGGGACATGTGCGAATCCCTTATGGGGAGAATACCAAAAAAGAGAACCGGTGATGTCATCCTGTTCGATATTCTGGACCGGGAAATGCCCATCGGCTTCAATCTTCTGGAATGGAAAACTTTAGACGAAAGAGACCTGATTATTGATGAAATGTATCAAAGCCTCGACCTGATGTACGACATGAGGAATGTCGGTGGACCGATTTTCGAAAACAATTTCAGGAAGATGCTTGCGCTGCTGATGTCCGATGGAGACTGTGGGCGAAAAGGTTTTACCCCGACGATTTTCGACTTTATTCGCTGTTACAAAGAGGACGAATTCCGGGAATGGCTGAGAAAAACGGTCTTAAATGAAGACCTCCTGGATTTCATTCTAGAACTGGAGGAAACCCGCGGAGATAGCGCTATTCATAATATGTCTCCCTACATTACAAGCAAATTCGGCAGATTCACTAGTGATCGAACATTGAAGCGCATCTTTGGCCAGGAAAAAACCGGCTTTTCTTTTGACGAGATTCTCGAACAACAGAAGATACTATTGGTTAAAATGGGACGCGGCCGGGTGGGCAGCGTCGTCAGCAGCCTGCTGGCTACCCAGTTGCTGCTACGCCTTAAACTGGCAGCAATGAAACGGGGGGAACTCGCAGCAAGACGGCGAAAAGACTTTTTTCTCTACATCGATGAAGCCGGTCTCATTCCAAGCCACAGCATAGGGGACATCCTCAGCGAAGCCAGAAAATTCAGACTGGGACTCACTCTGGCTTCCCAGTATACAAGCCAACTGAGCAGCGCCGTCTCCACGTCTCACCGCGATACCTTGCTCGATGCGGTTTTCGGTAATGTCGGCACCTGTATCGCGTTTCGCCTTGGAAAAGAAGATGCCATTCAGATGGAGACACTGTTCTGGCCCGAGTTTTCCATTCTCGATATTGTCCGACTCCCGAACTTTTGCGGCTATGCGAAGGTGCACCTTAACAACCAAGTGACACCGCCGTTCAGTTTTAAAACAAGATACATGGACTCGATACCGTTGAAAGAACAGGCGGAAAAAATAAAAGCACAGTCTCAATTTTTATATGGCTTTCCGGCGGAGGAAGTTGACAAGCAAATTAGAAAACATAGGAACGCATGGAAAGCCCTAGAAAAGGACGAGCATGACAGGGAATTGAGAGACAAGCTGAATATGCGATGACCGAGAACGAAAAGAAACCATCAACAATGAAGAATCCCGGAGCCTTGTTGAGTACGGAGCAAGCCGCAGAGTATCTCGGCGTTTCAGCGCGGAGAATTTTCTATCTGCTGGAAATGGGAAAACTTCCCGCTCTGTCTGTCGGTATAGGATACAATCCTAGGGGGATCCGCATTCCCGAGGCGGCGCTGAAGGCGTTCAAGAAAGGAAGGTTGTCCGAATTGGAGACCCTCCGAGCTTCCACTCAGGAGAAACGTTCGGAATGATAGCAAGCAAAAACAGCTTCCAAGGAAATTTCATTTTTAATGAATGATGAGAATAACGTGCACCAACTCCGTTTTGATATCAGCATAATATGATAATTACTCGTCACTGATCATATCTTGGCCAATATTATTTGATGGCCCCGGCGTCCCAGGTTTCCGCGAGAAAATATTCAGTTTGATCATGAACATATAAATCATATCGCACAGGGACGCTATGACGCAGAGCAAAGTAAACTGAGCTTGTTTTTGCTACAGTTTCACTCGGACTAATAAAATAACGAAGAATGAAATCAGTCTGGGAAGGAGGGATGGGGGTGAAAAAAAAGACTGAGATATCTTCCAGGCTACTGCGTGTGGATCAGGTTGCTCAAAAGCTGAACTGCACCCGCAGGCAAGTCTACTATCTCCTTGAGAGCGGTGAAATAAGAGGGCTTTCGATTGGAAGCACTCTTAAAAAAGGAATCCGTGTCCGGGAAAGCGAAGTTGATGAATTCATAGAAAGAAGAATGAAAGAGTACATGGAGAGAAATGGCTTCGATCCGAAACCCATATAGAAAGGAAAGAGAGAAATGAAACAAACAGTCAACCTTTTTTACTTTTTTACATTCATGTTAATCGCCGGTCTGTATTCATGCGGATCAAATATCAGCCATATCCCACACGCGGAAGACCCCGTAGCTACGCAGAAAGAATACAAGGCCCCATTAGATAAAGTCTGGAATGCCGCCCGGCTTGCATTGTCGGAATCCTATACCTTCAAAGTCATGGACAAGTCGTCGGGAATCATGGTGACGGAATTCAGTACGGTGGATTCCAAGGAGCTGTCTCTGATACAGATTTCATTCTTCGGGAAAACTTACAAAAACAGCTATACGGTGAATTTCGTTCAAAATGCGCCGAACAGCACGGTCGTGTCGGTAGGCGTGAAGCTTGAGGCGGTTCAGTATGCATTGTTGTCCCGCAGCGAAAGTAATAAGGACGTGGAAGCATATCTGCGAAAGGCGCTTTTCGACAAAATCGACGCAAACCTCGGGAAAGCTGTTACTTCATCCTGAAGTATTGAGGGAACTGTGGTCTCACCCTAAACCGCGCCCGTCCTCCGTCACGCCTTGTGCATGACTAAAATAAAATTTACCACGCCAAGGTAATGAGCAATTAAGCGTTGTATGGTTTTTGCCAGCCTCACTGAGAAACTGTAAAACCATTTCAGGAGGCTTTTCGCTCATGCTTTTGAAAAATTTCCGCATGCTATAATACGGTTGTGACGGCGAAGCCTATTCACCTATGCACCAGTGTTCCCCATAATCGCTAAAATAAACATCTCCACATGAAAGAATCGGTTTGATCCCATGCCACAGCAGAGGTAATGTTTTAAAATCTCAAGGGGATCTGCCTCGATAGGTCCATTTTCGGTATTGATTTCCCAAGAAATCATATGGAAGGCATTTTTTTTAAAAATCAGATCTACTCGTTTCAAAACGTCGATTAGATGACACTTGAAACGATTCTGCTCTCCGGATGGCTTCTTCCAAGTTTATGTCGATATCACTATTTGCATGAATCATGCAGATTGCTAAAAAAGCTTCGGCAAGAATTGCATATAGTATGGCTTTTTTCCTATTAAAGAATGTTACTCTTGGAGCATATAATTTATGGCACCCATGGCCCTCTCTACAGTCATTGGAAAATGAAGATGGGTAAGGATGATTGGGTCTTCATGTGCGTTAATATTGATAATTTTACAGCCCTGATTGGCACTGTGACAGGACCTTATCAGCCGGTCTAAATGCGGATAAGGAATTTTGGCTATCCCCCTTCACATCCTACCACCTCGGGTATCCTCCAAAAAAAATTGAATGTCTGGAGAGAAAATCGGTCCGGGCACGTATATCAGACATGTGGGTGCATTTTATTATCAATAGCGCAGCTGAAAAGGAGGGTGAGATGGGATGGATCAAACGTATTGTTAAATGGATCAGCATTGGAACGGGGAAAAAAAGCAGGAGGCAGGTGACGCATCCGTGGGTAAATGTAGGTTTGGATGCGGCATCCATGGGGCGCAAGGCCGGATTGCACAACCAGCCGCCTTCGGATGCAACTCCCGTATGTGACGAGGAAAATTACATCAGGCGGGAGTGTGAAAGGCATGCCGCGAATGTCTGCAAGCCCTATTTCGAGGAATTGGGGGAACTCGAACAGGAGCGAAGAGGTCTGCTGTCGGGTCTGGATTCCTCCGATTTCAAGGGCCCATGCGCCGAGGCCCGGGGGATGGTATGCGAGATCAAGAGTCGCGCCACCGGCGCTATTTCTGCTGCGGTCAAGCGACGGGATCACTGGCAGAGGCGTTTCAACGAGCTCGTCGATCAAGGCTTCGATGTTTCCAGCGCCAATAGGGGGCGCTATTTTCTTGTTTTTTCCGTCACCATTTTCCTGCTCGTTATCGAATCAATGGCAAACGGCCATTTTATCGGTCAGGGCTCGGAAGGTGGATTCTTGGCGGGAATCATCGAGGCCTTCGGCATCGCCATCCTGGCGGTGGCGCTTTCGTTTGCAGCAGGCGTAATGGTCCGCGCCGTCTGGGGGGATGGATGGCCGCGGCGGACATTCGCCTTGCTTCTCTTTTCGGCCTACCTTTTCGGTATTGCAAACTACCACCTGGTCATCGGTTGGTATCGGGCCTCCATGGTTTGGGGTAACCCGGAAACAGCGGTCAAGGATGCGCTCGTCAGCTTTTCCGAAAGCGGAGTTTCCCTTCCGGATATTTACAGCTTCGGACTCTGCATCACAGGACTGTTTTTTTCTGCAATGGCCTTCATCGCCGGCTTGTTTTCCAGGGATGCCCTGCAAACTGCAGGTCATGCCCACGTGGCGCGTGAACTAGAAAAGGCAAACGCCAAGCTTCAGGAAGAGGAGGAGTGCTTTCTGGGTGCTGTCTCAGCAGCGTACATGAGCCAGAAAGAGCAAATCGATGAAAAGATGAAAAACGCGGACACGATCGGCTGCAGCCTTCGTTTGAATGTCATGGAGAGCCGCAACTCTCTCAGAGAGATCGAGCATACGTTCGAAAACGCGCAGGCTTTTTATTACCGGGCGATCGAACAGTTTCGTCAGTCATGCTCGGCCGTTCGTACCGACCCCAGCCCGGCCTATTTCGCCACGGCCCCGCCTGCACTTGACAAAACGCCGTTTACAGTCGACGAGGCGACCATTATTTCAGCGGAAAACGTACTGGAACACCTGGGCGAAACGCTCGCGGAACTCCGCATCATCACGCACGAGGAAAAGATGCAAATCCGGCTCGATCACGAGGATTTTCTGAAAAACGCCCCCTCCTTTCTCGCCCTGATGAGAAGCTCCTCGGAAAAAGCGGCAGACGGCAGAACCGACGAAAACACAGAGAAAGCCGACCTGGGCGAAGGTGAAACGCAGATTCGTGCGATCAACGCTTAACGGTTCCGATGAAAACCGCCGTAGCCATATTTCAGGAAAGGAGGTCCCACATGTCAAGGCGCATCTACAACAGAGTTTCCCCTTTCGGGAAGAAAAATGATCCATACAGCTACGGCAATCCGTCGACTTTTGGCTCCTCCGCCACGTGCCGAAAAGGGAGGATGTCGTCTAAAATGTTACTTTCAGCGTTGTTGATCTTTATCAGCGTCTCCGTTGCAACTGCCATGACTGTTATTACGATCATGTATTCGCATGAGGATCTCAATGAGGATCTCTGCCCTATCAACGGGTTCCCCATTAGCTGCACAACGTTGATCCTGGATCTGACCGACCCTTGGTCCGACTCCCAGAAAAGAGCCTTCGATCGCGAGTTTTCTATGATTTTCAGAGAGCTTAAGGTGGGCGAACACATTTCCGTCTATGCCATCGCCAAAACCGGCCAGGAAGAAGAGGCTCAATGCATCCAGCTTTTCTCCAAATGCAGGCCCAAAGACGAAACCCAGGCGGATCCTAATGTGGAATCCCCTAAACAAGTGGGTGCGCGCTACAGAAAAGAGTTCGAGCAACCTCTGAAGGAAGCCGTGGCCGGCATCGACACCGGGCAAAAAGCGGTCACTTCTCCCATCCTGGAGACCCTTTTGACCGCGGCTATGGATCCCTATTTTTCCGATGCTCTGGATCGCCGGATCTTCATTTTTTCCGACATGCTCGAAAACAGCGACCATGTGAATCACTATGGAAAAAACCTTCCGGCGTTTTCTTCCTTTTCCGGCCGGTCGCTGCGGGTTCTGGACGTTGCCGGAAAGCTCCAAGAGGCTCAGGTCACCGTCTTCGTAATCCCCGATACCAGGCAAAACGACAACCACTCGAAATGGTGGTCTGATTATTTTTCGCTGGCCTCCGTTGAGAGCTATACCTTCAAGGCTCTTTGACCGAAAAGGGCCGGAGCTCGGTCCGCCCGGCCCTTTAGAACTATAAATGGGGAGCGGTTCCGGCCGCCATGGGCGGGCTTTGATTCTCAGCGGCCTGAATTCGTGCGTTTCTTGACATGGTTTTTTACCGAATGATAGTGGAAGTTTTGAACCTTCAATCCATCTGAGCCAGATGGTGAAGCTCGCCGGAGAGGCTATGGGTAAAAAAAATCGCCGGACCGAAGATAGTATGGAATCGACACAATCGCTGCCGTTCGAGGCTCCCTGCCTGTTTTGGGTCCTTCAGCGGGCAGGCAATGAGGCCGGGCTGGCACTGAGTTATTCTTACCTGAAGTTGGGCCGCCGTCAGGAGGTCGAGCGGTTCACCGGATTGCTTGCGAAACGCATTCGGGCGGATCTTGGAAAAGGCATCGAAAGAGAGCCGGACAGATGGCTCGTGGCCCACATCGGGGGCTTCGGGATACCTAATGCGGCGGCCCTTTTGGCCAGAAGGGTCGCTGAAGCCCTCGGACTGAGCATTTTAGCTCTGGAGACGGGGCTCAGCGCACACCCCGACGTCGCCAGGAGTTATGCCAGCCTGGCCCGGACCCAAAGGCGAGCCCTGACTTGCCACCCGGATTCAGGGCCCACTGCAGCGCCGTCCTTTGTAAAAGGCCGGCGGATCATTCTCGTGGAAGACGCCGTGGTTACCGGTACCGTACTTCAGCACGCCATTGCCCGGCTTTCCGCTGCGGGGGTCCTCAGTGTTTCACCCTATGTCCTGGTCCAGGTCGACAGCCAGGGAGACAGCGATTATGAGGACCGACTCAACCGCACCGCGCTACGGAAGCAGGGCTTGGCGGTTCTGTCTGAAATCCTAAACGCCGAAAACGGCATCTTTACAACCCGCCTCGTTTACCTGGCCTTCGAACTCGGAAGTCCGGATTTTGAGCGGCTGGCAGCCACACTTACGCTCTATGCAAGACTGAAACTGTACCTGTATGCACTGGAGTACTTCGGTTTTCAGATACCCTCGACCATCGACGCGCTTGCCGATTCCCTTCACAAAGACACAGGCATCCGCTTTCCTTACTGCCGCCAGCTTCGCACCGCTGCATCCAAGGATCTGTTCCGTACTGTTTTGGACATCCTGGAGGAGCACGGGTTCGACCCTCCACCCAAATATGCTCAGATGATCGCTCTCAGGCTCGATAAAGCGGTCGAAACCCTGACATTCAAAAAGCCCCATCGTGTTCCGAGCAAGCGGCCGCGGTTGAAGAAAACCGTTAAGGTCGGTACAACGGGCATTGAAATCCGCGAAGGCGGCCGGAGCACTATCGACATTACCGTGGACCCGTCGCCGACTAAGTTGATGGCCATGCGGCATTTCCTGCGGGAAACGGGATACCTGCCCGAAACGGGGCTTTACATAGGCAATCAGACATCCTCCAGGGATGAAAGGGACGGCATCCTCACTGCCATCCAGGGACTCTCCGTGCTGGCCGTGGACGAGGACCAGGCCGCAGTCATCCCTGAAGCCGTATGCATCGGACCCGGAATGGCCGCCACTCGAAAAAAGTTGGAAGAGCTGACCGAACTGTCGGACCAGCGCCTTCCGGTGTTCATTGGCCTGGACGTGGACGACACCATCCTGGGACGTAAGATCGTCGTCGACAGAATCGGCACGACGTGTATGACCAAAGAAGACCTTTTGGAAGACAGGATGGGGATTGCAGCCGCAATCGTGGCGTTGAGCCTCCGCGGCGTTCGTGTGGTGTTTCTCAGTGACAACAGTGCAGATTCGACCCGCAGGCGGATAGCCGCCCCCCTGGAACAACTATTTGCCTTCGAAAAGACGGTCGAACCTGGAATGATCGATTTTTACGCAAGTGGCATGGTGACCCATTTCAGGATGGCCGGCCCCCCGGGAAAACGGGTTCCAGTGCATGACAGCGAGTACGGAATCGAACACCGCCTTTCTGCAAAAGTCGCACGCGTGCTGCAAAATCTCATCGGTACCGTAGAAGAGTCCTCAGAGGGAAAAATTCTTGCCAGCGGGCTGTTAGGAGCGTATTATACCACTCGTCTGGCGAATAAGGAATCAAGCGGGAAATGGAGACCGAAACGCAGCATCGAGCGCACCTATCCAGGGGTTGAGCTGGGTTTGACGGCGCATGGCAACCTCGAATTCCCGGTTACCCAGCAGCGGGATCTTTTCAAGGACGGAAGCGTCGCCCAGATATCCATTTTGCCCATTGTGTCCTCCGAGACGGTTCCGGAGGATGAGGATGAAAGAGCCAGGCTGGTCATGGGCATCGCTGATGCCTTGAGCGGTTTGGACCAGACCAACCTGCGATGAGAGCAAATCAAACCTTACCAGGCGCTAACATATGATTGACGATATGAAAATTCAAACTTGGGTCCAAAAGCTTACACAAAGCTGCGAAGGAAAAACCATTGAGGGAGAAAACGCCCTTCTTACCCCTCCAAACGATATTCTCGACTTCCAGGCAGAAAGCCCCACGGTGCGCAGGGAAGTCCTGGAGCAACTTCTTGCCAAGAGTACGACTTCCACAATTCCGGTCTTGACCTATCTCAGCCAATGGGATGGGGAGCCGGATATACGAATGCAATGCATCGAGCAACTCTGCAGCCTATATAGGAATGGAGATGTTTCCGCTTCTCAATTAACGAGCGTTTTGGAAAACTCAGGATCATTCGATGCCGTCCGTCAGGTTCGCGAGTTCGCGGTAATAAAACTCGAAGAGAAGGCCGCCGCCCCATATAGGACCAAGACGGGAGTAAGCGCATCGGTTCCAGAGAACATGGCAACAAGAGGGGCGGCTGTGAGAACACGGGGGGCGATTTCTCGAGGTGCGGATTCGGAAAGGACATTGCCTGAACAGGAGTCAGCGCGAAGAGAATCTCGCATGATTCTCGACCGGATTGCCCAATCCGCCCCGGACCGCCGATTGAGAAGCCTTGCCGGGCGTTGGCGTAAAGAGTAAGCGAACGCCGGTGGCCTTCTTCTGTTAGACCGCCCATATCTGGATATCAGCTATCGAGGAGGTGCCATGCCTACCAAGGTAAACACCAACGATTCCAAATGGCGTCAGCATGGCAGCATTATCCGTTTGAAGAAAGACGAAAATCTGTTTTTAAGCTACTCGGATATGTTGATCTCTGGCCCCCCCATCGTAAGAAACGGCATCGACTCCCCATACATGGATCTCATCGACCAGCCGGGGCAAATTACCACAATACCTGAAGAACAGCGCTGGCTTTCCTGGTACATCGACGAGGACAGCAAAAATAGCGCATGGGCGAGATGGCGCGGAAGAACCGATGGTACGGCAAATTGGACCTTGGGCCAGTGGGGGCGTCATGTTATTCAGTTGCCCGTTCACACGTCCGAATTTACAAGAAGGTGGCACCAAACCGGAAGAGAGCTTCAAATCGTTGGCCAGCAGGGTGCAGGGGACCTGACGATGAACATGTGGAATGTCGCTTATATAAATTCTGCGCAATCCGAAAACCTTCCTGTCTTGATTTGCCTCAACGACGAACCGCTGAACCAGCGACAATACTCCTGCCTGGTCAAGGATCGGCGGACAGGCACGGTTTCCATCGAGCAAGATTTGCAGTTTTGTCGGACACCCAGGCCGGGGATTTTTCAGAAGGACCATTCACTGTCCAACGAAGTTGAATTTGCCGTCTTCGGGAAACAGGTGATTCGGGATGGTCGCGTTGTGGATTTCATCCATGTTGTCGATCAATTTTCGGATATCAGACATTTGCTTCAGCTTCCAAATTTGAACCCCAGAGACACGGTCGACTTGCCTGAAGACAAGGATCCAAGACTGTCAAATCTTTACACCACGCGGCCCCGGCTCTTTTTCGGTGAAATGAAGGACGACGACGTTTGGATGGGTGAGGCACAGATTCTATCGGACCGGAACCTGAAAAGATCAGCCTTGAAGATGCCTGTTCAACTGAACGTTCTTTACGAGGGTTTAGGCGCGCCAAGAGCCCTGGTAAAAACTATTATGGAGCGGGAAGATTACCATTCCTTAACTGAAAACATGCCTGCTGGAAGACATGGGCGCTTCCGGTTTCTGAAAAGGAACCCGGCAATCCCCGGCAACTGGATGGAGGTGTGGCTGAAAGAAAACGGCTATCCTTGCACGATGATTGGCGTGGACCGTGACAATCAGACGCTCTATCTGCTGGCCTACGATGGAGGATACTGGAATGGTCCGGGGGCCAAGAGCATTCGGGAGGTTGCGGAAGATTTCATTGAAATCACGGAGCAGGCCGGCGCCAAGGTTGATCGCGCTCTGCTTGTGGACGAGGGGGGCGACGTCTTTCAAAAGGCGGATTTCGGGTCCGGCTTGGAATCGACGGTGAAAAAGAAAAGAGAGCAGTTGCGGTGCTGTTTCATTGTCGCTAAAGAGGTATCGTCATCGGAAAATTAAGCAGTTGTTCGCATATTTATTGGTTGTGTCGTAAAATAGTGCCGGAGAAATAATAGGATAACTGAATGAAATCAGAGGAACATCGAACCGTGATAGGCAAACTCGCTCAGGGTGCTCTGGATAGCAAGACGCTGCCGGAAACCATCGATATCTGGGATTTGGAAAAGGAATATGGCGAACTGAGAAATCGTAGTCTGAATTGCCAACCTGAAAAAATGGCTGAATGGGGAAGCTGCATCGTCAAGAGGGGGAACAAATTGAATTTTCTGCACAAGGTTATAGGGTGGGCAGACGGAGTCGATCCTGCATGCCCGGTGGATCATCCTGAACATTGCGGTGCATACGTCGGTTTCGCTCACACCCATTTGCCGGCGGATTTAGGGCCTTATCCTGGATTCAGTGCGATGGATTTTGGGGCATCGATCAGTGACGGCGATAACCTGTCCCTGGTCTGCAACGGTAAAATGGTTTTTGGTCTCGTACGCACCGCCGACTGCACCCAAAAAAGACGGGCCGTTCCTTCAAAAGAAATTGAAGCGTGGGAATGGTTGTTTGCTAAACAATTCGAGCTGATTTTCAGAAAAAAGACGTTTCGTTCTACCACATGGGATCGGGCGATGCTTAGCATCGCGCTATTGGACGTGAACATCCTGCTCTGCCAAAAACTCGGCTTTGCTCTTTACGAAGGTTATTGGGCTCAACCGTTATGTCTGGTATTCAGACCTGTCAAAGGAGAGAACATGCCGGATAAAACAGAACCAGGAAGCAAGCATTCGAAAAAAGACATCGAAATGAACAGCAATAATGGGCCGCGCGTTCGCGATGATTCGAAATTTAGATCGCTCGTGTCAAAGGCACAGCGATGGATGAAGGACCACGGCGCTAATGAAGACCCGATAGAGTGGAAAGAGATTGTTCGCTTGAAAAAAGAAAACTCCCAATGGAAAACAGGCGCAAGTAGCGGTAGTAGTGACCGCAAGTCGGTGGTCAAGAAACTGGCCGGCAGAATTCGTCTGGTGACGAATCATATGGGCCAGTTAATTGAGGATCACCTATCGCCCCTGTCTTTTGAGTTAGAACCGGCCCCTGTTGTATCACCGGCATTGGGAGATGAGGGAAGACCGGAACCTCAGCGAAAAAAATGGATACTGGATGACCGGGAATTCGGCTGCCGTATCGAACTGATCATCAGTTGGAACAAAACCGACGAGGTGGTTATCGCTTGCGAAATGCACTGGGACTCCGACGTTTCATCGAGGGCTGTTCCGGCACGGTTGCGATATGAGTTCTATGACCTCGAAAAAAGCCGGACCATGGGCACAGGACCACTATCCGATTTAGACGAAATAAAAAAATATCCTCTCAAGGCAGGTTCTTGGCTCCTCAGAATCCGAAGTGCCGAGGATGAAAACCCAAAAACCTGGGAGGTGCCGCTGAGCATTGAAGCCGGCGGTGAAAATGACGTTTGGACTTTTCACGAATAGCTTTCAGGGGCTTTCATGGATACTTATAAGAGCAGGGAAATTGGCGTTCTTTTTTGTCAGGACAATCAGAAAAGGGGGTTTCTGACGTATCGCCCAGGACGTATGCCTTGGCAAGAGTTTCCGCCCGAAGAGGTAAAAATTCAGATAATCGAAGAAAAACTAAAGCAGGATTTAGACAATTTCAGCAACGTTTTGAATGAATTGATCATGCTTGGAAGGTTGAATAGAAATCGACAGGATATTGGAGTTGAAAGTGCAGTGTTTCAATTATCCAAGTCCATCTTGCCGCCTTCAGGCTTGGCTGGTCTTCTTGAAATGGATATCCACCCTCAATTCGATCTCGTTCAAAACGTTATCACCTCTAAAATACCCTGGGAAAGCTTAGAAGAACGCATCATTGAATGCCAGGATCCTGACTGTAAACAAAAGATTTGCTCATTTAAAGCTGAGTCGGAAGGACGCTGCCGCAGTTGTGGAAAAGAAGTTGCAGTTACAATGAGAAAGCTGGTCGAGTCCTACCATATTTGTCATTTGCCTCGGGGCAGGGAGCGAAAAAAGACAGCGGGAAGCAAATTCGTGCTCATTATAGACCCCCGTAGACAACATTTGCACTAAGGGCCCCGACATTTGCCAAACCCACATCGATGAGATCTACCAGCTGTTAGAAAAAAGAGGCTTTGAAACGGCTATCTACCCTGGTTGCTCAGCAACGATTCAAAAAGTAAAGGAAGTCCTTTCCGATAACGCACTCGCAGGTGTTTATTATTATGGACACGGTGCTTTCACGGCAGACGGTGCGGCAAGCTACCTCGAACTGAGCGACGGGAAACTGTTTGCCAGTGAAATTGAAGAAATAGCCCCTACGGCAAGCTGTATATTCGCCAATGCTTGTTGGGGGGCTGCCGATCCCCCCAATCCCACACTCAAAGTCGAGGATAATTCGTATAGTATTGCTCACAGCTTTATTTGCGGGGTGGGACGGGGTATCGCAATCGCCCCGCTGTGGCCGATCGTCGCCGATCAGGCCGCTGAATTCGCGTTGGAGTTTTTTAAATCCGCTTCGGAGAAAACCATAGCTGCCGACGCCATGAAAGATGCACGGGCCCTCAGTCTCGATAAATACAAATCAGGGAAACCACATATCGGTTGGCTATCCTATCGCTATTTTGGGAATCCCAACACCCCATTTCCAATCCCGAAGCGTGAAATGATTGTCATCAACGGAAAGGAATCTCGTCCTTTGGCCGATCGTGTCTTCGGCAAAGAAGGCTTTTTTGACACCGACGTGTTTGCGCCTGACATGGAGAGTATCTTCCTCCGAGCCGCAAAACGGCGAAATTTCCAGCAGCGGGATCGGGTAACCACTGTAGATTTCATCATGGGAATAATCCGAAGCGGGAGTCTCACCCGATGGGTCTTGAAACGGAATGACATCGATCCTGATAGCCTTTACGAAAAGATCAGCCTGAAAACTGACCATGACCTTGACCTGACAACATCCGAGGGAGATACGCAAGTCAAACAGGAACAAGAAAGCGATTGGGTTTCACTATCTCGAATGACGCCGGAAAGCATGGATGAACAACAGATCAATGAAATGCTTTCTCGATGGACGATCCGCGAGAAGGCCCAACTGAGTGATGAACTGATTAACGTACTGCGTGCGGCTGATAAGACATGCCAAAAGAGAGAAGGATGGGAGTCGAGAATCAGTGAACAAGATATTCTGGAAGAGATGCTTCAACATCCAGTATGGGATGGTCTTTCCCGCGTCTATCTTCCGCCGCGCCAGACGATATTGGATCTGCTCGAAGTGAGAGAGAAGGAGCAGGTTGTCGATCGAAACGGCGCGCTCATTCTGTCCTTTTTGGACGCGGCTGCATTTAAAATTGTCAGTAAGGCATCGGTACTGTCACAACAAACCGGATGCTTTCCGATATCCAACCGAATGATGATGGCGGCGTTGGTGGCGGAGGAAAACAGCTTTGGCTCAAAAATCTGCAAAAAAAATAGTCTAGATCCGACACTACTTTTTGCGTTGATGATGCTGGCTACTCCAGGAGACAAGTCTGCAGGTTTCACGAACAGCGCTGCAGGTTTAAGCTACGAGGCTGCAGAAAGGATCGTGATGAAGGCATTGAACAAGGCCAAACAGATTGCCTCGGATAAAAATAGCGTTTCCGAGGAGGATTTGTTTCGTGCCTTCTGTGAAACGGCAGATTCTGGATTCAAGGAAATGCTGAAAAACATTTTTGGCCTTGATTTAGACAGAGATCCCAACCATGGGGATGACCTCAACGGACCGTTTGTGACCGAATTATTAAACCGTATTGAACCAGCAGCCCGACGAATTGTGGAAGCCTCACACTCATTTTCACAGTGTCTAGGGGCTTCTCAAATAACGAGTCGGGTACTGCTGGCGGCATTCCTAAGAGAGCCGGAGTCTTATGCCAATGCCCTTTTCGAGGAAAAAGGATTGACGGCTAATCTCCTGTTTACTAAACTACTTGAGGCGTCCCGATCCGGACCGCCTCAGGCAAAAGCTTTCAGCCCATCGTCTTGTGAGAGGATCGTGACGCCAATGATAGAAGAGGCCAGGAAGCGGATACCGGATCCGCTAAGGATTGATGAACGGACCCTTTTTAGTGCATTTTGTGAGGTCGCGCCTCAAAACTTCAAAGATGCACTGATACGGGCATTCAATACCGATCTCGACGCCATCGCCAAGGGAGAATGCGCTCAATCAGCCGCTGAAACCACCGAAGCGGTTATTTCCGAAACTGGCGAAGAGAACCGGGGGCCGGGTTCTCTTCAGGAGACCGGCTCCTCCGATGATCCGCCGAATCAGGAAGCACGTGTACAGAGCCTGGATCTGAAACAATTTGAGGCTTCCATCCGGGAAGCGATACACAATGCGGCCGGTCTCGCAATGATCCAGGGCTGGTCGGAGATCAAGTCACCACATCTCTTTGCGGCCCTTATTGGAAACGGTAAGACACTCGTGGCCGTTACACTGCTGGAGCGCAGTATCGATCCTATCCGAGTTAAAGAGGCCGTCCTCTCTTTGGTTCCGCCTCTGGCTAATGTGTTGGACGCCACTACTGTGCCGAGCATCAGCAGACATGTCTTCGACATATTGACCCGTTCGATGGAAATCGCCAGTAGTTCTGGGAATATAAAAGTTGGTCTCGATGATCTCATGACGGCTTTTTTCGAAGATGGAGGTGGTGTTGTAGGGGACTGGTTGCATCAGATGCGTATCTTGTTGCCTTTTATGAATGGCGGATGGAATGGTAGTAAAACCGACAAGTCCGGCCCCACGATCCATTGAGGTGATGAACAAGACGACGACTATATGCCAGGAATCCAGCATGCCCCGGAACGGGAAATGGATTCCATAAAACGTTTATTGCACAACTCGGACGTCCATCCGTGGCAGGTTTGGATTTCAGTTGAGTTAGTGGACTCACTTAACGCCACAAAAGATCCTGTGGCCTAAAATGAATTCGAGGATTCCACTCTGAGTATGTGATGATGAGTTCGTAAAAAGTTTCAAATGAGAGATTGCTGAAGTGCTTCAAGATTGAAAAAAGGGGAGGCCATCGTGCGTTGTCCTGTACCAAATTGCCATACCGAATTGAAAGGCGATGAAGACCTGTGTCCTGGTTGCGGGGCTGATATGCGTGCTTACGTCTTTGCCGTCAATCAACCTTCTCTGGTTTACAATCGAGCATTGGATCTGGCCAGGTCAGGTTATCTTGAAGAGGCCGCAAGGGCTGTGCAATGGGTACTCTTTGCCAAACCAAGTGACAAGGACGCTGAATTGCTCTATGCAAAGATCAGGATACTGCAAGGTGCTCGCCGCGATGGCCGGAATCTCCTTCGCGCATTAGCACAAAAGCATGGGAATGAGCCATTTTCGGAATGCGTTAAAGCTTGCTTTGAGTGGCTCAGGCAAAATCCTGTGAAGCGAAAAGCAGTGCCTCAAGATGCATCTCTTCAGAAATGATGGATGTTGCCGTAAGATCCGCGGCGGGCCTGGGTTTCTTGTAATATCTCTCAGTTTTTCGGCAGGACATTGAAGTGTGGCTCTAATTTGATTATCTCTCAGTCGGTGCTTTCGTATTGATTTGGAAAGAGTGATCATCGTTATCAAAAGGAAATACGATGCTGGTTAAGTACAAATATCTAAAGGGAAGGATTTTGCTGCTGATATTGGCCGCTACGATCGCACTGATCGCTATTGATGGGTTTTCAGGGGGATCATCCTCCTGGGCACAGAATGCCGATCGGTTTGAGTGCCTCACTACGCCAAACGGAATCCCCTGCAAGGTCATCGTGAAAAAAGAAAATGCGCAAGCCTTTTCAGACTCGAGCTTTTCAAAGGTTGTTGCCCCTCTGGCCTTTTTCAGAAAGTACTTCGTTTTTGAGCGGGACATGACTATAGGATATTTGATCGGAGGAGCCACGACACGCGAATCCATTCTCGGCTGGGTCCGCAAAGAGGATGTCATGCCTTGGAACCATTCGGAATCATTGTACTTCGTCAATAAGGATGCGCGAGCTGATATGACTCCGGTAAAGGTCTGGCTCGAAGAAAGGAACGTAGGAGATGACCAGCAGCCCTTTTTTGAAGAGAGATTGAATGCAAGCCATACCACCGAGCCCTTTCCCATCCTCTCGAAAGAGGGCTCCAAAGTGGAGATTGCTTTTCTGTGGGAACCCAAAGGTGAATTGAAAACCATCGGTAAAGATCAAATCACAGGTTCGGATATCGATAGAAACACCGGAGGAAAGAAGCCGGGTCTGGTGACCATGAAAGGAAAGAAGGAAGGCAACACTGAGCAGTCAAGCATCCGCAAAGTTATGCAGGACAGCATCGAGGACAGCATCCGCCAGATGGAGGTCATGCTGGTCATGGACTGCACCGCTAGCATGGGCCCTTACATGCAGGAGGTTCGCCAGCAAATGGGGCATATCCTCGGAACGCTGCGGGCAATGGGAAAAGAAAAGAATCTGACCGTGCGTGTCGGAGTGTTGGGGTTCCGGGACTACGCGGATGAGGATGACATTGTTGAATACCTGGACTTCACTGAAGATCTTACAAACGTCCAAAAATTTGTAAATGGTCTAAGTCCATTCAGCAAAGGCAAAGGCAGGAACGAAGCTGTATTCGAGGCTGTCGACGTGGCTCTCAGGATGGCCGAATGGAACACCAACAGCTTCAAGGTTATGTGCCTGGTGGGGGATGCTCCACCCCATCGTCCCGGTGATGTTGACACCGAGTGGATGAAGGTACGGGGCGACGTGGCTTCAGAGTATTTTGACGAACCATTCGAGAGTAACGTCATTCGGCTTCAGCACAAACTTCGCCAAATGGCCGTGCAATTTCTGATTTTCGGCGTGGGCTCAGACAAGGAGATGCTTCGGGATTTCCCTCAAATGATTGAAGAAGGAGATATGGGGAAATTCCTGAGGATGAACAACCAGACGGCTTTCATTTCACAATTGCGGAAGGAACTTGAGGAAAGGCGCAAGATCCATGAACAGAGTTCAGAACTCGTAGACCAGGTTATTAGTGGAGAGAAGAAGGTGCTCTCAGAACGGGACGTGCGGTATCTTGGGTATCACAATCTCACCGAGGAAATGCTCACGGCCATGCGGGACCAGCGTATATTGACGGGTTGGACTGACCTTGAGGCAGTCGATGACCGTGCGATGGTCTGTGTGTATTTGACTCGCAATGAACTGGAGGATACCATTCAGAGTCTCCGGCGGATGCTGACAAGGGACTCGGTGCTTGCCATGTTGAAAAAAATTTTGGGGCCCTATATTGATTCACAAAATTCCCTTGACAGTATCAGAAGTGTTTCAGAACTTCTCCGACTTGCCAGCGACCTTCCCATACCACCCGAAATATCGTCTCAAATCGCCGGTCTGGCTCAGCAGGACGTGGTTGACTTGGTGCGTAAGCAGATAGAAAATATTTTAAAACTTTTATATGTTGACGACGTGTACAATAATTACGGTGAGGGCTGGATTCCCCTCTACCTGCTTCCTGGTTCTATGAATCTTCCGAGATAGGGAGGAACAATACTTGTGAACTCTCCAAAAAGCGAGTTAATATTGCGTTCTCGAAATCTTTGCAAAACTTACTGTCCCGATGACAAGAACAAACGGGTGGAGGCCCTGAATCTGGAGCAATTCGAAGGTCATTCAGGAGAGCTGGTAGCTGTTCTGGGCCCCAGCGGGTCGGGGAAATCGACACTGGTCAACTGCCTGGCCGCATTGGAGTTCCCTGATAAGAATTCCGCCTCACAACAAAAGGATGACACCTCTACAGTCCTGCAGTTCAAAGATGGTGGGGACTGGTATGACGCTTGGGAAAATGCCGTCTGGTACCGACAGAATTTCTCCGGCATCGTATTTCAGAATTTCCAGTTACTCCCCAACTTGGATGTTGCCCACAATGTGGAAATGCCCATCCGGTTGCTACAGTGCGAGCAATATAGTCCCAATAGCAGAGAACGCTTCGAAAAAGTGAAGGATGTTCTGAGAATGGTCGGTATGGAGGCCTACATGAAGCACCGGCCTACTGAACTCTCAGGAGGTCAGCGACAACGGATTGCCATTGCCCGAGCCCTGATCAAAGGGCCAAGGCTTCTGCTGGCCGATGAACCGACCGGCAATCTAGATGAGCGGAACAAGAACGGGATCGTTCAGCTCCTACGCCAGTTGGCAGTCGGCGGTGTGGCCGTGGTGATGGTCACTCATGACGAACGGTATGCCAAGAAATATGCTGACAGAATCATTCGCCTCGAGGATGGTCGAATTATCGAGAACCAAGAGAATCAGATTGAAATGGAATTCGAACCCCTTTCCATGGGAAAGATGGATTGGAAGGCAACTGCCGGCAAGACACGGCAGGTCATGACGGGCGAGTCCACTGCAAAAATGTACACAACAGAAGAAGATAATGTGAAAGGCAATATATGGAGTCTTTCCTATTTGCTTGATCTTATCAAAGGCCTTTGGGAACGGTGGTTCAGTTCCTCTGAATTTCCTGCCCTGCAGGAAGATACCAAAGCGGAGACTGCGTTAAAGAGGAAGATGCCTGCCCCGATAGATGAGACACAAGTTGGGCCCTCTGAGGAAAACTCGATGGCCACACTTCCTGAGGAAGACTCCAAAGGAATTGACGATACCAAGCAGCTTGGAAGCGAATCCTCAGGCACGATTTCGTCAGAAGCTGATAATGGGGAGACACCAGAAAGGGTATGTTCGACTCCCCAGAGGACGGAGGAAACAAGCGCTTCGACCGAGGCCCCTATACAGGAGGTTGAATCACAACCAAAATCGATGGACAAGAAGGAAGAAACAGAAGTCGAATCACCGCAGGTTCTGAAATCACTTTCAGATGAGAATCGATCCGGAAGTCAGCAAGAGACAAGCCGACATTATACAGAGAATAGTAAAAATGCAGAAAGCTCACCCGCAGAAGCAATGCCACAGAAAGGATCATGGAATTCGCTCCCTGATCGTGACGAAGGGAAGAGTTCAGGAAACAAGCTCAACCAGAAAATCTGAAATGGGAAACGATACAAGATGGCACATAAAAAGACGAAAGCGAAAAAGGACAAACCTTCAAAACCCGTTAAGGATGCAGGAAGGAAACTACCGGAGGGAATAAGTGAGAACTCCTCCAGCAAGAAGACCAATTCGCTTGTTCCGGAAGCGGAAGCTCTTCCTGGTTTGCGCAGGAGGAAGCAGAAGGGGCGCGCTTGGTTCAGCCAGACGCCATATGATTTGGGCTGCTTCAGCGTAAAGGATATGCTCACCAACAAGCTTTCTCTTGCCTCCAATGTGTTTGCTATCTTCCTGGGAACGGTTTTGACCGCCCTGTTACTGTCCCTGCTGGCAGGAACAGAGGCCTATATTGAATGGACAACAGGCAGGATCGCCGGTCTCCGGTCCGTATCGGTCTGGATCGACTACAGTAACAGCACCGGGGGGGAACCCTTTTCAGACCAGGAAATAAAGGATTTTGAACAATGGGAAGAAGTCGAAATCCTCGTGCCCATAGTGAACCAATTCGTCCCTCTCTTCGAGAAAGAAGCGCGTGAGACCATTGTTTCCATGTTTTCTACCTCCCCAGGTGATCCAGAGCTCAAAGAATGCAAGGTTGTTGCCGGCTCCCTTGATGTCGATCCGGATGGTTGGGACATCGTCATCCCCATGAGTGTGGCAGAAGAATTGAACAACTTCTATCCGGAAGGTCTTGCCGGAAAGAAGATCACCATGCAGCTCAAGCGTTATGGAAGCATTCAAGACATGGAGAAAGGGAAGGCCTCGAAAGTCTACGGTTATCCGGTTCGAGTCGTCGGCGTTATTGACCGGGCTCCGGATGAACGCGTCTATGGTTCATTGAACATGGTGCGTTTTATCCGCGATTTTGCAACGGCCCGTTCCAAGTATTTGCCTCAATCGGAAGGCAAAATCGAAATATCACAGATTTCAGCGCGTACCATGAATGAAACCCTGAAGCTCCATTTCTTAAATGCACGGGCTGCGGAGAACGCTTTCTATAAAATACGGAGAAATGAACGCTTTCAGGCGGCTTGGCCCGGCCAACAGATGTTGTGGTTGCGGGATGTTCAGCTCGTTTCCAGCGCTGTTCTGGTGATGATCGGTATTTTGGCACTTGTGGCCGGGGCTGTGAGTATATTCAATTCACAATTGGCGGCTGTGGCTAGAAAAACCCGGGAAATCGGCATCCTGCGGGCCCTTGGTTTTACCCGTCTGGATGTCTTTTTCATTTTTTTGGGACAAGCAGTCCTGGTCGGCCTTCTTGCCTGTTGCGGCGGCTTGCTTGTGTCGATGATCGCTGTTCAGACTCTCAATGATGCTATACCAAAGCACTGGGAGATCCTTAGCGAGGCGAACGAGGCGATCGGAGGCATCTTTCAGTTCGAGGTGACAACAGGGGGGATACTGGTATGTGCGGTTCTTCTCATTTGCGTGCTGGCCTCTCTGCTTCCTTCACTGCGGGCATCGGGAATGACCCCAATGGATGCTCTGCGGGAGGAATGAAAGAAGGCTCACGTTGTTTATTTTGGAAGAGGCAAACATTCACACTTGAATTGACGAGGTAAAGCATATCATGTCTGATAATAAAGCTGTTGGTTGTGGTTGTCTGGTGGGTTTGCTCTTTGGTATCCTGGCCATCGGGGGAACCATCTACTATCTGCGTGTACATATTCCCATAAAAACTCGCGAAATGATGGTCCAATTCTCCTCCAAACACTTTTGGCACGAAAAGACAACGGTTTCAGAGTACGGTTACCTCTTGAGTAGTGCCGATATTCCCATTCGTGCCATTGCCCGCCGGCCCAACGTATTATTGTATTCAAAGCTTGGCGGCTCCCGGCGCAACGGTGTTTCAGCGTTGATGACGCCCTGGAAACCCTATTATGTATATGAATATGACAAGGATGCCAGGGCTATGCGGATTCATGACGGCGTCATTGCAACGGAAAAGGTAGCTGAACTGACGTCATGGGTCTATGAAGATGATGTTTACTGTTGGACCACACGAGAGGTGCTTTCCCTGGAGAGGCCCTTTGAACTCTATGCCTCCAAGGAAGATGCCAACGAGGATCGGAATCCCGTTTTGAAGTCCTACGATTATCCCTTCACGAAACACTTTGCCGAAGGGCAGGAAATAAACGGCCGTGTAAAACTCATTAAAATAGCGGGGCTTCCGGTCATACGTCAGGAACAGGGACTGTACTGGGCCGTCTTATGCCCAGACCCGGACCCAGATCCGACCGCTGATCTCCCCTACCCGGTCTATTGGGTTCGTTGGGACGGTGGGTCTGAAGGTGCGGTTTGCCGGCTGCTCACAACAAGAAGAGAAATGGACGATTTCATTAATGGGATTCATACTCTTTTGCGGACGTGGAAAGCGGCTTCTCAAGCAGATCGGGCCGGCATCAGCGAGGATATCATGGAGACGGGCCAGGCCGTCATCACGCAGGAAAAGGGGAGCGGACGGTACGATATGACTTCGCTCAACCGGCGGAAAATAGGTATTCCAAAACTAACCGCCGGTGTGATCAAGCCCATTGAAAACGAACTTGAATACTCCAATATGGTCAAACGCCTGGATAAGATGCTCAGACTCTCTTCCTCCGATGACATATGGGGTGTCGATGATGTCGGGTATATTCCCCTGGAGGAAATGCCTTAGAGTGTTCCAGCTTAAGCAGTTGAGATGTTTGATTACATAGAGTCCGTTGAAAGAGTCGAGAAGGGGGACATATGCCTACAGATCCAGCAGAAAGACAACTCATCCCCACGGCTGTATTGATTATAGTCTTGGTTACGGCCCTCACGATCTGTGGATGCGATGATAAGGTGCCGCTACTTCAGGAAGACCAGGAATATGATTGGATATCCTTAAATAAAGACACGACACCTGGTTGGGCCGAAGGTATCCCTAATGGCGAGATCAATGTCCGGGATAAGACTATGGATCTATGGCCTGACGAGCAGCCCGAGCGCAGTGGAGGGGGGTATCTGGTCAGTGGAGATGGAATACCTTTGCGGGCTTTGGCATCAGGCTTTGATATTCCCCTCTTTGAGAGCAACAAAACAGAGTATCCCCGAGGTGTGATTGCCATCATGAAGCCTTTTGTTTCCTATAGGGTACATGAGCAGCGAGGCAAGTCTCTGGCTGTTTCTGAGGAGGAGAGCCTGTCCGGAGATAAACCATGGTGGGTGCGCGCCGGCGATGTATACATCTGGCACACTGGAGAGGAGATCGTTCTGAATTCTGACATGTGGCTTTATACGGAACGCGCCAAAGCAGAAGAGGCTAACACCAGACCGTCATTGGAGGAAAAGCATAATCCCGATTTGGTTCCCATGATCAGTGATCAGGATGGGCACCTCACCCGTCTGCCTTTGCTTACCAGGGAAGGCGATGTCTTGGGAGTATTGAGCCCCTATGGAGGAGGAACCTTGTGCTGGCTTAATAAGAAACGGGAAGCCGACCGGCTGCAGGAACATAGGATAAGAAGTCCATAGTGATATACTTGTAAAGGTATTTTCTGAACATGGCAAGAATAGCTCATTGATAGCGTCACAACAAAGCGTTTGCTTAAGAAGACTATACAGGAGGATCCATCATGGGGAGAGCAATCGGCATCGACTTGGGTACGACCCGATCTTGCGGGGCCTATATTGATGAAGACGGAGCTCCAAGGATTTGTACTGATCCGGAGACGGGTGAGGCGCTCATTCCGTCGGTAGTCCTTTACGAGGATGGTAATGTGCTCGTGGGTAGTATCGCTGAAGACAGCCGGGCCGCCTATTTTGAAGAGGTGGTGGATTGCGTGAAACGCTATATGGGAATCGCAAATTGGATTTCAGGGTCGGCCAGTGGTGACCATACGGCAGAAGAAGCGAGCAGCGAGATTCTGAAAGAAGTTATACGTGTAGCACGAGCCTGCGTTAAGGAAGAGGTGAACCGCGCGGTCATTACCGTGCCGGCCTATTTTTTCGATAGGGAACGAAAGGCCACCAGCAAGGCTGCAGAACTTGCAAATCTGGAGGTGTTGCAGCTCATCCCGGAACCAACTGCGGCTGCCATCGCATATGCTGCGGAGAACAGCCATACTGCAACGGGAAAGCAGACGATCGGTGTCTATGATTTGGGGGGAGGCACCTTTGATGTCACCATTATGGAGTTGGAAAATGATGCCTGTAAAATGCTCGCAACCGGTGGCAACCATCGGCTCGGAGGCAAGGATTTCGACGACCGCATTTTGAATTACGTTGCCGAGCTCTTTTTCGATAAGCATGGCATGGATCCCCGTGAGAACCTTGCCTTTGTTACAGGCCTCAGGAGCCGCGTGGAGCGGGCGAAGATCATGCTGTCAAAGAAAATGGAAGAGATAGTAGTTGTCCAGATGGATGGAAAGGTTCTGGAAGTCAAACTCACCCGCGATAAGTTCGAAGAACTAACCGGTGACCTGCTGATGCTGACCGACGTAGCCTTGAATGATACGCTTGGTGAAGCCAAGAAGACTGCAAAGGAACTGGATTACATCCTCATGGTCGGCGGCTCTACACGAATGCCTATGGTTGCAAAGATGCTGGAGGAAAAAGGCTTCGAGGTGCGATCAAGCAAGGCACCCGACCACAGTGTCGCTTTGGGCGCTGCTTTGATGGCGGCCCGTTACACCAAAGACGATCCAGGCTTGTACAAACCGTCAGTTCGGCACTACCTTGATGATCTCAAGATTTCGGATTGCGTTCCTCACAGCCTGGGAACAATAGCCCTGGACGGAGATCAGGTCATAAATGCCATCATTATAGAAAAAGGCTACCCTGTAGAAAAAGAGAAGTTTCGGTCCGATTTTACAACGACTACTGACAACCAGAAAAGCGTGGATGTCCATGTGGTCCAGGGAGAAGACAAAGATCTGGTCAATTGCGTACCCGTCGCGACCTATGAACTTACCGACATCCCCACCATGTCTGCTGGGGAGCCCAAGATCAAGGTGACCTTCTTCTACGATGCCAGTAGTCTGGTGCAGGTTACTGGAATGGAGTTACAGACAAAAACAACTTTGACCTGTGTGCAAAAACCATTGGTGGATTTGGTCGATATAATCGATTCCCCGCGGCCTCATCATTCGGCTCCGCAGACAATTGTTATGTTATTGGATACGTCTTACAGCATGGCAAATTCCATGAGTGACCTCAAAAATGCCTGTCTCGCGTTTGTAAGCGAAGTGAACCTTCAAAGGACCGAGATCGGTATCGTGACCTTTGGATCGAAAGTTGAAGTCATACATAAGCCGACTCATGACCGGGCCGTGCTGGAGAGAACCGTTAAAAATTTACCCCTGGGAGGCACGACCCCCATGGGGGCCGCAATCGCTAAGGGAACTGACTTGCTCGACAAAGTATCCCCAGAGCATAGTCGTGTGTTGGTGCTATTCACTGACGGCATGCCAACTGACAGCGGTTCAGAAGGAAATAGCGATCATGCCAAAAATAAGGGAATTCAGATCGCCTGCCAGGGTCTCGGTAATGCGAACAAAACCTTTCTTGACCAGATAAGCACTAACGGGTTTGACGCCAAAGTCGCTCAAAGCGGTCAGGAATTGGTATCCAATTTCGGGAATCTGGCTCGACTTATAGCCAATCCCAGCAAATGAGGAAGGGGGATGAGCGCGAATGAATAAGGCAGACAATGAAGGGAATGACCGAACAAAGACATCTTCAGCCGATGGGAATATGAAAGCTCAAGAAGCACCTCAACCTGATCGTGATACTTCTTCGTGTGTCGTAGCTTCTCCAGCAATCGAAACACCTTGTTCACCATCCGAGGCCATGGATCAAGAAATCCCACCCGCTGCAATAAAAGAGAACGCCGAAGTTAATGGTCAGGCTTCGGAAGAAGAGTTAAATGAAGCTTCTCTGATCTTGAACCGATTGAATGGCCTTCAGGATGAAATCACCACCATCGGTAGCCGTATGGACAAACACCTGCGGGACACCGAAAATCTGACACAGAGTACGTTCGACAAGCTCTATGAACAGACGCGAGATTACAAAGAAGACTTCTTGAGAAAAGCAATGAGGCCGATCTTTCTGGACTTGATCATCTTGTATGACATGCTACGGGGAATCATGGATTCCTATGAAGGTCAACCGGAAGTGGATGTGCCAAATCTCATAAACAATTTCCAGGCTCTCAGAAGCGAGCTTTTAGGTGTCCTTGAGCGGCTGGGGGTGGAAAAGATGGTCAACATATCGGACACATTTGATCCACGGATGCAACAAGCGCTTCAAAGGGAGTTCACCGATGATCCTGAGAAGGAGAAGAAGGTGGGGGCACATCTCAAAGACGGCTTTCTTCTGGACGGTCGTCCGCTACGCAAGGAAGTAGTAACTGTGTTGCGCTACCAGACTACCAAGAGCCAGGAGGTGGATGCAAAATCGGTTAGTGAGAAGGAAATGGAATGAGCTTCACCCGAAGTGGTGACCAAGATTGTGAGGAGGAAATAATATGACACGCATCGGAATCGACCTAGGGACCACCTTTACTGTGGCTGCCTACATTGACGAGTTCGGCAAGGAAGTGGCTGTCTTAAACAGCGATGGCAACATGATTACGCCGTCCGCGGTGTATATCGATTCTGACGGCAGTATCATTGTCGGGGAGATCGCCAAGGATACCTCTGTCAGTGAACCGGAAAATGTGGTCACAGGCTCAAAACTGTCCATGGGACAGAATATCGAGTTCCCGGTAAAAGGCAAGAAACTACGGCCCGAAGATGTAGCGGCAGCTATTCTCAAAAAGGTGGCTCAAGACGTGGAGAACCAGGTTGGCGCAGTTGAAAGTTGTATCATTACCTGCCCGGCCTACTTTGACACCATGGCCAAGGGTAAGACCAAGGAGGCTGGTGAAATGGCCGGACTCACCGTGCAAAAGATCTATCCCGAGTCTCTGGCAGCAGCCGTGGCCCATGGTTTTCATCAGACCGATGAGGAAAAGTATATCCTGGTCTATGATCTCGGAGGTGGTACGTTTGACGTCACGCTTGTGCAGGTCGTACCGCAGGTCGGTTCAAAAACCGCGCAACTCCGGGAAATCACCACCCGAGGCAACCACCGCCTGGGAGGTCTTAATTTTGACCAGTGTATTGTTTCCTATGTATCCCATGCATTCGTTGCGAAACATGGCGGTACCATCGTGCGCAAGGCCCTGGAGGCCGGGAGGATTGCCCCAGTGGATATCGAAAAGGCGGAATCTCGCCTGAAAGATGTGGCTGTTCTCTGTCAAGATGACGAAACTCGTATCCAGCAGGCAGAAAAAGACGGCAAGACGGTCGTTTTTGCAACAGCTCTGGACTTGGCATCCATCATATCTGAAGTGGGACTTGATGAGGACCATGTCCGTCAAATGCTGACCGATGTTGTCATAGATCCGAGAGATAAGCCGGATACTCACCAGGATATTTATATAAAAGCAGAACGTACCAAGATAAATCTGGCAAGAATCGAAAAGACTCGAATAAACATCAGCCATGAAGGATTCTCCCTGGACGTGGAGCTCACTCGTGCGACATTTGAAAATCTGGTGGGTGCCATGATTCATTCCACTATGGATTTGCTTGAAGAAATCCTAAGTGAAAAGGAACTTGAACCCTCCCGTATCGCAGAGGTTCTCCTTGTGGGTGGATCAACCAAGATTCCTTTTGTACATTCCCTCCTTGAGGCGAAGTTTCCGGGACGAGTTCAAAGCTCTGTTCAGCCCGATCTCTGTGTAGCCTATGGAGCTGCACATCTAGCCTCGGTTACTGAATCTGATCCAAAAGAACCAAAGCCAGTGCTGGCCTGTTCTCACAGCTATGGCGTATGGGCACTAGACGACAATAACGAGGAACATATTTATCCTCTGATTATCAAAGATACCCCGTTGCCCTGCAAAACGCCACAGAGTGAAAACCGAGCCGCGCCTGGCTGGGAACATGGCCGGTTTATAGCGAAAAAGGACAAGAAACATGTGCTGGTCCACATATATGAAAACAGTGCCAAGTCTTTCGACGACCTCTGGGCACCCGAGGACTCCCGGTTTATCGGCACGGTCACGGTTAACCTGGAGGGCGAACGTACTGCTGATCAAGAAATTTACGTCCTGCTCAAACTGGAGGATGTCACTGAGATTGCTGCCACGGCCCTTGATGTAACGGAAAACATACCTGTTGAAGCGGTTTTCACTCTGGGATGTTCCAACAGTGGGGATGCTGCCGCCATCTCAAAACGTAACGAGGAGATGAAACGTTTCTTGGATGATGCAAAAATAAGTGGATAAGCAACAACATTTTCATGCCTATGTCCCAACAACGACAGCGTGTAGATAAACGATAGATAGCCTACAGTGAGGTCGTACTCAAGCCGGTGACTTAGATGATCAATCCAGACCTCTACTGAGGCCGGATCAGATTGAGTATTTGTTGCAGCGGGAAGGAGGGATTGAATGTCTTTGTTGAGCAAAGAAATAAGGGTACTGCAAAGAGTGGCCAGGAACCACAGGTTACCCAGTGAAGATCTGGCATTCCCTTTTGAGAATCCTTTCGCTTATTTGGAGATCGATGAATCTCTGACTGATCATGAAATTCTAAAACAGTTGACTACCAAACGCAATGAATTCCAAGATCGACTGAAAAGGCTTACAAGCAACGCTCCGGAGATATGCGGCAGTCTACAGCACAACGTGGGGCTTCCTGTCCATGAAGTTATCAATGGCACCAAGGATTTAGCCGAACTACGCAGGGAAGTTAACCAGAAGCGTATAAACGCACTCAAACCTTTTGCAAAGGCACTCGAAAATGCATCAACGTTGTCTGATGACCAAAGACGTGAAGCCCTGAGGATGATTGCTACGGAAGGCCATGTGCATCCCTCCTTTCTCGATGAAGCAGAGAAGCAACTCCTGCCAGGGCCCCTAAGCCTCAGCCCCCCTCCCCCACACTCCCCCAGCGGTGCCATAACTGCTGGCAATCTGTTTTTCGAGAATTTTCAATTGGGTAGTTTAGATTTGCCCTTCTGGTCTTTTCTTCCGGTAATTGCCTTTGCAGTCAGTTTTTTTAATTACTGGTCAGGTGGTGTACTCATCCTGGGCGCTTTTGTGGCTGCCTACCTGCTTTTCCGCTGGGAATCAGGGCGATCGGCTGCTAAACCCGCCCGGAATTTCATCTGGGCCTGCGCTATCCTCGCTGCTGCTTTGCCGGGCATCATTATGGGTTTTTGGCTACCCACCAATAATGGCTCGAGAATAGGGAAGGACACCCAACGCCCTGTTATCAATGAAATCCAGTCGGATGAATCTGATTCCCTGTTGGCAGCACCACATTATCCCCGGGAAGCCCCTTTCCTGGACTTTCTCATTTCGCCTGCAAACCTGCAGGTACGCAGGGACAACAAGAGCAGCCACGGAACCCATCTGACTGATGGCGACACCGAGACAGGCATACTGACTACGGGCGAGCCGAAACTGGAAGCGATCTTTGAGTTGCCCATTAAAGAGCGAGTGGATGGAATTGCCTTTTTCTTGACGGGCCATTTCATAGAAAACCCTCGCCCGGTATGGGCGACTGCAACCATCTCCTCATCCAAGAGGAAGGAAGCCCTGGAACTCCTGGCCTACCCGGGATGGCAAGTTGTACCCTTTGACGTTGAGACTGTAGACAGAGTGACGGTCAGTTTTGATATTCGTGACGATTCTGCAGGCGTAACATTGAATGAGATGTGGCTCATGAGGGCTGGAGAAACTTCGGGCAGGCGATGGGCTGGTAATTGGGATACGAACTGGGGTGAACTGCACTTGATAAAAAAAGGGAATTGGTTTCACGGCAACTATGGTGACCAGAATGCCTCGGGCAGTCTTCTCCTCAAGGAAATATCAACAGGAATTCTGTATGGACTCTGGGAACAAGAGCCTGACCGTGACGCCCCGAATAATGGAGGAGCCATTCAGGTCGAAGGTACCAGCGATGGTACTGGTTTCAGAGGCTATTGGGTAAATGGCTTCATCATGCCGGAATTGATCTCCCTTGATCCCTTTGAGGCAAAGGCAATGGAATTTAAAGGAAACAGATTCATGGATGGGGAGTAAAGATAAAGTATGTGAGCCCTGCTGGGGAAAATGGAGTTTTCCGCGATCATTGGAATTCGCTTTCAAGCAGGTTTCGAGAAGAAAGGTAAAAATAGAACAATGAATAGAGCAAATATGGCGATACTGGTATTCTTAATAGGCATCTGTTTGGGGGGGTGTGGCCTGAAGGAAAAGTATGCCGACCGGAACCTCATCCAAACCGGACTCGTATTCTTCCATTCCTTGGGGGATGGGGGGGAGCACGCAGAGGAGATGCTTGGATTGAAGGAGATCATCGTCTACGGTGTCCCAACCATGATGGCACACATCATCGGCTATCCTGTCGATTCGGAGTCCAAGACTGATGTCGAGGGAGATCGCATTGGAGAGATAGCAATCAAGTTTTGGGTGAAGGGAAAGAATAAATCCGGGGCGACGATCAAGGAGCGGCGTCTTGTCGTGGTTCATTGTGTTGGGGATCTCCTGGAGACAACAGGATGGAAGGTTGAAAAAGTGAGGTTCCAGCGCCTCGGAAAGCTTGGACTCCCGAACCAGATTGGAACCTGGTTCATCGGTTCCCTACTATGGAGCCTTGTGCTGGGCCTACTTCTGTCGATTCTCACGTTACCCCTGCTTATCTTTGGCCAGGCCTTTCATTTGGCTACAACTTTTGTAATGGTTCAGCTCGTCGGCTGGGGATTTTCCGGATACCTATCCTATGTATACTTTCACTCGTGGACCTTCACCATTATCATTGTGGTTTGGACGATTATGTCCTTCTTTATAAATGTTGCTAAAAAAATCAATGAAAACAGATAAAAAACCATCCACTTTTGGAGACTTTTTTTCTTTTTTCATGTCCATTAATAATAGGAGATCGTCGTGGCCATTGTCTTCAACACAGAAGATAATCAAATTCTTGAAAACCGTTTTGAAAGATTATCAGCCTTAGCAATACGAGGAGCGGTAAAAATTGCATGCCGTGATAACGATGCGATGTCCTCACTGTGTACTTCAGGTCACTTGCTGCTCGGGCTTATGAAAGTGAACGGAGAGGATCGCGAGAGCGAGGAGAAGTTTCGCAGACGAATGCAAATGGTGGAAAACCATCTGCTGGAAGGCGCGACATTGCCCTTGCTGATTGAATACATAAAGGAAAATGTGAAGGATATAAAGGGGCAGCATGTGGAGTTGGACACGAAGAAGGAATGCTTTACCGAAGACGCTCTGCAAGCCCTCGATTCAGCGGCCGAAACCGGCACATATGACGCATTGTGGGTTGCCGGTTTAAAAGCTTACGGAACAATAAATGAACACCTGGCGAAGTTCCTCGACTGGCGAGAAATCATAGACCTTCTCAGCCAGACAGAGTTGCCTGCTCCCAAGGTTGACTCAATTCTTGATGCAATGAGTCCCTGTGCCTTGGAGACCATGGAGGAGGCCGCCATCGTTGCCGGTAGCCTGGGTTACGACGCCGTGCTTGAACCCCATGTCATGATTGCCTTGCTAAAGGTTCAGGGTGGTGCTGCGGAAGACCTGCTTCGTAAACACTCTGGTATAACGAGCCTCCGACAAGTGTGCCAGCAGCTTGAGGACAACTTCTGCCGCGCCACTCAAACCAGGGCTGAGCCGGTTCTCTTTACGGAAGAGAATCTGGGTCCCCTCGTGAAGGAAGGGCTCCTTGCATCACTTCAGGAGCTGGCCAACTATAAGAAATCAATTCTCAATCAGGCAGGAATCTTGTGGGCAGTGCTGCGCACTTCGCGGGGCAGTGCCCTTGAGGTCTGTTTACGAACCATCGCCCCGTCCCTTCAGTATGCAACGCTGATTAAAGATGTAGAGAAGGCGATGCTGAAAGGTGATGGAGAAGAACGGAAACCCTTGCTCTTTCCTTCGCTGGAGGTTCTGCCGGTAAAGGTATATGACTTGAACTTCGAGGCGTTGAGCAACAAGATCCTTTCAACACTGGGTCAAGATGAATACAATCTAAAAATACTTCGTGGGCTACACAAGAAACAAGAGAACAACGTGATTATCACGGGTCCCGAGGGGGTCGGCAAGACAGCCCTGGTCAAAGATTTTGCCCGACGAAACGCTACGGACGAGGAGAAATCTCTTCGCCGTAAGAAAATGGTCCTCGTTGATTGTGAAGGGCTTATGCCCAAGGACAGTGCCCGTTGTTGGCAGATCCTGGAGTCCACCTTCAGCAGTCGCACGAACACGATTCTTTGTATCGACCATTTTGAGAATCTCTTTGGAATTGGCGACAAGGATTGTACTGGTAATGCTTCGGTCATACACTATTGCCTGAAAAGAGGCCGCATTCAGATCATCGGGATCATGGAAGACCGGTATTACAAAGAGCTTATCAATGAAAATTTCGTATTGGCAGAGCTGTTCACATCCGTTGAAATGTCTGAGCCAAGTCTGGAACTAACAGAACGGATCCTTGCCGGTCAGACATTGGAGGATCTTGAAAGCACATACAAAGTGACAATCGAGGAAGCAGCGCGAAAAAAAGCAGTTCAGACCGCGAACAGCTTTATCCTTAGTGACTATTTTCCGACAAAGGCGATCCGGCTTCTGCGCGACGCGTGCGAGCATATATCATTCATGATCTCACAGGATACTGGTGGTGTGGAACCACGGGTGACGGAACAGGATGTCGTTTCCGCGGCTGCGGCTCGTACAGGGCTTCCGGAAGAGACCATTGCTGGAACCGGCAAAGATTTTGATTACTGCGCGGCTTTGTCGAGTTCGGTGGCGGGTCAGGATGCAGCTGTGAGGGCCGTTGGGAACAGCCTCCGAATGATAAAGGCCGGCGCCACACCAAAAGAAAAACCAGCGGCGGTAATACTCTTCTCAGGACTGACCGGAACCGGTAAAACAGAATTGGCCAAAGCTATTGCTCAGGTCTACTCCAATAGCCACAAACTCATCCGTTACGACATGACTCAATTCAGCTTGGACCATTCCAAGCAGGGTCTGTTTGGAGTTCCCCCTGGTTATGTGGGATATGAAGCTGGAGGGAAACTTATAAACGATTTGAACGCCGATCCGTACAGTGTTGTTTTGTTTGATGAAGCTGAGAAAGCACACCCGGTAATATGGCAGTCGGTCCTGACTCTTTTTGACGAGGGGTGGGTAATCGATCAAAAAAATGTGAAAGCCTATGGTAATCGGGCCATCTTCGTATTGACATCCAACGCAGGACAGGAGCTCATCCGCAAACATTATCATCCGAATATGCCTCCAGAGGAACTTGAGGCACTAAAAAAGGGTATCCGTAACGGTTTGATAGACTACGTGAACCGGGACACGGGATTGAAACCTTTCTCACCTGAATTCGTTGGACGAATCACTGAAATCGTGATTTTCAGCCCCTTGTCCTCTGAAGCGATGCTGCAGATCTGCCGAATCCAGGTTGACCGGCTTGCGGAAGAGTGGCAGCAAGACCGTGGTAAGCGTCTTATCGTGGATGAAGAAGTGATCACGTCCCTTGCCGAAGCTTGTTACACTGAAGACAAATCGAGCGACCATACCAAGGGAGGCCGCATCGTCTTAAACAATGTGAGAAATCACATCCAGCTTCCTTCCATCGAGTTGATGCAGCAGGATATCGGTCGCTTCATGAAATCCGAGGGCATACGTGTTTGCTGGAACGGTAAAGAAACCTTTGCCTATCTTCTAGAGGGCATGTCTGTAGAGATTTCAGATGCGATGTCTCTGGCGCTTAAACGGTTGCGGCCAGTAAGCCCTCAAATCCATGGGAAAATTCTGCACAAGGAGATGTCCATGTGGGTCCAGGAAATTCGTTCTCTTGTGGCAAAGTATGGCGATTCCGAGGCAAAGGCACAGGTGGAAGACCTGATCCGATCTTCCCGTCAAGTACTCGATGAACAGGAAAAGGCTTTCAGCGGAGCCCTGGAAAAGGTTCGCGACGGATTGGTCAATACTGTGAAAAGTCTGATTGAGCAGAGGTCCGCCCCATAAGAGGCCGATGAAAATGCTCTGGTGCTGACTGATTGACTGAAGGAAGGCTAAAAGCACGGTGAGGAGAGGACCACGGCAGACTGGAGGGATGGCAATGGCAGAAGAAGGCCTGGCACAACTGCTCAAAGGGGTGACCATACAAGGGCGATACAAGTTGCGACGTGCTCTCGCAGAAGGGAACTTTGGCGTAATTTTCCACGCTGAGCATATTGTTCTTGGACAGCTTGTACGGCAGATTGCTTTCAAGGTCTCCAAGAAGACAAACCTGACAGAGAAGGATTTGAAAGAGACTTTTTCAGAAGCGATTCGGAGCGCTCAGATATACGCGGAAGTCGCGGGAACGGAAGCAGCCCGTTACCTTTTACCGGTTTACGATATGGGCCTTCTGGATGAGTATGACAGACGGGGATTTGTGGTAATGGATCTGGTACGTGGTGATGGCTCCACAGATACATATTGTGCTACACCGGAAAACATGGCAAGTCTACTGAGAAAACATCCCCAGGGCATGCTTCCCGGAGTCGCTACTTCCTATATGAAGAAACTCTGTATGGCGGTTGGGGCAATGCATGGACAAGGAATTATCCATCGTGACCTGAAGCCTGATAATATTCTGATCGCGGAAGATGGTCAACTTCGTGTCACGGACCTCGGCTTGGCAGCAAAATTGAGTGCAGGAGGCTTTGCCCACGGTGCAGCCGCTACCTACGAATATATGGCACCTGAGACAGGAATTCTTGGAACAAGCAGCAAAGCAGCGGATGTCTATTCCATGGGACTCATTTTCTACGAGATCTTGACGGGCAAGATGCCTTTCCATGATCTTTTCTGTGACCGTGATCATTCGCCTCCCTGTGAATTGTCTGATGAAGAGGTCTGTAGATGGTGGCAGGAAAAAAAGAAAAAGGCCCCTTATGTCTCACCTTCCATCTACAATAGAGCAATTCCGGCCTGGCAGGATAAGCTCATCGCCCGGTGTATGAGCCCGAATCCGATGGATCGTCCTGACCATGCCATGGCAGTGCTCGAAGAAATTCGCACTAAAACTAACAGTGATCCAATCATTATCACCGGAACAAACTGGAATTCCTGGTTCTCGCTTCCGCCGGACTGGGCATCCGAGCGCGAAGGGCTTGAAGACTATCTGCATAGCTGGGGCCAAACCCAGAGGGACGTCTGTTGGTTTGAGGCGGCATCAAAACTGGCGCTCTGCCTGATACATGCCAGGGACGCCGGTTCAAAGGGGATTATGAAACTCCTGGACGAATGTGAAACGCTTTTTCTCATCGGAAAAGCAAAACTCGGTTACAGGGAACAAGCCACTTGGTACAACGGAATGGCAGATGCGCTGGAAAGAAACAACGGAATGGGCATGGATATAAAGGATCTGCGGGAGAAGGCACTGAAATGCCTGAAGAAGATTTGCCGAGTAACAGCGGCGCCAAAGGAGTGAGAGGAAGGATGACGAACGGGGGAAGCGCAGTGAGAGCGCTGGAGCAAGCGTTGCGGTCGCGAGATCCGTCAGCGCAGATAGAGGCTCTTGAAAGGCTTGCCACCGATGCGCCTCCTTCGGGAGAAGGTCTGCGAGGCATTCTACAGATGGTGTGCGCGTTGACTCGTATCTGTTCAGGACCCGTTCTTTCCAGCTCGTCTCTGTTACAAGCACTGCATGTGATGACCACCGCGCCGGTGGACCCTTCTCACAAGTCGATGCTTCATGAGGTGGTTCAGACAATTGTCAACCGGTCACTCCAGGAAGGGCCGGCTAAGGGAGCGGCAGCAGCAGAACTCTTTAGTCCCTTGTTGCCAGTGCCTGGACAGTGTGGAATCCTTTCTACTCTCCTTCAGAAAGGTTGTGCCACCGATGGCCTTCTCCGCCAGGTCGAGTCCCTTGCTGTTCAGGCCGGAGGAGAAAGACTGGTTTTTGCATTAGAACAAGGCATTGAAGAAGCTTGCGCACAACCGGAATGCTTGTGTAACGCACTACCTATGGCCCGATTACTTACTTCTTTGCGGCCCGACGATGGACGTTACCGGGAACTCCTGGCCCATTCCCTGTTGCTCAACAGACAAACAACGGAAGTTCTCTCGGTTCTCAGCGATGGTGAGAACTCCCCTGAAGCTGACCTCACAGAGGCCTGCGCGGTTTTTCAAGAAGGGCGATACGCTGAAGCCAAGACGATGCCAACCTGTTTGCCACAGTCCTTACCCGGGTTAAGGATCTCATTGGTTTCGCTGAAATGTGTCACTCCCTGTCAGAATGTCTGACAGGAAGAAGCCCTGCTGTTCCCTATCCTTCGCGATGGTCATGGTTGCTTGGAAGGGGGGAAAGGTTGCGGAGTCTCGGTCCGGAGGTCGTCTATTGGCTCGCCATTCTCCTGGCTCAGCAGGGGCGACTCGTTGAGGCTGTGAATGTGTTGGGGCAGTCACATCAGGATGAATTCTCGCTTTGGCTTCATTGCCACCTCCTACAATTGCTCGGTGATTGGGATGCAAGTGGTGCGATTTTAAAGGAAAAGAAGGATGGAGCCGGCCCGTGGCTGTTGCTAACTGAACGTCAGGCCTCGCACGATGAAGGGAAGGCCAGCAACGAGTATGTTTTGCTGAGGTGCAACGGTCCTCATTCAGAAATACTTGCACCCTATTTTTTTCACGCTCAGATCACGTTTCTTGGCGAAAACCTGGAAGAAAAGAAAACAGATTACGAAGGCCTATCTTCTAAGGAAGCCCTGGTGGCGTTCCGATTTGGAATATCAGCCAGTGTTCTGGAAAAGGCCCATGAAAAACTTGCTGTCTACATCGACCATCCGGTTTTTCAATGGTTGAGTCTTCCTGAACGGGAGTTCTTCATCGGTGTGCGCTATTGGTGGGAGAACCAACCGGCAGAGGCGGAACTAATCCTGGCCCGTTCCATTGAGAACGGACCGGCTTTCACACCTTCTCGGAAGGCGCTTATGGCGCTTTTCTTCGAGATGAGAGCATTCGCTAAGGCATCGGCATTGGCACGTGCTCTGATCAGGGAAAGGCCGGATGATACACAACTCGCACTATATTCCTGTCTGGCTCAGTTCCATGCTGATCCGAATCCGGAAAGCACCTTACGGCTAAAATTGCTTCAAAAACGCCATCCGTCCGATAACAGGCCTTCTCGCTCATTAGTCCACCATTTTATCCGACAGGGCATGGTTGCCTGGCGTAACAACGATAGTACTGCTAAGGACCATGCCTTTTCGCGTGCAGCATCCCAGCTGGAGACAAAGGCCAATCTGATTGAAGGCCCCTGGCTCAAATGGGCAATCGATATTCTCTCTATGCCCTGGAGCAAGATTCATGGCCGTCTTGACGACATAATAAGAGCGGAGCCAGAGATATCATCTGATTTCCCGTGTCCCTCATGGGTGGCTTGTCTCCGTGGCGTGCTGCGAGTCATGACGATGTCAACGACGGATTCCCTAGAGGGGTGGCGACTCGTCCTTGACAACTGGCCAGGGGCTGATCATGGACAAACGGATTGGTTATGTGACGTCTATCGCTACCTTACACAGCTACCATTGGAAGATGAGCAGGCAGTAGAGCTTCTCACGCTAGCTGAAGCATCCGTTCATGCTGTATTGAAACCCCTGAACCAGATATACCGCAAACGGCTTGAATTGGATGGAGCATGGCGCGACTGCGACATCGAAAGCCACCAACCCCATTCCGCTCTTGCGGCAAAGGCCTTGAGATTCCTTGATCAAACCGAAAAAATGGAGGAGATTTTCGAAGAGGGATTGAAATTTGAAGGCATAGGGCAAGAATCGGTTCAACTCGTCACTGCAATCCTGTCTGCCCATCTCAAGCAGGACGAGGCTGCGCTGGAACGACTGAATGGAAGAAAGGATCCCGCTGCTTTGTTCCTGCAGGCTACGTTACAGGCACATCGGAATGACAAGAAACAGAAAGACCACCTTGTTCAGACCCTCCTTGAACTCTTTCGTTGTCCCACTTTTGAAGGAACCCAACCCCATCTTGCCGGGGCATTGGCGGTGCTTATTATGCGTGGCAGGGGAGAAGAGAACCTGGCTAATGTCGAGTCTTTATTGACGGAACTGGCCAACCGTTTATCAACCTTGCCTATGAATTGCGCATTGGTAGCTTTTCATGGTCTCCTTCTCCTTGACAAGCGTGACCAGGCGGAAATACTTTGCAGGAAGAGCTCGGGGGCCGTACGCAAAGAAATGGAATCAACCCTTCAAGCCATTGCAAGAGCCGAAGCTGCTGCATGTGTTGAAACAGACGATCTGAAAAGGGCCCTGCAATTGCTTGAATTACTGAGATTTGATGGGGATGGCGACAGTGAAATAAGTAACCTCATTTCTCTTCTAAAAGAACGGAGAGCGCTTCAGTTACTCCTCCAGAATCTCAGCCCCCACGAAACACTGACAGCATCTCCTGTCAGATTTGCGTGCCTTAACGTCTGTGCACGGAATGTGGATGCTCCTAAAATCATGAAACAGAGTCTTAACATTGAGCAGAACCGGCAGCGTCTGCGCAACAGGGTGATACAGTCTATTTTTTTATTGCCTGAAGTGGAGTGTATGGATTGTCTTCACGCCCTTGCTGTCCTCCACCAAGAGTGGGGGACCATGACTGCCTCTGAACATCTTGATGAGCAGAGCACAAGTTGTTTTCACTACGCGAATTTTTTCTGGCGCCATCTTTTCATCCGTGACAACTTTTGGCCCACCCTTGCAAAACGGTACGAACTCGATGTTGATCAGGTTGATGAGCTTCGCGAACGTGTGGAAACCGAGATTGTCAACGTTCATTCCGAGCAGGCCAGGCTCCTGTTGACAAGCGACAGGGCGGAGCTGGCAGCCATGCATCTGGGTTGTCTTTGGGGCTGGGACAGCACACCTGCAAGGGGTTATGCACAGGAGCCAAGAGACTATCCGGGCCGTTCAAACCAACCTGGAGCCGGCCGGATGGGAGAAATGCAGGAACGTGCGTGGAAAGCCTATGACGAGTGGGTAGACGATATTAAATACCGCGCAACACAGGCTCGAGATCACAGTGACAGGCTACCTGAAGGTATGAGTCGCAACTATGAAGCAGGAATAAAAATAATCAAAACCGCAATCGCCAGAGTCCCTGAAGATCAGCATCTTTCCGTCTTTCTGATCGATCAGCTCAACAAGTATGCCTGGGAATGTCACCTTAATGAAAACCATGTGAAGGCACGATGCCTGGTAGAGGAGGCCCTTCCTCGGGCAAGGATGATTGCCAATGCCTATTTTAAGCCCGGAGAACTTTCAGGTGCCCAGGGACGTGACCTCATGCAAGCCTTTAATTATGCCTGGCAGATCGAGGATGACGAGGATGAAAAAATAAAAAGGATCGACGAGTTTCTTAGTTGGAATGGACCTGACGCAATTGCTGAAAAAGAGAGATCCTTGCTTATTGCCCGTCAAAGCCTCTCTCGGAAGACGCCTCAAAAGGGATTGCTCGAATTGGGAGAAATATGTATGGAAAATGTCGATGAAGGGGAATGGTTTCATCTGGACAGCCTCCAATTCCAGCTTCAAATGATGGCCTGGAACCAATTGATAGAAGATACACTACAGGAACCGAATAGCTACTGGGATGCCGAACTGAAATATCAACATGAAATAATCGATCGGATAGCGGATTCTATGCGTAACGCTCTCGACGCCGCGGAGAGGATGATCAACCAGGGCGCTGAAAATCATTTGGACCCGGATAGCCGCAAGTATTTGCTTGAGCAAGAGGAAAGACTGAGAGATCTGGTAGCTTCACTCCCGTGGAGTGCGGCCCGCATGCTGGTCATATCAGCCATAAATAGCGGACACGATCATTGCCTGCAAAAAGCTGCGATCTTGCTCGAAGGATTTGACCCGGAAAATCAGATCAGGGAGCACGATGAACTGTTGGCGCTTTGCAGACTGCGATTCCGCGATTAGTTTTTAGAAAAAAGAGATCTTGCAGAACCCATGGAAGCAGTCAGAAAGGATGAACAATGCTGGAGATTCCCAACCCCTATGCCTTGTTGCGATTGCCGAATACGGCCACCAACAAGGATGTTATTAATCGTGCCAATGCTCTCAGTAAGGCGACTCCGGATCAGGAACTCAAAGAGCAGTACTCACGATGTGTTACCGCCCTCACGCTTCATCCCGTAGAGCGTGCCTGGCATCGGTTCTGGAATCCGGAAGGCAGTCCCGACGGAGGCGAAACTATAAAGGCTTTCGTAGACAACAACCGAAACGTGGCTGGAAGCAGAGGATTCGTGAACGCCGAGGCGAGACGATTTATAAAGGAGAGCTGTAAAATCGAAAGACTGCTTGAGATTTTCCTGCCGAGCATTGGTGAACCCAAGTGGAGCCAGCAGGAATTGATCGAAAACCTGCCGATACCTATGCCCCCGGTGTCCATTGATCCAGAGGAGTTTTTCTCATGAGCAGCAAGCAGGAAGACAGACTCAGGGCGATCGAGGAGTTGCTCCACGATCATGTTCCCCGGCAGGTCGCGATACCCAAAGGTGCGACCGGACTGGTTTCAGAGATTGGGGCCTTGATTCAGCGCCATGCCAGGGAGGTTGAACAACTGAAAGAAGCGCACCGAACTGAGATCCAGTTGTTGACAGGGACTCTGGCGCGGATGACGCAACTCGTCTACCAGCTTGAAAAACGTTTTCTTGAATGCTTTGACAGCATCGAAGGTGGTGGAAAGAAAAGCCATGACCTGCGGCTTCTGAAAATCGTAAAGGACCAGATGAAAGATTTACTGGCAGATCAAGGATTCCTGGCCGTGGAACTAAAAGGCATCTCCTATACTCCTCAAATTGCGGACCATGCACGTGTTGAAAGGTGGATTCAAGGGGACGGTGATCGACCTATAGTCACAGAGACCATTGAGCCCGTCGTTGTGCGGGGAGAAGATGTAGCCATGCAAGGGACCATTGTCGTGGCAGCCTCTTCAAAGGAAAAAATAGAATAAGGAGTCAAAGAATCATGAAAATCGATCGAGTTGTCGGTATTGACCTGGGCACCACTAATAGCTGTGTAGCGGTTATGAACGACACCCAAACCGAAATAGTCTGTTACCGCACCGGGAGCGGTCGGAGTACATTGCCCTCCTGCATTTACTATGATAACGATACACAGGAAATCCTAGTGGGCATTGCGGCTTATGCCTGCCGTGGTCGTTATCCGGCACCCGTTACATCAATCAAACGTTGCATGGGCAAGACGATTCTGACCCCCATAGGGAAAGCCGGCTCATTACCAAAAAATCTGCCTCCCCTTGTGAAGCAGGCCTTGACGGAAAGCCGAGATGATCGGATTAACCGATACTTGCAGAGAATCACGGCTTCGAGTCCGGAAATGGTCGAGAAACTCCGAGAGAGCAAACGAAAAGATCCACCTGATCTGTGGCAACTGGATCAGGAAGCCCGGCTTAATAGATATTTCAGCGCCATCGAGGATGGAGAAGAAAAAAAACGGGTTGCCGACGATCCGCCTCTTCTCTGGTTGCCTGAAGAGATCAGCGCACTTATCCTTGCCGAGGAGCGCCGTCTGATCCTCGAATATCTGAATGTCGAGGAGCCGAATGTAGAACACGTTGTCGATCGTGCCTCCATTACGGTGCCCGCTTACTTTGACGCAAATCAAACAGAATCAACCCGGGAGAGCGGTGTTCTTGCAGGCCTGAAAGTTGTTGAAATGATAGCCGAACCGAGTGCCGCGGCTATGTACTACTGCTGGGAGAAGGATGTTTCGGACGACGTCCTGATGGTTTTTGATCTCGGGGGGGGGACCTTTGATGTATCGATTCTGAAGATTGAGAACCGACATCCTACTGTACTCGGCATCAGTGGTGACAACCTGCTGGGGGGTGACGACATGGATAAGGCTGTTGCCCGATGGCTCATTGACGGCCTCAAAGGGGAGAATCCCCTTTACAGTCTTAACCTCAAAATGGATGTTGAAAAGGACCGATGCATACTGGAGGGGCTGGCGTTTCTGGGTGAAACGATCAAGAAAGGGTTGAGCGGAACAGAAATCTTTCCCTTTCGCGACACCAGCCGTACCGACTTGAAAGGTCTTCCCCTGGCAATCGATGTGCGAATGGAGCGTACTCAATTCGAGAGTCTCATTCGTGACACGGTCTGGCGATGCATTCCGAAGTGTTGGGAGGCCATCGCCAAGGCCCACCTGAAGGCAAACGTCTCTCTGGAGGACATCGGCGCCATTCTCCTGGTCGGAGGATCGACGTATGTCCCTCTCGTTTCGGAAATGGTACAGAAACATTTCTGTACATCTCCACGGGTCAAGCCGAAAGAATTAGAGGAATACATAAAGAATGTTACCCGAGAGATAGAGGGTGATGACGAGATTACTACAAAAAAGATGGTCGATTACATCGAAGCAGAATTGAAAAGGGGGGTAACGGCCGGGTGTAAGGCGCCGACAACGTGCGAACCCGACCTATGTGTTGCCCTGGGCGCAGCCGCGTCGGCAGCGCGCCATGGTGTTATCCGAACGGATGACCAAGTCAGCATTGATGTTACAAGCGACCGCACCACAGACCAGTTAGAAATCACAATCTCTGGTACTGCAATGTCACGAACAGGTGAGGACCTTGCCGGTGCCAAGATCATCCTTGAGAGTGACGGTGGTCTTTGCGAGGAAATTAATTTGGATGAGAATAATGGATTCGTCTTAACGAATATTCCTCTCACGCCTAATTCGATCAATGACTTTCGCCTCAGCATCGAACAGAATGGAGACTATTTGGGAGAAGTAAACATCAGCGTCGAGCAGAAAGCGGAAAGCAAGGTCATGGGGGGCGTAAAGCCCGTCGTACCCATGCCATACCGAATCAAACGTCGGGTGAGAGGCAGCATTGTCAAGGAAACATTGATTCCCTCGGGGCAAGAACTGCCCACAACTTCAAATCACCAATTCGGTGTTCCTGATAACCATGGCGGAATCGTTCACTTCATTATCTCTCAGGGATTTCGGCAACTGAAACGGATTACGGCATTGATTGACCCGGCAACCCGGCCAGGAGAGTCCATTGATTTCAAGGTCGAAGTGGACACAAACCATCTGATGGTCATCAACTATCGAATTGGAAAGAATCCAGAATGGCATAGTTCCGTCATCGAACCACCTGCCTGCCTTGCCTTGGAGCAGGTAGAGATCGATGATCGGCTGAAACGTATCAAAGCGGACCTTCAGCATCTTTCTCCAATTGAACAGGCTACAACAACGAGTAAGGTGGAAAGGATTGCCAAGGCCATTGGTGAGGCAAAATCCATGGGAGATGAACCTGTGCAGGTCGAACGGTGTGCCGAATTGGTTGCGTTGCAGGAAGAATTGGCTGACGCAGCCGCACCGATGTATCCGCCCTGGGAGGTCTATGAAGATCTTTGCAAAGATTGTGAATATCTTGTGGGTGTGTTGGAAGATAAAAAGCCGGAGTTTCCCGCAATAAGGACACGGGAAGATCTTGCCGAAAAGAGACAGAAAGCGAAAAGCGCCTTCGACCATCGTGATCGAGTCGGCTACGTGAATGAGAAAAACGATCTTGAAAAGGAGAAAGATAGCCTGATGGCCGAAGCCGCCAAAGCTGTAAAAATTAATATGGAAAAGGATGGTGGTTCTGGTCCGTCAGACTTTGAAAGAGCGATAGCTTGTTGCGACCAGATTATGCGCGAGGCCGAAGGTACAATGTTACGTGCTGAAAAACTGGCCCTTGAGTTTATGAAGAAACTCGAGGTTGCCGATGTGGAAAACCGTCCCAAAGTCGATACTGCATTGGACCGCTGTGATGAAATTGCACAGAAAATGCGTAACACAAAGGCTGAAACGAAAGAAATGAAGGACAAAATCGTGGATTCTCCCGAAATAGTGATTCGTTGGAGCATCAAGGCTCAGATCCAAGTGGAGAATTCCCAGACACAGCTCACTAACCTGGCAAAGTTTGAAAAAGGAGAAAATGTACCGATCTAATCGGCGTCCAGAGCTATGATAGCATACATGCGATTGTCCTTTCAAACGGAATTCGGAAATCCGGGTTGTCGACACGATTTTTCAGGTGAACGACCACGCGTTTTTCGGAATTATAGGCGTCCAGCAGGTTGTAGCGATCCGTGACGAAGACCTTTCTTTAATAGATCTCGTGGGATGCTTAGCCGGCGCCCAATATCGCATCGCAATGAAATTAAAAAAAAATTGCATAAAAATACTTATAAAAATTCAGTAATTTCCGGTTAGGTTTTTGCATTAACATTTTGTAAGTATTGTTCTTTTACATAATTTTCTTTTTCTGGTGCGGCCGGCCAGCATCGAAGATCGTTTTCAATCTGTGTTCGTAATTGCCTGACTCGCCGGATAGATACTTTCTCCCGAAAATGATTATGACAGTAAATCGCTAACAATAGATAAGTAATGAGGCCGGACAAGATCTGAACCATCAGTCCATGTGGGCTGCGAGCAATCAGATGATAGACCTTCAAATGCCTTTTCCACCAGGCAAAGAAATTTTCGATGTCCCAACGCAGTTTGTAGGCCTGGGCCACCTGTTCCGCCGACAAATCATAGCGGTCGGTAGCGACCCAGTATTTAACGCCTTCGATTTCATAACCAACCAGGCGCAAAGGCTCTTTCGTTTGATTCACGCCAGGGGTACCTAATAGTACCATGGCATCAAAAAAAACAATGCTGTCAGAACTTGGCAGGGCATTTTGTGAAACTATTTTTTTCTTAGTGCTTGCTTTGATTCGGCAAATGAAAAGCTTTTGGTCCTTTTGCCATTGATCAAACCGTTCGTGACATTGGTAACCTCGATCCAGAACACCTGTTTGGCCTTCGGCAAGGATTGCGGAAACAAAAGGTCTCTCCGCTCCGTTTCCTTTGGTCAGGTATATTTTTCTCGGAATGGACCGGTTTAAATCGAATCCAAGATGCACCTTTGCTTTTTTTGAGCCTTTACGATAGTCGGCCCATATCATAGATAACGTGCCGTCGATTAAAGAACCGTCAATGCCTGTCAGATCGCCAAGTTCTTCATGAGCTTTGGGCAAAATATTTGAGGCCTGGACTTGAAGACTTTGAAAAACGTGCATGAACTGCTCAAGGCCCCGGCTGTTTGTCGCTTCCGAGAAACTGCTTTTTTCTATACCGCCTTCGGGGGCAATGTGCTCTCGGGCAAAGTCGTCTTCTTTGAGTGTCTGCAAAAGATGTTGTGCAGACGTGTGTTCTTGCAGATGGAAAAAAACCAACGCTTGAAGGTGTTCTTCAAAAGACAGCTTCAGAGGTCTGTTTCCTCTGGATTGAAGTTCAGGCATACTTTTCATAGCATCAATAGCGGGTTGCAGTAGTTCGTGAAACGGTAACGAACCAAGTTTTTCCCAAGGGTAGAATTTGCGCGGCATGCATAACCTCCTGTAATTGTTAGTTATACAAAACGCGCCGCACATTGGGTGCCATTTGTCAAGCAAAAAATGTGGCTTTTATAAAATAATTTCTAATATTTACATGCAAACTCCTAACCGGAAATTACTGATAAAAATTACAATTTCCTGTTTATAATGTCTGTCTTTCAAAGCGTATTTTTTTTTAAAAAACTATCCGTCGGCAGTATTCCGGATTCATTTATAAAATCCCGATAAGACCAACTGACGGACGTTTGACTTGGTCTATCTTTCAGCACAGACAATCGAGTTGCTGTCAGAATTTTTCCATGATCGTTGTTATCCGATTTTAAGGTTAATTCCGTTGTAACACCGCCACATGTGAGAAAAAAATTGAAAATATCCGGGCCGACATTTGGGATACCGGATACTTCACCCCATACAGGAGTCGAGTATATTGGGAATTGGTACAAATAGTAATCCAATATCCCGCCTGAAGGCAAGGCAGCTTTTCTTTGTTCCATTAACATAGTAACGGCTACAAACCTGCAAAGCCCTTCCAGTTCCTGATAAATCGGCTTTATCCTTTTTATAATAAAATAGTTATCGGTAAAGCTTTCAGCAAATTCTGTGGCCAGGGGGTCCCCCTTTCCCTTTCCCTTTCGGATGCCTGCATTATTGAGGAATTCTTCTTCAGTCAGCAAAGTGACTGGTGATTTTTTTAGAAATACGGCGTCCTCGTTTTCAGTTTCGATAAAAATATTTTCTCCGGGTTTGAACCAAAATCTGTTCATCGATATTTTTGAAGAGCTGCTGCCCTCTTCAGCTTTTAACTCAGTGAGGCTCTTAAAACCGTCTATGTCCAGCTTGACTGATCCATCAACCAATCTTTTCATATAGTAATCAGCTTCAACCATTATTTGGGAGAACATAGTATTATGATAAAGCCCGTCCACCCTGACGTCCTGATATTCTTGACAGATTTCCACCCAATCATTGGCCATTTCTTGAAACTCAGCTTGGACTTTTCTTGCCTCTTCGGAACTGGCTATAGTTTGCAGGCCGTCTGAGTTGTATTTTTCATTGAATTCCGACCATTTCTTATCTGTCTCTTTTTTGGGATCGATGGAACACCCTATAGGTGTTTTGTCAATTACATTGCGATGTATCATTCCATTTTCATCTTCAAAAAGAATCAGATCCCAGGCTTTTCGTAAGGCTAGAACAAAATTTTCCAGGTAAAGCGGGGGCGCATTATCTTGTTTTTTCCCTATTAAGATGATGTCCGTGTTATCCGAATCCACTATAAAGCCGACAATCCGGGTCATTCCGTCTATTTGAAGAAGCTTTTCAGGGCAATTATCCGGAATGCATTCTTTTAAAAATCTCTGGCTCTCCCTTAATGAAAAAGCAAAGCCTTCCTGCTGGTTGTTTTTGTTTTGTCGATCCTGTTCCGATTCATCAGGAGCGGAAAAAACAGAAGTAGAAGAACAAAACCACATGAAAATAAAAAAGATAAAGATGATTTTTTTTATCATTCTATTCCCTCCGGTATCATTGTTCGCCATGATGTTGAGTTTTGTTCCGGTCTGTCATCAACAACCTGATTTATAAAACGGTTATTCACTTTACCGCCTTGGTTCGACTCCGGATCAATAAAGACACCTCCATATTCTTTTTCATCAAAAGGATCATTATTCATTGCGTGATAAATTTGCCTGTTTTCTTCCTGCCCGTTTCGGTATTGCCTTCTGACAATACTTGTTCGTACGGTTTTTGTGATATTGCCATCCTTGCCGGTGGTTTCATAAACCAGCCTTTGAATATTGGTGTCGCAGCCATAGATATCTTTGTACCTATGCACAGAATATTCTTTTAAAACCCCGCTAATCCGAAACGCTTTCTGAATAACCGAGTTGTTTAGGTTTTGGATATCTTTTGAAGACAATCCCATCGCATAAAGATTATCCTCACCAAAATAATCTTCGACTGATTGAATGTCCTGATTTCTCTCCAAGCGCCGCCCTTGTTCTTGCTCCCAAAAATCAAGCAGGTGCTGTAAATTTTCCGAATACCGTTTTTCATGAACGGCCATATGCGTAAAAGCCCTCAATGAAACCGTATCCGTCAAATCTGCAGCCGCCTTTCCGATCATTTCAAATCCGCTGGCAACAGTGGTATCCCCCCCTGACATCTCTAATCCCAGCCAATACGAAAGCCCGCCAACACCGGCTTTTGCAAATTCCTGTATATCACTATACTGCTCCAGTCTATTCCCAGTAAACGGAGCCCTTCCTTCCCGGATGGCGTTTGCGATCACCTCGGAGGCGTCTATTATCGATGTGAGCGCGTGCACATTTAGTTTTTTACCTTCCTCTTTTGCAGCATCCTGCAAAGCTTTGACATATTTCTTAACAGCCTTCTTGGAAAACATCTTCGTTGCTTCATAAATGAAATCGGAACTAATAAAGCCAAGCGGATCTCCGTACATTCCATTTTTTTGATCCTGTTCATAAGCCTGTACCAGTTTTTCAAGGTTCCCGGCCATCTTCAATGCACTTAACGTACCCTTCTCTTCGGGAGATAGTCTCTTAAATTCTTTGAGTAGGTCCGCATACAGCTCAGTCATATTCCGAACGGCATTGCATGTATCCCTCCCAACGACATATAGGGCGCGCGGCAACTGAAACTTCGGAGCCTCACTTTCAAAAGTAATCACAAAATCGGCATCCGCTTTCCTTAACTGCCTAACCAACTCCGCATCAGATCCCTGGCGGCTTAGAGTAAACAGGTTTTCAGGTGTAACTTTTGCTGTAAGCAAATATTGCATGGGATTCTCATCTGAACGGCTGTCAATGTAGACAACTTTCGAGTTTCGCGGAATCTTAGATGCAATATAACGAGCTGCAGTATACCCATTGTCCAAATCCCAAACACGATCTGAAATTACAAGGGATATTGGCCGTTGGTTCAACTGACCGTATCGATCCGAAGCCCCAAATACCTGCCTGATTTCTCGACTGGACATCGGTATTGGCAAATTATAGGTCTCAAGTTTATTATTTCCGCTGACATAAAATTTGCGTACCCGAAACTCTGCATCCTGCTGAGCCATTCTAAGGACATGGGCATCGGCGTCCGAATCCAACGGTACAACCCACTCGTAATTTATCATGGGGTTTTCAAGCAGCAATCGTTTGGATGTCTCATGGTTGGAAATACTGGCTTTATCCCCGGTCATCTTTGGTGAATGACCCCACCAGTCGCCTTGTGTATTTGAAAAATTTATTTTGGATGCACCAAATGCTTTTATAACTTCATTCATTTCTTTGTATGAGGCACGGCCGTCGACAAAATCCAGCATGGCAAACAAATCGGAAACGGATTTTAGTTTCTCTACAGCTCGACCTATTGCGACCGTACCGTTACTGCCGATGGTTGCATCTACACTACAGGTATAATCATTACGGAGTTCGTTCGTGACCCGGGCGATCGCACCATAGGCAGCTTTTCCATATTTGGTTACCATATCCTGTCGCCAAGGAGCGATATAACCTACGGTCTTGATATGTTGAACCAACTGAAATTCAAAACCCCGGTTGCCATTCGCAGTGGCCTTTTGCACTGTGGCTTTCAGCTTTTGATAAATAAGATCTTCAATATCCTGGTCTGAATTCATGATCGAATCTTCGGGCATTGGGATCAGGATCTGAGATTTAGCATTGGCACCCAAAAGCTGCCGCACCATATCATGCATGTCTGAATAGACCTGATTATGGGAATGCTTCGGGTCCGAAGAAATGGTGAAATCATCTCCAACCTTCATGGAAAAATCCCAGTATTGGTTAATGCCAAAATCGGTTATATGGATGTTGATAACATCTGCGCAGGCAGTGCTTGCGAAAAAGATGATGATGAAAAATATGCAATTGATTCTATGATGTTTCATAAAGAGATCTCCCTATAATTCGCTAAGAACTAATTGTGTTTAGTGGACTACGCCCAAAATTAAAATTATGCTCGCTTTCCTGAAGCGAATAAATCAGAAAAGACGCTTGAACTATAACAATATACGAATGAGATTGATATTTCTCGCGGTCTCCATGAAAAAAATTCCGTTTTTATCTTATATTTTTTTCTGAATCGAAGGCTAGCAGGCAATGCGCAAATAAATTGGCCAGAGAAAAAATTTATTCTATGCGGATTGAGTAGATTCTTAAACACAAATATATCATGAGTGAAAAAGCGGGACGGGATTTAAGAGTTACAGAGGTATTTGATTGAATCGAAAAAAATATGCTTCTTATCTGCCGCAGGCGTCTTCAATAAAAAACTCAAATTCTGCTATCATGGCTCAACCTTTGCAAGTTCGCCAAAAATTGATTTAAAAGTTGTCCAACCGTTTATATGTCCTAAATTATTACCAATCTGATACTCCACCTCTTTGCTAACTGTTATTGAATAAAAATATTTTTTCTTCCTGATTCTGCAAAGTACTATATCCAACCTTTTAAGATCCTCCTCATTCACCAGCGCTACGGTACAAAGCTGAGCAGACTCAATTCGGCCTTTCATCGAAGGGTCAAAAGCACGAAAAGTAGCCATTCTATTTTCTTTTAACTCATCAATCAAATGCCTAAGTTGAGCGATTTTTTAATTGAGTTCCACCGATCTCTTGCCCAGAAAAGCTGCGCGACAATCCTCGACATACCAACTGGTATGCCAGTGGTCGTCGCGCAGCCTGCTGAACCAAGATCTTGGCACACCTCGGCGAAAAAAATCGCTCAACTTAGGAAATGGTTTACTGAGACCATCATTTAACCCTTTTTGAGATTCCCCATGAATTGGACGGCCACGCCTCCATCTTTTTACTCTTCTGAATTTCCAAGTGGCTCTACCATTAGAATATACTCCCCCCTGGGAATGGCATCGAACCGAGCGACTAGAAAGTTTTTACCCTCAGGGCGCTGAAGCTTCTGGATACGCGGCTCCGCATGCTCTTTCGAAATCAACATGATCAGCGGCCAGGGTTCGGGGAGCAAGGGCAGATTCACGGAAACGGTTTGCTTTCTTTCGCCCACTTGGATCTCGACTTCCGCTCCACCTACTTTCTCAGTATCCACCGCAGCCCGCCTCCGGACATCTTTTAGCGGTAAGGGAGCGCCCCTTGTCCGGATAGCCGCTTGTTCAGGAACGAAATTTACCGAAGGAACGAAATGGGGAAGAAATCCCTCGTTAAAAACTTCGTACGATTTTCGACCTGTATCGATCGCAAGGGACAGGACGGACTTCGCTTTCTTCCACAATGTCTCATGCCACGCTTTCAGACGGTTTCGAATCTCCTCCGGCTGATTTTGATCGATGGCATGGGAAAGCGCACTTTCGGCAGCGTATGCCCATCCGGGATTTTTTACATGAGCGTCCCACACCTCGTCGAAATGTTCCCGTATGTGATATTGGACCTGAACCCTTTTGGCGCATTCCCGGCAATTGGCAATGTGCATTTCCAGATCGAAAGACGATTCCTCGTCCATTGCGCCGGAAACATAGGATACGATTCGCTTGGTGTCGATATGTACCATAAGGATTCCTCCGAAAGTCAGGATTTGTCACCTAAATAGTCGGCGAGTGCCGATTGCGCCTTTAGTTTGTAGGCCTCTCTTACGCGGTTCCCTACAAGCCAACACCATTGCGAGAGCTGCCCGGAGTGGGAAGAGTTGTTGCCCAAAAAAGGGCGAATAGACAAATCACCGACGCGGTATCTATTGTATTCTTCTAAGGCTTTATATCGAGGCTCGATATAGATGACTTTAAAAAGGGAGTTCAAATCTTCTCTTAGCTTCTTCATGCAGCATGTTTGGAGGGTATCGCAGTCGCAATGCTCAATAGTTCGGTGATAGTCCATACAGAATCGATCTCCGAGGAGATTCATTTTTTCATCAAGTTTTTCTTCGGCAAATTCCGATGGTTTCCAGTCCAGGATACGATTAAAACCAAAGACGATTGTTTGGTGGGGCTTCCCGCCAAATACGAACAGGGTTTTCAAGAATTCACAATGCAGATCGCAGTCTTCTATATTTTCAATTGAAACCGTGGGAATTTGGATCTTGATACGGCGAATGCTTTCATCATTGTCATCGGGTATGTCCAGACTGTAGATCTCTTTTGTAATATAGCCGATGCCTTCAACCAGGTAATAATACCAAATGAACTTGGCGATGTTTCTTAAAAACGTATAAAAGCTGTAGCCAGGATTATATTTGCCTTTTTGAATATTCTTCTTAGCTCTTTTCATGCAATACTCGGTTAACTTTTCCGCCAAATCTTCGTCTCCGCCATTCCTCCCACAGAAATAGCCCTGGATTGCCTTGAAAAAATGAGCCTCAAGCACATCCCAACTTTCCTCGAGTCCCCACTCGGCGCACAGGGCAAATTTCAGTTCTTCCTCTCGGGACAGGGGCCACATAGACACTCCCTTTCAGAGTTTTTCGATACTGGCTATCGGAAATATTTTATTATAATTTGAACAGGTTCTTTTGTAAAGCACGAACCGGTTTTGCAGACCGGAAAGCTCTTTTTCACACGCTGAGTCTCCCACCCCGCACCCATGCAATAGAAAGCCGCCCATCAGAGGGGATTTCGAAGAGCCAGCCGTGCCAATGTATATCCGATGGAAGTGCATGGGCTTGAGGGGGTGGAACAATCCGATGTGGCGATGTTTGATCTTCAGCCGACAAATTTGGATTCTCCGCTGATTTTCTGAAACGGATCGAAACGGATATTGTCCAGAAGCAGCGTACCCCCGAAGGGTGTATGCAGGTCGTTGGTCATCACCGAAAAAAGCTTGTGCACGTCGGATAGGTCCCCGGCAAGGGGAATTGAAACGGTGGACCATTCCGATGGGATGGCTGTGAATCTGGTGGCTGTCTCTCCGGCCACGAAACGTACGGAGATACCATCTGGGGACCGCGCCTCGAAAACCAACTGAGCGGCCCCCGTCAGATCATAGCCCTTACCCGTCTGGGCCACACCCCAGTTTTCAGGCTCCTCGAAGTTGACGCCGGCATATTCCCCATAATTCAAAGGGGCTAAGAAAATCTGGAAAACGGTTCCGCGGTCACAATCCAGGGCAGCGAGATCATCCGCACAGCCGGTCCGAGACGACGGGTCGTCCATGCAGCCGGATACCAAAGCGATCTTGGACGTAACCCCAAACAGGCCGGACGGAAACCCGTGGTTGAAAGCCGAATCTGGGTTCTTGTAAATATAAAACAAGTTGCTTGTTTCCCGGACGCGGGAATTCAGCCACATATAGTCGGCGTCAGACACTGAAGCGGCCACGGGAATCGGCTGAAAAATATCCCGGACGACGGATTGGGCAGCATTGGCGCCAATGCAGAAAGATGTATTAATTCTAAAGGGCATAGCGCTCGCATAAACGGCCAATTTTTTAACAGTTTCATTAGCTTTTCCTTATTTGGAAACAACAATATCGCCTGCTGCCTGATAGAAGAGCCCCGGAAAACCACATTTTGGGACAAGGCTCCAGACACTTTCCCGTTTCATATAGGTCTATATTTTAATACGGAGAAACAAGGCAAATATCTCAGCCCTTGATCAAATGATTCCACCTTCTCATTACTTTGCGGCCAGTAAAATTTGGTCTGGGCTGAGAAGCAACCGTCTTCGGAACTGAGGGGAAAACTGGAGGAGATATTGGGTATTCACGTGAACGGTGATCCTCTGGAAGTGAGTTGGTACGCCGAAGAATCCGCTCTTTCCGGATGCATGGAGGCGAAGACCCGATTATTTGTGTCTCCCCTTTTTTATTTTCTCAATAAGGATTATGGATTGACCAAAGGTTACATAGATATGAGGGTGGTGGGATTAATTATCAGAAATCGATGAAAATCAAACAAAAACAGAGAAAATAGGCACAATTTACATCACAATTTGCAAAGGAATTTTTACAAAATATTGTAAAAATGAATGAAATAGTGGTGGAGATAGCGGGAGTTGAACCCGGCACTATGTTTTTTTTGAGACCGGCTTATTAGGCACTTTCAACAACCATAACGACAAAAGATTGTCGTTAAGTGGCTAAGCCGCGATTTTAAGTTCATTAAGAATATGCTGCATTTGAATCTGTACCTTTCGGTAATGAATATCCAACTTGTATTGATTTTCCGTTTGGCAAGAGGATACAGGCTTACCGTTTCCTGCGAGCAAAGGGACCAGTACCTTATGACGGAAAAAAAGAAATCCGGTGATGGAGCGCAAACCGTTTACAGTAATTTCATAGCGTCGAGATTTTTCAATCTTCCGAACAAGTCCTTTGCCTCTAAACTTTTTCAAATCATAAGACGCTTGGCGAGGCTGATACGGGCTATCGGATGTGTCCATGATTTGTTGAACTTTGGCCGCGAGATCGGACGTCGTAAAGCCATGCGGTCTCAAAGAAAGTGCCACCACGGCTTCCATGGCGCTTCGGATTCTGAGCTTATTGACATCGATTCCGCCAACCTTTGTGGCTCCGACCATAGACGGAAGCGGCCATTTATCGAGCGTCTCGTCGTTAAGGAAGGGGCAGTCGATGCCGCTCAAGACCTCAAGAAATCTTTCAAGAAGCGATTTGAGGGCACCCGCTACCTCCCCAAAGCTGCCGATGCTTTTTCTACAGCCCAGTTCGTTCGTATTGTGGGCAATGGCCTCAATTCGAAGGACGCGTTCGCCTTTGCTATAAATCTTGACGGTGAGTTTTCCCAAGTGAACCTTGAAAATTGTCAAATCATAGACAGGCCTCTCGACCACGGCCTCGACTTTGGGAGGTTTGCCCTGTTTATCCTTGTGATAAGGACGGCGCTTGTATCCAAAGATAGTTTTAATGGTTTTTATATTCAGCGGCGAACGGGATCGGTCAATGATGCTTTGGAACACCTCATCCATCGTACGACCGCGTGTGAAGATAAGATTGCGACTGTACTCCGCTTGATAAACCGAATAAGAATATCGAAAGGTGCTTTTTCTTTGTTCATCGAGAGTCAGCGCAAAGCAGAGGCAGGAAGAATAAATCCAACGCTCGCAGACTCGGGACATTCGCCCTACAGAACTCAAAGTTCTCATGGCATCTGCGATACGCCCAAAGTCTGCGGCGTTAGAGAGCCTCGTAAAACAGTTTCCTTCTTTTGTAAAGGAAATCCCCTCCTTCACAGCCTGTCGTGCAACATACTCATGGCCGTTAAGGATGATTTGCGCGGTAAAGGGAGGGTGGGGACAGATTTTGATAACAATTGCTCCCCAGTCCGGATCCATAATATAAAACGAGTAATGGTTCACGTAGGGATAGGGCTTTTTTCTTTCTATATGCATTTGGCCGTTATTACACGGGATCACTCTATAGACCGGCGCCGGCGAACGTCCGGCCAGAATGCAGTAAACGCCTTTATAAGATGGATCTTTGGGCTTATATTGTTCAGCAAGTTCATGCTTTCTTTCTTTGGACGCACAGTGAGCAAGAGCAATGCCTTCCCTTTTAGCATAAGCTTGAATCCGACGACTGAAACGACCGGCAAAGCGCATGAGATGTGTATCATCAAGCGTTTCATCACCGCCTGTCAGCTCTCGCCACCAAGTGCGAAATCCTCCGGGGCTCATACCCATACTAAAATATGCGTTCAAAACGATTCGATCAACGCAGTCATATGTGGCATCGAGATGTTTTATGTATTTTTCACTGAATGTGGCAGGTATATTCATTCGGAGGCTCCTGTTAACGGTATTAAATGCGAATTTCAGTTTATGTAGGAGATACCGAATATTGTATCAACAGTTTTATTATCTGCCCGGAACGGGCCCCTTCATCCAAGCGAAGGCTTGGATGAAGCGTAGACATATTATGGAAACATTGTTAACCATCATCATCGGACTCTATTGCATCATTGTTCTTTTCATTATTATCGAAAAGAGAATCGGGAAGCTGCCATGTTCGAAAGCGGCATCGATGTATGAGGGTTACGATCCTACCGACCAGGAAATCGGGTGGAAATGGATTGATTATTCTGCCGGGATGAAGAGTTCCCCTTTTCTGGATGTATATGATCGGCCTGATTTATAAGATAGGGTCTTCAAAAGGATTTTTGCGGATAACACCATCGTGGATAGCACCATCAAAGAACTTTTCTATTTTTTCCTGGTAATGTTCCTGCGCCGCTTCTCCTTTAGACGCATTTCTCGTCAATCCGACCTGACCGGCCTTATAGCCCCTTTTAGTTAATCCGTCACACTCATTTTTTAACAGGGCTTCGGCTTTTTCATAATCCACTGTTCCAAATTTACTTTCCGATTCCTCAATATCATGCAATAAAGACGCTGTAATTTGATTGATTTTTTGGGTGTTGGCGTGTGAGATATTCAAGCCGCCGGACAAACCAGGCCCTTTTGCGCCCCCGGATTTACCCAACGATGCCCCGAGCCTTCCATATCCACCGGTTATTCTGGTTTCGTCGATGCCGATAATATTCCCAAGAGTCTGCGCCAGGTTGTTAACAAATGCCAGCCGTGTAGCTTCGTCATTCAGATTGTAGAATTTGATCATATCCCCGTGGGACTTGTCGTACAAATTCCGGTAGACTTCGTCCTGCTTGAAATTCACGTTCTGGCTCATGGTTCTGTCCGTGACCTGTCCGGTAACGGTATTGTATCGGAAGCTCACGGAACGGCCATTGTCTAGAATGCCGGAAATATCCTGCATAACACCCTTGCTACTGATCTCACCAGAGACCAAAGTCAAAGTCCCATTATCGTCCTGAAAGGTAGCCGTTTCCCCGTTTCTCAAGTGCCGGACACTCGAAGCCACGTCCCTGGATTCCAAGCCCTGACTGAGCTGAACATATCCGGCTTTTCCGGTTTCAGGATTTTGGTATACGACCTTGAAACCATCAGCCGTATCCCTTTCTACATGCATGTTTGATTTGGTAAAGACCTGCCCGGATTCGCCGTTAACAAACAAGGCGGTATCTCCATTTAACGAGCTTTTTATGTAATAAAATCCGCTTCTCGACAAACCTAGTTTTTTCGCATCGTCCTGGTTCAACGTTCCCTTGTGCTCCCGGTAGTCCTGACTAGTAATAACGGTACCCTTGTTAACGGCAACGAAACCTGTCCTGAGACTCCCGTCAGTATCCGCAAACATGTTCATACTTATCCTGGACCCGACAAGATCCCTGGGATTCACGTCCATTCCCTGGCTTTTCAGAAACTCAGCAAAATTACCTGCCTCTCTTTCCCCCCGGATAGTCGTTTCCATACCGCCCTGGGCACGAAGCTGGGCGCTTCCCATTTCCGTACTCAACATAGAAATTATGTCCGACCGGGTTTGGTTTGAAAGACTCCCCTCCCCTGCAATTTCTTCAAGGGCGTTTCGCTTGAGATGCTTTGCCGCTGCTTCATATAGCTGCCCGGACTGCGCTTGAAAATACGTGTTCTCTCTCCAGCTGCAAACAGATGATCCTGCTTGGCAACCGCCTCGAACGATTTGGCCCTGCCAAGGGCATCCCCCACCTCTTCCGGTGTGACGCGCTGCTTCTCGAAATTCCGCAGCACGGCCGCCGTCTGGCTCTGGCTGTACTCCGCTTCCTGCCGTAAAAAACGATTGGTGTCCCCGCCGAAATAGGTACCGGCCATTCGTTGGACGGTGTCGGCGGTAAGAAATCCTTTCCGGCTGTCGATCTCCGCCCTCATGGACTGATAATCGGATATGGCCCCGGTAAATCCGTCGTCCTTGGCAGACTGATACGCCTTTTCAACGCCTATTGCATTACCATAACCGGTTTCCGTCTGGACGAATTTAGCGAAACCTAATGCTTCCATTGGAGAAATGTTGTACCCTTGAGCGATCTTGTTCATAGCCAGCGCGGAAGAAGAATTCGAATACTGCATATAATCCTGGGTCATCTGAATGGTATCATCGTTGCTGAGTCCGTGGGCGTTTCCCCATTTCAGAACGGCATCAGAATGGGACATCTTCTCTTTGAGATGGGTGAGGTTTGCCGTTGACATCCTTTCTGCGGCATCCCCGGCGCTCCCCGTCATACCACCGAAAGTCTCAACCGCCGCCTGCTTGGTCCGGTATTCCGTCTCCTTTCCGTATAGTGCGGTTTCAGCCTGAGCCTCCATTCCATAGCTGTTGTGCATCACCTGAGTGGGAACAGATTCTGTAAGACCGGTCTTTCGGGTCGCACTTTTCGAAGGATCGATCGCTTCGGAAGCCGCACTGGCGCCGACGCTTCTCATCCGGCTACCCGGGGAAGTGAGCGTTCTTGCCCACATGCTGCCCCCGATCCGGGTGAGCACACCAGCGAAAATGCTGGCAAACATGATGCTCATGATCTTGTACTGGGCAAAGCAGGCATAGGCCTTCATGGAATCCGACTGAAACAGGAGAAACGATTTCAATCCGAGCTGCCCGTCCCTGATTTCCGTCATGATATCGATGGCCTTGTCCATGGCAAACTGGTGCAAAAGGGCGTCGCACACGCCCCAGGCGATGAAAAAGACGAAGGCGCCCGTGATGAAAAGAAGCACCCTTGCATAGTAGGGAGTAGCCGCCAGGATGAGGAAAAACGGCATGATCCCTACAAAGATTGCAAACAACATCGCCTGCATATGGGGCATCCACTCTCCGGCAGCAATGCCGGTCCCCACTAGATTGTTTCCCATGTTGACGGAGCCGGTGACTTTGATTGCGGTGTCCGGGTTAGCTTCCTGGAGCGCACCGTAAAGCTCGCTTGCCATGAGGTGCTGCTTCATGAGTTGTGACGATGTCACGGCCACTCCCAGAAGCCTTGCGTTTGAGAGCAGGTCCGCGGCCTTGGTCCGGCACAGGGTCACCATGTCGGGTCCCGTAGCGCCGGTGACCGTGTGGTTGTAACCGGCCCTCAGGCAACGCTCTGTCCAGCATTTTTCATTGGCCGTACTTGCTTCGGTCATGGCAGAAAGCTCCGTCTGGATCTGGGACCATGCGCCGTAACATGAGTTCGTTGTTCCCGTGGGATTGGCGTTGTCTTTGTATACAGTAAACACGGCCGGGTTTGCGGCCTGGGCAAAAATTGGGATGAAGTCCGTATTCACATTGATCTGATCCAGGGTCAGGGCCGTTCCCGGACGGGAGATTTCGAAAAAAAGGCAGTCCTCCACGTAATTTCTGAGGTTCGCATTTAGGTACCCGCCTGTGCTCCCGACGCCGGACATGTCCACCCCGCTCGTAAACACCCTGGCGAAAATATTGAACGTGATGCCGCCGGGGTTGTCGATGAAGGAATCCGGACTTCCGCTGGTCTCGATGATGTGAATCAGTCCGTTTTCAATTTTCTTTGCTAAACCCGCCACGAAAATCACCCCGTCCGGTACCCCGCCAACGGTGATGGATTGATTGTTCGTCTCATCATAAATCACCAGATCGGATCTTGGCTGGATGAAAGTCTTGTAAATAATGAGCCCGAAAATCATCATCCCTAGCCAGGAGACCCAGGATGTCATCCGAGCCCTTCCGTCGAACACGGATTTCCCGATGACGGTGCAGCCCGCAATGAAAATCCCTACAACAATGAAGGTGAAAAACAGGTTGTTGTACCGGGCGTCGCTCATGATGAGCGCAAGCCGCCTGAAGGTATGGGCGTATACGTCAAACCCGCCCTGGACGGTGATGCTCTGCAGACTGCTCGGGACCGCTGCCAGGAGCGTTGACGGAAAAAGCGATACAAAAAGGAAGATAAGGATTTTTTTCATTTATATTTTTCTTTTAGACGGGATGAATATGATTAACAGGATATAAATGGTACAGACAAATTTCCATATTTCTACAACACCTTTCTTTTATCCCGTACATCCTGCAAATCCTGTCAAAAAATGTTTTTGTTGTTCCTCTAATTCATCATGTGAAGCATCGCAGCCTGCCCTACCCGCTCCGAGAGCATCTGTTTGAAGGTCTCCTCCCGCTGGGCGATGGGAGGCGGCAAAATCGATGGTGCTGTTGAGCTCTTCGAGCTTCGCCTGGTATGCGTCATAAACGCCGTGCATGAAGGGAACGAGATCCTGCTTCATGTTCTTGAGGTCCGCCATGACCGGCTCGGCGAGCGTTATCTTGCAGTTCCGCTGGCCCCCGCCGGAATCGGTCCCTTTCTTTGCCTTGCTCACGGTGTCCGCCACCTGTATGGTGTTGTCCATGAGGTTGTAAAGATCCCCGAGCATGTAATAGGCATAAAGGATGGATACGTAATCGGTGTACTTCGATGCGATAAGTGACGGGGCCACCGCAGATCCGTCGATGGATATCTCCGTAATCATCGCCCTATAGATCGGCGCAGGGACGACATTCAAAAAGTCCTCTTCGCCCGAACTCAGCGGCTGTTTGGCGAGGACCTTGTTTCCGATGGTAGTCAAAATGGAAAGCACCCAGCTTTTGAGATTCGGATAGGTCGCGCCGCCGATCACGACATTACCCACCGGGTTGCAAGTATCGGTCGCCTCGTCACGGATGTAGATATCCCCATCCGCAAGAGCGTCCAGAATCGTGGCAGGCGTATTCCGGGGGCACCGGTCGATCCGTGCGCTGCTCATGCCGTCGGAGTTGATTTTGACATCGCCGATAAGGCCCCGGACTAGATCGATATAGGCGGGCTCATATCCTCGTTTTGCCCCTAAGTGAGAGAGAACATACCCCTGCGTAAAAAAAATATCTCTCTCAACACCAGCGGGCAGCCGGACACGAGCTGTGACATGTTTCCAGCCCCCGAAGCGGCAGCCGTATCCTGCACGGAGCGCTCCTGCCCGAGGTTTTTCAGCTCCTGCCACAGGCTGGAAAGACCGGACTCCTGGGCGAACTCAGTCATGGCCTGGGTTTTGTCCTTGGCCTCGACACTCGGATTGGCCGCATCCACAAGGGTGGCGGCCAGAGTCTGGCCGGCCTTGCAGTCGTCGTACTGGAGTTGGTTCACCCGGTCCACAATAGCCATGATGGATTTCATGCTGGTCGCCACTTTCTCGGAGAGCACACTCATGGCAATGTCGAAGGCAAAGGCGGCCGAAGCCGATCCCATGGTGCGCTGGAGTTTGTCCACCAGGTAATCGAACTGCATAAGGTCCATCCCTCCCAGGAAAAGATCGATCCCGCCGCAGCCCGCCTTGAACTGGGGCTTGTTGACAGTCACGAGATAATCGTTTCCCGTTTGCCACCGGGCCGAAAAATTCCCGAACGAGGTAAATCCCCGCTTCTGGGTGTCGAAATGATTGGGACCGGACACGGTTTTCTGATCCATCCAGTCGTCGATCCAGCCCCCGAAACAAGGGCTGATCGAGAAGAACAACACGAAGTATGGTACAAAGATGAGTTTGATACGTTTCATATTAAAGCCTCTTTTTTTTAGACAGGATTTACAGGATTGACGGGATGACAGCAAAAACAAACACCGAATATGGAGTATTATGAATTTCTCGTTTTGTTCAAAGCGCTAAGGCCTTTTTTAGTTTTTTTATCCTGTCCATCATGTTAATCCTGTCAAAAATTGTATTTAAAGCCGTTAAGGTTCGGCTTCCTGCGACGCCAATGTTTCCAGTGCTTCCGAGTAGCTCATCCCCTTCCGGACCAGCGCTTCGATGGCCGCATTTTCTTCGGTCGCGGAGGTGTACAGGTAATAGGAAAATGCATCCACCAGGAGCCGTGCCACCCCCATGCCCACCGGGCTGTCTATAAAGATTTCGGAGTACCTCGGTTTCGGACTACGAACACTTTTCAGAAGCTTCATCACAAAATCGGAATAATCGATCAACTTTTTGGAACGCGCATTTTCAAAGTCTCCGGACTGAAGCAGAAATTTGTAGGCCGAGTTAGATAAAATCACCTGCCCCACGCCGCCAAACATGGCAAGATCCAGCAGGGACTGGGTGATAGTAATGAAGCTGCCACCGTATTTCCGGGCCCGCCGGTACCCCTCGACGATGATGCGGGCGAGCGGACTCGTCTCACCGCCCGAGCTGCCGTTTCCGGAGAAGAACTGCCAGGCCTCGTCAAAAATGACCAGCCTGCGTTGGGCTCTGTCCGAAAGATACAAATTCTCCGTGACGTAGTTTAGAAGCTGAAGCGTGACCACCCGGAAAAGCTCCGGCTGTGGTTTCAGTTCTTCCAGTTCCAGCACCACGAAATCGTCATGGGCGATATCCAGGTTGGCCGGACCGTTGAACCAGACGCCCAGGTTTCCCATGGAAGTGAAGTTCCTCAGGTTGAAGGCAAGACGTGCGGACAGGGTTTTGATATCCCGGATGCAGGCATTGTCATCGTCGCATTCGAGTTCCAGAAGCTCCCGGGAGGACTTGGAAGGATTTTTGAGATACTCGTATACCCGGTCGATATCCGCATCGTTGCCGTGTTCGTTGAAGGCATTTAGCGCCGCATTTTTAATGAGCGTGATTTCGGTTTCGCAGGGCGCTTCCTTGCTGGTGGAGTACACCATTTGGGCGATGATGGCGCTGACCGCCTGTATACTCTCATCGATATCGACAATGTTAGAAAAGGGATTGATACGTATCCGGGAGTCCTTTGCAAAATTAATGTATTTCCCGTCCACGATTCTGCAAAGCTTTTTATAGCTGCCGCCGATGTCGACGATCCGGATCAGGGCGCCCGCCGTGTAATAGTTGTAGCAAAGGGAATTGGTGAGAAAGCTTTTTCCGGAACCGCTCGTGGCGGTGATCAGGGCGTTGTAGTTTTCGGAAACCGGTGCGAAAAGGTCAAAGCTGATGAGTTGCCCTTTTCTTCCGACAAAGAGATTGTACGGCGCCCCCCCGCCGTTAAAATCCGCCTGGATGGGCAGGCATCGGGCGGCAACGCTGGGCTGGCAGATAAAATCCCTGTCGATGTAATCCACCGCTTTGTCGTGTGTGTAGAGCCCGAATGGAAGTGCGGCAAGAAGCAAAATTTTCAGGATACCGCGATCTTCCTGGTTCACAAACCCCCTGGACTGCCAAATGCGCTTCACCCGGGCGGCCGCTTCTCTCGACTGTTCTTCGGAGTCCGCAAAATGCCAGAGTATGGGCATGATGCGGATAAAGTTCCGCCCCTGTTCAATCTGACCTGCAGCCCACATGTATTCTTCCTTTTTGCGCTGCAGGGACGGTGCGAAGCTCCCCACCCCCTGCTGCTGGAGCACGAAATTGCACTTGGCGTGAAGCTTGGCGGAAAGCGGGGAGAAGATGACGTTCACGGTAAACAGAAACGGAAAATTGATCTGGTTGTTGTCCCCCTGTACGCCCCATATATCCCCCGTGAGATAGTTGAACGTCAGGTTGTTCACCTCTTCCACCATCTTCTTGACCGTCATGCACCGCAAATGCTTATTGCCGAGAATGATTCGTTCCCACCGCGACCGGATGGGCGTTTCGCTCAAGATGATCTGTTTGTTGATTTCCCTGCCGGCGTCATATCCTCCCATAGCTGCGGCTTCCCCATTAAACAGGGTTGAAAGCATATCGATCAGTATTCCCGGTGATATCAATTCGGGCGCAAGGTAAACCCCCTTCAGCGTCTCCTGGACGATGTCCCTGATGTCCAGGTGGTTAATTTTTTCCTTCCTCGTTTTCGGAAGCTTCAGCGCCACGAACAACCTGAAATTCCTGATCGGAGTTCCCCGGAGTTTTTTGGCCCCCTTCGCACCGGACAAGAAATATGCCACGGCTTTTTCCGTGGTCTTTTCAGACAGCTCGTTGTTTCGGATTTTGATCCGCTGATATGCATCCATGACCGGTTTGATATTCGGGTCCGCGTACAGGATAAACTGAAGGACCGTACCTTCAGGAAACGCGGAATTGAGCAACCCGGACAGGATATCGAAGATATGATCGTCCGCATGGACCAGCGGGACGCATTCCCATAAAAAACCCAAGGAGCCGTCCATATTGTGGTAGGCGAAGGTTTTAGGATCAAAGGCCCGGTAAGGCAGGAACTCTGAAAACCGATTTCTGAAGGTCATTCTGGAAATATCGTCCCGGGCCATGCCGTCCGTTCCGAATATCAGTTTTCTAAGGTTCATCGGTCGTCTCCCTGATCCGCTTCCATCGCAGTGGACAGCAGCCACGCGGGATCGGTGGCGAAAAAGTAGATGTACCTGTACCCGAACATCTCATCTTCATCGCCCGTGTATGACATGACAAGAACGCGCACAACCTCAGGGGGAACGACAATCGGCGGTTTGTCTGAATCGATAAGGTGATGAAGTATTTCAAATTTCTTCTTTTGATAGAGTGCCCTTGATTTCTCAGCCTCCTCTGACTTTAACAAGCCCGATTCGTTTTTCTCCAGGCTATTCCGGCATTCGCTACAGGTTCCTTCCGGATTCGATTTGCCGGAGAGGCTTTGCCGGTAAGCATTGGGTATGCTCATGCAGCCCCCTTCGTCCACATCGGGGCACTGGAAAGAATCGTCGTATGGATTGAACAGGGACTGGCATCCCGAAAAATTCAGAAATATTACCAGCGCACAAAGAAGCATTATATTAATTCGTTTCATCGTTTTGTCCTTTTTCAAGAATTTCGAGGCCGACACCTTCACTGACGACAATGGTCACGTTTTTGGTGGAGCCGATTTCGATGACCGGCAGGGTTTGCTCCGCCAACTGAAGATAGAATTTCTGAAGCTCCTTAGCGGCGGTGGATATGCCTTCCCCCACACCCGCTGTTGCGATACTCTCGGCGTCCGTGCTGCTCAATACCGACTGGGATTGGCCTAAGGCGCTCAGAGTGTTGGTCCTCACGGATTCGTTCAAAGCATCTCCCATCCCTCCCACAAAACCGGCCAGAGCCGTCCGGGCGATGTGAATGCCCATCTTGGCCACCACCCGTCCTTTAAGCCCCACCTTGCCGTCCTCATCCACCACGAACCCCTTCACCGCCTGATCGATCACCGCGTCCCCGTTTTTTTCCACGCATGAGAGAGTCGTCAGGCGGATATGCACCCGTTCATCGGCCAGGTTGCCGATGCCGGATCCGATGATAAAGCATCCTCTCAGGTTCGCCTTCACCTTGTTGGGGAGTACAGCCAGATCTTTAACCCTGAAAATCACCGGCAGGGGATTGTCCTTTGCGGCGTTGGTGGTAGGGGCCGCTACGCCGGAAAGAAGTGTCGCCTCCATAAAAGAAGGGGGCAAATAAATCCGTTTTTTTTTATCGACGCCGGCAGCTTCTTCCTTTGCCTCCTCGATGGGAACCTGGACCATCTCGATCCCGCCGATATACTGGGGCACGACCGCCTGCTGCTCGGCGGGGGGAGGTGATGTATTGAATAGCGGCTTCGGAGTCTCCCTCTCCTGATATTCTTTTTCGATCGGCGGCGGCTCAGGGATCTTGATGCTCGCCGTGGTTTCTTTTTTCTCGACGACCGGCTCCGGCGCCGTCGTCTCGGCCGTCCGGGCGTTCTGCGCCAGGGTCTGTTGTATGGTTTTGACGGACTTTTTAAGCTCGTCGGTCTCCTTTTTCTGTGCCGCCAGAAGTTCCTCGGTTCTGGCGTACAACGACTTTTCAAGCAGATTTTGATCCATCCGGACCTCTTCAACGGCATCACCCCCAGATTCCGGGGCCGCTTCTCTATGCCTTGAATAATAACCGACAACACACAGGCACATCACACCGAGAACGATTGCGCTGGTCGTTAGTTTTTTCTTTACCGCCGGATGAAGCGCCATGAACCTGTCCTTCAAGGTTTGTGAAGCTTCAGGGGGAACGATCCGATCCGAATTATTGAACTCCGTCATGAGTAACTATCCTTTACCTGTTAAATGAACCATCCATGCCGATTCTGTATGCCCAGTCGGACTTCTCGATGACAAACAGCCGTGTGGGGGACTTTTTATTAATGACCAGAGCATCAAGGGATATTGCCAGAGGATTTTCGGATATCCGGGGAAGGATAAACTGCTTTTCCAGAACGTTTCGTTCGTTTTCAGCCGCCCCGTCGCTGAGAAGGAGTGCATATTCCTTGATGACAAACCCCTCCCCTTCGACCACGACAATCCGCCGAAGGGTGATATCCATCCATTCGAGGCCTTGCACGGTCACCGGCCGATGTAAATTTTGAGTGACAAAGGAGTCCGGGTAGCTCTCCTTCCAAGCATCCTTGATAAGGGTGACGATTTTTTTCTCGAAGGCCTTTCCTTCGAAAAGCGCCAGATTCTTTTTGATGTTTCCTGCCTTGGAGATGAGCTGCACCCATTGTGCGGGAATTTTCTTGGGGATGCCGATAAGTGTGTAGACATCGTTTTCGTTTCCGCAGACAACGTACAGCTCCACGGGATCTTCTATTACTTCGGCTTTGGATAACGGGGAACCCGGACGGATCTGAAGCTTGATGAAGGCGTTGCTTCCGTTTATCTTTGCAGTGATCCCCTTTTCGCTGGAATAGACAACGTCCTTGATCGGTCGATCCCCCATGCAAGTGACTCTGTTGATGTCCAGGTTGCTCAAATAGACTTGGGTGGCCGCTTCCGGCAGCACTTTGACCATGGAATTTGAGAGAACCGATATGCTATCCGTGTTTTCCGGTACCTTTTGGTCCTCTTTCTTGAACATGCCGGTATCCGGATAGATGTGTACGGGAGTATTGATATTGCTCTTTTTCCCGCTCGCGCCGGAATCGGGCTTTTCCTGATTTCGAATGGAAGGTTTCGGCAGGAAGTATCCTGTGGAAAAACACTTGTCCGGATCAAACGTTGCAAGCCTGGTTGGCATTTTTTTATCCAGTTGTTGCGAGAGCTTTTCCATGACCATGTATGCCGTATCCGTATCGGTTGCGCCGGTATGAACCAGGGCATATCCATTCTGGGCCATGCAGATTCGAAGCGCGTCCTTTTCGATTCCATCCGGAAGTGACGCCATTGTTTTTTGAATCGACGCCAGGTCGTTATTCAGGGCGCCTATTTGCACCCAGTAGTGGGTATCATTTTCCTTTTTTTCCGCTCCCGCGGCATGCGACGCCATCAGGAGCAGAATAAAGCACAATAGGAGCAGATTATTTGTTTTGGATCTCTTCAATTCCATCGACATAGAATCTCCCGCTGATCATTTGATATTTAAGGATATAGATTTTCTGGTCCCGTTCGACTTCCTGGCCTTGAGCGGTTTGAATTCTCAATCCCAGAATTTTGATTTCCTGTTTTTCCTGGTTGATGCGCAGGATCTGGGGATAGAACATGCTGGTGATTGCAAGCCGTTTCACGTCCTCCTTCATTTCTATCAACTTGCGGTTCAAGGCGGGATAATACCTGGGAGAGGTAAGCTTCAGCAGATCCGTGATCTGATCGTCGTAAATCCGAGGCGTATAGTTCAAGAGTAACCCCATGGCATATTTCGAAAACAGCTCGATATATTCCACGTTCACGCTGCTGCCTTGAATAACGATGCGTTTGTCAACGGCCGGCGGCAGGATAATCACCTTCTGATATTTTACGGCTTCTATCGATATGATCGAAGAGATGACGCACCCGATGCCGATCACCAGAATCACGAACTTGAGAAGACGATTCTCGGCTTTCAGATTGTCGAATTTGTTTATGAACTTTTTAATATGCATGTCGGTTGATTCCTGCCCGCTACTCGGAAAACGAGTTGATAAATGCGTTGGGATAATGCTTCAAATTCTTGATCCCTGAAAAATAGAGCATATGCTGCAAAAAACTTGACGGATACCTGCTTTTAATCATCGAATAGCCGAAAGGTCCCACAATGCAGAAGATCCAGAAAACACCATGGAAGATGGAGGCCAGCAAAAAGAAGAAGATAATGATCGCCAGCTCGTCGGTTTCAAACCAGAGTACCTGGACCGGTGCGGACAGATATTGCGGGAACCTTTCAGCCATATCGACCTTCCTTTAAAATACCATCCCGAGACTGGTGATCATCGAATCGGCGTTGAGCAGCACTGCGCCGCCGAGAATCGCCATGGCGGCAAGCCCGATTTTCTGCTGGATGGCCGCAACCGCTCCCGCCACCATGGCGCCGACGCCGGCCACAAAGCCGATGGGACCGTTCAGGATTCTGTTGACGCCGATGTCGTAGACGTCATACGCAAAGTCCGAGGGACCTGTGGGAGCGGTAATGGCAGCCGCAGTTACAGCGGTCCCGAACACGACTCCCAGGGTGATGATAAGATTTTTCTTTTGAGTCACTTTCCTGATTACATTTGAAACTTTGGTCATAACAATTTGCCTCCTTTGTAGGTTGTTGGGTTGATGGACATCATCGGACACATTTGACTTCAGTGGTGAAAACGATTTCGACTCGTCTGTTTTTTGCAGGCTCCAGGTCGGACACATAGCAGCACTTAGGTTTGCCGATTACTTGTCCGACTTTGATGCTGTGGGATCTGAACCAGTCGGCAACGTTTTTTGCTCGCTGCCAGGCCAACCGATTGTTGATTTCAAATCCGCCTGCTTGACTGGTGTAACCCGCTATGTTCACCGCCTGCTTCCTGTTTAGTATATTAAGAAGCCGGTAAAGCTTCTTTTCTTCAGAATCGATCAGCATGTTCGAACCGGATTCAAAGTAAATGATGCAGGCGTCTCTATGCCTGTCATTGGTATTGCGCTGATCCATATTGGCAGGATCTTGCAGGGTAATCAGATCGGCGAAGGGTTTCAGGGTGATGACATAGGTGGGCTGGGCCTTTCCTTTGACAAAGCTGTAATCATATCGATACATCTCCTGACCGATGGTATAATCTGCCGTACTGCTATCCATGGCAAAAGAATCGAAGCAGTAAAAAACCATAACAATGATAAACAAAACGCATATTGGTTTCATGGGGTCACCCTTTATTCTGTCCTGAAGTTGTGAGTATTTCGTTTTGGGACTGGGCCGAATGGTGGTTACAAAGAGTCGATGGATTTGAGCCACCGACCTTCCAAATCCCTCGGAATGTTGGTTTCTATTGGGTGGTCCGGTTCGAATTCTGCGGCTTCAAAGATGAAAAACCATCGCTTCATCGGTTTGAAATCGTCCTTGAATCTAAGCCGGCATTTTCTGTTCCCGGCTTTCGCCCTGCAGGAGGTGAGGATGGTTTGAACCTCCGACCGCGATTTTATGACAGGAAGACCGTTTGACGCCCTCATTTGATTCAGTACAGCCTCTACAACCGATGGCGCCACATATACTAGTCCGTCAAAATGGAATGCATCGAATCCCATGCAGGTGATACGGGAATGCAGCTGTTCTATGAGATTCTCTTTGGAAATCCATGTGGCAGGCGTTTCCATAGATGGTCCGGGGATGGTTGGCTCGTTTTCCATATTTATTGTGTCGTTACCTGTATGTTTTTGCTTTTCCACTTGCTTTTCAAAATGATAATTGCCGAGTTCCTTTTGCCGGGCGTTCGCATCCGCCTGCATCAGGATCGGCAGAATTGCATTGTCTTTGGGCAGGCTTGCACTACCCTCATGATGCCGGCGGACCGCGTCGATAATCTCGACCCTGTCTTTCAAATGAACAATGAAGGCCTGAAGCCACATAGCGCTCGAAACGGCGTGCGGCATATGGGTGATGCGCGCCTTAGGGTGCTTGCCCACATCGTGACCCAATGCGGCCACAAGGGTTTTCCCCACCATCATCTGGTAATCGTTCTCCCTGGCTTTCAGCAAATCCAGAGCCTCCTGTCCGACATTCAAGGTGTGGTCCAGCAAAGAGACGCCTGTCAGCACCCGATATTGTTCCGGCGTTCCTTCATCACCCTCGATGACCGAGGGAGAGTCCACCATTTTTTCAAGTTCTTTTAATAGGTACGCGATGGTTTCTAAAAGCGGCGACGTCATTGTTTTCCGGTAGGGATTTACATACTGGACCCAGAAATCTTGGGTCCTTTGATTTTTCCAGGAGGAATCCGCCTCCGCCACACTCACTTCTTGGGGGTCTGTGGGGGCGTTCGCCGGGGGTCGGTCCTGCCAAAACGCCTTCGCCAGATCGCCCAGCTCTATTTTCCTGGAAGCCCGGGACCTTCCGAACCAATTGTGTCTCATGGCTTCACCACTTCGATTTTCTGGAGGGACGGGGCTGTCCGGCCGCCAGGTTCGGACTCGGCGGCGGGTGTTTTGGATATTTTTTCATCAAAAATCTGGGCCAAAACTCTGGGAGTTCTGTAGCGCACACCGGTGATCTCACAGATCTTGGCCACAACGGTATGAAGGTGGAAAAGCGCCTCGTTGTATTCGTCCAGGAGTGGCAATGCATCCTTGGGCGCTAAAGAGATCATGATCCGGTTTCTAAGGCGTGTTAGCCCCTGGTCGGCATAGCGGGCCATGTCCGTAAGGGGATAGGTATCCGGTGTGTGGTGAAGAATAGTCCGGGCATTTCTCTCCTTGGCCATTTCCGAATAATCGATTTTGGGTTTCTGTTGTTTTGCGACCGGCGTTGCTCTCTCTTTTTCTCCTGTCTTTAAAGCGATGTCGTTTTTTTGCATTTTTCTATCTCCTCTTGTTTTTTCGTTATTTTACCGGGTGCGCATTTTCAGATTGAGGGATAAACGAAATGGATGCGAGGCGCCCTCTGATTTCATAGTGGGGCGGTAGTAAAATGCAGGACCTTTAATAAACAGGATCGAACAAAATGGAGCCGAATATTATCGATGCCGATGAAAAAATCATCAAGGAACTGAAGGCGCCACCGGAAACCGTCAAAAGAGCGTTTGCCGCGGCCATCGAATTTGCGGTGCGCCGGCATCATAAGACTTCGGATTGTGTGGTGGATATGGACTCGCAAAGTGCGGACATCGTACTTTATATGCCGCGGCATAAAACCATCATCGAAAAGCTGCCGTTTAAGACGGACGTTCTCGATCACGACATCCTCACTGTATCTGTTGGAATCACCTCCCTCCCCGATTCCGTTAAAGCCTTAGCCCGATCGATGTTCATACCCATATTGGAGCAGATGCGGGCGGCGGACGAGTTGGGTGTTTGGAAAAAGCAGGTACATCGAATGATCGATGGTGTCGTTTTGGAACGTCATTCCGATCACGTAGAAGTGGAAGCAAGGGGCGCTGTCGCGTTTTTGCCCAAGAGTGGCTGGATTCCAGCAGAACTTACGGCATATCGCAGGGGGAATGTCCTGTTTTTCTATGTTTCGTCTGTACGGCTCATGGATGCCGGCGTTGAAATTTTCCTATCCAGATCCTCCGCAAGGCTGCCGGAGCTACTGCTTAGATCCCATCTTCCCATGCACCGTTTCAAATGCACGCGCCGCTTTATCGGTCATAAAAGCATCCTCTTCACCGATGCCCCAACACGGGGCAAAGGTGTCATATCCACAAGAGAAAAAGTCAGCCGGGAACTGAACGGTGAAATCATAGAGCTGAGGTCCTTTCGAGACAAACCTTTCAATACATGAATTATATGATTCGGGTTTTTGGAGAATTCATAGGCAGTTATGAAAATTTGACATGGCCTAAGATTTTTTCACAATAAATCATGGAAATTTTCCTGTACTTCATCTAAAATATATTCGTTAAAATTCGTATTATTGTTAATATCGGTTCATTATCATTTTGGCCCAAAATTTGTATTTATTTATATCACCCAGGCAACTCTTCTCACTTTCGTGCTTCTTTTCTCAAACGGCTTCTCAATGGAGGACGCATCATGGTCTTGGTGACAAACATCAAAATTGCAGGGTTCAAACCGATATGGGCGCCTTTTCGAGGCTTTTCACTCTTGTTCGACAATCCCGGGGAGGCACTTACACCCTGGGAAGGCGTTCGGAAAATTGATTCGCGAGTTCAAGCCGATACGAAATTGAGTCTTTATCAGGCACTTTCGGAATCCATTGAAATATGGGGACCGGAGAAATTGATGAAAACCTGCCTTTTCTTCGCCCTTCCCACCTATTCTTATCACGTCACCCTATGGGACGGTATCAATGATGCGAATATTTCCAAGGTTGAGCCATTTCACAAATCGGCATTGGAACAGTACCTGGGCGGATTTCCAGGAACTTTTCCCCACGGCGGCGAACTCATCGAAATGATCAACGAATCGCGGTTGGCTAATTTATTCAAACGGAACATCCGGTTCAAATTCGAGAAACTTGCGATCTGGTCCAATGAAGCGTTGGTTGCCTGTCTGACGCCTGCGGATGAACTGTCGAAGGCTATTTTCGATCAGGTCTTTTTGGATAGGCAAAAACTGAACGATCACATCGGCAGCTTGTTGAATATCGGGATGCGTGAAACCTATACCCCTCATGTATCCCTGGGATATTTCGCCAACCGGGAATCTGCCGGCCATTGCAGGAAACATCTTCGGGAGATGGAACACATCGTTATGGAAAAATCAGGCAATAGAACAATCGCCTTTGACGCGGCGGCTGTCTATGGATTCACGGATATGGCGACATTTTTCAAAATATAGGCATACGGGTCGGCACGGAGTTACCGGCTTGCATCTAAAACACCTTTGAGAAAGGAGAATCAAAAATGGAAGATTGCACATTGGTACTCATTTGTCCTTTCACCACTGGTGATTATAGGCAGCGCCATGTAGACACCATTACGTGCTGGCTCGACTTTTTTGTCTATGAAAAAGGCATTCCAGTGCTTGCGATGCTCCCTTTGGAGTGTGAGCCGGATTTGGCTTTGCATCATTTTGATAAAGAGCCAAAAACATTTTTTCCGGTTCTGGGCTTCGATACTTGTGATCGCTGGCGTGTCGGCCTGTTTGAAGCGTTGCACCTGCATCGACCACGAAAGCATGTTGTATTGTGGTCCGCCGATTTTGAATGCTCCGAAAAGGCCAAAATAGCTGCCGACACCCTTATCAACCATCCGGCGGATGTGGATCTTGTCGTCGGCACCATCGAAGCTTCCGGCATAAAAGAGGAGATCGACCGATTGGCGACGAACCCATTCATCGAAAACTGGTTTCCTGTCGAGTTTGACATGATCAGTAAAAGTGGTTTCTCGAAACCAAGATCGGAATTGTTACGCTTTTCCGTAACGTTCCTGGAATCTGCCTTGGGTAAACGGTGGTTCCCTGCGGAGCAGACGATCCATCTTATTTTTCAATGTCTGTGGAATAAAAATTTCAAAGCGGAGCCTGTCTTCCTTCCAAATATCGAGGATGACGGCGAAGCACGGAATCAGCCGAATGTCATTCAGCAGGTCGAAAGAATGGAGGTCTGGATGAAATACATGTGGCGGGACAGACAAGGTCAACTTAACAACAATTGGGCGAAAAGTGGAGAGTATCAAAGAAAGGCCGAGAGATCTTTTCAAATCGCCATGCAGGCATATAATGTCCTGCTGGGATATTGGAACGACGATTATCGAAAAGGAAAGGAGACGGAATCATGCCACATAAAGAGAATGCCGGTCCACTCCTGAGCGCCTTGATCGGTAAAAGCGAGGCCATGAGAGAAACCAGGAAAAAGATCGAACTGGCAGCACCCACCGACGCGAGAGTCCTCATCACCGGCGAGACCGGCACCGGGAAGACGATGATCGCAAATATCATTCACAATCTTCACCCAAAACGTAAGAATTTTAATTTTCGAAGAACCAATATCGGTGCACTTGTGTCCACACTTGCCCAAAGCCAGCTCTATGGTCATGTACCGCATGCCTTCACCGACGCAAAGAGAAAAACGGACGGCATTGTCGTCGAGTCCGACAAAGGAACACTTTTTCTCGATGAAGTGGCAACCGCCCATCCGGATGTACAGATAATGCTTCTGAATCTTTTAGAGATACCATATGTAAATCCTGTAGGCGGCGGAAAAAGCGACCGCAAAAAAGTCGACATTCGAATTATTTCAGCGACGACCTACTCCTCCCATGACCTGCTCAACCTGAAAAGCTTCCGAACGGAACTCTTCTTCAGGATTTCGGAATACATCATCGAACTGAAACCACTTCGAGAAAGGAAAGAAGATATAAAGCTGCTTGCAGCCCATTTTCTCGGAATGAACAACAAAAGAATCCGTTGCCCGGAAAGGTATTTGGAGGATGGTTCAACTTCAAATCCTTTCCCGGAGCTAAAGGGGATCGAGAAAGAAGCGCTGGTATATCTCGAAGATTATGACTGGCCGGGAAATGTGCGGGAGTTAGAACACGTAATCCGTTCCGCACTGGTGGAATCTCGCATGGATCCAACCGCCACCATGTTGCAAAAAGAGTGGATAAAATTCCCTGATTACATTCTAAAACAGACCGACGAGAACACACATGGTAGAATAGTCACGTGCTCGAACGATATGAACAAAAGATTGCTTTTTTCGTGGGATATCAATTTCATCAGCAATCCTGACGGCCATAAAGAGATTGAACTCAAACAGCATGTGGAGCGATTTAGATGCGGCATCTGCAACCATGTGTTGCATGAAAATCGCAACAATCAAGCACTCACTGCCAGAATGCTTGGCATTGATCCGGGATCACTGTCCAAATACAAGCATTTCGACCCGGATGAAGATTACGGACATAAAGAACGAAGTGGCGACGCCGTTTTTCGTGTTTGTGTCTATAAAAATTGATATCGAAAATTCTTCCAAAGCAATGAGTAACAGAAAACTCCCGATTTCTGTTACCTATTTACTTTGATTGGCACAGTAGTAACCCGAATCATTCCTGCCTGAACCGAATTTTTCAAGAAGCTTATCGGAATTACTCCTCATACCAACACCGTCAAGAGTCACTCCAATCAACCATTATCTGCAAATGCAGCCTGTTGTAGCGCTGGCACGCCTTATGCTGGAATGGCATCACAGGTACTGTTCAACAATTTTTAACGTATTTCGCAAACAATCAGCCTCTCGCCTCCGGAAGCATTGAAACAAAAAGAAAAAAATCGAAAAACGCCATGGATCACCATGGCGACAGTATAGAAGCAAAACTTGTTTACTTCCATCTGCCATCAGTTTCCAGCCCGGGAAATTGACCAAGACGTTATTATTAAAAATAGAGAGGGAAACGGAGACTCCCGGATCTTGGCATCAGAAAACCGTCGGATTACTATGGAAAAATTTCTTAAGCAAATCGAACCGATGATACGCTCCAGAATCAGGCAATACCGGCGCCATATCAGAAACCAGGACTTCGAAGACCTGATGCAGGAGGGGTATCTGGCGGCTCTGGTAGCGGTAAAACGATGGAAATTTGCCCCCGACAAGCAGGCCAGTCTCAAATCTTGGGTATGGATACATGTTGAAGCAAAGTTCAAGGAACTATCCATGAAATCGATTGATGGCGAAATTTCGTTGGAGGATCTCGGAATCGAGATCTCACAGGAACATATCTATATGGTTTGGGAGCAACCAGCCTCCGACGACGAATCGGATGATGCCCATGACAGGATCAAAAAGATGCTCATCAAAGCCATGCCGAAATTCGAGGGGTTTCTGGAGGGGGTTATCGACGAAAATCTATGTAATCTCTCCGTGGCAAAAAACATGGGACTTACGAAACAACGGATATCGCAAATTAATAAAGAGTTACATGCGGTAATTATAGCGAAATAAAAAATGAATCTCTACGACTTAAAAATAGGGGTGGTCCAACCCTGAAAGGCTTATTGACAGTGGATCGCGATAAAAATATACTCAGCCCCGAGGAAGTCGCCCTGTTCATGCAGAAAAGCCTCAGTTGGGTTTATAAAAATGCTGATCTGCTGGGCGCAAGGAAGCTCGGAGGGTCCCTGTTTTTCCCCGGGAAGGAGGACCTTTATGAGCGTCTATTTAAAAAAGGGACGGGGGTGGCGTTACGACTTCACCCTCAACGGAATCAGGCAAACGGGGGCCTGGTTCGAAACCAAAAAAGCGGCAAAGCAAGCCGAGGCAAAAAGAAGGGAGGATTTATTAAATCCTGCGCAGCAACCGGCGATGACAGAGAAGATCCCAATCGACACGGACTTCTTGACATTGGCTAACAGGCGGCTGGATTATGTTAGAAAATACAATTCAGAAGAGCATTTTCGTCATGTGCTTTATCATGTTCGTAGGTGGGTAAAAGAATGGAAGCAATTGACCTGCCCTGAAATTACCAGCGAGATGGTTGAGGCCTACATCATCAAGCGCGCTGATGTTTCACCGTATACCGCCAACAAGGACCTACGTTACCTGCGAGCACTTTTCAATTACGGGGTTAAAAGAAAGTTAATTTCGGAAAACCCGACAGATGGAATCGATTTTCTGCCTGAAGAGAGAAACAGACGATATGTCCCGCCAAAAGAAGATGTTTTTAAAGTGATCAATGCCGCGGATTTCGACACACAGGATTATTTGTGGTCAATTCTGCTAACTGCCGCCAGGATGAACGAAATTAATTCACTGACGTGGAACGATGTCAATTTTGTTGATCGTTACGTCACCCTCTGGACTCGCAAGAAAAAAAATGGAAACCGTGAGTCGAGAGACATCCCGATGGTGTCGAAACTTCACGACATTCTGTTGTACCGGTTTCAGAGCCGAAACCCCGACATGCCGTGGGTGTTTTGGCATACGTACTGGAGCCGGAACGCAAACCGGAAAGTTTCGGGACCATATGCCGATAGGAAAAAAATCATGAAAACACTCTGCGAAAAAGCGAAGGTCAAATATTTCAGGTTTCATCCGTTTCGGCATTTGACAGCCTCCATTTTAGATGATCTTGGAGTACCAATCGGCGTGATACAACGCATCCTCGGGCATGAAAACCGCAGCACCACGGAGCGATATCTGCATTCCATCGGGGAGGCCGAGAGACGGGCAATGCACCAGTTGGAAAAAGTTGACCTCTTCTCGTCACCGCTTCCTGACAACAACGGCAGACCCACCAACATGCCTAAGGAATATTGGCTCAGGAAAGCGCAGCGTCCCGACTATGAGACGCTCTGCAAAGAGATAGGTCAATTGGGATATGTCGGCACGGGAAAAAAATACGGCGTCAGTGACAACGCGATTCGAAAATGGAAAAAAAACTATGAACTGCAGTTCGAAAATTAAAAAGTCTCACACAGACTCTCACACAGAGAATTCACCAACGAAAAATGGGCCACCAGCCAAACTGATAACCCATTTAAAACATTGATTTTTCTTTGGTGCCGAGGGACAGAATCGAACTGCCGACACGGGGATTTTCAGTCCCCTGCTCTACCGACTGAGCTACCTCGGCCTTTTGCCGCTGCAGTATGCACAATTCCGAAGGAAGGTGCTGCTGCGTTCAAAAGTGGGATGCATATACACCAGTTCAAAAATACATGTCAAGGGATTTCCCCATTGTTTTTCGTGAGAGGTCCCCTGACATATGTTTTTTTTCAGCAACATAAAGGGATTATTGAAATTTTCTGAGAAAATGCTAAAATGGGCATGGTTTTAACTAAACGGAGAGGGAAAGGCAGTATGAATCGATCCATTGCGGCAGCCATACTTTTCTGTGGAATTTTATATGGCATTTCGGAAGCGACCATCTACCAATATGTTGATGACCAGGGTATGGTTCATTACACCAACGATCTTTCTTCAGTCCCCATAGACAGATTGAATCAAATTACCGAAATGAAAGAGACCGAAAGTGACCCGCAGCAAGAGCCGGCCCCCAAATATTCCAGCCCCGCCTACCCCCTTCTCCAGCAAATCCCGTCCGCCGAAGAGTTAAAGAAAAAACGGGAGTTGAAGCAGAGAAAACAGCGACTCGAAACGGAATACCAACGACTCCTGAAGGAAAAAGAAGCGCTCGATAACAACAAGGCGTTTCAAACAAGACGACACAAAAGGAAATACCAGAACCGGCCGTATATCATTGAACTCGTGAAAAAAGAAGCCCGGATCAACAAACGCCTGGCGGATCTTAAACGACAGCTGGACGCGTTTTGAGGACAGAGGCAAAGCCGAAGGACGAGAGATGAGGGACGATGGACGAAAAGGCGATATGGTTTTTCATCCCTCTTCCGAGCGAAGCGGTCTTCCATCTTCCATCGGTTTATTTTCTGTTCTCCGACTTCCGACTTCCGACTTTCCACCCTCCGTAGCAAGGCTACTGTGCCCGTCCTCCGTAGCAGACTACTGCGGAGGATGGAGAGGACGGGCCGGCTTCCGACCTCTGGAATTCCCCATATCCCCACAAACATACTGAATCAATGCACATGCAGAAACAGCGGCGGTTTCCGCCCGCAAAATACGCGGCCCCAGGGAACATACGACAAACCCGGCTGATCGGGCTTCCTGGACCTCCTCGTCAGTCAGCCCGCCTTCGGGTCCGAGTAAAATTGTTACACGGAGCGGTCTATCCGAAGGCACTTCAAATGTGTCGGGGATCAGCACTCCGGTCTCCTCTTCCCAGAAAACAATCCTCACATCATCCTCCGCCGCCAGGAATAGTACTTCATTAAACGGCACAGCGGGGCGGATTTCCGGCACTGATCCCCGTCGACACTGCTTCAGCGACTCACGCGCAATCTTCTCCCATCGAAGCATACGGGCAGCCATTCTACCTTTATCAGGCCTTGAAACGGAGCGCCGTGCAAAAAAAGGCTGGAACCTGTGCATTCCCAATTCGGTCAACTGCCGGACGAGTTCGTCCATCTTTTTTTCTTTGAGAAACCCGAGACCCACGGTCAATTCGATATCCGGATCGGTTTGAGAAAGGTGCATCGCCAATACATCCACTCTGACTTCATCGGGACTTACGGATATAATTCTTGCGGAAAATTCCCGACCGTCGCCCGTCAGAAGAATAATATCGTCACCCGGCTTCAGACGCAGCACCAGCGCAATATGTCTGGCGTCCTGACCGCTGATGACCGCCTCCGAACCGACCATCGGGGAGTTATGAAGTAAAAATCGCCGCATCGTGATTTGTCTATACGCCCGGAATAAAAAAAGCAATAGCAATTTAATCGCTGTTATTTCAAACTATTAAGACCACCAACACAGGTATATCAAACATCTTGACACATTATGTCCCTTATGATAGAAATTTCAATATATTATAAGGGCTTGCTGGTGACCGAATCAACCGAGACTCTCGACATGAGGGAGGAAGCAAATGATCGAACAGAATGGTTCTGATCCGATGTTCGGAAAAGAGAAGGATGAGAATGAGCAGGATATCATCGAGCTGACCGACAAAACGGTACCGGAATCGACGACTGACGACGATGAAATTCTTGAGATGACATCCGAGGTTAAAGAGGCCGCGGGAGAAGCCGATGGGGAAGAGATCCTGGAACTGACTTCCGCGGTCGAAGAATCCATTGGGGATGCGGATGACGAAGATATTCTCGAACTGATCTCTGAAGTTGAGGAAACTATCGGAGAACCGGACGAGGAAGAGGTCCTTGAACCGACATCAGAAATCGAAGAAACCGCTGAAGAAATAGACAGTGAAGAGATTCTTGAACCGGCTTCCGCGGTCGAAGAAATCGCCGGGGAAGAGAATGATGAGGATATCCTCGACCTCTTGTCGGAAGTTGAGGAGGCCGCCGAGGAAACTGACAGCGAGGAGCTTCTTGAACTGACCTCTGAAGTCGGTGAAACCACCGGGGAAGCGGATGACAAAGATATCCTCGACCTCTTGTCGGAAGTCGAGGAAACCGCCGAAGAAACAGACAGTGAAGAGATCCTTGAACTGACTTCTGAAGTTGACGAAATCACCGGCGATGAGTTTGTCGAGCAGACGGAATCCGAATTGCATGACGCCTCCTGGGAACCGGATGAAATGATTGACGAAAAGGAGCCGGAGGAAATCAGCGCTCAGTCGGATGAAGAAGAACCTGAAGCGATTTCAGAGATATCAGAAGACGAGGAGGATCTTATCGATTTATTATCCGATGAGCCGGAAACGGCCGAAGAACCGCAACACGAAGCGGTTACCGAGGAAGAAATCCCGAAAACCACGCCGGCCGAGGTGCCTGAATTTCAAGAGCCGTCAGATGTGGATTCCCAGACGGATCTGCCCGAGAAGGATGTCGAACTGGCTTCCGTTATGGGTATCGAGCTGGATCCCGTAAGGGATTTATCTCTGGAATTGAACGCAGACATAGGCGATATCGAAGTAGACGCGGAAGGCCTTGAAGCTAACGAATCGGGGAAAATGCCGACCTTCATAATTCCCAAAAAACAACTCGAAGCGGCCATTGAACGTGCCATCGAGACCAAACTGTCTGAAAAAATTGACAGGTTGTTGACGGAGGCCGTCGAAAAAGCGGTAACAACCGAAATAGGCCGACTGAAACGGCTGCTGACAGATGATTTGCCGGATAATTAGCCTAAACCGGCTACGCCGGAGGCTATAGGTGATAGGCGAAAGAATCATCTGCCTACATACATGCTGAAGCGTTCAATTCGGCTTTTTATAAAGAGTCGTACAAACGATCCAAGACAAGACGTCAATACGAGCCTTTAGGGGGGATTAGATCATAATCCCCTTTTCATTTTTCCGCAGGTGGTGTAAAACCGCCAGGGTTCCGGTTCTATTGGAACCCGAAGACACTCAAAAAATATCAAGGAGTTTTACGTGATGAGCAACAATATGCTGGATAAAGGGTATGACCCCCGGAATGTGGAAAATAAATGGTATTCGTACTGGGAAAGTGAAGGGTTGTTTGCAGCCAGGGAAACGAGCGATGATGCATGCTACGCAATCGTGATCCCCCCACCGAACGTCACGGGGGTGCTTCATATGGGCCATGCACTGAATATTACACTTCAGGATATCCTGTGCCGCTACAGGCGGCTTCGCGGCGACAATGTTCTCTGGATGCCCGGCACCGACCATGCCGGTATCGCCACCCAGAACGTGGTCGAAAGAAAACTGACCGAGGAAAATGTCACCCGGCACCAGCTCGGCCGGGAAAAGTTTATCGAAAGGGTCTGGCAATGGCGGGAGGAATCCGGCGGCGCCATCATCAACCAGCTCAAACGCCTGGGCGCCTCCTGTGATTGGGACAGGGAGCGCTTTACCATGGATGAAGGGCTCTCCCGGGCGGTGCGCAAAGTGTTCGTTCAGCTGCACCAGGAGGGCCTCATTTTCCAGGGCAACTATATCATCAACTGGTGCCCCAGATGCCGCACGGCCCTTTCCGACCTCGAAGTGGAACACGAAGAGCTGGACGGTCATCTGTATCATATCCGCTATCCGCTGGTGGGCGAAACCGGCGCCATCACCGTGGCCACCACCCGTCCCGAAACCATGCTGGGGGACACCGCCGTTGCCATACACCCCGAAGACGAGCGATATGCGGACCTCAAAGCGACATCGGTGCTTCTGCCCCTGATGAACCGGGAAATCCCCATCATTCGGGACGAATATGTGGATATGAGCTTCGGCACCGGCGGACTGAAAGTCACACCGGCCCATGACCCGAATGACTTTGAAATCGGCCGGCGGCATAACCTGCCGGAAATCAAAGTCATCGATGACGACGGCCGCATGACTCCGGAAGCCGGAAGCTTTCAGGGACTCGACCGGTTCGAATGCCGCAAGACCGTGGTGGAAGCCCTTAAAAAGAAAGGCTTGCTCGAAAAAATAGAAGACCACAAACACGGTGTCGGCCACTGCTACCGGTGTAAATCGGTGGTGGAACCGAATCTGTCCAAGCAGTGGTTCGTCAAGGCCAAACCCCTCGCCGAAAAGGCACTGGCGGCGGTCGAAAACGGCAAGACCCGTATTATCCCCGACACATGGAAAAACACCTATTTCGAGTGGCTCAACAACATTCGGGACTGGTGCATTTCCCGCCAGATCTGGTGGGGCCATCAGATACCGGCCTGGACCTGCAGCGACTGTGGAGAACTCGTGGTGGCCATCGAAACGCCGGAAAAATGCCCCAAATGTGGTGGTGGCGATCTGGTTCAGGAAACCGATGTTCTCGACACGTGGTTCAGCTCCGCCCTGTGGCCTTTTTCCACCATGGGCTGGCCGGATGAAACCCCGCTGCTGAAATCGTTTTATCCCACCGGCGCCTTGGTGACCGCGTTTGACATCCTCTTCTTCTGGGTGGCCAGAATGATGATGATGGGACTGCACTTCATGGAGGACGTGCCGTTCAGGGACGTGTACATACACGCACTTGTGCGGGACGAAAACGGCCAGAAAATGAGCAAATCCAAGGGGAATGTCATCGATCCCCTGCACACCATCGATCAGTTCGGAACCGATGCTTTCCGCTTTACCCTCGCGGCATTCGCCGCCCAGGGGCGGGACATCAAAATGTCGGAACAGCGGGTGGAAGGCTACCGGCATTTCATCAACAAGCTTTGGAACGCGGCACGCTTTTCCTTCATGCATCTGACCGAAACCATGCCGGCTCCCGACAAGGAAAGCCTTTCACTGCCGGATCGCTGGATACTCTCCAGACTGCGACTCGCGGCCGAAAACCTCCGGGATGCACTGGACCAATATCGATTCAACGATGCGGCAAGTACCTTGTACCGGTTCGTGTGGCACGAATTCTGTGACTGGTATCTCGAGGTCATCAAGCCGACGCTCTACAACGAAGAGGACCCGGACTCGAGACGCTCGACACTGGCGGTTCTCGGCATCGTGCTCAAGGAGACACTCGTGCTGCTGCATCCCTTCATCCCCTTTGTCACCGAAGAGATCTGGCACAAGCTGCCAGGCGCCGAGGGTTCCATCATGCAGGCGCGCTTTTTCCTTGACGGCGCCCCCGATCCCCTCCTCGAACGAGACGAAACCAGTGAGGCTGAAATGGATCTGATCATGAACCTCATTACCGGCGTTCGAAACATCCGGGGAGAAATGAATCTGGCGCCCTCACTTGCACTGCAGGCCATCATTCACTCACCGGAAGAATCGGTACGAAAGAGCGTGCAGGCATATGAAGACCTGATCAAAAACCTTGGCCGTCTCGATACCATGACCGTCTCGGAGCCGGGCGCCCGTCCAAACGCCGCGGCCACGGCCGTTATGCCGGGCGCCACGGTGTATGTACCCCTGGAAGGAATTCTGGATGTGGAAAAAGAGACCGCCCGCCTCGACAAAGAGTTGAACAAGATAGATACCGAGTTGGTCAAGCTTTCGAAGAAACTCAACAATGAGGATTACATTAATAAAGCACCCGCACAGGTTGTTGAAAAAACAAAAGGTAAATATGCCCAGTTAACGGAGAAGCAACAAAAGCTTCAGGCGCATCTGGAGCGGGTGAAAGCGTTAGGATAAAGTATGCATACCATCTCACAACTAATAGACATCGCCCTGGCGGAAGACATCGGCCCGGGAGACATCACGACGGACCAACTGATCGATCCGGACCTTGAAGGAACCGGCGTCATCGTTGCCAAGGAGCCGGCTGTCATTGCTGGTCTTCAAATCGGCCGGGAAGTCTTTCAGAAGCTCGACCCGTCCAGCCGGATCATGTCCGATTATGAAGATGGCGATTCCGTGGACGTCGGTGCTGTGGTTCTTTCGGTTCATTCCAGCCTGCGGGGGCTTTTAACGGGTGAGCGCACGGCGCTCAATTTTCTGCAGCATCTTTCCGGCATCGCGACATATGTGCGCTCTTACGTCGATGCGCTGGACGGCTGCAGCGTCCGGCTCGTAGACACCCGCAAAACGACACCGGGGTGGCGTGTCCTCGAAAAGTACGCCGTTCGGGTGGGGGGCGCCAGGAACCATCGCATGGGCCTCTATGATGGCGTGCTCATCAAGGACAATCACATCGCGGCGTGCGGCGGTATCAAGCAAGCAGTGACCCGTCTTCGAAATGAGACGTCTCATCTCGTAAAAATAGAGGTGGAAACATCGGATGTAGACGAAGTCCGGGAGGCGCTTTCGGCGGGTGCGGATATCATCATGCTCGACAATATGGATATTCCCACGATACGGGAGGCGGTGGGGATCATCGCCGGCAAGGCCCTGGTGGAGATTTCGGGGAACGTCGCCCTGAAGGAGATTCGGGAACTGGCCGATACCGGCGTGGACATCATTTCAGCAGGCGCACTCACGCACTCCGCACCGAATGTGGATTTAAGCATGCGGATAAACACAGCCGGCAGTTGACAGTCAGCAGTCTACAGTCGGCAGACAACAGCGGAAGGATGATATTCCGTTTATAAAAATACCGAAGCGATTCATAATCGGCCCGGCTACCGATTGAATCGAAAAAAGGCTTAAACCACTATCTGTCGACTGCAAACTGTAGACTGTCGACTGTAGACTGTCGACTGTAGACTGTAGACTGTCGACTGTAGACTGTAGACTGTCGACTGTAGACTGTAGACTGTCGACCGCCGACTGGTTTTATCATGATCCCGATACGCGATACGGTTCCTTCTAAAAATTTCCCGGTGGTCAACACCGCTCTCATCGGTATCAACCTGCTGGTTTTCATGATGGAACTTATGCAGGGGCCGGCCATGGAGAGATTCGTCTATATATACGGCCTGGTGCCCGCCCGTTATTCGGTGCCCGAAATTTCGGCCTATTTTTCTCCCGGCCTTCAGTTGTTTTCCCTTCTCTCCTTCATGTTTCTGCACGGCGGCTGGCTTCACCTCATCGGGAATATGTGGTCCCTGTACATTTTTCGGCGACAACGTGGAAGATTATCTGGGATCGGCTCCAGGTACCTGTTATTCTACCTACTGTGCGGATTCCTGTCAGGGCTGTTTTCATCTGCTGTTCAATCTCGGCTCTCAAATGTTCCCACCATCGGGGCCAGCGGAGCCATCGCTCCGGGATCATGGGCGCATATATCATTCTCTACCCGCGATCAAAAGATTCTGACGCTGATACCGATTTTCTTCATTCCCTGGTTTATCGAACATCCCGAGCTTTTTTCTTCCTGGGCATCTGGTTTCTCATCCAGTTGATGAGAGCGCGACCGAGAAGTTCCGGCGCCATGGGCGGGGTGGCCTGAGTGGGCAACATGTGGGGGGGATTTGTTTTCGGAATGATTCTGCTGAAAAATTTTTCAGACGATCCCCAGGGCCGGTATCAGCGACCAGGTCCGAAACATTACCCGAAAGAAAACTTCCCAGCGGCTTCACGACATTCCGATAACCGGCTCATATGAAGAACCGCACCTGTACGCCACCATTCGGATCACACCCTATGAAGTGCTGGCAGGTACCCGGAAGCTGATCAATATTCCCATGGGCTTTCGGAAACGGCTCTTCCGGGTCACCATTCCACCGGGAACAAAAGACGGTAACGTTCTGAGAGCTTAAAGGGATGGGAGAAAACAGTTTCCGGACGGTTCCCGGAGGGGAACATCTATCTCAAGGTGGTCGTGGATTCCATCTACCGCACTGTGAGTTCGTAGGCCTTTGTGATTTGAGCCCACGTGAGTAAATTCCATCTAACCGAACGGTGAGTTCGTACGCACCTGACCATTCTGGCCGGATAATAGGATTTCTTTGCTTTTCTGCAGCCCCGGTTCCCCCATATCGTTTTCTCTTATATTGATATACTGGAACCTCTGGGAAACAAGCGTCTGGCGCACTCCCGGTCAAAATACTGGTATAAGGCCCTTGATGTCGGAAAAGGCCCTTTTCATAATTCAGAACACCCCCATTGTCTCTCCGTCAACCGGGTTGCCGATGCCGAAGGCACAAACCTTCTCCATCGAGTCGCAGCATAAGCCCGTTAACCTCTCAAGGGATCGCCTGATTTTTTCAAGGTAAACTTGGCCGCCCTCCTTCTCGCAGGCCAGTTCCTCCATATCTTCGGCATGACAATTTCGGGCCAGGGCACCACTCTTCAAGAAAAATCGATGCATTCGTCGGCATCTTCAGGCGTAACGGGATTCACCTCGACACGTCCGTCCTTCAAATATTTACGCTCGAACTGGTTGATCAGATTTCGCTTTTTTCGAATAGCTGTTTCCCTTGAGCTGCGCCAGGTCTTCCATCTCGATAAACATAGTCCGAATGCTTCGGTTTCTCCTCGATGGAAAAAAAAGAAGACGCCACCTGTTCCCTCACCATGATGTTTTAATATATTGATCCGGAACGGGAAAAAACCGTATCGACGCCGGCAGCTTCGAGCAGATCCCGAAGCTTCCAGGGTGGATAATGATCCATGGGAGAAAATAGGCAGATAAAGAGAACCACAAGTCCTTGATTCGACCCTTTATTATCAGGTCATCACCGAGAGTCGTCTTGAAAACCTCGCTGTTATCACTCCGCCATGCAATCATAGACGACAGCAGATAGGGACACAGTTCATAGGGGTTGATGGTTGAAAAACGCCTTGTGGGTTTGGAAATCCGAAAGTGTAAGTGGTTGTGAAAAATTCATTTTTTTCCTGTATAGCATGGAGTGTTGAATCGGCCATGGGGTCAAAGCCGATGGGTTTGTATAGATTCTGTGTAGTATTTCGTTTCCGCGATGAGACCGATCCATTCGATCCCGTCCTCTTGGAGGCGGTCGACAAGCCAGCCGGAATAATCCCGTGTGGCAATCCCCTGCCCTCTGCAGGAAGGCATCACCACGACATCCTGAATATAGGCATCACTGACGCCATCGCTGATGCTTCGGCCCATACCGATGATGGGCCGCTCCCGGTCGGTTTTTTCCGATGTGGCAATCAGGAAACAGTGGCTGCCGTTTATCAGGTCCTTGATATGCGATGCGTCGCTCTCTCCCCTCTCATCCACCCCGGATGGACTGCCCACCACACCCCGCCGTACGATACAACGACAGGATATCATTTACCTGGTCATCTGGTGGGATGTATCAAAAAGGAGAAAAACAAGGCATAAAAAACATACTATTCAGGAAGCGGGTCCTCAACAAGGAGACAGGAGACCTGATTTCCGCCCACTGCTTTTAGAAGTATATACATAGCAGAATCCGAACGTTGGACGAACGTATTGATATCTTCTTTCAGGTAATACTGGAGTCACACCCGATACTGACCGTAACGGATACCTCTTTGCCGGAACCGGGGGTAAAACACTTCGTCGGCGACGGCTGTCAGAATACGATGGGCAACAAATTTGCGCCTCCTCGATGCTGGTCTCCGGAAGAATAATCGTAAACTCCTCGCCCCCGTATCGATAAGCCGAGTCCATCTTTCGCAGACAGCTTTCGGATCACTGAACCGATTCGCTGGAGGACTTTATTACCCTCCAGGTGCCCGTAGGAATCGTTGAATTCCTTGAAATGATCGATATCCAGCAGCAGCAGAGAGAAAGCGGATGACCGTACCGGTTGCTTCGGTCGACCTCCAGCTCGATCTGGGAATAAAAGAATGCCTGGAGTTATATAGAGACGTGAGGGGCGTCTGTATATGGCCAGTTTCTGTAACCGTTTTGAGCATATGAAATACGCTCTTTGGTCAACTGCCGTTCGTTGACGACCCGCTTGAGCCTCAGCAACAGCTCCTCATATCGCACCGGTTTGAAAACAAAATCACTGGCGCCCCTTGCTGATGGCCTCCTCGTAGGAGTAGTCCTCACTATAACCGGTCATGACGATAAACGTCGGTATCATATTCCTTTTTTCACCAGGTCGGTCAGTTCCAGACCGTCCAGACCTCGGCAGCATAATGTCGGTGATAACAATCTGCACACGGTTTTGTTCTCAGGTATTCGAGAGCGTCCTCCGCACTCAGGGACAGCAGTCGCTTCATAGCCCGCCATTTCAATAAACTGCCGCATGGAATCACCGATTCCCAATATCATCAATCAACTATCAGTACGCGGACTTTCATTTGTTATTGTATGCCCCGTCGATATTGTTTATGATCCCCGGATACAAGCTACTTTGTTGACATTACTTACGGCTCTTCTGGTAAAAGGCTGCTTTTTTATTAATATTTTTCATATATACCGGCTAAGAGGGAAGGTGTCAACCGGCATTTAGGTGCTCCTTTCACCTTCGCTGACGGATAAATCTCAGGAACGATTTAAGAACATCCATGACGAATTTAACGCAACTTCAGTATCATCGCCCATATCGACCACGGGAAATCGACTCTTTCGGATCGAATGATCCAGGCCACCCACTTGGTGGCCGATCGGGATTTTCATGGATCAGATTCTCGACAATAATGACATCGAGAAGAGAGCGGAGGGCATCACCATCAAAAGCCACACCGGTGACGCTTTCCGTTACCAGGCGCCAGACGGAGAAGCTTTACCACCTGAAACCTGATCGACACCCCGGGGCATGTGGATTTTTACCTATGAAGTGTCCCGGGCACTCGCCGCCTGCGAGGGGGGCACTGCTGCTCATCATCGACGCCAGCCAGGGGCGTAGAGGCCCCAGACTCTGGCAAACCTCTATCTGGCCATGGAGCACGATCTCGAGATTATTCCGGTCATCAACAAGATCGACCTGCCGTCCGCGCGGACATCGAGCGGGGTCAAGGGGCAGATCGAAGAAGACCTCGGCCTCGACCAGGAAGATGCCATCTGTATTTTCGCGCCAAGGAGAGGGCATCGGTATCGACGGTATTTTCGCGATGCCATCGTAAAAAAAGCTGCCGCCCCCCCACCCAGGATTCGGAAAGCACCCGCTGAAAGCACTGATCTTCGATTCCCATTACGACGCATTCCGAGGAAACGGTGGTTCACATGCGGGTATTCGAGAAGGAGAGGTTCAAACCCGGCGACACCATCATGTTCATGTCCAACAATGCCACCTACCGTGTGGAGAGAGGTGGGACTTTTTCAAGCTTCAGCGGATCCCTCAGAAGTCGCTGTCCGCCGGGCAGGTGGGCTATATCATCGCCGGCATCAAAAACCGTGAGCGACACCCGGTGCGGAGATACGGTCACTCCATGCAAAAGCACCCGTGCGCCATGGCACAACCGGGATTTCAAGGAAGCCAAATCGGTGGTCTTTTCTCTCCATGTATCCGGTGGCCGCCGATGAATTACGAGGATCTGGCGGCCGGAATCTCGAAAAAACTCAAAACTGAACGATGCCGCCTCTCTGGTCTATGAAAAAGACACCTCCACGGCTCTCGGTTTTCGGTTTCCGATGCGGCTTTCTGGGACTGCTGCACCTGGAGGTGGTCCAGGAACGCCTGGAGCGGGAATATGATCTATCACTCATTCTCACGGCGCCATCGGTCCGCTACTCTCCTGACCATGAAAGAAGGCGATGAAGTGATTGTGGACAACCCGGCCCTCTACCCGGACCCGAATGCTCATCGAGAGGGCCCCAGGAGCCGTTTCATCCGGGCGGCGATCATCGTGCCCGCAACGGTATATGGGGGGCGGTAATGAAACTGTGCCTGGACCGGCGGGGGCATCAACAAAAAATTACCAAGTACCTGACCAGCGACCGGCTGGAGATGATATTCGAGCTTCCCCTGGCCGAAGTCATCTATGATTTTTACGACAAGCTCAAGTCCATCACCCAGGGCTACGGCTCCTTCGATTATGATCTGATCGACTACCGGGATACGGATCTCGTCCAAGGTGGATATTCTGCTGAACGGAGAGCGGGTGGATGCACTGAGCCAGCTCGTGCACCGGGACCGATCCGTTCAGCGCGCGCCGGACCATGTGCGAAAAGCTCAAGGAGGAAGTGCCGCGGCAGATGTTTTAAAATCGCGATTCAGGGTGCTAATCGGCGGCAATGTCATTTCCCGGACCACCGTTTCGGGCGCCTGCGCAAGGACGTTACCGCCAAGTGTTACGGCGGCGATATTACCAGGAAACGAAAACTCCTGGAAAAAACAGAAAAAAGGCAAGAAACGGATGAAAATGGTCGGCAAGGTGATGATACCGCAGTCTGCGTTTTTGTCTGTTTTGAAAACAGATTCGGATTAAGAACGGAGGAACATATGGGAAAAACTGTAGCGGAAAAAATATTTGACACTCACATCGTGGGCACGCCGTCGGAGGGCATGCACGTGATCCGGCTGGATGCCGTCTTCTGTCACGAGATCACGACACCGCCGGCGATAGTGGATCTCGAGTCACGTGGGAAGGACAGGGTCTTCGATCCGGATAAAATAAAGGTGGTTATCGACCATGTCACCCCGGCAAAGGATTCCAAAACCGCCATCCAGGGGAAAATCCTCAGGGACTGGGCAAAACGGAACAATATCAAGGATTTTTTCGACATCGGTCAGAATGGTGTATGCCATGCCCTGTTTCCGGAAAAAGGCTTTGTACGGCCCGGCTATACCATCATTATGGGCGATTCCCACACCTGTACCCATGGCGCATTCGGTGCATTTGCCGCCGGTGTCGGGACAACCGACCTGGAGGTGGGGCTATTGAAAGGGGTCTGTGCGTTCAGATATCCATCCACCATCCGGATCGATATCACCGGGAAACTTCCTGAAGGGGTCTTCTCGAAAGATGTCATCCTGGCCCTGATCGGACGCCTGGGGGTCAACGGCGCCACCGACAAGGTCATCGAATTCACGGGACCCGTGGTATCCGCCATGAGCATGGAAGCCCGGATGACCCTGTGCAACATGGCCGTGGAAGCCGGCGCCACCAGCGGCATCTGCATTCCGGACATGACCACGGTGGATTACCTGTGGCCGTTTATCAAGGATGAATACGCAGACAAAGAAGCGGCCCTGACTGCTTTTCAGGCCTGGCTGCCGGACCCGGATGCGAAGTACGACGATGTCATCTCCCTGGACGTAACCGATCTGGAACCCCAGGCGACATATGGTTTCAAACCGGACAGGGTCAAACCGATCCGCGAACTTGCCGGCACACCCGTCGACCAGATCTATATCGGATCATGCACAAACGGCCGCATCGAAGATCTCCGCATCGCGGCCGGCATCCTTGAAGGCAAACATATCAGCGATGATGTCCGGGGCATCGTTTCACCCGCGACCCCGGCTATTTACCAGCAGGCCCTGGATGAGGGCATCATCAAGATCTTCATGAACGCCGGTTTTTGCGTCACCAACCCCACTTGCGGCGCCTGTCTCGGCATGAGCAACGGGGGGGGGTACTGGCCGAAGGAGAGGTCTGTGCATCCACCACCAATCGCAATTTCAACGGTCGCATGGGAAAAGGCGGCATGGTGCATCTGATGAGCCCGGCCAGTGCGGCGGCAACGGCCCTGACGGGCAAGATCAGCAATTCGGAACTCTACAACACGTAAGTGCTGAGTATTGACTAAAATGATAGCAGAGGGCAAAGAGCAGAGAGCATAGTGCAAAAAACAGAGATGCTGCCACACCTATACGCCGTGCCCTTTGCTCTATGCCATTAACCAAGAAGGAAATGATAATGAAAAAATTTCAGCGGCAAAGTCCTCTTTCTGGACCGGTCGGATATCAACACGGACGAGATCATTCCCGCGAAGTATTTAACGGAGATAACAAAGCAGGCCCTCCAGCCTTATCTGCTGGAGGATCTGAAACTGGATGGGTTTGATCCCGGACGGGATATTCCCGGCAAACAGGTCATCGTCACCCGGGAGAATTTCGGATGCGGCTCTTCACGGGAACATGCCCCCTGGGCTATTGAAATCAACGGCATCAACATGGTGATCGCACCGAGTTTCGCCCGGATTTTCCGGCAGAATATGTTCAACTGCGGCATGATGGCCGTCGAGATGCCGGAAGAAATAATCGACCGGCTCTTCTCCGAATTTTCAACCCTGGAGACACAAGTTGAAACTGATTTTGAAAATTCGAAACTCATCTTCAAGACGGAATCGAAAGAAGAAGCTCTCTCTTTTTCCATCTCATCCTTTGACCGGGAACTGGTAAAAGCCGGTGGGTGTGGGTGGATTATGCGGATGCGAAGTACTGATACAGACTGAGGTCGGAGATCAGAGGTCTGCCCCCGACGCGTCCTGACAAAAGTGAGCCGTTTGATCAAAATACCTGACAGCCTCAAAGCAACAGCAATTTCTCTCGCAAAGCCGCAAAGAACGCAAAGATCATATATTTTTTTGGTTTTTCTTGGCGATCTTTGCGGCTTTGCGAGAGATTAAGATTTTTAATGAATGTGTCAAAAGCCATTATCTCTATGTTCCCCTTCGGCTCTCCGGATCTTCCGCTCTTCGGCTCTTCGGATTTTCAGTTCTCAAATCGGTGGAACTCCTCAACTCAAGGAACGTTAGACCCCTTACGGCAAACATCCACGCGAAAGCGTGTATCTTTCGATAAGGTTGATGGTAAAATAAAATAGATTTCGATCCGCCGGCTGTTGACTGCCGACTGCAAACCGTCGACTCCGGCTTGCCGGTTTAGGCACTCTTTACTACTCCACTCCGTTAATAATACTCCCGATCTTTTCGATCCTGCACTCCACAACATCCCCGACCTTCAGTGTGATACGAGGGTCCCGAAAGAATCCCACGCCGTCGGGGGTGCCGGTAGCAATGATATCGCCGGGAACAAGCGTGATATCCCGGCTGACATCCGCAATAATATCGGGGATGTTGAAAATAAGATCCCGGGTGTTTCCGTCCTGCATGACCTCTCCATTTACAAAAGTCTGGAGCCCCAGGCGGTGAACGGCTTCCGGTATCCCGAACTCGTCAGGGGTTACCAGTGCAGGGCCCACCGGTGCAAAACTGTCCAGAGATTTTCCCCGAAACCACTGTCCCTCGGAAAATTGCAGGTCCCGTCCGGACACGTCGTTCAACACGGTATACCCCGCGATGTAGTCAAATGCATCTTCCCGGGAGATGCGCTTTCCGCTTCTTCCGATCACCACGGCCAGCTCCACTTCCCAATCGATTTCACTGCTGCTTTCGGGCATAAGAATCGGATCGAAAGGACCGGTAAGGGCATTGGGAGATTTGCTGAACAGCAGGGGGCGCTCGGGAACATCCATACCGGTCTCCTCGGCATGGGCCCGATAATTTTTCCCGAGACAAATGATTTTTGAGGGATTGTGAATGGGGCATCCAATCCGAACATCCATTTCCTCTCCCGGCGAATCCACGGAGGCCAGTTTTTCCGGCCACCCCCCATTGAAAAAAGCCGCTCCCACATCCGGAATTTCCGGATACAGTTTTCTCAGGTCCACTATCCGCCCGTCTTTTAAAAGCCCGGGGCGCTCTTCCCCGACTGGGCCAAAACGAATGATTCTCATTTCATTTTCTCCTAATTTAGTTCCGAGGGACGAACTGCCCGATGGACGAAGGATGATCGCTACGCTAGGAAGAGGGAAGAAACTTCAAAAGCCCTGATTTTTCCCGTTTAAAAAGACTACTGAAATGTAGTTGCCTTTTCGTCCATCTTCCTAGCGAAGCGGTCTTCCATCTTCCCTCGATTTTTCTCCTTTTGTCTCTTCGCCCTTTCCGCCTTCTGACCGCCGCGTTCCAGCCTTCCCATCCGCCACCCCATCCCGATAACACTTCCCCGAATACCAGTTGATCTGGCGGCAAATGCCCCGGATAATACTCACTTCCCTGGCCCGAAGCTGAAGCCGGGAAAAAAAATACCGTACCCTGTTGAGCCAGTACTCAGGATTCTCCTGGTTGATATAATTGATCCTCACCAGGATATCTTTCAGCTGATCGTACATCCCGTCGAGTTCATGCCGGGCAGCAAGCCGCGGGGAATGACTCCGGAGATCCTCCCGGCTTGCCTTGAACAATTCATAGCACATGACCATGACGGCCTGGGCCAGGTTCAGGGAAGAGAATTCGGCAGTAGGGATATTTACAAGGTCATGGCACAAGCGCAGGTCTTCATTGGTGAGTCCCCGGTCTTCCGGACCGAAGAGAAGCGCTATCCTGTTTTCGGCACTGATGGGAATCAATTTATCGGCAAGCCTGGCGGGAGACGGTATCACCTGGCGTCCGCCCCCCAGGCGGGCAGTGGTCCCCACCACCCAGTTGAAATCCGATAACGCTTCCTGGAGGGTATCGCAGACCACCATGTTCTCCACGACACCGGCGGCAGCATGGGTGGCCATTTTCAATACACGCGGCATATCGAGGTTTCGGGGGGCCGCCACCACCAGTTGACGTACCCCCATGTTGCGCGCAGCCCGGGCCGCAGCCCCGATATTTTCCGGCACCCGGGTCTGAAAAAGAACAATGGCGATGTTTTCAAGACAAATCTTTTGAGGCATCAACCCACAATTTCAAACTGATTGAAAAAATAACCGATCTCGAACGCAGCCGTTTCGGGAGCATCGGACCCGTGGACAATGTTTTTTTCGATATCCGTTGCAAAATCCCGCCGGATGGTCCCCTCGGCCGCCTCTTTATAGTTGGTGGCCCCCATGAGTTCCCTGTTCTTGGCGATAACATTCTCACCTTCAAGCACCATCACGACTGCGGGACCGGATGACATGAAATCGGTAAGGCTGTCGAAAAACGGGCGCTCTTTATGGACCGCGTAAAACCCCTGGGCCTGGGCTTTGGTCATATGAATCATTTTCATGGCCGCAATGTGAATACCGTTCGATTCAAAACGCGCAATCACCTTGCCGATCAGGGCGCGGGAAACACCGTCCGGTTTGATTATAGAGAGGGTCCTTTCCATTGGATCTGTCCTTTCATTTATCTTTGAATGTTTAAATTTTTACTTTTTTCAAGTCGCAGCAGCCATAGCAGAAGCCACCAGCCAAGTCAACTGAACGGCCCCGAGATCAAGATAAGCTGATGGAAGATGGAAGACCGCTTCGCTAGGAAGAGGGACGAAACGACAAACAACCCAGATTTTTCCCGATAACCGAACAACGAAACATCGTTGCCCTTTTCTTCCATCGTCCGAGCGAAGCGGTCTTCCTTCTTCCATCGGGTCTTTCACCGTTCTTATCTTGACATGAATTTCCCATATATTTTATAAGTCCGTGCAACAAACGACAAAGCATCTGAATCGTCTTTATTTTTACCTTTTCAACCGAGGTGCCGATCATGCCGATATACGAATTTTACTGCGAAGAGTGCCATTGTATTTATAATTTCTTTTCAAAAACAGTGAACACAAGAAAAGTCCCGGTATGCCCCAAATGCGATACCGGCAAACCGCTGTCTCGCCAGGTATCCATGTTTGCCATTGCCGGCCGGGCATCGGAAAGTGACGAGGACGCAGACCTCCCCTTTGACGAAGGTAAAATGGAGAAAGCCATGGCCCTGTTGGAAAAAGAGGCCGGGAATATAAACGAAGACGATCCCCGTCAGGCGGCCAATCTCATGCGGAAGCTGTCCGACATGACCGGAATGGAACTTGGTGACGGGATGAACGAAGCCCTCCGTCGTATGGAAAACGGAGAGGACCCGGATCAAATCGAAGCCGAAATGGGATCGCTGCTGGAAGGCGAAGATCCCTTTATCCTTCCGGAGGGAAAAGGCAAAAAGGGAAAGGCCAGACAGCAGGCACCGCGAAAAGATGAGACATTGTATGATCTCTAAAGCAGATTATTCTTTAATCTCAATCGATTCCACATCCAGCTCCCTGCCGGTAACCATTTCGACATCCCCCCCGGCACATTCAGGACAGACAAAGTCATACTCATCTATGTCCCATTCATGATTGCAGCCGCGGCACCTGGCTTTCGCCGGTATTTCGTTTATTATGAGCCGGGCCCCCTCCAGTTTCGTGTCTTTGATCGCAAGATTGAAACAGAATGTAAGGCTGTCCGGTACGACAGCACTTAATTTCCCGATATTTAAGCGAACCGTTTCCACCTTCGCCTCTCCGGCATCCTCGGGAACGGCCCCCTCGGCAATCCTGATAATTTGAAGTGCAATGCCGAGTTCATGCATTTATTTCCTCCCCGTCCACACGATCTATCAAGCTGATTTCATATCGATTCCCATCGGCGGAACGCCCGCGGGACCAACTTTCCACTGGATTCTCCAATTCATATTCTGTATCTTATAACTATGGTGAGTCATTTTCAAAACGGTTTCCCGCCATGCGTGAAATTAGACGCAAAGCGAATCGGCCAACGCAGAAGCCGAATGAAATGAAACGTTTTGAAATTGGCTGTGGTATTTGATGTTTTTGATTCGGTACCTCTTCCCGCCTCTTTTCGGGGCATTTTCTTTAACCGGACAGAATTCTATCAGGTGGTTCCATGAAGCGAATTTTGATATTAAATGCCCTCGTTGTCAATGACGGCGCGGCTAAAAAACAGGATCTTTTTATACAAAACGGACGAATTGAAATAATCGGCGACGATCTCAGCAACCGGACCGCGGATATCGTCATCGATGGAGAAGGAAAAACACTCTTCCCCGGCATGATCGATGATCAGGTTCACTTTCGTGACCCGGGTCTCACCAATAAAGGAGATATGGTCTCGGAATCCCGGGCAGCCGTGGCGGGCGGCATCACCAGCTTCATGGATATGCCCAACACCAAACCGCCGACACTCACGCAGAACCTCCTGAAAGAAAAAATTCACACGGCACAGGGAAACGTCTTTGCCAATTATGCGTTTTACATGGGCACCTCCAACGAAAATATCGAAGATATAAAACGGCTCGACCCGGCCCTCGCCTGTGGGATCAAAGTGTTCATGGGCTCCTCCACCGGTAATATGCTTGTAGATGACACGACTGTGCTTAGACAGATTTTTTCAAACGCACCGGTCGTTGTCGCCGTCCATTGTGAAGACACCCCCACGATCATGCAAAATGAACGATCGTTTCGAGAGAAGTACGGAGAGAAGGTTCCCATGGCATGTCATCCGCTGATCCGAAGCAGGGACGCCTGCCTCCTATCTTCATCTCTTGCCGTCAAAATCGCCCAGGACACAGGCGCCAGACTTCACCTGCTGCATCTATCGACGAAAGAAGAGATGACACTTCTTCTGGCAATGCCCATGGACGATAAACAAATCACCGCCGAAGTCTGTGTACACCACCTGTTCTTCTCCACAAAAGATTACGAAAAAAAAGGGAGCCTGATAAAATGCAATCCGGCCATTAAAGACACCAGCGACCGGGATGCCCTTCTAAACGCTCTCCACGACGACAGATTGGATATGGTGGCGACAGACCATGCCCCGCATACCCTGGCCGAGAAACAGGCGCCCTATTTCTCTGCGCCTTCGGGACTTCCTTTGGTGCAGCATGCATTTCAAAGCCTCCTTGAACGATATCATGACGGCAATTTCTCTCTCCCGCTTATCGCTGAAAAGACCGCCCATGCCCCGGCGCGGCGTTTCCAGATCAGGGACAGGGGGTATATCCGGGAAGGCTACTGGGCCGATTTGATCCTGGCGGACTTGAATCAACCCTATGTTGTGGATGAGAACGAGATCCTTTACCGTTGCGGCTGGTCCCCTTTTTCCGGGACCACGTTTAAATCCACCATTACGGCAACCGTTGTCTCCGGTCACCTGGCGTATCATGAGGGTAAAGTCGATCCGGCGCCGATGGGGCAACGGCTGGAGTTTGACCGATAGATATCACCTCTCCACTTGCTCCTGCCGGTGTTGCAAATAAACATTTCGATAAGCCGTATAGGGATCGAGGGTGGATTCTTTCAAGCTTTCCAACTCTCCTATTCTAAATGATGTTTCATTAATTATCTCGCCGGCCTTTATACTGTATTCAGCCAGCGATGGGTCCACATACGACACCGGATCCAGAAACCAGTTTCCGACATAACCCACCGTATCCCGCAAGGTCGAAGCACCCAAAAGCGGCAAAACGAGATAAACACCGTTACCGACACCGTATCTGCCCAATGTCTGGCCCAAATCCTCGGTATCCGGATTCAGACTCGGATACCTGGCCGCGGGATTCCCGAAACCAAGCACCCCCACCGTGCTGTTCAATACAAAACGGCCGATTTCTCCACCGGCGGCTTTGCCCTTCCCCTGTAAAACACAGCTGACAAACCGGATAGGCATCCCCAGGTTATAGAAGAAATTTTTGACCCCTTTTCTGGCAATTTCCGGCACCACGGCCTTATATCCCCGGCCCACGGGTTTCAATACCCAGAAATAGGCTTTGTCATTGAACGCGAACATCGCCCTGTTAAACCCCTGCAGGGGGTCTGCCACTCGAATCATCTCCGGTTCTTCTTCATCTTCCAGAAAATCGAAATCGTCCAAAGAGTCGTCCATTGTATCATTCTGGGCGAGAAGATGCTGCTGACTTTCTTCAAAAATTTCCCCGGGCTCATTTCCCGCCGCCATCCCCGAACCACAAAATATCATCCCCAGAAAAAGAATACTCCCGACATAGACTGCAACTGCTTTTCCCTTTGCACGTTTCATAAAAAATCTCCGTATAGTCACACCGAATTATTGTGCCGCCGAGTTCCGGGACACCCATGACACATTTTCATATATATGTTTGCGTAATGTTAATTGAATAGCTTACGTCTGTTCTTTTCAATCTATGACACCGGATCCAGCTGCCGTACCTTCAGCGTTCGCATCCGGTTAATGGCGGCTGCCAACTCGAAACCGCGGAATCGGGCCAGATCCCCTGTCAGGTAAGGTCCGAGGGGATCCAGACCGTCATTATCCACATCCGCACAGACCATATCGACAACCTCTTTGAGGCTGCGATTGCTATCCATATATTGAATTGCACGGTAAATGGCGTATCCGATGGCCCTTGTCTGGGACGTATCCACCACCTGGACCACATCGGTCATGTCTATCACCGTCTGCCCAAAAACAATCTCGTGCAGTCTGTCCGCCTTGATCTTGATCTTCCCGTTGAATCGGCAGGGATTAAAACTCCCGGCGATTGGCGCCCGCCCGCGAAAATCCCCGAATCGGTCTTCACCTTCGGATTGTCGTGGATCCTTGCAGGCATTGGCCACCTGCCTGGCCTCCCTTGTAACATCCATAGGGAGATAATCCGCCATTCGAACCACATGGTCCGCAACACGGAAATAATCACCGGACCCGCCCATGACCAGCACGGTCGACACGCCTTTCTCAATAAAAAGGGGCCGGACCCTGTCGATAAAAGGTGTGATCGGTTCGTTTTCTTTGGCAACCAACCGTTGCATGTTTACATCCCGTATCATCAGGTTGCTCGCGGAGGTATCCTCGTCCATGAAAAGGGCATCCGCCCCGATTTCCAGGGCCTCCATGATATTTGCCGCCTGGGACGTGCTGCCACTGGCGTTCCGGGTTGAAAACGAGCGGGTATCCTGGCCCATCGGCAGGTTGTCGATGAACGGTGATATATCGGTTTGTTCGACACTCCGCCCATCGGTTGCCCGGACCTTTACGGCACCGGACGTCGTAACGACAAGTTCCCGGCCATCCCCGGGAATATGATTGTAAACTCCGTTTTCTATAGCATTTAAAAGCGTCGACTTTCCGTGATACCCGCCCCCGACAATCAAGGTAATCCCCCTTGGAATGCCCATACCGGATACTTTTCCACGATTGGGCAACACCAGTTCGACACGAAGGCTTTCCGGCGATTGAAACAAGCTGGCCCGGGATTTTTCGAGGGGACCGGGATCGATCCCGCTGGCCCGGGGAAGCAATGAACCGTCCCCCACAAACGAAACCAGATTCATGCCGACAAGCCCGGACCGGACACACTCGGCATCTTCCGCGGTTTCCACATGCCGGATCAAATCGGAGGCGGATAAATTCTCCATGAACAGGGCATGTTCCACAATCCGTGGCAACTCCTCAAAAAACATGGCCCGGGCGTCTTTCCCGGAGACACCGCGTCCCCGGGCCGGCAACCCCATAAAAAACCGTGCCTCCACAAACGCCGGGCCGATCACCATGGCACTTCGCTCCAGTATCTCCTGAAGCGGCTTATCGATGGTGATGAGACCACTTTTCCCGGTGCCCCTGTTGCCCCGGGCATGAACACGGCATTGTCGATGGAATTCCCGGGTTAAAAAATCACATGCGGCCACCGATCTGATTTTGTTTCGGATTGCATCCCGGGGGATATTCGAGGCTTCCCGTTTAACACGGACCCGGACGCGACTCGGCGCGGCAAAAGGATCTCCCTGCACATGGTCGACGAGAAGCATATACTTCGGAAACTCATAACGCCCCGAAAGCCCCTTGTAGGCCTTGTATCCTTTCCCGTCGATTCGTTGAAGATAATTCCGAAGGTCTATAGTGCTTTTCATGACTTTGCTTTTTAATAGGTCTTATAGGGCCCATAAGACTTATCAGACCGATATCACTCCCGACAATAGTGTCGGAAGTGGTTTTCCCCTGTATTATCCCATCACTTCCTTGCATTTATACACTAAACCGGCTAAATTCAAAGGTCAATACGCTATCATACAGGAGGTCCCGATTTGGCATTATCTTCCATCGCCCCCCGGCAGAACAGCATATCCCGTGTCAAGCTTTTCCTGGCCCTGTCCAGAACAACGCACGGGGTCCTCGACATGGCCGCCCCGGCATTCGCGGCATTGCTGTGGCTGGGAACCATGCCGCCACTGAACATCGTTCTGCTGGGGATTCTAACAACCTTTGCCGGTTATACGGCTGTCTATGCTCTCAACGATGTCATTGGTTACCGCCAGGATAAAGAAAAAATAGAAAAATCGGTTCTCCTTACGAGAAACGATCTGGATGCCGTCTGGGTCCGCCATCCCATGGCCCAGGACCTTTTAAGTTTCCGTGCCGGCCTGATCTGGGCTGTCGGCTGGTCCATCGTCGCCGCCGTGGGGGCTTTTCTGCTCAATCCGGTCTGCTTGCTTATATTCATGGCCGGATGTATTCTCGAAGCACTTTACTGTCTTCTTTTAAAAATCACCCATCACCGGGTAATCATCAGCGGCGGCGTGAAAACATCCGGCGCCCTGGCAGCCGTGTTCGCCGTGGACCCGAATCCGGACATCACTTTTCTTGTCCTGCTTTTCCTGCTTTTCTTTTTTTGGGAAATCGGCGGCCAGAATATTCCCAACGACTGGTCCGATATCGAAGAAGACTTGAAGTTAAACGTTCGAACCGTTCCGATTCGTTTCGGTCCGGACCATTCCCTTTCAATCATTCTTATATCGCTTCTCGTTACTATCGGATTAACAGCGGTTATTTTCAATTTTTCCCTGACCGCGTTTCACTGGTCGTACACACTACTCGCCCTTGCTGTTGCCTGCGTTCTGCTGGTATACCCTGCGTGGCGACTCTACCGATCGAGGGCAAGCGCGAACGCCATGACACTGTTCAACAGGGCCAGCCTGTTCCCGTTGTCACTCTTTGTCGTGGTGTTGATGAAGGTACTGGTTGACCAAATTTAACAAATAAGGAGCCTGAAGTGAAAAAATTCAATGCAGATTCGCTTTCACAATTTAACGGGGAAAACGGCCGCCCCGTCTACATCGCTTACCAGGGACGCGTCATCGATGTAACCGGCAGCAAGCTCTGGAAAACCGGCACACACATGAAGCGTCATCATGCCGGACGTGATTTAACCACCGACCTCAAGGCCGCGCCCCACGACGTCGATGTTCTGGATCGCTATCCCCAGGTGGGCGAATTTGTGAAAGAAGCCGTTTCGGAAATAAACGTCCCCGCTTTTCTATCCCGGCTTCTCACTAAAGTGCCCATGCTGCGGCGGCATCCTCACCCGATGACCGTTCATTTTCCGATCGTCTTCATGTCCGCCACAACCGTCTTTACACTTCTCTATCTCGCCACCGGCATTCAATCATTTGAAACGACCGCGTTTCACTGCCTGGGCGGCGGCGTCCTGTTCACACTCGTGGCGATCCTGACAGGGCTTTATACGTGGTGGCTCAATTACTTTGCAAAACCGGTTCGAGCCGTAAAGGTCAAGCTCAAGATCTCTCCGTTATTGCTTCTGGTTTCAACGATTGCATTTATCTGGCGGTTTACGGCGCCGGATGTAATGACAGGGATTAGCGGCGCCGGCTACATCTACCTTGTTCTTGTGCTTTCGCTGTTCCCCCTGGTTACCGTTATTGGATGGTTCGGGGCGCAGTTGACGTTCCCTCCGGAAGACTGAATACAGGTGTCAGGTGTCAGGTTTCAGGTTTCGGGGAAAACGCCTCCCCCCGGATAGCGCTTCTCTTGAATCAATAGTGTAAAACGTTCGAGCGTGAAACGACCTCAGTTCATTTCTGACACCCGACACCTGACACCTGAAACCCCTGAAAAGCGACTCAAAGCAGAGCCAACTTCCTCTGCCCTGTCCCTGGTAACCAGATTTCAACAATGGAACAACTCTACATCTTCAGGAATAAATAGATCAGATAGCAGACATAGCAAAGCAGCAGCAGCCCCCCGCCCTTTCGGTTCAAAACGGCGGTCTTTCTCATAAGCAGCCATGGCAGAAAGCTTGTAAACATCATGACGGCGTAATCCACAATCAATCCGCCCTCGACAAATCCACCGGGAATCGGAATCGGTCTGACCATGGCGGCCATCCCGATAACACTGAGAATGTTGAATACATTACTCCCCACCAGATTCCCGATGCTGATATCCATCTCTTTCCGTATGGCCGCGACCACTGAGGTCGCCAGTTCAGGAAGAGACGTTCCGAAAGCAACGATGGTCAGACCGATAAATTTTTCACTGGCGCCAAATACCGTCATGATCTTCACGGCCGAATCGACTACAAGCTCCGCACCGCCAACCACACCGGCAATACCGACCACTACAAAGACCATATTTTTCCACCGCAAACCCGTGGATAGAACTTCAGGCCCGCCTGAAGGTATTTCGGGAATTCGAGCCCCGGAACCGGAGCAGAGATTATTTCGGGAAGCAACGTAGTTAAACCACGTGTACAATATGACACCGGTAAAGAGCGTAACCCCCTCTACACGGCCGATGACCGAATTAAGGGAAAGAATCGCCAGATACAGGGAGATGCCCAGCATGAGCGGGATATCCCGCCGAATCACGGATCTGTCGCTTCGAATCGGCTGAAACAGCGCGGCGGTCCCCAGCACCAGGGCAATGTTGCATATATTGCTCCCCACCACGTTGCCCACGGCAATCATGCTTTTGTTCCCAGCAGATGCGATAACACTGACAACCAGTTCGGGAGCCGACGTACCGAATGCGACAACGGTAAGACCGATAACGAGGGGAGACACGCCGAAACTTCGCGCCAGGCTCGAAGACCCTTTCACCAGCCACTCCGCTCCGTAATAGAGCAACACGAAACCGATACAGCAAAGGATAATATCTATAAACATAGGTATCTCCGACCGTTATAAACCCGATGGAAGAGGGAAGACCGCTTCTCTATGAAGAAGGATGAAACGATAAACAACCCTAAAAATCTTCTCCGTCGAAGAAAAAGGAACTAAATGCCGTTTTCCTTTTCGTCCATCGTCCTAGCGAAGCGGGCATCCATCTTCCATCGTTTTTTTATCCCTTCACTCCCAGATGAACCACGGAGATACCATTCGTCTGACGTCGAAAGGATACCTGCCTGAAACCTATCCGAATCATCATGGCCGAAAGCGTCTCCGGCATCGGAAAGGTGCGGATGGATTCGGGCAGATGGGTATAAGCACCCCGGGAACCCGCAATCAAGTCCCCCAGGAAAGGCATGATATGGAAGGAATAGACATCATAAAGCCACCTGAACAGGGGCCAGGTTGGTTTTGAAAACTCGAGACACATCATTTTCCCCCCCGGCTTGAGCACCCGGTACATTTCACGGAACCCCTGCTCCATACGGGTAACATTCCGAATGCCGTACCCCACCATGGCCGCGTCGAAAGTGCTATCCGGAAAAGAGATCACCTCGGCATTCCCCTGGACAAAATCTACAGGAGCACACGCAATGGCCGACACCTTGTCCCGGCCCGCGTCCATCATGGCCCGGTTTATATCATATATCGTGACCCGCCCAGACGGCCCGATCCTCCGGGACGCCAGCACAGCCAGATCTCCCGTACCACCGCACACATCGATAACACTCGCTCCGGATGACAGTCCGATCATCTTAACGGCCTCACGCTTCCACGCGTGATGAATCCCGAAACTGAGGAGAGTATTCATGAAATCATATTGCCGGGCAACGGAGTTGAAATGCCGGATAACCCGTCGGGTCTTTTCATCCTCAGGCACCTGTTCATATCCGAAATACGGCTTTGCATTACTTGGTTCCCGTGATCGCCGGCGATGATCCCCCAACCACAGGTATTTAAGCCATGACATAGAATCGATATCCTTTCTGTTACAGCTTGCAGGATTGATATCTTGAATATCGACTCAACATACGCACGCATTGTTCATCAACACTGCATTGAGCCGCTTCATATCTTCTTTTTTCCCGATCACCACAATGACGTCCGCGGCTTCCAGTTTTTCCGAGGGCCCCGGGTTGAAAATCATTCTGCCCGTCGGTTTTTTAATGGCAACAATGATCACGCCGAAATCGCGCCGGATATTACTTTCAAGCAGGGTTTTATCCACCAGTTTGGATTCCTGTCCGATAAGCGCCTCTTCCAGAGAAAGTCCCAGTTCCGAATTCATTGTGGCCGTATCGATAAAATCCGATACCGTCGGGCTTTTAAGCAACTGCGCCATGCGGCTGCCCCCGATGACGTAGGGCGACATCACCCGGTTGGCGCCGGCCCTGAGAAGTTTGCCTTCGTTTTTCACCTCCGAGGCCCGGGACAGAATATATATATCGGGGCGGAGCCCTTTGGCCGTAAGTGTGATAAAAACGTTATCGGCATCGGAAAAAACAGCCGTTACAATGCCCTTGGCGGTCATGATTCCCGCCTCCCGAAGCGCCTCTTCGGAAGTGGCATCCTGGTTGATGTAGAGATACCTGCTATCAAGGTCCAGGGTCTTCTCCGGGTTCTGTTCGATGACCACAAACTTGATGCTGTCTTCGGCGAGTTCGTCACATATAATTTTCCCGATCCGGCCGAATCCGCAGATTATCCAGTGGTTTTTAAGTTTCGATATATTTTTTTCCAACTTGCGCCTCCCAAGAATAGCCCTCAGTTCTCCTTCGAGTAAGGCCTTGGTTAACTGTCCCAATGTATAGGTTCCCGCACCGATACCGGTAACAATGATAATGACGGTAATAATCCGTCCGGCCTCGGAAAACTGTTTGATCTCTGAGAAACCAACCGTGCTGACCGTGATGATGGTCATATAGAATGACTCGAAAAATCCCAACCCCTCCACAAAATGATACCCGACCGTTCCGAAAGAAATAATCAACAGGAAAAAAAACAGCGCCAATGTCAGCTTTGAATATTTCATAGACGATCCGGAATAATTGGGTTATCTGTGTCCCTGTAAGAGATAAATGGGTTGTTTTCCCAACTGAACTAATATAAAACCGCACCGACTGTCAATATAATGAAAACATATCATAAAATACATATCGAAAAAGCCGCCCGGATGAAATCGGTGGATACCGGAAGCGTTTCCCTGGTTGTCACGTCCCCGCCCTACCCCATGATCGAAATGTGGGACGAATGCTTTGTGTCACAGGGTTCGGCAATAAAAAAAGCTTTGAAACAGAAGGACGGGTTCAAGGCCTTTGAGCAGATGCACCAACTACTGGACACGGTATGGAAAGAAGTCTACCGGATTCTTCGACCCGGGGGAATCGCCTGCATCAATATCGGTGATGCCACCCGAACCCTGAACGATAATTTCATTCTTTATCCGAATCATTCACGCATTCTCGGCGGTCTTCTGTCCGTCGGGTTTGCCCCTCTTCCGGAAATTCTCTGGCGAAAACAGACAAACGCGCCCAACAAGTTCATGGGATCGGGCATGCTGCCGCCGGGCGCATACATCACGCTGGAACATGAGCATATCCTGGTCGTCCGAAAGGGTGAAAAAAGGATGTTCCCCAAAGATGCCGAAAAGCAGCACCGGAGAGAAAGCGCCTATTTCTGGGAGGAGAGAAACAACTGGTTTTCGGATGTGTGGATGGACATCAAGGGCACCAGACAAAAACTGGGAGAGAACAACGCCAGACTGCGAAGTGCCGCCTTTCCCTTTGAAATCCCCTACAGACTCATCAATATGTTTTCCGTGAAGGAAGATATCGTGCTGGATCCCTTCCTGGGGACCGGAACCACCATCGCCGCGGCGGCAGCGGCCGGCCGCAGCAGCATCGGTTTCGAGATAGAACGGGATTTTAACAGCATCATTCAACAGCGCCTGGACACCCTCGTTTCGTTTTCAAACGATCGGATTCGGGAAAGGCTTATCAACCACGAAGGGTTCATAGAAGCACGGTACGAAAAAAAGGGAGGATTCCGGTACAAAAACCGGCATTACGGTTTTCCCGTGGTCACCAATCAGGAAACGTCTCTATTGATCAACAGCCCGAAGGCCGTTAAAACCACTTCAAAATCAAGCTTTGAAGTATCTTACGAGGTCACCCCCCAAGCCGAGTTCTGCAAGGACTGGGAAAATTATATCGGGGCACCGGTTGCCAAGAAACCCAAGGGCAGGCCACCTAAAACCGAAAAACCTCAAAAACCGTCTCAGCAGAAGTTATTCTGAATCCATGAAACAAGGCGCTATTATTATGATAGTGCCAAAAGTATACTCTTAATAATAACTAATATTTATCGTGCAGAGACGCCAAGACGCAGAGAACGGCCAAAAACAAAATTTAATAAACAAGAGTTTGTGTTGCTGAGCTAGCCGCTGTTCTATCGCCCCCCGCTCCAAGCTCCCTGCTCCTTGCGTCCTGCTTAATTATCGTCCAATCGATCCCAAAAATTATGACCGGCCGCAATTCGAGGGTCTTCGTGTATTGTGTGACCCGGACGGTTGTTTTTTGAAGGAGGGGGCGTGCCTCTGAGCCGTGCGATACGCTCCTCCAAAGGAGGATGAGTGGAAAAAAAGCTCTGGAAGCTTTTCCCCGCCAGGGGATTGACAATGAACATGTGGGCCGTGGCGGGACTGGCGTTCATCGGCAATCGCCGGCTGTAGGCGCCGAGCTTTTCAAGCGCCCGGGCAAGCCCCTCGGGACTGCCTGAAAATGCAGCACCGGAAGCATCCGCCAGGTATTCCCTGGAGCGGGAAATTGCCATCTGGATCACCATGGCCGCAAGGGGTGCAATGATCGACATGGCAATCAGGCCAAGGCCGCCCAGCCCACCTTCCTCGTCGTCCCTGCCGCCGCCTAAAAAAGCCGACCATCGGGCCATGGAAGCCAGCACCATGACGGCGCCGGCCATGGTGGCTGCAATGGAGCCGATCAGAATATCCCTGTTTTTCACATGCCCCAGTTCATGCGCCAGAACACCCATGATCTCATCCCGTTCCATGATGCGAAGCAGCCCTTCGGTCACCGCCACCACGGCATGCTCCGGATTCCGGCCAGTGGCAAAAGCGTTGGGCGATTCCTCGGGGATAATATATACTTTGGGCATAGGAAGCCCCGCCCGTTGGGTCAGGCTTTTTACTATACCGTAAAGCTCGGATGCCTCACCGGGTGTCACTTCCCGGGCCCGGTACATCCGCAGCACAATCTTGTCCGAGTACCAGTAGCTGAAAAAATTCATCCCGGCCGCAATAACCAGCGCGAATATCATTCCCTGACGCCCGCCGATCATATTGCCCACCCACAGGATGAAGGCGGTCATCACCGCGAGTAATATCGTCGTCTTAATCTGATTTCCCATACAAACAGTTCCTTTTTATAGCTGTCAGATCACTTTCTTTTTGCCTCAGTCCAGGAAAAACGCACTATCCGGCAATTCGTTCTTCGCTGTCTACCACTAACTGTCAATACAAGATAATCCTCGCGGAGAATTTTGCAAGCGTTGGCAATCCACCGACGGGTGTACCGACGGGTCATGCCCATGGTGCGGAATGGGGCTGACAAGCAGCTCTCTTTTACGGCGGGATAATCAGGAAATAAATTCAGTAAAGCGCCAGTGCCACAAAGGTCTTGCCCCCTTCCCTGTCAATCAGAGTCATATCCACCCGTGCATCATTTCCAGAAAAAAATACCATCGTCCGATCCGCCAGGGCTATGGGATCATTGGCAGTCCATCCGAGTTCTCTGTAATAATTGCGGTAATATGCAATTGCCTTGTCCTTCGGAACGGGAACCACCTGGAGAAGCGTAGCTTCTCTTCCTCTTATGGATGATTTGTCGATGGTCCCACCCGGATACAAGGGCAGAAAAGCGATAGGGAATCCTTCCGGGACTTCACCGAAAAATATTCCCTGACTCTCTGACGCTTCATTCAAGGCCTCATGCACGGAATCCGTCCTTGAAATGTTTTGGGTGGAAACGCGGACGTCTTCATCTGTCCTCGGGACTTTCTCTTCAGATAATTTCTCAACTGATTTTGATATATCATCTTTCTTACTGGAATCTTCGACCTCATCTGATCCACAGGCAGCTCCCAAAGAAACTATTGTAACTATTGCGAGACAGACAAATAAGTGCTGCAAGCCTTTTCCCATTGAGTTTCTCCTCTTCTCCGATAATCAGCAATCTTTCATTAATTAGGCTGAAGCCCCATACATTCTCCATATCCGCGAAACCCTGCCGGTTGACACATCCTTCCCTATTGTCCTAATGGAAGATATCTATCTATAATAATGGCAATTCTGAGTCTATAGAGTGTAATAACAGTTTAAGATTGCTCTCATTGGAGATATTCCAAAGGATAGATGATTTGTCAATGAATGAGTGTTTTAAGCTTGTACCGCTTCAGAAAAAGCACCATACTGAAGCCGTGGAACTTAAATTCATCGGTCCCGTATCCAATTTAAACCAAGCCCTTGCCGCTATGAAATCCTTGGGATTTGTAGATGCATCCTATTACGTGCCATGGCGCGAAGGCTTCCCGGAGTTCGCCGAAAATGAATAAGGAAATGGTAAAACGCCTTGGGGCATCTTTGAATGTTGGGTATAAAGTTTTTCTTTGAGGTCACCCTATGAACCAAGTTGTTTTTAGCGTTGACGAAATTTTCCCAAACAGCCATCCGGGGAATATTTTGCGCGGGCTTCGAACTCGCGAGGATTTAACCCCAGGCACAACTTGCCGAGAAAATTGGTATACGACCCCATCACATTTCCGAAATGGAGCACGGAAAACGCCCGATCGGAAGAGCACTGGCCAAAAAGTTGGCAACCGCGTTGAACGCTTCTTATAAATTACTCCTTTAACTTTGTACCATCTTGGGTATTTAGACCGACGGGCTGAATGCCTGGGGACTCGTTCAGCCTACCTGCGGTTCTTCAAATCGGTAGTATCGACACAGCGTCATGGGAACACCTCCTTAACATTCACAGACAGCAAGATATGAAACTTCAGCAAACTGCTTACGGATCACGAAAATAATATGATTTGGCGTTGACGCAAATTCAAAATGGAACTTGGTCTTAGGGCTGGAGGGTAATTAAATTTTGTACGTAGGGTGTCAACCGCCTTCGGGCGATTTTTTGCCTGTCCGCCGCTTACAATAAGCTTACTTTGAAAATCATGTGAAAAATTAAGGGGCCCGGCTTAAACCGTAACCCCCTGATTTTATGGTGCCTGGGACGAGAATCGAACTCGTACAGCCATAATGACCGAGGGATTTTAAGTCCCTTGCGTCTACCAATTCCGCCACCCAGGCATATATGACAAACCGATCTGCCGTGATCAGTTCAACATGGAAAAGCTGGAAAACAAAGGGCGATGAGAGCCCCCCCTTTTTGATGGCATAAGTTGATACAGAATATATGCGGTTTTGTAAAGAGGGGATATGACAATATATGGCATTCACATTTGACGGTATTGTATTCTATTCCCAACAGGTGTATAGGAATTGCTGGAGAAAGTCAAAAGGAGTGGAGACGGATGTGTTTGCTTAAACTCAGATAACTTGTAGTTAGCAAGGAGGCCTTCCATGCGACTCCCCGTTCTTGTTATCAATCTTTTCTTATTTTTCGTTTCCCTGTTTATTGCCTTGCAGAGTGGTTTTCATAGAGATTCACTATCGACGTGGCTTTTCATCTTCATAACCGCGGCGCTTGCATTTAACCTCAAGACATATTTCGCACACCAACACAGGAAAAACGAGACGGCTGCTTCTTTGAGGCAAAAGCGGATCTATAGCGGCCCTGAGAAAAGAAGCCACTACCGCGTGGTTTATTCGCCCAACAGACGGCCATGGCTGGTAATCAACGGCTATGCGTTCGAGGTCGCGGATATATCTCAAAAAGGTCTTCGCTTTTTAGACCACAAGGATGTTGTATTGAGCAGGAAAATAGAAGGCAAAGCGACCTTTATGGATGGGGATTCGATTGATATTATCGGAAATATTGAATGGAAAAAGGCTGAGCAGACGAGCCTTATTCTCTCAAACACGATTCCCCATTCATTCATCAAAAAGGAACTGTCGCAATTATCCTGAAGGCGGTGATCAGCTTTTTATAAATCCGCTGATAATGAGCAGGACCGCGCCTACAACAAAAAGCAGAATATAGAGCGGCGTCAGAACGATTGTATCAAGCAGATTGTTGAGCCCCAGGAATGTCATGCTGTCGATCCAGTCAAGATTACTGGGTTCAAATAGATCCACGAGACAGAGCGCTTCCCCTCCCCCGGTCCCCATCAGGTTGCCGAGCTGCTGAAAAAGAAGTATCACCCCGCCGATAACTAATGATATTATCCCGCTGACCGCTAATTTTGACATGAATTACCTCCCGGAATCGAATAGTTACCTGTTTATTACCATATTCTCTCTGTTTTTTAAAATAAAAAGCCCTTCAATACCGGACAGGTAATGAAGGGCTTCATGCTGATTCTATCAGCAATAATTACAATTCAGGGCCCTCGAGTCCTTCCTGATCTTCCTTTGGATGGCATTTGACACAACCAGTGGGACCACCCATCACTATCGGCTCATCCAGCAATGCCCTGGACAGTTCCAGTTCCATGTTTTTCTCTTTAATCTCTTTATGGCAGCCGATACAAAGCTGATGATAGGCTTTTTTATAGTATTGAACGGCTGCTTCGTTGTAAGGATGATCTGTTTCGGAATTTTTGGGCGTACTCAACTGGTCATGACATTCAGTCGTTGTACAATTCTTTATTTCGGGCTCTCCGGCCCAGGTGTGGTGACATTTCTGACAGGCGTAGTCGAAATGAATCGAGTGGGGGAAATCAACTGAAGCCCGTTTCTGGTCGACGCTATCCGGCGGATCAAGCTTCAATACTCCCATCGGGACACAGAGTGCTTCCTCCTCGGCATATCCGGGAGCAATAACCACAACAGCTAACACTGCAAGTGCAATCATGCACATTAAAACCGTTCCTATTTTATGCATCCTAACACCCTCCCTGCCCGTCAAACGAGCAACTCTGTTTTGGCGATTTCATACCTCATATACAATATAGAACCAAGAGGACCGTATAGTACTTATTTAAACAACTTTCAACCAAAATTTTCAAGCATTGGTCACCGCCCCGATATTTGTTTGATCCCGGACGGAAAGCTCTCAAACCGGCGCCATGGAATTTTATGCTCATCATCATTACTCATCGTTGTTGACAAACGGCTTGTTTCAACTTAAAAAAAATCAACCTTAATTCCAATAAATTAAAGGAGTGATCCATGCTGAAACACATCGTATTTATGAAGTTCAATCCAGGTACAAGCGAGGACGATATCAAGGACATAGAAAAAGGTCTGGCGGGATTGCCGGACAGGATACCGGGAATCAAGCGCTATGAATTCGGCCGGGACATCCTTCGTTCAGACCGATCTTACGATTTCGCTCTGATATCGGAATTCGAGGATCAGGAAGCCATGAAACGATACCAGGTGCACCCTTACCATTTTGCGGTACTGAATAAAATCAATGCGATTTGCGAAGATATTGTTGCCGTTGATTTCGAATAATTTCCGCCTCCGGGGACCGTTATGCCGAAAATGGACAGATCAAAAGAGTACGCACAGCACGCCGGCGCCCAACGTCGTGATGGCGGTCATCCCGAAAAGGCCGCATGGCTGACCGCATTTTATATCGAGAACCACCTGGACCATTTCGCATATCCCCGACAGGTTGCCTCTCCGGAGCAAATCAGGTTCATGGTATATTTTGATGAGGATCAGCGGTATTACCCCTGCTCCGACCAGATGTTCGATGCCATCATCAACCGGAACAATCCGGAGCTGATCGAAGAAAGCTATCGCGGTGTTCTGGACAAAGTCCTCTCCCTGATAGACGATAAAATCGAAGACCCCAGGGAAAAACTATATCTGGAAACACTGGTCCGGATTAAGTACCATCACGAAACCGGGGATAAGATGATGATCCCCTCCCGGCTTGAAAAACGACTCACCCAGATTTTCATCAACCGCACCCAAATCGAAGATCCCAATATTTTTGAAAAAACTACGCGGAATCGGCGAGCTGCCAGGGTACTTGATTCGGAAGCACTTCAACAGGCCTTGAATCATTGGGACAGTGTTTCCCCTCAGCGACAGCCCCGGACATTGGCTGAAGTCAAACAGATGGCTGAACAACTCGAACTGCAGAGACTTGTCACCCTCACTGGCGAACCGGCTGTCTGGATGTCGGAAACGCCCCTTCAATTCTCGAAAGAAGACTATCTGCGCATTTTCCAGCGCCCCTTTAAAGGGAACGGCGTGGACAAATTTTTCGGTCTGTTCGGAACAAACTGCCATGAGGGCGTCTGCTGGACCGAATCCAAAAGGTTGCTCTGGCTCGCCGACGAAGCCGGTGAACTCATAGTGGACCTGGCGATTATTTCATACCTCGCGAAAATGGGCCATAAAGTCATTATCGCTTTTAAAGGCGGTCCCATGTTTACCGCAGTGGACTTTGAAGATGCCCGGCAGGACGAAACCATCACCCAAAGGCTTTCGGAAGCGTATTTCATACAGAATCCGATTCTGAGTAAAAATGAGCTGGTTAAAATTCTGAGAAGCGACAAGAATATTATCGTCCTGTCGGATGGGACCCGTGAAAAGCTCAATTTTTTGTTGACATCCACCACCTTCGCCAGGGCCTTTCGGGAGGTGGACGCCGTCATCTCAAGGGGCCACGACCAACGCCGCAGATTGTTTGACGTTCACTTCCAGTTTACCCAGGATATCTACAATATCACCCCGGAACCGGACGGATCGGTTTCCATAGAGTTCAAACCCAGGCACCCCTCGGTAATCAAATTTTCCCATGCCGATCTGGAGAGAAAAGCTAAAGCCATCATCAACCAGATGAAAGCCGCCAAATCAGAGGGCATGACGGTAATTTTTTACAGCGGTATCATCGGTTCCATCCCCGGGAAAATTCGCATGGCCAAAAAAATCATGTCGATGTTTGTCGAACATCTCGAAACCCAATCCACCATGACACACATCATAAACCCGTCCAACTATTATGAACCGGGCATGGATGCGGACGACCTCATGTACATGTGGGAAATTGTCCAGACCAGCGGAATGATCGATATCTGGCGGTTCCAGACCTATGAGGATATTGTGGATACATTTCAAATCATGGGTAGGAAAGTCCCGCCGGAATGGGTCGGAAAAGATGCGACCTTCAGCACCGGCTGCACAAAAGAGATGAAAATCGCCATGGAGGTTCAGAAAAAATTTCCGGAAATGCAAATTATCGGACCGTCCAGGGAAAAATTCATGCGGCGGGATGAATATGGTGTGGGGAAGATGTATGATCAAAAACTGTAACGACAGAGGTCCGAGGTCCGAGATCAGCAACAGCAAAAGCACAAACGTCGAACATCGAATGTGGATAATGCCGCTCAGATAGAGATGCTTGTTCCACGGTTTATTCCGGAGGTGCCGGAAAGAGAGTAATGCTTAAAGATTTATCTGCAATGATTCAAATCCCTCTCAAAATCGATAGAATGCCTTATTAGACATTGGGCGTTCGATGTTCAACGTTCATTCCCTCCATATAGATATTGAAAAGTTAAACGTTTGATCAAATTCGCTGCAGTGGCTGGGCTGACCTCCGACTTCAGACTTCTGACCTCTGGCCTAATGCCTCTGACCTCCGACTTCCGATCTCAGGTTTTATCGATCACTCTCGTAGGGATACCAGTCCCTCGCCCGGATCTTATCCACCTTGATGATCACCACCTCATTTTTTTCGGTATCGAACACAATTTTGCGGCCTTTCCGTCCCCCCACATCTTCTGATACGATCTGGAGCCGCTCCCGTGCGAGGACGTTTCGTGCCGTCCTGACATTATCCCTCCCCACGTCGACCGTGGAAATGTTTTCGCCTGCTGTCATAGAGACATACGGACACGGACGAACCGAGTACGATGGAAATAACGGTCGGATTTTCGGAAAGAAAAATATATCCCGGTTTGAGAAAGTAATTTTCCGCCTTTACGATACCACCGTTGTCAGTCATGGGCCGTTACCAGTGTTCGGATGAAGTGACAGAAACCATATTTTTAAGCGCCGATTTCAAAGCATGAGCATCATGGCTAAAATTTGTGTTTCAGTCAAGAGACTTGAAAAATGGAACAATACCTAAATTCCTCTTGACCCATATGTGTATAGACATTAATATCAGATTGATTTTATGAAGATTTTGAAATATCATTTGGGATATGCCTGAAACTATCGACAACTCTTCTTTACCGTCACGGACATATATGGACTTACAAGAACTCAAGGAAAAATTCCGGCATAAAACAAAAGCCGACCTTTCGGATATCGACACGGCGCTGCAGGCCGTCCCTTTTCTCGTCCGTAAGGTCGAGGAGTTGGAGACCGAACTGGCGGAATGTGAGAAACGCTTTCAGCACCTCTCTTCGCAACGGATTAAACAACGATCTCTGTCCAGCAAGGGCAAAAAGGACGGAGTGGAATGGGAAGTCAAACTGGATGAAAAGAAAAATCAACTGTTTATGCGGTTTTCAGGCGAAATAAATCCCAGAATAGCCAAGTTCGCATCCAACAGTTTGTCCCCTGTGCTGACCAATATTCGAAAGGGGTGCAATGTCGTCAATGACGTCTCAACTCTTACCAATATCAACAACCGGGTAATGTTTCATTTTCGAAAAATTCTCTACACCCTGGACATGATGGGGATTGAAAGGATTATTCACGTAACACAACCCGAAGACACCTCTGTTCTCAGTGCCTTTCAAAGCGCATCCGACAGTTTAGGATATCAGGTAATCATCGCCCATTCCCCTGAAGAGGCCAAGTCGATTTTAGAAAAAAGCGTACGGTTCCTGAAAGTGTAAATCCTCTTTTATCCCTGACCCATTCATTTCAATTCTGAAATCCTGCCCGCTGTTTCCCTCTTTTAAGGGATTTGGGGATTGCTTCGCTCATTCCGTTGTCAGGGCATGCATGAAGGCTGTGCCCGCAATCGTTGTCGATAACAAACCGGATTCTCCATGTACTGGCCGTTGTTCCAGCACCGATCATTACCTATATTTATTTCTTTCTTGACTATTTTTTATTTTAGTATTAATAATATCAAAATGATTTTTAATATTATTGATTATTATCAGAATTTATTCAAAATGAATGTTTCAAAAATTCCAATGCCGAAATAATGACGCAGAAAAAAGAACAATGAAACCAGCAACCCTTCCGATTATAGACAGGAGGTAGTCAGATGCGAACAAACTGGAATTCATATTTGCTTTTCTTCTTTCTACTGGGATTATGCATTTTCCAGGCGTTGTACTATTATTCAGAACTGCCGGAAACAGTGGCAAGTCACTTCAATCTAAACGGAAATCCGAATGCCTGGAGCAGCAAAGAGTTTTTTATCACTTTCTATTATGTCATTATCGGCATTGTGGCCTCTCTTTTTCTCTGCATATCTCTTTTTCTATCGAAAATACCGGTTTCACTCATTAACCTCCCGAACAAAGACTATTGGCTGTCGGCAGAACACAAAGAGGAAACACTTGCGTATATCGAAAAGCAGCTTCTGCTGTTTGGCACAGCCACACTCTTACTCTTTCTCTTCACATTTCATCGGACCTTCCAGCTTCATCTCGGCAGGATCGATAAGCTGGAATATCTGGCGCCGGCGCTTTTAATCTATATTGTCTTCAGCGCGATATGGTGTATCGGGTTGTTTTTGCGGTTCCGGGTCAAGAAGCTGTGCACTTGTTAAGCCCCAAGTAATACACGTAGCGGCATTACATTAAATACGGGAAAAAAAGTCCCCGGCATCAGGAGAACCAATGAAAAAGCTGCCCACGACATGTCCTGCCTGCAGCAGCCCCTTGCAGATTAAAAATCTCATATGCCGGGAGTGCGATACAGGAATACATGGGCAGTTTGAACTCCCTGTGCTTGCAAGCCTGTCGCCGGATGACCAAGCCTTTATCCTGGATTTTCTAAAGTCGAGCGGCTCATTGAAAGAGATGGCAAAACTGCTTCGTTTGAGTTATCCAACCGTCCGTAATCGCCTTGATGAAATAATTGAGCGGATTAAAACTGCTGAAACCGCTGTTATTGAAAACCGAGAGGGAAAATGATGATGGGTGAGATTTCAGAAAGCAACCGGATAAAACAACCGCATGCGTTACGACTATGGTTTTTTAACCCTTTTGTAAAACTGGCCGGGGTCAATGCGTTAATGATCGGCCTGATATTCATGGCAGGAACGGCACTTCTCGGCGCCCTCGGAAACTGCCATCTCGATGGCGTACTGAATGTTCATTTCGGAAACCCTGCGCCCTATTGGCAGTTCGTCCTGGAAATGCTGATCAACTGGTTAAGCCTTGTTATTCCTCTGGCGATATCCGCGCGGTTACTATCCCGATCATCGTGGAGAGTTATCGATCTACTTGGGACTCAGGCGTTGGCACTCTGGCCTTATTTAATCGTGACGGTGATCGGTTTAATTAGCAAGCCGGCAATTCAAAAGGTCACTGAAAATATCGACAGCATAATGAAAAACACTCCTGAAGCCCTTCAGGCAGTCAAGACAGAGTTGTTCATTGTAACAGCCTTCGGCATTTTTTCATTGTTGATAATCATATGGACAGTTATGCTGATGTATCGCAGCTACGCCATCTCCTGCAATGTCAAAGGTCCCAAAGCAATCATTTCATTCATCGTCAGCCTGATTATTGCGATTACGGGCTCGTCTTTTATAATTCAAAAATTTCTGCTGAGTTGAGCCGCACGTTTAACGATCAATTTCTTGGCCGGAGTGAGCTTCAGGGCCTCAACCGACTGGACGCGCAAATCTTTTTTCCATTGCCCGGAGCTATGGATCAAAACGCCTGTCTTGATATTGCCGAAATTGGAGTGAATATGATTGGGATCGAGATACTCTCCAGGGGGTAAAATTTCATCGGCCTCCACTAAAACCACATCGGCCGCCCCCACACTTTCAATATTATTTCGAATAAACCCTTTGCTTATTGTTTCAATTGGTATACAAGTATACCTAAACATCACTTTTATAACATGCAAAGCTGCATTGGTTACCGCTTGAAATTTTCGCACACTGTGAATTCAGGATATATAGCAATGACGACTAAAAAAAGAAAAAAAGAGAACGTATCCCTCGATCGCAATTCATCCGTCCCTTTTTTTATCCAGATCGCGGAAACGATGAAAAGACGCATTGTATCCGGACAATACAATCCGGGTAAACAACTCTTGACGGGTGAAGAGCTGGAAAATGAATTTCAAACCAGCAACATCACGATTCGCAAGGCCATGGAAAAACTGAAAGAGGACGGCTTTGTAGAACGGCGGCGCGGTTTGGGAACCACTGTATCAAAAACCGACCCGGCGCCACTGGGATTCGAGCTGGGCACCAGTTTCGACAAACTGAAAGAAGCCATCAAAAAACTGAACACCCGCCTGAAAGTATTGGATATTACGACAACAATATCCTCGGAGCATGTGCAAAATCTCCTCTCGATGGGCTCTGAACAGGAGATATGGCAAATGAAGCGAATCCGGATATACAAAGGGGTGCCGGTTTCTTATTATACCTATTATTCCGATCCCGTTCGTTGTGCCGGGATTTCAAAAAAGGACGCCGCAAAAAACGATATTATACACACAATCGAACAGGCCGTGGGAGTTAAAATTCGCAGAGTGCGTCAAATCTTGAGGTCGGTCGTCTCCGATCTCGATATTTCGAGCGTTCTGGGAATTCCTTTCGGCGCACCTCTTTTTTTTAGTGAAAACACTTATCATTCAGCTTCGGGCAAGGCGATGTTCCTCGGCCAGAGCTATTTCAGGGGGGATATGTTTGTTTTCAGGACAACATCCCCACTATGAGAATCAGATGCCTTGTTCATGCAAGATACACCCTTAAAACGAATGACGGCACATTGATACAGGTGAGGTAAGTGAGGGCGTTGAGGAGATCCCTTTCAACCACATCAGACCTGGAGAAATGAGACCCTACTATGTAGAGGAGTGCGGAAAGGCGAAAGAAGCGATCTGCAAACCGATAATACTGGTAGGCGGTATGCGAAACCTCTCTGAAATGATGAAAATAGTAGACAACGGTACCGCGGATGCCATATCAATGTGCAGGCCCTTTATCATGGATCAGCATATAGTGAAAAAATTCAGGGAAGGTACATCGGAGAAATCTCTTTGCACATCCTGCAATAACTGTATACAAACAATGCTGGAGGGAAACCTGCATTGTACATTCAATCCAGAACTAATAAACTTTTGATGGAGGTTAGTGCATGAGAATCAAACATTCAGCGTGGTTTTTGGTATTGCTGGCCATCACTTTTTTTACCTTCGCCTGTGATTCTTCGTCTCAAGACAGTGCGGTCGAGGAAAGCGCTCCCCCGGCGACAAAGGCCGAGACGGTTGAAGCGCAACCCCTGGCAACAACGGTTGAAGTGACGGGCGGTACAATAGAAGGGACAGCCCGGGACGGCATTCTCATCTACAAGGGAATCCCCTTTGCGGCGCCGCCGGTGGGAGATCTGCGCTGGAAGGCGCCCGCCCCGGTAGAACCCTGGACAGGCGTCAAAAAAACAGATGCTTTCGCATGCGCCTGCATGCAACCCTCGGGCACGATGGGGAATACCGCGCCGGTCAGCGAAGACTGCCTCTACCTGAATGTGTGGACCCCCGCAAAGAAAACGGACGAAAACCTCCCGGTCATCTACTGGGTTCATGGCGGCGGTTATGTCGGCGGCTCCACCAGCACTCCCATGTATGACGGGACGGGTTTTGCCAAAAAAGGCGTGGTTCTGGTCAGTGTCGCCTATAGACTCGGTGCTTTCGGATTCCTTGCACACCCGGAACTCAGCAGCGAAAGCGGTAATGGATCGGGTAGTTATGGAATGCTGGATATGATCGCCGGGCTGAAATGGGTAAATGAGAATATTACCCGATTTGGCGGAGACCCTTCAAACGTAACGATCATCGGGCACTCGGCGGGTGGTGCTGCAATCAGCCTGCTGGCGGCTTCCCCGCTCACCAGGGGCCTTTTCCATCGCACCATCTGCATGAGCGGGGGATCGTTTACGCCCCTTCAGACTTCAACACGGAACGGTGCCGGCCTCGGCATTCCCTCCCTCGAACTGGCTGAATCCACCGGAGAAGAGCTTTTAACTCAATTAGGGCTTTCGGACATCGCGGCGGCACGGGCACTGAGCGCGGAAGATTTCCAGGAAAAATTGTCGGGTGGGGCGGAAGGAATGCGGTTCCGGCCCGCGGCCGACGGTTATGTTACTCCCAACGACCTTTACTCCTTGTACCAGGCGGGAAAATTCAACGACACCCCGGTCCTGCTCGGTCACACATCGGATGAAATGGGATCTTTCGGTCCGGTCGAAAATAAAACACCGGAAGAATTTGAGAAACAGATCAGGGAGCAATACGGCTCCCGGGCGGATACCATTCTTGCCGCGTATCCCCATTCAACGGATGCCGAGGCGACCCGGGCGTCAAAAGACATCCGGAACGACGGCTCCTTCAACTGGAATACCTGGACCTGGTCCCGTCTGCAGTCACGCTATGGAAAAGGCAACGCCTACCAATACTACTACGATTACCACCCCGGTTCGCCCGACAGCGGATCGGGCCATGGCAGTGATGTTCCCTATGCGTTTCAGACACTGGGCGGGCCGGCGGGAGAGCCCGGGCCGGAGGACCTGAAACTGTCGGACATGATCAGCTCCTTTTGGGTCAACTTTGCACGGACCGGCAATCCGAACAACCCGGGGCTGCCCGAATGGCCCGCTTTCACGGAGGATGACCCGAAAGTGATGGTGTTCGATGCGAATCCCGGCGCCCGGCCTTTGCCCAACCTGGACAGGCTGAAAGCAGTTGATGCCTATTATACCGGGTTGAGGGAAAAGAGTAAATAAGCACATCTCAGTCCATATGGTCTGAGCGCACTTGAATGCATTTACTCTATTTCTGGTTTACCACGAAGAGCATCCCGGCGTCGGGGAATATGCCGTCACTGAAAAGGAAATGAACACAGACAATCCCTTTGACGACACCATCGCGACATTTCCCCGATGTCGACCGCGGCAGGGATTCCGTAAAATATCCCGTAACATACATGCCCTATCGCTGCATGATCCCGCGCGGAGTGAACAATATGCTCGTTGCCTGCCGAGCGTTTGCATCGGAAGCGATTGTAACCCCCAGTGTTGTAAAAGCCTGAGAGCTCCAGAGTCAAGGCGCCAAGGGTGAAGGGGATTGGGTGAATCAGATCGTGGACCCCTTTAACAATCCCGTACCGAAACCGTACAGCGCGGGCGAACTCGGATCATTCTGGGGATGGATGTACAATGGCGGCGGCAATAATTCCGAGTGCCTGGTAACAGGCCGGATTGCCGGCGCCAATGCGGCATCTCTGCCGCCAGTGTGATCTGATAATGAATAATTAATGATGGAGGTCAGAATGAAAAGTCGAGGAACCGAATCAAGGAAACATCGTTTTGTTCAGCCGGTACTGTTTTTTATTCTTATTTTCTTCACCATCTCCCTCAGCGGCTACGCAAAAGATCTGAAAACCGCGAAACCCGAAAGCGTCGGCATCTCATCCGAACGGCTCGACCGAATGGATACATTCATGCAGGATCAGATCGATAATAACAAGACCGGCGGAATCATTGTGCTTGTCGCCCGTAATGGAAAGGTTGTTCACCATAAGGCTTATGGGTACGCGGACATCGAATCCGGCACAAAGATGACAACCAGCCACCTCTTCAGGCTCTATTCCATGACAAAGCCGGTGACAAGCGTCGCGCTGCTGACGCTTTATGAACAGGGCAGATTCCAGCTAACGGATCCTCTGGAGCAGTATATTCCCGCGTTTAAAGATGTCAAGGTGTTCGCCGGTGTGGACGACTCCGGAAAAATGATTCTGGAAGAACCCGTACGTAAAATTACGATACAGGATGTATTCCGCCACACCGCAGGATTCAGCTATGGGTTCGGACCGGATCTGGTCTCCAGGGCTTATCAGGAAGCCGGAATGGATTTTTCCGAACTCGATTCCCTGAAAGAACTTGTAGACAAGCTCGCAACGGTACCGCTGCTTTATCAGCCCGGGGAGAAGTGGGTTTACAGTGTCGCCCATGATGTACAGGCATATCTGGTGGAATATTTTTCGGGAATGCCCTTTGATAAATATGTAACCCGGACCATTATCGAGCCCCTTGGAATGAAAGACGCCGTTTTCGGTATTCCAGATGATTATGTATCCCGTTATACAACGAACTATGGGCCTGCCAAAGATGGGAAAGGGATCGTTCCGATCGACAAACCCGAAAGCAGCAATTATGCTCGTTTCACAGACCATCCATTCGGCGGGCTGAGCCTGTCGTCCACGACAACGGACTACTATAAATTCAGCCAGATGCTGCTGAACGGCGGAGAGCTGAACGGTGTTCGCATACTCGGTAAGAAAACCGTGGAATTGATGCGGGCGAACCATCTGCCCGAGACGATTCCCGGGATATCCACGGGAGGCGGCGTCGGATACGGCCTTGGCGTATCGTCAACAATAAATCCCGCGGCCGCCGGCATCCTGAGTTCAGTCGGCAACTTCGGATGGGGCGGCGCCGCGTCCACCCAGGTGGTGATAGATCCGGTGGAGAATCTCGTGCTCCTGTTCTTCACACAGTTCATGCCGTCGGACATGGCCACCATCGGTAAATTTCAGACACTCGCTTATCAGGCGATAGTAGAATAGGTTCTATGGTTCATAAATTTACAGGAAGGTTAAAAACAAAATATGCATTCAGAGAGAGTCGATACCATTATCATCGGTGGCGGCTTAAGCGGCATTTATACGGCCGTTATGCTTTTGGAAAAGAAACAATCTGTTTTACTTCTTGAGGCCCGGTCCCGGGTGGGAGGCAGAATATTAAGCCTGGAGCATCACGGGTTTTTCAGCGATCTGGGACCATCCTGGTACTGGCCTGCGATCAATCCAAGGGTAGCGGACCTGGTACGGAAGCTGGGCCTTGACGACTATCCTCAGTTTGAAACAGGGAGGGGACGTTTCCAGACGAAAGACGGCCATGCCGAAACCATTGACGGCTATCCAATGCAGCCCCCCGGGCAGCGTTTGAACGGCGGCATGATCTCCTTAGTCAACGGATTGTGCGCAAGCATCCCCAAACATATTATCCGGCTCAATCATCCGGTGTGTGAGATTCAGCGATGTGACCAGGGGGCACGGGTTGTCGTGGGCCACCTTGACCATGCCCCCGTGTGCTGCTTTACGGCGTCTAAAATTATCCTTGCCATGCCCCCACGGCTTGCGGCCGGTTCTATATTGTTTACCCCGGACCTCCCGTATGATTTAAGCCAGGCCATGTTGAAGGCCAGCACCTGGATGGCGGGGCAGGCAAAATTTTTCGCCCTGTATGACAGGGCTGACTGGCGCGGATATAACCTTTCGGGTCAGGGTTTCAGTTTGTGTGGTCCTTTGGGTGAAATCCATGACGGGTCGGGTCCGGCCGAGACTCCCTATGGCCTGACGGGATTTGTAGGTATTCCGGCCTTGCGGCGGAAAGATCCCGATACCATGATCCAAAGAATTCTTGCACAGTTGCCGCACCTTTTCGGTCCGGCAGCCGGAAACCCCGTAAAAGTCTACTACCGGGACTGGGCAAGGGAACCGTTTACCGCCACGGAATATGATCAGCGTTCGGCCCACAACCATCCCGAGTTCCATCCGCCTTCCGGGAAAACAAGTGTCTGGAACGATACGCTTCATTTTGCCGGGTCCGAGACCGCGGATGAGTTCGGAGGTTATCTTGAAGGCGCGCTATCCAGTGCCCAGCGAGCAGTCTCAACGGTTCTGTAATCGTCGCCCCGACTACTCCACCAGCTCCCGAATTCTCATTTCCGAAAAATCCATGGGTTTTATTGTATGGGAAAATCGGTATTTGCCATTTCGCAACTGGTATTCAGGATGGGTCCTGGGCTGCCAACTGTTGTCTCCCCCCAGCCCCGCCTGTCTATAATCGATATTGAGTGTCGTATAACTCGCGTCTTTGATATCAGTCGTATGCTTGGCGTTGGTCAGGTTTTCCAGCGAATAATGAGTCGCGCTGAATTCAAAGGAGGGCATTCCCTTTACCAGTAAACCGATATTCTTCTCGTTTCTGATGGTTAACCAGTAGACATCCGACCGGTTCCCGTTTTCCTGGGGTTTGACATACGGAAAGTATAAATCCCTGACAGCGCTTTCATACAGACCGAATCCGGCGCCCTCTTTTCGGTCGATATAGTTCTCATGAGGGCCGCGGCCATACCAGGTGACACGATCAAATTCCTTTTTCAGCAGCCACTCGGTACCGATACGGGGAAGGGTTTTGATAGATTCAGGGATATCGATTTCATTGTTTACCAGGATATTGCCATTCCCCTGAACAAGATAGACGGACTTCACTGCGATATTTCCGCTTTTTGATGAGAGAATTCCTTTTACTTCAATGCATATGCCGCTGTCTCGTTCAGAGATACTGATCTTTTTGTTTATACACTCCAGTTGATCAAGGCCCGACTTCTTCCATTGGCTATAGAAACTATCACCCCCACCCATATCATTGTCGGTCGGTGCCCGCCAGAGGTTAATCCTGGCGCCTCGTTCGAGTAATTCCACGCCATCTGATTTGAGAGACGTAAACGTGCCCATTCTTTTATCGAATACTGCTGTCAAACCGCCAATGCTTATTGTGACCACGTTGCCACTGGTTTTTAAAACCGCTTTCCCCCTTGATGTGTCACCAATTCCTTTTCGTTTTTTCGGGAAAACAAACTGCTCCCACGCCAGTTCGTATCCTTTATCTGCCCAGGATACGTTGTCTTTCAATTTCAGCCGAATGTTCAGATAAAAATCTTCATTGCCTCTCAGGGGGGGATCAAAAGGGCCTATCGCGAAAATCCTGCTTTCACCCGGTGGAATGCTCAGCGCGGCGATCTTCCCTGATGTAATAATTTCAAAGGGCGTTGACAGATCCCATTCCGCTTCCAGGAAATCGAGTGACTGAAAATTATACCAGTTTTCAATTTCGAAAATACCGGCATACAAATCAATGGCTCTGATCTTAGCAAACTGGAATATCTTTTTGATTTCCTGCATGGCCGGCTGGGGTGTCCGATCCGGATTAACGACACCGTTGATACAGAAATTGGAGTCATTGGGCGTGTCTCCGTAATCACCGCCATAGGCGAAATACTCCCGCCCCTTCTCGTCTCTTTTTAAAAGCCCCTGATCCACAAAATCCCAGATAAACGCCCCCTGCATACGAGGATGCGATTCGAACAGATCCCAATACTTTTTCAAATTGCCGGTACTGTTACCCATCCCGTGAGCATATTCACAAATAATTACCGGACGGGACGGGTCCTTTTCAGTCAGCTGGATTATCTGCTCGAGACTCGGGTACATGGTGGTGATGATGTCATATTTGGGAAGGGTTGTTCCATATTCAGGATTGTGAGTGTAGGACGGTGTTTTGGATTCATAATGGATCGGTCTCGTTGGATCGAGTTCTTTCATCGCGCGATACATCGTATCGAAGGCAGTGCCGTTTCCCGCCTCATTTCCCATGGACCACATGATGATACAGGGATGGTTTTTATCCCTCGCAACCATATTGATACCACGAGTGACATACGCCTTTTGCCATTCCGGTTTTTCATCGAGGTAAATTTTATCCCCCGTCCACAGTTCATGACTTTCGATATTTGCCTCGTCGATGACATAAATCCCGTATTCATCGCACAGTTCATACCAGCGGGTCTGGTTGGGGTAATGGGAGGTTCGGACCGCGTTGATATTGTGCTGCTTCATGAGCAGAATGTCTTTGATCATGGTTTCTTCTGAAACCACACGCCCCGCATCCGGTTGGATCTCATGACGGTTGACGCCCTTAAAGTAAGGCGCTTTTCGGTTTACAAGCAGTTGGCCATTTATAATCTCGACTTCCCTGAAACCGATTTTCCGGCTCACCACTTCCTGAATTCTGCCGTTCCCGTCCATTAACTCTAAAGTCAGCAAGTAGAGATTGGGGATCTCAGCGCTCCACAGTTTCGGTTGCTCTATTTTTTTAAAAAAGGACACCGATTCATTTTTACCCCTGCCAATCGATGAAACCGGAACAGAACCTACCGTTTTTAACCCAAAACCTTCGACACTGATTTTAAGTGAATATCCTTCCGCATTTTCAGGACCGGCATTATGCAGATTAAATTCGATGTTCAGGGTTGCATCTCTGTAGTCACTGTCCAGATCCGTCCTGACATAAAAATCCTGTAAATATACTCTTGGCCGGGAAACAAGAAAAACATCCCTGTGAATACCGCTCAAGCGCCAGAAGTCCTGGTCCTCGAGATAACTACCGTCAGACCATCGAATGACCTTGACAGCCAGGATGTTTTTACCGGTAGTGACATACTCCGTGATATTGAACTCGGCAGGCGTCATGCTGCCCTGGGAATAGCCCACCTCTTTCCCGTTCACCCAGACATACATGGCAGACTGTACGCCGGCAAAATGTAGAAATATTTCCCGTTCCTTCCATGCTGCAGGCACATCGAATTCAACCCGGTACAAACCTGTCTCATTGGCATCATGCGGCACCTTGGGCGGATCTGCTTTAAATGGATGCCTTACATTCGTATAAATCGGCCGCCCGTACCCATGCAGCTGCCAGTTGGATGGAACCGTAAGATCGTCCCAATCCTTATCTGAAAATTCTCTGGAGAAAAATCCATCCGGCGCATCCCCCGGCCGATCCAGAAATTTAAACTTCCAGGCACCATTCAACAATTTATACCGACCCGATTTTTCTGTTTTAAAAGAGGCTGCCGCTTCCGCATCCTGGTATGGAATAAAAGTGGCGTGGGGGATGCCTTTTTCAATACCGATAATTTCAGGGTTCTCCCATTCAGGCGTTTCTGACTGCCCGAACACCGAAGCCGAAATATTGGACGGGACCATAAACAGAATAAGCAATAGGAAGGCATAGACAAATACCAAATTATTAATACACTTTTTCATTTCCCAGCCCCCTATGGTTTGTTCCATCCTGTTTAAACGCGCTTTTATTCCCATATGCTATAGTGCATTCACCATGAAGAATTTAAAAATTATAAAGAATAAAAGCAACGGCTTGTTTACTCACCACGAAGAGCACGAAGGCCACGAAGAACAACTATAAAAAATAGTAAAAGCTAAGACGTTTTTTCACATAAAATTTTTCGTGTTTTTGGTTTTTTAAATCTTGTTTTTCCTTCGTGTTCTTCGTGCTCTTCGTGGTGTGATTGTGTTTTTTAGAAATCTAATAGTACTCTCTCATTATTACTCTCTTGTCTCTATATAGACCTTTGCAGTTTCATATCCTTCCGCCGTTGCTGTAATGGTCACAGGTCCGGATTCTCCTTCTTTAGAGCGTATTATCAGCATTGCTTTGCCATAGAAAAGGCTGTGCGCTTTGCCCTGGAATGGTTCCATCGAGAGAGGATTACCATTACCGATCCCTGCTATCCTGGCAGACCCTTCCAGTGTAAAGGTCACCACATCATCAGCAAGGGGGCAGAGATTACCTTCACCGTCTGTAGCTTCAACTAATATATACGATAAGTCATCACCATCAGCGAATATTGTCTTTCTATCGGGAGTAAGCACGAGCTTCACTGGTTTTCCAGCAGTCTTTAAAATGGTTTCAGCGATAGCAGCGCCATCTTTATAGATCACAGCTTTCAACTCACCGGGTTCATAAACAACATCCGCCCATCGCAGACGATATTTATCTAAAACGGCGTAGTACCCCCCCTTCAAACCGCCCGGAACGGTTTTCAGCTTTGACCGATTTCCTAACGACTTGCCGTTTAAAAACAACTCCGCCGAGTCACCGTTCGTGTAAACAAACACTGGCACCACCTTTCCTTCACGGTCGGGCCAGTTCCAGTGAGGAAGGATATGGGATGTTAATTTGTCAGGCCGCCAGTAACTCCGATATAGGTAGTATCGATCCTTTGGTATCCCGCAGAGATCGACAATACCGAAATAGGAACTGCGTGCCTTCTCGATAAAAGGAGACGGCTCGCCAAGATAGTCAAATCCTGTCCAAACGAATTCTCCGGCGACGTAGGAATCCTCTTCCATCAGATAGAAATCCCGGTCGGCGACGTCCGACCACCACATGGCGTTAAAATCGTAGGAACTTACCTGCCCGACTTTCTGATTGAATTGAGTTTTTTCTTCGGGCAGGGGAAAATCATAGTAGCCCCTTGTACTGACTGTAGAGGCCGATTCGCTGTAGACAAGTGGCATATTTGGATGGGTCTCCCTGAATCTTCCGTAACGCCTCATATAGTTGTAACCCACCACATCGAGGTTATCCAGCACATCGTTGTCCCCATCTTCGACTTTATCATTCCCAATGGCGACCGGCCTTGTCGGGTCATACGTTAAAACGAAATTCCTCATTTCAGATACCCGCTCAGCTGTTTTCCCCCAATTCTCTCCACCGGTCCAGATCTCATTACCGATGGACCAAAGGACGACACTTGGGTGGTTTCGGTCACGCATAACAAAATTTCTGATCTGCCGCTTCCCGAAAACCGCCATTGGTTCATCCGTCACATGCCCGGCAGTTGCCTCCCATTTATCGAATGCCTCATCCCATACAAGAATCCCCATCCGGTCGCACAAATCCAGCACTTCAGGAGCAGGCGGATTATGGCTCGTGCGCAAAGAATTCGCGCCCATCTCCTTCATGATTTCCAGCTGTCGTTCCATCGCCCGAAGATTGAAAGCAGCCCCCAGTACTCCCTGGTCATGATGAAGGTTTACGCCTTTAAGCTGCACCCTTCTGCTGTTCAGATGAAAACCGTCGTCCGCGGTAAATTCAAAAGTACGTATCCCGAATGCTACTGTTTCCGAATCCATTTTTGTGCCATCCGCCGAGACAACGATCCTTGCCTTATAAAGTTCGGGATGATCAACATCCCACAGCCTGGGGTTATCGATGCCCAGTTTCTGTACTGCATCGGCACTGCCTTTGGACAGGATTGAAATCGATACATTACCTTTTGCGGCCTGCTTACCATGAGGAGATAGCAGAACAATTGAAACATCAGCGGTTATATTTTTATCAGAGTGATTTTCTACCGTGGCCCCGACATTTACCGAAGCGGATTCTTCGCCCACAGATGGTGTCGTCACAAAAGTTCCCCAATGCGCGATATGGATCGGTTCTGCAATCGTCATGGTTACTTTGCGATAGATACCAGCACCCGGGTACCAGCGTGAACGATGTTTCCGGGTATCGGCTTTGACCACGTTGAGGTTGTTCGCTCCGAAATTGGCATAGGGCGTGGCATCGACCCGAAAAGAGTTGTAGCCATAATCCCATTCACCTGCGGGACTGCCGTTTATATATACTTTCGGGAATGCCATTACTCCGTCAAAATCAAAATAGACCCGGCGGCCCGAAAGACCGGCATCGAGATTGAATGTTTTCCGGTACCATCCGATGCCTTTCCAGGGCAGCTTGCCGGTTGCCCCATCCCCTGCGGGATAGAACGGACCTGTAATCGCCCAGTCGTGAGGAAGTCTGACCGGCTCCCAATCCGAATCGTCAAAGTCCACCAGTTTTACGTTTTCTGCCTGTTCCCCTTTGCTGAATCGCCAATCTTTATTGAAGTCCACAGTTATTCTGTCGGATTGCGTTTTTGAGCAGCCCGGCATCCCGATTATTATTAATAAAAGCAATAAAACCGAAGATAATATCCCGGTTTTTATTCCACTTAATCCTCTGGTTGACCTTATTCGATATTTTCCTCTCATCATCCCTCACCGTATTTATGATGAAAAAGCACAAACCCCGACATCCCGTATCTTAAGCGGCACAATACAATCATCACCAAACAACTCTTTCAAAAGCTTTGAGTACTCCCCAAAGTGGTCCTTATGCACATACGCCTGAATCGTTCCGGCGAATCCACCGCCGTGAATGCGTGCGGCACCGCATCCTCTGGTTTGAAAAAAAACGTTTGAAGCACCGATGGCCAGGGCGGCGGGCTGATCATAACTCATATTACCCGGTGGAATGGTATTCTGCAGAATGCTGCTTGATGAAGCCCCGCTTTCGGCAGAAAGCCTGAGGTATTCGTCAAAGTTTCCTGCTTTCAACGCTCCGGCCATCAACTCTACACGCCGATTCTCGGAATAGAAATGAAGCACCCTGAGCACAGCCCGGTCGCCTGCTTCTGCTCGGACCATACCGATGTTTTTACGAAGCGTTTCTTCGTCGACGTCACGCAATATATTTTTTCCAAACAATGAAGCCACCCGTTTCATCTCGATCGGTACGGATGCATACGCCGGCGTGAGATCTGCATGGCTGGCGCCGACATCGACAACCATCAGGACATAGTCTGTTCGGGTGAAATCAACCGCAATTTTTTCAACGACCGGATTCCTATTGTCTCTGAAATCCACTGCCAGGACACCGCCCACGGCGCACGCCAGTTGATCCATCAGGCCGCAGGGTTTACCGAAGTATATATTTTCCGCGTATTGTCCGATCTGCGCAAGTACTATGGGATCTATTCGGTTTTCATTATAAAGCGTGTTTAAAATACCGCCTGTAAGGACTTCAAAACTGGCGGATGAAGATAATCCGGAACCGATGGAAACATCACTGTAAACAACCGCATTAAAACCGCCAGTAATAAAACCTCCTGACTTCAATCCTGCTGCCACACCACGTATGAGCGACGCCGTCGTCTCCTTTTCATCATCCCGGGAATCAAGCTCGGAAAGATCGATTTCAAAAAAATCAGAAAAAGCAGCCGATTTCAGTTTCACAAGGTTGTCCGGCCGGGGCTTGACGGCAGAGATAGTATCCTGGCTGACCGCTGCACACAACACTTTGCCATGATTATGGTCCGTGTGATTCCCGCCCAACTCGGTTCTTCCGGGAACTGAGATATACAATAACGATTCTGAATCCCCAAAGTATTCCGAAAACTCATTTGTCAGTTTTCGATACCTTTTTCTTTGTTTCTCAAGTTCATCTGTACCGTAAAGCTCGATTAGAGTATTATCCCCAATATTCATCGCCATTCATTTCTCCACATTTATAGCGGTTGTCAGAGTAACATTCCAACTGTTCATGCAAAGTAAAGCCACGCATATCGGTATTAAAAAAACGATTCTCGCGCAGAGACGCAGGGACGCAGAGTTATGAACGATAGAAGATGGAAGATCGCTCCGCTTGGACGAGGGAAGCGATAGCTGTTTAACTTTCTTCCATCATCCCTCTTCTATCTTCCTTCGCTGTTTAGTTTTTATGCCTTACTCTGCGCCTCTGCGGCTCTGCGCGATAAATAGATGTTTTTATTCTTAACATATCCATACAAATCGTTATGGTTCCTGACAGGTGGATATCTCCCCAATTTATCACGATAGATTCTGAGCTGTTTCCGGCTGCTCCCGCAACTGCTCAGCAGCCTGTTCGGGGGTAAGATCACGCTGCGGTTCGGCCAGCATTTCATATCCCACCATGAATTTCTTTACGGTTGCCGATCGCAGGAGAGGAGGATAGAAATGAGCATGCAGCGTCCAATGCTCTTTCGGCGTATCATCGAGAAAAGGAGCACCATGCCAGCCCATGCTGTAAGGGAAAGGAACACCGAACAGATTGTCATACCTGGATAGAAAACGTTTAAGTATATCCGCAAGCGTGTTCCGTTGAGATTCGGACAAATCCGGGAAACGACTGACTTGAAATCTGGGTAGCAATAATGTTTCAAAAGGCCATACCGCCCACCAGGGGATAAGAACAATCCAGTCACGGTTGCTCGTGATAACACGCTCGCCGACCTCTTCCTCTTTTACGGTATAGTCCCTTAAAAGCTGTCGACCGCGATCCTGATGATACATTCTCTGCATTTCATCTTCTTTGGACACCGCCGTCGGTATAAAATCTCCCGCCCATATCTGGCAATGGGGATGCGGATTAGAGCACCCCATCACCTCCCCCTTGTTCTCGAAAATCTGAACCCATTTATAGCATTTACCAAGCGCTTCGCTCTGTTCATGCCAGGTATCGATCACATTTCTTATTTCCGAGACTTCGAGTTGCGGCAGGGTTAAATCATGGCGTGGAGAGAAACAGATCACCCTGGACGTGCCGGTTACCGGTGATGATTGAAAAAAACCTTCAGAGACCGGGCTGCCCTGTCCCGATCGAGGCAGCATCGATGGAAAGTCATTATCAAAAACAAAAACACCTGTGTAATCCGGGTTTCTTATCCCTCCAGCCCTTGTTCCTCCCGGGCAGAGGTAACAATCCGGATCGTGGCGAGGTACGTTCGGAGCGCCTGTTTTTTCTTTCTGCCCCTGCCACGGTCTTTGGGTACGGTGGGCTGACACCAGGACCCACTCGCCAGTCAGCAGATTCAATCTTCTATAAACGTGGGCGGTGGATTCTTCCACACCGGGGATAGATTCGTCCATATCACGCCACCTACCAGAAAATAGTGTAGAGGATAAGGGTAATCACTATTATTCCAATTCCCAGGTATTTCACGGAGGTTTCCAGTTTGATGTTTTCAAACCCTTCACGTACAGGCATTTCTTTGGCTGAGTCGAGTGGTTTAAGAACCGTTATCAGGACCATGAGAACCAGAATGATTCCGAAAGTCACTGCCATCCTGTTTAGAAAGGCCATGTTCTTTGCGGCAAAAAAAAGAAGCCCGTAGATCACCGGACTGGCGACCAGTGCCGTTACACCTGATAGCGGCGGACTCTTTTTGAATATCATACCGAATACGAAAGCAGCCAAAATGCTGGGGGATATAAATCCCTGGAACGCCTGTATTTAGTTAAAAATTCCCTGGAAACGCGGATTTCCCAACTAGGGAGCAATCAAACAGCCCCCCCCCCTTTACGACCATTCAGATCTCACGCCGACACCTTGCTGAAAAAGCGTTTGATGCCCTTACCAGTATCATGAAGGTAAATCCAGACGCGGTCGCAACTATTCCATCGAGACGCACCTGATTATCCGCGGATCGATCGGTCGTGCTAAAACCCGTTAAACCCGGAACGCTGTCAGGGCATTCTAATCCATCAATGGAAAGAAATAATCCCATATGATGAAAACCTTCACGCAGTTCCGATCTCAACCCTTTTCCAATTCATAACAGCTGGTGATAGTAAATAGCTATTTCAGGGTTAGGGTTTAATTTTTTCCTGCAGCTATCATCGCGCTATCTGCATTTGGGGTCGTTATTGAAAGCCGTGATCCGGACTGAAATACCATTGGCCAGTATTGATTGAATTATACTATTCCTGCAAGATTTCTGATGCCATCACGAAAAACTTGGAAACTTTTCGATAAATTGCCGTCTACCTCGATATGAGGGGAGATATTCCTTGCCCACTCACACTTCGTCTGTCCAATATGCGGCCATCCCAACTCTTTCAATTGTTGTGATCCGCCTGGATAGACGGCATCCGCCAGTATTTCCCAAGTTCCGCAAATACTGTCTTGTACATAATCAGATAAAACACGATCTAGTGCCACTGGGTATGCCGCCTTTACTGCATTGTGGTCCCCTAAAAGCCAAGCTTCTCCTTCCTCTATAGCAATTCTAAATAATGCTGTTGGCTTAGGATTGCAGATATCAAGTATATCGATCATTTGTTGTTTAAACGCCAGGCAATCTTTATCGTCAAGGTCTACAACAACAATAACACTTGCCGAATTATCTTGGAGGCTCTTTCCGTATCCTTTAAGTAACTTTGGCAATCTATCGAGAAGAATCCGTTTTTGAGGATCTACACGCCCTCTCAAATCCCTCGGAATGCGTCCAACGCCTTTATAGGAAATTATTCTATAAGTGTGCTCTTGCTGATCTTGACCAAGAATTTTTCCCATAATATGCTCCAAGACAATTTTCCCTGAAGCATCTTCTGTAAGCACTTCAAAATGCATCACATCACCTCGCATCCAGATAATCGCTATACCAAAGGCCTCCTAACGGTAATCCTTCTTCCACCATTGCTTTCACGGTTCCATCATCACTAGCCCTGCGGACTTTTGAAAATCCATCCAAACCTTTTTCAAGAATCCATGTCTCTTCTGGTGACAATGCATCGACAAAATAAGGTTGATGCGTAGTGATAAAAACCTGGGATCCACCTTTACGTCCAGTAGCATGTTCACGAAATTCCATAGCTAACGATTCAAGAAGTTTGTGATATAACCCATTTTCAGGTTCCTCGATACAAAAGAATGGCGGCGGAGCTGGATCCTCCAGTAATAGTAAATAGGCAAAGACTTTCAATGTCCCATCGGACATCTGTTGGGAATAAAACGGATCTTTAAACCCTTTGTCGTTGAAACGAAGAAGTAACCTGCCATCATTGGTTTTTTCAGTGTCTATTTTATTGATTCCGGGTATTTTAGCAGCGATTCCATTCAATATGGACTGAAATCGCCTTGGGTGCTCCCGCTCCATATATTGCACAACATTTCCAAGATTATCCCCATGAATATTTAGATGCTTCTGTGGACCGGCGAGGGGTAAACTGCGAGCGGCATCCGGAGTAAAGTAGCTCAAGTACCAGTTCTCTATAAATTTTCGAAAAGCTGAAATCCTGGGATGTTGTTTGAGCGCCCCAAGAGTAGCAATACCCAATTTTCGCTTATCCTCCAACTCAACGACCTCGGTTTCACTGCTTTCCTCTGAAGATGAGTCTTGCAGGCTTTCAATAAGATTAAACAAGTCCAGTTGTTCTTTCCCTTCATCAATCTGCCTGCCTTCTGTCTCTCCTTTCCAAGCAACCCCTTCCCCTTCATTCAGGATAAGAAAGGAGAATGGCCATCCATGTTTTTGGCCTTTTCTTCTTTGCCTTAATCGTTCTTTCTGGACATAAGGTCGATTTGAGCTATCCAGTGTTATGGACAATTCATATGTTATGGGTCGAGCATTGCCACTTTCTTTGTAATAAATAATAAACTCTATTGGTCCCGTCTCACCCTGGGATATTATCTTTTCAAAGCCACCTCTCCCCCGAGAATCGCAAGCCTCTTCAACACCATTTTTCAAGCAATCGGATAAAAAACCTAATGCATCAAAAAGTGAACTCTTTCCAACGCCATTTTTACCTATGACCGCTGTCATTGGGGTCAAAGGTTTCTCTTGCTGTGTATTCCAAAGTTTGCCTATGGTGATATCTTTCAAAACACGGTAATTACGAATCCGAAATCCCTCTATTTTGGCCATAGTTATTCTCCTGTCCTCGTAAGCGCCTGATCAAACCACATGAGAAATTCGGGGTCCTCATGGAGAATTTTTTCGTTTATTATACGTGCCACAGTGATGATAGTTACCTAAACGTGGTCTATTCTTGACTTTTTTCAAACGATTCGCTCCAAAATATAAAAAATAAAAATGCCCTGTATGATAATTATAGCTATTTTTTAAATTTTGCCGGGCAGAGCAGACTATTTTTGCTGACTATTATGCAAATATTACAATAAAAATCAACAGCAAAAGCCAGATGAGGCATAGGGGTGGGTGGTGATATATTTATTAGAGCATGTTTCCTCCGTGATAGTCAGTTACCCGCAAGGCTATCACCCAATTTCCCCGATTGGTAACAAGAAACATCTATCGCCATTTATTCACGACCGGTTAGGCGGCGATCATCTCCAGAAAAAGCGATTGTTTTGGTGTGGACTTCTCGGCATCAATGACGACCAGAGGGGGATTATCCAACCTAAAAAGACAATCCACGGGTCGACCGAGAGGACGAAATGCGCAATTGCCATCAACAATCGACCTTAAAGAGCTACCCGAGTCCCGGAACAATGCACATGTATAAGCCGGGGAAACCGTCGATGGAATCCTGTATCTGGAATGCCCTAAACCTGATGGAGAGGGAATTCCACTTTTCCGCAACCCTGCCTAACCCAACCTCGAATTGTTTGTTTGCACGCCCGGCATATCTTCCGCAATTTGATAAAAAACGAGCTCCCATACCCACTTCTCCGAATCATGCCGGAGGATATAAATCGATCGGTCATCCCCTCTGATCTTGAAGTAACGGTGGTCCGGAGAGAGCCATCGATCCAGTATCTTATCGACCGTTACGAGCGTTTCCCCCAGCCAGAACCGTTCCGGGGTCTCTTCTCCCCGGTACCCCGCATGACACGACACGCGCACTTCCATCTTATCCTCTGCTGCCCCTATTCCCAGGGCTTTTCCGCGGCCACCTGCTCACCCGCAATACGGCCGAAGACAAGACACTCGAGAATATTGCCGCCGCCCTGGTAATGCCAACTGTAGAGCGCGCCCATCTCACCGGCGGAATATAGCCGTGGAATCGGTTCACGGTTGGTGTCCAGAACCTGGGCCTTGTGGTTGCGCCGGGGGCCGCCCTGGGTGTTGGTGAATGCCGGAACAAATTCGGCTGCGTAAAAGGGCGGCGTTTGAATCGGCGCCATTCTTTTGGGGTTCCGGTCGAATTCAGAATCTTTTCCTTTCACGCAGGAGTTGTTCCAGGTTTTTACTGTCTTTTCGAGCGTGTCCGGCTTCTTGTCTATCTTTTCAGCCAATTCTTTCAACGTATCAGCCTTGATGATCCATCCTTTTTCAATCTCTGCGCTGCTGTCCTCACTCCACTTGTATTTTTCGATCTCCGACCACCAGCAGAAGAAATAGTCATGGGGGTAAAGCGGGCCGCTCTTTCGCATGGTTTCATCGAAGACACAGTGGACCGGCAGCGGTGTTGGCACATGGATGTAAACGCCGTGAAACGGTATTTTACCATGTTTCGTGAAATAGGTTTCGTTGGTGAACCGGGTGGCATCTTTGGCAACCCAGATCCAGCCGTTTCCGGGAGGAGTAAAATTATAACCGAAGGCCCAATCCTTGCCGGGAATCCTGAAATTGAAATCCGGCCCCGCCTGGTTGTCCATATGCCAGAGGTCCGCGCCGATCGCCATAGCCATCCGGATGCCGTCCCCGGTGTTGTAGGGACTGCCCTTGGGGTAGCCGCAAGGCATGCCGAGATAGTCCCGGATCATCTCCTGGTTGTTCTCGAAACCGCCCGTACAGACCGCAACCGCCTTCTTTGCCTTGATGTATATTTTTCTGCCCTTGCTTTCCGCAACAACACCCCGGATCTCTCCGGTTTTATGATCCCGAATCAACTCAACAGCCGGTGTCTCATACCGGGCCCTGACTTTTCTTTTTTTAAATGCGTTTTCCATCATCAGGAGCCATAGGCGCTGGAACCCGTTCCCCTTCTCGGACCAGCAGACGTTTTCGGCGGCACCCGGGAATTCGGGATATTCTCCCTGTGTCGGAATCGTCCGCATATCGGCGCCCATTTCCGTCAGCCACTCCGTGACATGTATGGAACGTTTGTGGAAAGCCTCGGCAACCTTATCCGGAATCGGGTATCCGTCACTCATCGCTTTCTGATATTCGATCGCATTTCCGGTAGTCGACGGGCACCAGTACCCCTGACCGCTGACCCGCGTATTACCGCCCGCGTGATGTTCCGGTGCCTTCTCGAGTATCAGAACATCAGCACCTTTATCGTAAGCCGTTATCGCGGTCATCAGGCCGGCCGCCCCCATACCGAGCACGACCACTTCGGCTTCATCCTCCCACTTCTTCACCTGGTCGACCGGGGTCGCTTCGGTGTCGGCAGTCCCAAGCCCGGTTAGTGCGACTGTACCAATTCCCGTTGCGGTTGCTTTTAAAAAGGACCTTCTGGATACTTTCATGACTTCCTCCTTTTCTCCCTCACTGGGTATCATCACGTCGAAATGGGACGTTTAAAAACCGGCTCATCTGACCCGTATAATAGCAACCCGCTTCTCATTCGGATCTACGTCGGTGTAATGAAAAACCTGGACCACCTCGAAAAAACCATCGCCGACCATAATCTGTTCTCCGATACATGGGACCCTGCTGACTTCATGGTCTGAGCTCATATGAGCGACTATATTTTCAACTTCTATTTTAACCATATTTACTCCTTTATATTAAAGACAGTCTCGCCGCCAACAATGGTTTCAAAAATGGATCCCTACTTTTATTCCCTCGATATAGTATCGATACCTATCAGGCCTTTAATGCGATCAGGCATAAGCCGAGCCGCTTCGGCAATTACTCCCCCCCCATGGAATGCCCTATCAGAATGACACTTTTACTGCCGACAGCCTCTGTTACAGACTGCACATCCTCACCAAACGCCCTCATTGTATACCGAGACCGTTTTGATCCGGAGTGCCCGTGCCCGGCCAGGTCAAGGAGAACCACGCGGTGAATCCTGGAAAAATATGGTACCTGTTCACGCCAGTATCTTGCGTCACAGCTCCAGCCATGAACAAACACAAGCGTTGGTTCTTCCGATCCGTAAACCTCATATGAAATCGGCGTTCCATCTTTGGAGAGAACACCCCTTGGCTATTCTGTTTGTGTACCGGCCAACCCGACCAATAAAAACTGGAGTGATAGAAAAATAACTACACTTGATATTTTCCTGTTTATTCAAGATCCTGTGGTTTTGGACGCCATTTCAAACCTTCCGTCCAACCATTTGAAGCCGAGTCGATATTATCGAATTTTGGCAAGTAGGGTTTGATGTCAAGAAGGGGTGTCCCATCGAGGACATCAACACCCGTTATGGTCAATTTATTCTCATCCCTTTTTGTAAGTTGTACAATCGACATGCCTATTGAATTTGGCCGGCACGGATGCCTTGATGCATAAATACCGTGCGGTTCGTCATCCAGGAATGTGGATCGAACGAGCTGAATCTCCCCGGCCCGGTCAAACAAGTAAATGATGTATATATGCGTGAAAGTTTCAATATCCTTAAGACCGGAAGAATATTGCTGAAACACCTCTATATACCCTTCAGCATTTGAAGAGTAGTTGGGTTGAATCGGGCACTCTTCCTTTTTCTTAAAGGGTGTATATATCTTTCCGATCGGTGAAAATTCCATTTTAATTTCCTATAAGTTTGATGATTTCGTAAAAAAGAAAATTGTCGCACGAAACCACGGAGATAACCGACTAATATTATAAGGTTTTACTTTGTGTTCTTTGTGCCTTTGTGGTTAATTCAGACTTTTTACGAGTTTGTCATCTTTATATCTTGAAAATCATCCCCAGGTGAAAGGGTTATTTGATACACGCCTTGAGGTAGCACCGGCCTTTTTTATCGCGTACATCCAGAACGGCATGCCGCATCACCACCACGGTCACACCGCCTTTGAGACTGATCGTAAGGTCATACCGCGAAAAGTCCGTTACCAGTCCCCTTATGACCTCTCCCTCCAGAAGCGTGAAAAACAGTACCGTCCGTTCTTCCATCAGGGGGAACAGCGTCTTGTTCTTGATGTGATGACGCTCTTTGAGACTTATTATGGGATCAAGCTCCCGGGCTCTGACTTTCTGATCAGCCTTGATCAATCCGGCTACCGCCTCGGAATGGGACACCGGGTAGAGCAGTTTCACATCGATCTTGGGAATCTCCTCCTCGGCCTGTCCATCAGCCGCAAGGACAATCTCATACGTGGAATTGCGAGTCAGCCGCGCCGAAACGATCCGCCGGCCATGCAGGTGGTATACCCAGGGCAATGTATCGTTCAGAGCCGAATCGAATGCCGACTTTTCGTAATTATCGATAAAATATTTTTTAAATGGCGTCACACTGGTCAAGTCGGAACCTCCTTTGCCGGTTGGTTTCAATCCGGTATCAATGATACCTCCATCAATTAACAGAAAAGCTATATGATTATCAAGTTTTTCTATCCGGAAAGCACTATCTCCGTGCAGGTTGACGGCTGTTTCGATTTCTATTATTAATTTCCTATAATCCTGATAATTCCTTGGTGACACATAAAGGACGGCAAAACAAATGAGTGACGTTTCCATTGCAGGTCGACGTTTCCCCTGGGTTCGCCTTTCCCACGGTGACGTTGGAATATATTTCTCAGAAGAAGGGCCCAACTGGTTTGTACCCGACCGGGCCGCCGATGACATTCTATGTAAACTGGCTGCGGTCGGATCTTCCGATAACAGTCTGGACACGATAAGACTGCTGTCCCGGCTGCCAGAAGTACAGAAACTGGACTATACGGGCAGATCGCCTTCATTGAAGCTCGATCGGATCAGTGAGCTCTGGTTTCATCTGACCAACCGGTGCAACCTTGCCTGCAGCCACTGTCTTTTCTCCTCTTCGCCTTCTGAGAATTCGGAATTATCGACGGAACGGGTCCTGGAAATCGGCCGGGAAGCCTTTAACGATGGATGCGGCGTTTTTGCTTTGACCGGTGGAGAACCGTTGATCCATCCCGGAATCGACGACATCGTTACCACGTTTCTCGGTTACGACCGGGCCCATGTCGTGATGCTGACCAACGGTCTGGCCATAAAGCCCTTTATGGAACGTGTCCACCCGGACCCGCAATTCTTCCACCTTCAGATCAGTCTGGACGGTTTGGGGGATACCCACGACAAGTTCAGGGGAAACGGCGCGTTCGAGAGATTGAGTAAATCGCTCCAATGGCTGAAGGATAGAGGATATCCATACACGCTCTCCATGTGCGTGACGAGCGCCAACGTGCACCAGATGCCCCGGATCGTTGATTTCGCCGCTGAGATGGGCGCGAGCAATGTCCACTTCATGTGGTATTTCGTCCGCGGGCGGGGAAAACAGACCGGCTTTGTGGATATAGACACGATATTCAACGGCTTGGTCGAGTCAGCAGTCCACGCGGAAAAACAGGGTATTCCCATAGACAACATCGAGGCCATGAAAACACAGATATTTGCCCCCGCCGGCACCATCCACGACGGCAGTACTGCGGGATGGGAATCATTGGCAGTGGGACCGGACGGGAAACTGTACCCTTCGGCGGCCCTGGTGGGAGTGGAAAATCTTGCATGCGACATGGAATCGGGCCTTATCGATGCCTGGCGAAACAGTCCTGTCCTGTCGGAGATACGAAACAGTACGGTGGCCCATGACACTTCCCCCTTGCGTTTCATCCTGGGCGGGGGAGACATCGACCACAACTATCTGCACGGCGGGGAATTTATCGACCATGACCCCTATATGAAGCTTTACGAAAAAACAGCCCTCTGGTTGATAAGCCGGGAAGCGGAAAAGCAGCGGCAGAACAGCAAACCCGGCCTGCTTCTGCGGATGGGTGAAATTCTCAGGAGCTGCGGCGCACACGGCAAGGTGGCCCTGGTTCATTCCAACTGCCTGCTGGCCACGGCCCAGAGCGACAGCCTGACCACCATCAAGGAATTCTACGCGGACGCCGTCGCCGATTCCAAAACGGACATACTCAATCCGGTCTGCTATGAAGACGCCCTCATCGCCCACATCCCTGAGAAGTATCGGTTCCGGGGATACGGCTGCGGAAGTCCGATCATGGATGCAGACATTCAGGACGGCGATGCCGTTGTGGATCTGGGCTGCGGCGGGGGCGTGGAGTGTTTTATCGCTTCCAGGTTGACTGGACCCGGCGGCCGGGTAGTGGGCATCGACATGCTTGACCCCATGCTCGCTCTGGCCGGTGAGGCCAAACCGCTGGTGGCTGAATATCTGAGGTATGACAACGTCGAGTTCAAAAAAGGCTACCTGGAAGCACTTCCGCTCGAAGAAAATGCCATGACCGTGGCGATTTCAAACTGCGTAATGAACCTCTCCGTGGATAAAAGAAAAGCATATGCCGAAATCTTCAGGGTCCTTCGACCTGGCGGACGGATGGTCATTTCGGACGTCGTCTGCGATTCGGAGCCGGACCCCGCAATCCGAAACGATGAAGTGCTCAAAGGGGAATGCATTGCGGGCGCCCTGACCATTCCGCACCTGGTTTCCCTGCTGGAGGAGACCGGATTCGAAGCGATGATGCTCATAAAGCGGTTTCCATACCGGCAGGTGGATGGTCACCCCTTTTACTCCCTTACCTATTCGGCAATCAAGCCGGAGACGGCCGATCAGGTCGATGTTGTCTACCGGGGTCCCCTTCCCTTTTTAATGACCCAAAAGGGCCTTTTGCTTCACAAGGGGATCGGTGTCAAGCTCGACCGCTCCGAAGCCGATCGGCTGGGAGACCAGATATTCGTATTGGACGAATCCGGTAGCGTCGTAAACATCGAAATGGAAAATTCATGTGCCTGCTATATAGCTCCCGAAGAGGATGCCCCACATCAGACCACCGGCACACCAGTGCCGGGTTCATCGGCAGCCAAAGATACCGGGAAGAAAATGGTGGGCTGCATGGTATGCGGGTCGCAACTGGTCTACGATCGGAATCCCATGGAAAAATCGTGTACCTTCTGCGGGTTGACTTTTTCGGCAAACAGCTATTGTGAAAAAGGCCACTATGTTTGCGATCAGTGCCATTCAGAAGATGCGGTTGAAGTCATTCGCCATATCTCTCTTACGACCGTCGAAACCGACATGATCACTCTGTTCGAACAGATCCGAAGCCATCCATCCGTCGCGATGCACGGCCCGGAATACCATGCCATGATCCCGGGCATCATATTGAGCTGCTATCGGAACCAGGGGGGGAAAATTTCGACAAAAGTTATTGAAACCGGCATTTCGCGCGGGAAAGGGGTAGCGGGTGGTTATTGCGGATTCATGGGGGTTTGCGGGGCTGCCATCGGGGTGGGCATCGCATTCAGCCTGATCCTGGATGCCAATCCGTTAAAAGCTTCGGAGCGAAGCACCATCCAGACCATCACCCAGCTTGTGTTAGCGGAGATCGCCGGACTGAAAGCCGCCCGCTGTTGCCAGCGAGATGGCTACATCGCGCTGTCCAAAGCGGCCGAACTCTCTGAAAAGTTTCTTCCCATTCCACTGAAAGCCGAGTATCGTCTCGTCTGCAAACAGATGCATTTGAACAAGGAATGTTTGGGGAAGGCCTGTCTCCTGTACCCGGCGAAAAAACCATAAGAAGAAACATCATGAGCACCTCAATAATATGCGCCTTTTTTATAAGGAAGAAGTCATAGTATGAATAAGATCAACATTTATCGTTCAGGTGAATTAATAGGTGAAATATCCGTTGCAGATGGCGACAGTCTCCTTGACGCCATTAAGTCTGCCGGTATCTACATTGACGCCCCCTGCGGCGGCAGAGGCCACTGCGGCAAATGCCTTGTGCAGCTCACACCCGGCGGGAAAAAGGTTCAGGCTTGCCAAACCCGCGTCCAGTCCGACATGTCGGTATATATTCCCGAAAAGGCACACATGCAGATTGCCGGGAACAACAGAAAAAAATTCGCCGTATCCTTTACAGGAGCTCTGGGTGTCGGCGTCGACATCGGCACAACCACCGTCGTTGTTCATCTCACGCAGCTTTCCACTGGGACACGGATTGCCACGGCAAGCAGCGTCAACGCGCAAAAGACGTACGGCGCCGACGTGATCAGCCGTATTACCTATTCAGAACAACATGGCCATGAAAAGCTTACCAGGCTTATACGTGACGAGTTGAACGATCTGATCCTCGAAACATGCCTGGTCTCCGGCGCCGACTCCAAAGATATCGTTTTCATATCGATCGCGGGCAATACCATTATGCAGCATCTGGCGGCGGGCTATTCTCCCGTGGCAATGGGCAAAGCCCCCTATACACCCGTCAGTCTGTTTGGCGACACCTATCCCGCCTGGGAGGGGATGCCGATTGCGGAAACCGCGAAGATATATTTCGCGCCATGTGTACAATCCTATCTGGGCGGCGACATTACAGCCGGCATGCTGGCCGCCGATCTGGAAAACGAACCGGGACCGTGCCTGTTTATCGATATCGGTACAAACGGTGAAATGGTGGTGAAGTCCGGCGACAGATATTACTGCTGCTCCACCGCGGCCGGTCCGGCCTTTGAAGGCGCCGAAATAACACGGGGCATGGCTGCCGTAGACGGGGCAATCAACCATATCAAGTGGGATAACACCGGCTTTTCCTACACAACCATCGGTGATATTCCCGCTTTTGGCTTATGTGGCTCCGGACTGATGGACGCGCTGGCGTTTTTTGTGGATCAGGGCATCGTTGACGAATCGGGCCGTCTTGTGGATCCGGAAGAAACACCGCCGCGATTTGACGGCAGAATCAGAAAATTAGACGGTAAGAACGCGTTCTGGTTTTCTGAAGACGGCGATGTTTTCATGACAAGCGAAGACGTACGGAAGCTGCAACTTGCCAAAGCAGCCATTGCCGCCGGCATTCAAACACTCCTGCACCACGCAGGTATCGAGCCGGAGGACATTAGCGTCTTTATGCTGGCCGGCGGCTTCGGCAGCTTTTTAGCCCCTGCCAGTGCGGCGACGATCGGCCTGTTCCCGAAGCACTTTTTACCCATCATCAAAACATTGGGTAATGCGGCCGGTGAAGGCGCGGCAATTGCACTGTGGTCAAAAACCGCCCGGGATACCCTGAACAGAATGCGGGATAAAAGCGAGTATGTGGATTTGTCCACAACGACATATTTCAGTGAGCAGTTCATCGATAATATGACATTCGGTGAATAACCCTCCCAAAAAAAGTCTTGACAACACCATCATAGCCCTTTAGTGTGCTAGCTAACTAACACACTAAAGGGGCTCTACATGATAACCATCAAAAACCTCAAATTCGGATACGGCCGGGAAAATCTGTTCGATGACCTGGATCTCTCATTATCACCGGGAGGTATTTCAGGACTGCTGGGCAAAAATGGAGCGGGCAAAACAACCCTGTTAAGACTCATGGCCGGGCTTATTTTCCCACACGGAGGAAACCTCGATATAAAAGGGCACGATCCGGGCAACCGGTCCCCGGATTTTTTAAAAGATCTGTTTTTCCTCCCCGAGGAGTTCGATCTCCCCAATGTAACACCGGTATTATATGAAAAACTATACGCGCCTTTTTATCCGGCCTTCGATTCGGAAAAATATAAAAAGCATCTGATGGATTTTGAAATTCCCCAGAGAACAAAATTCAAAAATCTCTCCTTTGGACAGAAGAAAAAATTCCTGATCTCCTTCGGGTTTGCGACCGGAAGCCGTTTCATGCTCCTGGATGAGCCTACAAACGGACTGGACATACCGTCAAAGACACAATTGAGAAGGGCACTTGCTTTTGAGGTCGACGACGACAGAACCATTATCATCTCGACCCACCAGGTACGTGATCTCGAAAATCTCATCGATCCGGTAATTATTCTCGATGACGGCCGGATCATTTTCAACCAGCCGATCGATAAGATCAATCACCGTTTGAGCGTATCCCTTGAAGCTGATCCACCCGAACCCGAAAGTGTCCTTTACATGGAAAAAACATTGAACGGATATATGACGGTAACCGAAAACAGGACTTCGGAGGAATCCAACATCAATCTTGAAACGCTCTTTTCCATTGTAACGATGAACAGAGAAAAAATTAAGTCTGTTTTTGAAGGGGGTGGGATATCATGAAAGACACATACAGCATCAATATAAGAAGATTACTGCTTCTTTTTCGCAATTGCTTTATATACGACAAAGGTCTCCTCATAGCGGCAGCCGTTTTCTCAGCGATTTTAATACTTAGTAGAATTGCAAATGCATTTTCTGAAGATGCATATTTTTCATATGGCCCCATGTTTTTCCTGTTCCTTTACATCTCCGGATTTATACTGACAATAGGCTTCAATATAGAGCTCCATGACAAAAGAAAACCACACGCATGGCTGCTCTTTCCAGCTTCGACCCTCGAAAAATTTATCACATTGTTGCTTCTGCCGACGATCTTTCTATCCATTGGACTCGCCATCTATATGACAGTTATGTCGCATCTAATCGAATTTGGCGTCGCTCTGTTTTTCGACACGGAAATCAATGGCTTCAACCCTTTCAGCATTATATTTCTCAAACAAATAGTAGTGTACTTTGCTATCCAGGCGCCCTTTCTGATGGGGGCCATATACTTTAAAAAACATGCCATGAGCTATACTTTTTTAATCCTCTTTATATGGGGGGCAATGTTCTGGATCTTTTCATTTCTTCTGGGTATGTTTTTTCTCGGTGATCACCTAACGCCGTTATTACCCGGTTTCGGCTTCATTGACGGTGTGGTTGAGTTGCGTGATATTGATACATTGTACGCCATGACTCTGCTGGAAAAACTGAAATATGCGATGGATTTCTGGAAACCATTGGCAACGATCTATTACTGGGTCCTGTCCCCTATCCTCTGGTGGGCTATCGCTTTTTTCAGCTTGAAGGAAATGGAGCAATAATGAATTTTCAAAAAAAAGACGCAATCTATCTACAGATTGTAGAAAAAATCAGTGAAAACATCCTCGGAAAACGCTGGTTGGAAGGCGAAAAAATACCTTCCGTAAGAGAGCTTGCAATCGATGTTGAGGTCAACCCTAACACGGTGATGAGATCATATACCCATCTCCAGGATATGGGAGTTATCTATATGAAAAGAGGAATCGGCTACTTTGTATCCGACAATGCCATTGATATCACGCTCAGCGTCATGAAAGACAACTTCATTAAAAACGAACTGCCCAAGTTTTTTAAGGCCATTAAACTCTTGAAAATGGATTTTGAAGAACTCATGGAACGTTATTCGAAATACGTGGGGGAAACAGATGAAGACTAAAAATAAAATCTTACTTTTCACTTTAATACTTCCCTTCATCATAGTTATAATGATGATTCTGTCCATTAAGAAAAGCTTCAACGAAGAGACCGTGCCGTCTCAAACATATTCAGAGGGGATAGAGGCTTTCAGAAAATCATATGACTTCGCTGATTTTGAAGAGATTTCAGCGGAAGGGTGGTGGAATATTCACTTAATGCATGATGATCATTTTAAAATCGAGATTGTAGCGCCGGAAAAAATGCTCGATAAACTTTCGGTAGAGAAAACAGGACGCACATTGCTTCTTAAATCAGAGAAAAAAAATAGTTACTCGCTTTTTTCCTTTAAAAAGAGGCCCGGGATAAATATCACATTACCATCGATTTCAAAACTGGATGTCAAAAATGGTATCGCCAACATCTCGATTTCGGGTTTCAGCAACGCGGAAATATCCATTTCCATGGAAGGTATAATGAATATCACCGGGGAACATTGTAATTTTAACCAGTTTTTCCTGAGTGGTGACGGTATAATAAATATCGACATGAATGACACGCCCGTCGCCAACGCTCATTTGGAGCACGACGGTATCTACAACATAATGATGCTTATGGACAACGGCAGGTTGTCCGGAAATCTCGATGGTATTGGCAGGATGATTGCCTCCGGCGAAGTGGTTGAAAACAGCATCAGGGTCGATGGACCGGGAATTATGAAAATTATAAAATGACGGCTTTAACCCTAATTGAAAATTCAGATATACGAGTGAGGAGTACATAATGAACCTCTTTACAATGATAGTCTTGATTGTGGCAATAAGTGCCCTGGGCAAAGCCTACAGGCATCGGATGACAATCAGTGCGGATAATGAATCGAAGGCAACCATCGATTACCTTAAGAAACATATTGAGCGGTTGGAAAACCGGATGGCCAACGTTGAGACAATTATCATCGATGAGGAAAAAGAAAAACGGTTCGCGGAGTTATAGAAAAGGTAAAGGAGAAAAACATGGCAAACCTGAAGATCAGAATATTTAAAAACAGTGAGTCCGACCCGACAACAACAGTCACTGTCCCCGGCGGTATCCTGAAAATTGCATCCAAACTCATTCCGAAAAAAATCACCGCCACCCTTCAGGAAAAAAGCATCGATATCGATGAAATCATCAAGCTTTCAGAGAATCCCGATGCTCGCGGCACACTCGTTGAGATCGAGGAGCATAAGAAGAACGAGAAAATTGTCATTGCCCTTGAATAAATTTGGATATATCTGATGTACTTGGGAACGGTCGCCTTCTTCATGATGGTGACACGGCCCTTCGACTGGCACTGGAGCATCAAGTTCGCGATCATGGTCCTGGGCTCGATGTCGATCCTCCTGGTAACCTATCATTATCTCTTACGTTTCACCTGGATAGGTGCCATTCTTAACGGCAGGCGGCATCCGAAGCCCGTAAAACCTCGCCTTGCAGACGTGGCGCCGTCGATGTGATATATATCTATATTTAAAAGCGATTCTCGCGCAAAGTCGCTGAGACGCAGAGAAAACCCCAACGTTGCAAAAGCCGGAGGGCTTCAGATACAAGGCGCCAAGGGTGAAGCCGTAATAATCTACTGCGAACCCTTGGCAACGCCGGATCTGGAGTCCTCCTGTTTTCCCCGAAGTGGTAAAAAGGATAGACAAATCGAATAGATTCTGGATATCACTTGGGGTCAATTCCAGGTATAGGGTTTGATTTTACATGAAAGACCGCATCCATAAGGTTTTGTGAGATTTTTTCTATCTTTTTTATGCAACGTTGGGGAAAAAACGATATAAAAGGAAGAGCGCTCCGCTCAGACCAGGGAAGATATAGCTGTTTTGTTTTCTTCCATCATCCCTCTTCAATCTTCCTTCGCCGTTTCGTTTTTAATGCCTTTTCTCTGCGCCCCTGCGACTCTGCGCGAGAAATAGTTTTTTAAACGGAATCTTATAAACAAAATGTCTATAAGGAGAATATCATGCTGAAACGAATCCTGCTTTTGTCTCTCTGCCTCGCTTTTTCTTTCAGCCAGGCAACGGCTCGAGAGGAAGGCCTCGGCCCTCTGCTGGATAAAATCACAAAACGGCTGAATTCCTATCAGAACAGTAACTGGACCTACAAAGTCACCACTAAAACCTATGAAATGGATAAACAGTGGCAGCCGAACAAGACATCGATCATTACCGCCCGTGTCACGGATGTCGACGGCAAGCTGAGCGGCAAGCTGCTTAAGGCCGAAGAGATTGAAGAGGGTGTTACGAATGATATTACGTCAAAAATCGCCGAACGAGTCGAGGAACAGTTAGAAACGGCCAACAAACAGAGGGCGGAAGGCGGAGAACAGGAAAGATCGGACGATTCATCGGAAGCGTTTCTTCCATTCAGTGATGATAAAAGGGATCGATTCGATTTTAACCGGCTGGATGATTCCAATATCGATGGAAAATCGGTTTTCACAATTGAGGCGAAAGCAAAAGAGAAGGACGAGCAGCTCTATGAAGGAAAATTCTATGTAGACAAATTGACATACGACGTCCTCACAGCCAAAATCAGCCCCTCCAAAAATCCCAAATTTATCAAAGAGATGGAGATGAATATCGATTTTGAAGTTCTTCCCGAAGGCAGATTCTTCAGAAGAAGCTCCAGAACAAAGATAAGCGGAAAGATATTGTTCAAACGTTTCAGGGTCATCGCCGAGGAAGAATACTCGGATGTCGAAGTCTTGGATTAGCGACTTGGCGCTTAATCGTTTCCCCCCTAGGAACCAGCCTCATCCAGCACAACTCTTTTTTGACCAATGTGTGTGGCATTATTAACCACTTCCTGGTTTAAAAAAGTACAAGTGAGTATTTACGGGCATGCCCTTCCGCCCTATTTATTTTTATATATTTGTATTTATTGTAAATTTATATTTTTTCGTCTTTGGCATGCTTCCTGCTATGTATAATGTCAAACACAAAAAAGGAGAAAAAAATGATAACAATTACCAATTACGGAAGCACACTTGGCGAAACGATTTTGAATTTCATGGACCGGTCACCCGGGGTTATTCCATCAATTCTTACGGTTTTGATCGTTGGCGGATTCTTGTTGATGGGATAGTGAAAAGATTTATCAATGCCATTTTCTCAATACTCCGGCAATCGAGTCTCGGAAAGCCACCGCCCCGTTCATACGACATCGGGGCTTCGTTCAAGGCGCAAAGCACACAGAGTCTCTTGTTTCCCGCCTTGAAAACGGGAAGCAATAAAGCACTCCTGTCAAATAAAAAATGTCGCTCACCGCTTTTTTTAAGATCGGCATCTGTTGTTTCCTAACCCTCCCTCGGTAAACAACATTAAAACCCTCTGCGTCCTTTGCGCCTTGAACGGAGCCCCGGCAACGGGGGTGAGCGTTTGGCAACAATCAGCCCTATATAGAATAGAACAGGACACCATGAACGCCTTAAAAAAACGTATTACCAATTCAAACTCATTCATTAACATTCTCGTATCTTTTTTCATTCTTTTCGTACTCTTATTCTCCCAGAATCAATTGCACGCCCAGAGCCTGGATTTCCCCACGGACGAGTACGGCATCAGTATTGGAAACTCCCGCAATTTTAACGGCTTGCGCATAAACTGGAGAGATAAAAATGTCGAACGGATAAAAGGCGTCAATCTTACACTATGGGCGCCGGATAAAGAAAGAAACAACCATTCGGAAATTACCGGAATGAGCCTTGGATTGCTGCCGGCGGGAGACCAGTTAACGGGATTAAATCTCGGATTGTCGGGCCTGGCCGCCGGGAGTAGCCTGAAAGGCATCAATCTGGGTCTTATCGGTATGGGCGCGGGCAGTAATGTCACGGGGATTAATATTGGAGGACTCGGCGCCGGTGCGGGTGGCAATCTCGAGGGCGTCAATATTGCCGGAATCGGTATCGGTGCCGGAGGCGAACTGACGGGCATCAATATGGTCGGCGTCGGTGCCGGTGCCGGGGGCGGTATGAAAGGCTTTAATATCGCGGGTGTCGGTATCGCCGCCGGTGGCGATCTGACAGGGATCACTATAGCCGGAGGCGGCGCTGGTGCCGGGGGCAGTATGACTGGTGCCAATATCGCCGGACTCGGTGTCGGTGCCGGGGGTAATCTAACAGGGATCAATATCGCCGGACTCGGTGTCGGGGCCGGGGGAAGCCTGAAAGGCATCAACATAATGGGCGCCGGCGCTGGTGCGGGTGGTGACATAAAAGGCATCAATGTCGGCGGGATTGGATTCGGTTCGGGCAGCAGTTTGTGGGGAGTGAATGTCGCGGGTATCGGCGCGGGCGCACCCGGAATTACCGGGATTGCGATCGCGGGTGTCGGTTTGGGAGGCTGTGAACTGAAGGGACTTTTTATTGCCGGTGGCATCGTAAAGGTAGACGATAACTTTAACGACGGCAGGCTGACCGGCTTTACCGCCAGCGCGTTCAATCAAATCAAGGGAACGCAGAACGGCGTCTCCCTCGGTATCGTCAACTACGCATACGAATTAAATGGTCTGCAGATCGGCCTCGTCAATATTGTCAGAGACAATCCGGATTTCAGAAGAATCCTTCCGCTTGTCAACTGGCATTTTAATTGATCCCAAAATTACAAAAGAGACAGCAGCATATACGTTCGACAGGGCGCCTTTTTCCTAAAGAAAATAGTATACCGCAAAAAACCCGGATATCGACATCGTTATGGTGTATGGCAGCGCCAATTGGACCATTCGAATATAGGACAGCCGAATTACCGGCGCCACACTCGAGGTCAGCAGAAAGAGAAATGCGGCCTGGCCATTCGGGGTGGCGACGCTCGGGATGTTCGTGCCCGTATTGATTGCAACGGCTAATTTATCAAATTGATCCATCAGCCCGGCCACCTTGTCGGCGGCATTCTGAGGCAGGGTGGCCAGCACTTCGGCCCGGGCGACATCCGCGTTGGTCAGCTTTTCCATCAGCATCCGGGCGCTCATACCAATATCGGGAACAGTATCGAGCAATCCCTCGAAGTGCATTTTGGTTTCCGAGATGTAGACCGTTGCGACAAAAACATTGTCCGAAATCATGGAGAGCAAGCCGTTGGCGGAGTAATAGGCCGCAAGCTGGGCCTGTCCATCGATCGAGAGTACCAGGTTGAGAACCGGTGTAAACAGATGTTGATCGTGGATAACGGCGACGATAGCGAAAAATACCATCAACAACGCCGTGAAAGGCAGCGCTTCTTCAAAAGCGGGGCCAAGCTGGTGCTCGTCGGTAACACCGTTCAGGGCAGTCAGCAGCACGATGATTGACAGGCCGATGATACCAACCGCAGCCAGGTGAAAGGCCAGTGCCACCACGAGCCAAAGACCAATGAGCGCCTGGACAATCACCTTGACTTTTCCCTGTACTCCCTGCTTTTCCTCCATTTCGACGGCCGTTTGGAGCAAGTGAGATCTAATATTTCCGGGCATCTCTGCGCCATAACCGAACAACCGGAACTTCTCGACCAGGATACAGGTCAGGAATCCCACAGCCACGACCGGTAAAGAGACCGGAGCAACCTTGAGGAAGAAGGGGGTGAAATGCCACCCCATCTCCGCACCGATGAGGAGGTTCTGGGGCTCACCGACGAGTGTGCAAACACCGCCCAGGGCTGTTCCCACCGCGCCATGCATCATCAGGTTTCTCAGAAATGCCCTGAACGCCAAAAGCTCTTCCCGGTCCTTTGTCCTGACGGAATCGTCACAGCAAAGATCATGATCGCAAGTCATGCTCTTCCCGGATGCATATCGGTGATAAACATTATAAAATCCATAGGCCACCGCGATAATCACCGCCGTAACGGTCAACGCATCGAGAAAGGCCGAGAGGAATGCACCCGCAAAGATAAAAAGGATCGAAATAAGAATCTTTGACCGCACCTTGACCAGAATACGCGTAAAGGTGAATCTCAGAAAGTCCTTCATGAAATATATTCCGGCAACCATAAAAATCAGGAGCAGAATGACTTCGAAGTTATTCAGCGCTTCATGATAGACGGTCTCTGGATGCGTCATACCGAGCATTACGGCCTCGATGGCCAGCAGTCCGCCCGAAGGCAGAGGATAGCATTTTAAAGCCATGGCCAGTGTAAAAATGAATTCGCCGATCAGAACCCAGCCTGTGATGAACGGACCAGCCACATTTAACAGGACAGGGTTGACTGCAAGAAAGGTAATAATCGTGGCTTTGTACCATTTCGGGGAATTCCCCAAGAAATTTTTTCCGAAGGCACGAGCGAGTGATTGAGTCATTTTTTTCTCTCATGTCTGTTAAAAAGTACGCCGAGGCATACTAAAACATTTCAGTTCGGTCAAGCAAAAGACGCGATCCCGAATCCCGGACATGAGCGATGGGATAATTTCAACCTCTTATTATCCATCTGATCTTTATTTCACCGCGCCATCAATAGGTTGTTGGCATTTTAAACCATTAGATCAAAAAAACACGCAATTTAAAAAAGACGAGCTTAATTATGGTGTGATAAAGTTAATATTCGCGAGATGGATATCCATTAATAGAGGTAAACGCTGTTACTTTAATTTCCAAGCTTCCTGATGTAAATATCACCATTCGTCGTGTTGAGCTGTATCCTGTCTCCACCGCCATTGATTTCACCTCTCGCACTGATATGGTCACTCTCTTCCCCCTTTATGGACAGGGGGAAATCGGAGTCAATTTCATAGTCAGTTTCATAATCACGGCCTGCAAACCAGAATTCTTTTATCTTTATATCCGCGGAAACAGTCGCTTCAACCGTCTCCGGCAGATAGACGGTTAATGTCCCACCGGAAGAGTGCAAAATAACGTGTGTGTCTTTACTGTTGTCCGTTTCGACCATTTCGGCCTCGATCGCGCCGCCGGAAGTCCTGGCATCGATGGCGCCTCTCGCCTGTCGAATCCGGATACTTCCGCCGGATGTCTTCGCCCTTACAGGTCCGCCACTCGAATCGACAGACAGGTTTCCGCCGGAAGTCTTGATATCGATTTCCCCCCTGCTGCCGGAAACCATAATGCTTCCTCCGGATGTATTCGCATTAACATCCCCCTCCGTCATGTCGATATTGATGTTTCCACCCGATGTGTGGACAGTGACATCGCCTTTCGAGGGACCGATGGCAATACCGCCTCCGGAAGTGTGGGCATCTATATCACCGTCACCCCGGGCAACCGAAATGTTGCCGCCCGACGTGTGAATTTTAGATTTTCCGGTTATTGTCCCCAACACGATACCGCCCCCGGACGTATTTGCTTTGAGATCTCCGCGGACATCACCGACCTGAATATTGCCCCCGGACGTATGGGCATCGACATCCCCCTCATCCACGTTGCCGATGGAAATATTCCCGCCTGATGTATCCACTTCGACGTTTCCCGTAACATCAGCGACCCGGATATTACCACCTGAGGTATGTGCATTGATATCACCGCCTTTCACATCACCTATGGTAATACCGCCGCCGCTTGTATCCAATTTGACATTGCCGTTGATATCCGCGACATTGATGGGACCGCCGCCGGTTGATAAATCCAGGCTATACGCCATTGGTACCTTGACCCGGAATTCGACCCTGACACGATTGCGCCGTTCATTGTCCCCCCGGATGTATATATCGTTCCCTCTCTGCTCGATCTCCACTTCAAACCCGTCAAGCTGTTTCTGCTTCCGGGCCCGCTTTTTTATCGACACAAAAACTTCATCTTCGCCCCAGGTGTCAACATCGATCGTCCCAAGATCGCTGTCAATAATCAGCTCTCCGCCCTTACTCACAGAAAAAGATTCTTCAATCTTCTCTGTTTCCGCATGGGCGGACATTACCAACGTCAATACAAACAGCACTACAACGGGAAACAGCATCATTCTATTTGTTCTTTTCATATTCACGTCCTCCTTTATTTTGCACCCCTTTTTTTAAAAAGATCTCTTGTCTCACGAGATGAAACTATGACAAACTTCAAATTTTACAGCAATTATCGGGCTAACTTTCGTGGTTTCACAAACCACATCATCAGAAACTGTAACATATAGAGCATCAACCGTGCCAAAAAGGTACAATTAAAGTTACCCTTTTAAAACAGCTTGTTTTGAGGGATCGGCGATTTCGGTCTAAGAAACCGGTTAGCAAAAGAGACCAATTGATAGCTTTAATTACCACACGCCAGGGAAGAATGAATGCCGGGCATTCATTCCCCTGATAGGATTCCATTCACAAATGCAACAAATTCATATGCGTATGTCCCGGATTCGAGATACCTGTCAAATAATTCATTTTGAATTTTAACGCTCTTGTCTATACCCTCTTCACTAACTACTTCCTGAAGATTCAACGATTGCTGATTATTTTTATGCATTTCCGTCAGATGGTCCCTTTCTTTAAACATGGCGGCGATCAGATCCTTTTCTTTTTCTTTATCAATCTGATTGTCTTCAACATAATTAATAGCCCTAAATTCAGTTATAAGGTCCCCGGGCTGCCCATAAGATTTTCCATATATACAACCCCTCCGGCTACCCTTGAGGGTATACCAACCGCGCGGCAGAGAGCGGCAACAAGAAGTGCATGTTCGGTACAATCTCCCTGTCTGCTCCTTACAACTTCCAGTGCGCTTGCATATCCTACCGACATGTCCTTTTTCTCGATATATTCCGACGCAAAGGCCTCGATGGCCAGTGCGGCATCGATGGCATTCCTTTTTCCTTTTGTGCATTTTTCCGCCAGGGAAATTACATCGGGATGGTTGGACTGTATATATGAAGTTTCTTCTAGGGATTCCAGTATCTCCGGGTCATTTCCCCTATAGGGGAATGGAGCGTCCATACTGTCCGGTATCATACTGACCGTCAACTGAATACTCCCATCCTTCAGAATTTCATACTTCTGATGGTCTGTTGTGGGAAGGCTCAGCTCCACATCCGGATTTTTTGGCTTGAGTATATATGTTATTTTTTTGATATCCTGCAGATCCTGAATACTTTCAGGGCGTTTCAGAAACATACTTACAAATAGATCAAAAGCTTCAAGTTCATTTTTAGCAAATGATTCGGAACAGGCAACCATTTCTATATTCATACCTCCCATGGGGTAAAGTGTTATTCACCAAACAGATTGTTGCTGTTAAAGCATGATTTCAAAAAAGGGACAATTCGAATGTGACGGACTTAATTATGGTGTGATGAAGTTAATATTCGCGGGGTGGCTGGATCTATTGGTATAACTGAGCCCCTCTGCCACTCACTGGCATAGAGTGGTGTTGATGAAGGCAAGTGCCTAAAGTTGTGGTATTCTGCCTGTTTGATTTGAAAAGGCGGAGTGAAACGACTCCTGGACTTTGAGCACTCCTCCCTGAAAACACTCTCACTTTAAGCTACATGCAATCGCCCTGGCTAACATGCCTTTGGATCTTGCAAAGCGGTTTCTTTTCGCATATGATGTCCGTCGTTAATACACAGAGGCTTTCAGCGTGACTTGTAAGGCTTCCGGCCTCCTCCGGAACATATTTTTTTAAATGTTGATCTGGTTGTCGCATCAAAAGAAACCGGCATTATCACCGCCCACTTCGCTCAAGACACGGAGAGCGCTGAGGTGTTTTATTAACCCATATAGATTTTTTTAAAGGAGGATTTTCCATGGAGAACAAATTCACTCGACGTGAAGTATTGGGATTTGTTGGAACTGGCGCCGCGGTTTTAGGGGCATCCAGCCTTGCGAATTCAGCAACTAGAAAAGAAGCCTCACCCGCCCAACAGGAGGAACATGCAATGACGCCTTTAGAGAAATTCAATCAATACGGTAAGGATCTCGAATATCACCTGATGCTTCGAACATCTCCTATTGCCGTCAAGATGCTGAAAAGTGAATCCGATATCCCTGAAGGCGCATTCAGGCCAAAAAAGGACCGTGGATATCATTTTGCCCAGTGTCAGGCCTTTGCTCTGTCTCGCAGGGACGGGGTCACGGTTGCCATGCTGAAAGAAGATCACTGGTGTCCGGCCGCCCCCCTTGCCTATGGAAATGTGCCACAGAACCAGCAGAGCGAGTCCTATGACTGTTTTCCCTATGGGAAATATGTAGGTATCGTCACCGCCCCGTTGAAAGACGCGAATTTTATACCCGATGTGGTTATCATCTGGTCCAATAACGCCCAGTTGAGGGCACTGATCCTGTCCATGGACAGATCGGAAAGCACTCAAATAAATAGCCGGTACCTGCCCCCTTCCTGTTCTTATTCCGTGGTCAATCCTATACAAGACGGTAAATGCTGGGTTGTACTGCCTGATCCCGGAGAGTATGAAAGGGGAGTGGGTACGGAAGACGAGATTATGTTCTCTGTCCCGGGCGCCAAAATGGAGACCCTGATTACCGGATTGAGGAACAGCGAGAAAGGATATTTTGCCTATCGCCATCATCATCCCTTCATTCGACCGAACTTTCCAAGACCCGACTTCTATAGACAGTCGTTTAAATCCTGGGGGCTTGATGCTGATGATACACTTGATTGGCCAGAATATGATCTGGGAAAGGCACATCCATAAATAAATTAGCCCCGGACACACACGGACACATGGGACTTTTGTTCGGGGGGCCTCTCTGAACAAAGGAGTAAACCCTTCGGGTGGATACGAGCAGAGACCAAACGACCAGAGGTCGGAGGTCTGAAACTGCAAGAGCTTTTTAAAAAATCTTTGATCCAAGCTTAGAAGTTGGCAACTGAAGTATCGCCCTGCCCGGAGGGCTGACTCTTTTTTTTCAGTAAGCGGAAATTTCAACCACAGGCAGATTATACATATTCCGAGGATTGAAATTTTCGCCCAACGCAGAGATCGGCCGAAATGGGGCGTTTTGTAATTGGCTCGACATTATTTTGATATTGAAGCCCACACTTGTTCTGCACCAAATGAATAAGCTGCCCCGACAACCAGACTCACCAGGGAAGTCCAGAAAAGAAAACCAGTTACATGGTGTGGACTGAATAAGAGTATAATGAGGGAAAATCCACGGATTGAATATATTATAGAAATATGGCCGCCCCGGGTTCCCGGTCAATATGAAACGCCAGGTTCTGCGCAGCTATTCATAATGAGTCCACATTCGAATAATTTTAACGACTTTCTCGTTATCTATAACCTGATATATCATACGATGCTGGATAGTTATTCGACGTGAATATGCACCTGCCAGATCACCGACGAGCTTTTCATAGGCAGGTGGAACCTGGTAAGGATTTTCCTTGAGGATCTTGATTATCGATTCGGTTTTTGATTTTAGACCAGAGGATGCTATTTTTTTTGCATCCTTCTGCGCCTGTTTTGTAAAAACAAGTCGCCAAGTCACCAATCAAGCTCCTCGCTACATTCCTCCAATGGTGTTGCCAAGCCCTCACGAATGGACTCACGCATGCCAGGAATATTTAGAAGGTAAATAGTCTCTTGAATCGACCGCCAGTCGTCCTCTGATACCAAAACGGCATTTCCCCTTTTCCCGGTAATTAGTATGGGTTCATGAGAGGCCGATGTTTGGTCAATAAGGCGATACAGTTTGGCCCTTGCCTCGGTGACGGATAATGTCGGCATATTTCACCTCGCTTTTCACACAATGTACGCCATTGCGTACGCTACGTCAAGGCGATTCTGTAGTTTCCAAAGATCGCCGAACTTTGAAGCCACAAGGGCAATAGGCGTCCCCAAGAAGAACACCTTGGACACCTTTTTAGTAAAGCATAATTTCAGGAAAAGCACTTTTAATTAAATCTGGATTCGGTCGCTTAACGCGCGGCGTTTTTTTTTACCCTCGCTGTTAAAGCAAATGTTCGCACCGCTTACTTTCCACTGCCTGGCTGAAAATACACCTCTTCCTTAGGTTAAGGGCTTTTAGCAAAATATTATCCTTTTTATTGACAATTATGCTCTACAGTTGTATAGTATAAAAATTCTACACTTGTATAATAAAAACCCTGCGCTCTTACAGACAAAAGGCACGTCACAATAGCTTAAAAGATACTATAGAAGGATGAATGCTTTTTGATCATGTTTTTCCCGGTGTTGCCACTAAAATGATCGCGTGATGGCTGCTCAGTAAATTATCGCGATTAAAATATTTTCGTTCTGATTAATAAAAGCGGACTGATTAATCCCTGTAAGGTTGTTCAAGTATAAATCAAATAATTTGATGGCATATTGGGCAGTTATACTTTGAAAGGGAGAAACAAATCATGAAAAAGTTTTTATTGATGTTTTTAACGGTTGTATTAAGCATGGGCTTTGTAACCAGCAATTTTAAGCCGGCATCAGCACAGGAGGAAAAAGAAGAATTCATTTTGGAGGAGATTATAGTCACCTCTCAAAAACGCGAACAGAGTCTCCACGAAGTTCCTATCGCAATCACTGTCACAACTGCAGACCAGCTTGAAAGGCAGCAGATTTATAGTGCGCGCGACCTTGAGCGAACGACTCCGGCCCTGGAGTTTGGCAGTGCCGGTCCGGCCGAGGCGCCTACCATACGCGGGATCGGGACAACAACCGTGGTGGGCATTGGGGAGCCGTCCGTAGGCGTGAACATAGATGGTGTTACTCAGGGCAGCGCGGTTTTGCAAAATCTTTTTGACGTTCAGCGGATTGAAGTCCTCAGAGGGCCTCAGGGAACACTGTACGGGGATACAGCTTCCGCAGGGCTGATCAACATAATCACGAATGCTCCTGACCCTGTGGAATTCGCCGCCAAAATAGGATTTGATATAACAGATGACGGAACTTTGGGGTCCAAATACAGCCGTCAGGAATACCGCGGTATGCTGAATATCCCAGTCAGTGAAAATTCGGCTTTACGGGGCGTTTTTAATTACAATTATACGGAAGGTTTAAGGAAAAACAAACGTGGACCGGATCAGGAAAATAAAAATTATGCTGCCCGCCTACGCTATTTATTTAAACCCACTGACGATTTTTCTATAAATCTTGAAGGAAATTTCAGCAGAGACAAATTGAATGGACCGAGCATATTTACCCCCGTTACCGCGACTTCACCGGCCATGAAAGCTGCGTTGGAGGAATGCGGTATCACGGCTTCGCCGGAAAATCAGTATGTCTGTCATGATTTTGCCGAACGCAATAACATAGATCGCTTATTTTTTTCCGCTGAATTCAATTTCAATGCCTTTGGCCATGAAATTACGTCAATAACAAGCTACACAAAAGATGAAACAGGGCCATGGGACTGGGAAATATTGGGTCTCGATTATACCCTTAATCCAGGCATGATAGAAATCAGAAGTAAAGGGCAAGAAAGCTCCAGCGAGCGAATCACTTCCGATTTGCGGATCGCCTCTCCAAAGGGTCAAAAGGTGGAGTATATAGTCGGTTTTTGGTATAATGATGCGGATAGAAGCCAGGATGAATTGGCTTATTCCGAGCTGCATCTCCCTTATCCATTTGTTCCACCTGTAATTAGTCATAGTAATTTGACTGATGGTAATAATACAAACTACGCTATATACGCTAATGCAGACATCCATTTTACGGATGCCTTTACAGTTTTTGCCGGTGCCCGTTTCGCCCGCTATGATCTGTGGGCAGGCGCGACCAATATGCAGGATCCTGTTGCTCCCGAAGATCTTCCTTTAGGGTTTGTAACCACCGCATCACTCAAAGAAGACTATTTTTCATACCGAGTGGGCGGGCAGTACGAAATTAATGACGACTGGATGGTTTTTTTAACTACTTCCAATGCCGTAAAGACACCTGTCGTGTCGGAACCTCCCTTTACAGACCCGACTGCTGATCCTAAAGTTATCAAAGGGGAAATTGCCACCAACTATGAAATAGGAGTCAAGGGCAAGGCTTTTGGTGGAAAAATAATCCTTGAATCTAATGCGTTCTACACCACGCTTAAAGATTTTCAGGGGAGCGAATGTTATTTGAATAATGATACTCAGGCGCTGTCTTGCGTAGTGGCAAATGTTGACGATGATGTCACTTCAAAAGGATTTGAAATATCACTTGACGGGTACCTGATGCCGGGTTTGAGAATGAGCGCCGGCTACATCTTTAATATCGCGGAATACCCCGATTATTACCCCTCGGATGATGATCCGCCGCAAGATATCGGTGGCGAGCAGCTTATGAATGCGCCTAAGCATAAGCTCGTTATTACTACCGAATACAGTCACTCGCTGACAGGCAATCTCGACGCTTTTGTTTCAGCCGATGCGACATACAAAACCGAGCGTCGCCTTAATCTTATGGCTGATCCTTTTTCAATTTATCCGGCCTACTGGATGGTCGGGGCAAGAATCGGCATAAGGGCGCAAGAGAATTGGAATGTCACGCTTTTTGCCCGCAACATCTTTGAAGAACCGGCACCGGAATCTTTGTGGCCGGCCGCTGGGGGCGATAATTTTCAGAGACTAACCCCATCACAATTCAGGCAGGTCGGTTTAAGCTTTAATTATTTATTTTAATTCTGATGAATATCTGTAGTGATTAACAGGAGATCAATACATCCACGAAATAAGATGAATTCTTACTAATTTGGGAAGGGGACGACTTCACTTCCTTTGAATATCCATGCATATTATTAGAGTAAGGCTCTTTGAATTCTAAAATACGATATATAATGATAGTGAAAAAAATAAAGCTAAGTCCGGTCACTAAAAGTAATGTTTTCATTTCTTCTGTCATATGAGGAATATATTTAGTGCGTTATAGAACTATTAAATTTCATCTTTTGTGGTATAGCAGCGGTCAGTGGCAGCCGGGACTTCCACAGACTTTTGAACAAGATAATGATTTCCGGTTTAGTACAGAATTAAGGTATTTTTTAGCCATAGACTGCCTTTTGGGGTGACCAACCAATATAATGCGCCACAATTCCCTGCCACAGTTAACCAGTAGATCATTCGAAAAGATAACTTTTTCGATTTATGCCTTAAAAAACTTTGCGCAAGCTTTGCACCTGGCCAACCACCAAAAAGTGATAATGTGTGCAAAGTACCTTCAGTGGTTCGCCACTTACCCCATTCAGCGGCATTTTTGTCTTTTGCGTACATTAAAAAGGTGACGACACTCATGATTCCATATAGACAAATTATCTCAAAGGGGATGAGATTTGATTCAAAGCTGCGGAATAAAACAAATGAAAATGCAGCGAACAGCACAATAGAAAAAAACTTTTGTCTAAACTCCCTGCCATGGAGTTTATGTCCCTTTGAAGGAGTAACATCAACCGCACATATTCGACCTCTTGGGTCAGTTGAGCTGCAATATTGTACCTTTAGATTTGCTATAGGGCGTTTATGGCGACGGCTGTAATCATTGATGTGAAAAAAAATTGCGCGACCACCTGAAGAAGGGGTAATAAATCCAAAACCCTTTTCTTCATTCCATTTTGATATGATTCCTTTTTCCATATTCGTGTCGATTTTAATTGGTTCCGCGGTAGGAATGCCGGTTACCCGGCACCCCCCGCACAGTCCCGGACGTGCAGTTTTCTCCCGCTATCAGCGGGATTCTTCGGTTGTACTCGCTTTCGCGCAAGTGCCTGATCAACTCCCGAACACTCGCCGTGTCCTGACTTCCGTTATTCGAGGTTTCGCAATCCCTACAAGGTCCAGCATTTTGAAAAACCGATCGCGGGTGTAGCTTTTCCGCTTGCCGCCTCGTCTATTGAACCATTTCAAAACACATTCCATGGCCCAATCGAAAAATCGATAGAGCGACTTGGAATTCCCGCGGACCCCATAGTAATTGTAGTGACCCCGAAGCTTGGCATTTAACGTTTTGAAAAACGCCTTGCCCGGAAGATGCCTGCTTTTCCTGATCCATTGCTTTATGGCCCGACATGCCGCCTGCAACTTTGCTCTGGCAGTACGGCATTTGACGCGTGGTTCCTTCTGTCGGTCAAATGTCCAAAAGAACTCGAACCCCAGAAAGGTGAACCGTCGCCTCATAGTCGGATGAAACCTGCTGAAGCGTATCATACTCGTCTTTTGCTCTGAAAGCTCCAGACCGAACTTTGCAAGCCGCTGGGGCAGCATCTCCCGGAAGAACCTTTCGGCCTCGTCCTTATATTGGAACGCGCACACCCAATCGTCTGCGTAGCGGGCAATCAGCACGTCGCCTTTACAGCTTCGTTTGACCACCTTCTCGAACCAGAGATCCAGGGCGTAATGCAAATACACGTTCGCGAGCACAGGGGAAATACTTCCGCCCTGCGGGGTTCCGGTGTCAGAATGTATCACGCTGCCATCGGTCTCCAAAATGCCCGCCTTCAGCCATTTGTCAATCAGGTTCAGAAAGGCTTTGTCATCGATCCGCTGCCGAAGCATCTCAAGCAGCCATTCATGGTCCATGTTGGTGAAAAAGCCTTTCACATCGGCATCCACGATATATCCGTATCTGCCGTACTGCAGGTATAAGGTTAATTCCCCTACGGCATCCCTCGCCCCCCGTCCGGGCCTATACCCGTAACTGAAAGGAAAGAATTCCTGCTCGTAAATGGCTGACAGCAACTGAGCGCAGGCAGTCTGGAGGAGTTTATCCTCTATGACGGGTATGCCCAGCGGTCTTTTCTTGACCCCTGCCTTGGGAATATACCGGCGTCGGACCAGTTTGGCCCGATAGTGTTTCGACTTCAGTTTCTCGACCAATTCCTTGACATTTGCATGCAGGTTCTTTGCATACATCTGCCATGTCACCTTATCCACGCCGCTTGCCGCTTTCTTATTCAAAAGCGGCCAGCACGACAACAGATACTGAACATTCAAGCATCGGTAAAGATCCTGGAACCGATAACGTTTGTTGCTCCTGGCCTTGTTTGCTATCCCCTGCAGTGAGGTTGGCTTGTAGTTCTCCGGCCCTACAGTGTCCGGTGCAAGTTTCCTTTGCAGGCTACGTACTTCCGTCAAGACCTCCCCCTTGTACGTGGCTTTCCCACGCTCTGAGTAATATGCTTGATAAGACTCCCCAAAGGCATACGGCGGCTTTTCCCTTTCACAGTACTTTTCCGCCTGCCTCGACATCGTTACATGCATGTGCTTAGGTTCCGGCATAGCCCTGTATCCTGGTTTCCCTTCTCGTGCCTCAATAGCCGTATGCCTTACACCTGCACTTCCCCGATGCCTCGGAGCTTTTGGGGCCTCCCGAGTTCTCAGACATATCTCTTCCTGCATGCCATGGCCTGTGGACTCCGGCGGACCTTCACATCCAAGCCGGTTGCGGATGCTCTTGTGTTGCCTTTCCCGCTTTCAGCGGGATTAAAACCCTCGGCGTCCGCGAAAAGTTCATCTCGAAGCTGTACCAGCACTTCAGGGAGCGCGACCTCCCCTACGGCCTGCAGGATTCTCTGTCTACGCTTCACCTGTTTTGTTCGCCGACCTCCTTGTCGACTCCGCCACAGGCGCAAGACTCGATACGGGCGGGTGGCTAGCCCTTACCCGGCAGGGACTTCCACCCCGCAAGATATGCCGAGCTTTCCTCGGCGCGGCAACGGTGGACTCACCAGATGCCCGGAGTCTACTTCAGAATCTTTTCCAGACTGAAGGTGATGTGCTTCCCGATCTCGAAAATCAGAAACTGAATATACGATTGCACGGTGCTTCCCGACCAGCGGCCAACCGGGCCATTGTACAACTATTTGAGCATCTGAATAGTGCCCAAGCAAAATACCCCGGAACTGAGCTGCAAATGGTATTCGAACTCGGCGGATACACCGTCTCAAATCATGTCGAGGGTGTCAGATAGTTTTCCCAGAGATGCAGTGTCCTGAACTTATACCGGCCGACGACCTACCGGGCATGGCGTTTTCTACAAGCATTGCTCCATTAAATAGTTCATTCTATACATATTTGCTCTATATAACTTTATTTGATCATTCTTTCTCTCATATTAAAAAAAAACTTGTCAACTGTTAATCCAGGGCTGTCCCCGGGAAGCTATCACGATGAAGATCGAGTTCCTTCAGCATTTCTTCCGCCAGGGTGAGAAGCGCCGGGGCGTCTTCCACGATTCGATGATAATTTCACCTACGCTGTCAATGGCATCCCTCGCATTGATGCAGAGATTGGCCAGGATCTGGTCAACCTGGGACGGATCGATTTCCACGGGCCAGATTTCCTCACCGGGACGCCAGATAAGATGATTCGTCCCAATGGGATATGTTCTTACGCTGAGAAACGGTCCCGGCGGCGTGAACCGCCGGAACCGTGCCGGGCGTGGATAGAATCAGGATCGCCCGGGACCGAAAGGACGGAAGCGGTTGAGGAGGACCGGGGTCATGAAGTAGTCCGCGGCAAGGGCCGCCAGGATGCCCGAGACCACGCAGACCGATACCGAAAAGACGGGGCGTCTCTTTTCTGAAAAAACTCTGTTTTTCTACATTGATCACGGGAAGCCCGGTGGTTCCGGGATTCAATGCCGCATATTTATCCCGGGACGCGACTTCAATCGCCTTCTTGCCGGCGGCGGTTTCCGGCGCATCGCCGTTATCGTCCTTCCAGCCATCCGGAAAATGCTTCATCCGGAGCATGACCCAGGTCTGACGGCCGTCCTCCGAGAATAACCAGCAGAAACAGAATAATGGCGATCCAGCGAAATCGCAGGATCGTCTCTCCGGCCTTCCGGAAGAAAAGATTCATTCTTTCGATATTCAGCATGATATACTCCTATAATCTAGAATGCATACTTCACCTTGAACCATGCCTGGGAATTATCGCGGTACAGGCCGAAGGCACCGTCCTCCCCCTCGAAAATATCGGCCCCCACAGTGAAAATGAGGCCGTCCGCCACGTCCCACGCGGCCTTGATCCGGTCGAAGTACTCCTGTTCGTTCACGTCGTAGTAAAGCATGTTGGAAAAGGTCCATGTCTGGTGAAACAGTTTTTTGGAAATGTTCAGCGTGGCAGTCACCTCGTTCCGGAAAACCAAATAGGACCAGGGCCGGGCGAATTCCAGACAGGGAATTGGTCCGGCGCCGGGCGGTTTATTTCACATTAAACGTCAGGGAAGCGCCGTGACATTGAGGGGCTCGCCGTAAAACAGAACATCGACTTCCACCAGGTCCCCGGTATGAAGATCGCTCAGGTCCGTGCGTGGAATGATTTCCAGGCCTTGACCAAGGGGTTTCGGGTCCTTCCACTCGCCCACGGTCATGAAAGATTTCGCGAAAGAGTTGATCCAGAGGGAATGGGCCTGGGCCAGGGAGGCGGCGGCCAACAGGGCGGCGGTGCAGAAAAGCATGCGTATGTGCTTCATTGGTAATCCTTTCTTTTTAATCCCAACAGGCTGTATAATTTATCGGGCTGTTTGAATAAGATAAAACAAAGTTAGCCATATCTATTTAGACGGCTTACCCTATACTATTTTACAGGGGAAACACTATCGATTGATGAACATTTATTGCCGATTGGTGAAAAAGTTACTGGAGCCGGCTCCGAAGATAGTTGCCCGGCGGAGCGCCGAAATGCTCCCGGAAGGCCTTGGCGAAATGGCTGAGACTCGAGTAGCCCACCTCGAAGGCTGCTTCGGTAACATTCATGCGGCCCTCCTCAAGGATGGAACGGGCCCTGCTCAGGCGCACCTCCCGGAGATATTCGAAGATGGTGGCGCCGTAAGCTTCCCGGAAGCAAGAATTGAGCTTGGGATGCGACACGCCGACGGCTTTGGCCAGATCGAGAAGCCGGGGAGGATTTTGAAATTTCCCGTTCCAGTACCTTCCGAACAAGGCGGACCCGCTTTGCATCGTCCGGATTCAGGGGCGGTTTAACGGTGGAACATACCGGAGCCGGCAGACAACCTGATTGCGTTTAAACTTATCCGGAACCGCGTTTTGTGAATTTACCATTTTCCCCGCTTCCGACGGACGCTTGAAATCAATGCCTTTCAGCAGTCGGATCGGAGAGAACTTCCCTGACCTTCGCGGCGAGTTCCTTTCTGGAGAACGGCTTCTGAATCAAAAAAACGCCCTTATCAAGAATGCCCCTGTGCGCAATAACATTAGTCGTATATCCGGACATAAAAAGAACACCGAGATCCGGGAGAAGCTGATGTAATTGTTTCGCCAGATCACGGCCGGTTGTCCGGGGCATGATAACATCGGTAATCAGCAGGTCGATCCTCCCGGAGTGATGCGTTGCCAGGGTAATGGCCTCTTCGGGTGAATTCGCCGCCAGCACCCTGTAATCGAGTTCTTTCAGCATTTCTTCCGCCAGAGTGAGAAGCGCCGGATCGTCTTCTACTACTAGAAGGGTTTCATGGTGGCCCATGGGAATACCGGAAACGTTGCTTGATGCGCTTTCGACGGTTTTACCCTTTGCCCTGGGAAGGTAGATTTTAAACGTCGATCCCTTTTCCGGTTCGCTGTAAACGTTAATGAAGCCGTTATTCTGTTTGACGATACCGTATACCGTTGCCAGACCGAGCCCGGTACCCTGGTTAAAGGATTTTGTGCTGAAAAAGGGTTCGAAAATTTTCTCCAGTGTATCCGTCTCCATTCCCGCGCCATCATCGCTGATAGTGAGTTGAACGAACTCGCCGGGAGTAAAATCTTGATGCATGCCGCAGTATCGTTCGTCGAATTCAACATTCCCTGATTCGATGATGATTTCACCCACGCTGTCAATGGCATCCCTCGCATTAATGCAGAGATTGGCCAGGATCTGGTCAACCTGGGACGGATCGATTTCAACGGGCCAAATTTCCTCCCCGGGACGCCAGATAAGATGAATATCTTCTCCAACCAGACGCATAAGCATCTTTTTCATCTCTTCGATTATTCCGTTGAGGTTCACTACACGGGGGGCAACTGTTTGGCGACGGGCAAAGGCCAGCAATTGACGGGTAAGGTCCCTGGATCGTTCCGCCGCTTTGTGGATCTCGCTGATAGGATTGAAAAGCGGATCTTTTTTATCTACTTTCCCAAGCATCAGTTCTGAATAGCCCATGATCACGCTGGTAATATTGTTGTAATCATGAGCGACGCCTCCGGCAAGCCGGCCGATGGCCTCCAGCTTCCGGGCCTGGTGAAGCTGCTTTTCCATTTCTCCCCGACGCTTTTCAGTTTCGTCCAGGCGAAGGCCCATTTCGTTAAACGCATCCACTAATGTCGACAGGGCGGTTGACTGTGAAGATTCGATACGATGAGAGAAATTACCGCTGCCGATCTGCTGAAAAGCCTGCCTCAGCCGTTGTGCGGCCGCTTCTTCCATGGACGATTTCTTAAGACCACTGAACAGAGTCCATTCGACATCGGGCATGTACCTGAAACAGAACACCCAGGCCGTACCGTCGTCGTCCGTTACTTCCAGCATATTATTCTCCATCGAAAGAATCTCATCCATCTCAAGCCCGGTCCATTGTCCGCCCAGTTCGGAGAGATTATGAAGACATATCTGTCCCTTTGTTTGATCTATCTCGGCCTGGAGCTTTTCGTGAAGCAGCAACATCCCGTCCCGGTCGGTGATAAAGCGCGACTGATGTGGATATCCCGTTTCGGGAGTAAAATCACGGTACAGGTATCGGAGAGGCAGATCGATACTCCAGAGGCCAAGGAACGTCTCCCCGCGCCAGACCGGAATGGAAACGCCGATGATCAATCCCTCCCCGGCGTAATCGATGGAGGGCAGCGTCCATCGGATCCGCCGTTGGGGATTATTTTCAGGCGAAACGGACACATATGTGTGGTAGGTGGACCAGTCAAAATCGTATGGAATGGCCAGCCGTTGATCGATGAAAGGATATTGCAGGGCCGTGTTGTGAACACTCTGGTAGTAAATCCACCCGACATCCCCCAGACGATCGTGGATGTTCTTGAGATGGGGGCCAACGTTGCGATGCCGATATATATCCTGCCGGACATGGGGATTGTCTCTCAAATGCTCTCCCCATGAAAAGCTGATGGCATCCTTCGGGGCACGGTTTTCTCTTGATGCGGACACCAGGGGCAAGCTTTGAAAAAAACCGTCACTATCTACGGCGAAGCCTTCCGATTGTAGCCAATTTTCGATATCATCTTCGGTGGCGCTATCCGTATCTACCAGGAGCAGCGTGGTTCGCTGCAGCTCTTCAAGGGCATTGTACAACCGGTCGACTTGTCTGGTAAGGACAGCTCCATACCGCTCCAGTTGCTCTTTTATGGCCTCAATTTCATTCATAGGATCATTATCGATGCTCTACCGGAAAAAGAAGAGGCGTTTGGCGGCCATCCCGCCGGGGCAGGCATCCGCGTTTATTTTTTTAATCTGAAAAGATATTATAAGATCTTAATTTACGAAAACGCAATTGGCAACATAAAACGTAGATGCGCGCATGTTTCCGGATCGGGGGTTGGGGGGAGAAAAAAAGCGCCGGCAGCGGAAAATCCGCGCCGGCGCCTCTCGTGGGCTGTGGGCCGGGAAAAAGTACACTTCGTCCCGGAAGTGGCGGGGAAAGTGAGGTGAAAACGTCACTCTTTTTTAGACCTGAGAATAGTATCCCGATTGCGCTTTTTCCTGTGATAAACGGTGCCGCCGAAACCCACACAGCACAAACCCGTCCCCATGATGCCCCATAGGGTGAATCCGCCTGCTTTGCCGGAAATGTCCGCGTCCGTAATGACGAACTCTTTTAAGGACATGGGAAGGGTCGCGCAATGGTACTCCCCGTTAGCAGGATCCTTGTAGGCTACCGTATAAATCAGTTTATCCTCCGCGGCCTGCATCTTCCGCCTGATATGGGCGGGCATTCCCTTGGTCTTTTCCGGTTCATCCTTTCCCGCCCGGAACTGTCCCGCGGTTGTCACATCGCCATGCATGCCGGAATGCATCGCCCGGGCGGCAGTCCGATCATTGCCATCGGTTGTTCCGGTTCTGTCTCCATTATCGGCGTTTCCCATTCCATGACGGGGCATCCCGTGGGTCCCTTCGGATTTCTCCGATTCCGGGAAGCGTTCGAGTGTGTTGGGCGGCGTAAAGGAGAGAGATCCCTCCGCATCGGTCATAACGCGCTTGCGCCATCCGCTTTTACTTAAAACGAGCACCTCCGCGTTTGCCAGCGGTTTGCCCCTGAATAGAACGCCGATCCGATAATCCTGAAACGGCCTCTGGGTTCCGCCGTCGCTGACATAACTCGAAACGGTTGCTTTTCCCTTGATAACATTCTTATGGGGGCATCCCGCCGATTTGAAAATGCTGTTCGTCAGGGACGGGCCGATCTCCAGCGGAAGTTTGTCGCTTTCCCGGAAAAAGGTATCCGGGTTATTTCCCTTGCTTCCGTCCTGTTTGCTGAAATTGACGAGGTATTTGGAATAGAGATGAACCTTTTCCTCCTTTCCGTCCGAATCGATATCCATCGTCCCGGCATCCAGGTGCGCGGCGACAAGGTAACGACCACTCAAGTTCCCCGGATCCAAATCCAAAGGCAAGTCCAATGCGACGGCGTCCGCTCCCGCCGGGAGGTTCGCCTTTTTCACCACGCCGTCGGGAGTTCTGATCCAGACATCCGTTTCTACGGCGGACACTGACGAACCGGATATGCTTCGTCCCGTTTCCATCGGGGAGAATTTCCCCCTGTGCAACACCAGCCTTTTTTTCCTGTTCAGGAAAGCCGCCATTCCTCCCTGATCGTCATCAGCGGCAGCCGCGGTTTCAAGCTCCCACCAGATAAGCGTTTCCGGTGTCGACGCATAAGCATTCGGGCCAACCACCGTAAAAATTCCGACAAACAACAATACCAGCACATTCAAGCATTTCATTACACACCTCCAAATAAATCGTTTTATGATAGTTGCGGTACACACCCGAGAAAAATCAAAATCGCACCGGATACTCTTTGAAAAAGCATTGCATATCCGGGCGGCGCGCCGCGCCGGACTCCCCCCGAGAACCAACCCGCGAGGGCGCAGATAATCAGGAGCGGGGAGAGCGCCGTCCCGATGCCGAACAGCGACATGACGACACCGCCCGAGAAGGCGGAGGGCATTCCCAGGCTGAAAACAAGCATTACCGTCATGGGCGGGCACGGAATCAGAGAGAACGCCGCGCCCATCGCGAACATGTGGGCCGTTGGATTGAAAGCAAACCGCCGGGACAGAAATGCCGATACCCCGTTTTCTTTCCGGCAGCCGCATCCCTTTTGAACCGGTCTTGCCAGCATAAGCAATCCGATGGACACCAATACAACCGAATAGAACCACCCCGCATATCTCAACCCGTTTTCCGAATCGATGAAGGAACGGCCGATGGCGCCCGAAACCATGCCAAGGGCCGCGTAGACAAACACCCTTCCCGCCGTGAACACCGCGAAGGATTTGATACCGCTTCGCACATCCGGCCGCGAGCCCATGATGTAGGTGCCGACAACCGGCGCGCACATGACACTACAGTGACTTATTCCGGCGGTAATGCCCATGAAAAGGGCGGTGGCGTAGGGAACGACGGCCTGCGGCGGCAGATGCCCGGTCATCCGCTGCTCCCGTTTCCATTCTTCCCGAGCAAAGCCGCCCCGATGGCGCCGTTAAGCTGGGGATTCCGGGCCACATAAATATCCATCATCAGCTCATCTTCAAAGGCGGCCACAAGACCGGGATTGAGCGCTCCCCCGCCGGTAAGCATGACACGCGATGCAAGCCCCGCTCTTTTGGCCATACTTGAGATCCTCTTGGCAAGCGAGGCATGTATGCCGGCGATGATGTTTTTGCGGTCCTCTCCCCTGGCGAGAAGGGATATCACCTCGGATTCGGCGAATACCGCGCACAGGCTGTTGATCCTGCACGGTTTTTCGGCCTGGAGTGAACTCGGGCCAAGCTCGACGACCTCCATATCCAACACCCGGGCCAGCACCTCCAGGAAACGCCCCGTACCGGCGGCGCATTTGTCGTTCATGGCGAAATTTTCCGTCTCTCCCCACTCGTTGATCATGATCACCTTGCTGTCCTGCCCGCCGATATCGATGAGGGTTCGAATCCCCTTCTCTCCGTTCGCCGTCCAGAGCGTTCCCGCCGCGTGGGCCTTGATCTCCGTTACGTTCTCATGGGCGATATCGATCCGTCTTCGGCCGTAGCCCGTGGAGATAACCGCCCCCATATCGTCCGGCGAAACCCCCAATCGCTTCATCAATTCGTCGAATTCGTTTCTGGCCGTCGAGCGGCAGTCGATCCCCGTGGGAACGACATGATATCCCGCGAGATCATTTTCTCCGTTTACCACCGCCATCTTCAGATAGGTCGACCCCGCGTCGATGCCTCCAAAATACTTCATGTCTAATCTCCTTCATCGGTTCTTTTTCTTTGTTCCGAGCATCTCCACGAACGCCTCGACCCGGGTCCTCAGTTGTTCCAGATCCTCCGGGCTGTAATCCGTCTCTATCCGCATCAGGGGGATGTCTTTTTCCTTCATTATCTTCTCCACCCGCGCCAGTTCAAAGTCATAGATAACGCACCCTTTGAGTACATGATAAACGACACCGTCGACGGCGAACTCCTCCGCCATCTGAAGCAGTCGGAAAAGCCGGTCTTCGTTGGGTGCAAAGGAGGGGCAGACGCAGGGCATGATATACCGGGCGGCGAGGCCCACCATCATGTCCGTCAGCGAGTTTTCCGTGTGTCCCACGGGATCATAGAGATAGCGGTTTCCCATGCAGGACTCGTCCGTCACGATCACGGCGCCCATCTCTTCTATCAGAAGGGGAATCTTCCAGTTGGGAAAAATGGGCGGACAACCCGCTATCATAATGCGCGGTGCGCGGCGCCGCGCGGCAGGCGCCTTCCCGCCCACTCTCACTTCCAGTTCATCATTCAGCCGGGCCATGGCGTCCGTCCACCGGTCCGCCTCGACAAAACCATAGGCGTTTATCGCGAGCATCGCCTCCCGGCCGAGAATGACGGGGGTTGCCGATTTTCGTATGTCATACAACCTGCGCGCCTGGTACTGGGCGTCCCCGATCATTCGGATCGACGCACCGAGCGCCTTGCGCCCGATCTTCCGTTTCATGAATCGCTTCCCGGTAAAGCTTTCGAGGTTCTTCTTCAGGATATAGAGCTGCTGAAGCCACTGCCTCCTGGCCCCTTCACCGTCCTTGATGTGAGGCACCTCCAGCATCCAGACCTCCGTCAACTTGGAGAGTTCCTCCCCCATTTTTCGTTTGGCATCGCATGTGGTGGGTATGATGACCGCATCGCACATGCTGTACAGCGATATCAGATCGAGGGATGTAAACCCGATGGACGACTTCACCACCGGACAGGTGTCCCTCGGGACCAGCTCGTCGCCCGCCAGGGACGTTTCATAGCTGCCCCCGCAAAGTCGGACCGGAACTGCGCCCGCCGCGTAGATCAGTTCTTCGGGAACCATGATGCAGTAGGCGCCGACAATCCGCCTGCCATCCTTTTTGTTCTCCGGAGAGACCAGCAACCGGTGTGCGCCGTTGTTCGAGAATGCCTCTTTCATCACATCGATGAAGTACGCCATGCCGTTCGGCAGGCCCGGATTCGCCTCCAGTTCTTCAAGAACCGACCAGGACGAATTCACAAGGCCTTTCAGCAGCCTCTCCTTTCTTTTCCGTGATCGGGTCAACGTGTTTTCAGGATCCTTCCGGATCGCTTTATTTTCCATTTCCATGTTCCAGGGATTCCTTCTTTCTCTTCTTCAGGGACGCCGAAACGGTACGAAGCCTTTCGGAAAAACCTTTACGGGTGGACCTGTAAATTGACTTGCCGAGGAAGGTGGCCCGCAATGCATCATCCTCGGGACAGTACTCGATGCACTTCATGCAGAGGATGCAATCGGAAAAAGTGACATCCTCCCGTTCCCTCTCCTTGAACACCTGCTCGATATCCACCGGGCAGACATTGTAACAGACCTCGCACATGGTACATTTCTGACTCTCTTTTTTAAGCTTTATAAACGCGATCTTCTTATACCAGGACATCAGCAGCCCCATAGGACAGTACGGACACCAGAACCTCTTTTTAAAAAACGCGCCGCCGATGGTGATGACCGAAAAAACAAGGCCGAGGACGCTCATGGTGATGGTGGTGGCGCTTTGGAAGTCAACCGCCACATCTCCCGGATCACCGACGACAAGGGGAAGGATATACTTTCCCGGACACAGGGTGCAGAAAGGCTGGCGAAGGTCCGCCGCCACCGAAGGGGCCAGAAGCGGGTACGCCACCCAGAGGGGAATCAGCAGGGCGATAAAGAAAAAGACCCACTTGACGACGCCGAGTCCGTCCCTGAGCCGCTCGGGAAATCTCAGGTACCCTATTTTCAGCTTTCTTCTGACAAGATCGAGAAGATCCTGGATAAACCCGAACGGGCAGATCCAGCCGCACCATGCCTTGCCGATGAGAATCACCAGGATGGAGAAGAAGATCAGATGCTTTCCAAGCGCCTGAAACGCCTCTATCGTTCCCGCTGCGAGTATCCATTGGAGCCGGAAGAAAAAGCAGACCCCGCCCCTGGAGCTGCCCACAAACGGGCAGGCATAGGCGGGAAGATATCCGCCCAGGTCGAGCCCTGCCCAGCCGCCGAGAATCAGCAGGATAAAAGATATTGTCAAAACGATCCATCGCAGTTTCGTAACAGTCATGGGTTATGCCTCTTGAATTTTGTGCCTTTCGAATGCCGTCATGATCCTGGCGTCACGCTTTTTTCTTACGTTTATCCGGTACAAAACGAAGAAAACCGACAGGCAGACAGCTCCCAATGCATAGAAAGCAAATACCAGGAATTGATCCTTCCACTCCGAAACGGGCGGAAGAACCCGCATCGTCAGGGTTGCGGAATGAATTTCTCCGCTCGATGCGTCCCTGTGGGAGACAGCGCATAACATGCTGCCCTCCCCTTCCCCGCTCTCCGCCGGCAGAACCCCAAAAATGCCTTTCGGGCCGGTTGTCTCCGTCCTTTCCCAGCCGTCACCGGTAATAACGGTGACGGCCGCGTTTCCGAGGGGCATCCCCTTATACAAAACGCGAAACCGATGCTTTTTTCGGGCTTCCAGGAACCCCTCGCTCATTTCCGGGGGTTCTGCGTCCCGTTCGTATAACGGCTCTATATCGAGGGGCTTTTTTTCCGGGTCATTGCAGCAGCGTACTTCCCGCACATGACCCAGAGTGAAAGCACAAATAAAAACAAGAATGAACGGAATATAAAAAGGTATGATGCGTTTTCTCATCTAATAGGTAAACTCCAGACCGAACGTCAGTGTCATGCCCTCGCACGAAATGCCGGAACTCTGCGATTCATCCAGCAGGTTGTTTCCATTTATCCACAACTTGGCGTAATCCGCGATGCGCTTGGAGATGCTGGCATGAAGCATGAAATTGTCGTCATCCTCATCCTCTTCATCCGCGTCGTCATACTGCTCATATTCACCCCTGACCTCCACTGAGAATCCGATGTTGTTGTCGGTATACCGGATACCCGGCGTGAGTCGATGGGTGGCCGTGTCCGCCAGGGGCTCTCCGGTCTCCTCGTCCTCGGTGTCGAGGTAGGTGTAGCCGAGCGTCAGCAGCAGCCTGTCCGTACAGTAGTATTTCATATTAACCTCCACCCCCTGGGTCATGGCCTCCGCGACGTTGCTGTAGGAGTACTCTTTAAAACCGTCCGGCATGACGACCCCGGTATAGCCGCCGTCGATCATATCCTCGAAGTCGCTTCTAAACAGGGCGATGCTGCCGAGAAAGTCATTGCCGAAGCGTTTCTCCGCGCTGAACCGGAACGTCTCGGATTGTTCAGGTTGAAGGTCGGGATTGCCCATAATCCAGAATCCCCATCCGCCGTGTCCGTGAAACGACGTTCTGTACATCTGCGTCAGTGACGGGGCCTTGAACGCGGTTCCCCAGGAGGCCCGAAGATTGAGGGTATCCGTGGTCTTCCACAGCACGCTCAGTTTGGGGTTGATCTCCTCGTCCCATTCGCTGTGATAATCCACCCGTATGGCGGGCACGATGACAAAGGATTGGGTAAGGGTTATTTCGTCCTGGAGAAAAAAGCTGTTGGAATCGTGATCCGCCGACCACTTATCGTCCGGTCCCGCGTAATCGAATCCGTCGCCCATCCGCTGGTACCCCGCGGTCATAAGATGGTTCGTTCCCAGCAGCCGGGTGTACACCAGTTCCTCCTCGTCATAGGTGCTTTCTTCCTCGGTGCCCGCCGCTGCGCCGCCCACATGGGAAACACTTTCATAGTCCCTGAAAAAGCCCTTTACCATTAAGGAGGATCGTTCATCCACATCCCAGTCCAGCTGCAACAGGTAATCATACCTGTCCATATCGTTGTTTTCCTTCTCATACTGATTCACCTTGACATCGAATTTGAGCTCGGCGCTTTCATTCAGGTCGATCCCGAATTTCCCGGCAAACGAATCGCTCTCATATTGTCCGTCTTCGACCTCTTTTCTGCCGTAGGTGTATAACTGCCTCAGTTTCCCGAGTTTGAAGCCCAGGGAGGCCTCCTGGGTATTGGAATCCTCCTCGTCGCCGCTTGAATAAGTAATCTTCGCGCTCGCAGTAAATTTCTCCGGAGCGCCCTTGGTGATGATGTTGATCACCCCGGTCATGGCATCGCTGCCGTAAAGAAGAGAATTCGCACCCTTGACGACTTCGATCCGTTCGATGCTGCTGATCGGTATCTCGGACAGGATATAACTGCCCTTGGTTCTGTTTCCATCCACCAGCATCAGCGTGTAGTCCGACGGCGCGCCGTCGACCAGATACCTGTCGCCGCCCATGGAACCGTAAGCATCCGATATGGTAAGCCCCGGTATCCATCGAAGCACCTCGAGAATATTTGTGGCATTTTGCGCTTCTATCTCTTCCGCGGTAATAACGGTTGTCGCCTCGGGCACGTCCGCCAGGGTATGCTCCGTCTTGGTGGCGGTCACCACCATGGTATCGAATTCCGTACGAAGTGCCCCGGCCTCATTCTCCTGTGCTCCGGCCACAGCGCCGAAGAAAAGTGCCACTATCAGCAGACACATAAAAACCCGTCTCGTTTTCATAACCTTTGCTCCTTACTACTGAAAAAAACATTGATAAGTTCCCCCGGCACTGATAGTAAGAAGCCGGGAGAATGGCCCGCGGTGTTAATCGCACGGGCCTGCCTCCGAACCAGAAAGGCGGTTTTGATCCTGGCAGGTCGGCCGCCTTTTCTCTTTATCCCCGTTATTTAAAAAGGCATCAGGGCACCTGGAATGTCAGGGTGGCCGTATATTTATTATTCAAGCATTTTCCTTCTGTTTCATCGTCCGTTCCCGTCTGCTTCTCCGCCTTCACCAACCAGGGACCATAGTGAAGCAATCGGATCGTCGCGACGCCGTTACCATCGGAAGTAGTGGCAAACGCGTAGTCGTCCTCCGTCGAGAATCCCTGGTAGGTAGCAAAAACACGGGAATATCGCGCGGGCTTCCCCCTGAACAGCACCTTCACCTTGAGTTTGTCGCCCTTATTTAAAACACCGGGATTTTCCAGCGGGATGATTTCCAGGGTATGGCCGATGGGTTTTGTCAGGGCATCCAGGTCCACCTCTCCCACGGTGACGAGGGCCTTGGCGTATTGTTCGTAATAGAGGCTCAATATAATGTTCGACAGACCTTCGATAGGCCCCGTATGATGATGCACGCGGCCGTCCTTTTCGTACATGGTGTAAAATCCGGGTTTCACATCAGCAAATACATAATAGGCTCCTTCGCGTTTCATTCTGACGTTCTCGGCAAGAAATCCTCCCGATTCCGGTTTAAACTTGCTGCGTTTTCCATCAGGTCCCACAAGACCGTAGGTGTTGAGATAATCCGAGGTCATAAAATCCGCCACGGGATATCCGTGTCCCCATCCGAGATATGATTTCGTCGCAGCGCCCATTCTTTCATTGAATGCCGGTGAATAATCCGTCATGTTAACCCACAGCGTGTGTGCTGCCGCCATGCTTGAAAATGACAATATGGCCATAGCCAGTGATGTAAAAATCAGTTTTTTCATTTCGTGATCTCCTCTGCTTTTCCTTGTTTTGATGTTTGTTTTTTTACGTTTTCTTCAACTCTTAGAACCCGGTATTCGCGTCCGGATTTTTCCGCCATTCCGTTCCCATCAACAAAAAAAAGGCGCAACAGGACGCCCGTTTCGCGTCATGTTACGCCTTCACTTTCATGCCGGTTTGAACCAGCCAGGAACGTAAGGTGTACCAATAAATTTCTATATCCCTATTCGATATAGAGATCTCTAACTATTCCTCCGGCTCTTTTTTGTCAAGCATTTTTTTCGATCCCGTTCGATTATTTCTCAGGCAGCTTTCAAGGCGTTTTTCCGGACTCCGCCCGCCACATTTTCTCAACATGCCCGATAAAGCTTTTTTCCGTGATGGTGGGAATTTTGTTTGCCAGTTGGACCACGGCGATATGGTTGATGATCGGGTGGCGTCCCGATTCGATGCGGATAATGCTTCCCTGGTCCAGGGCGGGTGTCACCAGATGGGCCGGTACGATTCCCAAACCCAAATGATTCTCGATGGCCGTAATAACGGTCCTCACACTCTCCACGGACAACACGATATCGGGTTTTATCCGTGAAATATTGAAATGGTGTTTCATCCAGGCGCGCAGGGCCGGAGCGAAGGGATCGTAGGCGATGAACGTTGCTTCATAAAACACCCGGGGTAGATCTTCTTCTCCGATCCGATCCCTGTAATAAGAGGCGGAACAGGCGAGAATAAGCGTCTCTTCAACCATGGGGCGGGAACTCAAGCCACGATTTTCGGCGGTATCCAGATCACTACCGGAAAAAAAATCCGCAAACGCGAAGTCCAGCTTTCCCTGAAGAACGGCGGGAAGTAGAACACTGGGATGCCCCAGCTCAAGATGGAATCGAACCTCGGGATGCTGTTTTCGATACAGCGCCATATACCGCGGCAACACAGTTTCACCAAAAGCCACAGGCGCTCCAAGGCGCAGCAACCCCCGGGGCTGACTCCGGGCGGACTGAATTTCCTGAAGACCCTGCTCGAGCCCGACCACAAACGGCTGGAGAATAGCGAATAACCGGTCACTGGAAGGCGTTGCCACCAGCCGCCGGGGCAAACGGGTGAACAGGGGGGTTTTCAGTTCATCCTCGAGCTTCTGGATATGCTGGCTCACCGCCGACGGCGTCAGATGCAGTTGACCCGCCGCCCCGGCAATGCTGAGCAGACGGTAGACATGGTAAAAAACCTTTAGCCGGTTGAAATCGGGTAGCATAAGCCTTACTTAATTCATAATTAAAATAGATTAATTTTACTTATCCATCCCCCTTGCCTATAAAGAAGTCCGTACCGATTGTCAACAATTCAAAGGAGGACGAATCCATGGATATAAAGGATAGAGGCCAGGCCGAACAGGGCCACAAAAGAATCGAATGGGCGGCCCGAAGCATGCCGGTGCTGGAAGCGATACAAAGGAGGTTCGAAAAGGAGCGGCCCTTTACGGGCAAACGCATTGCGGCCTGCCTGCATGTCACCACAGAGACCGCCGTGCTCATGCAAACACTGAAAGCCGGCGGCGCCGAGGTGCATCTGTGCGCTTCCAACCCCCTGAGCACTCAAGACGATGCGGCCGCCTCCCTTGTGGTGCATAACGAAATCGACGTAAACGCCATTCACGACGAAAACCGGGAAACCTATTACCGCCACATCCACACCGTGCTGGATTCGCGACCCCACCTGACCATGGATGATGGCGCGGACCTGGTGAACACCCTCCACGGCGAGCGCCGGGATCTGCTGGAAACGGTGGCCGCCGGAACGGAAGAGACCACCACCGGCGTGATTCGCCTGCGGGCCATGGCCGCGCAGGGGGTACTGGGTTACCCCGTCATCGCCGTCAACGACGCCGCCACCAAGCACATGTTCGATAACCGCTACGGTACCGGCCAGAGTACCCTGGACGCCATCCTGAGGGGCACCAACCGGCTCATTGCCGGAAGCGATTTCGTGGTGGCCGGATACGGCTGGTGCGGACGGGGCGTGGCCATGCGCGCCGCCGGAATGGGTGCCCGGGTCATTGTCACGGAGACCGATCCGATGCGCGCCCTGGAGGCCGCCATGGACGGCTACCAGGTAATGCCCATGGCGGAAGCGGCGCCCCGGGGCGATTTCTTCTGTTCGGTGACCGGCAATACCCGTATACTTACCCGTGCCCACTTCGAGGTAATGAAGGACGGCGCCATTCTCTGCAATGCCGGTCATTTCAATGTCGAGATCGATCTGGAGGCCCTGACCGACATGGCCGCATCCCGAGACCATATCCGGAACGGCCTGGAGGCATTCACCCTGGACGATGGCCGGCGTATCCATGTCTTGGGCGAGGGACGCCTGGTAAATCTGGCAGTAGCCGAAGGACACCCCTCCAGCGTCATGGACATGAGTTTCGCCAACCAGGCCCTGTGCAGCGAATACCTGCTGAGCGGAAAAGTCCGGCTGGAGAAAAAAGTCCACCACGTTCCGGAAGCAATCGACATAAAAATCGCGCGGCTAAAACTGGACGGGATGGGCATTCGGATCGATGACCTCACCGCGGAACAGGACTCCTATCTGAGCTCCTGGACTCTGGGGACATAGCGCGGGGATACGGTTATAAAACGACAAAAAGTCATACAGGAACGAAAAGGCGTCGCCGATCCAGGGTTTGAACCTGATCGGCTTGCCCCCCTCCCCGATCAGATAGTTGAGCCCTTCTTTTCGAACGGATCGCACTTGGTTTTTGAGCATTTTGTTCTCCCCGTCTATTGTTTAGCAACTAATTGCGATCCACCACTTGAGACGCAAGATCAGCGGCCAAACGGCCGAGTTCCCTCCCCTCTTCCAGCCCGTCGATAAATCGTTGCGGAATGCCGGACAACCCGGTCTGGGCGCCTGTCAGAGTGCCCGTGAGAATCGCGCGGGCCTGGTTCTGTCCGCCTCCGTTCACGGCATGAAGAACGGCGGATTCGAAATCGTCCCTGAATCGTGAAGAGAGGTAATAAGCCGCGGGAAGCTGATGATAAATGGCGCAGGACTTGCCGTAAACCGTGGACACTTTCCAGGCGGGCTCGATTCGTATATCCGGATCAGCGGCGGCGGCAGCCATACTCGACGCTGTTCCCAATGAATCCGGCGATGCAAACACCCCTTCGTGGGAAGGATCCGTATCACCGGGTTGCAGCGCCTGGCGCCTGCCCCGGGTTACGCTGTGAAACGGCAGATCGCCGCTTTGCACCAACGCCTTGAGATGCCGTGAGATACCGGCATCCAGTTTATGTCCCTGTACCAGGAGCCCCAAAAGTGTGCCGAAAGCAACCGTCAAGGTAACTACCGTGCCGTCGGTTTGCGTCAGGAGGGTATTGCCCGCCACGTCCCGGGCGAGTTTCGCATGATCGAACGCATACCGCACCGCGATGGCTAAAGTGCGTTCAATGGCTTCGGTCGTATCGGCATGCCCGCCCGTTTGTCCCCATGGCAATTTCTCCCGCACCCGCTTCTGCCATGCCTCACGAATGGACTGGCTTGTATAATTTCCCGGCCCCTTCACCGGTGTGCCGTCGAGAAGAGGAAAGAGTTCTTCATCCATCCGGCGGCAGAAGTCCTGTTCATTATACTCCCGGCAATCGACCAGGGACCGAAGCGTGAGGGCGAGAATAAATCCTGCCTGGGAGTTCTGGCCCGCTTTTAATCCCGAATGGTAGTGACCCGGTTTGGGGTCGGTATAATCGTCGATCCAATCCCCGTAGTTTTTACGCAGTTCGTCCGGGTCGTAATACCAGTGGGGACCGAGGGCCAGGGCGTCGCCGATAAAGGCGCCCATAATGGCGCCGGATGCGCGATCTTCAATCATAGTGTTCATGGAACCCTCCTGCTGTTGCGGAAAAGCTGCATATAAAAATGCTCACCGGCGGGAACCGTGGCGACGGGTGGAAGCGGAATCGCTTTTTGCAGATCTTCCGGACTGTAACGAGCGGAAAGGTGCGGCCCGAACGGGGTCGGCTTTTTTTCGATTTCCACGACGGCCAGAATTCCGTTCGGCTTCAGGAGCCGTTCGGCTTCCCTGATAAATCCTTCCAACCGGGAACGAGAAAATATGAAGACCACCATCGATATGTAAATCAGATCGATGGAAGACGCCGCGATCAGGGTCGTCCGCGTAATATCCGCCGCTAGCACCCGCAGGTTTGCAGCGCCGGTTCTGTCTTTCAAGTCGCGGACAAAGGAGCGGTCGATATCGAGGGCATAGACCGTTCCGGATTCCCCCACCCTGCCGGAGAAGGCTTCGGCCATATAACCGGTGCCGCATCCGGCGTCGACGACAGTCTGGCCGGCCCGGATGTTCAGCGCATCCAGTATCCGCTCTTTATACAATAGGCCTTCGGTGAACTTCTTTCTGCCCGGGGGAATGTCTTCTTTCGCCATATCTCTTCTCTTTTACGCCTCCCGACGGCGGTCGTCCGGTAGAATTCGGGGATGCGCGACGCTACAGGCCGCTGTCCGGGTCGCCCGGTGTTCCTTTCAGCCACACCGCCAGCACCATGCCGAGCATGGCCAGGCACTCCATGTCCAGGTAGGCGTCGGCCCGCTTTTCAAACAGAAGAGAGCAGTCGGCCGGGAATTCTTCGTCCCGATCGTTGAACAGCATCAGCAGGAGCACCCGGGGAAGCGCCGGCAGCCGAACGGCCAAATCGCAGGAGACAGGCGACTCGCAGGGCCCGCCGCCCATTGCCCTTACGGCCTTCTCCATATCCGGCAGGCGGCCGGAAAAGGCGGCGGCGATGGGACGCTCGGCCATGTTGAAAAAGCCGCCGGCAAAGGGGGCGGCGTCCTTGAAATTGTTGTACTTGATCCATTCGGTTTCCGCTGCGGGCGCCGTTTCCGGGCACAGCAGGAGGTACTTGCACAGGATGACGCTCACGGCGTGGCTCGGCCGACGCCCGTGTCCGTCGGTGATGCCCCGGCCGGAAACCCGGTAGTTTATTCCGTAAAAGGGAATAACGGCCGCATCTTCGTCGCGCCCGATGCCGAGAATCCCCGCCACCCGGTCCAGGTCGACGGCGGATACTTCGGTCAGGTATTGTTGATAAATATCCTCGAAAACGGCTGCCTTTTTCATACGCACTCTTCCTTACCAGATCCGCCAGAAGACCTTCGCCCCCTGCTTTTCCCCCCTGACCTTTTCCATGTGACGAAGCGAGGCGAAGGCCCGCTGCAGTTCTTCCATCTCAAAATCGCCGTCTAATTTTTCCAGCAGTACTGCCGGCTCAATGGAACCGTTGTCCTTTAGCGTCTTTAGTATGTCGGATTGCAGCGGCGTCAGGGTCTGTTCTTTACCGGAGAATTTTTCACAGTTTTTGGCGCTGTGTACCGCCCAGGGATCGCATGTTCTCACGGTTGAAAGCGCATCGATAACGCAGTCCTCACAAAGGGTCTGCCCCAGGTGATCTCGTTCTTCGCCGGATTGAATCGTCGCGTTGCATCTGTCACATTTCAAAGGTGTATTTTTCAACTCATGCTTCATCTCGTATTCCCTCCTGTAATTAAAGAAATGACCCGGATGTCCAGGCCCTTCAGAGATGGCGACTTTCTTGATTTCCGGTATTCAATCAATGGGAATCTGCTTTTAAAAGAAAATCTATGCCTGCATTACAAGGTTGTCAAGGAGAGTCGCAATAACATTGTGTACATTACATGAGGGGGATGACGGGAAAAATCGTCTGCAGTCCTGCAAAACCGGCCTAATGAACCTGAACAAATGTTTCAATGACAGGCACGCCTACCACTTTTCCTCTGACCCTATTTTCAGATTTTCGGCCTTTCCGGAGATGTCATGACTGTATCCTTCAATTTTTATACTCTCTGAATGTCTGGACCAATTGCTTAACAAAGATTGTATGAATTTCTGGAAACTAACAGCTATCTACCCTATAAGGGATAACTGAAATATCCTTCTTTTGAATTTAGACAATGCTCTAAGCTCTTCAGACAGCTCCTCCTCCAGGTCAATGACCGCTTGCTGGGCATCTTTTAAGCTTTCTTCATCTGTAACTGAATAAACCCCCATAAGCACTTGCGTAATATAGTCTTCGTACCTCTCTGCTAAAGAGTATTCATACTTTTCAAATTCTCCTAATGAACGGCTGAATTTCTTTATCGACTGTAAAACAATTGCATCTTTTACCTCGCCAAACCCACTTTCCAGATCGGCCCTTAACTGATGAATATGTCTACACACATCATCAGCCTTAAATAATTCATAAAAATTATCCCGCTTCAAATCATTTCCCATGATCTGCGAATACTCATCAGGTGTTCTTGCTGTAAGAAGCTTGGAAAGCTCTATTACTGTTATTGCGTGCCCTCGAGAGAAAGCTGTAACCACGTCACTCAGGACTCTGACTATTCGTTCTCTTGATTCTTGCTGAGTTTCCCCCCACTCCTGCATCTGGATAATTAGGCGATTCATGACAGGGGTGTCTTCCAACAAAGCACCTAACGCATCAAGAACTCTATTTAACATGGCATCCTCCTTATTATCGTTAATAAATAATGTAAGGCTCAACCGCTGTCCAAGACCGCGCGGGGAAAGCGAGCGGCATATTTGGCAGACGGCTAGAACTTCGGATAGCCATAGCCATATCCTGCCTGTGTTCAGGAGTATCGGATCAGGACTCTTCCGGTCCCGGCAGGGATCTGTATGGTCTGATCGTCAGCACTATGCGGTACCTGTTGCCCATCGAACTCAACGCGATCAATCCGGTTGCTGAATGGCCAGGGAAAGCGATAGTCCACAACCGCTCCAGGATGCTGGGTGATCTCTATCTCCACACGTCCGGATGCGTGTTGGTGCACAATCCTATAGCCGAAAACCTGACCAAAAATTGTGGGCGCATCTTTGATGCCGATGGCTTGGTTGTCACTGAGCCAATGGGCCATGACGCCGGGTGCGATATAGATATGTGGTTGACCGTCTTCATCCGCTTCGAAAAACAAGATATCGCGCATCAGTGTGATGAATTCGGCGGCTGCCCAACCATGAGGAATGTCACCCATATACCAAGACCCTGATGGAAACTCGGCGAAGTCCTTGGAAATCGGATAGCAATGCTGCTCGTTCCATGCCCCCTGCACGACCTCCCACTGCGCGGAGGAAGGAAAACGAGTAATCCGGGAATAGGCAGCGTTACCGACTGCCCAGCCGAGACAAATATCCATGCGCTGCTTGTCACCGATGAGCAGGAATGCGTGGGCCAATTGGAGGGTCAAATAGGGGCCATAACAGTTCCAAGCCGAGTCGTGTCTGAACCCACCGTTGTCAATAAAGTGTGACCAGATGGTTTCCAGCGTCATCCGGGCGGCAAAGTCGATATCACTGCTCAGCTTGTTGCCCATGTAGAGCCGGCAAGGATGGAAATACGCGAGCAAACCAATCATCGTAGAGTCGAATCGATTCACGTCAGCAGGACCGGTTGGGACGAATGTCTCCCAACGCCCCAGATGTGCCTGCTCTCCCAAAACCCAGCGGATGGAATCAACTGTGGCGCTTCGTAAATCGTCGTAGATTTCCCAGATCTCAACGATTTCCCGCGCATTGATACGCTCGGCCAACCGGGCCGCCTCATACAACCCCGCTATTCCCCAGAAATCATCCCAGTAATGGGGTTTGTTCTTGTCGCCGATGTGCTCGGCGCTCCATCCACTGTGCAGAAGTCCGTATTGGCTGCGATTGTCCCTGAGCCACCGTGCGCCCTCAAGCACGTAAGGGGAATACATCCCAAGCCCGAAACCGTTCGCCGGGTTGTTGATCCGGTCGAAGCGCCCGATCGCCCAGAGTGCTTCGCCGTTGCTGTCCCATTCCCGGTCGTTCTTTTCGTGATGTCCCCCAAAGAAACCGTAGGTATTGACGGGGCCTATCCATTCCGAATTGAGGTTGAACTTGTTCGGATAATGTATTCCGAACTGCGTTGCAGCGAGGTTAAGGTCGCCGGCCATGGCAACGGCAACACCTTCGATGGATGAATCCCGAATCCAGAAGTCATCGTAGATCGTTGGTCCGGGATGAATCTGACCGTCATCGGCAAGAATCAACAAATTGGAACGACACAGCCGATACAGGTCTTTAAGATGAGCGACCTGGCTCGGGAGCTCGAGCTGCGCGCCGTCCCGGTTGAGCTTATGTCCCCAGAAAGATTTGTTCCCCGCCGCCAGCGCCACACCATCGGATTGATTCAAGGCAGTCAACTCCGCATGCCCCCGGTAATCATCCACCGGCAGCTTCACCTCCAGGGCGAATTCCGGTGCAGCGGCTATAAGGTTCAGATCCCAGCCAAATACGCCGCAGCACAGCCCCGATATATGGTCCACAGCGTGATCAAACCCGTTCAAAGTACCACTGTTCGACAGATCCTGAAACGGGTTGTGCTGCACGTACTGATCTGGATCCTGTGAGTTGCCGTTGCCGTAAAGGCCATAGAAGTCGACGGGTTGTTTGAAAACGGGGCCGGATCCCGCGTTGACACTAACAAATTGCTTGTTGGCGTCGAGGTGCAACAGCCCGATACGCCGGTCGGCGACATATCGCCCGGCTCGGTCATGGCGCTGAAACCCACTCGGACCGGCAGGCATTAGTGTGATGCAAAAGCTGAAATTCGAGACGGGTGTCCCCGCAGTGGCCCGTACTCGGTAATCGGCGATAACGACGCTCTTTTGGTCCGTGCCAAAGACAGTCGCTAAAGCGGTTGCCTCTACTTCCAAACCCGCAGCCGTGCGGAATACCGTCTTCACCGTCGGTAAAAAACCGTCCTCCATCGACTGCTCCAACGAGGACTGCGCAGCACTGGCGGAATGCTGCGGAAGAAGAAGCCGACGATTCGCTTTATCATAGAGAAAGAACCCAAGGGCGTATCTGTCATAAACCGGTTCGATCTCGCCGGCCTGTCCGATCAGGCTCTCCTGGTGATGGTCCTTCACACCGATCATGTTCCAATAACGATAGTTGGCATTGGATGCGAATGCCGCTTCTTTGGAATTGAACAGGCCGCCGTCGTAACGATCACTCCAATGCCTGAAATATTGCTGTACCCCACCAGGGTAAAGGATACGGAATCTTCTGCGTCCAAACGCGCCACATCAACTCATAAAACATTATTTCGTGTTTTTGGGCCATTTTTGCCTCCCGTCTTAAACAGAAGAAATTTGATAGCTACGCTAAGCTATTTGATATATGGATGCGGGATCTTCAATGTGTATAAAAAACAGAACGTGCGACAGCACTCAACATGCCGGAAAAAATCGGAACCTATTATCCGAAGAGCATAAGCAGTTGGTAGGTGAGCTCGAATTTATAAGAAAAGACTACAACAAATCAGCGTTGGTGAACTGCTATGGCAATAGCTTAGCCATCAGTGACGAAACCATATTGATTCAAGATCTATTAATGAGATTCGGCTTTTTCTCATAGCCAATTATGATCAAAAAATCCTAACGGTTATACTATGGAGCGTTGATTTATTAGTCAAGAAAAAAATAAATGTACTTATGCGCCATTTTCAAAACGTTTTGAAATTAGCTGTTATATTTCTGTTCGTTCTGATATTTCCCGGGATAACATCGGCCCGAATCAGAAGGTAATGATTTCGTATCCTTTATCACGGTAAGTTGCCATGCCGGGATGGCCGGACATATCGTCAAGAAGGGTCAACTTTTGCTCCTTTGCCGCCTCAAGAGTCCCGAGTTTACTTGAACAGGCTTTACAAACTCCCTCAATAAGACCCGCTTCCAAATTCTTTTTCCATAGCCCATTCAAGGGATTTCCGGGTTTCACCAATTCGGGAATCAGTTTGACCGAAGCGCCTTCAATGATGACTTTCGTTTCATGTCCTTTGGCTTTCATATCCAATGCATTCAAAAGCACATGGATAAAGCACATGGGATCACCGTTGAAGACAAACAGCGCGAATTTCATAATATAACTCCTTTATTTTTGGGCATCGCATTCCGGTTCAGCGGCGGTACGTTGTACCATCCGCTGAACCGGCTGAACTGACGGTTGTTTATTTCGGGACTTTGCTCAATGGAATTTCCAGAGCATTGGCCACCCCTTCGCCGTATGCCGGGTCGGCCTTCAGGCAGTTGCCGATGTGGCGGATCTTGATCATCTCAGGTGCATCCCCCATGGCCCGGGCGGTGTTGCCGAACAGGGCTTCCTGTTGCTCTTTGGTCATCAGGTGAAAAAGCTTGCCCGGCTGGGTATAGTAATCGCTGTCATCCTCGCGGGCGTTCCAGTGGGTCGCGGCGCCGCTCAGTTCCAGAGGTGGTTCGGAGTAATCGGGCTGTTCCTGCCACTCATCGTAACTGTTGGGCTCATAGCCAAGCGTTGATCCGTAATTGCCATCCACCCGCATCTGGCCATCGCGGTGATAACTGTGGAAGGGGCAGCGGGCCTTATTCACCGGGATGAGATGATGATTGACCCCTAACCGATAACGCTGTGTGTCGCCGTAGGAGAATAACCTGCCCTGGAGCATCTTGTCGGGGGAGAAGCTGATGCCCGGCACCACATTGGCCGGATTAAACGCGGACTGCTCCACCTCGGCAAAATAATTTTCCGGGTTTTTGTTCAGTTCGAAAAAGCCGACCTCGATAAAGGGATAATCCTTTTTGTACCACACCTTGGTCAGATCGAACGGGTTGTAGGGGTGGTTGGCGGCCTGTTCCTCGGTCATGATTTGGACGGACAGGGTCCAGCGCGGAAAATCGCCTTTCTCGATGGAGTAGTAGAGGTCGCGTTGATTGCTCTCCCGGCATTTGCCGATCACCGCCTCGGCTTCCGCATCGGTCAGACACTTGATGCCCTGCTGCGTCTTGAAGTGGAACTTGCACCAGAAGCGCCTGAGCAAAGCTATAAAATGTCGAATTTCGTTACCACCAGAGAAAAACAGCAGGTACCCCATCTTGAGAATTGCCAGGTAGAATAACCTGGCTATCATGCAATTGCGGCAAGCCTCCAAAAAAAAAACATACAAATTGGAACGAATTTTATCAGGCAGCAGGAACCGCTCATGCCTTTTATCCTTTTCCCCCCTTTGGGGGGGATAAAAGGGGGGGGGCATGTGCTATTGGTCCGGTGCACATATATTTTCAAAAAAAATATAACGGAGAATAGCCATGCCCCATCTGCTTTGCATCATATTGGAACTGAACCGAATTGCCAAGGAAAATCAGACCGGATCCGTCGCCTGCCATTGGTGCAACAACCAAGTCAATATCATCAAATACGGCACCTATAACCGTTACGGCTTTTCAGGTCAGGAACAGATAAAGATACAACGCTATTTGTGCAAGAGCGACCAATGCCGCCGAACATTTTCAATCCTACCACATCCGTTTCTACGAATCGCCCGATTCACGTTATGCATGCTTATTAGCTTAATGCTGCTGCTGGATCAAAAGACTCCTGTTGCAGAAATATGCCGTCGGTTGGGCCTTACCAGGTCCATGGTGGACAGAGCCGTCAAGAAAGGTCGCGCCATTTTGGACTGGATCGATCAGGAGGCTAACGCCGAGGTGAGCTGGGGACCTTCTCCTTGTATGAACCCGGCGGCCCACTGGTCTGATTATATCCGCATGTTTGCCATGAAGTTTTACCCGAAACGCTATGCATGCCTCGGACCAACAGAATACGTAAATTGATCATATTCAAGTGATTACATACATGGGGGCAAACTTTTTTACAAAAGGAGGCTCCTCATGGAAGACAACAAAATGGATCTGGCATTGTGGCGTTACGGGATTATCAGCCCGCTTCTGCATCGCAATGCCAACGACGCACATCTATGTGAGATGCTGAATGTCGTAGCCGTTACAGACATTTCTTACTCCTTGTAAAGGTGTCACGGGCACCCGTTAGTCTTCCGAATTTCACCTGTTGAGCCATTTTCAAAACATTTTCCAGACACATGCGGGATCAAGCCCAAAGCGAATCGCCCCCCCGGGGTTCGGCCAAATAAGACGTTTTGAAATTGGCTGTGTTGATTTGTAATATTAATTGTGCTTTAAGTATAAATCAAATTAATATTTTTTATTATCAGGATAAATCTATCTTATGCAAATAACATTTGACCAGTTGAACGCCTTTCGGATTTTGGCGGCGACCAAAAGCTTTACAAAAACCGCGGAAAAGCGCTTTCGAACACAGCCCGCGATAAGTCAAATGATTGCCTCCCTTGAAGATGAAATAGGTGAAAAACTATTTATCAGACAGGGCCGTTCCGTCATTCTCACACAGGCGGGGGAGATACTGCTTGAGCACTCCAATGAGGCATTCAGAACTGTTGAGCAGGGGTTGTATCGAATAGATGCCCTGAAAGAGCTGAAGCAGGGAAAGCTGACAATAAGCACCAGTGATACGACCGCCTATTACATTCTTCCGGAGGTGCTTAAAAGGTTCAGAATAAAATACCCGGCTGTTGATGTCAGAATACTCTGCAAGCCGTCTCCTGTTTCATCAGCCCAGGTCCTTTCCGGTGATGCGGATATAGGAATAGTGACCCTCCCGCTTGATAATCCGAAACTTAACTCAGAAGTATTGGTTATCAGGGAGGATGTGTGTATCTGCTCACCAGACCATTTGCTTTCAAAAAGAAAGAAAATGATGTTTCGGGATCTCGCAAATTATCCGCTGTTGCTTCTTGACCGCGGTTCCAGCACCCGTACGTATATAGATGAAAGACTGGCGCGCGAAAACATTAAACCGAAGATAATAATGGAGCTTGGAAATATAGAGGTACTCAAAAAGCTGGTCCAGCTTGAATTCGGAATATCCATTGTTCCCCTGATATCGGTTCAATCGGAGATAAATGAAAAGAGGCTCCACGCCGTTCGAATTTTTAAGAAAGATGAATGCAGAAGACTGGGGCTTATTTATCAGGCCAGAGGGATTTACTCAAATGCTGCAAGAGAGTTCAGCAAAATGCTGAGATCGTATCTGAATTATTAAAACTGGCCAGTCGGGAAGCAAGTCGCTGCCCGTTTCTGTGGAGCGGTACATAAGAACTTTTTTGTCGGCGTTGCTATGGGGGTAGTATGAAAGCGGAAACGCCCTGAACAACCCAGCAGGGGATTTGCTGTGATTAATGACAAATCGCACTAAATTTCGGATTCTATGGCCAAGTGAATTGCCGATATAATTCAGCTTCGAATTGAAGACGGTTCCCTCTTCCATGGAATCTCCATAGCAACCCCTCCTTTTTCTGATCCAAGGAATGATATGCATGAAATGTATCTTGACACGGATATCATTGATGATTTTCGTACCAGAGCGGAAAAAGCCGGCTATGGTTACCAGACAATGATTAATGAAGCCCTCAGAGAATATCTTGCAAAAAGCGGTAAACCACTCGACGAAACGGTTATTCGCCAAGTAATTCGAGAAGAATTGGATCGCGCAGCTAATCATTGATTATCTTATCTCTCTTACATTCAATTCTTGCAGTCTCTTTCTTATGAGAGGCTGTATTTTTTTGGAGCACAACAAGGCCTTCACTGGTTGGAACGAAGCGCAACGTAGTTCCAGTCCATTTGAAAAGCAAGGTGTGTGCCGGGCATGGCACATGTTCTTAAAAGTGCGCCGAATGTATCTTTTTTCAGACATTTGGCAAGTCATAGGCCCAGCGTTGCTTTTCCCGATCAATGTGAAACGGTTCGTTCTGTGCAGTACTAATCATATTGTAATTTCGATACAATTTCCCTCAGGATCTATTACCACAGATTCGTAGTAACCGTCGCCTGTTATACGGGGGCCATCTTTTATTTTAAAACCATCTGTTTTCAATAAAGAGGTGAGTGTATTTACTTTTGCTTCTGAGCCTACAGAAAAGGCCAAATGGGCAATACCGGTGGAGATTTGGTCATTTTTCTTTTTCGGATATTCAATCCTATTGCTTGTCATAAGCTCGATCCTTGCTCCTGAATCAAAAGACAAGAAATATGAACTAAACCCTTTAACATCATTCGTATATTTCTTATTAGAGGTCGCATTGAAATATTTCATATAAAACTTACGAAGTATTTCAATATCTTCTGACCAAATAGCGATATGTTCAATTTTCATTTTGATTTACACATAACCCCAAATTAAGTTGCGGGCAGGGAACACGCCAATGACAACACCCAAGGGCTACAACCCGCAAAAATGTTGACAGAAAATCCCGCTCGACCCTGCCCGTCAATCTTGAATGATATGTTCGGGCTTTTTTTAGTCTGTTGTGGCAACCCTATATTTCCAACACGATGGCTCTCTGCTGCAGTGCATGACAGCGAGTATCAAAATATAGTGATCCTCGATTGTGTAAAGAATAGCGTATGGGAAACGTTTTGTCAGGCAACGACGAACATCTTCATCAATCTTACGGTATAGAAATGGATTCTCAACTATTCCTTCAATAGCAAACTCAATTTCACTGTAAAATGCTGACGCAAGAGAGGGGCTTTTTTCAAAATAATAAAGTGTTGCTTGTCTGAATTCACCTTACGCCGCTGGATGGAATGAATAGGTCATTTGCAATCAAAGACATCCCGGACACTTTGCATCGCTTCGACGCCAGGGATTGATTTTACTCGATCACTTCGCACTTCATCGCGACGCTTTTTAGCCTCTGTCAGCCAAATCTCTTGAATTGATTCTTGATCGAGGCTCTCGACGATTTTTTCGGATAGCAAAGCCCTTGCTTCTCCAGGCAAGGCTAAAGCCTGATTTGCTATTTCGTCAATGGTCATGGTCATTTTTAACCGCTCTTCCTTGAAGTTTAGCTTATTTTACAATAACTCGACGAGACATTCAAGAGCCAATTACTATTCATAACCTATTGTAACTTTGGTATATAATTAATTGCATCCCCAATAGGGTTAATCAGGCCGCGAACAATGAACTCATCAGAAACAGTGCAATACGAAAATTCAAGTTGCCAAGGCCGCCCCGCCCTGGTTTCGCTTATCTCTTATATTTTTATTTTATTTTTAAGTTCACTTTTTTGCACGTCACCATTCTTTGTGTATTTTTTTAAAAGGCTATCCACTATTATAAATTCTGGTTCTTCACAACTTGGACCTAAGCGAACTTCCATTTTATTGAAAATAGAATTATCGATTCCTATGTCAATACATTCAGCCACGATATCAGAGTAATATTGCCCCACCTTTATTTCAAAGCTATTATTCGAACTGTTCCAATCATGATTTGCCAATGCTAAAAAACGATATTCTTTTTCAAAGGCCCAATGTTTTGGTTTAATTGTACCGATATTTTTTACAATCAATGAATTGCCAGGGCCGTTCACATGCACCTTAGTATCATTTTTATAAATTACCTTTATTGGCCAAAAAGATATTTTACCCACTCATAATCAGTTTTCCTTCCAATATAGTTATTTAGCATTACAATATTCCTTTCTGGCTTAAAAATACGGGGATAAACAATGTAACAAATTGAAGCACCGCCCAAAAAGTATAAGCCGTAATTGATAATCGTGGCTCTTCTTTTTTAGTTAAGTGCTTGCCCCATCCCATATCCTCGGGCAACGAGATGTTACCTTCTATTTTAGCAAGATACTCCCTTGCACTATACATTGCTCTTGCATTTCCCCATGCTCTAATACCAAAAAGGAAAGTGATTAATGCCGGCATCCATACTAAAATTTTAACAGCTGGAAATTCTAAATTTGTAGAACACCAGGCCCAAATAATGCCTGTTGTAAACAATGAGTATCGCTCAAGTGCGCGTGTTTGAGAAACCCTCTCATCATAGACATTTCTAACATGCTCTGCTTCTTTTGACAGAAATTCGGTGATCTCATTTTTTTCATTTTGCATAATTGCCCTCAAAAAATGCTAACGTTGCGCATAACCTGAGCCCAAAGCTTACAAGGCTTTCGAAAAAGCCACGTTCAATGCAAAAGTAGGTATTGCTGAAAACGCCCCGCTTTGGGCTTCAGAGTTAATGCGTTGGTTCTGCGCAGTTTTTATTAATGATGCAGTTCAGAGTCAATTCGCTCAGAGATAAAAATTTTAAGCAGCGACTGATAGGGTACGTCGCGTTTATTTGCTAGGACTTTAAGTTCTTCAATCATGGACTCAGGAAGACGAATGGATATTGATTTGGTCGAAGGCTTAAGTTTCGGCATAACCACATTTTCTGCATCAGACCAATCAATATATTCTGAAGAATCACGTTTTTGCCAGAAAAGACGCTCATCAGCTTCACTTTTAAATTCTGGTATTTTCTTTTTCATTTTAGATACCTCTCGATTTCCGCATCTGTCATATCCCGTGCGGAAATAATTCGAATTTTGTCGTTACGAACTGTAAAAACAGCGAAAAGCAGACGATTCACATTCGTACGACCAAGTACATAATATCGATTTTCAGTCTTGGAATGCTCTTTGTCCCGTTTAATAATCAAAGGTCTATTAAAAAACAATTGTTCACATTCCCAACTTGAAACATCGTGTTGATCCCAATTCTTGGTAAGATTGCCCTGATCCCATTCAAAGCCAGTACAATTTTCCAATATTTTTTTTGGTTTAACCATGGATTCTGTATACCATGAATATATACATTGGGTCAACGAGGTTTTTAGCAGAACAAAAAGTTCACTTGCCGGGAATCCAATGCGAACTTGCTTATAAGAAGCGTTGAAAGCTGAAGACCTAAATAAAAAAGGTCGCCCGGGGTTACCGGTCAATGTGAAACGCCAGGTTCTACGTTTTTATTTCTTTATCTTTGTTTCTATAAAGCCAATAGAATGTCTCTTTCCTTTAGATCTCGAACTACCGATAAGTTTCCGTATTTCTTGAATCAGTTCAATAAGAATCTCATCATGATCGCTTACACGTTTTTCAAGTTCAATAAATTTCCTCGATAATTTCTCATTTGTTAGCGCCATTTCACGGAGTTTAACAAATGCCCTGATGATAAAAACACTCATTTTATTTGCCTGGGGAGAGTTTAGAACATTTGCAGCTTGTAGAGCCCCATGTTCAGTAAAAACGAGTGGCAATTTCCGACGGCCACCCCAGGTCGAACTTGATGTCGCAAATTGCGATTTCAAGCTCTCGAACTCATCTTTGCTCAATTGAAACATAAAATCATCTGGAAACTTATCAATATTACGACGAACTTGTTCATTTAAACGTCTGGTTTCCACGCCGTATAACGTAGCCAAATCCGAATCCATGATCGCCTTTTGCCCTCTTACAAGTATTATGATCTTTAATATCTGTTCCTCAGGAATCAGAGTTCCGGATTTTTTTGGCATCTTTGATGTCCTTTAGTTTGATGTAGAACGTTCGGCATAACCAGACGGGGCCGCCCTTTGGCCCCGGTCTGCGTTCCGGGTAAAGGCACCGGTTACCCGGCGCCCTCCCCACAGACCCGTACTTGAAGATTTCCCTCATACGGTTCCTCGGTTCAGGCTCTTTTGACCGAGCCGTCAACCAAACAGGCGACACCCTGATTGGCGCATAACTTTGCTGCCCTGCGGTATTAGAAATTATGGACTATTCGCGGCAACGGCAATGGATATGTCGTGAGAATTTCCTTGAACTTCTCATGGCTAATGCACCCATCCCTATGCCTCCTTCCGAGCCAACGCCGCCATGCCTCTTGAGCATGCTCGTACACGGTTTCCAGCGTCTTGAAGTTACTTCTCACTCCGAAATACTGGTAAAAACCCCTCAGTTTACTGCTTAGGGTCTCCTGCTGTAGCTTCACGGGTTCGTGACGATTCGCCTTGCACCACTGCCAGACCATCCGCATAAAGCGGTTTCGCCTTTTCCGGGCTGTCTTTTTCTTGATTCCCCAGTATCCCTTGAGGCTTTTTCCCCAGTAGAAGGTGAACCCCAGAAAATCAAAGGTTCCACCAGGCTTCCCGTTTCTCGGCGGCTTCCCGAATGGTATCAGTCGAGTCTTATCCGGATGAAGCTCCAATTTGAAGCGGTCAAAACGCTTCGGTAACACTTCCATCAGCCGCTTTGCATCCGACTCCAGTTGAAACCCCATTATGAAGTCGTCGGCAAACCGGATCAGGAAACATTTCCCCTCCATCCTGGGTTCAACCTCTTTAGCATACCATTCGTCCAGCACATAATGCAGGAAAATGTTACTGAGCACCGGTGAGACTACCCCACCTTGCGGGGTCCCCTTTTCCGGATAAATAATCTCGCCATCCTCCGACACACCGGCATTTAGCCACTTGCCGATCAGTCTGAGAATGCCGCCATCATTTACCCTGTGTTGAATGGCCTCTCTCAATAGTTGGCGGTCGATATTGTCGAACAGTCCTGTAATATCCGCGCTCAAAATCCAGTTGATGTTCAGATCGTAACACTTCCCTCTGATTCCCGAGAGCGCTTTGTGCTGGCTTCGACCCGGTCGGAATCCGTGTGAGAAATCATGAAAGAGTGGCTCATACGCAATTCCCAGTAGGGTTGTTACCGCCTTCTGGACGATTTTATCCTCCAGGGCCGTGACACCTATGGGGCGCATCTTGCCATCATCCTTTTCCAACCAAACACGCTTCACCGGCTGTGCAACGTACTGTCCTCTCTTAATCCGTTGGTGTAGATTGTAGAGGTTCTTATCAAGATTTCGAGCGTACTCTTTAGCCGTTATCTTGTCCACTCCGGTAGATTCATTTTTGCGCAGTTGACGGAACGATTTCTTCAACAGGAATAGATCAATCCGATGGGCCAAGGAGGTAAACACCATGGTCGGGTTTGCCTCCGCAAGCATCTTGATCCGAACAAGCGAAGACTCATTCACCAGAAGTGGCGGGCCATCGCTTCTCCTGTTCTTTTGCGCTACCTGCGACGCAATTCTCTGATTGTCCGTTGATATGGTTTGTGACCTCTGTGTATCTCCCATAGTTCCTTCCAGAGAAACGTTATACCCGGCTTCACCTTCCCTACAGTGGGTCGCTTAGGCAGCACTTCCCCACCTTCCCGCTCAGGTTTCCCCAAACATCGGTACTATGATCCGCTAAGACTCCCGAAAGCTTCTCTCAGGTTTGTTCGCTCCTCGCTTTCCGCCCCTGGATACCTTACCGTGGTAAGGCCACTTCCGGGTCTCCCCAGTTCCCGAGCTACCCCTTTGAAAACATGCCCTGGTCTAAGACTCCGGCGGTAACCTGAATACTCGCCATATCGCACTCAGGTTTGCTGTCTTCCGGCGCACAAAAACACGTCGACTTTCATCCAGTTGCCTGGATTTATCCTTCCGGACCGCAACTATACATTTTTCGGAGCTCAATACAGAAGCCTGTCGTAAATCCCGATTTATCGGGGTAGCCTCGTTCCACTCAGCTTCGGACCTCCATTACTGGTTTTGCCCGTGAGTTTCTCTAATGAGCTGTTGGCTAAACCTTGCTCATGTGGGACTTCCGCGGATCAACTGCTCAAGGCCAAAGCAAGCTCTGCCATGAGACTGACCATTCGATCCATTCTCCTCAATGCCAAGGCAAGCCTTGCAGAGAGGTGCACGGCTATCGCCGTGTGCGGTCACCCACTGGGTAACAATATCAAGTTTCATCCGCTCTTAACGCGGAATCCCAGCGATTCGGATTTAGCTGGGCACGATTAGTGATTTGTTGTGCAGTTTTTCTACATTTTCTATCTTTACAATTTGTTCTCGTGGGACTTTTTGGTTCTCGCCATCAAAACATGTATTTGCATACATCGATAGTTCTTGGCTGTGAGCCGTACGGTATAGATAGTACATCGCTGATTCAATGCAACTCTTGCCGATTTTCTTGTTACTCCAAAATTTGACCACATATGGAACGAGAAATGCACAAACAGTATCATGTATCATTTCACCGTTCATATCATCATACGCGTTACATATATCCTCTACAATCTCTGGTAACCATAAATAGTCGTGATTTCCCATCTCGTCTGATAGGAATGCCGATTCTCTGACAAGCATAGCATATGGTCCAGCGAGCAAAGGGTTACCAACCTTAAGCTCGTATTGATGGTTCGGAACCCCTTCCACTCTGAGTTTCAGCAAAGGCTCTTCATGTTTCGATCCTTTAAATATATCGAGTATTGTATCCCAGATCCCTGGAAGCGCTTCATTTAGCGGAAGAATCCCAGGCCCAAAGTCACTACCACTTTTCGCCCGTGTAAGATGAAACCAGTAAACCCTTTCAAGAGTGGATGGGGCACAGCCCACAGCCTTTTCAAATAAAATTGTCAACTCTATATCACCTGCGTGGGGCAAATCATGTTCTGAACAGTGTTTATCTATGTCTGTTTCTTTAAGGAATGCCTCTATCTCTATTTCAGGCACCCCATAAATACATGACAAAGATTTAAGAGCAGAATCTCTACTTTCACAGTCTAAAGTGATCATTATTCCTCTGCACAACGACGAACTGTGCCGCCCGGCTTTTTGGGTCGGCACCAGTGATGGGTTATGGGCTCGCAATTATTGATGTGCAGAATATTCGTCCAGAAGTCTGCGTATCATTTTTTGATACTGCGTATTATATTTCTTCGCTTCCTTTTTGAAAAAATCAACACTCGTTTTGCTTAAAGCAATTGTGACCTTGACGGTTTCGTCTTTCAAGGCAAGTTCTTCAGGTGATGGAAGAAAATCTGAAAGAACCTTTACCTTGCCCATTGGCTCATCTGTGTATTTTATTTTGGCTGTCATATATTTTTCTACCTTTCCGCCAATATCCGGCGCCAATAATTCTGATTTTATTTTTTCTATAGGTAAACCTAACCGTCATAATCCCGCTGGAGACCCTGCCGAGACAATAAAAACGTTTTTCATCATTGCTGTGCTCAAGGTCTTCCAGAATGACACGGTTATGGTCCAAGAAAGCAAGCTGCGCCAAGGCAAAAGAAACACCATGTTTTTCTTGATTAAGCGCATCCTTAATGGAATCCCACTTAAAATCAGATCGTTTATTCATAGATTCATAATACGTTCAGAAAGGTATTTTGTCAATATAATAATATGGCTATTTATATGGTTAAATTTGCTAACGTGATTATCAGGTCGTACTGACCTGATAAGTTGATATTGAGGGTATTTTCGGGCAAAATTTCCCTGATAATTTAATATCAAGGCCTATTTTCCTTGATAATATGATATTAACGAGTAAATCAGGCATGTTTTTCCTGCTTAAATATCAAAACAATGTGCAAAAAATTGTGTTTTGAATCAATCGAATTCGCTTTGCTCGAAAAATCCTCTTATACTTTTTTCTATATTTGTTTACCGATAAACAGACTTGATTTATTAGAAAATGATTGATATACAATCTTTTGACCTTTCCGCCCGGTTATCACAAACCTACCTTAAAATCTTTCCATGAAATACCAAATGGGCGGTATGTCCTGAACGGCGTATGAAACCTATGAAATTGTTGGGCTGTTTTGATACTGTGAACCTATAAAAACCTTATTTAACTCGATATGTCAACAGCAAAATATCCCAAGCTATTGGATGAGGTGAGGAATACACTTCGTTTTGTGGCACAATCGAACAAACGATCACCAGGGTAGCATACCAAAACGGCGATGACCTGCTGCTAATACAAGCATAGGAGGGACTGAAAAACTTCCATGACATAAAAGACCTGCGCAAAGCCCTTCTGAAGGCTTACTGATCCTGTTATGTTTGTTCAGTTTTTCTTTATTCGTTTTCACTGTATAAAACGATATCCGGATAATACTTTTTTGCACACTCAGGGCAGATACCATGACTGAACTCAGCGTCGGAACGTTCACGAACATATTTTTCTATGCCTTGCCAGGAACCTTGGTCGTCTCGAATCTTCTTACAGTATGAACAAATTGGTAAAATGCCTTGAAGTTTTTTAACCTCTGACAGCGCTTTTTTCAGTTCAACAACCGTAGAATTAAGTTTTGATTCGGATTGGCTAAAATTTGCCTCAGCCCGTTTACTGTTCATCATTAAAAAAATTACGTTCTGACCGATTTCGCTAATCAAGCCAAACTCCAACTGAATTGAGGACCAGATGCTGGTATCAAAAATATTATGTTGGTTATCAGCCTGCCATAAAACGGCCCGAGTCAATAATGTTATGCCCCGGAGCGCAATAAAAATGCCGGCCGAATAGTACAGCAGCCTGTTTTCAGAAGGTGAATACCGAATCAAATTCCATGAAATCGAAACGGATAATAAAAAAAGGACAATACTAACAATAATAGTACGAATTTCAATCCGGTTAACGACAAAATAGAAGATAATGCCGGCAAGAGCAACGAAAATTGGGATGATATACCATACTTTGTTTAATTTTTTGTCCAATAGGAAGCGCTTGATAGCATCCAAACGGATCACGGCCACCAAGGTAAAAAGGCTATTCACTGCAAAAACGCTTAACCCGACCAATACTGTTCCACGAAAAATTACCGCTAAAAAGCCCAATGTCATAACCAGGGTACTGAGGTTCCACAACCTGAATCCGCGGTAGGTTTTTTGCTCCAGACTGTATATGAAAAATGCAATACAGAAAAACGCACTGACAAGTATATTTGACAGTATCAATGTCTTGATATCTAGCATAATGATATCTCCATCATGGATTTGATCTGCTGATGGGTTTCCGTAGCTGACAGATTGAACTTATCCCAGCTAAACGATCGGCGCTGGCTTCGTCGATTAATCCACTTGAAAAATATATGGATTGAGTGGCTGCAAAATGTGCTCACTCTTTTCGAGTTAAAGGATACTGGGAAACGGAATAGTGATATAAAATGCTGTAAAACATTTTGTTCCGCATGCATCCCCCTTGACTCCGACATACAACTCCGCAACCACAATTGATGACAAAATTATACGATTATTATAATTATTAACGAAGGCAACTGCTTTGTCGAATCCTCTAAAAAAATCAATTAGAATATCCGTATCTAAAAGAATCGGCCTTTCCATTATACTCCCCGGTTCCATTCGGAACGAATTGAGTCAAAATCAGGAAGATCCGTTCGATTCTCCCAGATTCCAGCAGACTCACGAAGCACCATTTCCCTATGGCTCTTACCGGCTTGTTCGATTAGTCTGTCGATGGCGTCTCTAATAAGTTCGCTCTGCTTTTTTCCTAATAATTTAGATATGGTAGCCAACTCGTTACGTTGATTCTCTGTTAAATATATTTGAGTCCTTATCATTTTCGTCCCCTCGCTTGATGTATACACCATGATCACACATCAAGTAGATGGCATGTCAAGACACAACAAGTATCTGGACGGAATCGTCCAGATAATAACCCAAATTGTGGTGTTAACTTTAAAAGCAGAAAACATGCCAAAAAGTCAGGAATCTATAGCAGGAATTTCCGAGCCGTTGTTGGCTTATTTTCCGTGTGCAGTTTAACTATTGCCGGTTTTCAAACGACCTTGAGAAATGAAACTAAGGGCCGTGTTTTTTTCGTTATCAATCTGGAATCGTTGAGATAATACCTCTCCCTCTATAAAAAGCAAGATAAAAAGATCGTTCAATGTTCCAGGTTCCAAGTTCAAAGTTGTAACGGCGGTTTATGGGGGCCGGGGACGTTCCTCGGATATTCATATTATCTGATATCCCCGGTGTTTTCTGCTGAAACCACTGGCCCTTATTGTGTGGCTTTGGACTAAATATTACAGCCAATTTCAAAACACGCCATTTCGGCCGATCTTTACGTTGCGCTATCACGCCGTTATTTGGCGAAGAACCGTTTTGAAAATGGCTCATTTATGTTGGTTTTAAGTCCGCGTTTTGAATTCTTTAAGCCGGGTATGATCAATAAGACGATCCAGGGTTTTTAAGGTAAACACCTTCCCCCGTGTTGCGAGGATCATCTTTTTCATATCTTCCCGTCTGACGCCGAATCCCCGCCCGCCGATGCATGCAATCACCTCGTATTTCGGATTGTCTTCGGTACGCCCGGCAAGACTCAATTCACCCAGATGTTGAATACGGGTGACCTTGTCTCGGGCTGTGCCGTCGTCCTCCGTTATTTTCGCCTCGATAATGACTTGAGGATTGAATTCGCTGGGTATGATGAAGTCGGGAGTCTGATCGAAACCTTCAATCCGCTCCGCACGCTTGGTTTTCCGAAAGCTGATGCCCGATTTTGTGAGAACGTCTTCTATAGCGGATTCCAAGCTGTCTCCAATAAGCTCACTAATGGAATCCCGATGTCCGGCAAAAGGTCTTCCAAGAAACCGCTCATACAGAAGCATTGCATAGGGTACACCCATTCCCGATAGATTCCGGATGCTGTCCACACCTTGCCTGGTATCGGCTTTGTCCAGACGGTGCAGCTGTCCCTCGTCCACGCTGGGAACACCGCTCTTAAGCAATTGACATGCGGTCTGGACCATTGCTTTGAGACGTTCCCTGGTGACGCCATTAACATTCAATTTTGTTCCAGGCGACATTCTTGCTTTTCGGTCCAGCGTTCGAATGAATCCCTGGGTGACGGAAACACCGGTTTTCTGGGTTGTAATATACCCCCATTCCGGTGGGGTGAAACCAAGCATCGAACGGAGCACAACAACGGCTATGAAGGGGTCAAGTCCACTCTTGACTCTTTTCGCTTGATTCGGCCAGCTGATTAAACCCTTTAGCATCATAGAATGAAGTAGTCAAAATAACAATGGACTTCCGGCAAATTCTTTTTCCCATTATGCAGATGCCGCAAAAGGCACTTCATTGTATGTGCCGTCATTCAACAATCGGCCCTTTGCCTTTTTATTAATTCCTCCCCATTGTTTAAAAAGGAAAGCGACTTGGTTATGCCTGCATTGATCCCGTATTTCTTCAACCCATGTCCTGTCCATCGGCCGGGCTCCGGGTCCTGACTCCCCTCCGACGATAACCCAATCGATTCCGCGCAGATCAATATTCGGCTCGGGAGAAAGCAGGGGCTCCATGGATAGGAATTTAATAATAGCCGGCGTATTCCGAAGTTCATCAATTCGATCTATGCAATCGGAATTCTCAACTGTCACTCCCATCCAAACATTCCCGGGCCAAGGCAAGGAAGGCGCAAGAGAGGCAAGCCGATTCGAGCGCTTTGTCAGCACCTGGAAACGATGATTGCTGGCCTTCCGCATCACCTCAAACACCCGAAAAATAAAATCATCCGGGATCGCCTCGTGAAACAAATCGCTCATCGAATTCACAAAAATGGTTCGAGACTTTTTCCACCGCAACGGATAATCTAACTTATGTTCATGGCATGTCACCTTAAAGCCATTGCGATAATTCGGTTGCCCCATCGCCTTCAGCCTCAACGCCATTCGTTCCGCGTAACAATTTGTGCACCCTGCGCTTATTTTTGAACAGCCAGTCACCGGATTCCAAGTGGAATCCGTCCATTCTATATTAGATAATTGCGCCATATCATTTACTTAATCTTACAGTTTACGTTGTACATTTGAGAATTTTTATTACGTTAGCAATTCCGCCTTGAACTTCATCTCTGTGATACGATACTGACGTATCTGATCTGTCGTCAATCTATTATCAGTAAATATCACATAATTATTCCCGTCTGCTATCGAGCTCTTATAAATAATTCCATGATACCCAATCTGTTTTATAATTTCACACAAATATTGAGATGACAGATATTCAAGATTTGCCTTACTGGGGACAACCGGTTTAGATAGCTCGTTCTCCAATAAAATCAAATAGGGCATATGGGCATAGATGAATTCTATTTCCTCTATCCATTCAAATGGACTAATGGTATTTTTTGGTTCTCTCAAGTCATACAAATCCAAATCTCTCTTTGCTTTAAATGATAATACAGTAACAGATTCACCCTTATGGCCACGAACTTCTGCAATTGCAGTTTCTGCTGTAGAAGCAACATAGAGATATGGAATACCTAAAGGATTTGCCCTTCCATTTTGAACCTTTTTGGCAGGAGGTTTCTTCATCTCTTTTAAATTGTACTGTTTTCCTTCTTTATTTATCCGCGCTCTATAAAACTTCTGCCTCTCTTTTTCTACTATCACACCTAAAAATCGTCCAAATTCTTCAAAAAGCTCTTTCCCAGGTGCCCCCTTTGGGATAAATCTATTTTTATGTTTTAATTCCTCAGTGAACGAATGCCATTTTTTAATATTGATTTCATCTTGGGGATATTTAGGGACAAATTTTTCTTTTGATAGGTTGGAATTTTGAGTTATAGCAGTAAGGAGTTTCTGCTGCTGGTTCGCCTTTGGCAATGCAAATATTGCCCAATCGTTTTGTATTAAAACATTTAGCGGTGAGCCATTAATATCCTTCGCGTAAATCTCAAGCAGTGGGTCAAAATAGTCAGTTAATGCATCTGGTGGGATTAAGGTAACATTTTTGGCTTTGCAAAAGGAGCATGTTCCTTTTTTATTGCTCATTGCTGATATGCGGGAATTTAAAAATGAATCGGAGAAACAATTTGGACAACAATCCATGTTAATTCACTCGTTCAATATAGCTCGCCATTAATTCAAGATGATGCTGCATGGACAGTTTTTTTACATAACCAAGCCCGGGATAATGCTGCTTATTAAAAAGCTCCAGATATTCGGAATACGCATTAGATTTGTATATGGGTGGACTTAATTTTTTTGTTTTTCTTACTAATTTTGAAAGGGCCTCTAAAAACTTGCCACCGGGGTCGGTCGGAGAGTCGGTTTGGTCAGAAATGAAATGATAGATAAACATATCATCATCAGAATCAAGATATGTCAGGTGAATAGCAACAGCATACGCCGGGCCACCAGTTTCTGAATAGTCATCACCTACAATTAAGTAGTCACCGAAACCATCCGCACCTTCTATTGGATAAGTAATGTGTAAATCCGAAAAATGCTCACGGGGCGGATAGTTTGCATTCTTTTTCTGTGGTTTAAAACCATTTCTTATTAAGACCCTTTTTATACCATCTTTCTTTAAATGACTTTGATATAGCTTCCCTGCAGATCCTTCTATAAAAACATGCGTCTTTATATTTCGAAATCCTTTAATTTGATCAGCAAGCAATTTACCGTTTGTATAGCCGCAATGAAGGATTGTGAAGGAAAATTTGTGGTATTTTTTTAAGAGTTTTAATAAATCGGTGGTGTCTGATTCAGCAAGAAGCATATAACCAATGGAGATGTTATTGTATCCTTTAAATTCGTTTTCGATTAGTTCCTTCAAGATGCTTGAAGTCGGTACAGGTTCTTTTCCGGCTTCTGGATTTACTATAAGCGTGCAATCGACACCATATTCGTTTATAATTTTCATTGCACGTATTAGTGCTGAAAAATCCTTTTTAACTGGTTCAATTATCGGATAAATTTTACTTTTCGATAGGAACTCAGCATTATCTCGAAGTAATATCAACTCGAATTGTTTGCCCCTGAAATATGGAAAATACATGCAAACCTCTCCTATGCAAATTCCGGGAAAAGTACCGAGCCAATGTTTGACGAGAACCTATCCACGAGTGTCTGCATCTTTTCTTTTTCACTGCAAATAGTCATAGCGTACGCAGATAATGATGATGGCGCTCTTTCGATAAACTCTTGCAAAACCTTTGTTTTAGTTCGGTTCTGAAGAATTTTTATCGTTAAATTATGTGCGATCTCCGACGGGATTTTACAGAAAAGCTTTTTGCACTCCTTATAAATCATTGTGTTCGGGACATCTGGAACAGTCTCAAAATATTCTTTGATAATTTTTAAATATTCATTTTTCCTGAGAGAATCGAATAATATGTCGAGATTTATATTTTTCTTGTTTGATTTTGATTCCCGGATAGTTTTTATAGTGTTTCTATCGGTTAGAACTAAAATTCCCGATTTATCCGGTAAAATAGACTCTAGTTTATCTGCTTGCGAAGCGCATGTAATAACATTGATATGGTCAAATATTTTCAAGTATGCCTGAATCTGGTTTTCAAGCCGAGTGAAAGAATCGAATTCCGATTTTATTTCATATACAGTTGATGTTCCATTTACCACCACCACATCTGCCTTGCATTTGCCCACACGGAATTCTGTGAGCATGTGTGACGTATTCAGGGAATGTTTCCCAAGCAAAATCTTGTTTGCAATAACGTTTTTGTAAATGTATTCATTGCGATAATTTTTAAAAAGATAATCATATATCCAATCAAAGAAATTTTTAAGCGACATAGTAGTATCGAGCAGATCTACAAGACCGCTATTGTGTGCAACCTCTTTCAAATAACCGGAAGTTCCTGTCTGGATAAGGCTATCCATAACAATGGGGGTGAATACCCGGCTCAATGCAGGCAGGCATTTCCTGTTTAAATCCCCTTTTGTTTTTATTTTTTTCATAGCTAAATTATTTTTACATCATTTCCGGTAATATTTGAATAAATTTATCGCTTTTTTTCCCTTTCCCCAACTTAAAATATGCTGTCATTTCTTTAGGGATCTCGGGGTCTGAATCAGTTGTTTTTGTGAAAATAGCAAACAATTCACCAATGTGCTCATCGATAACCAAATGGCCCCCTCCTATAAACGAAGGCCGTGGAACTTGGCTTGCTTTACACAAACCGCCTTCTTCATGCACACAGTCCTTTTAGAGAATCTCAACCGTTTGATCACTGGCCAGTGAAATGACCGGTGTCTGGAGACCTGAATTGTTTTTAGCAATGACACAAGCTGAAAAGGCTTTCTTTGGCTGAGATAGACCCTAATCATTCGAAAAGTCAATGAAAAATGTTTCACACGAAGCCACGAAGTTTTACATGGGATAAAGGCCAGCGGATTATATAACGCCCTTTATATTTCTATATTTTAGTTAAATGCGTTCAATGAATTTGCATAAGCTCGCCCAAATATGACAATATGAATGGCGCTCCACTATTCCAGTATCCAAACAACCTTGAGAAATGAAGCTTAGAACCATGCTTTTTTCGATATCAATTTGGAATCGTTGAGATAATACCTCTCCCTCTATAAAAAGCAAGATAAAAAGATCGTTCAATGTTCCAGGTTCCAAGTTCAAAGTTGTAACGGCGGTTTATGGGGGCCGGGGACGTTCCTCGGATATTCATATTATCTGATATCCCCGGTGTTTTCTGCTGAAACCACTGGCCCTTATTGTGTGGCTTTGGACTAAATATTACAGCCAATTTCAAAACACGCCATTTCGGCCGATCTTTACGTTGCGCTATCACGCCGTTATTTGGCGAAGAACCGTTTTGAAAATGGCTCATTTATGTTGGTTTTAAGTCCGCGTTTTGAATTCTTTAAGCCGGGTATGATCAATAAGACGATCCAGGGTTTTTAAGGTAAACACCTTCCCCCGTGTTGCGAGGATCATCTTTTTCATATCTTCCCGTCTGACGCCGAATCCCCGCCCGCCGATGCATGCAATCACCTCGTATTTCGGATTGTCTTCGGTACGCCCGGCAAGACTCAATTCACCCAGATGTTGAATACGGGTGACCTTGTCTCGGGCTGTGCCGTCGTCCTCCGTAATTCTCCATTAAAAAAGGGAATGTCGGCATATTCAGCACCATATTCTGAAGAGGTTTCTCGAACGGCAAATAGAGGCATTTGGTCCGTCAGGTTATCTTCTTCCGGAGTCAACAGGTTTTCAATTTCAGGCCACCCGCCAAAGCGCTGGATCCAATCCGCCACTTTCGCGAGACGCGCAGTTGTTTGCTCATTCCGATTCCATCCTTTACGCAGGGACCAGATGGCAAGACGGATCAGATGTCCGAAAGCGACACATCGGATATCGCCTGTTGATGGGTTGACGTTTCCGGCCCTGAGTTGTTCAATGTCCGCGCTGACGATACCGGCAAGCTCATCCGGGCTTTTCGCCAGCAGTTTTCGTTTCATTATACCGGTTTTCCGGCAAACAAAAACCGTATCGATAATGGAAGAGCCTGTCCCGTTGATATGGATGGAAGCGCCCATTTCGGCAGGACATGGAAGCGATGCCGAACAGGTCAATCCGGCATCGAGGACTGCCACGGCAACTGGATAATACGCTTCGATACGGTTATGGTGATATGTAAAAGCCAGCGGCGAACCAGGCTTTAAAGCATCCGCCATTCGGCTATAAACAGCCGACAGGCCTTCCGTAAAATGTTCAAGCCCCCGACCCATATCTTCATTACCGGTGAGTTCGTATGGCGTTCTGGTAGATTCGGGAGCAAACGCATCGGAAGTATGACCGACCAGCCGGCGGAGCCAGACATAACAGAAATCCATCAGCTCCGCATACTGGACATTCCCGAAATAGGGAGGATCCGTAAATACGGCATCCAGCATTCCGTTCGGTAAATCGACATCGGCCGCGTTACGGCATGAAATATCCACATTCCTTTCGTATTCAGGCCCTGAGCCGTTCAGGTGATCTCCAATCCATTCTCCTTTGACATAAATCATCTTTTTAGAGCGTCCGTCATGTTTAATTTCAAATGGATGGTTGCAGTATGCCTTCGCCTTCTTATATTTTTCGATGATATTAGCCCAACCGCCGCTGCCGATACATGTGTTTCGGGTCGACTCCAGAATTCCCAAAAAATTCGATTCACATTGAATCAAACCCACCGGAAAGCTGTGAACGGAAAATATGTCGAGGGATTTCAAAGCTCTCGTGTCATAGCGGCACAGCATATTCTGGTATCGGAGCAGATCGGAGAGGTTGGTTGCAAGTGCATTTCTTAATCGGGGGGAAGCCGTATCGGCAATCAGGCGGGCGGACAGTTCCAAACCGAGTAACTGACGGTCATTGAACATTTCCCGGTAACGGCGATACCCCCAGCGGTGAAGCCGGTTGGTTTCATCTCCGCTTGGAATCGTATCTTCGGGAACGAACTTCGGAGATATTTCTCCCCATCGATTTTCCGCTTCGGCAGCTCGTTCAAGGTCCCGAGTATCGGGTTTTTTAAAAAATCTTCCGGAATGACTCGGTTTGCAATTCGGGCAATGGTATTCCATGGCGAAAAGCCGGTGTCGCGGCGGACCGAGCTCCGGGGTCGGGAATCGGTTTTCGGCGCCACAACCCGAACACCTGCACCGACTTCGTCTTGCGGGACCATCAAGAATCAATTGGGCGGAGCAGTGGCTGCATCGCCCGGGTTCTTTCCGATTGTCCGTTTCATTCAGTTCTCCACAATCGGGACAGATAAAAACATTTTTAGGGTGCCTGGCATCCGCGGAAAGGAGATAACCGGGAAATAAATCCATGTCTTCTCCGCAGCTTCGACATCGGCTGACCTTCACCCAGAGGAAATATTTTACATGTGCATCCGCTGAACCGCACAGCAGACAACGGGTTTTATATAAGTTGCCGATCTCGTTTTCTAAAGAAAAACGAAGTGCACGGGCCGCCGCCCCATATGCTTCCAGATCGAGATGTTCGATCTCCTGCTTGACAATCCAGTAGGCCATTGGATTAATGTCAAACCCCACCACATCGCATCCGATTCTGTTTGCCTCAAGAATCGGTGTGCCGCCGCCCATAAAAGGATCCGCAATGCACCGTCCTTTGATATTATTCGGTTTGTAAAAAATATCCCGAAGCGGTTTTTCTGAAAATTCGGATAGGAGCAACCCCCGAAAAAGTGTACCCGGCCGTCTGGCAAACCATTTATGCACGGCAATAACCGGCCGGTAGTTCTGTTGGATCTGTTTCTCCCGAAGTGCCAGATCGGCTATGAATGGAATGTCAAAATTATTTTCAATCATGTTGTTCTACTGAAGTTTCCCATTTTTTTTAACCCGGCACGAAACGGAAGTGCTGTGGACGCCTAATAATAGCCAATAAAAACAAATAGTTAGCAAATATCGAGCGGCTTGTAACCTACTGAAATCATTGATAATTCAGAGACCCCTTTTTGCCGATATGTTCGTAAAATGTTTAAAATTCGGCATGTTATCGTTGATTGCGAGGCCAGGTTGTGGTACGTTTATTTTGCCCAAACAAACACCACAACCCGGGAGCCTCGCATGTTTATCTTACAAGAAATCCTCACCAAACTCAAAAACGAATTTGCTTCGTCCCGAAAAGGCCATGAACGCGGCAGTTGGTTCATCTACACGATCCTGGCAATCTTGGTGCCGTTTACTTCCTCGAAAACGTCCAATATACTTCGATGCCTTAATACGCTTTTCACAAACACCAATATCGGCAAAAAGCGCTTTTACACATTCATGGCCTCACCCAAGATTCCCTGGGAGCAGTTGTGGCAAAGGCTTTGGCAGATGATTGATAATCCCTTGACTGATGGCCGCCTGCTTGTGGCCCTTGATGACTATATCAACCCCAAAACCGGTAAGAAGATTTTTGGCTGTGCCAACGTCTTTGATCATGCCGCCAAACAGAATCAGTCCAAATACCCCTGGGCACAAAATATCGTAGCTGTGGGTCTACTGAAAATCGTCAAGGGACGTTGGGCCTGTCTGCCGCTCAGCTACCGGTTCTATCATCTAAAAAAAAGCGTCGAACGCATCAATCGCGATAATAACGGGCCGAAGCTGACTTTTGAGAGTAAGCTCAAGCAGGCTGCGGCAATGATCACCTCGATGGCGGACGTGTTTGCGTTAGCCCGCATCCTCGTGGTCACCGATTCATGGTTCGGCAACAACGGTCTATTCAAACCGTTGCGAAACCAACTGGGCCGACGCGTGGATCTGCTCTCCCGGCTGCGGTCCAACAACAACGTCTTCGAACTGCCCGGACCTCAAGGTAAGCGCCGGGCGGGACGACCTCGCAAATACGGCGCGAAGCTGGGCACGGCAGCGTCACTGGCCGCTGAATTCAAGTCGCTTGCCAGCGAATATACCGTCAACCTGTATGGCCGCGAGCGAACCGTGGTGGCCTACGAGCGTGTGGTCATGCTTAAAACGATCCGCTGTGCGGTCAAGGTGGTTTGGGTCTATCGCCAAAGTCAATGGATCGCGCTATATTCAACCGACCTGACCCTTGCAGCGCAGCAAATAATCGCCTACTATGGTGCTCGATGGAAGATCGAAGCCTTATTCAAAGAACTTAAACGCGATATCGGTAGCGCCGAAACGCAAACCCGACATCCGCAGGCGGTCAGCAATCATCTGAACTTTTGCATGATGGCTACTTGCGTGGCATGGATTTATGCCGACCGGATCGCGAAGACCCCAAAACGACGGCATGCCGTCGAGGGCCGTCGCCATTTCGCCTTTTCGGACGTCAGAAGATCGATTACCAGATCGGCACTGGAAGATAATTTTAGTAGACTTTTCCCGGTACCGCGCAAATCCGTAGTAAATTCGATCGTGGCTGTAATGCTGCGCATGGCAGCGTAACTTTTTTAGGAAACTTCAGTTGTTCTATAATTGGTGCTTTTTTAAACGAAAACAGGTTGTTCATTGATGTGACCGGCAATGGGGAACGGATATTTTTCAATGAAACCGCATATTAATGTCGGCTTTTTGTAAAACCGAATCGTGTGCCAAGTCAAGGGAAAAGCTGCGTGGATATAAAGCGCTTTTGTGATAGCCACATTTTTCAGAAGACTCTCTTATCATTTCTCGATTTTGCGATAAGATTTCTCAAAGACATGGCGCCCTGGGAAGCGATGGACGCCCATCCCCCACAGTAGTCCTTCCTCTACATCCTCCGTCACACCGCAAGCGTGACAACGGAGGACGGGCGCAGTGGCCCCGCCGGGCCACTTCAGGGATGCCCTCTCTTCGCAGAGCAGTGCTTTACAGATTATTTTTTTGAAGCCGCCCAACTCTTAACCAGTTCATCATAGTCGATGGTTGCGCCCTTGGGTTTCTCGTTGGCCAGTTTCGGCTTGGAAGAACCGGGCAGGTTCAGCCAGTAGGCGGCATCCCGCTCTTTATTCAGTTTTGGCCCGCATTCACCCTGGATGCCGGAACGCTCAATCCCGGGGATTTCAGAGGGGATTTCAGGGACGCCCTAAAGTTTTAAAGTTTTTTAGCCGTCAGCTTGAAAAAACCCCGGGACCTACACAATTCACAAAAAAACGTTTTGACAAATATGTGAAGGGTCAAATCCATTCTTGACTCCTTCTTAAGGTTTAGCCTCAATCTCCTCGTAAGGTAAGTCACATATCACTCAATCCAGACACGTTTCCAGTCGTGGTACTCCGAAGGGTGTACACGATAGCGCGCGAAATTGCTCTCTCGCACAACTAACAGTTCGGCTTCTACCATGGTGACAAACCTCTCGCGTTCATACTCGTCGACATGCTCTTCTGCCCAGGTCTTGATATGATGCTGTGCATCTGCGCGGCTCATACACTGGCGAATCACATCATGGATCACTGCCTGCAAATCATTACGCCACCTCAATCGGAAAGGGTCGGGTTCACCCATGGACTGTCGCTGTGCGGCATACTTGGCTGCCGAACGTTCATAAGCCCATAAAAAGAGGTCACGCAAGAGTTCGATACGTTTGAGTTCGTAGACACCAAGCATACCCTGGACGTATGCATTGTTGGGCACATCAGTAAAAGAGATCGGGGCAAGATTCCATCGAATAAGCGGGATGTTTGCGACCAGACGCGAGACAAGCTTGTTCAAATCGTCAAACGGCTGCAAGTAGGGCAATTGAACCATTGCAAAAAAGGCCTGTTCAAAAGGATCTTCAATAGCCTCGGCTTTTGCCAGCAACGAATGGAAGCGCTCTTCCACCACCTGCGGAAAAGCCAAAGGCTGAAAGACTGAACCTCCTATGTTTACCGGTATCCGCCGCAAGCGACCTGGTGCATCGGGATCCGGCAAAAGATCGGTCGATAGGAGCGCATGTACGTTGAGGACGGTAACAGGCTCTATACCGATATCGCCGGCATTCTCTACTAAAAATTCGATCGCCGCCTTGTGATTCAAGATCATCGTCGTCTCTCTGGCGTCCTTGCCTTCGGCGGTTCGGCCGAAATTTATCAAACGTTCCGTGTCGAGAAGAGAATAGGTGTTGCCTTCAAGACGACTTGAATTCCAGGACAAATCTATATGGTGTCAACATGCACTATAATCAACGGAGAGAAACAAACTGCCGTTTCCGAAAGGCGCACCGGAACTATCCGGGAGCGTTCACGGACCGCGCCGATTTTTTACACGCCCTGACCCTGAGGTATGTTCACTCCTTGATTGGTCAGGTTCTTTTGCAAGCTTTTATAGTCAACGTTTCTCGGTTGGATTCCCGCTTTTGCCGCCATGGCTGCAGCCGTGCCGGCAGCCTGGCCGTAGCAGATACAGTGGGGAATAATGTTGAATTTATGATTTATGTCATCTGATGACGAAAACGCCCGACAGGCTACCAATAAACCGTCCAGCTTTTGGGGAACCAGGCAGCGGTAAGGGATACAGAGCGAGGGATGTTCGACGGACGACCGGCCACTGTCGTTATTGGCCAGCACCGCGATGGTGTCCTCGAAGATTTCGTCGGAAATGGTATCCGCCTCTGATAAAACATACTCACCAATGACACGTCTGCCGCCCTGGGTACCCAATTGAGAGGCGGTCAGCATAATATAGCTTTCTTCAAACCCGGGAATGCGTTTCCTGAAAAAATCAAAAGTAGTGGTTGCCTGCTTTCTGGCGCTGATATCCACACGGGTCAGCTCTTCTACGTCCATGGCATCGGAAGCGTTTCCATCCGGTCTTGGCTGGAATGCGTGAAACCAGACGGAGTTCTTCTGGTTTCTCAGAATTCCCTTGAATAGAGAGGGATGTCCGCCTTTCCGTTGCAACTCAGCCATTAAATCCCGGTATTCATCGGAATAAGTGCGTTTAAAGAGATCAAACTTCGCCAGGTCGACATTACAAAACCAGAACACATTGGCCAACATGGCGGTTCTCAATTTCGGGTTCAGCTTATCGTCAAAAGCCGCACCGGCCCTGACAAACATGTCACCATCTCCGGTTGAATCGATAATCACTTGACCTAAAATTGCCTGCCTTCCGGATTTGCTTTCGAATATCACGCCTGTGACAGTATTGTTTTCCACAATGGGCCGGCATCCCCAGGAGTGAAGGTACAGATCCGCACCGGACTCCAGAACCATGTCATTCAGCTCATCCTTCAGGATTTCGGGATCGACAACCGCCGTATAAATGACACGTTCGGTCCCCGAATTAAAATCCTTCTTTAAATAGAACCAACCTAACTTGGCGTCATGATAGTAATCCACCACCGTTTTATCGTCTGATCCCCAGTCGCTTTTTGGAGGATAAGTCGTTCCCCCTCTTTGATCCAGTCGCGCTATCAGTTCCTTGTTCAGGCCAAAAATATGTTGTTTTCCGCTGATATCGCTGAGGTTTGGGAAAATGTTCACCAGTCCGCCGGTCGCCATGCCGCCCAGATGTCCATACCTCTCGATCAGGACTGTTCTCGCGCCATTTCTGGCGGCACAAACCGCAGAGGCGACACCTCCCGGCCCGCCACCGACCACAATCACGTCGGTTTCCTTAACTACCCGGATCTCTTTGGCCGGTTCAACATATGTCGACTTATTCTGAGTCATTATTTTATTTCCTGCATTAAGTCTATCCGAGAATCGAGAAATGGTTTCTTTGATATTAAGCAAATATTTCTATGAAAATAAAGATCTAAATGTATTCCTCAGTACTTACCCTTCTCCGCCGGCACGTAAAATACTTTTGTATTCGGATTATTAGAGTCCTCGTTATTACCGACCAGGACAGCATCACCTTTTGAGATGCAAAAGCCGGTACATGCGTAAAGGGATGAACCTGGTACAAGTGCTAACAAGATGATGATTAACAGAACCAATTATAAATCTCTTCATAGTATGCTCCTTACGCGACCCTATTGCTTTATTCTTTGGTTATGGTCACCTGGAAGGGATTCGACGCTCCCAACGTCGTCATGGTGCCGCTGATCGTGTTTCCGCTCAGCGTTCCCGTATACTCGACAAACGTGGCTTTCAGGGACAATGTGCCGTCAACGAGCGACGCTTTGTAAATCCGCATTCCCTGGACACCGCTCTGCGGAACGTCGTAGAAGCCGGCTATTTCTCCATCCGGATTCCGCTCAAATCGAAAAAAGGCTGCTACCTGCCCCTCGGCACTCCAGCGGCCCTGTAGCTGTTTCATGTCTTCGGCCGTCAAATCCAGCCGGATAACCGAAGGCTGGTATTTCTTCCCCTTAACTAGTTCTATATCGCCCGCTTCTTCGCCCCAGGTCTTAATCGTGCCCACAATGCCACGGGATGAAAGCTCGCCGATGATTTCGGTCTGAATTCCGGGAATTCGAAACCGCAACTGGTTGCCGTCCATCCATATATTCGGGATCGGGAGGTTCAGGAAGCCGCCATCCGGAACATCTATAAAACCGGTCAGTTCTCCATTCACGTTCTTTTCGAATCTACATATGATTCTCTGTCCAAATCCGTCCCTGTTCGGATTAATGCCCGCCCATTCCCCCAGTAAACGGTCCATGTCCTGACCGGCGGGTCTGGCGCGTTTAAACGGGGTCAAAACCATGGGAACGGCCTTACCGCTTTGCTGCCAGTTACCCGTGATTTTCTTTTTGTCCAAGGTTCCGGAATACGAACCGCCAAGATCCTGTACGGTGAAAGCAAGCTTTCCGTCCGCGAAACTCACGGATGTGGCGGTCAGTTTTTTCACGGCGCCATGCTCCATATATTGCACGGTGATCCCATAGGCGCCACCCGCCAGTTTATTGATGACGAACTGAAGATTGCGTTTTTGCCCCGTGCCCGTATCAAAATAGCATTGCCAGACACCGGTGGGCCCGGTCTGCGCTAATGCGGAACTGCTTAAAACAAGGATGCAGAGCAAAAGGATTGGGATTCGTGTTTTCATTTTCTTCTCCGCTTGGTTTGATTCAATGCAATATCGTATTTATGCTAAAAACTCATTCATACCTGAGCGAATCGATGGGGTTCCCCGTGGCCGCCTTGATGGTTTGCCAGCTGATGGTAATCAGCGCTATGACAAACGCGCCGAGGGTGGTCAGCACAAAGATTTCCACACCGATATCCGTTCTGTAGGCGAATGTCTGAAGCCACCGTTTCGCGGCGATGTATGCTATGGGCCAGGCAATCACGTTGGCAATCAGCACCCATTTCAGAAACTGCCGTGAAAGAAGCAGCACAATATCCGTAACGGATGCGCTGTATGCCTTGCGGACACCGATCTCTTTGGTTCTTTTCTCGGAAATATAGGAGGCCAGCCCGAACAGGCCCAGGCAGGAAACGAATATGGCCAGGATAGACAGGTAGTTGAACAATTCGCCCATTCTTTCAATCACCCTGTACATATTGTTGTAATCTTCATCCACGAATCCGTATTCGAAAGGAATTTCCGGGACAATGTCCTCGTAACCATCCTCAATAGCGGCCAGGGTCGTTTGAATGTTCCCGGGATTGACGCGAATAACCATGATGCCGCCCGGTTCAAAGAACATAATCAGGGGCTCGATCTTATTCTGAAGCGGCATGAAGTGGAAGTTTTTGAGAACGCCGATGATCGAATTCGGCTCTCCCTGTCCCTGTATCGTCTTCCCTATTACGGATTTCCCATCGCCTATAATCTTCGCCGCCTCTTCATTGACGACTACGGCGTTACCGTCTCCGAAAAATCCTTCAGCGAAGAACCGGCCCTCCATAACTTCCATTTCGAACACGTCGGCGTAGTCCGCATCAACGCTGATATTGTGGAACAGAACGGCATCCAGCGGATCCTTCCCCTCCCATTGGAGTGCGCCTAAGGAACGGGTCGGGTTCAAAGGAAGTTCCGTTGTCCGGGTCACCGCGGCAACGGATGAAAGTTCCAATAACCGGCTTTTCAGCGCGTCATAACGGGTCCAGGCTTGCCGCCGCAGTGTCACATAGACCAGGTTCTCCTTGTCCAAGCCGAGCTTTTTATTGTGGATATACTGCAGTTGATAGTGCACAACCATTGTGCCGATGATCAGAATGACCGAAAGACTGAACTGCAGGACCACCAGGCACTTGCGTACAAGGGTTCCCCTCCTGCCCGAAACGAGCGTTCCCTTCAGCACATTTACGGGCCTGAATGATGAAAGATAGAGCGCAGGGTAGCTCCCGGAGATAATGCCCGTTATCAGAGCGATAAGAAGCATCTGCCCGTAGAGATCGAGGTTTTCCACCAGCCCGAGGCTCAGCTCCTTCTGGGACAGATTGTTGAAAACCGGCAGCAGAAGCTCCACAAGAATCAGGGACACCACAAATGCGATCAATGCATAGATCAGCGCCTCTCCCATGAACTGCCGGACAATCGCGCCTTTGCGAGCCCCGACCACCTTTCTCAGGCCGATCTCCTTCGCACGGTTCCCGGACCTTGCCGTCGCCAGGTTCATATAATTGATACAGGCGATGAGCAGTATAATTCCGGCAATGAGGCTGGAAAGTTTCACATACAGGATGTCTCCATGTCCGGCGATATCGGCCGCATATCTGTTTCCGGAATAGAGGTGGATGTCCGTCATCGGCTGCAGTTGAAATTCCATGGTATTCTGGGGAGCGACTTCTTGTATCAAATGTATGATTTCTTCTTCAAGACTCCGATACGGGAATCCATTCTGAAGCTGTATATAGGTGTAATAGGAATTGTTCCCCCAACTATCCATTCTCTGGCCGTGACCATAAGCCGTACGGAGGGTTTCAAAGGGGATAACGCAGTCAAACTGAAGGTGCGAATTTTGTGGAACGTCTTCAATGATACCGGTGACATGGAAACTCAACTGGTCATTGACAACCAGGCGCTTTCCAATGGGATCCTCATCCTTGAAATACTTCACCGCCATACTTTCAGTCAGAACGATGGAATTGGGATCCGAAAGGGCCTTGTCGGGAACACCCTTGACGAAAGGAAAGGAAAACATTTCAAAAAATTCCGGGTCCGCAAACAGAATTCCGTTCTCGACAAATGTATTGTCTCCGTATCGCAGAATCTCCCTTTCACCCAGACCCAGCCGCATCCTTACGGCGTTCACGACTTCCGGATAGTCGCTTTTCAGTTTTGCGGCCAGGGTGCCGGGGGTCACGGCGACGTAAAAAGGTTCACCCCTAAAAAACTGTGTCTCAACGACCCTGTAAATATCGTCGGCGTGTTCATGAAACCGGTCGTAGCCCAACTCGTCCTGCACCCACATGTAGATAAGCATTGCGGCCGTCAGCCCGATGGCAAGCCCCGCTATATTGATGCAAGCAAGAACTTTGTTCCGCAGCATACTTCGGATCGCGACTTTCAGATAGTTGATAAACATATGGCCTCTCTATTTAAGTCACAAGACCTCCGGCAAAGCCGGAGGCTTGAAAATGTGAACCGCTCAAAGCGGTTGTAAAAAGGGCCACCTCAAAGGTGGCGGGTTATCTACTTAAACAAGTTGAGTTGATCTAACCGGCGGTCTTCGGCCTCTTGAGTTCTTATGTATTCCCTAACCGTGGCTTCGTCTCTACCCACTGTGGAAACATGATAGCCTCTGGCCCAAAAATGCTCACCGGTAAAATTTCTCCGATGCCCCAGAAAATTGCGCGCTATATGTATCGCGCTTTTCCCTTTGATGTATCCAACAACCTGGGCGACAGAGTATTTTGGAGGTATTGATATCAGCATGTGTACATGGTCCGGCATCATATGCCCTTCCAGAACTTCGCACTCTCTGTTCCTTGCCAGGTTCCTGAACACCTCTCCGAGGTGTTTTCGTAACTGGTCATACAGGGTTTTCCTCCGGTATTTTGGAATCCATACAACATGGTATTTGCATTCCCATCTGCTGTGTTTTAAACTTGAAACGTCGTTCATGAAAGCCTCTCCTTTGTGAATTTTGAGCGGTTCACGCTGGAGGGGCTTTCATTTGTTCCCGTAAATGTCAAACTCTGGTGAGTCCCCCGGCATAGCCGGGGGTTTACCTAAATGAAATTAATGCCGTTTCTCGTTTCCCGTTCCCGGTGTTCCTTATTATTTCAAAACAAGCCTCTCTTTTTCGTTGTAGTTTGCGTAGTCGCTCGTCAGGACTTTCTCCCCTTCCTCAAGTCCTTCCACTACGGTGAAATATTCCGGATTCTGCTGGCCCAGCCGGATAGGCCTTTTCACGGCAAATGCCTCCGAGGGATCCACGACGTAGATCCAGTTTCCCCCCGTCCGGTTGTAAAATCCTCCCCGCGGCAGGAGGAGTTCCTCCGATACGATGCCCTCTTCAAGCTTTATATAGAGGCTTAATCCCCGACGCAGATCTCCCGGAACGTCCCCTTTGAAATCGAAATCCACGGCAAACCTGCCCTCATTGATCTCGGGGTAGATTTTCGATACGATGAGGTCGTATTCCTCCCCGTTGTGCTCGAAATTTCCCGACTTGCCGACAGCGACCCTGGCAAGAAAGGCCTGATCAACATCAGCGCGCACTTTGAATCCGTTTGTTTCGTCGATACGGCCCAGGCTCTCTCCGGGAGCTTTGGATTGTCCGATTTGCGCATTAAGCGACGTCAGGTGCCCGCTGATCGGTGCTGTCAAAGTCAGGTTCTCCTGCTTCCCTTTCACGATGTCCAGGTTGGCACGCATTCTTTCGAGTGAAGCTTCCAGTTGGGCGATCTGTTCTTTCCGGAAACTCAGGTCCTTTTCCATGGACTCTACCGTGAGTTCTTTTCTCTTCAGCGCGTAATCATATTCATCCCGCGCGGTCTGGTAGTCCTGCTCCGAAATGAATTTTTCTTCGAACAAGGCTGAATCCCTTTTCAGCTTCCACTCGGCCTGCTGGAGACTGTAATCCACATCCGCAAGGTCGATGTTGAGCCGGAGCCTGTTCTGCTCCAGAAGCAGGCGGGTATTCCTCAGGTTGTTGCTCTGCTCGAAGAACTCCGCTTCCCGGTTCATGATGTCGAGCAAAAGGTTGGTATTGGAGAGTCTCAGGATAGCATCCCCCTGGCGCACCATATTTCCGGCTTCCAGGAAAATCTCCTCGACCCGGCCTCCCTCAATGGCATCAAGGAAAGAGGTGTTTTTGGGCGCTACCATCCCGACAACACGTATGTATTCCTGGAAAGGCCCCTTCTCGACCGTTTCAATTTTCACCTTTTCGGCTTCTATGGTTAAAGTGGAATCGGTGGTTCTGAAGACAGCATAAAGCGTGATTGATATAAGAACTGTTGCTGTTACGAAACTCCAGAGAACCTTCGGCCATTTCTTTTTCTTGATTTTTCTGTCCATGACCGGACTTTTCGCAATACGCGTGCCAATTGCCGCACAAATTTCCTATATTACTGACCTGTAACGTTTTAAACAGACAGAACCCCGGTTGAAGATATCGTTCGGGTGTCCACCGGTGAACAACATGTGTCCGCCGGCGAACACCCGGACAGAGGCAAAAGATCCTGAAGCGCAGGATGGACAGTGATTCTATCTCGGAAGATATTTCAGATGAATAATTTAGAGCGGGGAAGATCCTGGAAATAAATTCTGTTCATCAGATAGGAACTTGCTTTTTGAGACAAATTATATGCAAGGATTTCGATATGTTGTCAAGTTCTGATCGGCACAACATGTTGATTTTATAACATATCCCAAATGTAAAAATATAAAGGGCGTCCCGGTTTCCACGCAATCACAGGCGCCGACATCTATTGGCTAACGACTAATTAATCTTAACTTCAAGGTGTATACAGCAATTTACCGGTCTTAGGATCACGAGCAAAATGCTTCATGAAGTTCCAGGCGATCTCGCCATAATTGGGATACAGTGCATGCGTCAAATTCTCTGTGCACGATACGCTTAGAATTGGGGCCCCGCCATCATTTTTAAAGGACCACAGAAAGCTGCGCCATTCTCCGGCCAAGGTTGTCACATCCATCCGGTCAGCCGAGTAACCAATAATAGGATTGGCTGAAAAGTCGCCGACATCCGCCAGTTGGATCCGGTTCACCCGGGCAAAGTGGCGCAACTGCTTGAACGTATTGTCCGTCAGTCGGCCTTTCTGCTGGTTGAAGCCCAGGTCGAAGGTAGAGGTCAGAATCATGACGGGCATTCCAACCTCCCGCAGTCGGGCCTCTTCTTCCGGGGTACTGGAATAGACCAGATCATCGTGCATACCGGCCATGGGAACAGCAGCAGCGATTTTTTCCATGCCGCCATAAATAGCCCGGAGGGTGGCGCCGCCGCCAAGGGAATATCCTGCTGCATATACCCGGGAAGGATCCAGCGCCGGAAATTTCTTAAGTATGTGGTCTACCAGCCGTGGCAATGCCTTAACCAGAATTCCTTCGGAGACCGGTGCTCCCATTACGACTCGACTACCTTCGTGAACGATGACCAGTCCTTCTTCGAAGGGGGCGATCACCGCCACTTTTTCCCGTCCCGCGACTTCTAAAAGGCCAATTTCATCAACGAACATCAAGGGATCATCCCCCGTTCCATGCAGCGCCAGAATCACGGGAACGCTTCCTTTAGCCGCGGTCCCATCCAAAACGTCCCGCGGAATAAAGTCATACCAGGTTTGCAGATACTGATCGTACTTGGTCTTCAAGTCGTTGAAAATTTCTTCCTGATGGAAGGAGACGCGAAGCCGACCCTTTGCCGTAACACCGTTGACGATTGCATTGCGACTGCACAATGCATACCGGCTGATTTCGGGCGCCGTGACGTAGTTCAGATAGGGCGGTGTATTCACCGTCTCCTGCGTCATTGAACGAATAACGGATACACGCTGGGCTTGAAGGAAGAGGCGGTGAAAAGCATCTGAGATATAGGTTGAAAGTTCCGGCTGCTTATTTCCGGCAACCATCACCCGCCTCAGCGGAACGGTTTGGTTGTAGAACACCTCGATACCATTTTCAACACGGTATGCGTCTGTCCCGTTGACCCCGCGGTACTGCTCAACGGCAGTCTGAGGGCCATTGAGAATATAGGCGGGTACATATTTGCCGACCTTTACGGATGTTTCCATTTCACCGCCAATCAGCATCAGGCCGGCACACAGACCAATGCAGTCATGTCGGCCCGGCGCGATGTAATTGTTGATGAAAGTCGCACCGCCTTCGATGCCGATAAAATACAGCTTGCCGTATGCGCCGCAGTATTCTGCGTCGGAATAGTAAACTATTCCGGCATCGGTCCGTTCGAAAGTCTTCTGCGTAAACAGGACGCCGTGCAGCGTGTAATAGTTTTTCAGGTCCGTCCCGGTAAAACCGACGCCGGGATCGGCGGGTGTTACGAGAATGATGCTTCCTGTCACTGAATTGATTTGCTCAATCAATCCCAGTTCAGACAGGAAGCCAAGTGCCTCGTCTTTTCCCCGAAAGGCGCGTTCGGCAAAAACCACCACGGCCGTATTATTCCGGGCGGCCGTTTGACCCCCGTAGAGATTTGCCGAGCGATAGACAAACACGCTTCCCGAAGGAAATGTTTCCAGAGCGGGATGAGGCTTAAATTGCTTTTCCCCGTTTCCATACAGGGATGCAACGGCTGCAGGTCCGCTCTGACGCGCTTCTTCAAGAAGTTCGAATGTCGCCGTGTTGTTTTGACGGTTGAAGTAGTTCATGTAGGAATATGTTGCCTCGGCCCGCGTTGGGCTGAACATACCCAGAGCCAGGAAAATTATGGTGAATACCACGGTGAATCCGGTAATATATTTTCTCACAATAACGCTCTCTTTCTGCAACAGTGCACCCGTGTGGTTAATCAACAAAGGGGTTGTAGACAATTGCGCCGGTTTCAGTGTTTCTGGAGTAGTGCTTCGCAAAGTTCCAGAAGATGCCGGCGTACTCCTGATAGAGGCCGTGTGGCAAAAATTCGGTGACGTTCAACCCCACCATGGGAACGCCATTGCTGTTGTTGATCGTCCAGGTATGGCTGGGATACTCGTTGTTCAGCATGACCCTCTCAAACGCATCGCCCTTGAATCCGCTCATGGGATAGGCGGCAAAGTCAAACTGAACCGGATCCATCCCGTTGTAGCCAAGGTACTGGTTGATCAACGTCGTATAGTCGAAAGTGATGGACTTCATGCCGAAATAGTCGCTTAAACGCAGGGTGAGGGTAGCCTCGTCCATATGGAAATCGTAGGTGGAGGTTGTGAAGAGGATCGGGATATCCGTGTGCACATACTGTTTTGCCTGATCCTCCGTTGCCAGATAGGTTACGGCGCCCTGGGGAACGGCGGCGGCAAAGATTCCGGCGTTTCCGCTGAGCGCCGCCATGGTGGCCCGGCCACCCATGGAGTAACCGGTGACATACACGCGCGACGGGTCAAGCGCAGGATACATGCCCAGCATATACCGGACCAGTTTCGGCAAGACATCGCTCAGGAGATGTGTCACGTTCGAATGAAAGGGGACGACAACGGCAATCCGCTTTTCGCCGGCAAGATCAAGCATGCCGATTTCATCGAGATACTGCAGGGGATCGTCACCGCCGCCATGATTTGCCAGGACAAGTGGTACGGAATGTTTTGGCGCCGTGTTGTTCTTTACTTCCTCAGGGAGCAGTTCATACCACGTATCCAGGTATTCGCCGGTGGCCGAAACCATATCCTTGAAGCGGTCCTCCTGATGCGCCGCCACATGGACCTTGTCCGCCGTCACCCCATCCGTGATGGCATTGCGCCTGCCCAGGGAGTAGGGTGCTGCATTAAAGTTATAGTCTGCATACGGAGTAGACGCTGTATGGAGATTGGATTTGACGACGGGAACGCGAAGCGCTTTGGTAAACAGCCGATCGTAGGCGTCCTTGACGATGGACGGGAGGTCCGGACTGTTCCCCGAAGCCGCGATCACCCTCTGAAGCGGCTGTGCCTGATTGAAGTAGTACTTCAGATCCCCCTGCATACCCCAGGCATCCGTTGCGTTGGCATCCCTGTATTTCCCGATGACGGCATCGGACGCGTTTACAAGATACGAAGGCACAAAAGAGGCCACCTCACGGATGCGCTCCATATCTCCGTCAACAAGGAGGACGCCGGCAACACGGGTGATATAGTCGAAGGTGCTGGATATGTAATTGTTGATGAACGTGGCCCCGCCGTTCAGGCCGATCAGGTAGCGATACGTAACGCCGCCGTAATAGGCGCTATCGGCATAATAGGTCATTGTGCTTTTAGTTCTCTTGGCGTAACCGACATTGAACATGGCGGACTGAAGCTGGTAATACGCGGTTTGGTCCGCCATGCCGAATCCCTTTTCCGTATCGATCGGCGTGATCAGTATCACACTGCCGAAAGCCTTCCCGATAATGTCGATCAGGCCAAGACCCTTTAGGAAGGCAAGCGCTTCATCCTTGCTTCCGAAGGACCTGTCCGTATAGACCAGGATGTTCGTATTCATACGTGTGGCGGCGCTCAAGTTGGTGAACATCCCGGCGGAGCGATACACAAACGTGGTGCCGACAGGATAGGTATCAAGGGCGGGATCAGGAACATACGTGCGGCCGGTCAATTTTGCCAACCAGGCAGGGCCATTGAGGCGCGCCTCCTCAAGGGTTTCAAAACTCGCTTCATTATTGAAATGCTGTCGATAGTTCAATGCGGATGCGCTGCTGCTGAAAAGTAGAAAGAGACCGAATAACAGGCAGGCAATTCTATATTTCATTTTACATTCGTCCAATACCACTGATTTTTAAACATTATTTCAGGTCAGCCCCCGTCCCGTCCCGCCCCGTTCCGTCCCGAACCGAGGGAATCGCTTCAAGGCAGAGGCCGGCTGACACCGATTTCGAGGATTGAGATCGGTGTCAGCCGTTTTTCCGAGGCCCTCAGTACTCTGTCCCATTCTCCCAGCCGGATTTCGTTCCCGGCGGAACAGATTCGCAATACGCTTCAGCGGCGTGCATCTGACCGTCGAAGATTTTGAACGAGTGCCAGACATCCAGCTCTCCCTTGCCCGAGAACAGGGAGCCTGGACCAAAGTTCATCCTTATCGACACGACTCCCAGCTCCTCGTCGACCGCCATGACCCGGTACCGGAGTCCCGATAATTTCGGGATCGTCTGTGTCTTCATCACATCGCAGCCCTTGAAAAAAGTGCAGCCCGGGCCGGCCATGAGGTTTCCGTTTTCATAGCGGTAGGCATCTTGCGCCATGGGGGAATCGACTTTAACGAAGCTTCCCACTTTCAGTCCTTCCGGGTAGGTGACAGCGATCTTGATCATCTCATCCCGGGTATTCATCCGGCTCTTTTCCGGTTTGGCAAGCATCTCCGGACGGACCGTCTTGAGGTTGTCCGGGTTGAAGAGCATCCCCTCTTCCTTGTTCATCACAACCGTGCTCTCTATTTCCGAAATTTTATTGTCGGCAATTTTCAGCCTCACCACGTAGAGAATCGGGGCATTGTTTTCTTCCAGCACCAGGAAAGAGATCGCAGTCCCCTGGCGAACATCCAGAATATCCCTGCGATACTGGGTCGGTTTCAATTTTTTCTTCCACACACCTTCCCCCAGTTTCAATTCTTTGGTGTCTTCGGTGAATTTGACATTGGCGGCCAGGGGCAGGGCGGCCGGATTTCCGACCAGAAGTGCGTCGACATACTTAGTGACGAACCCGGCAAGACAATCCCGGTCGCACGGCGCCGCCTGAGCGACATTGAAAAAAGCGATCATTAACAGCGCGCAAAGAACAAAGATGTTTCTCCTCATCATTCCATCCTCCCTCAATAAATAATTTAATATGCTCAATCCTTTGTTGAATCGTTTTGTCCATGAAAAACACGAACGTCACAAAAACTTACACAAACAGAAAAAACTCGGAACCGGGTTTTCCGGCATTGGGTTTATATTATTGCGGTTGAGACTGGGGCTTATTCGGCGGCATTTCCGGACGACCGCAATTCGGTTCAGAGCAGACCGTCAGGGTATGAACAAATCGGATCTTCCCGTCTTCAATACGAAAAAGATGAGTGTCCGGGTGTCCGTCTTCACCGTCAAAAAGCAAAGACACTACTACCGAACCAATATCCTCATCCACGACATAGTGGCGGTTTACAAGCAGGATATTGCCCTCTCCGGAAATCCCAACTTCACAGGTATCATCCGGAAGTCCCTTTCCCGTATATATCCCCCCCTCGAGACGCGCGCAGGGCTTGCCCCACGGCACCTTTATTGAAGGATCATTGAACATATCGAGGTAAGCATCAGCAGCGGCAACCAAGGCGTCTCGGTCACTGCGCTTATCCACAGGAATAACATCCCAATTCTCAGCACTGGACCATTTCAAGTAGGTATCCGCATTGAAAAGCCAATCTCCTTCGTCGGTAACGAGCGAAATGATCTCCCGGATCTTTCCACCGCTGATTTTCAGACGTGTACCAATAACGTAGGGGTGGGTTTTGTCGGTAACGATAACCTCTGTGAATGTTTCACCTGCAACCACATCGAGCAGACTCCTGTGAAAATCTATATTCAAGGGCGTTTTCCATATCCCTTCACCCAATGTGGTATTTTCTGCGTTTTCAATATATTTTACCCCCGGGGCCAGAGCCATCTCGGATATGTCGCCGCTTCTTGCCGCTGCCAGATAACTGTCGACCGCGGCCTGAAGATCGGCTCGTGTAAATTCCCCGGCTGCTATCTCATTCACGTATGTAAATATACTTATGCAAAAGAATAAAATAATTGTCGTTCGGATCATATATTCTCCTTAATCGAACCTCAAGCTTCATTACCAGTACCGTGTCGATGGGAAATTGCTTTTCGAGACAGATTATATGCCAGGGTTTCAATATGTTGTCAAGATTCAAACGGCACAACATCTTGTGGATGCTTTATAAGAGTGAGGTGGGCATGCAAAAACTCACCGCAACCCCAGGGCCAAAACTTGATGTTCAGTGGGGAAACAGAGATATTCAGTGAAATTTGAGTAAGGAATACCGTTAGCTCGTCAAGACTTTTTAAAAACTATTGGAGCCGGTAATCGACGGCGGGTATCTGAGAAAAGTCGTCATCGTAGGTGCGTTCGGGAATATAGGCCAGGAAGTAGGGAATCAGCGAAAGGGCATCCCTCAAAATGATAAGGGATGCCTTTTTCTCTTAGAAACAAAAAATCAGATTACAGTGACATTTGCAGCGCAAGGGCCTTTTTGTCCTTGCTCCATGTCAAAGGAAACCTGGTCGCCTTCATTGAGGGATTTAAAACCGCTTGCATTGATTGCTGAATGATGAACAAACACATCCGGGCCTTCTCCCTGCTCAATAAATCCGAATCCTTTTTGGTCGTTAAACCACTTTACAGTTCCATTAGGCATAGTAACATCCTCCTTTCATAAAAATTGTCAACGTTGCAAACTGGAGGGTGCCACTTTAGCAAGGGGATTGTTCCCTCAGAAAGAAACCGTCATGCAGATAAAGCAGGACTTAATTGATTTCACCAATACTAATTCTTAATTAGAGAAAAAGCAAGATAATTATTTGCAAAATCAAAAAGTTATTTTTCAGTATCCTTTGTGGTTCCTTTTTTAACGGCTTTTGTACTCTTAAATTTTTCCACAATTCCGGGGATGGAATCAATAAATCCTTCAAATCTGCCGGGTTTTGTTGGCAGAAATGAGATTTTCTCTTCATCGATTATAATAAATCCAATCGGATCAATCCGTGCACCACCGGCACCACCGCCGGCAAAGCCACCCCGTTTATCGGTCTCCTCCCCTTCTCCTCCGCCGACACCAAAGCCGACCATTATTCGCGACACGGGAACCACCATCTTGTTATCAAGGGATAGCGGCTCTCCAACGACGGTTTTTGTAGAAGCTATTGCCTTGAGTTCACCAATTATTGAAGAAAGGGTTTCTTTAAGTTGCGCAGACATTGTATTCTCCTTTTTTGATTTTTATGCATATTATAGCAATCTTTAACATTGGAAGGCTGAATATTAAAGGCAGTGTTTCTGCTAAGAGCCTGTAAACACGAATCTTTGATTGAGCACTTAATTTGACATTTATCGACCGGGATATCATATCAGGATAATAAACAATTTTGGCATTGTTTCCAAAAGCCGGCTTAACGGTTTCGATTGCGCCCAATACAATACCCGTTATGTCGGGTGACCCAAACCCACCCTGAAGAGAAATGTTAATATAATGATGCTTTGATGCTATTAATGCTTTAGCAAATCTGAAGCAAAAACAGGCAACCTGTTTTACGGCCATATATTCATTGGATAGTAGAAATACAAAATCAATTTTTTTCAGTATTGCCATATTTCTATGTTTTTTAATTCTAAGATCAAATGGGAAAATTTTTATCCGCAAATTTCTTGATAGTGAACTATCCATGGTAAAGCTGATAATGACAGGAACTATCAGTACATAAAAGATTGCAAAAATCAGGATGGTTGCCGATAGGATTAATATCATGTTATCCATATCCGATTACCTTCAAAAGAATGTCGTTCATTATCAACTCAGCCAATTTCAAAACGTCGCTTTTTTACCGATCTTCAGGCGGACAATTTGTACTGGGCCTGGTCCCGCTTATGACGGGAAAACGTTTTGAGAATGGCTCACTTATTTGTTTTGTATCCTGGGAAAATTCGCGGTGAGAGGAGCTTCCAGGAGCACACCGTTCTACTCAAACGACATGCCCCCTTCAGGAGATAAACGTAAAAATTATCTTGATGTAACGTTGATGGCGGAAAGACCTTTTGGTCCTTTTTCGACGTCAAATGTTACACGGTCGCCGTCACGCAGGCTTTTAAAACCGATTGTATTGATGGCTGAATGATGGACGAATACATCCGGTCCGTTTTCCTGCTCGATGAAGCCGAAACCTTTTTTTTCGTCAAACCATTTCACGGTCCCATTGATCATAACAACACCCTCCTTTCCTTATGATAGTATTCAAATTCTTAGCTGGAGGATGCTTCAGAGAAGATGGAATTGTTCCTGCAGAAAAAAACGCCCCTCGGGTCTGATAACACCGGGAACCATGTTGAATGAGAGCATCATACACCCTTTCAGCCGAAAAGCAAACCAATTATTCATCCGCCATCGTCTCATTTTTTTCGATTTGCTCGATATCGTCGAAAATCAAGTCCACGGTGCCGCCTCCTTCGAGATTGTACAGGTGCATGACGGATTCTGCAATCTTGATGGCATTGGGCCAGATCGGATACATGCGCGCTGTTCGCAATACCTCAATCAGGGTATTTGCTCCCTTTTCCATGGAATCCAAAATGGCAGCACTGTCATATGTCTCTTCACCAAGAAAAGAAAAAAGATCCTCACCGCTCATCAGGGCTCCCGGATTTCTCGAAACTTTCTCAAGAATTGCATATTCTTTTATCGACAGCCTCTTTTCCTTGTCTTCACGACATATTGTATACTTTTGGCGCATGACGGGTCTCACCTTTCGCTTGTCGTTTTTATTTCAATGGTGTTTATGCCCTTGTGTTTATCTACCATTTCTGTACCCGCCACGGGGACCGCCTCCTCCCCGGTTACCACTTGATCCTCGATGCCCCCCGCCCCCGCCGAATCCTCTTCCGCCACCGGATCTTTCGCTCCGAGGTCGCGCTTCGTTCACTGTTATTGCTTTCCCCTTCAGGTCTTTTCCGTTTAAATTTTCCACCGCCGCCTGACTTTCGGTGCTGTCAGGCATCTCCACAAACGCGAACCCTTTTGATTGGCCATTGAATTTGTCCTTGATAATTTCCGCCGATTCAACCCGGCCGAATTGTTCAAATGCTTGTTTCAATTCATCCTCATTGGTGTCATTGGACAAATTTCCAGCGTAAATTCTCATACTAATCTCCTTTTTTTCATTGAATCCGTTTATTTCAGATAGTGACCAAAAAAGGGCGTCACCTGGTCTTCTCCCCGTCATCCATCAAATTAATTATCTGTCTCAGCTCCTCGTTTTTCAAATTGACGACAATCTAGTATATCAAATTCCATGCCGAGAATAAAAAACTGCGCCATTTATCTTTCATACTCCTGATTTGCTTCAAGAACCTTCGTGTACAACCACACCGGAGGCGCTGTCGGAATACAGAAAAAAATAGGCCGTATATGACCACTGGTCATATATGACCCTGTTTTCAATATGATGCAGACATTAATTGTACTGCGACTGCTCAACTTACACCACGCATACTGTCAAGTAGTGCACTGATCGAAACGGTGGCAATACCGGAATTGATATCGGACATGGCGTAGGGAACGACCAGCTCGTCATTGTGAATGATCCCGCCGCAGGAATAGACGACATTGGGCACATATCCCTCTCGTTCCTTCTCATGCGGCGACAGCAGCGGTGCATCCAGACGGGCGATAATTCTGGAAGGATTTTCCAGGTCGAGCAATATGGCACTGATACAGTATTGACGCATGGGACCGACACCATGGGTTAGCACAATCCATCCCCTATCGGTCTCCAGGGGCGAGCCGCAGTTGCCAATCTGGATGAACTCCCAGGGATGTTCAGGCTCCTGAATTATTGTTGATTCCTGCCAGAAATGAATGTTTTCCGAGAACATGATGTGATTGTTTTCACCGTCCTGACGCGAGAGCATGGCATAACGGCCGCCGATTTTCCGCGGGAAAAGGGCCATACCTTTGTTCTGAACGGCTTTCCCGTTGAGTGTCAGAATGTTGAATTTAATAAAATCCTTCGTCTCAATCAGCTGCGGTAAAATCGTGATGCCGTTATAAGCGGTATAAGTCGCGAAGTAGGTAACCTCGCCATCGTCATTAAAAAATTGAACGAAACGGGCATCCTCGATACCTCTGCTTTCATTTTTTGAAACCGGGAAAATCACTCTTTCGGATATGCGGTGGTCGGCGTGGAATTCCACTTCATAGTTGGAATCCGCAAGCCATTGCATGATCTCGAAGGTTGCGTTTTGCCGTGTTTCCGGAAACAACGGTTTCTTGCCAAGCGCTTCGATTTTTTCCACAAGCTCATAATATGTAAAATCCTCCGGCATCCCCTTAAAAAGATAATTGGTTATCTCGTTTCGGGCGCCCATCTCACCGAGTTTGCGCTGGAAGACGGTACGGTTGTAAACCGGGTCCAATTGAAGATCCGGCGTTTCGACAAATTCACTGACGGGATCGAAAAAAAAAGTGTTTCCCCGATCGAGGATACCGCTTCGAAATACAATCGACGAGATATGACCTTCTCCGCAGGCCCGAAGGCTCATGACGAACCGCAGGCTGCCGTCGTCAAGTTGACCCTGGTTCGGATGGGCAACGATGGACGGGTTGAACAGGGCGGCCGCCTCGATGGCGTACTCTTTTGTAAAGTAAGCGCCGATGAGCATCCGTTGGACATCGTTGAGCTCCATACCCCGGGGAAGATAATCTTTAACCTCGTTTAAATGCCGTTCAAAAATATGTCCGATGTCCTCGTGCCGGCCGGCAAAGTCAGCCATTACTTCAGAAAGTAAATTCCGGGTCGCTGTTTCAGGCAGGCTTATTATCCGCCGGATGATTTTGTGGATGCGACGCCTGTCGTCGGGAAGATATAGACGGGTGATAACGCGGGATACATCCCCTACGATCCTGTTTGCCTTTCTTTCGACTTTCAAGCGGTGAGATTTTTTTTTCATCATATGCCCGTGTCCTGTGTATTGTTTGCGCATCAATGCGTTAACTGTGAAAATATGTTTATAACGGCGGCCGGGAAGCCATGAGGCAGGCCGATACCAGGTCATCGATCTCGGCCGTTCCGACGCACATGACCGTGTCCGCCCCTCCCCAGTAGATTTTTACCGTACCGTCGTCTTCCGGCACTGCGCCGCAGGTAAAGACGACATTGGGGACATATCCGCTTATCTCCCACGGATCTTCGGGCTGCAATATCCACTCATCGGAAACGCCGATGATAATGGCTGGATTATCCAGGTCATGCAGCGCCGCGCCGAGGCGATACACCGCACCGGCCATGGTCTGAAAGACGCCATGGTAAATATGAAGCCAGCCTTTGTCGGTTTTAAACGGCGGTGCGCCGGGCCCGATCTTCATTTCATCCCAGTGATATGCAGCAGGCTTCATGATCACCCGTGAATCTCCCCAATGGACCAGATCGGGAGAATAAGAAATCCAGATCGACCAAGGCGAGATTTCGGAATGGGGCCGGTCCAGCCGCACATACCGATCACCGAACTTTTCAGGAAAGATCACCACGTTGCGAAAATCGGCCTGGGTGATCAGGGAAATACGTTCCACTGTTTCAAAATCCCGAGTTCGCGCCAGAACAATCCGCACCCCGTGACGGGAATAGGCGCTATAGGTCAGCAGGTACTCTCCTTCTATAGGACAAATTCTGAGGTCTTCGACGCCGAATGCTTCATATTCGGCAAAAGCAGTGCCCGTTGAAGGCGTCAGAAAGGGTGTGGAATGAACCGCAAATGAAAATCCGTCCGCGCTCTCGGCCCTGCCGATAATGCTGCGCCCATTCAAAAGATGCGACCTGAAAAGCATAATATAACGATCATTGTGTTTGACGATGCCGGCATTATGCACAGTCGCTACCGGATACGGCACATCCTCTCTTGTCAGTATGGGATTCTTTTTATACCGTGTGACTATCGGGGGATGCGTTTTCATATCGGTTTGTCCTGTAAAATCAGTTCATACACCTGGATATATTCTTTGATCATGCGCTCAACGGTAAAGTGCCGTTCGACATGGCGACGACAGGTTGCGCGATCGATTTCTTTCATCCGTGCGACTGCCCGAACGGCCTCATCCACGGTATCCACCAAAAATCCGGTTTCGCCGGTTTTGATAAGCTCGGGCATGCTGCCCCTGTTGAAGGCGATCACAGGCGTACCACAGGCCATGGCCTCGATAACGGACAATCCGAAAGGCTCATCAAACCGTATCGGATGAAGCAGCGCGCAGGCTTTGCCGAGAAGCTCACTGCGCTCAGTGGGACCGACACTGCCGATATACATAACCCTGTCGCTGTCTATCCGAGGAGCGACATGTCGGTCAAAATAGGCCTGGTCCTGGATAATACCCGCCAATATCAGCTTTTCATGGCATGCCTCCGCGATTTCAATCGCCTCCCGGACGCCCTTGTCATGGTGAATACGGCCGAAAAAAATCAAATAATCATCCGGAGCACGCTGAAAAGTAAACTGCTTGATATCAATGCCGTGATGGATGGTTTTGATATAATCGAGATCCGGCGATCGGTCGGCATCGCTGATGGAAACATAAAAAGTCTTGCCGTTATATTTCTTGTAAACGGGTAGAATTCCGGGGGATGAAAACCCGTGAATAGTAGTTACCACCGGCGTGGTGGTGAGTCCGGTGTAGGTCAACGGCAGGTAGTCAAAATGGTTATGGATAACGTCATACCCGTCGGCATGCTCGAAGAGTTCTGAAATGTGAAGGCACTCCCATACCTTCGGTATGATGGAACGGTCTTCTTCGTAGCCCCGGGAGCAAACGGCATGCAGGGTGCCGCTCGTCCGGGAGTCGCCCGTTGCAAACAGGGTGACATCATGGCCCCAGCGATACCAATCCCTCGGTAATAAGGGAAGCTATGTTTTCCCAGGGACCGTAATGTCGCGGCGGTGTGCGCCAGGCGATGGGCGAGAGCATGGCAATGCGCATGAAGCCCCCCTTTTTTAATCGTTTGCCTGGAACGGCCACTGGTTTAAAATCGCATCGGCATTAAGCTTCTGCAATGCTATAAGCGAAAGCAGCCAGGCAAGAGTGGATTCGGCGCCTTCATTCTGGTTGATCCCGTCCGCCATCAACCCATCCCGGCATCCGCCGGTTTTGGGATCATAAAGGGACATATTCAGGTCATTTTGTCCTAGAAACCAGTTAAAGCACATGGCCGCGTTCTCGAACCATTCACGGTCCCGAGTAATATTGAACGCTTCGATACAGGCTTCAATCATGGCATTGGCTTCGATGGGCTGCTGGTCGAAACGCGCCCTGGAAGCGCCCTTTTCATACCAACCATTGCTTCCGATGGGGACAAAGTGCTTGTCTTCGGTTTGAACGGCAAGCAGCCACTTGAGGGATTTGAGTCCCATTTCTATGATATCGTTTCGCTGCATCGGTTCACCTGACAGCAACAGCGCATGGGGCAGTTTGCCGTTCGCATAGTTCAGAGAGTTCTCAAGCCATGGCCAATCGTCTTTTGCATTATTTTTGAACTGATTGAAAAGCCTGTCGGCGAGAACCTCCCGGATCCTGCGCGCATCGCTGTCGCCGGAAAATTTGTCGAGGTAAGCGTTAATCCCCACCAGGGAAAAAGCAATGGCCCGGGGTGAATGAAAATTCTCCGTAACGCTTAATGCTTTTTTAAAAAGGGTAGTGCTCATTGCAAGATGCCCGGGATTTTGAAAAAAGGCCACTGCTTTGCCAAGGCACCAGACCGCTCTGCCATGGGCAACTTCGGATCCCGTCTCCTCCATCCACTCCCGCGAATACGTCATGAAATTTCGAAATCGACCTTTTTCTTCATTATAGGCATACAACAGGAATCCGAGATAATGACCGCTGAGAGAATCAAGCCCCTGGCCGTTCGTCGGCATATATTTCTGACCCATGGCGGCCACGAGCAGTGCTCTGGCATTATCGTCGGTACAGTAACCGTGCATGCGATCGGGGATAGTATAATTGGCATGTTGCAGGATGCCGGTATCATCGGTAAATGCTTTCATATGGTTGAGTTTGATCTCCGGAAGCGCAAAATTAGTGATAGCCTTGATGTCCTCCACATAGGAGTGCCTGGGGCGGGGGTTCCGGGTTCGGGTTTGCCGCACGTCGCTGAACGCCTGGAGGTATTTTCGGGATACTTCCTTCCAGACTGCATCGCGGCTGAATATATAGGCTTTTTTGCGTATGGCATGCCGTTCGACGTCACTCCCTAAAAGGTCTATGATCTGCTCCGCCATGGCATCCGGGTTTCGGAAAGGAACAATCCGTCCCCGGCCTTTTTCAAGCATTTCGGTGGCGTACCAGTATGGAGTTGAAATAACAGCTTTGCCTGTCCCCATGGCATAGGCAAGGGTCCCGGAAGTAATCTGGGCCTCTTCAAGATAAGGGGTAACATAGATATCGGCAATGCCGAGAAACTCGCACAACTCTTTCAGCTCAACAAAACGATTTTGAAAAATGACATGATTTTCGATGCCGAGTTTTCGAACGAGCTGCTGCAGCATGATACGATATTCATCCCCGTGAAACTTTAAGATATTCGGATGGGTTGCGCCCAGGATAATATAGACCACCTCCGGATATCTTTTTATGACCGCCGGAAGCGCTCGCAACATATTTTCAATACCCTTGTTCGGGGAGAGCAAACCGAATGTGAGCAGTACTTTTTTTCCTTCCACACCGAACTTGTCTTTGTTAAAACTCGAATCGATAAACGGCGTGTCCGGAATACCGTGATGGATAAAGGCAATTTTATCTTCGGGTACGGCATATATCTCCTTGAGAAAGTCAACTGCCTTATGGCTCATCACCACCAGCTTATCGGACAGATCGGACAACTTGCACATGGCGGCACGATATTCCGGCGGGGGGTCCTTCAAAACCGTATGCAGGGTCGTCACCACAGGCATGCGCAGATCGCCCAAAAGTTTCAGTAGATGGCTACCGGCCGGACCACCGAAAATACCGAATTCATGCTGCACGCAAACAATATCCGTCTGACTGATATTGAGGAATTGAGCTGCAACGCTGTAATCGTTCAGCTTGTTCCGGCTGATCTCAAAGCGCACTTTTTCCGGATATGAATATTCCTCCGGCTTTTCGTTCATGGCAACCGCCCAGCATTTAATATCAGGCGCTTCCGCTGATATGCCTTCAACCAGATCCGTAGTGAAGGTCGCAATCCCACATTGGCGGGGGAGGTAGTTTCCGATGACGGCAACCGATTCGATCCCTTCATAATACTTGATAATAGATGTCATGCTTCATTTTTCCTTTTGTTCATAGCTCCCCGTCTCACAAACAGGATTCGAGTCGATTTCAAATTTAACTTACCCTTACCGCACAAAAACGAAAAGCAACCACGACTCATCATGAACTGACGCTTTATTTTCGTTTCTATCTTCCGCTTGGCCAGGTCGATTGTGCTTTTTCTTTCTTTTTCTTCCGCTTTTCCTTTGCTGTATTCATAGCTTTTTTTCTGCTCTTCGCGTTTGCCTTTATCTTTCTTCCCTTTGTCTCCCATAATGGCCTCTTTTAATGTTAATTGTTTTGTCTTTCAGCTTCCCGATTAATTCTTTTCATCCGGAGTAAATGATCGATCATTTTCTGTTTGAATTTCCCTTCGGCCTCTGAAATGTCGTTCTGCAGACCTAAAGTCTTTTCGGAATCCGGATCTTTTTTGACAAGTTCTGCTTTCAGATATAACTCTTTCTCGTATATTGCCTGCCTGAGGGTTTCAGTTGCCCGGATAAAGGCTTCCTGTTCATCATTAAGTTTCTTTACGGTTCCATCACTTAACTCCCTATTAAACCCAGGATACTTGTTTGATCCGCCCGATCTGCCGCCTTCGTGGAAACCGTATCTCATCATCCCCTGGCCGTATTCTATCAATTCATCAGGATCCTGGCCCATCGCCCCGTAGGAACCATATCCGTCCCTGGGATTGCCGGTCGGGCTTTGCCCAAATGCATGAGACGCCAAAATAACGGGAAGAATTATCGCCCAAGCAACCATTGTTTTTTTGATAATGCATTATTTGCCATTAAATGTTCTCCTTATTGACTGTAATTAATGATCTTTCGTGGTATTTTTTTGTTCAATATAATTTCCTTCAAATGGATAAAAACGATGAAAACTCTTCTCTGCAATGGAGCCCGATTTCTTACAGACGAATTGAAGCCCTTATAAATCTCCAGATTCATACGGGAATTGGCTCTGTATGAGAGATTGCCCACCAGGCTGATCAGCGGCTCGCGGTGTTGTCGCAAGTTGTTACAAACCCTGCCCAGAATTCGCGGTAGGGAATAGAAATCCCGGTCGCACGAAATCATTTCTTCGATGATGCCGTTCAGGGACAGATGCTTATATCTGGCCACAGGGAAAGTCAGGGTGTAATATTTCCAATCTTCCGGAAAGGTATCGAGGGCAATGCGGTCTTCTGATTTCATTTTTTCCCACAGACGTGTGCCCGGCAAGGGCGTCAGAAACAGCGTATTGAGAAAATCCACGCCGTACCATCGGGCCGTCTCGGCGATATGTTTGCCGATACCGGGCTCGTCGATATCCAACCCCAGGATAAAGGACCCTGCTACCAGTATCTTGTGCCGCTGAATTTGCTTTACGGAGGCTTGTAAATCCCTGCCGCTCTGAAGATTGAATTTTTTTCCAATTTCACGCAGGCCGGCTTTTGTGGGAGTTTCAAAACCGATAAAGACGCCTCGGCATCCGGCCTTCGCAGCCAATGCCAGAAGTTCCCGGTCATCAGCGAAGTTAATGGAAACCTGTGCAATCCATTCCTTTTTGAGGTTCGCCCGCACCATGGCCCGGAACATCTCCTTGGCCCGGTCAATATGGTCCGAACGTGTACCGATAAGGTTATCGTCCACCAACAGAACCCGTTTCTCGCGAATCTCCTTAAATTCCTGAACGACATCCGGAATGGAGCGCTGTCGATAATGAGTTCCGTTAAACGCCGTCACGCTGCAAAAGCTGCAGTTCAATGGACAGCCTCGCGTTGTCTGAATGGCGCCGAAGGCATATCCCGTCGGCGTCAGATCATGGCGTGCAAACGGGACATCCCTTATCTCGGCAAGCCCCCCATCATATAGGCGCTTTAATCCACCGCGTCGGGCATCCTCCAGAACCTGTTTCCAGACACCCTCGGCTTCCCCGGTGACAACAGCATCAACACGCTCTATGACCTCGTCCCGACACATGGTTGCATGAATACCGCCCATGATTACGGGTACGCCCATATGCCGAAAGAGACGGGATATTTCATAGGCGCGGGGTGCCTGGGACGTGAAAGCGGTAATGCCCACCAGATCCGGCGGAGGCATCGCGTGATAGTCCGGCGTCCCCAGGTTTTCATCTATCAGCGTTATTTCCCACTCCGGAGGCGTCATGCCGGCGAGAACCATGAGACCGAGCGGCTTCCATACACGGTACCGGTTCCAGCGGTTCTTCGTGAGTTTGACAATGCTGACGAGAGGGTTGGAAGGATTGATTAAATATAGTCTCATGGCATCCATCTCCTACTGCACAAGGCTTTCTCTTATTAGAATGGATGAATTCAATCGTTGCCAAACTCGGCCACGGCCTTTTTGCAGGCATTGCCCAAATCATCCATGGCTGCATCGACACCCGATTTCAATTTCTCCCACGCATCTCCACTGGAAGAACTCAAATCCTTCAGCTTTTCAGAGACCGCATCCCGTTTCTGGCGCAATGCAGCCAGTTGCTGCCGTGCTTTTGCTTTCGCATCACCTTTCAGCTTTTCCGCGGTTGCCTGCAGCCGGTCTATCTCATTTTTGTATTCACCCAGTCTGGTTTCGGTTTGCTCCCGAAAGGCTTTCATCTGCTCCAAAGTATAAGCCTTGGTCACATCGTAGGCTTCCATGACCTTCTCACCGACATCTTCCTTGGACACGGCCGCCGGCTTGCTCTGGCTTTGTTCATTCTCACCGCAACTCGGCAAGGCCCACAAGGCCAGCAGCAGTACAATTACCATCAATCCTCTTATGGACATTATGAATTTCATTTAAATTCTCCTTTTCCGTTATTTTATCTTTTCCCGTTTGGGCTGTTTCAATGTGATTTCTCTTTATCAGGCTTTTGAGCAACCATCGCCTCTGTGGACAGAAGAAGGCCTGCCACGGACGCTGCATTTTGAAGCGCAAATCGCGTAACCTTGGTTGGATCCACAATGCCGGCCTTCATCAGATCCTCATAATCTTCCGTTTCGGCATTGAATCCAAAACCCCCTTCACCTTCCATCACGCGCCGAATCACCACGGCGCCTTCAAAACCGGCATTTTCCGCGATCTGCCGTGCAGGGGCTTCAAGGGAACGCATAATTAGATCGCCCCCCAACTGTTCTTCATCCGCAAATCGGGCCTTTTCAAGAACCTTCATGGCACGAAGGTAAGCAACGCCGCCACCGGGGACAATACCCTCCTCTACGGCCGCGCGCGTAGCGTTCATGGCATTCTCGACCCTGTCCTTCTTTTCATTCATTTCGGTCTCGGTTGCCGCCCCCACATTGATAACGGCCACTCCCCCGATCAATTTTGCCAGGCGTTTCTTAAGTTTTTCTTCGTCATCGTCGGAGGTTGTCTCTTCAATTTGCGCCCTGATCTGTTTTATGCGGTCGTCAAGGACCTTGCGATCGCAGCCGCCGTCGATGATCGTCGTGGTATCTTTGTTTATGACAATCCGTTTGGCGCTTCCCAGGTCTTTCAGAGTTATTTTTTCAAGTCTAATCCCCGTTTCCTCACTGATCAGCCGCCCCCCTGTAAGAACCGCGATATCTTCCAGCATTGCCTTTCGATTGTCACCGAAGCCCGGGGCCGCGACCGCCGCGCATTTCAGAGATCCTCTCAGTTTATTTACCACCAGTGTGGCAAGTGCATCTCCTTCCACATCTTCCGAGACAATCAAAATTGGTTTTCCTGTTTTTGCAATCTCCTCTAAAATGGGAAGCAGATTTTGCATGCCGCGTATTTTTTTTTCATGCAGAAGAATATAGGGTTCTTCCAGATGAACTTCCATTTTTTCAGGTTCCGTAACAAAGTACGGGCTGAGGTAACCGCGTTCAAATTGCATTCCCTCAACGATCTTCAGCGTCGTTTCCATGGTTTTGGCCTCCTCGACTGTAATCACACCCTCCTTGCCCACCTTTTCCATGGCCTCTGCGATCATATCCCCGATGGTGCGGTCGTTGTTTGCCGATATGGCGCCCACCTGGGAGATATCTTTCTTGTCCTTTATCGGTTTGGATATCTTTTTCAGTTCTTCCACCACCAGATCGACGGCCTTTTCAATGCCCCGCTTGATGGCCATGGGATTTACGCCCGCCGCCACGAGCTTGGCGCCCTCACGGTAGATAGCCCGGGCCAGAATGGTCGCCGTCGTGGTGCCGTCTCCCGCGACATCGGATGTCCTGGATGCCGCCTCCCGGATGATCTGCGCCCCCACATTTTCGAGCCTGTCTTCCAGTTCAATCTCTTTGGCGACGGTTACACCGTCCTTGGTAATTTTAGGGGACCCCCAAGTTTTATTGATTAGAACACTCCGACCTTTCGGTCCAAGGGTCACCTTCACTGCGTCGGCCAGAATATCGACACCTTTCAGCATCTTCTCCCTGGCTTTTGCACCATATTTGATTTCTTTGCCCGCCATTGCTTAATACTCCTTCAACCCTGAAAATTTTTTACCCATGCAATTCAGATTTACTTCAAACTCTGTGCCAGACTTTCAATACCCATCGTGATGTCGCCTATCATATTAAGTTTATGGGAATAATAATTTAAAAGTACTCGATGCATTGTCAGGAACAATAATGAGAAAAGGGTCTCATTTAACCAATGATCATATTTGACCCTTTTCCATGTAGCCCGTCTCAAGCCTGTAAGGGGAAGTATCCACTAGAATCCCAGAGACACCTCCATGCCAAAGTAGTCAACCTTGTTATTATAAAACTGACCGCGTGGATCAAACCCGTTGTACCAATCTATGAGGAGGCGGAGACGGCGCTGTCCCGGATTGGGATGCCCGAACTCGAGACCGGCTTTGACACTGGTATCGGTAGCCCAGTCATGCTCCTCGAAGCTCTTCATGTCCACCGCGATGACCGGCCTGCCGTTCCAGACAAGCGTCTTGCTTCCGCGAAATTCGATTCCCCAGTGGCCGCCTTTGGGCTTCAGGTCACTCGGCTCCTTGAAGACCAGATACTCCCCCCCGCCATACACTCGAAACCAGCGCCATTCGCGGGAATAGATGAACTCGACGGCTTCGTAGCTGAGGTTGATCCGTTCCGGAGCATTTACACTCTGAAGAAATTCATCTCCCAAATGCGAGCTCTGGTGGTAGAAGCGAAAACGTAGCGAATTTTCGCCGTTCCGGTATGTAACGGGGATGCCGATGGTATAATCCGCGTTGATAAGGTCGGAGGAAGGGGTATCCATATTGAACTGCGCGAATAGGCCGGCTTCAAGACTCACTTGCAGACCATCCCCTTCGTGACTGCCGTAGAACCGGTACACGCCGAATGTCTCCCCGAAGCCGACGGACGCCATGGTGTATTGCTCCCCCGATGTTTCGAAGCGATTCATGCTGACAAAAAACTGCGCCTGTTTCGGATCGGCGATCAGCGGCTGGAATTGGTCGCCCGTTGGAAAGGCTTCCCCTTGACTCGTCAGTCCCGTCACCCTGGTTACCTCCCCCGGTCTGCCGGTATCCGCAGGCTTCACCTTAATCGTTATTGCCTGCAACCCATCGACAGGGCGCAACTCCCTGTCAACGGCTTCCCGCCGCATCGGGTCATCTTTAAATAAGGTAATCACGGCAACCCCGTTGTGAATCTTCAAAAGATAACTGTCTCTCTCCCAGTGCAGATCCCGTTCAAGGATGGCGGCAACATAACCGGTCAGAAATTCATCGCCGGCCCTGTCCGCGCCCACCGCCGGAAGAGATGGGAACAGGAGCACAAGAGAGAGAAAGGCGCCGCACAGGTAACCGGGACCCCTGCTCATTTGAATTTCGAGGTTGCGTCGTGAAAGGCGATCTTGACTTCAGCCCAGGCCTTTTCCGCACCTGTTTTCAAGTCATCCCATGCCTCTTCACCCGCGGCCTTCAATTCACGCAGTTTCGTTTTAGCCGCATTCCGTTTTTCTTCCAAGTCATCGATAGTCTTATAATAATGGATCTTCGCGTTGGCCTGGGCATTTTCCGCTTTGGCCCTGAGCAGGGCAATCTGCGCGTTCCACTCATTCAGTTGTGCATCGAGCTTCTCTTCGTATGCCCTTCGTTTTTCATCCATCGCAAATTCCCTTCGAGTGAAATGTTTTTCTTATAGTCATCTCTCAAGACCCCGGTAAAAAATAGTGTTCCGTGCCTTCCACTTTGTTATTTTGTACGTGCAAGTATTACTCCCGCATCATCGGAAATAATAATTTCGACCCTGCGGTTCATCTGGCGGCCTGCCGCCGTCTCATTGGTTGCTACGGGAAAATCTTCCCCGTAACCTTTAAAATCGGTGCGGGCGGATTCGATGCCCTTGGTTTGCAGGACCTGACGTACCGCGAGCGCACGCCTTTCAGACAAGGCCTGGTTGTATTCCAGTTCCCCCGTACTGTCCGTGAATCCTTCAATCATTACACGACGGGCAGGATATTCATTCAGAAAGGCAACCAATTTCCCGACGGCCGAGACGCCTCCCGCCTTCAGATCCGCCTTGTTCACGTCGAAGACGACATCCCCAAGGGTTATGACCAGGCCTCGGTCAGCTTTTATCGCCTTCAGTTCCGCGATCTCCTTTTCGAGTTTTAAGGATTTATCGTTTGCCGCAGCTGCTTCCGCCATGGCTGATTCGGCGGCGGCTTTCTGTGCTTTGGCTTCCTCCATGGCTTTCAGTGCGGCGGCTTTCTGCGCCTTGGCATCCTCCATGGCATTCAATGCGGCGGCCTTTTCTTTCGAGGCGTTCTGCTCGGCTCGATTTGCATCCGCTGTACGAGCTTGTAAAATAACTTTATTGCGTTCGGCGCCGGCCTGCTCTAAAGCCGCCTCTGCCATTTTCTGCTTCCCGATTTCCTCGGATATGTAGGCATGCTGTTTGGCCAGGTAAGCCTGGTGTTCAATTTCATCCGTTTCGCCTTTTTGCTGTAACAGTTGCTCGGCCTTGTTCAGTGCCGTTTCGGCTTTTTTGAGTTCCAAAGGAGCATTGCGCGCAACATCCGGGTTTTCCTGAGCTGCCCGATAGACTGCCCGGGCTTCTTCCAAAGCGGTATTGGTCCTCATGGTATGAGCACACCCCGAAAATACCAGGGCCGCCACCGCAAGTCCTGATATGAGGACAGACGTATTGTATTTGCTGAATAATATTGACATGATCGCCTCCTGAATGTTGTTTTGCGGCAATTATCGGGTACGGTTCCGTTGAATTTCGTCACGCAGCATATCAATGCTCTCTTTCAGCTCCGCAACGATTTTCTGGGATTTTGCCGTTTTGGACTTGGCTTCCGCCAGTTCCGCATCGACTTCAGCCTCTTCCAACAGACGCCCCGCTTTTATATAGTCTTTATCTTTGGACTGAATGGCTTTTTGGGCACGGTCGATTTTGTCCCGCGCCGTCTTCAGGTCCAGAGAAGCATATTCATTGGATCCGGCGGATGCAGCTTTTTCCACGGCCGACTGAGCCAGGGCCATCCGGCTCAATGGCGGTTGCTTGGCCGTGCCACAGGCCGTCAAGGTCAGCAAGGCCAAGCCGAGAATGCAGAAATGTATTTTTATTACGGTCTTCATCATTACCTCCACTATTTAGGATTTAATATCTTCCTGTTGCTATGTTCAGTGCATTGAATGGATTTCTATCTATTCACCTCCCGATATGAAAATCCTGTAGAGGACCGATTACCCCGAAGACGCTCAATAACCAGAGAATCACCGCAATAACCACCACGGCATTGAGAATCTTCTTGATAGTCGACTGCATTGGGATATAATTATTGATCGCCCATAAAATCACGCCAACAATAACCAGAACAATAACTAAATTTATCAAAGGCATACTATTTATCCTTTCGTGTGGCCGCGCCTTGTTCCCTTATTCTTCTTGTGTGATGAAGTATTTCTTTCTTATTAACATTGTACTCAAAAAACGTGCCATCTTTCATGTAATCCATTTAGAATAATTAATATAATTTATTAAGAGAGTTATACAGATTATGGACTCGAAGAAGGTATGAAAGAAATGTCACTTCAGCTAAGTGTTACACTTCCGCCCGGACACAAGTGTAATCTGCTTTCAATCGCTTCGAAAAAAACGTAGCTTGGCATGTAGCCGCTCTACCTCATTGAGACTGTAAAAAACATTCGGCTCCGGATGAAACAACTCAAGCGCAAGTGACGACGGGAAATCCGGAATAGTCGGCTCGATCATGTTGCCCTCCTCGGGTTGAATGTAGATGTGGCGGCCAATGATTCCCACAGTTTTCTTTCTTCCGGCGTGAGATGCGACGGGACATTGATGGACACAATGGCATACAAGTTGCCGGGCGTTCCACCGGCCACGGGCAGCCCCTTTCCCCGCAAACGAAACTGCCGTTCGGCCTTCGTGCCCGCCGGAATCTTCAAGGATACCGTCCCGTGTAGAGTGGGTATGGAGACATTGGCGCCCAGCACCGCTTCCCATGGAGACAGTTCCAAATCATAATACAGGTCTGCATCACGCACGCGGAAGTCAGGGCTCTTGGCGAATACTACCCTCAAATATAGGTTTCCAGAAGCACCTCCGCTCACACCCTCCTGTCCTTTGCCCGCTACCCGGATAAGTTGTGCTTCCCGAACGCCGGCCGGGATTTTCACCCGCAAAGTCTGAATGGCGGATTGTCCCGTGGCCGGATCAGTACGCTGCAGCCTGATCATGCGTGTCGAACCGTGCAGGACTTCGTCAAGCGTCACCAGGATATCGCTCTCGATATCATGGCCGGGTTGTGCGACTGTCCCGCCTTGCCTCCTCCATTCTCCTGTTGGGCCGAAATGGACGGAACCGTCGGATGCATAGCGGGCACGGCTGCCGAAGAACTGTTCGAAAAATGCGCTGAAACCCGTCCCATCGAAATTAAATTCCGAAGCCGCGCCGGGGCCACCGGCAAATCTACCTTCCTGCTGCGCTGCTTGCCGTTCAGGATGGTTCCAGTCAGCGCCCAATTTATCATACTTGCGACGTTTCTCCGGATCACTTAGGACTTCGTTGGCCTCGTTGATTTCACTGAACTTATCCGCAGCCATAACCTTGTCTTTCGCGACATCGGGGTGAAATTCGCGGGCCAGCTTTCGAAACGCCTTCTTGATATCCGCGGCAGACGCATTTCGATCCACACCAAGGACCTGATAGTAGTCCTTGAATTCAACTGTCATAACCGCCACCCACGCGAAATTCTTCCCACAATTGCCGAATATTCCCATCCGCGAAGTAAAATTCTTTGACCTTCCCGGTTTCCCCATCGAGGCTGACCAATTTGTAACCGGTTAGTGTCTTGGCTTTGTTCAGCATGGTAGTCTTTTCATTTCTCTTCCTCGCTCAGCGCTTCGAAGCCGGAGATGACGTCGAACAGTTCTTCATCAATGCTACTCTGGCGCAAACGGTGGAAGGATCTGCACAGCTCCTCCAGCAATTCGTCAATATTCTTGTCGGCTCGCTGCATGGCCGCCAGGCGGCTTGCGTTCTCACTCGCAAGAGATTCGGCGCACGCCCGAAAGATCGAAACGAAAAGGTATTCCCGTATGAGCGCCCGCAAAGTTCCTGTACCATTCCCCATGACCTCGGGCAGGGTTTCCTTCGGCCAGGAGAGTTCGGCCAGACCGCGTCGCCAGTTTTCATCCAGCGGCAGCAGTTGCTGCGCGACGGGCGAATACACAGTCCCCGATGTGGGACGATTGTAGAAGAGGTGAAGCCTGGAAACCTCCCCCCGGCTTTGGAGCGTTTCGCTCTCCACAAGAACCTGACCGACAAGCGGGGTAATTGCCAGAACAGAGCTTGGCACGGCAAAGCGGCCCAAGAGCGGCAGACCCGCTTCCGCCAGGCGCGTATAAACCCGCTCACCGACAGCCCAGACCTGTGGCTTTCCCGGCAGAGACGCCAACGACTTGACCGCATAATCGGCCACCACATCGTTAAATCGGCCCACCAGTCCCTGGTCCGACCCGAACACAACCGCGCCGATTGCTCTCGCACTTGTCTGCTTTTTCCGTTCCGATAAAATGGGTGCCGCGCCACTTTCCCGGAAGCATGCCCCCAGACCCAGCGCCACCGTGCGGTAGTAGTCGGCCAACGCAGCCACCGATTTCTCGTATTGTCCGATGCTCGAGGCGGCCACGGCCTTCATTGTACGGACAACAGACTGAAGATCACCGGCGCCGCCGATCTTTCGGCGCAGACCTGCTGTGGTCTCGCTCATGGTTTTTCCTCGAGTTCAGGCGCGGACCGGAATCGGACAAGGGATTGCCGCGCGATTTGAATAATTGTTTCACGATCCTCATCGCTTAATTCTTCTGCGGTATCCAATCGATCCCGTATCTCCGTCGGGATATCCGCCGCCGCCTCCCGGAGCGCCTGCTCGGCGTCCGTCATCCGATCCAGCGGCACGGGATCAAAGAGTTCCGCGGAGAGCGCCAGCAGCACGGCGATTTGCGCAGGCACCGACACCGGGTCGAATTCAGGCTGTTTAAGGCAGGCGCGAATTCGCCGTCCGTGCTCGATGATCCTGCGGGTGTCCTCATCCAGGCGGGCGCCGAACCGGGAGAAGGTTTCGAGCTCCTCGAACTGCGCGTAGGCGAGCTTGAGGTTGCCCGCTACTTCGCGGTAGGCCGTACGCTGGGCCTTTCCGCCGACGCGCGAAACGGATTTTCCGACATCCACCGCGGGCAGCACGCCCAATTCGAAGAGCGCCGGCGAGAGATAGATCTGACCATCCGTGATGGAAATCAGGTTGGTCGGAATATAGGCGGAGATGTCCTGGGCTTCGGTTTCGATGATGGGCAGCGCGGTGAGAGAGCCGCCGCCGAGTTCCTTGCGCAGGTGCGTCGCACGCTCCAGGAGCCGCGAATGGATATAAAAGATGTCGCCGGGAAACGCCTCGCGACCCGGCGGGCGGCGCAGCAATAGAGAGAGTTCGCGGTAGGCGCGTGCATGATGGGTCAGATCGTCGTAAACGATCAGCACATCCCGGCCCCCTTCCATGAAAGACTCCGCGATGCTGGTCGCGGCATAAGGAGCGATGAATGCGAGGCCCGGCGGATCGTTGCCCTCGGTCACGACGACGATGCTGTAGTCCATTGCACCCTTTTCCCGCAGGCTTGCCACGGCCTTCGCGACGGCGGACGCGCGCTGACCGATGGCACAATAAACGCATAGAACATCCTGGCCGCGCTGGTTGAGGATGGTGTCGATCGCGATGGCGGTCTTGCCCGTCTGCCGGTCGCCGAGAATCAATTCGCGCTGGCCGCGTCCAACGGGGATGAGCGCATCAATGACTTTGAGGCCGGTCTGAAGCGGCACCGTAACGGGCGCGCGGTCCATAATAGGCGCCGCTGAGCGTTCGACGGGCAGACGTCGGCTCTCATTCACGGGCCCGCCGGCATCGAGCGGCCGACCCAGCGGGTCGATGACGCGTCCTATCAATCCATCCCCCACGGGCACGTCCATGACCCGGCCCGTTCGCCGGACGTCATCTCCCGTGTGGAGGTGCCAGTATTCGCCGAGCAGAACCACGCCGATTTCGACCGGGTCCACGTTGAAAGCAATGCCGAGAACACCGCCGGGAAACGTCACCAGTTCGTCAAAGCCCACACCGGGAAGCCCCGATACCTTAACGATGCCGGTGGCGACATGGGTGATGGCGCCCACCTCCTGTAGTGTCAGTTGCGGCGTAAACTTCTCCCGAACACGGCTTATGCCGTCAAATGCAGTGTTGAAAACGTTTCGGAGGCTCTCGGATTCCATACTCATCGGCTCCCTGCTTCCGATTCAGGCGCATCCGGTTCGATGCCGGCTTCCGGCGGTGCTTCGCTTTCAGCCTCCGGTTTGTCCGCCTCTTTCAGAAGTTCGTCCACACCTTTTTCCAGCGACCTCAGATAGTCCGCAATGCTCCATGCCACCTTTTGTCCATTCGCGGTAAGTTCTATGCCGCTGATCACGTCGGGCGCGCTTTCGAAGCGGATGCGAATGTCCGCCGAGAAGGTTTCATTGAGTGCATTTTGTATGACGGCTTGTTGCTCCGCAGGCAGGTTAAACGCACTGCGCACGAGGACAGGGTTCGGCCCCGACATAAGGGCTGCGGCAAGATCTGCTTTTCCCCGGCCATCCATCTCCCCCAAGCGGCGGGTGAAGACCTCGCCCATGCGTTCTTCCAGACTTGTCGTGGCGAGATCCGTCAGGACCTTTCGGGCGATGGCAAATACTTCCTGCCGTGTCCGTCGGCTGATTACCTGACGCAAGGCGCGGGCTTCGTCCCGGAGTGTTTCCTGCCGTTTGGCACTCAAAGCCGCGGCGACCTTACGCGCTTCGTCGAGAAGCCTTTGGCTTTCGGCGTTTGCCTCGTCAGTCGCTTTGCGAAATAGCGTGTCGCGCTGCCGATCAAACGCCTCGTTTTTTTGCCTGAACGTGTCGCTCTCCTTTTGGGCTTCGGCCTTTTTAGCGTCTGCGTTCTCGAGTTCAGCGGCGATCCGCTTTTCCCGCTCATCGATGGCGTGGCGAATCGGTTTGTAAAGGAAACGTTTCATCAACCACACCAGAATAATAAAATTGAGGGCCTGTGCGCCGACCGTGAACCAATCGATTAACATGGCTTTACTTTCCTGTAGTGATAGCGATGACGTGGTTCCAGAACGGGTTGGCGAAGATAAGAATCATCGAGACCACAAAGCAGTAAATCGCCGTTGACTCGATCATCGCCAGACCCACGAACAGGGTCCGGGTAATAGTAGCGGAAGCATCGGGCTGCTGGGCCAGGGAACTCAGTGCCGTTGCGACCGCTCTGCCTTCCGCCAGTGCAGGCCCCATCGTGCCGAAACCGGTCGTAATGCCGGCGATGACAATGGATGCCACCGCGATAATCGTCATGCTGTCCATGGTACCTCCTTTAGTTGTCAAGCGGTTGCCTCGGGTTCAGGTCCGGGTTTGCGGGTTCGCGCGGCGGCCGCGATGTAAACCGCCGCCAGAATGCTGAAAATGTAGGCCTGCACCATGCCCGTGAGCAGACCCAGCGCCGTCATGATGATCGGAAAGATGAAGGGCGTAATCGTGAGCAGAATGCCGATAATCATCGCCCCACTCATCATGTTGCCGAAGAGGCGGACGGCCAGGGCCAGCGTGCGCGACACCTCGCTGATAATGTTAAACGGCAGCATAATGAATGTCGGCTTCATATAAGACTTGAGGTAACTGCCCATCCCCTGCTCTTCGATACCGAAGAACGGCACCGCCACAAACACGCACAGCGCGAGTGCGGCCGTGGTCGAAAGCGAGCCGGTCGGCGGTTCGTAGCCGGGAATGACGGTGCACAGGCTGGCTGCTCCGACGAACAGGAAGAGTGTACCCAGAAAGCCGATGTATTTCCGCGGCCGGCTTAAGCCGACCTCTTCAATTTGCTTCTCGATGCCGGTGACGATGATTTCGAGAAGATTCTGCCACCGGGACCGTTCTATACCCGTGGAGAGGTTGCGTGTGATGATTTTTGAACCGACGGCCAGTACAAGCATCAGCCCCCATGTGTATACAATGGTGGCGTTGAGCTTGAATAATCCGTGTTGCCAGAAGAGTATCTCATCGGGACTGAGACGCATGGCCTGCCTCCTTCGCTGGTAATTTGTGATGTTCAACCGACGGGCCGGCCAGCTTTGTAACGATAAGGCGCGCCATGACAAAACCGAGGAGGCACATCAGCAGCCGCTCAGGATGACCGTGTGCGATAAGATAAAAACCGGCCAGGGCAATGCCCGTTCGCAGCAATAGGCTGCAAAAAAACCAAACCGCTGCATGTTTTGACAAAACCCCCCTTCGAACCGTCCACCACAAGCCGCCGTAAAATATCACCCCGAGTGAAACGCCCGCCAACAGTGCCGGTATCAGACGAATCCCATCACTCATCATTATCCTCCTCATCCCGTCGCATTTCCTTGTCTTCCCTGGCCACCCAGTGCCAAGCGTTCAGGCACCCGATGAAAAGGCCGACAACCATCAGCATCAATGTCCAGGAACGACCTCCCGGACGGTGATTGTCCAGCCAGATGCCAAGCGCCGCGCCGAGCAGCGTCGGAACCACCACGGACCAGCCGATAAGCCCCATCATGCCCAGGCCGAACCAGACACCCTGGGTGGTGTTGCGCTTCGCCTTGAGCTTACGCGCCGCCTTCGCACCCACTTTCCGACTGAACGCCGTCGGGTCTTTCCCGCGCTTGATATCCGGCGTGTCACTCATGATGAAACTCCGCCAAGCGCCGGATGAAACCGCTTTCCATTTTTGCCATCACGGAGCGGACGTTCTGCTCCCGTTCGGTAAGGTTCTCAAACTCCCGCTCCACCGCCTCCCGCAGTCGGCCGAGGTCCGTTCCGCCGATCGCATTGCGCACGGAGACAAGAACGTCAAAGCCGGTCTTGATCAGTACCCCTTGATCGACGGCCACATAAACCCTCACCCTCCGCAGCGTTTTCGTAGGTCAGAATTCCCGGCGTCAGCGCCGCCACGCAGTCCAGCCGGCGCGGCAGGAGTCCGAAGGAGCCCTCGCGGGTCTCCGCCACGATGCGCGAAACACCGGTTTTCTCGGTGAAGATTCTGAACGGCAGGAGAATTTTAAGGGTTATTCGTGTCGGCTGCATGTTCGTCCTCCGGTTCCGGTTTCGGTTCGTCCTTTGCCCCGGTGTCGGCTTCGGGTTCGGCTTTTGATAGAGGCGCGCCGGGTTTTGCTTTACTTCTTGCTTCATCAATCCCTCCGATCATATAAAGCGCGCTCTCCGGGTAGTCTTTGAATTCATCGCCCAGGATTTTTTCGCAGCCGTCCAGCGCATCTTTGAGGCTGACGAGCTTCCCCTGGATGCCGCTGAACTGCTCGGTGGCGAAAAACGGCTGCGTGAGGAACCGCTCCAGCCGTCGGGCGCGGGCGACAACGTTGCGGTCGTCCGGCGCCAGTTGTTCCAGGCCGAGCATGGCGATGATGTCCTTGAGATTTTCGTACTGCGCGAGCGTCCGCCGAATTTCCTGTGCCAGAAGATAATGTCGCTTCCCGACAATGCCGGGCGTGCACATTTTGGAGCTGGATTGGAGCAGGTCGATGGCCGGGTAAAGTCCTTCACTCGCCCGCTTGCGGGAAAGCACGATGGACGCCGAGAGATGCGAAAACGTGTGCACCGCCGCCGGGTCTGTCAAATCGTCCGCCGGCACATACACCGCCTGGATGGACGTGATGGCGCCGGTATCGGTGTTGGCGATAGCGCTCCTCCAGCCGTGACAACTCGGTGCCCATCGTCGGCTGGTAGCCCAGACGCGACGGCATCTGGCCCATAAGGCCGGAGACTTCCATTCCGGCTTGAATGAAGCGGAAAATATTATCGATCAGCAGCAGAACGTCGCGGTGCTCGTCGTCCCGGAAATACTCGGCCATCGTCAATGCCGCATGACCCACCCGGAACCGGCTGCCCGGCGGCTCGTTCATCTGGCCAAACACCATCACCATATTCGGCAGAACCCCCGCCTCCTTCATGTCGCGGTAAAGTTCTTCCCCTTCACGGCATCGTTCGCCGATCCCGCAAAAAATGCTGACACCCTTCTGGTGGCCGATCATGTTGTGAATCATTTCGGTGAGCAATACCGTCTTTCCCACGCCCGCTCCGCCGAAAAGCCCTGCTTTGCCGCCGCGCTCCAGCGGCACCAGCACATCGATGACCTTGATCCCCGTCTCGAAAATCTCGGATTTGGTGGAACGCCGTGCCAATGCAGGCGGGGTTCGATGGACGGTGCGCCGCGTTACATCCGTCGGCGGCGATTGACGGTCGATGGCGTTGCCGAAAACGTCGAACATTCGCGAAAGAATTCCTTTGCCGACCGGCGCCGTGAGCGGCCCGCCCGTGTCTTCCACCGGGGCGCCCCGGGCGAGTCCCTGGGTGGGCGTCAGGGCGATGCCGCGGATGCGATGCGCGTCGAGTTGCGCCAGAACCTCGATGACAATTTCCCCCTCCTTCGCGCGCAGCAGCGAGTAGATGGGCGGCAACTGCTCATCGAACCGGATATCTACGACACTGCCCCGTACCGAGACCACTGTGCCGAAATGAGATATAATAGTTTTATTTTCCATGGTTGTTCCGGCTGACCAAATTAATGCCGACCACAACAATAAGCGAAGGCAGAAACCAAAAACTTGACCACCGGTTGCTCCAGATTGTCTTGAGTTTATTCATATGCCGCCCTTGTGGAACTTCCGAATCAGTGATGCTTTTCAGGCCGCCCATAGTGATCGCAGAGATATGCCTCATACTCCCGATAACCGGTTTTCAAGGGGTCGAACTCGGGACTGTTTTTTATGGATTCCCGGGTGAGGTCAAAATGCACACTGGTATCGGCCCATTCCACACGATTGATCCAATGGGGAGACAAAAGGATTTTCTTCCCCGGCAGCCAGTTGCGGGTATCCACAACCAGAAAACGGATCATCCAGCTTTCGCCGTCGATAATAAAATCTTCCACGTGGCCGATTTCACCGTCGGAGGCATGGATGTGGTAGCCGGTGACATGTTTTGTGCTTCGCAAATGAGGATCATCCCGACGCCCCGGCCCTGAAGCTTCACGCTCTGCAAGCGCTTCGCCATCGGGAAGGGGGAGCGGAGTTGTACCGAAAGCACCCCCGTACCCGCCTCGCCAGGGCCACTGATAGTGCTCCATAAGCTCGGCTTCATGCTGACGGTAAATAGGCTTCTGCGTATCGATATCGGGGCTGGCGCTCACCTGATTACGGATAAGGTTTACCGAAATCGTGTGTGACTCCGTTTCCAGGTTGCCGAAGGCGACGGGAGAAATGAGCACCTTGCGGCCGGACAGCCATTTTCCTGTTTCTGCAACAAGATAACGGATCGTCCAGGTTTCGTCATCAAAGTAGAACTCGTCAACTTTTCCAAGGTCGCCGTCGGTGGCCCTGATTTCGTAGCCGATGATATTGCTGATGCTGTATTGCATAGTGCCTCCTATGGGGCTGTGATCACTCATCCCTTGACACCGCATGAGAAATTCGTACAATTTCGTGAGCGATATCCTCAGGTGAAAGAACAAAATCAATACACCCGCTTGCTTCAACTAGAATGCTCCTTGCCAAACGATTCTTCATCGACCCAGTATCCCCGGCGATTGTAATGCCGATGCAGCACGGTCTCATAGTCCCGAGTCAGCATAAGCGCCTCCGTGTATTCCGATGACTGCTTGATCGCCTCGCGGGAAAGATTGATGAAGACCTTCGACTCGATCCAACTAACACGCTCGATCCATTGCCTTGAAATCAGGACCTTTTTCCCCGGCCACCAGTTCTTAGTATCGACGGTCAGATAACGAATCGCCCAGTTCTTTTCATCGATGATAAAGTCCTCGACGTGGCCGATCTCACCGTCGGAGGCCTGGATGTGATAACCACTCACAGCATGAGTGCTGCGCAAATTGGGATCCCACGACGCTTTCTCAGCCCGTGTGGCTTCTTTCCATTTTTCACGGTCCCGCTCGACGTAGGGATAATATCCCCATGTGTTTGAACCGGCCCAATACATCGGATATCCATAATACCCATAGTAGGACTGCTCGAATTGGCGCGAAACGGGCTTGTCACTGTTCAAGGATGGACTTCCCTCAATCTGCTTTTTAGTTAAATCGATGGTGATGTGTTGCTCTTCTTTATCAACGTCGACTATCGCATACGGGGAGATCAACACCTGCCCGCCCGTAAGCCAGTTTCCCGTATCAGCGACCAGATAGCGAATCGCCCAGTGACGGTTGTCGAAGTAGAACTCCTTGACCTTCCCTATTTCTCCATCAAAGCCGGCCAATTTGTAACCGGTTAGTGTTTTGGCTTTGTTCAGCATAGGAGTTCTTTCGTTTCTTAATTTCGTTAGACCCGTATTGGGCCGCCCGTTTCTGCGCCTCGGCCTGACTGAGGCCGTCCGGCCATGGCCCCGACTTTTCCTGCAGTTCTGATATGGGCGCGGCCTTGAATTCTTGTTGTTCGCCGCCGAAGCCGCTACGCTTCGTTGAGCCATTTTCGAAGTATTTTCTCTTCGCTTTGAATGAGTCCAAGAAGCATGCCGGAATCAACAGAAAAAATTAAAAATATATTTGTCTGAATTTACGGTTAGTTATAAAGTGCATGTGCCCGGATAATGGGCGGAAGAAACGTCCCGGCAGTTTAATGTTACACTTATGTAAAGGACAAAAGTGTAACACAATGCTGTTTCCTAATCCGGCAAAGCCGGAATGTTCAAGGTTCAAGGTTCGAGGTTAAAGGTTAACGACAAAAGAAATGGCGCTTATCATCCGAAAAGATTGTTTCCACACAAAACTTTTTGGAGAGGATGAGCGCCATGCAAAAATTTGTCGAAAAACATCAGCAAAAGATTACAGGTACCATATCGATCTTTGACCGTATAATCTTTAAAGGATATTTGCCGTTTGGATTTCCCGAGGCAATGGAAAAATTTCTGTATCGGAACGGCTTTCTGATAAAAGATTTTAAACTGTTTGCCAAGGATCAATCCGAATTTCTTAAACAAAACGCCATGGAATATGCGAAACGGCAGGGCAGACCGTATCAGTACCTGAACGAAAAAACGAGAAAGGAAGAGCTTGCTCATCAAATTGCTGAAAGAGACGGTATCAACGAGGGACTCATATGTGTTTTTTCCGTTGTTGAACAAAATCCTAGTTTTGCCATGCGGTACGGAGAAAACAAACCCCGTCTTGTTAGTAGCCGTCCCCGGTGCTTGACGTTGTATTTTTATTACATGGATCGACAATTGGGATTCATGCATGTTCGACTTTCGACTTGGCTTCCGTTTATGATCCAGGTTTACATCAACGGTCACGAGTGGCTGGCAAAAAAAATGGACAAAAACGGAATCCATTACAACCAACTTGAAAATGCCTTTTTGAGCATTGAGGATTGCACGAAAGCGCAAAAAATAGCCGACAAATTCCCAAAACAACGATGGGAAAAGATTCTGGCTTCGTTTGCAAGGCGTATCAATCCGCTGCTCAAGACACGGCTTAAAAGCATGGAATATTATTGGGTCACCGACCAGGCCGAGTATGCCACGGACATTATGTTTAAAAGCCCCGCTTCTCTCAGTCCGCTGAACGAAAAATTGCAGAGGCATTCGACCGTCTGCTTCAGTGCCGAGGATGTATTGACTTTCCTTGGGCGCAAATTGAACGGCAACTTCAAGGGCGAGGTCGAGAATGATTATAAAAAGCGTCTGCCGGGTGCTCGGGTGAAACACAGGATGAAAGGTAACGGGATAAAAATGTACGACAAGTTCGGGTCCGTACTGCGAGTTGAGACTGTTATCAACCGTCCATATGAGTTTAAAATCCGTCGCCATGGAAAACGCAATGGGCAAACAGTATTGGGATGGTTCCCCATGGCAAAACGCGTAACCAATTTGTATCGATATGCCGAGGTGTCCAAGGCGGCCAACCGGCAATATTTGGATGCCTTGTCTGTTATTGATGATCCCGAAGCCGCTTTCAGGATGATCGACAAGCTGTGTTCTCCGGCTGAGCTTAATGGAAAAAGGAAACGCGCCTTGAATCCTGTCAGCCCTTCCGATGTTAAACTGTTTGCTTCTGTCATGCGTGGTGAGCATTGCATCCATGGATTTCGTAATGGTGAACTCGCAGAGCACCTGGGTATGGCAAAATCGAAAGATAAAGCTGAACGAAGGCGTCAATCGTCTCGAATATGTCGTATGTTGCAGATTCTTCGTGCTCATCGTCTTATTGCAAAGGTTCCTCGATCCAGACGCTATCGTGTAACGTTAAAAGGGTTCAAATTGATGACGGCAGCTATTTTTCTTCGTGAAGAATATATGCCGAAGTATATTCTTGCTTAGCACGGAATACCTTCTTCAGTTATGCACGCTTTTGCGTGTATGTTTCTGAGAAAGGGTCTAAATATATTCTTATACTGCAAGGGTTTTAAGGGCCTCGGAAAAAAAGATTTGTAATACGCTCGGAGGAACTGCGCGGGTGGCGCTTCATCACATCGGGGTCGTTGGGATCTGTAGCGAGGCAGAAAACAATTATTGCCTTCTCCATCCCATCCCTCTTTGAGCAAAAGATCCGGTAGCGAAAAGAAGGATGAGAATGGAAATTACCACTGTCAAAGTGCCAGCATTCTTATTCATTTTCATTTTGATCTCTTTTCTGTTGATAAGTTTTGTCCACTTGATGTTGAGCTAACCATCACCAGCCAAAAAGGCCGGGCCGCAGGACATGAAGATCAACAATAATGTTAGCCCCGGCCTTTTTGGTCAGCGTTCATGCGATTATTCGTAAACCCTCAATTCGCGTTCTCAAATTCGGCCTACTATTTGGTTGTTTTCTTAATTCCTTCCTTCCCCCCAGTCATCGGCCCCTGGCCAGGGCTATTACCCTTTCCCTTACCCTTACCCTTACCATGACCATGACCGTCTTTTGGTCCCTGACCTTTTGGGCCGGTTCCATCTTTATTTGGCATATTTATCACCTCCTTCCTGTTAGCGAACGATAGCGACCCCAAATAGTAATGTTTGATAAGTCGCAGATCCTTATCCAGCTCGTATACCAACGGTATTCCGGTAGGAATATATAGTGCTACAATGTCTTCGTCTGTAACATTATCGAGATACTTCACCAGTGCCCGCAGGCTGTTGCCGTGAGCTACAATATTTGAAGAATTTCTTGGTTGTTTTCCATTTCATCTTTTTTCTTTTAATTATCTATTTCTTGGCTTGCACACACGCTATCACATCCCTAATGCAAAAAGTGTTGCCCCTATGGCAATTCCGAAAACAAGGTTGAACGTCTTGATGAGTATGGAGTCTTTGATACTGTAAGAAAGCAACGGTAGCATGCCGTGACCATCCTGGACAAATGATGTGGTGAAGAGCACCGAAAAGGGTACAAGCCCCTGTGCATACATCATCACAAAAATCAGATGAGGTCCGGACTCGGGGACTACCCCAATCAAGGCACCGAGCAAGAGTACCCACATCATGTGTTCCCGGATAAAGAATTCTAAATTCCAAAAGGAAAGCCCCCAATGAACAAAAAATAGTGCGCCGAAGGTCCACAAAAAAACCCGAAACAGATGCTTTTTAATGATGTGATCCCAGATGTGGTAATGCATGTAGTGCTCTGAAGCAATAACAGCTATGTATAATGAACCCAGCGAGAGAGCCATAGATGTAAACCGTTTCCAGTCCCATGTGGAAGGGCCGAGAATTCCGGTAAATACGAGAAGCATGAAAGCAACAATCAACATAATGAGGAGAAACCGGGTAAAGGAAAAAGACCGAAAATTTTCTAATATATTTACGGGACGAAAAATGTTACCGATAGGCTCATGGTTATCCATACCGGACTCACAATGCTCACATTTAGCGTCAAGGCAAGATTCACAAGGAGTAATCCTCAGAATTTTAACAGCCTTGTCGCTTATCCAAGCAAAAATAATTCCTGAAACGAATAACAGTCCGAAAAGAACCAAAGCGGTGCTGGGGAATTGAACAAGCATTACAAATGCTTCATCTCCGGATGTAGCAATCATGCCACCAACGATAGCGCCAAAACTGATCAAACCGTGCACATAAAGGCTCACGTTCACAAATGCACCCAGGCAGCCGGGGGTTGAACCGAAAAAAGAGGCCAGGGTGTATTGCCTCCACCGGCCGCCTTTCAAAATGTCAGAAATGCGTTTTTTGCTGATTGTATCGACAAAGTCTACCAAGAGCATCATCACGAATACAAAAAAACTGATCATTAAAGAGTGCTTAAAGATAGACAGAAGCGCCACATCCCTTTCCTTTTCACAGCCACCCGGATTATTTAAGCTTGTAAGGATTAATAGTAAGAACGGGGACAGGTGATTTTTTGACAACATTTTCTGCTACACTGCCAAATATCACATGCTCCATCTTACTACGGCCATGCGTGCCCATAATGATCAGATCAATATCTTCAGATTCTGCAAATTTTAAAATTTCAACAACCGGATGTCCTACAACAATTACTTTGCTTATGTTCGAGCAACCTTGAAAATGTTCATCACATACTTCATCACACATTTTTTCAACTTTTTTTAGCAAGGTTTCTTTAGCAGCTTTTTCATGTATTTTTTGATCATTTCCCAAACCAGGATAGGGGTAGGGTGTCAGTCCATGAAGATCTTCCACTATATGAAGCAGATAAATCGTACTGTTATATTTTTCAGCAACAGACAGCACATAGGGAATAATTTTTGACCCATTTGTCGTCAAATCACATGGAAGTAATATTTTTTTTATTTCGATCATAGCCCTTATCTCCTTTTCAGTAAATTTATTAGATGGCTATGCCTCTTTGCTTTAATTCTTCTGTAGTTCCAGGAATACTTTTTTCGGACAATCCTTTTTTTAAAATTTCAATTTTCGTGCCTGGCTTCTAACACGCAGGATCGCGTCACCTATCATTCTGATTTATCTGAAAAATTAGTTTCAAAAGAACTTTCATGACGGTTATAACCGCCATCTGGTAAAGGGTCATATTTACCCAGATGGTCATATATGACCTTTTTTTAGCTTTAAATCAGTTGCACCTTCAACTCAAACACACCAGGGTCTGCAGCTATGCCAATGCGCATCATTTCTCTTCTGCGCGCAACATTCAGTCCCTTCGACACTAAACAAGGCAGTCATTCCAAGGTGCTTTTCATCCCTCAATGCTCCGAAATTGTATGTTATGCCGTAACCGGTTCTGGTACGCCGACAAGCATCGATGGTCTGGCATGCTTTCCTGCATAAGAGCTAATTTTCATGACTCTGAATCCCTACTGAATGGTTTTATTCAGTAACACATTCTTTCATGATCTGAGAGGTCTTTCTAAATACATCCGAAAACGTCAATATCCCAATAATCTCGTCATTCTCCATAACGAAAAGCGCATCGTGACGATTCATAACAAACAAATGAAAGCATTTGACCATGGTATCATCCGCACCGATCGATTGCCCTTTGGTCGGCGCTTTGATAAAATCTTTTATCTGGATGTCTTTTGCTTTGTGACACAGGTCCTTGAATGGATTTTCCCATAAATTGTAGTCTTTTTCCATGGACTTCCAGATATAATCAAATCCAAGGCGGGTGAGAACATCCTCGGTATTCACTCTGCGATAGTTCGTTTCCAGGCCTCGAAACAGGTCAATGGGTGAGAGTTTCCCAATGACCTTTCCCTTCTCGTTTTCGACCAATAGAATCTTTTCCTCGGATTCTCCGGACAGATATTTTTGCTGGGCGCTCTCCAAAGCAGATAGCGCCTCGAAATAGGCAGCGCGGGCGGATATCTTTGGAAATTTCTGTGTCAAAACCATGAGATCACGTACTTTTATTTTTTCCATATTACTGTCTCCCTTATCTAAAAAGATGAATATTACTCTCAAATACAGATTTCCCGAGTTGCCCCCACCCATGTCCTCTTGTCCTTTGCCTGCTGCCCGGATAAGTTGTGCTTCCCGAACGCCGGCTGGGATTTTCACCCGCAGGGTCTGAATGATAGAAAGCTCTTTCTCGTATTTGCTTCAACGGGGATGCTCCTCGGGGACCGATTCATCGACCCAGTATCCCTGGAGACGGTAATGTCCATGCAGTCTGGTCTCATAATCCCGAGTCAGGAGAAGCGCCTCCGTGTATTGTGGTGACTGCTTGATGGCCTCGCGTGAAAGATTGATGAAGACTTTCGACTCGCTCCAGCTAACCCGCTCGATCCATTGCGGAGCAATCAGGACCTTTTCCCCCGGCCACCAGTTCCGCGTATCGACGATCAGGTACCGAATCGCCCAGTTTCCGTCATCGATGATAAAGTCCTCGACGTGACCGATCTCACCGTCTGAAGCTTGAATGTGATAGCCGGTCACAACCTTTGTACTGCGCAAATGGGGATCCCACGCTTTTTCGTCCATGACGGAGTCTCTCCATTTGTCGCGGTCACGAACAATGTTGATTCCCCCGACAAAGGCGATTTCCCGGTCCACGACCGCGATTTTACGGTGCAACCGACGCAGACGCATGCGCCGAAACGTCCATGGGGATATCCCGGGCCGAAAGATGAGTATCTTAACACCATCGGCCCCCAGGGAATCCGGCATGCTCCGGGGCAGGCCCTTGGAGCCGTAACCGTCGATCAGCATATAAACGTTTACGCCCCGCAGGGCAGCCCGCTTCAGCGCGTCCGCAATCCGCCGTCCAGTGGTGTCATTTTCGAAAATATAGGTTTCAAGATAAATTTCATACCTCGCCCGGTCGAACGCTGCTTCTATGGCGGGGAAATAGGCTTCCCCGTACTGCAACAGGGTGACCTGATTGCCCGATACGAAGTTTGACAATCTCGTGGGAAAGAGATCCTGGTGTAATTTCTGGTCAAGATTCCCGTGGGGCATGGCAATTACCAGTGTTGAATTATACTCATGTTCTTTCCATTACGGCGGCATATTCACCCCGGCGTGCAGCCCGATTTTTCTTGATTTACTGAGTTGCCTTTTTCACCTCTTTCCCGACATCTTCGGCTTTTTCTTTTACGGCTTCGGTTGCCTCTTTGGCTTTGTCGGACGATTTTTCCAGGGTCTGATCGATTTTTTCACCGGCTTTTTCCGCGGGCCCTTTGGAATCACAGGCTGTAAATGCCAACTAGGGATAAACTCAAAGCAATAATCGCGATTAATTTTTTAAGAATCATGGTTCCTCCTTTTCTTCATCAATTTACACTCGTCTTCGTCCTTGGAACACTTGAATCAGTATTACGACGATGGCAATGACCAGCAGGGCATGAATGACACCGCCCATCGTGGTGCCGGTCAGCAACCCCAGCGCCCACAGAACTAAAAGAACTACAAATATGGTCCAAAGCATGGTGGCCTCCTTTTTTTTAAACGCCATTGAATAATTTTAACAGGCGTGCATGTTTATTTCCCGACGATGTCTTTGATCTTGCCTGTCTTTTCCTGAACGTTCCCGTCAATTTTTTCTACTTTTCCTTCGGCTTCCAGCTTGCGGTTCCCGAATGCTTTTCCGGTGACCTCCTTTATCTTGCCCTTCACTTTATGCCACGTGCCTTCTGCCTTGTCCTGGTTACTTGATTTCATGGTAGAACTCCTGTCGAATAATGGTAGTAAGGTAAAAAACGCTGACGGAAATCGTCGTGCCAATATCTTCTATCTACTGGATATTCAATCTTCGTGCCAAGCTTCTAACTCCAGCTTTGCATCCCCAGTCGCACAATATTTATGAACAATTAGCTCAAGAAAACGCTTATGAAATTCTTCTTCTCAGACATACAAAACAGGTCGCATTTAACCGATGGTCATATCTGACCCTTTTCCGGTGTCTTAACCCAAAATAGAGGAATTCAGATTAGATCCGGCGGAAACCGATCCGAAGGAATCATGCCCATTTTATATTTTCATCACACAGGATATTCCCGAAGCATCTCATGGATGCCTTTGTGTATTTCGTACCAGAACTCGTAAGCGGCGGCATGTTTATCCCGAGTGAAAAAATCAATCCAGCGGTCTATTTCAGGGTGGCTGACCCCGTCGGTCTCTTTTTTATTTTTCAGGAATGTGAACACCATATCCATGGTGCGTTCCGACTCCCAGAAAACCGATGCATTGCGGCTGGTGATACGACTGGCGGTCATGTTTAAAGAACTCAGGAACGCATCCTTTTCCCCAAAGATGTTTTCCATGATATCGGGAATCAGCGTTTCGGCCCAAGCCCGGTGAAAGCGGCAGATCCCGAGGTTGTCCAGCATCAGTTCCTTCAGCATGCGCCAGGCATTCTCTCTTCCCAACTCCCGGGGCGGCAGGAAATCCCGGCCGTATTGCATGTAATATTTACCCGTGATGGCCATGGGAGCATAAGCGCCGGGTGTCCAGTACTGGTTGGGAACCATCCAGCCCTGACGGGCAAAGGCATTGTATACAAACCGGTCAAGCACCTGCTTCCCCTTTTCCCGTGCAAGACGGCGCGCATATTTTCTGGCCCCGAACTGCAACGGTATACTCCCGCCGGGTTGCGCCATCTGGTCCAGCAATGCCATGCCAAGTTCGGCATTGTGCATTGAATCTCCCACCACGTTAAAATTCGCCACTTCCCATTTGGGCACCTGATCCACCCTCAGCTCCCGGGGCGTTATCAATCCATCGTCCAGACAGTCCATGAGCCAGGCGAGTATCCCGCCCACGGAGATTGCATCGAAGCCCAGACGGTCGGCATGGTGGTTTAGTTGTTCGGCGGCCCGCTGGTCGAAGATACCGCACAAGGGGCCCATGGTTTGGTAAGGTTCATAGTCTTTCTTGAAGCGGCCGTGCATTTTTTTGCAAACCGCCGCGCACGGCTCACCGCAATTGCGCTGTTGCTTGGTTTGTATTGTCTCCTGATTGAACTGTTTGAGGTAATGATTCAGGATAAAACGTTCATGAAGATCCCTGCGCGCTTCCTGACTCCAGTAGATGGTGCGGTAATTGAAGGCCAGGATGTCGCCGTCCATGGCGGCGTAATTGACCCCAAAAGTGCCGCCCGTATTTAATTTCGAGTCGTAACGGTACTTGGTGGTAGTCTCCATGTCCTTGGCCGCCATCCGCTGGTTGAATTTGTCCTGGAACCATTGGTCCGCCACGGAGCGATCGCAAAAATCCTCGTCGATATGGGTTCCGCCGTAGATAATCCCCAAAAGGCCATGCTCCTGAAACAACTTGCTGCCGAAACCTCCCCTGCCGGCCCAGGTGTCCACATGGGTCAGTTCCCCCTTTTTTAAAGGGGCGGATCCAATGGCGCCGAAATCCGAATCGCGTGCGGCCGGTCCGACGGCCAGCACCCGGGGGTCCTTTTCATATCTCGGACCGAACAGGCAGATGGCATGTTCCATTACGGCATACACCCCCTTGCCGCCCTGGTCCCAGATCCGTTCGGGGACGACCGGAACCAGTTCCACCTCGATTTCTTCGCCGTGGTTGCGGTTCAGGTACAAGAGGGAGGGATGCGGGGCTTTGCCGATGAGACTGAGCATGTTGATGCCGAGGTTGTCAAAAACCAGGGCCGCCCCTCCCATGGAGGAGACAAAAAAACCGTGCCAGCAGGGGGAGATACCAGCGAATATCAGTCGGTTGGATCCGGGGAAAATAGAGCCGGCCAGCAGTCCGGCGCCGATAGTCAAAGCGTTGTGCTTGAATGCCAGATGAATCCCCATATCCACGGGACCGAAAAAATCGCCGACACGGTAGCGTTGCATGCGGTAAAAGCCGGTAGCGGCATCCAGCATCAATACTTTGAGTTCATGTTTGTTGTCCACCATCTCAAACGTCTCCTCGAAGCGCCATTCGGACGTGAATACGATTGGCCGATATCAGGTAGCGACGGTAACGCTCCGTGTGCCTGGATTTTGGAACGAATCGTTTCGAGAATTGAATTCGTGCACATGTAGCGGGCTACCGACCCATCTGATACCGACACGATATGCGCCTGCCCTCGCTCCGCACCATACCACCCTGGCGAAACCGTACTCGCCTGTTTTGTAATAGAACGAGGCGTTTTCCTCTCTCCGGGCAGCACAGTAAATTCCAGTCAAAGGTTCAACGGGAAAGGCGGTATGAAGGCAGATGCCGCCGTCGCTGTGATTCAGAATGGTGCCATCGAGAAACCGGTTGGTGCCGTAACACAAATAAAAAACCGGCCGCATGAAATCAACTCGCTTCGCCTGCCTTTTCTCCGGTTCCACGGATCGGCTTTTTAAATATTCATTGTCCCGGCTTCCGACAAAGGCGTCGCCATTCAGAGCGCAATTATTTAAATTCATATCACTACATCTCCTTGCTTGATACCTGATAGGCCTCGCCCCGGTAACGCTCGGAACGCTTACAAGGACTTCAAGAAGGCAACCAGGTCCTGCTTTTCCGGAGCCGTCAATTGGAGTTGTTGCACAAGGTTGAAATATTCCACCGTATCTTCAAGCGTGAAGCACCTTCCGTCGTGCAGATAGGGCGGGGAGTCCTTGATGCCTCTCAAGGGAAAGGTCTTGATGGGCCCGTCGTGAGCCATCATCATTCCATTTGCCAACTCCTGCTTGTAAAACCGCTCGGCCTTGAGGTTGTGCATACTGTTGTCGGTATAGTATGGTGCGGGATGGCATGCGGCGCAATGCGCCTTTCCGTTAAAGATCATCTCACCGTTCATTTCGTTTGGACCGACCTTGGTCCGGTCGAGTTTGCCGTATATATTGAGATTGGGAGTTGGCGGAAAATCCAGAATCGCCAGGAATTCCGCCATGAAATGCACTTGAGATCCTCTTTCGAGAATGTTGACCCCCTTCTTGGCGGCCATACAGATATCGCCATCAAAGTAGGCGGCACGCTGCTCGAACTCCGTGAAATCCTCCACGGTCTTCAACGCCCGCTGTGAACCGAACAGCCGCTGGATGTTCACTCCCCGCAAGGTGGGGGTTTCGATTCGATGCCTGAATTCCTGGGGACGAATATCGCCAACGAGATGGTTGGCTCCGTTGGTATGTCCGTTGGCATGACAGTCGAAACAGGTCACGCCCAAGCTGGGCCTGTCGGTCCGGCGATCTTCAGTCGCGTTAAATTGCTGTTGCGGAAACTGGGTCACGAGAAGGCGCAGGCCTTCAAGTTGCTTGGGGTTCAGGATGCCGTTGAAAATTTCGTAGTAATTATCGATGGTAATGAGCCTTCCTTTTGCTACATCACCAAGGTCGGGCCGGGTGGTCAGGAAAATTCCAGGGACCGGATCCGGAAGGATATGCTCGGGCAGGTCGAAATCCAGGTCAAAGCGCACCAACCGCGGCAGTAGTTTTGTGATCATTTCCGGGAAGAGCATACCCCCCTCGGCGTGATCTGCAAAAGGAAGGGGTTTGTATGGGAAAGCCCCCTTCTCTTTGATCTGTTCCGGGGTCATTTTACCAAGCTGCTCCCATGTTAACCCTTGGAGTTTGGCTGTCGGCCCCACAGGCAGGGGTTTTCCCCCTGACATCACGGACCCGGTAGTGCCTTTTTTGGATAGATCATACCGGGAGTTCAGCAATTCCATGTGCTGTTTGGCCCGCTCGGCTTTCACGGCCATACGCGCGGCTTTGATCTGGTCGAAGGTGACATCCTGGTTCGTCGGTCCATAGCTGGAGACAACCTTCATCTGCTGCGCAGAGAAAACCGCGGTGGTAGCTCCAGCGGCCATCAGAATACAGATTGCGATTAACGCCAAACGGTATTTCTTTTGTTGTTTCATTTTACGGGTCTCCTTTTTTAATCGATTATTTGAAATACTCCCGGACTTTCGCTGCAATCTGGGGGTCTGTCATCTGATCAACTGTTTCCACAGCTTGGAGGAGGTGAGCGAGATGGTCATCTTCTAGACGTTTTTTCAGCTCACCTTTTGCCTCGCCAGGACCAAAAAGAAAAATGGATCCGGCGTCACGAAGAACCGAAATGACCTCATCGTAGAAGATGTTGAGTTTGTCGGCAAATTTTATATCCTGTCGGTCATCCGCTTGAACCTTCTGAGCTTCATAGGGGGTAGTCGAACGTACCCCGTCAAACCGTCCGGGCTGTTTTTCCACCTTTGATTCGATAACGCTTGTTTCCTCCCCCTTGCCCGAAACCCTCACAATCACTGCCTTGCGATGATCAATCCACAACCCCATGGTCGTTTTCATATATTTCTCCTTTCCGATCTCTTTCGCGCTCTGTGAGATCCGGAGCGCCGGCAAGACGGGTTACACCCGTCTTCGTCCTTGAAACACTTGAATCAGTATTACGACGATGGCAATGACCAGCAGGGCATGAATGACACCGCCCATCGTGGTGCCGGTCAGCAACCCCAGCGCCCACAGAACTAAAAGAATTGCAAATACGGTCCAAAGCATGGTGGCCTCCTTTTTTTTAACGCCATTGGATAATTTTGACAGGTGTCCATGTTTACTTCCCGATGAAGTCAAGGAAACGTGACGCTAACGGAAATCGTCGAGCCAATATCTTCTATCTACTGGGAGTTCAATCGTCGTGCCAAGCCTCAAACCCCGGCTTTGCATCACCTATCGCATAGTATTTATGAACAATTCGTTCAAAAAAAGCGCTCACGAAGCTCTCCTTCCCGGACATACAAAACAGGTCGCATGTAACCGATGGCCATATATGACCTTTCCCTGTGTCTTAGCCCAAAACAGAGGAATTCAGATTGGCTCAGAAACGGATAACCAGTTCATTGTCACTGCCGCCGGGGACTCTTTTGATTTCAAACCCCAGCTTTCTCCCGAGGGCAAGCATGTTCCTGTTCTCCTGCAAGACGATGCCGTGGATCGTTTTAAAGTTCTGCTTTTTGGCAATCGACAGGCATTTATCCAGAAGGTTCGACCCGATATCCTTGCCCTGCCAGGGATCCCCCACCAGGACGGCGAATTCACCCGTCATACCGTCCGGATCGCCGATGATCCTTGCAACACCCAGCATCCTGTCGGTTTCCGAATCTTCATCGATGGCCACCAGGGCAATCTCACGGTCGTAATCTATCTGGGTGAACCGGGCCAGCATCTCGGGCTGCAATTCCTTTACCGGCCCGAAGAAACGATAATAAATCGTCGTGGGGGAGAGCACCTTGAAAAGCGCCGTAAAAAGCGGGGCGTCCTCGGGCTTGACGGGCCGGATAAAAATCCGGCGTCCATCCTCGCTGACCATATGGGACGCTTCCTCCTCCGGATACGGACCGATCACCAGGTGCAGGGAGCTGGGAACCGCAATCGGTGAAACGAGGATTCTTGCATCCACCGCAACAGGATTGCGGTCCTTGATCAGAACGGGATTCATATCCAGTTCGGCGATTTCGGGGAAATCGATCAGGAGCTGGGAGAGCCGGACAATCATCTCTTCGAGCCGTTCCATGTCGGCGGCCGGGCGGTTCCGGTATCCCTGAAACAGGGAGTAGGCTTTTGTTTCCTGCATGAGCCGCCTGGCAAGCAACCGGTTCATGGGGGGAAGTCCGAGGGCGCGGTCTTTTAATACTTCCGTATAAATGCCGCCCATACCGAAAAGAATCACCGGGCCGAAATTTGGGTCCCGCTTGGCGCCCAGCAAAATTTCAAAATCCGGGTTTGAAAAATAGGGCTGAATGGTTACCCCGTCCATCCTGGCATCGGGTTGGTAGTTGCGCACCGACGATATGATTTTAGAGAAGGCGTCGCAGACGTCTTTGTCGCAACGCAGGTCCAGACGAACGCCCCCGGCATCGGTCTTATGGGAGATGTCCGGAGAGTGTATCTTCATGACCAGCGGGTATCCCATGTCACGGCCGATCGTCGATGCCTCCGCCTCGGTCCTTGCAATTTCCGTTCTGATCACGGGCAGGCCGTAAGCCGTCAGAAGCTCCCTTGCGTCCGATTCCGGCATAAATTCCCGCGCAGGCGCTCCGGAAAGCAGATGACGTGCTTTCTCCTGATCAAATGCCAGGTGTCCGGCCAATTTCGGTGGTACTTCCAAAAGTGTTTCAAGGTTCTTGGCATATTCAACCATATAGAGAAAAGCCCTCACCGCTCGTTCCGGGGTCTCATAGGTGGGGACTCCCGCTTCATTCAGAAGTTCCACGGCGCGCCCGATACTTTTGCCGCCCATCCAGCATGCAAACACCGGATACCGGTGCTCTTTCATGGCGGCAGCCAGGGTTTCGGCAACTTCGAGGGGGGCCGTAAGCGCCTGGGGTGAAAGAATAACAAGCACCCCGTCCAGGTTTTTCGAATTAAAGCAGACATCAAGGGCGCGGCCGAACCGCTCCGGCGAGGCGTCCCCGAGAATGTCGATGGGATTCCCCCGGCTCCAGAAGGGCGGTAGAAACGCATCGAGGGCCTGCAGGGTGTCGTTATCAAGGGGCGGGGGTTCCTGCCCGTACCGCGCAAGTGTGTCAGTCGCCATCACGCCGGGCCCCCCGCCGTTGGTAAGGACGGCCAGCCGGGGGCCGCGCGGTCTCGGTTGCTTTGCCATCAGTTCCGCGCAGTCGAAGAGTTCTTCGATGGTATCCACACGTACAATCCCGGCACGCTTGAAGGCGGCATCGTATACCGCATCCTCTCCCGCCATGGCCCCCGTGTGGGATGCGGCAGCCTTCGCTCCGGCCGGGCTCCTGCCGGATTTCAGGACGATAATGGGTTTGACCCGGGACACCGAGCGGGCGGCGCTCATGAATTTGCGGATATTCGTCAGGCTTTCGATATACAATAAAATGCTTTTTGCCGAGGGGTCATTTCCGAGATAATCGATCATGTCTCCGAAATCGACGTCCAGCATGGAGCCGATGCTGACGAAATGGCTGAACCCGATGCACTCCTTGAACGCCAGATCAAGAATTGCCGTACAGATAGCGCCGCTCTGTGATACAAAGGCCAGGTTTCCGGCAACGGGCATTTCGGAGGCGAAGCTCGCGTTGAGGCTCGCCCCGGGCCGGATGATGCCCAGACAGTTCGGTCCCACGATGCGAAGCCGGCCGTCGTGAGCGATGCGCTGTATCTTTTCTTCTATCTCCCGGCCCTGTTCCCCGACCTCTTTTCCCCCTGCGGAAACAACAACCGCGGCGCCCACTTTTTTTTCGACGCATTCAGTCACGATATCGGCAACGGTTTGAATCGGGGTGGCGATAATCGCCAGGTCCACTCCCGCCTCCAGGGCGGAAACCGACCCGAAGGATTCATGCCCATGAATGCTTTTATATTTGGGATTCACAGGCAGCAGGGTTCCTGCGAACCCGCCGTCAATAAGATTTTTCATCAGCGCGTTGCCGATGCTTCCCGCTTTTTCGCTAGCGCCCACCACCGCCACATGGCGTGGTGCAAAAATGCGGCTCAGATTGTATTGCCCCATCGTTCTCCTCGCTTTTGTTTTTTCACCCGGTTTCATCGCAACCGTCATCAGATTCTTAACGTCCCTGACGCCGTCCACATCCCTGGCGTATTCGGTGATCAGGTCCTTTTCGGCCGTGCTGGAGGCTTCCCCGCGCAAGGTGACGGTCCCATCTTGTACGGTAACAACCGTTCCCTTGAGATAGGTCACGAAAATGTAAGTCCGTTTCGCGTAGGATTCGATGCCGTCACCCCTCCCGGATGCGAACAGGGGAGCGTTGTTTAAAAAAACAAAACCGCAATTACTATCCTTGCCGAACGATACGTTACTTTTTTCACAGCGCTTTTCCTTTTCATTATGAACTTTTTAGCGTTCCCGGAATGGCAACGGGCCGGTATGTCACGATGCGAATCTCCTTATCATGGTCTTTCGTCTATTGCTGTCCCAGCGCCTCACACACCTTGTCGGCGAGGTCTCTCCTGGAGAACGGTTTCTTGATGAAACACATTTTCTCGTCCAGCACTCCCCGGTGGGCGATTGTGTCCGCCGTGTAGCCGGACATGAACAGGAGTTTGAGATCCGGTTTGATCAACATCAGCCGATCAGCCAACTCCCGTCCGTTCATGCCGGGCATGACTACATCGGTGAGCAGCAGGTGAATCTCACCGGCATGCGCCTCGGCCAGTCGTATGGCCTCGTCCGGTGCGCCGGCCGTCAATACGGTGTAGCCCAGCCATTTGAGCATGATCCTGACCAAGTTCACGATTGAAACCTCGTCTTCCACGACCAAGATGGTCTCACCATGGCCCTTCGGGAGTTTTGCCGAGACAGCCTTCCTCTCTTTGACGGCATCTCCCTCACGGAATTTCAGATAGATCTTGAAGGTCGTGCCCATACCCGGTTCGCTGTAGACGTTGATGAACCCTTCGTTCTGTTTGACGATGCCGTAGACCGTGGACAACCCTAATCCGGTGCCGGTGCCTACCCCCTTGGTGGTGAAAAAGGGCTCAAAAACCTTGTCCCGGGTCTCTGTTTCCATGCCGCAGCCATCGTCGCTTACGGCCAGCAGGATAAAGTTGCCGGGCGAAAAGCCCGCATGATCGTCGCAGTAGGTTTTGTCAAAAGTGACCATGCCCGTTTCAATGGTGATCTTGCCGACATCCGCAATAGCGTCCCGGGCGTTGACACACAGATTGGTCAGTATCTGGTCAAGTTGGGAGGGGTCCATCCGGATCGGCTTGATGCCTTCTCCCGGCAGGAACACCATGCGGATATCCTCGCCAATGAGCCGCCGCAGCATCTTGAGCCTCCCCTCAATGGTCTCGTTCAGATCGATTACCCGGGGCGCAATGGCTTGCATTCGGGAAAAGCCCAGCAATTGCCGGGTCACTTCCGAGGATCGTTTGGCGGCCTTGAGAATTTCCTGGAGATCGTTCTGCACCGGCTCGGCCCGTTTCAGCTTTTCCAGGGCCAGTTCCGCATGCCCGAGAATGACGCTGAGCATGTTGTTGTAATCGTGGGCAACCCCGCCGGCCAGCCTTCCCACCGATTCCATTTTCTGAGCCTGATGAAATTGGGCTTCGAGGGAAAGCCGCTCGGTGATATCCTCGACCATCTCGATCGCCGCCGTAACCTCTCCTTCCGCATTGAGGATCGGAGAGGAGATAATGCGGTAATTCCGCACTTTGCCTGCCCGAATCGCCCGGGTCGTATCTTCGTGGACGGCACCGTCCCGCAGCGTCTTGACCGTCGGGCAGTTATCGCACACCTCCGTGCGCGGGGGGTCGCTGAAGGACCGATAGCATACAGGGTGTTGTCCGGGATCGACACCGGGGAGCCACTCTCGCATTCGCCGGTTCAATTCGAGAATCTCCATGGCGGGACTGATGAGGGCCACACCGATGCCGATATTGTCCAGAATGTTTCGGTACTTGGCCTCGCTTGTGTTCAGGGCCTTCTCCGCACTTTTACGGGCCGTGATATCCCGGATGTTGCACTGGATGACCTTACGATGGTCCACCATGTAGACATTACTGACGAATTCCACGTCGATAGGATGCCCGTCACGGGTTTCCAGCGGTAAATCATCGTATCGAATGTATTCACTATCCTGCAGGATCCTGAAAGCGTCCCGGGATGCGGCGATATCTTTGAATACACCGAGCTCCCAGATATGCCGGCCGAATAATTCATCGTAAGAGAAACCAAGTAACTGCAGCAGGAAAGGGTTGGCGTCAACCACCTTGCCCGTATCGGCATCGAGAATCAGGATGCCGTCCTTTGCTGATTCAAAAAGCCGTCGGTAGCGCTTCTCGGAATCCGATAACGTCGTCTCCACCATGCTGTTTTTCGACAGCATTTCTTCCAGCAACGCAATGCGCCCAATTAGTTCGGAGTTTTCAAGGCCGAGTGCACTTTCGTTATTATTGTTTGGCATGGTCATACCCATCTCAGATTTCTCAGATAATCGGCAACACAGATCTGAAGCGAAGCCGGATTGTTTCTTCCGGGTTCAGAAAAGGTATTTTTTCAATGCATTCAAGGCCTTTACGATTTCCTGGATTGCTTCGTGCATTCCTTCGGCGCCGGTGAATTTTTCCGATGTTTTTTTCTTCCCGATCTTGCCCTGAATCTCCGACTTTATTTTTTTCAAGTATCGGGCGTGCTTTTCGGCCTGCAGGCGATGCGTTTCTTTCATGTCTTTGGCCGCATCGGAATCGATCTTTCGAATGAGGTCATCCGCCTCGGCCATGATTTGTTCGATAGTCATCGATCCGGGTTGATTTGTCATGTCGCTTCCTTTCTTCCGCCTTTTCCGGCCCAGCGGCCGATGCGTCTATTTCACGATGATTTCAAAGAGAACTCTCATATTCGCCTTTGCCGCCTCAGAATGAATCTGTTCAGGGGCAGCCTCATGCATTGCCGGATTTTTCTCGCCATAACCGATTGTGGAAAGCCTTTCGGCTGAAATAACACCTTCCGTAACAAGGTATGCCTTTACAGCCTTGGCTCTTCTTTCGCTTAACTTCTGGTTGTGATCATCCGTGCCGGAAGCAGATGTATACCCCGCAACAACGACTTGCGCATCAGGAGTGTCTTTCAGAAGCCGGATATTCCTTTTCAGTATCGTCTGTGCTTCCGGTGTCAGCGTCGACTTGTCGAAATCGAAATGCACGTCCTCCAATGCAAGAACAATAACCTTCGGTTCGGACGATGCGGCTGCTGCCTTCTCAGGCGCCTTTTCCGGCGCTTTAACGACCCGGGGCGCTTCAACCGGCTTTTTTTTGGCCTTTTCGCCACCGAATGCAAACGTTAACCCAACCGTATATTGGAGGTTGTTATATGTATCAGGATCAGAAACGATGTGGCGGATATCTCCTCGAAGGGCGACATTTTCAGCCAGAAAGTACTTCACACCGCCGCCGTAATTGAAAGCAAAAGACCGATCCTGGCCTCCTCTCTCAGGGTCGACGGTAATCCCCCCCACTCCTGCTGCAATATAGGGGACAACTTTTTTGCTGGGCATGAAATGATACAAAAGGTCGGCATGATACACATAGACATCCGCATCCCGTCCGTTCGAATTCCTGCCCGAATCAAACTCCGTATCGATATAATTGAAAACCGCTTCGGCAGCCCAGTGTTCATCAAGGTGATAGCCCAGATTCACCCCATACGTCGCCTGGTTGTCAATACCTTGATGCCCCTCAAACACATACCCGCCGATTGTAGGGGTCAGGGTTATTGCGCCGGGTTTGGTTTCGGCACTCACCGGTCCGGCAATGAACACCGCACAAAGCAATAGACAAATAGATGATAATAAAATGAATGCTTTCATTGTTTTTTTCCTTTTTTTTGTTTTATCTCCTAGTGGTTAATCGTTGCCTTATAGCGATACTGCCGAAGTTCTGTTATTACCTCGTCATAATCGCCCATAGGCTCTGCGTCATTCGTTCTGATCCGTGCCTCCAGTTCGTCAAACTCGGTGTTCCAGTTCGCGACCAGAGATTCGATATTTTTCCTGTAGTCATCTCTCTCACTCATGGGGCTTCCAACCCTTTCTTTAAGCGGTCTATTGCAAAGCAGGGCACTTTTTCAATGGCGAAAATTTTTTCCTATTTGCGTCGACTATATTCTTACGAAAAAGAACAGAATCAAAACGATAACCAAAACCAGCCCGACACCGCTACTGGGCTTATACCCCCACGACCGGCTATGCGGCCAGATCGGAGCCATTCCTATCAATGCCAACACCAAAATGATGAGAAAAACTGTCATGAGTGTCATGCTTCGTTCTCCTTTTCTTTGACGGGGAAGTACATATCAAAGGTCGTTCCCTCTCCTTTTTCAGTTGAAACGAAAATTCGACCGTTATGATTAAGAAGAATCCCATAAACCACGGCCAGCCCCAATCCCGAGCCTTTTCCGTTGTCTTTCGTGGTAAAATATGGGGTGAAAATCTGGTCCAGAATCCGCGGTTCAATCCCTGGACCGGTGTCGCTCACGGAAAACTTGAGATAGTTTCCCGGAAGTAAATTATGGGGGAAAGCAGCGTCTTCCTTGATCGCTGCATTTGTCAAGCCAATAGTGAGCCGCCCGCCTTTTTCTTCCATTGCCTGCAGGGCATTGTCGCACAAATTAATCAGAACCTGGTGAATCTGGCCCGGGTCCGCGATAATCGTATCGTTTTCGGCGAAAAATTCCCGTTTTATTTCGATACCGGCAGAAACCGCGTCCACGCGTGCCAGGGATGCCTGCACGACGGAGGTCATTTTTATCGGCTTCCGCGGAGAATTTTTTTGCCGGCTGACATGGAGAATCTGTTTAATTATTCCGGCGGCACGTATGCACGCTCCTCGGGCCGTATCCAGATTTTCCATTGCCGCCTTGCTCTTCCCGCGAGCCCAATTTTCGGCGAGTTCGATGTTTCCAAGCATAACCATGAGAAGGTTATTAAAATCGTGCGCGATACCGCCCGCCATGGTACCGACCGCAACCATTTTGTGGAAGAGTCGGAGTTGCGCTTCACTCTCCCGCAACGCCTTTTCCATCTTCTTCCGCTCGCTGATATCGAATACCGTCGTCCGAATCTGAGTAAAATCGCCATGGGAATCGGCGACCAGGATACTGTTGAGCTGGGCATCAAACATGGATCCGTCCGATTTCATCATGACAAGCTCGCACGACTGGGGCGCATCGGTTTCATAAAGCTTTTTCCGGTGAAGATAGAGAAGGTCCTTAGTTTCTATTGTAACAAAATGGAAGAAAAGTTCACCCATCAATTCATGCTTCTCCGTCTTTAAAAGGGTTGAGACCGCCCTGTTCGCATTCAAGATGGTGCCATCCGCCGAGGTCGTGATATATCCCACCGGAGAAAAATCGTACAAATCGATGTATTTATCACGTGTCGCCTGCAGTTCGAGTTGTGTCCGCCTGAGTTCATTGTTTTGCAATTCCAGTTCGATCTGGTGTACCCGAAGCGCCTGGACCAGGGCTTTAATCTTCTTACCCGAAAGCCCTTTCAAGTCGTGGAGTGAATCCGGGAAGATCGCCGCCCTATCCTCGGCATTATGATGAATACTGCTCCGGCTTTCTTTTCGGAGATGATTTTTCATTTCCCGCCTCTTTAAAATACTTTTTCCTTCTTTGTATTGCGGACGACATCGGCGCCAAGACGCCACCCGGAAGGGTCATAAATCGCCAAAGGGAAATGCTTCAAACGATCGGCCGTTCTTTCTCCCCCGGCGGAACCGGCCGCAACGGCGACGGCTGATAGAATATCCGTTTTTCGTACGGGCTTGACAAGATAGATGAAAGCGCCATATGCTCCGGCTTCCTTTTCAGATTCAATTGTTGGGTATGCGGATATCATTATCGTCCGACAGGCAGGTTTTCTTTTCCCGATGTAGTGAATCAGATCCATGCCGTTTTCGCCGTTGGTCAGCATCCGGTCGATAATTGCAGAATCAAAGTCATTGGTTTTCAAATACGAATAGGCTTCGGACAACCCGGAAGCGGTATTGACTTCGTAACCGGCGTCTTTAAGGTACCTGTCCAGCGTAAACCTTACGCTCTCCTCATCATCCACCAGAAGAATTCTATGTTTTTCTCTTGTTTCCATCGGGGGTCCTCCAATGAAAGGAAATGGTTTGTCTTCGTTCGAAAGATTTTTAATATGCGATGGGCATCATTTTTAAAGACGTCGTGTTTTCCGTGCCTCTACCCTGTTCGAATATTTCACAAAGCATGCCAGATCAAAGGAAATTAAGGGTAGGGAATATTCTAAATATTTCATGAAGTTATAAAATTTGCGGGGGGGGGATGCACCTGGTGCGAAATGTCCAAAGGGCAAATTGGTACACTTGTGTCACCGGACAAATGTGTAACCATCCGCATGGATTCGTTGGGTAAAACGTTGGTGTGTTATTGTTTTCTTCGTGATCGCGGTTTATCCCGGCGTCGGGGCGTTCTTCGCGGCGATGGAACCGAATTGCGCAATTCTCTCAGGCGGTGTTGCTTACCGGCAGATAGATCTTGGCCAGGGTATACACCCCGTATTCCGATTCAACGATCAGATCTCCCCTATGATCTTTGACGATGCCGTAGCTGATGCTGAGCCCAAGGCCTGTTCCTTCGCCCGCCGCTTTGGTAGAAAAAAACGGGTCGAAGACCCATGTCAGCGCATCGGAAGCAATTCCGATACCGTTATCATAAAAACCGATCTCAGCCATGGCAGCACCTTTTACCGCCATATCTCTGGCCGTTATCTCGATTCGCTTCTCTTGTCCGGAACCGTTCGGTTTCGCCGCCAGGGCATGGCGCGAGTTGGCAAGAATATTTATGAACACCTGCTGGATCTGCTGCGGATTGCCATCGATCAGCGGGATATCATCGGGGATATCCACCTCTATATGGATTCCTTCTTTCCGGAGCTGTGGGGCAAACAAAGCGAGGGAATCCTCCAGAACCGTGCGGAGTGAAACCGGCTTTTTCTTCTCGATGCTCTGCCGTGAAAAATAGAGAAGTTTTTTAACGATACCGGCAATACGATCCCCCTCCTTGATGATTCTTCGCGGGATTTCCGGATCACTCCCGGATGCCGAGGCGGCATCATCCAGTATCTGGGCATAATTGATAATGCCGTTTATGGGGTTGTTGATCTCATGGGCAACTCCGGCCGCGAGTTCCCCGATGGCCGCCAGATGCCGTGTCCGCAGTGCCTGAACCTCCAGGTTCTTTCTAATGGTGATATCCCGGTCGATTCCTCTGAGACCGGCCGGATTTCCGAGCGCATCGAAGAACGGCACGCCGCTCGACTCGACGATCACCGGATGTCCCTCCTTGTGACGGCAGATCCGCTGGATCCCCCGAAAAGGGCGGCCCTCGTCAATAATTTTCTTTAACCGGAACTCGGATTCGTCGGCATTGATTGAATGAGCAAACTCCCGGGGCGATCTGCCGACGATCTGCTCCGGAAGATAGCCCAGCAATTCCGTGATTCTTGGGCTGGCATAGACATACACGCCGTTCCGGTCCGTTTCCCAGACCCAGTCATCGGTACTCTCCACAAGAGCCCGGTAACGCGCCTTGTTCTCCATTAATGTGCTCATCGTTGCCATCAGCTCGGCGGTCCGCTCGAGCACCCGTTCTTCCAGTTTCTCATGTGCCTGTTGCAGGGCTTCCTCTATCGCCTTACGTTCGGTGACGTCGTTAAGCGTGATCCAGCACTGACCGTTCTGCTGCAGAGTGGCTCGTATATTCACCCAGATTGAAGCGCCGTCCGGGCCGACAAACCGCAAATCCCCGGTCTGGGGATCGCCGGTTTCCAGAAGTTTTTTCCGCAGGAAGTAATAGAGGGTCTGATCTTCGGGGAGAATAAACCGGGTAATCGTCTGCCGGATCAACGTGCCCCTTGCCGCCTGTAACAGGGAGGCGAAGGTGAGGTTGGCCTCCTCGATCAACCCTTTTTCATTCAAGGTGACATAGCCCGCCGGAGAGAGATCGTACAGATCGAAGTATCGCGCCCGGGAAACCTCTATCTCCTCCTGGGACCGTCTCAGCTCTTCGTTCTGCATATCGAGCTCGATCTGGTGTACTTGCAGCTCATGAATCACATGCCGGGCTTCTTCGACCGAAACGGCTTCAGGGGTAAAGGGCGCATCCGTCTTGAGTAATTCCTCCGCCCGCCTGCGAAGGGCCTGCTTTGTCCGCGCGACGACACGGGAACCCAGCCGGACCCCACCGGGCGATGCCCCCGACGATCCAGGACGCGGCTTTCGATCCGATCCGGTCGATGCGGCAAAACCCTCCTTCGGTCCGTTCTTCTTCTTAGCCATCTTCCCCCTCGATGCTATGTCTGCTGATCAGGCGATACAGCGTCTGACGGCTCATTCCCAGCAGGCGGGCGGCCTTGGCTTTGTTCCAGCCGCTCTTTTCAAGCCCGGCAACGAGTTCCTCCCGGCTTACATCGCTGGTTGCATGGCGTGCTTTGCGTACGGAGACCTCCCGCTCGCCGTCGGCAGGCCGGCTGATTTCAGGCGGGATATGATCCATCGTGATCACCGAGTCCCGGCAGAGGACAAAGGCATGCTCGACGGCATGTTCGAGTTCCCTGATGTTTCCCGGCCAGCGGTAGTCCATGAACAAACGCAGCACGTCATCCGTGACACCCCGGATGGTTTTTCCCGACGTCCCGTTAAACCTTTCGCAGAAGTGATCCACCAACAACGGAATATCCTCAAGACGATCCCGCAGGGGCGGCACGCCGATCTCAAAAACCTTGAGACG
>CAXXKH010000048.1:0-82060 GCA_963677545.2 Desulfobacterales bacterium | reverse complement strand
ATATCGGGCAGGGTTATTCCTGAGTACTCCGAGGGATTGGCCCCGGGTATAGGCGCCGGCCCCCAGGGCCGGAAGGATCGCCGATGCAAATTTTTTCGAGGTAGTATCGACATTCCGGCCGGATTTACTCCGGTAGTACAATACCAGCGGCGCTTCCGGTGCATTGGGTTGTATGTCGGCATGAAAGGAGAGGAAGACCCTGCGGTTTTTCGGCGTGTTCCGGAAGAACTCCCTGGCAATCTTGACACGGTTCGAAAGGTTGCCGTTGCTTCCGCCACTCGGCCAGGCGCTCCACTGATTATTTTTATTGAATTGATAGCTGTTGTACACCTCGTTTTTTTCATTCACGAAGGTACTTGTGGGCGGGTCGGACCGGCGGATCAGGTGGTTGGGACTCAGCAGCGTCATGGTAACATTCGCGCCGTGAAGCTGCAGCAGAACATAAACGCGCAGTGCCATATCATACACGTACTCGTCCTCTACCACATAAATACTGTTGCCGTTACCGTCCCGCGATTTTACCACTGCGCCGGGATCCAGACCGCCGTGCCCCGGATCCAGCACAAAATACCATCCGGAAAGGGTGTTGCTTATACGTCCCCGCATTCGATTTCTCTTTCGAAATTCTCCAGAGCCGTTGTGCCCGCCGATAGCTTTCAAGCGGCGTCATACCGGATTTTCGTAGTAAGTCTTGTGCTTCTGGCAGGAAGCTTTTGGGCACGAATAGTAGTAGGGGCCGTTGTCGGCATCGATAGTCCTTTCCTTTGATGATGCCATCAGGTTTTTCCAGTCGATGTCACTAATTTTGGACCATCTCTGGCCGGCTTCCAGCAGCGGATTGACCTTCAGACGGTCACCGGGCCGGATTACAGAATCACGGAGGTTGTTCACCCGTTTGAGATCAGCGACACTCATCTGGTAAAGGCGCGCGATGCGGCCCAGAAAATCCCCCCCTTTGACGATGTAAACGTCGTAGGGATCGGACGGCATCTGCCCGAGCTGAAGTTCCTGACCGGGATAGATCCGGTGCGAACTCAGATCGTTGAGCCGCATCAAGTCATCCACGGACATGTCGTAGGCCCGGGCGATTTCCCACAGCGCGTCCCCACGTTCGACGATATATTTTGCGGCGGGAGTGTTCCTGATCCTCAGTTTGTCGCCGACCAGGATCCGGCTGCCCTCAATACCGTTGATCTCCCTGAGTTCGGATACGCTCACACTGTATTTGAGCGCAATGTCCGAAAGCGTTTCTCCGGAACGCACGATATGAACCGCCTCATCCAGGAAGAGGGGCGTATCTGCAGCCGCTGGCCGGGATAAATGTGATCCCCTTCCAGCCGGTTCAGCTGGCGCAGCAGGTTTACTCCGATATTGGAACGCCGGGCGATGTCGGACAGAGTGTCGCCTCTCTGTACGACATATTCAAAATCTTCCGGAGTCGTTTCTTCCTCTTCCTCCCCGTCGGCTTTCACGAGGCGAATGTGCATGCCCGGAAGGAGCGTTTCGTTTCAAGGCCGTTTATCTCTTTTATTTCAGAAACGCTGATCCCATAACGCCGGGAGATTTTCCACAGGGTCTCCCCTTTGGTGACAACATGTGCTTCCGCCTCCTGGCTTTTTGCGGTATGCGGGTGCAACCGAAGCGTTTGACCCGGATAGATCCTGTTACCGTGGATATCGTTCAATTGCCGGAGTGACGACAGGGAAACACCGAATCGGGACGCAATTTCGGACAGCGTATCACCGCTCCTTACAATATAAGAATCCACTTTCCCGGGAGATTGAATGGCAAGGCACTGCCCCCGGAAGATGCTGTCGCTCGCGAGATCGTTCCAGTCCATAATCTGCCGGACGGTAACGCTGTGCTTCAAGCGATGCCGCTGAGGGTGTCGCCCCTTTTTACGACATAAACCGAATCGGCGGAAGTGTTGCGTGCGAAGCCCGGATCCGTGTGGATGCATAGAGCCAGCAGAAGAAATATAAAAAAGCTTACGTTCCCGGCTCTGTCCATCATGTCTCTTTTTGTGCAAACATATTGAGTTTCCGGTTTTCCTTATCGTATTTTTCCGGATTCACCACCGTTCTTTTCAGAAAGAGGGCTATTTCGGACATTACCGTGGCCAGCATACTCGGGAGCCTTACGAACTCGTGGTATGGGTGGGGATAGAGGTGGAGTTCCACGGTGACCCCTCTTTCGTTCAATGCGTCGAACATTCGCCGGCTCGTGGTAAAGGGAACCATCTGATCGGCGGTCCCATGGAGCAGAAAGGTGGGGGGATAGACTTCGGAAACATATGAGATAGGGCTTGCCTGTTTCGCCTCTTCTTCGGTGGCGGATTCGTCCAGCAGGGCCGAGGCGTGATTGACCCCCGGAATGGGGTCGCCGGTAGTGAACTCTATGGGCGGAAAGAAGGAGACAACCCCCGCCACCCGGTCTGATACCGTGCTACTCTCACCGGTACCGCCAGAAACCGGTGTGTCCGGTGTCCCGCCGGCCATGAGTGCCAGATGGGCGCCTGCCGAAAAGCCCAGTACCACTATCCGGTCCGGGTGAATGTCGAGGGAATCCGCATTCGATCTTGTCCAGCGGATGGCGGCCTTGACATCTTCGAGCTGGGCCGGCCAGGGAGATTCGCCGAGCAGCCGGTACTCGGGCGCCACGGCGAGGAACCCGAGTCGGGCCAGCTCCGGTCCGAACAGTTCCATCATGGATTTGTCACCCATACGCCACCCGCCGCCGTGAAGCAGCAGTACCGCCGTATGGTTGTGTATGTGACCGTTCGGCTGGTAGAGGTCCAGTTTCAGGTCCCGATTGCCGCCTTGTCCGTAAACGATTCCTTTTCGAATAGTTGGCATTTCTCATTTCCTTTTAAATTAGACTCTTATTTTTCACATATTTGGCGCTATAAATCAATTCAAACGAGCACCACGGCCCGCCCGCCGGTGATGCACCCGCCACGCGATGGCAATGCAGGCAACGGCAAAGATCAGGAGGCGGGTGATGTCGCCGGATACGGACCGGATGTCGCCGCCCGGACGAAAATATCGAGAAAGGCGTTCTGCGCCCAGCAGAGCGGAGAAAAGACGCTTATTTTCTGAAGCAGCCGGGGCATGGCCCATACCGGCACCATGATGCCGCCCAGGGCCGAGGCAATAACGATGGAGATGGGGCCGAACATGGACGCCTGCTCGTAAGTTCGCACCGCAGTGCCCAGAAGTATTCCATATCCGGTGGCGGCGAGGATGGCGCTGAGGGCCACGACAATGGCGGTCCACGGGGCGGTGGCGCCCATGTCAAAAGAAGGTGCGCCCAGAAGCGGAAGAAGCCATTTCCCGATACATAAAATGACGGCAAACTGGACCACGCAGACCAGCATGAAAGCGAATACCTTGCCCCCGGCGATGGTTGGATACATGACCGGCATGGAGAGCATTCGGTATTGGAGCCATAGATCCGTTCTTTTACAAAGGAGCCGGCCATGGGCAGCGCGATAAAAAATACGCCGAAGAGGGCCCAGGCCGGTACATTCTGCTGCACGGCGTTGGGCGTTTTCTCAAGGGGTGTCTCAAGGGCGGATACTTCCCGGAAGCTCATAATCGGCCGGGGATTCCATTTTATCTCGATGTCCGGTTCCGGCATGGAAGAGAGCATGGGCGCCATGGGGCCGGAAGCTTCGGCCAGTGCATCCCGAATTTTCCGGGGCAGAAGTTCGGAGAGGGCGGCCGCCTTTTCTTCCACCTCGATGCCGACAATCATCAGTTGAAGCAGATTTTTGACGGTGGAACGAAAGCTCGGAAGAAGTGTCGGGTCGAAGTAGAGTTCAAGATCCGCGGCCGGGGAAGCCGCCGATTCGTCTTCCGCCGTCATCGAGAGTGCTTCCAGGGCCGAGTCCCTGGCGGTTTGCCGGACGTTGTCGCTCATGCCTTTCGGGATGATCAGGCAGAGCTGAAAATCCCCCCGGGCCACCGCCCGAAGGGCGCGCTTTCGGGCGGGCTTTCGGCTGCCAGGGGCTTGATCGGAAGCCTGGTCGGGATTCTGATCTAGGGTTCTGGTCAGGGAAACCCCTTCCGCCTTCGATAGCGCCCGGGCCAGGCGATCCCCGATCCCGCCATTGTCGTAATCGATGAAGAGAATATCGGTGCTGCTCTCCCCTATGGTTCTTGTTGCATGGTTCTGTACCAGGGTGATCACCAGCACCAGAAGGGCGGGCATCAGAAAGAGCACCAGCAGGCCGATTCTATCGCGTCTGAGAAGAAGTATCTCCTTATGTGCGGCGGCCAGAAATTGCAGCATTTCAGTCTCTCAGCTCCTTGCCGGTGAGTTCCAGAAACAGTTCGCCCAGATTGCGGCATCCCGGGTGCGACGCCAGCAGCTTCCGGGGCGCCCCTGTGAACGAGAATTTTTCCCCTGTCCATAATGGCCACCCGGTCGCAGAGGGTTTCGGCCTCCTCCATGTAGTGGGTGGTGTAGAGCATGGTGGCGCCGGACTGCCTGATCTCCTGAAGTTTGCCAAGGATAAGCTCCCTGGATTGTGCGTCGATCCCCACGGTGGGTTCGTCCAGGAACAGGAACCGGGGGGAATGCACCATGCCGGCCGCCAGGTTGAGACGCCGTTTCATGCCTCCGGAAAAGGTCGACACCTTCTGATGGGCCCTGGTCGAAAGGCCTGCTGCCGAAAGGGCTTTTCGAATACCTTCCTTAAGCCATTCCCCGCGAAGCCCGTGAAGCCGGGCGAAAAACGACAGATTTTCCCGGGCGGTCAGTTCGGGGTAAAGTGCGATATCCTGGGGAACCAGGCCGATCAGCCGCCGTACTTCCCGGGGACGGCGCCGCGTGTCGATTCCGCAGATCGTAATGGTCCCGGAGTCGGGGGGCAGAATCGTGCCCAGCATGGAAATCGTGGTGGTTTTTCCCGCGCCGTTCGGGCCGAGGAGACCGAAAATCTCCCCTTCAAAAATAGACAAGTCCAGACCGTCCACCGCGGGCGGGGAGATGCCCCGGTATTGCTTGGTGAGATTTTCCGCGCACAAGGCGGTCTTTTTGAATGATTCCATGGGTAATCGTCATTTTTTCCGCGGCCCTCAGACGGCACCGGTTTCGATGAATGCCGCCAGGGTATCGATAGACTGCAGGGCCGGGCGCGCCACCTTCATATCTTTGATGGAAACGTCAAAATATTTCTCCACCAGATAGACAATTTCGACGGCGTCGATGGAGTCGAGACCGAGTTTGTCGCTGAAGATCGGTTCGTCGTCCAAAAAATCCTCCGGTGCCATATGGGTTATTTTCAGTTCCTGGAAAATCAGGTATTTCAGGTTCAGTTTTAATGGTATCTCAGCTCGGTCGAGCATTCTTATACAACCTCCATCAACTCTCGATAAATGAGTGACTCCCTTTCGGCGCACTCTCTTAATAGATCGGCCATCCCTCTGTAGGTTTCATCTTCCGAGGCCCGGCCTTTGCAGATTCTGGCGCCAACAACGGCGAGTTTTCGCCACAGATCGCCCGTGGCGGTCATTTTTCGGGACAGTTCGAGCAGGCGGGCATTTCCCAGTATGGGAGCGGCTTCCTGCAGAAACGCCGCGTACATAAACCGGAAACCGCCGCCGCCCGTACCGATCTCCTCCTGCATGCGAATGAGCTGCCCCACATGAAGCGCGGCGTTGTCTGCACCCAGCTTTTCCGGCCATCGGCACAGCCGACCGGCCAGAAACCCCATCCCCCGGACCCCGGCCACCGGCAGGGGCGTTTTCATCATCCGCCGGCAAACGCCGCGGATTCCTTTTCGAATGGCGGCCGCCATATCGAACTGCCGGGAGACCTCTTCTATATAGTACATGACACCGCCGGGCGCCAGGGGGCCTTTGGCAAAACGGGCTTTCATGAGTGCGCTGCGATGGCATCGGACCGGGTCGGGGAAAACCGGATCACTGATCAAATACTCATCGCCGTCTTTTCCGAACACCACCAGGTTATGCATGTTGAAGTGAAATCGGAAGGCAGGCGGGAAATAGGGAAGCCAGTACCCACCGGTTCTGAGTCCCACGGGGATGCCTTCGGCAAGTTTTTTATCCAGGGCCGTCATCGATTTTTCGGGGCTTTTAAATTTCTCCCAGCGGATCCGGCACCCCAGGCGTTTTACCACCCGTTTGAAGATGCCGCCCACCTCGCAGCGATAGGTGGTCAGCGGCAGTTTGTTCACTTTGACGAACGGCAGGTAGGCGAAGAAAAGTCCGGTCCCGATACCGAAAGCCATGGCTTCGCTGATATCGACACCATAGTGGGAGAGCAGATTGGCCGACACGCCGCTCTCGCAGTGGGAGGATTGACTGTGTTTGAAATCGATTTTAACCATTGTCTTTCATCAATCCTCACCTTCCGGTGATACCGGAAAAACATCCAGCGCATCCACCGGCAAATCAAACAGGTCCGCATACCGCCGGCGCATCTCCGGCGTCAATCGTTTGAATCCAGACGGCTTCAGATGCCGCCATACGCGAAACCGGTTGATGCCCACATATTTGGCCAGAAGTCCCGCGGACATCTGATGTTTTGCCATGTGATAGGCCAGGGGGCTGAGCTTTCCGGCCCTGATTCTGGAAACCACATTGGCGACCTGTTTCCCTATCAACGCCCAGGCCTGGTCGTTCGCGACGTTTTTCGGCTCCCATCCCGCGCTCGGCGCCAGAACGTAGCAGCCGTTTTCATCCAGGGCATAGCAGATTTCTTTAAGGTCCGGATTGTCTATCATGCCCTGATCCTGGGGTACTTCGCTGATCTCCATCCTATACCGCCGTCAACTGCATGAAACAATGGGAAAATCGGCCGCTTTCGGGAATGAAGCAAAGCAGGCGGTCACCTTTTTTCAGCTTCCCGGAATGAAAAAGCTCCGCCATGATGATGTAAATGGCCGCGGCGCCGGTATTGCCCTTTTCCGCCAGGTTGGTGAACCATCGCTCGTAGGGGATCTCAAAACCGATGTCGCACATTCCCTGGTAGAACTTGTCCTTGAAATAGAGGGATGAATAGTGGGGCAGGAACCAGTCGATTTTATCGGCTGCAAGACCATGCTTCGCGATAGAGGTTTTGAGCGTTCGTTTCATGGTCCCGACGATGTTTCGGTCGAGCTGGCGGATATCCTGCTTGACAGCCATGGGAAACATCCGGTCTGTTCCCGGGTCTCCATTCAGGTGCCGCCACCCGACCAGGTGCCCCTCTTCGGTCCTGATACCGCCGGCGTACATGCAGGTGTCATATTCACCCGCATAGGCCGTGTAATCCATCCAGTCCACCCGAAGGGAAAGCCTGTCCGGATTTGGCGTCGCGGATAGAAATGCGGCGCCGGCGCCGTCGGAGAGCATCCATCTCAGGAAATCGGTGTCAAAGGCAAGCAGAGGGCGTTTTTCGACATCGGCGCCTTCCTTTGGCACGGTGGAGAAGAAAGAGGAGCGCATGAAGGAAGAGGAGAGTTCCGAACCGACACAAACGGCATTTTCCGACATACCGGTGGCAATGTTCATATATGCATACTTGAAGGCGATCATTCCCGAAAGGCAGATGCCGGCGCCGGTAATCACCTCACAGGGCGGCAAACCGAGTTCCCCCTGGACCATCAGGCCGTGACCGGGCAGGAGCAGGTCCGGGCTCGTGGTCCCGCAGCAGAGGCATTGGATAATATCCGTTGTGTAGTCATCGAAAGGTTTCAGTCGCTTTACGGCTTCCGCCGCCAGTTGTGCGTTGGTGTGGGTCATTCCCCGGTGTCCGGGTCGATGGCATAGTAACGGTTTTTAATACCGTTGTTTTTTAATACTGTGCGTTTCAGCCGTGAAGGGTAGCCATCTATCCTGCCAAGTACGTCCTCGATGGCGTCGTTCGAAACCGGAGCGTTGGGCAGAAACGCCGTCATATCATTTATATAAACATTCATTTGTTTTGAGCATCCCTCTTTTTGTTCTCATACACTTTTGTAAGAAAGCGCTTTAACATATCGGAATAGGAAGTGTAAAAGCTTTTCTCGGCCATTCGGGTCGGAAGAATGGCATTGATAAAAGTTTAAAGCGCCTAAAGTTTTGATATTCTGTCTGTTTGATTTAAAAGGCGTAATGAAACGACTCCGGAACTTCAGGCACTCCTTTCTGGTGTTGACCTACATGCAATCGCCTGGCTTCCTATAGCCTTTCCCGCGCCTAAATGGTATGCATAGACCATGAACTGGTTAACACTCTTATTGCTGCTCGGTATGGTTTTGCTGGCCTATCTCGTGGGATCGATCCCGGTGGGGATCCTGCTGACCCGCCTGTTTTCAGACAAGGATATCCGGCGGCTCGGCAGCGGCAACGTCGGCGCCACCAATGTACGGCGGGTTGCCGGGAACCAGCTCGGGGCAGCGGTGCTTCTCGGGGATGTCCTGAAGGGGGCAACGCCTGTCTACCTGGCGATGCGGCTGTATCCCATGTTTGAAAGTTTTTTTCATTGGGAGTTGTTCGTGTCTCTCGCGGCATTCTTCGCTTTTGCCGGGCATCTCTATCCGGCGTATTTCATGGGCCGTTCGGGCGGGAAGGGGGTTGCAACGGCGATCGGGTGTTTTCTGATGATTTCTCCCGTCGCCTGTGGGCTTGCCCTGGCCGTTTTCTTTCTGACCCTCTGGCGTCGGCGCATGGTATCGCTCGCATCCATCTGCTTCGCCGCGGCCCTGCCGGTTTTCACCTCTTTCAGAACCCATTCCGTAATTTTTTCAGGTCTTGCAACGCTCATATTCATTTTTATCCTTTTCCGGCATGCCGCAAACATCCGGAGAATCCGGCAGGGCACCGAGCCGCGTATCAGAAAAAATTAACAGGAGATGTTATGCCGATTAGAGTTGAAACCGACAATGATAAACAATTGACAAGATTTATAGTAACCGGGGAAGTAACGTTTGAAGAAGGGTTGTCTGCAAACAGAGCGTTTTATGCGGGCAACCCGACCAAAAATGTCATATGGGATTTCAGCGAGGCTCTTCTTAATAAAATAGCCAGCGATCAGTTCCGGCAAATAGTCGATTCCGTAAAACATCTTGTAGAAAAAAGAAAAGACGGGAAAACAGCTTTTCTCACTTCAAGAGACCTGGAATTCGGGATAGCACGAATGCTGCAAGTTTTTACCGAAATGAATGAGCCTCCGATTTACGTTCAAGTTTTCAAATCGATGGACGAAGTAGCCCGGTGGTTTGCTGAAGATGAATAACGGATTTGGTTACTGATCGTGATCAAACGGGGAATTCATTCTCATTAAAAAACCTCTTTCTCCAGTAGCTTGGTATGAGTTCAGGGGAATTCCTTCCCTTCATTAGATTTTTCTCTTTGCGCTCTTGGCGGCTTTGCGCGAGACTATTTCTTTCGTGGAGATATAATTCAGCTATCTTTTCCTACACTGGTGAACAAGCTCTGCGAGCCCCCCGATTTCAGAGCCATCAAACTCGATCAAACCCTTTGTGTTAAAACGAACCGAACCATAGGAAGGTTTTTCCCCCGTTTGTCGCTCAACCACGAAAAAGAGTGCGCCAAGGGAAACCGGCGGTGCGTCCGGCAGCGCCCGGGGCGGCGGCGGGTTCACAACACCGCAGAGCATCATATCAGTCTCACCGAAGAAGATAGAGTCAAGGGCCATTTCAAGAACGCCGGTATCGAGGGGCGTTCTCCCGTTGATAACGTAAGTGGGGCCGGTGAGGCCGAAGTGGATCGCCGCCTCGCCAAGAAACGTATTCGGCAGGGTGTAGGAGAAGAGCGCCGGGCTGGCAGTGCCGTGATAGGCCACGTCGGTGTCGAGACATGCGTATTGCGTGGCGGTAACGATGCCGATGTTGCGCTTCTTCTTGTAGGAATCTGTTTTCGTGTTTTTCGTGCCTTTCGTGGAGACCTGTAGTTCTGGCCGTTCGACGAGACCGGCATCCCGGAGGGCGTGGCGTATGCCGCTCATTCCCAGCCTGGAATAGGCATCCATCCGCCGGGCGGCTGGCCCCAGGTCGGCGATGGGAATATCCGGCAGCGGGTCGGTGGTCATTTCAAAGGTGTCGAGCTCTTTGAGACCCCCCGAGTTCTTCGATGTCACCCAGCCGATGCCGGTTATATGTGCTTCCATTTAACTCCTTTTAAAAAAGCAATTCTCGCGTAGAGACGCAGTGACGCAGAGAAAAGCATAATAACATAACGGCGAAGGAAGATGGAAGAGGGATGATGTAAGCATGAAAAGCTTTTTTTATCTTCCCTCGTCCGAGCGGAGCGATCTTCCCTCTTCCATCGCTTTTTCTGTTATCCAGATTCTAAAATTAAAGCCGCATTGATACCCCCGAAACCGGAGTTGGTAGTCAGCAGCCGGTTCCCCGAAAATGCAACCGGCTCCCCGCTGACCATCCCTTCCGCCCCCTCCATGGGTGTCGATAGCCCCACCGTGGGCGGCGCTGTCTGCTCCGAGAGTGTTTTCAGCCCCAGCACGACCTCTATGCCGCCAGCGGCCCCCAGGATATGCCCGATGGCGCCTTTGACGGAAAAAACCGGAAGGTTCCGCTTCCCGAACACCTCCCTGAACGCCGTGATCTCCATGGCGTCGTTGTAGACCGTTCCGGTACCGTGGGCGCTGACGGCTGAAATCCCTTCGGCCCCTATGCCCGACATTTCCAGTGCCCCCCGAACCGCCTGGATCAGGCCACAGCCGTTCCGGGCGGGCGCCGTGATATGGGTGGCATCGTTCGCGATGCCCCATCCTGCGATGCTTCCCAGGGAAGAGATCTTCTCCTTTTCGGCTCGTGCCCGGCTCATCAAAAGCAGGGCGGCGGCCCCTTCCCCCGGGGAGAGCCCGTCCCTGCCGCGGTCAAAGGGACGGGGAGGGGTTGGAGACAAAGCCCTCAGGGCGGAAAATCCCGAATAGATAAATTCCGTGAGAAGATCGAGGCAGCAGACCAGCACCACTTCTCTTCTTCCGGATGCAATCATGGCCGCGGCCCGGGCTATGGCAACAGTCGCGGAGGCGCATGCCGCGCTGATATTGATTCCTCCGCCCGCGAGCCCTGATTTTTCGGAAACAATATCAGGCAGAGACGGAAGAAGGATATCCCGGGTCTCCGCCGGATCCCCCCGAAGTGTTTTTTCGAGATTGTCGATGCCGGATTTTGTGCTTGCCGTGAGGATGAAGGTATCGGCCAGCATCGTCCCCCAGTTCTTAAAAAGACGTGAGATGAGTTCGTGGATCATGGATGCGGGCCCGCCGGCCGGCAGATCCTCGATACATGCCCCGACACTCGAAGTGTAATGATCTGTTTTGAACCGGGTGATGGGAGCCATGGCGGTTTTCCCGCAAAGGAGTTTCTCCCACAGCCCGTCCAGATTTTTGGACAGAGCGGTTACCGTGGCGCTGCGGACAACCACGGGTGTCCGATCACAATGCACCGGTGATGTGTGATTGCCGCTCAAAAGAAACGTCCGAATAGAAAAACAACCGAGTTGAGCCCCCGGTTGTCATCGTTTAAATCGGCGTTCGAGATATGGCTCATCCGGAATTCCGCAAAAAAGGGCGGACCATCCTGAACGTTGATTTCCGTCCCGATGCCGATCTGTGGATTGAAGTTTATCCGCGACCCCATCTCTTCGGGGGGCGGTCCTTTGTCTCTTGTCTGGAAATCGGTATAGATGAGCCCGATACCGGTGGAGATGAAAGGCGCCAGCCGGGGCGTGGAAAGAGATTTAAAATAATAAAGTGCCATCATCTCCGTGGAGAGGACCGTGCGGATGTTGGGGGTGAAAGTTGCCCCGGCATTTACTTCCACCTTGAAGCGCATTGCCTCGGGAGCCCGGTGATGCCATACCTTGTCGTAATCCCAGATCCCGAAGGCCGAGAGTTGAATAAAGTGGATATTCGATACCGGGTCGAATGGATTGCCTGAGATAACGGCAAGCCCGTACCGGGGAGCGATGTCCTCGGCGGTTTGATCCCCGGCAGCGGCGCTACCCGTAAAAAAAAAGGCCGTTGCCAGCACAAGGAGTGCAATTCGCAAAAATGTTGGGGGACTACCCCAGTGTTGCAAACGCCTGAGGACTTCAGAGTCAAGGCACCAAGGGTGAAGCTGTAGTGAACTACTGCAATCCCTTGGGAACGAAGGATCTGGAGTCCTCTTGCACCTAACCTTTTTCGAGATTTTCTCCGTCTTTTTTATGCAACATTGGGGTTTATTCATGGCAGGCAGGATAATAGGCAAATGGGATATTTGTGTCAAGCTACCGGAAAATCAATCAAGTGATCAAAATTTTCTTGGCGATCTTGGCGGCTTTGCGTGAGAATAGAAGTTTCAACGATCTTTACAAACCCTGTATATCATGCTAAGCATACCGAAAATATAATAAATACGGCTCAGCCCAGCCGATTTTTATCCGTCACCCCGCAGTACAGTTTCAAGTGTCTCAAGTTTGAATCAACACATCAGAGCGTCTTGTTTTTCGCAGTATCGTTTCAGCGGGATAATGGATAAGACACTATATGCTCTACACCATAAAAATTGGCATCAACCCCACAAGAGGAAAAAACATGAAAAAGACGAGCCATTTTCAAAATGTTTCAGTTCGGTCAAGCTCAAGGCGGAGCGGAAATTTCAACCACAGGAATACTTGGGGTATTTCGAGGATTGAAATTTTTGCCCAACGTAGAGATCGGCCGAAATGGAGCGTTTTGAAATTGGCTCAGATAGTATTCTTTTGCATTATTGTCCTTTTGCTGATTGGAATGACATCGTCCGGCCAGGAAATTAAAAAAAGCGACCCTCCCATGGTTTTAATACAGGGGGGAGAGTTTATGATGGGTAAGGATTCAGAAGAAGGGTATAATTACAGCCCTTCCCATAGAGTGAAGGTGGATTCCTTTTATATGGACAGGCACGAAGTTACCAACGGTGAGTATAAACGCTTTTGTGAAGAGATAGGAAAAAAGCTGCCTGAATTCTGGAATTCGGATACCTTCAGATGTGGCGATGACTACCTGAACTATCCGGTGGTTGGTATTAGTTGGGTCGATGCCATGGGGTACGCACAATGGGCGGGAAAAAGATTGCCGACTGAAGCGGAGTGGGAATATGCGGCCCGTGGCGGATTGGTTGATATGGATTTCCCGAACGGCAGCAAATGGACCAAGAAAGGGGCAAGAAATGATGCCGGCCAATGGCGGAACCTTATCAATCCTGTAGAGAGCTACGAGCCCAACGGATATGGCTTGTACGATATGGGGGGAAACGTTTGGGAATGGATCGGCGACATTTATTCCAGGGATTATTACAAGGTGAGTGAAAAAGATAATCCCAAAGGTCCGGAAAAAGGGAGCTTTCGATTGATTCGAGGCGGTAGCTGGCATTCAGGAGCGATGTGTAAAAGAGTGTATTACCGGAAAGGACTCTCCGGGAACTGGTGTGATTTTGCGGTTGGGTTTAGATGTGTAAAGGATCTGGATTCCAAGGCTAAAGAATAGCGGAATGAGATTTTTATTCAAATCTTTACTTGCCATTGGAGTTTAGAGAAGACCCGAACATTATAGACCCTTTCTCAGAAACATACACGCAAAAGCGTGCATCTTTCGATAAGGTTAATGGAAAATGAAATAGATTTCAATCCGCCGGCTGTTGACTGCCGACTGCAGACCGTCGACTCCGGCTTGCCGGTTCAGGCATGGGGTTACTGAGAGGTTACAGGTAAACCTGGTCTTGGGAGAAGAACAATTGTCGTGTGCCGACGGCGGGATAAATTCCAACGCCGAGCTGTGGAGACGATAATAAACAGAAACTCCAGACATATGCCTCTCCATGACGAAGCTTTGAAATTCAGCCGCTGCGCAAAGGACTTCCACATGATCGGCGAATGCCGGAAAGCCGCAAACATTCTTTACGCAACCAGCACCGCATACGCGGCTTCAAGGCTGATTGGGAGATTTTAATCTTGGTAACGATCATGTAATGTCAGAAAACTGCATATGATTCTTCTACGAAGTGGCCGGAAGGTTTTGATCCAGTAAAGACAGGCGCGGTTTTTGTTGAGAGTCAAGGCGATAAGTAAAGCCACTAACCCTTCACTTCACGGGAGGCGATAAAGCGGTGCCCGTGAGTTCAATTGTTGTTTTTGGGTCACAATATGAGATCGATCATTTTAGGAAATAGTGGGAGTGGTAAAACTTGGTTAGCAAAAAAACTTTCAGCAAATTTTTCAATACCTATTATTCATTTTGATGAGATTTTCTGGGAACCAGGTGGGTTTGATACACCACGAGAAATCAAAAAAGTTCAAAGTATGATTCAGCAAAGCAAGCGTTCAGATTCTTGGATTGCTGAAGGGGTATTTGGACATATAGCAGAGTCCTATTTGGATGATGCTCAATCTGTTATATGGCTTGATCTACCGTGTGATATCTGCCTTAAAAGGCTCCAAAATAGGGGCTCAGAAAGCAAAAAACATATGGGCAGAGAAGAATCAGAAGCAGGGCTTAAAGAATTAATCACTTGGGCATCTCAGTATTACGAGAGAAAAAGTAAGAGTTCATATTATGGCCATTCCGTGATTTATGAAAACTTTTTTAAAACAAAAATTCGTCTAAAAAACGTAGACGAGGTGATGCAATTTATACAAAACCCAACAAGGCGCTTGCAGTCGGTCGCGCAAAGAGCCGCGCGCCACTGAATCGCGAAGTTTGGTTGGGGCTGGTGGGGGATGGCGAATGAAACAGATGTTTTTCATTTTGGAGCAACTGAAAAACAAAAACGATGGTGGAAAAGACTCATATGGTTTATTTTAATAGTTGCTTTTGTCCTCAAGGCTCTTAATATTATCAATGATATTTAACTGTTGAGCCATTTTCAAAACGTTTTCCTGGCACAAGGGGATCAATCCCGAGGCAGTTCGCTTCCATTGAGATCGGTCAAAATGGAACGTAAAATTGGCTGTAATGTGAAATGGGGACAGGTTCCTACGAAGTGATCAATACCGATGGATCCACTACGATGATGGAATTGATGTCATCGATGAAATCGCCGGCACTGTCGACCTGATTGGCAAAATCAACGAACATGGCAACAACTGGTTTCACCGGTCTCGACACTGACAACCAAGGCCGCAACGTGCCCTTTGTTTGACAGATATAAGCCCAAAGGGTTAAAAAGAGGAATTCATTACCCCGGCAAAACAACAAAAGGAGGTTTTCCCATGGCAAAATGTTGTGACATGAAAGAAGGCGATCTGTTTTACTGCGAGGCATGCGGTCTGGAACTGGCAGTAAAAAAAGCGTGTGCCTGTAGTACCGGATCGGAGGATGCCTGCAGTGTTCCCCTGATGTGTTGCGGCAAGGAGATGACCAAAAAATAATATTTGAGCTGGCCCAACAAATCCGATGCCCCCCTGAGGATGTGCTCATTGCATTACTTTGATGCGCACCTTCGGGAGGCATCGGATGTCAGCTTATATCAGAATCTCGCCTTAACCATCACCTTCACATTTCGGCCGGATTGATCGTTCAATCCGAACGACTGCCATGCTGACGAGAGGTGATCCTGGTATAGTTCATCGGAGACGTTTTCAACGGCCGCCACGAAGCGCCATGTCTCGCCGATATCGACTCCCACACGAACGTCGCCGCGTGTGTAGCCATCGGTCTCGCGCTCGTTGGGACCGGTCTCATCCTGGTCCGTGGCGGTCATCCCGGCGAGTTCCACCCAGAGTCGATTTTTTGCACCCAGTATCGCATCGTAGCGCACCCCGTATCGGCCTTTCAACGGCGGAATGCCCGTAAGATCTTCCCCCGAATCGTCATTCTCTCCACGCACATACGAAACGGAGGCGAACGCCGAGAAGCCGCTGCCAAAATCGTAATCCAGGCCCGCTTCGGCGCCATACAGGGATACTTCAGCGTAGTTCATATAGTAGTAGTTGCCGTCTCCCTGGTTCTCCTTGATGATGTAGTCGTCGACCGTGTTGTAGAAAACGCTGATCATTGTCTGAAGTCGATCGGTCCGGATTTTCAGCCCGATATCGAAGTTCCAGCTTTTTTCGGGATCGAGGTCCGGATCGCCGATGTCGTTTCCGACGTCGTGCGGCCCATAGAAATACAGCTCCAGCAGGGTTGGTGAACGGAACGCTCGCCCCACATTGCCGTAAAGATTGATTTCGTTACTTACCCTAAAAAGCAGGCCGAGATTCCCGCTTATCGCGCTGCTTTCGGATGTCTCCTTACCTGTCAGCTGATGGCGGGGATGCCCGTCGGTTTGTGCTTCAATCCAGTCCCCACGGAGTCCCGGCGTAACAATCCAGCGGTCGCCCAGGGTTATCTCGTCCTGCACAAACGCACCTACGCCAAAACGCGTCGAATCCGGAATAACGGGAACACCATCGAAACCCGGATTCACCCAGGACGAAGCGCTGTCCCGGAGTGTGCGGTCGGACGTCGCGTTTTCGTAGAACGTGTCCAGGCCGATCGCCACCCGGTGCGTGTCGTTGGGAACAAGAACCATTTGCGGCTTAAGCGTATAGGTGTCGATGTCGACCCGGATATTGACTTCGAGGTCGCCCTGAATGACAGGCGGTATGGCGTCCGTTTTGCGGCGGTAACGATGCCTGTTATGCCGCTGCCAACCAAAATCGATGTTGAAGCGTTCGGCGGCACTGTCGAACCCGTCGGCTTCAAACCCAAGTGAAAGCCGCTGATGCTTCTCGCCTTTGAAATAGTCCTCGGCAAAGGCGGCGGGGCCGGGGATGCCGATGTCCGCTTCTATAAGCGAATAATCGGCGTATGCCTTCCATCGGTCGGCGATATAATTGCCGCCGCCCCAGACTGTGTAGCCGTCGTAAAAGCTGTTCGAAAGCTCGCCTTCCGGGGTTTCGACGTTGCCTGTGTCCCTGTAGGTTCCCCCGGCATAGCCGTTGAAGCGGCCCCGACCGAAACGCAGGTGCGCCGACTCCTTTAAACCGTCCGTTGCGCTACTATACCGAATATCTGCTTCGCCGCCGAAACGGGCTTCGGGTGAGGTTTCCTCGCCGGCACGCTTCGTGATGAAGTTAATCACGCCTCCGATTGCATCGGAACCATAGAGCACCGATGCCGGGCCGCGAACCACTTCGACGCGCTCAATCCGCGCGGGATCGAGTGACAACACATGATTGCCTCCGGGGCGCTGTTCGGACAGGCGTACGCCATTGATAAGCACGAGCACCCGCTCACCGTAGAGCCCACGGATCATGGGGTGTACACTCCCCGGTCCCGTAGTCACCACATCCACACCGGGCTCTTCCTGAAAGATCTCAGCCACTGAGACCGCAATTTTCTCCTCCAGATCGCTGTTTTCCAACAGATTCATGGGCAGAGATGTATCAAACAACTCTTTCTCGCTTCCGGTTGCCGTCACCACTAAGTCCGGAAGCGTGAAGACTTCCTCGGCACAAACAAACGACGCGCAATACAGCACGGCTGTAATAAACACAAATATTCTTTTCATAGCACGAACTCCTTCAAGTGATTCTGTTCGGGGACAATCCATACACGCACCTCTACAAAGGCGTTGCGTATGAACGATGTATGAATGCGATTATGTGTGGAGCAGAATCAAACAGGAGGCCCGCAGGAAAATGGCAGAAGGCGTGGGGTTTTGAACTCCGGTTGTTGCGGTGTGATTGGCGGTGCGATTTCGATCGGCTCGAATTGCACCTCGGGAATCCCAACCTCCGCTATAGTGACCGGCATTTTCGCAAGCTGACAGATCGGGCAGGTGGAAGGATCGTGGTGTTTTTTGGTCGGTTGGGAGTTTCGCGAAGAATCCGGCGTCTCACAATCCGACGAATGCTTGTGCGAGCAACACGGATGACACGTGTTTCCGGTCCCGTCGTTATGGGCGTGATACAGCTCCCACTTGTGCATGATGGGAACAATCAAAGTCCCCACCACAAACAGGATCAGTCCGTATATGCCTAGTTGCCGTCGTCTCATAATGTGCTGTAAACAAACCCCGCGCCGATTCAGGTTTTGGGGATATAAGGGGGGAAACGCCGTGTTTTATATCAATCCAACCGCTTTCCCCTCACGTTGCCCGGATGTGCTGATAGCCTGTATTTAACATATCTATCCGACAAATCAATATTCAAAATTGGACGTTGGATGTTCGATGTTCGACGTTCATTCTCTTGAAACAGCCATAGCGCCTTATAAAAATCCAAATGCGGTTACCCTGTTCCACTGTCTCTTTCGGCTTGACATATTTTTCAGCACTTTATATGAACAGGCGAATACATTTGCAAAGGTGCTCTAACGAGCTTAACAGGGAACCCCGTGGGAATCGGGGGCGGGCCCGCCGCTGTAATCGGGGACGAAAGCTGCATGATGCCACTGGCCGAAAGGCCGGGAAGGCGCAGCCGGTAGGACGATCCGAAAGTCAGAAGACCTGCCTGGGCATATGGAATCACGGCTGCGCGGACGGCGCCGTTTTTCAGACGAATATCTGTGGATAAAAAAGGGATTTCCCGGATCGAATTACTTCGGTCCGGGATTTTTGTTTTCCGGCAGTCCGAATTAAACCTGGAGAATTACGGATGAAACAAATTGCAATCTACGGCAAAGGCGGTATCGGCAAATCGACCATCACGACCAATCTGTCGGTCTGCCTCTCGAACTCGGGGAATAAAATTCTGCAGATCGGCTGCGACCCCAAACATGACTCTACCCAGATGCTTCACAATGGTCTGCTCCAGCCCACTGTTCTCGATACGCTCCGGGCCAACGGACCGGCCGGTGTTACCAAAGAGGAAATTCTGAAAACGGGATATGGCGGCGTCCTGACCATCGAGGCCGGGGGGCCCGAACCGGGCATCGGATGTGCCGGCCGCGGCATCATCTCCATGTTCGAGGTTCTGGAAAAACTGTCGGTGATTACTCCCGACATCGATATCATTCTTTACGATGTTCTGGGGGATGTGGTCTGCGGCGGGTTTGCGGTTCCCATACGGAAGAACTACGCCGAGGAGATCTACGTTGTCACTTCCGGCGAGTTCATGGCCCTGTACGCCGCCAACAATATCTGCAAATGCGTTGCCCGGTTTTCATCCGCCGACAAGGGGCGTCTGGCAGGCATTATCGGCAATGCCCGTTTCAATAAGCCGTGGGAGAGAGAGCTGATCGACGAGTTCGCCCGGTCGGTCGGGTCCGAGATGGTGGCCTTTTTCCCCAGGGATGAACTTTTTCACAAGGCGGAGATCAACCGACAGACCGTGATGGAATATGACGCCGGGCATGAGGTGGCGGGCATGTTCGAAGCGCTGTCGAAACGGGTCGCCCAGCAGCCGAAGCTGGTCTGTCCCACACCGTTTGACCAGGATGGTCTCGATGCACTGATGAGGCGCCATGTCTGAGAATAAACACAAATACAGTATTCCCCGGGTCAAGGGCAGCCAGCTCTCCTGTACGCTTGTGGGGGCGTTGAGTGTGCTGCTGAATCTTCGCAATACAGCTGTGCTGCTTCACGGTACCCCGGGATGTGCCCATTACGGCCTGAAGTTCTGCCAGCAGATGCTTCTTCGGGAAGGGGAGATAATCCACGACTTCAGCCCGCCGCGAATGAATTTTCGCACCACGGCCCTGTCGGAAAATGAGCTGATCTTCGGCGGAGAAGATCTGCTGCGGCAGAAAATCGAGGAGACCCTCGCGGCATTTCCGGATTTTCCCCTCCTGGTGATTCCAAGCTGCACGGTGGAAGTGATCGGAGATGACGTTTCGGGGGTGTGCGAGGAGATGTCCGACCGGACCGGCCGGGAGGTGGTCTATTTCTCCATGGGCGGATTCCTGAAGGGAGATCACTTCGAAGGGATCAACAGCGCCTATTTCGATTTGATCGACCGTTTTTTGAAACCTGCGTCCGACATCGACCCCCGCCGGGTGAACCTGGTGGCCGAGCGAAGTCTTATACCCACCGCGGATATCGATTTCATGGAGGTCAGGCGTCTTCTGGCACTGCTGGGGCTTGATATAAACACCCGATTCGTCCGGAACCTGGATTTTAAGGCGCTGCCCGATGTGCCCCGGGCGGCATTGAACCTGCCGGCATCCACCAACCAGTCCCTTTCGGTGTGCGAACGATTATGCCAGAAGTTCCAGACACCCTATATTCAGGAAGGATTTCCCGGCGGATTTGAAGATACCCGCACCTGGCTTTCCGCCATCAGGGACGCCTTGAAACTGGATGTGGATATCGAAGAGCTGATGGCGGCGGAAAAAGATTTTTTTCTTCAGGAAATGTCGCGACGTGGAAACCCTTTTAAGGGGCTCAAGATAATTGTGAACACCGCCCCCCTCCACCTGGGCTGGCTGGTGGAATTCCTGGATTTGCTTCAAGCCGACATTCTGGAGATGAACATCCTCAGCACCGGTTATTTCGAAGCGGATTTTCTGGACGCCCCCGGCGGCCTCTCCTGTCCGGTGAATTCCGGCATGGATCTCGAAGCGGTGCTGGCAAACAATCTTCAAAAAAAAGCGGATGTGTATCTGCAGTGCTCCTCTCACCACGCCCCGATTCCGAACCACCAGCCGGGGCTGCTGGTCCGGGAGGTGCCGCTGTTCCCGCCGGTGGGACCCCGGGGATTGCTGAACCTGTTTGTGGAGTGGTCCCGATGGCTGCAATTCACCGGTGTGGAAGGATGGCGAAATGAATCAAGCAATAACTGTTGACGATCAGGGATTGAACCACGGCCTGCCCTGTTCCCTGGGCGGCGCTCTCTCTGCCCTTTCCGGCATCGACGGTGTCGATATCCTGGTGAACGGACCGAGTTCCTGTACGGGGTTTGCCGCCGGAATGGTAGAGGGCTGCCATCCGATTTGCGAGCGGAATGCGAACCGTTTCAATCGCCTGGCGGTGGATGGCCACCCCCGGATCCCCTGTACGGAGATAACGGATACCGATGTCATTCTAGGCATCAGCGACAAGCTGGTACAGGCTGTGGAACTGCTGGTTCAAAAGGGCCGGGGCCGGTGCATTGCCGTTATCAATTCGTGCAGCCTGAGCCTCATCGGCGAGGATGCCGACAACATTCTCATGGATCACGACCTCTCCTCCCGGATACTCTACCTGGAGTCCACCGGGTGCGCCAGAAGCATTTCGAAAGGATACTCGGAAGCCATTATCAAGCTCATCGAGAAGGAGACCGATCCGAAGGCCGCGCCCGCCCGAAATACCGTCAATATTCTGGGCCTGCCTATCACCCAATATAGCTGGAAGCACGATGCCAGGGAGATTCGGCGTCTGATGGGAATGGCAGGACTGAAGGTCAACACGGTTCTGGCGGCCGGCGCCAACCTGGAGGAGATCCGCAATCTTGTTTCGGCGGGCCTTAATGTGGTGATCAATCCGGAGTACGGCATCGAGATTGCCGAATTCATGAAGAAGCGGTTCAATCAGCCCTATGTCACAGCAAAGCGGATGCCCATTGGTTTTGATGCTACCCGCGGTCTCCTGGACGATGTGTGCGGGGATATGGGAATACCCCGCTCCGATGCATTGAAACGGGAAGAGGAACATTGCCGCAGGGAGGGCTTCCTGGCACTGACCCACTCATCAAGAACCGAGAAGATAAGGGGCCTGCCGGTGGCCATTTTCGGCGAGTGGGCGTTTGTCGCCGGACTGGGGTCGTTCCTCCATGACTACCTGGGCTGTCGTCCGGTCATTTTGGGAATTTCCGGCCGGGAAACCTTGACTCCCGGAGAGACCGGGTTGCTTCCGTGCAGGGATGAAGGGGTCCAAATTCTCCTGAATCCCGGTATGGATCAGACCCTGTCGGCCCTACATAAACAACGGCCGGTAATTACCTTCGGTTCCGCCTTTGAGGAATATCTACTGAATCAGGTGGATTTATCCCCCCAATTTTTCATTCAAACCAGCATGCCGGAATTCAACAGGACCAATCTGGTACACCGGCCGTATCTGGGGTTTGCGGGAGGGTTGACCTTCATAGAGGCGATCCTCAACTGCAGGCTGACCAGCCAGTACCCCTATTCGTTCGGGGAAGGAGAGAGCGGTGTGTTTCAAAGCTGAGGACTTGAAGCGTAGGAAGAAAAGTACGTTCACGGTTATTCACTGTCTGCCTGTTTTCGGGAAAGCCGTTCTAATAACAGCAGGCATAATGGTCTTCCTTTTAGCCGGGACATTTGATCTGTCCGCCGAAGATAACGGGGGGGCCTTGTCCTCCGTCCGGTATGCCGCACACTTTAAGCTCGCCTATCTGGATAACGGATACAAGGTGGTAACCGACGGCGCCGGACGGGAATTGCTGCTGTGCCCCAGGGGAAAGGCCCCCCTGCCCGGCTATGAAGATCTTCCCAGGATTGAAATTCCTGTTACCAGGGTTGCCTTGAATTCCACCATCAACGCCGCTCTTCTAAGACCCCTCGGGCTTCTGGATACCATCTCGGGTATCTGCATCGACAATAGCGAATCCTATATCGACGGTATCCAAAGCCGGATAGAAGCGGGTGATATCGTTGATTTGGGGAACGGGAACCCGATGGATTACGAACGGCTCAGGGCCTTGAATCCGGAGATCGTTTTTGCCAGGGACTGGAACCAGAAACTGCTCCCCATGCTGGACAAATTGAACATCCCGGTGGCAATCGTCGATTTTTTTGATGAGAAGCATCCCCTGGCACAGACGGAATGGGTCAAATTCCTGGCGGCCTTCTATGACAAGGAAGATGAAGCAAACCGGTTCTTCGAAAAGGCCGCCCGAAAAGTCGACGCCGTATCGATAACAACGGCCCGGGCAACGAAAAAACCCAGGATATTGTCCGGGGGGGTATACCTCAAGAAGGTGCATGTCCCGAGGCCGGATTCCTGTCAGGCCCGAATGTTTGCGCTCGCCGGCGGCGACTACCTCTTCAACGGCCTGGAAGCGATGCAGTACATGGTGGGATACGGCAGTATTACCCTGGAAGAGTTCTACATGCGTGCCAGGGACGCCGATCTGTACATTCTCGAAGTCGCTCCCGGACGTGGTATTGCATCCATGCGGCAGTTGATGGATGCAGCGGAGATTTTGCGGGTCACCAAGCCGGTCCGTGAAAAAAAGATCTGGATAACCCAGCCCTGGTACTGGGAATCCATTGATAAGCGGGAAGAGGTTGTTGAAGATCTGGCCGCCATCATTCATCCCGATCTTTTTCCCGGGTACCAGCTCAAATACTTTTTGAAACTTCCGGAAGAATAACCAATCAGCTGAAGAGCCGACGCACGTCCTTGAGAAGAACAAATAGATGAAGGGGATCCGTTGGGGAGGGGATAAAATCGAAATGCTGGTAGAAGCGTTTTGCGTTCTCGTCTTTTGCATGAACCGCAAAGGAGCGGATGCCGGCGATGTCCGCGGCTTGCAAGGTGCGCCACATGGCATCCCTCAACAGCGCCCCTCCGACGCCCTGCCCCTGCCAGCGGTGATCCACCGCCAGACGCGCTATCAACATGATCGGCACTGGATGTTTCGCCAATCCTTTTGTCAGTCGCTCCGGGGCTTCCCCAAATGCAACCTGGCCCACCGCCAGGGTATAATAGCCAACAATTTCAGTATCCGACATACCGACGTACGTTTGGGATGCGCCGGCCTGCTGGTTCTGCCATGCGTATCGTGACAGATAGCGGTTTAACGCCTCTCGGCCGCAATCGAAAACATCCACCGGATGGTTCCGTTTGAGCTTTTCGACGCTCTGGACCATGGTTACTTATCGGACCCGGGATCGAAAAATGAGGGCTCTTTGAAGAGTCGCTCCAGACGAGGCAGAGGACGAGGTGGTGCATCAAGTGCGTCAAGAAAGGCCTTCCATTGTGTGGCGTCAAGATGGAACATCCGCCGATCCGCTAGTGTTTCATCGGCCCGCGCCAATGCACTTTCCAAAACGAACTCACTTACCGATTTATGCGAAGCGACCGCCGCTGCCAGCAGTGCCTTCTTCGCATCCGGTGTCAGCCGAAGGTCGAGTTTTTCGCTGCGTTTGGGACGTGACAGCATATTGTTCCTCCTTTTTCATTTTTTAATACTAAAAATTTCGCCAGACAATGTCAAGACATATTGCAGGTGCGCCTATCATTTTCAAATTAATGCAAAAGGCGCTCGAAAGAGCTTAATAGGGAACTCCGTGAAAATCGGGGACGGGCCCGCCGCTGTAACCGGGGACGAAAGCCGCAGGATGCCACTGACCGCAAGGCCGGGAAGGCGCGGCCGGTAGGATGATCCGAAAGTCAGAAGACCTGCCTTGAACACATAGCGAACACGACTGCGCGGACGGCGTTGTGTTTCAAATGGATATCTGTGGATAAAAAAGGGATATCTGTGGATAAAAAAGGGATATCCCGGATCGAATTACTTCGGTCCGGGATTTTTGTTTTAAAAGATCTGAATTTGTTCCAGTTTCCCCATTTACTTACGATGGTAATTTAAGAAATCTCCCACATATACCAAGTAATATTTTATTTCTTTTTCCTTTTCAACAATATCAAGAATGGTCTTCAGTGTGCCTTTCACGACTCTTTCCTTTTCCTTGTATCCTGCATAAGAGACCAGGGCTACAGGTGTCTCTTGGGAGTAATGGACGGACAATCGTTTGACGAGATCCGGTAAATCTTTCGGCATATAGATGACCATCGTTGCTTTATGTACCGACAGGTCTTCAATTGTCTTGTGAGATTCAGGAGAATATCCGATCGTCAGTATAACCGATTTTGTCGGTTGGCTTTCGGTCACTGACTTTCCCAGTGCTGCGTTGGCTGAGTTGAAACTGCTGAGTCCCGGTACGATAACCGGATCAAGATCGGAAAATTCCTCCAGAAACCAGACAGATGGCCCATATATGAAGGGGTCGCCGCTTCCAAGAACTGCAACAGAGCTTCCTTCTTTAACTGCCCGGCGGATTTTTTTTATGAGTTCGTTCCGTTTTTCAGTGCAACGTTTACACTCTTTTTGTTCTTCTTTCTCAAGCTTGGAACAGTCTTTCCCATAATAGCGGGATGTTCCGTAAGTACTGCCATCAATCAATTCTTTTCCTGTAAGGTAGGCTGAAAATTTTTCTTGGGAACTTTCAGAACAAAAAATCAGATCGGCATCCTCAATGGCTTTGAGTCCCCTCAGGGTTATGAGATCCGCATCTCCCGGTCCGATACCAACGAGGTAAAATTGGGGTTTCGTTTTATCGCTTTCTCGTTCCAGTTGCCCCGAATAGCCGTTTCCAACGTAACCGGCCAGAAATGTCATCATTGCCAAACAATAAATCACACATTTAATTTTCATTACCAAAACTCCTTTACTTTATGTCATCCGTTCATAAAAAAAACCACGACGTTTTTGATCCATTTGGAATCATGACCTTCGTGGCTTATTTACTGTTATTTTATTTTTTTCTTTTAAATACTATTGCAATTTCTTATTGCAAGTTTTAACGACTATTCAACATAATATGCCGTTCCGGCACCTGTCAACTTCAAAATATATTATCTTTCAATTCACTTTGATATTTCGAGCATGCCAGGGAATCAGCCTCATACATTTTCTCTTTTATTCGGTGCTGTACCTTTTGCTTGCCTACAGGCTTGTCCAAATCGCTCCGCAAGTCGCTTTTTGGCTTCTCAACTTTGAAATCTTTTTTCTTCTTGACATAATAACAATGATGTGTAACACAAAATTTAAAATCAATAGTAAAGGCGCTCGGAAGAGCTTAATAGGGAACCCCGTGAGAATCGGGGACGGGCCCGCCGCTGTAATCGGGGACGAACACTGCATGATGCCACTGGCCGAAAGGCCGGGAAGGCGCAGCCGGTAGGATGATCCGAAAGTCAGAAGACCTGCCTGAGATATATAAGAGCACGGTTGCGAGGACAACGTTGTGTTTCAAGTAGATATTTGCGGATAAAAAAGGGATATCCCGGATCGAGTTTTTCGATTCGGGATTTTTTTTGGTCTGCAGGCCAACAGGTACGATGAATATCCGTCATACCCCTACTGGCAGACATATTGGTAGGTATGCCTATTGATAAGCGTGTACCGAAAAATCGTGAAGAGGCTAACAGCAAAGTGAAAGGATATTTTTAGGATGGAAAAGATTTTTAAAATGGTGATGTTGATAGGTATTTTGATTACGTTCTTGGCCTTGGCATTGCCGGCAATTGGTATGGCAGAGGAGGAAGTTAATCAAGAAAAAAAGACGCTCGAATTGAATAAAATGGTAGTGACGGCCACCAGAATGGAAAAAGATGTGGACAGCGCACCGGGCAACGTTACGGTTGTTTCAAAAGAAGATATGAAATTCAGAGATATTCACACAATTGATGATGTCTTAAAATTTGAAAGCGGCATATATAACGGACAACTTCGGGGGACGCCAAATGAAGCGCACACTTTGGTCGTAGTAAACGGAAAGCCCTTAAATACCGGTTGGTATGGCCACGTAAGATGGGATAATATTGCAATAGGAGATGTGGAGCGTATCGAGATTATTCGTGGCCCAGCGTCGGCATTATACGGGGGTAATGCCATGGGTGGCGTAATAAATATCATTACTTCTACGCCGAAGAAGTTTGAGGCGGGTGTAGCCGTAGGTTATGGCAGTGATGACACGTCTCGTTACAGCTTACATGTTGGTGACCGCTTTGCCGATAAGCTAAGCCTCAGGGTGGGTTACGAATTTGAAGAGACGGACGGCTATCCGACTTCGTTGGTACGAAGAAACATTAAATCCGGATCAGGAACATTGACGGGCGGCTACGAAACGCTTGATACATCGGGAAGAAAAAGATGGGTAGTCGGCGATTATGGGGATAGCCGCGAAAAACGGTGGAATGTTAACCTTAATGCCGTATATGATCTGACAGATACAGGAAGTCTTGCCTTTGATTTTCAAACGGGACATACAGAAGCTGCTAAAGGCCGCCCCCATACCTACCTGCGAGATGCGAGCGGCAACCCGACCTTTACCGGCAGTGTTGATGCGGGAAATGGCAAAAAAGCTACCGTATCTCCTCCAGACTACCTCACGTCCGGGATACAAGAAATTGAAACCCCATCATATATGTTGACTTACAGGGAGTCGTTCGGATCAATCGACTTTATCGGAAAGGTCGGCTACCAAAAGGAGGACTATTGGAAAACGTCAGATCAAGCCGAGGGTTCCGAAAACTATGACAATGCCCCTGGATATCTGAAGGAATATTATTCGAATGCTTGGTTTAGCGATATGCAAACCAATATTCCTATTGGCGACAACCATATTCTAATCGCCGGTCTCTATTATCGTTACGACGATTTTGATCAGGGACGCTTTGAACTGGCTTATTACCGGGACGAGAACAGCATAACAACTCCAAAGACTGAGATAACCCTGGGTACGGACCGCTTCTACGCGGCCTATCTTCAGGATGAGTGGCAGCTAACGGATAAACTGACCCTTTTCACCGGCGCCCGTTTTGACTGTTGGGAGGCTTTTGACGGGAGAAGCGGAATTGTCGGTGACGAAGTAGACTTGGACGACAGGGACGATTATGCAATCAGTCCCAAGCTGTCGGTTGTCTGGAAGCCTGTTGCCAACACTATCATAAAAGGATCTGCCGGAGGCGCTTTCCGTCCGCCAACTCTTTACGACCTTTTTCGTACTTATAGAAAAGGTAATGGTGGCATGGTTTACTCAAATCCGGACATAAATCCGGAAACCCTGTGGAACTATGAAATTGGGGTTAATCAATACTTTTTTAATCGCGCGCTTAAAATTTCAGCGACTTGTTTTCATACGGATATTGAAGATCTGATTTACTCGTACAGAATAGATGATGATAGCTACAAAGATAATGCGGGCGAGGCCCGGATTAACGGCATTGAGTTCGAAGCATCGGTTAGACCATTTGACTGGCTTAATTTGTGGGGCAATTATACCTATAATGATTCAAAGATCGAAAAAAACGATCATGATCCGGAGATGGAAGGTAAAACAATCACGGGGATGCCTGTCAGGACGATCAATCTCGGTACGGAAATCAGTTACAAATGGATTGCCGCCAGCCTGAGGGGTCGGTATCTGGGAAGAATTTATACGAATAAATATAATACCGATATCGATGGTGTCTATGGTGGCCATTCTCGGTGCTGGCTGTGGGAAACTAAAATAACAGTTTCTCCCTGGAAACATGCGGAAGTATCATTTGTTGTGGAAAATCTCTTTGATAAGGAATACTTTAGCAGCATAGGGAGAGAGCGCAACTATTTTGCGGAGGTAAGGCTTAAGTGGTAATACGGAACGTATGATTATCTCCGGCGTTGCATAAAAAAGATTGAAAGATGTGATAAATTCAATAATAAGAAAAGACGGCTCAAAAGCAGGTTTTCGCGAATGAAATCCGTTATAGAATGCAAACCGCCGTCGCTCTGCGAACTGTATCGAACCTACTACCGAAGCAGTAACGGAATTGTGAACGGAAACCCGGATCAATTATGAGCTCGGCGTCTTTCAATACCTGTACCCCTTCGGCAGGAGTCTGAAACCGTCGCTGACGGGCTTTCATACGGAAAGCATCGATTTTATTCACTACTGCACCGTTGGCGGTGATCGTTTCAAGGACAATGCCGGCGAGGCCAAGATTGACGGGTTAGAATTGTAGACATCGATATATCCTTTCAAATGGCTGAATGCATGGGGGGAACTACACATACAACGATACGGAGATAATCATATTTCGAGAGCAGCTTGGGACGCGAACGCAGTTATTTCGCCGAGGTGACGATTGATTGGTAGCCGACTTTATGCCCCGATACGGGCGGTGTCACTATTCTTATTTTTCCGCTTGACATTCGCTCCAAGGCATTTATAATCGTCGGAACAACTAGTATTAAAGGCGCTCGAAAGAGCTTAATAGGGAACTCCGTGGGAATCGGGGACGGGCCCGCCGCTGTAATCGGGGACGAAAGCTGCATGATGTCACTGGCCGAAAGGTCGGGAAGGCGCAGCCGGTAGGATGATCCGGAAGTCAGAAGACCTGCCTGAAACATATAGGAGACACGACTGCGCGGACGGCGTTGTGTTTCAGACGAATATCTGCGGATAAAAAAGGGACATCCCGGATCGAATTACTTCGGTCCGGGATTTTTTATTTCAGACGATCCGGAACGGAGCTTGTCGTAGAAAGGAGGTGGTCGGCAACATATTCAAAACTGGAAAAAGCACCAGTAGTATTTAATGAATCGAATGCGGCCGGAATGATGTTGCCGGAGAAATTCGAATAAACTGTCTTTCTTACTGAAACACAGGTGTCCGGAAGGACCCAACAGGGAATCCCGTGAGAATCGGGAGCGGACCCGCCGCTGTGATCCCGCCCTTATACAGGGAACCTTTGCTGCAACATATGCCACTGCCGCCCGGGAGGCGGTGGGAAGGCGGCGGCAAAGGCGGGAGAGTCAGAAGACCTGCCTGTGATTTTTCAAGTAAACCCCTCGGGATACAGGGTCGTTTGCTGATAAACAATTGTACTGACAGGATTAAAAACGGAATGCTTGCGCCCCTCCGGGCGTGGGTTTTTTTGGTAAGGAGGCGCACATGTATTTGAATTGCATGGAGGCTCGAAATGAAAACGGTTTTAGCAGGATTGTTTTTTTTGATTGTTGCAGGTGTGCTGGCAGCACCGCTCACCTGCTTCGCACAGGAGACATTTTCGGAAACAAAAAAATTGAGCAGTATAAAGGATTCTTTTTTTCTGGACGAACTGATTGTTACGGCCACAAGAAGCGAAAAGGAGATGGGTCTCGCTCCCGCCGCCGTATCGGTGGTAACAAAAGAAGAACTGGAATCGTTTACGTTCAACAGGCTTGACGAGGCTCTTCAGTATGAGGCGGGGTATTTTGAAGGAAAGTTGAGGGGACTTCCCAGCGCCAGTCACACACTCTTGATGTTGAACGGCATGCCGCTCAACAGCGGCTGGTACGGCGGTCACAGATGGGACAATGTCGGCGTCGAAAATGTCGAGCGGATTGAGATTGTCCGGGGACCTGCCTCGGCACTTTACGGCGGTAACGCCATGGGCGGAACCATCAATGTTATTACGAAAATGCCCGATCAGTTCGAGGCCGGGCTCAAGACACGTCTCGGAAGTGACGACAATCTCTCCTACAGCGGCTATATCGGGAACAGGGTCGGAGAAAAATTCAGCTTTCGGCTTGGTTTGAAAGGGATGAAGAGTTATTCGGTTATCCCAGAAGTTATGTCCAGAGAACCATAAGATCCGGAGACGGTGATCTCAGGGGCGGTTTTTTCATGAAGACCCGGACCGATCAAGCCGCCTGGATCGTCGGTGATACAGGAGACCGAAACGAAGATCAATGGGGGATAAGCTTTACGTCGAAATATGAACTGTCGGAAACCGGGTCCATTCGACTGGAAGGCCAGGTGGAATCAACTTTCTATGAATATGCCCCCCCCCATACATACATAACGGATGCAGACGGAAATCCGGTTTTCGATGGAAGGGTCGATGTCGGGAACGGGGAGTACGTATCCATTGCCGAAAAGTACTATCTGTCGAGTCCCCGCGATATAACAAATTCATCTTACATGACGACATATACGGAAATCTTCGGCCCCCTCACCTTTCTCGGAAAATTCGGCTACCAGCATGAGGATATGTGGTACACCACGGCTTCGGCGGCAACGGGCGAGGGGTATTATGATGCCGGCGGCAATGTCAAGGAATTCGATACGGATACCTTTTTTACCGACCTGCAGTTGAATTTCGATATCGGCGGCCGGCATCATATCACCACCGGTGTTTACGGTAGATATAATGATTTCGACCAGGGTCAGTTCGATGTGGCTTATTATCAGGACGAAGACAGCAAAATATCGGGAAAAATGGAGTTAACACTGGGTAAGGACCAGTATTATGCCCTGTATGTCCAGGATGAAATAGAGGCGATCAAGGACAAATTCACTATCTATGCCGGGATTCGGGCGGATTTCTGGGAAGCATACGACGGGAAAAGCGGCAGCACGGAAAATCCGACGATACTCGACGATGTGGATAACTCCGCTGTCAGCCCGAAATTATCCCTGGTGTGGACCCTGAGCAAGGAGACCATTTTGAAAGGCTCCGTGGGAAAGGCCTTCCGATCTCCAACCATTTACGATCTTTACCGTACTTATGAGTCCAGCAGCCGGATGGTTTACTCCAACCCGGATCTGGATTCCGAAACCATTCTCAATTACGAAATTGGCGTTGTTAAATACTTTCTCGGAAGAAAAGTCAAAACAGAGGTCATGTTGTTTCACTCCGATATTGAGAATCTCATTTACTCTTACAATGATGACGCCGGGGATTCCAGAAAAGACAATGCCGGAGAGGTTCGCATTCAGGGCGTCGAGCTGAGTGCATCCATTATCCCTTTTGATTCTTTCACAATCTGGGGCAATTACACATACAATGATTCCGAAATTACCAGACAGGATCATGACCCCGGAATGGTGGGTAAAAGCGTCACCGGCATGCCGGATGAAACCATCAATATCGGTGCAAATTATGTTTACGACTGGTTGTCGTTCAACCTGGCGGGGCGATATGCCGGCCGTATTTATAATACCAAATACAACACCGATATCCCGAATGTCTACAAAGCGGATTCAACCGTCTGGATCTGGGAAGCCAAAGCAATTGCCAATATTCCCTATGAGACGCGGTATATTAAAAAAATACGGGTTTCTCTGTCGGTGGAGAACCTATTCGATGAGGAGTATTACGAGTATTCCATCGGAAGAGAACGCAGTTTTTTGCTTGAGCTAAAGCTCGACTGGTAACCAATGAAAAAGGAGGATATTCATGCGTATTTTTAAACAGGTAGTTTTCACTGCATTTTTCTTCAGCATTTGTTTTTTTTCCATCGAAACCCAGGCCCACTACATGTGGCTCAATGTAAACGACTATACCCCCGCCGGAAAATCCACCGCCAGGTTTACCGTGGGATGGGGGCATCATTTCTACAATCCCGTGGGGGATATCCTCGTGGGCGGCGACCGGCTCGGGGAGATCTATCTCATCGATCCGTCCGGTGAGAGAATCGGCGTCGATGCCGTCAACGAATTCCAATACGAGTCCGCTAAGAGGCTCGCCCCGGGTACTTACTTGGGCATGGTGAAACGCAAAGAGGGATTTTCCACCAAAACCACCGAGGGGTATAAGCAGCAGCCCCGGAAGGGCCTTAAGAACGTCTTATCTTCCCGATATATCGGTATGTATGGTAAGGCGATCCTCAATGTGGGAAGTCCTTCCGGAACCAAGGTTCTTGAAACCCCAGTGGGGGACGCTTTGGAGTTTATCCCTCTGGACAATCCCGCTGACCTGAAAGCAGGAGATTATTTCCAGTTCAAGCTCCTCTTCAAGGGAAAGCCGGTGGCAGAATACGTCAACGCCACCTACGTGGGGTTTTCTCAGGAGGACGACTGGGCCTACAGCACCCGGACCAACAGCAAGGGGCTGGGAGAGATCAAGATTCTTCACTCCGGCCCCTGGATTCTCAAAGCGAACCACAAGGCGCCTTATCCCGATCCGGAAGAGGCGGATGAGTACTCATTCACTTCTTCCCTGACTTTCGAGGTAAGATAGATGCTACGTGTCTGGAACTGTACTGGAAGGAATTTATGTATGAAAATTTTGTCTTTTATCAAACACAGACTCACCGTGATACGATTCTTTCCGGTACTTTTCCTGGCGATGAGTCCCCCCCTGACGCCGGCAGCAGCCGGGACGGTGGATGCGGTTCCGGTCTGCTGCTGGCGTCTTTTAGATCAGGAAAAATATATCAGCGATCCGAACCCGGAAGCCCTTCCCTGGCGGGAGATTCGAAAACAGAGGAAACTTCGCAGGACCGCTAACCAGGACCCGAAACGGTTGACCCTGGAGGTGATGGCGGCGGACGGTGCTTTTCACTCCTTCGGTGAAACCATAGCCGAAACGGCATCCGTATTTTTAAGGGATCCCGACGGCGTGGTGCATACCTTGAAGGAGATTACCGGGGGGGGAGATATTGTCACTCTTCCCCCGGACGAAAATTTGACCGGAAGATATTTACTGGGGGCCCATGCCGTTGCCGAAAAGCTCGATATGGACGGCGATGGCGTTTTTGAGCCGGTTCACTTCTGCGCCAAACAGCTGATCCCTCATCGCAAGAGCGGCGGGAACGTGGGAAGCGTGTCGGTGGTTTTTTTTGACGATCCCGCGCGTATGCCCCTCGAAATCGGCCCGGTGATCAACACCGCGAAATCAAGGTCAGGAGGCGGCAGCCAGACCTCCCATCGCAGTTATGAAATGATGGTGAAGTTCAAAGGTGCTCCCCTTGCCGGAGCGCAGGTTGATATTATTGCCGAAGGGGCCGGGTGGCGGAAGAGTGCCGTCACCGACGAAAGCGGCATCTTTGAAATTATTCCCACCGACGACAGGGCCCTGGCCGCGGACTGGCAGCGGTATATCTACGTGACGTTCCATCGGGACTCGGCATCGGGGAGGACCTATATTTCCACCATGCCGACGGAGGTCCATAAAAACCGTCCGGAATGGCGGAGTAAAACCGTCGGGTTTGTCTTCTGGGCCATTATCGGTTGCGGGTTGTGTCTCCTCGGCATATGGGGTCATGCCCGCCGGAAGAGATGGCAGGAGACGCGGCAAATGGCAGTTTTTAAAAACCACAGGATAGAGATCTGAATATGACGAAACTTCGCTGGACCATACTGATTTCGGCTTTTATCGTGCTGCTGTTCGGCGCTTATGCGGGGCTCTACTTCGGCTATTTCCTGCCGACGTTTTCCTGCTGTTATGTCCGGGCCCGGGCCGGCACCTGTTTCATGCTTACCCTTCAGCGAACGCTGGGTACTTTCACCGCCGAGAGTATGCTGATGTTTGCACAACGCCTCCTGTTTTTCTCCCTCCTGGTGATTGTCCTGGGAAAGGCCTGGTGCGGATGGATCTGCCCCCTGGGCCTTTTCCAGGATGTTTTCGACTGGGTGAGAAAGAAGCTGGGGATCAGCGGCATCCGTTTCTCCACGGGGCTGAAAAAAGGCCTTTCCTGGGTTAAGTGGGCTTTTTTTTCCATCGCCCTGCTGCTGCCGATCTGGGCGGCGTTTCCGGTGGGGTGCCCCTGCGTAGCCCTGGGGCTGAACATCCCCTATTGCCAGCTTTGCCCCGGGAAGTATATTCTGCCGCTTCTTGTGGGGAACCCGGACCGGGTAGCCGTCAATTTCAAAAACGCCACCACCATCGTCATGTCCTCTCTGGGCCTGACCTTTTCGGGAATCGCATTTCTGTTCGCCTTTGCCAAACGTCGGTTCTGGTGCACCCTCTGCCCCCTGGGGCTGATTCTCTCCTGGTATCGAAAGATAAGCTTTCTGAAACTTAAGAAAAACGACGAAAACTGCACTCGGTGCGAAATCTGCTACAACGTCTGTCCCGTGGATATCGAAGAGGTCTGTCGTTCCCGCGGACGGAAGGATGTCACTTTTCCCGACTGCACCCTCTGCCTGAAGTGTGTCGAAAACTGTCCCGAGCCCGACGCGCTTTCGGCGTCTTACCTCGGCATAACCATTTACCGGTCTTCCACGAAGCGGTTTTTCAAGAATCGAATCACATCCCTTTCCATCAATAATACGGAGGAACAATCATGAAAAAAATCGAGCATCATTATGAATGAAAAATCGATAAGAAAAAAAGAAAAACGGTTGGTAAGAAATATTTCCCGTCAGGCTGCCGGCGAATTGGCGCAGCTTCGGGAAATACCGGATTCACCCGGAGAGCTGGACTATTTCTACGACATTATGGAGTCGGTGTTTGTACGAAACGATCTCGAGTCGGTACTGGGTGAAGAAAACCGGGGAAAACCCGTCATAGGGGTGTACTGCATGGTGGTTCCCGAAGAGCTTATTTATGCTGCCGGCGCCGTCCCTATTCGTCTGTGCGCTGGATGCTACGATTCCTCGCAACTCGGTGAAGACCGTGTGCCGAGGGATGGCTGCCCGCTTGTGAAGTCGGCCATGGGACTGTCCATGCAAAGCGGGCTGGATCTCTTTGACCTTTGCGATGTGGTCATCGTTCCCACCACCTGCGATGCCAAGCGGAAGCTCGGGGAGGAACTGTCGGCCTTCAAGGAAGTCTGGCTGCTGGAAACACCCCACGTCAAGGATTCGAATGCCTCCCGTCGTATGTGGATGGAGCAGGTATATGCTCTGAAATCCAGGGTGGAAGCATACGCCGGAAACGGCCGGGGAAAGAACCGGATTACTTCCGGGAGACTCTCCGCGGCCACGGCGCAATCCGCCCACTGCCAGTCCGAAATCAGACGGTTGCTTTCGATTCGGAAAGACGGCAGACCCGTGATCTGGGGTCGACAGACCACGGCAGTCATCAATTCCTATGCCTATGCCGCTTTGCCGGACTGGTCCGGAGCTCTTGCCCGGCTGAACGAAACTCTCGAAGCTGATGTACACCGGGAGCATTCCATTTGTGGTGAAAACAGGCCGAGGGTGCTGATTGCGGGAAGCCCCGCAATTTTTCCCAACCTGAAAATTCCCACCCTGGTGGAGGAGATGGGCGGGGTTGTGGTGTTTGACGAGTCTTGTGCCGGAGATCGGTACCTCTATGATCCGGTGGGGCATACGGAAAAAAGCCTGGGGGATCAAATGGCGGGCATTGCCTCCAGATACCTGGCGCCCTGCGTGTGTCCCTCCTTTGCCCCCAATGACGACCGGTTATTCCTGATCCGCCGGATGGCGAAAGAATATGCCGCGGACGGTGTGCTCTACCACGTACTCAAGGGATGCGTAATATATGATTTTGAAGTTCACCGGATGGAAAAAAACCTGAAAGAGATAAATGTTCCCCTCCTCCGCATCGAAACGGATTACAATCCCGAAGATGTGGAACAACTGCGAACGCGTATCGAGGCGTTCATCGAGATGCTGGGGGTCAGAAAAAGAAAAGCACGATCGGAGGAATTATGAGTTCTTATTTTACGGGCATCGATGCCGGTTCCACGTATATCAAGGTGGCCATTATGGACGATGCCGAACGGTTGATCGGCTTCGATAAAAAACCCACCGGCATCGATGCAGACGGGACATCGAAGAAGCTGACCGCCGACATAGCCGAGAAAAACGGCGTCAATCCGGAAGAGATTCGCCGTATTACCGCTACGGGCTACAGCCGGCGAAGCATCGAAACCGCCCACGATACCGTTACCGAAATCAAGGCCCACGCCCGGGGCGCCCGGTGGTCCGCACCGGAAGGCGTGGCGGTCCAGACGGTTATCGATATCGGTGGGCAGGACAGCAAGGTTATCACGCTTGACGGGCATCACGATGTATTGAATTTCGCCATGAACGACAAGTGCGCCGCCGGCACGGGGCGTTTCCTCGAATCCCTGGCCCGGGTGCTGGAACTGAATATCGAAGATCTGGGCCCCTTGTCATTGACTTCGGCGAGGCCCTTGACTATTAACAGTACCTGTGTCGTGTTCGCCGAATCGGAAGTAATATCCCTGGTGGCGCGAAAGAAGAAACGGGAGGATATCGCCGCGGGGATTCACCGGTCGCTGGCGAACCGCATCGCCGGCATGGCCAGGAAGGCCGGTGTTTCGCCGGAAATTCTGCTGACCGGGGGTGGCGGGCTTAACGCGGGTATTGTGGAAGCCCTGGAAGACGCGCTGATGGCGGATATCCATGTGCCCGATCATCCCCAGTTCAACGGTGCTGTCGGCGCGGCCCTGGTGGGGAAGGAATCGTAGAGATGTTTTGTTCGGCATTGTTTCGCTTTGCTTTTTTGACCTTTTTCATGCTTCTCTCTCTTTGGGCATGTAATGGTGATTCGAAAAATGTAGACGTTCGAAATGTACCGAAATCCCTCATTGCGGCGGAAACCTCCGCAACTGTTAGCTGCAGGCTGCCGGATGGGAGTCTCTCGGTACTTCCAAAGCATCCGAAACGCACCGTGGTGCTGCTCACTTCCCTTCTGGACCTGTGGGACCAGACGGGCGGGGAGGTGGTGGGCCGTTGCGCGGGAGACCTTCGTGTGCCCGCCCGGGCCCGGAAAGCCGAAGTGGTGGGCTCTTTCAACAATCCCAATGTGGAAAAGATAATCGCCCTCGAGCCGGACCTGGTGATCTCCTCGGATGTGGGAAATTTCCGGGCCATGATTCCAATCCTGGAACAGAACGATATTGCCTACGCTTACTTCAATTATGTGAATTACCACGACTACAGGCACATCCTCGATCTTTTTGCCAGAATAAACGGGACTCAGGGTCAGGTAAAAACCGATCTTGAAAATATGGCGACGGAAGTAAACGGGATTATTCAGGGTTGTGCCGGACGAACGCCCCCCCGGGTGCTGGTGATTTTCACCACATCCAATTCGATTTCCTGCGAACTGCCCGGCTCCCAGGCTGGTGTGATGCTCTCTCTGCTGGGGGCTGAAAACGTCATTGCGGACCGGTACCGACTGAGGGATAAAACCCGGGTGGACTTCAGCCTTGAGAAAATCGTTCAACTCGATCCGGACATCATCCTTCTCAACACCATGGGCGATGTGGCGGAGTGCCGGGACCGGCTTCGAAAGGAGTACGAAACCAACGCTGCCTGGTCCACTCTCCAGGCGATTCGGAACGGCCGGTTCCACGTACTTCCCAAGGAATATTTTCTCTACAAGCCGAATGACGAATTCCCTGAGGCCCTTCGGTATCTGGCGGCGCTTTTATATAGGGGGAAATAGCAATGAACGCAGAAGGACGAAGGAGAAAACGCATTCTGGTGCTGCTCCTGCTGGGCCTTACCTGTGTCCTGGGATTTATCTTCAGCCTGGGCCTGGGGTCGCTGAAGCTCTCCATTCCCGAGATTCTGGCCACCCTTCTGGGGCCGGAAAGGGGGACGGATTACCAGATCGTCGTGAATATACGGCTCCCCCGGACCCTGGTGGCGGGCTGTGTCGGTGTCTGTCTCTCTCTTTCCGGGTGTCTGCTCCAGGGAATCATGCGAAATCCCCTGGCCGCCCCCAACATCATCGGCGTGTCCGCCGGCGCCGGTCTGGCGGGTGTCATTATTCTGATCCTGTACCCCGGCATATATTACCTGCTGCCACCGGTGGCCTTCGGCGGCGCCCTGGTCACCACCATGCTGGTCTATCTGCTGGCCTGGCAACAGGGAGTCCGGCCTTATCGTCTCATCCTGGCGGGGGTGGCGGTCTCCTCGTTTCTCGGCGCCATGATCACGGGGCTGATGATTTTCTTTCCGGACCGGGTCCACTCGGTAATCGGATACATGGTAGGGGGGCTTTCGGCCAGGACATGGAAGCATCTCGTCATCATCGCGCCATACACTGTGTTCGGTTTCTTTCTAGCGAGTCTTTCCGCCCGCAGGCTCAATATTCTCATGCTGGGGGATGAAATGGCCCAGGGGCTGGGACTGCACGTGGAGCGTACCCGACTATTTTTTGTCGCCCTTTCCGCCCTGCTGGCCGGCAGTGCAGTGAGTGTGGCGGGTCTCCTGGGATTTGTGGGTCTCATCGTCCCCCATATCACCCGGCTTCTCATCGGGTCGGACTACCGGTACCTGCTTCCGGCCAGTGCGCTCTCGGGCGCCGCCCTGGTGATGGTCTGCGACACGATATCCCGGGTGGCTCTCGATCCGGTGGAGGTGCCGGTGGGGATCATCATGGCGCTTCTGGGTGCGCCGTTCTTTCTGTATCTGCTGCGAAGCAAAGCGATGCAGCATTAGGAGTCTATCTCATGCTAAAGGCAGATCATCTTCAGTTGGGATACGGTAAACAGTCGCCGGTGGTTCACGACGTGACCCTTTCCCTGAACCCCGGGGAAATCCTGGTGCTTATCGGTCCCAACGGCTCCGGCAAATCGACGATATTAAAGGGGCTTGCCGGCGCCTTGCGCCCCCGGGGCGGTTCGGTTCTCCTGGACGGAAAACCGGTCCATCGGTACGCCCCAAAGGCCCTGGCGAGGCGGGTGGCTTTTCTGCCCCAGAGCCCATCGGCGCCGCCGGATTTTACGGTTCGGGACCTGGTGGGGTACGGTCGGAATCCCCATCTGAAATGGAACGGTCGCATGAGAAAAGGGGACTGGGGTATCGTGGACGAAGCCCTTTCCCGAACCCGGCTCACCGGCCTTCGGGAGCGCATGATGTCCTCCCTCTCCGGCGGGGAACGGCAACGGGCCTGGCTGGCCCTGGCCCTGGCCCGTAAGCCCGAGATCCTTCTCCTGGACGAGCCCACCACCTTCCTGGATATCTGCTACCAGTTCGAGGTGCTGGAACTTGTCCGGGAACTGAACCGCAGTCTCGGCATCGCCACGGTGATGGTGCTGCATGACCTCAACCAGGCCGCCCGGTATGCCCACACCATCGCGGCTCTCAGCGACGGAAGGATTGTGGAGACCGGCCCCCCGTCGGCAATCATCACCCCGGTGCTTTTAGAGCGAATATTCCGTATCCGCGTGGATGTCAGGACGGATGCCATCCATGACTGTCCCTATTTCATTCCCATTGAAAGTCTTCATCAGCGGATCGCGGAGGAACGGTAGCGCGCCATGGGAGAAGAGATGAAAATGAAGCTTGTCTATTTCAGCGTTACATCGAACGAAATCCCGAATCTGAGCGAAGCGGCCCGTCTCTTTACGGAGGACGTCTCCCCCCTCACGATTTATGCCCGAACCCGCACCCAGCTGGAAGAGAACCCGGGAAGCCAGGCCGCGTTCGTGGCCTGCGCCCTTGCCGCGGATGTGCTGGTGGTTACCCTCATGGCCGGGAGCCAGTCCTGCCCCGCGTGGGAGGCACTGATTGCGGCCCTTGCGGAAAAACGCAACCGGAACGAAACATGCCCCTATTTCCATATCCAGCCCACCGGCAGCAACCCGGAATCCATGCGGTTCGTGGAACAGCACTCCGACGGCCTCGCGGACGATACCTGGCAGATCCTGAGCCGCTACTACCGCTACGGTGGCGTGGAAAACCTGAAAAATCTCCTCATATATTTTTACCACCGTGTTCTTGATGGTCCAATACTTCCGAAGCCGCCGGTCAAACCGCCCTACGAAGGGCTCTACCACCCGGATCACGGTTTTATCGAAGATCCCGATGCTTACCGCGGCCGTCTTTCGCGTGACAAGCCCACGGTGGGGATCTGGTTCTACCAGAATTTCTGGACCAGCAATAACAAGGACCATATCGACGCCATGGTCCGGGAAGTTGAACGGCAGGGCGCCAACGTCATTTGTGTGTTCCACATGCGTTTCAAAGACACTCTGCTGGGCAACCGGGGCGCCGACTATGTGGTGGAGCGGTTTTTCATGGAAGACGGCAAACCGGTCATTGACGTACTGCTCAACCCGGTAATGTTCAGCCTGGCGGCCGCGGCTAAGGAGTACAAGGGGCTGCTTGAAAAGTTGAGGGTGCCGGTGATCCAGGCTATTTCCACCGGAAGAAGCATTGAAGAGTGGGAGGAGAGCGACCAGGGACTGAATAATGTGGATATCACCATCTCCGTGGCCCAGCCGGAGCTGGACGGCGTCATTATCTCGGTGCCGGTGGCATCCAAGCAGTGCGTCTCCATGGACCCGGTCACCGGAGCGGCGGTGAACCGGTATGTTCCCATTCCGGAACGGATGGAGAAAATGGTCCGGCTGGCCCTTAACTGGGCTGCCCTTTCGCGGAAACGGAACGTCGAAAAGAAAATCGCCATCATCTTTCATCACTATCCTCCCCGGAATGATCGCATCGGCTGTGCTTCGGGGCTGGACTCCTTTGCCAGCGTGGCGGATCTCGTCCGGGTCATGTCCGAAAAGGGGTATCGTGTGGACGGACTGTATGAAAGCGGCGATGATCTGGCCCATGCGATACTGGCGTGCATGACCACGGACCGACGCTGGCTCCTTCCCGAGCAGATGGCCGAAAGGACCCGGGCGACCGCGGAGGCGGAGGAGTACGAACCATGGGAAGAAGAACTTCCGGAAACGATCCAAAAGAAAATGAAAGAAGATTGGGGCGAAATGCCCGGCGATCTCTTCGTGCACGAGGGCCGTCTTCTCTTTCCCGGACTTCTGAACGGCAATCTCTTCATCACCATTCAGCCCCCCCGGGGCTATTTCGAACAGCTGGATAAGCTCTACCATGACCAGCACCTGTCGCCTCCCCACCATTATCTCGCCCACTACCGGTGGATCCGGGATGTGTTCGGGGCGGATGCCGTGATCCATGTGGGCAAGCACGGCAGCCTGGAATGGCTTCCGGGAAAGGCCGTGGGCCTCGGTCCGGAATGTTATCCGGACCTGGCCATCATGGAACTCCCCAATATCTACCCCTACATCATCAACGATCCCGGCGAAGGGACCCAGGCCAAACGGCGCTCCTTCGCCTGCATCATCGACCACATGCCGCCGCCCCTCACCAATGCGGGCCTGTACGAAGACCTGGCCGAGGTGGAAAACCGCCTCCAGGAATACCGGGAAGCCCTTACCCAGGACCAGGGCAAACGGGAGCTTCTGATCAGGATGATCTGGGAGGCGGCGGAGAAGGCCGAAATTGTCCAGGACCTGGAACTTGAAAAAGAGGCCGCCCTGGCGGATCCGGAATCCTTCATCGAAACCCTCCACGACTATTTGAGCGACATCGGCGACACCATGATCTCTGACGGGCTGCACATTCTGGGGCGTGCACCCGCGGGGGAGTCTATGGCACGGACCGTGGTGCAGATGACGCGGCTGGCAAACGGGGATATCCCCTCCCTGCGGGGGGCCGTGGTGAAAACCATGGGGCATGATGTTCACGCCCTTTCGGAAAACCGGGGTCGTATCGTCGAAGCATCGACAACAACGACTGCGGGTCAGATGCTTGAAAGAGCCCACACCCTCTGCGAGGCCATGGTCTCGGATCTGCTGCTAACACCACCGGAAGAAAATCCGGTGGCGGCGGTACAGCAGCGTCACCTGGGAAAAACCGACCCGGACTGCACAGCGGCCCTTACCTTTATCGAGGATGATCTGGTCCACAGGCTTCAGCAAACCGTGGAAGAGCAAGCCGCCTGTCTCTCCGCCCTGGACGGTCGTTTCGTCCGGCCCGGCCCCTCCGGCGCCCCCAGCCGGGGCCAGGCCCATATTCTTCCCACCGGAAGGAATTTTTTCTCCGTGGATCCCCAGAAAATTCCGACGCCGGCAGCCTGGGAGGTGGGAAAAAAGCTGGGGGATGCTCTGATCGAACGGTATCTTTCGGAACACGGAAGTTATCCTGACAATGTGGGACTGATTCTCTGGGCCAGCCCCACCATGCGCTCCAAGGGGGACGACGTGGCGGAAACACTTTATCTCCTGGGAGCCAAACCGATATGGCAGAAAGGCTCCGGCAATGTCCGGGGGGTCGAGATTATTCCCGCCGCGGAGCTGGGAAGACCCCGTATCGACGTTACCCCGCGGGTCTCCGGTATCTTCCGGGACGCCTTTCCCCTCCTGATGGACCTCATCGACCGGGCAGTACAAATGGTGGCGATGCTGGAAGAAAAACCCGAAACCAATTTCATCCGCCGTCATGTATTCCGGGACATGCGGGATCTGAAAAATGACGGTCTGAATGAAGACGATGCTTTCCGCCAGGCTACCTTCCGCATCTTCGGATCGCCACCGGGAAGCTACGGCGCCGGGGTGGCGCAACTCGTGGAATCCAAGGCCTGGGAGACCACCGACGATCTGGGAAACATGTACATTCAGTGGTCTTCCTATGCCTACGGCCGGAACACATTCGGGCAGGCCGCAGAGAAGCACTTTCGCCGCACCCTCTCCCGCATGTCGGTCACGGTGAAAAACGAGGACACCCGCGAAAAGGATATGATGGCCTGTACTGATTTCTATAACTACCACGGCGGCCTCATCACGGCGGTTCACGCGGTTCAGGGCAAACGCCCCTTCTCCCTGTCGGGGGATTCGGCGGACCCCGACCAGGTGAAGGTCCGCACCACCACCGAAGAAGCCCGGCATGTCTTCCGCTCCCGTCTTCTCAATCCGACCTGGCTGGAAGGCCTCAAACGCCACGGCTACAAAGGCGCGGGAGACATTTCAAAGGCCATGGACATCATCCTTGGCTGGGATGCCACGGCGAATGTGGTGGATGACTGGATGTACCGGCGGTTTGCCGAAAAGGTGCCTCTGAATAGGGAAATGCAAGAGTGGATGAAAGAGGTCAATCCCTATGCCATGCACAATATACTCGATAAACTCCTGGAGGCCATCAGCCGGGGGATGTGGAACGCCGATCCCGACATGGAGGAAAAACTCCGGGATGCGTTCCTTTCTGTGGAGGGGGATATCGAAGAGGCGACCGATGAAGGAGAAAAGATTACATGAACCGTGGCAAAGTCTATCTCGTGGGGGCCGGTCCCGGCAATCCGGGATTGATCACCGTCAAAGGGCTGAAATGCATTGAATCGTCCCAGGTCATTTTCATGGGGGTGAAAAAGCTTCCCGAATCATACGGAATCTGACGGCCATTGGAAACCGGCCGAAACCCCCGTTGCCCTTATCCGATAGGGAACCACCCACAGACAAGTCGTGGTGATCGGCAATCTGGGAACATCGTTTAAAAAGCCCGCATGGTAGGCGTCAAACCACCGGCCATCATTGTTGTCGGAGAGGTGGTCAATCTGAGCGAATCTCTGATGTGGTTCGATCCGGCGTCACCTTTGAAATAAATATCGAGGACACTCATAAAACCGGAACACTTCGCAAGAAAGCAGACATTATATGGAAGAAAAACCTGCTGAGCCATTTTCAAAACATTTTTCCCGCCAAAATCGGGACCAAGCCCAAGGCGGATCGACCGACTGGAAATTTGTCAAAATAGGACGTTTTGAAATTGGCTGTGTTGCCATTTTCACAATTTTACTGCTCCTCACGTTTACTCTGATAATTCCCCTTGCGGCATATGCCGCCGATGAGGGGGACACCATCGTTCTGACCGCGCAAGAAATCCGCGACGTGAAGGCCCTGAAAATCGGGGACGTCCTGAATAACGTGCCTGGTGTCAAGGCCGGCGACAGTTCCGTGAGTATTCACGGGTCTACTAAAGTGAAGGTCTTCGTGGACGGCCGCCCCATCAACGACCCCACCTCCAGCCATGGGGGCATCAACTGGGATTTCGTTTCCCCGGATGATGTTGAAACCATCGAGGTGCTTCGGGGAAAGGGTGGGCTTGTCTATGGACAGGACGCCGCCGGCGGGGTTATCCTTATTACCACCCGGACGCTTCGACGTTTCTCCGGAAATGCCAAGGTCTATGGCGGCAATTATGGCACCCGGGATGCAGCGGCGTCCGTAAATGTTGCCGCTGGTCGGTTTATCATCGGCGTGAACGGCGGATATGAATCCTCCGACGGCTACAAAATAAACAACGACAAGGAACGCAGTCAGGCCGGAGTGAAATTGAGCTATACGCCGGAAGGGAACTCCCCCGTCCTCTTTTCCGTCGATTATTTGCGGGACGAACGGGGTTCCAGCGGCCTGCCGGATTACCCGACACCTTATTCCCGGAAAGAGACTCGAAGCACCGTTTATGCACTCCAGGCGAACATTCTAGACTTCGCAAGCAGCACCCACTACAATGACGGATACCGGCACAATACGGACCCAAGCAGGGAGCTTGATAAAACCTTGAAAGTTTATAAGTTCGGCCAGGATATTACCGGCGCCCTCAATATCACCGGCAAAGAGGATCTCGACGCCGGAATTTCATTCACCTGGGACCGGGCCATGGGTACCGGATTCGAAGACCAGGCGGAGCATTCAATTTCCCTGTTTGCCACCCAATCCTGGACCTTTTCCCGGTATCCCCTGACTCTATCAGCCGGACTCCGGGGAAACTACCACTCCAGTTTCGATAACAGTCTGAATCCGGAAGTAAAAGTGGTGTATAAAAAGGAGAAGTGGCGTGTTGCCGCCGCATATGGTCGCACCGACAATCTGCCGTCATTTTACCAGCGTTATAACGAAACCAGCTCCACACGTCCGAACCCGGACCTCGACATGGAACAGGCTGAAAATATGAGCCTCTCGCTTTTTACTATCCCCCATCCCGACCTGTCCCTCAGCTTCTCTTTTTTCTATAACAAGCTCATGGACCGTATTACCTATATCACCGCGGATGACGGTATGGGGGAATACCATAATTTCGGGAATGTGCGTTATGTCGGGGGTGATGTCGCCGTGAGCTGGCAGCTGCAAAAAACATTCAAGATCAAATCGTCCTACACTTATATGAAAGCTGAAGACCGGGATACCGGGCTGACTCTGCCGGGCAAAGCGGAACATATTGTTGATCTGGATATCTACTGGCAGCCGACGACGAGCCTCTCCCTGGTGGCAGGCGGGAAATATTCCTCCGAGGTCTACCGAAACAGGAGCAATACACGATCCGTTCCGGACTATATCCTGGTGGATCTCAGGGCCGAACAGTCTTTCGGTCGGTTCAGTGTTTTCAGCGAGATCGAAAACCTTACGGATGAGACCTACTACTGGGCTGACGGCCTTCTGGCGCCGCCCTTGACCTGGGTGCTGGGCATCAGCATCCAAATTTGATTAAAGAATATACAGTGATGACCATTATTCAAGAAACGAAAACAGACGATACTATCCCATCGTTCCACCTTTACGATATCGTAAGGTTTGCATTCTCAGAAGGCGCAAGCGACGCCCGTGCAATTGCAGCTTCTGATATCCTGGTGGAAGAGAAATTTGCAAAATTGTGCGCCGCCTGCCCGAGCTACGGTTTTTCGCATAGCTGTCCACCCCAGGTATCGGGTCCTTCTGGTTTCAGGGAGCTTCAAAAACAGCTGCCATGGGCCGTGGCTGTTCGTCTGGTGGTCCCCCTGTCGGCGCTTTTCTCGGCTGAAAGACAGGACTTGGGACGGTTTCTACACGAATTGACTTCCGGCATCGAGGCCTACGCCGTCGGCATGGGATATACGGATTCAAGGGCTTTTGCGGGCGGGTCCTGCAAAGGCATTTTCTGCCGGGAGCATTCCGAATGCCGCAGGCTGTCCGGCGGACTCTGCCGCCACCCGGAACATGCCCGACCGTCCATGTCCGGTTTCGGCATCGATGTGCTTGACCTCATGAAAAAATGCGGATGGCCGTCCGAGTTCGGCGGCATGAAAACGACCGGTGACGGCGAATCCATGTCGTGGCTCGCCGGGCTGGTGATGATTGGATAACAATAAATGGCACTCCGTTAAGCAGGTGACTTATTATGAAGATCTCAACAAAAACGGGATAAAGGATCCGGATGAAAAAGGGGTTCCCGGGGCGGTCTGCGTGAAGACCAGTTCAAATTCATCGAAAACGATCTCAAATTTGTTTCCAGGGACCATCTGATTGTACTGGCTTTCCACATTCCTCTTCGCAACGAAGGGCACTATGAATCCTTCAGAAATGAGGACAGGCGAACCGGAAAATTACCGAATGCGAATCCATGCCCCAAGGATAGTAAAACAGGCGAAGAATACAACCGCCGCGATACTGGTCAATTTTTTTACGGGCGGTGAATTCGATACGCTGTACTGCAGGTGATGATGGAGAATGGAAGGAAATGTATCGATAAGGTCCCGTGGATCCGGATATCTGCAATGGATGCAACCATTGTGTCGAGATATGTCCGATAGATGTATATATTCCGAATTCAGAGAAAGGACCCCCCCGATCATCCTGCATCCCGAAGAGTGCTGGTATTGCGGGAGCTGCGTGAATGACTGCCCGCGCCCGGGAGCGAATACATTCAACTGGGCGCTTCCGCACCGGGGTTACTGGAAAAATAAAGAGACCGGAAAGGTTACCAGGGCGGGCAACCCGGACACAGGTTGTTATTAAAAATCGGATTATTTAAAAAAGGGTGAAGCCCGCCATTCCTTGACCCTGATTGCTTAACTATTAGTAACACTTGGATAAAACATTTTTTTTAAAAGATTGCGTTTTTGTTTGTCTTGATATAGACTAACTTTGTTGACTAACCATAAAGAGGGTTGGCTATTATGCTTATTGTTAATGTTCATGACGCCAAAACACATTTTTCGAAATTGTTAGAACGTGCTCATACCGGAGAAGAAATTGTCATCGGGAAAGCGGGCAAACCATATGCCAAGCTTGTCCCGCTTGCTCCTGTGAAAGAGCGAATGCCGGGGATTGCAAAAGGCGCCGTGACGGATTCATTTTTTGAACCGTTGCCGGAAGACGAGATGACTGGTTGGGAATTATAGCGATGCTTCTGGATACACATATTTTTTTGTGGTGGTTGTTTAATGATCCTAAATTGCCTTTCGGAATTAGTGATTATTTGAAAAACAGGAACAATGACGCCTATGTGAGTAGCGCATCCGTCTGGGAAATAGCCACCAAATTCAGAATCGGAAAGCTTCCTGAAGCTGGCATGGTTGCAAAAAATGTATCGGAATGGATATTAAGGGCGGGATTTAAATCTCTTTCCATCACACATGAACATGCCCAACTGGCGGGGTCTTGGGATATTTCGCATTGTGATCCTTTCGATCGAATGCTTACCGCCCAAGCCAAAATCGAAGATATACCGCTTGCCTCGGTTGATAACCAACTCGCAGCTTTCCCAATCACCATCATCAATTCTTGAAGGAATATAATAAGTTTCTTATTGCAGTGAAGTGGTGTTCATGAAAAAAAAGATACTTGCGATTTATTTTTCACAAACCGGTCAGCTTCGAAACGTCATTGACGCCGTCGTCCAGCCGCTTGCGGCCGAAAACGATGTCGAGGTTACATACAGGGCATTGAAACCGAAGGAAGGGTTTTCTTTTCCCTGGCAGGTGAACCGTTTTCTGGATGTCATGCCGGAATCGGTTCTAGGGATTCCATGTGACATCGAGCCGGTGCCGGTGGATCCGGGCGCGCATTTCGATTTGATCCTCATCGCCTATCAACCCTGGTATTTATCCCCTTCCCTTCCCCTGCGTGCCTTTTTCAGCGATCCGGCGGCCCGAACGCTGTTATCGGGGAAACCGGTCCTGACGGTGGGCGGAAGCCGGAATATGTGGGTTCGCGCCCATAAAGAGCTTCTCGGGCTTATCGAATCGGCGGGGGGGCATCCGGTGGGCAACATCAGCCTGTGCGATCCGGCGGCGAATATGCTGAGCGCCGTTACCATTGTCCGATGGATGATGACGGGGAAGAGAGATCGGTTTCTATGGATATTCCCCCCGGCGGGAATATCGGAAGCGGAGCTTCGGCGGGCCGCCCGCTTTACCCCCATTATCGGTACGGCGCTTAGCTCAGGGCGGTTCGACGGGCTTCGGGAAGCGCTCGTCAATGCCGGGGCCGTGAAGGTCAATCCGGAGTTGGCGATCCTGGAAGAGCGGATCAAATTCGTTTTTGGGTTCTGGGCCCGGTTCATCCGGGCCAAAGGAGTCCCGGGCGACCCCGCCAGGCTTGGCAGAATACGGCTCTTCAAATGCTATCTGATAATTATGCTCTATCTGGTTTTTCCGGTGGTCAACCTGCTTCTTAAGACCGTCAACACTTTTCGCCGGCGCTCGATCGGAAAACGCATCGCGGAAATCCAGGCGCGTTAGACCGGCGCATTGATTTTTAAATGGAGAGGGATTGTATGACAAAGGAACTTTTTTCGGAGAATCCACATCAGGGGGTTGCCGACGCTTCATGGGACGCAAACAGACTTGCCATGGCGCCCATCGCTTTTCAGGCCGTTCGCCTGCTTTGGAAAAAGGGGGTTTTGGAAGCCCTTGAAAAGACTTCCTTACAGGGCGGCAGCGGCATCGACGCTCTGGCGGAGGAGACCGGCGTCAGCCGTTACGGTCTCACGGTGCTTCTGGAGGCGGGGCTTGCGGAAAATGTGGTGAAAAAAAACGGGGACAAATACCGGCTGAACAAAATCGGCTATATTATCCTTCGCGATAAAACCACCCAGATCAACTTTGATTTTTCCCATGATGTCTGCTATCAGGCCATGTTCCATCTCGAAGAGGCCATCGACCGGGGAAAACCTTCCGGGCTCAAGGTTTTCGGCGAATGGCCCACCATCTACAGGGCGCTGACCAGTCTGCCGGAACCGGCACGCAGCAGCTGGTTCGCGTTCGATCACTACTATTCGGATTCCGCTTTTTCCGAAGCGCTAGAGATCGTTTTTTCCGGGGAAAACAGGCCGCGAACGCTTCTGGATATCGGCGGAAACACCGGAAAGTGGTCTTTGCGGTGTGCCGAATACGACAGGGAGGTTCAGGTTACGGTGGTTGATCTTCCAGAGCAGGTGGCAGTCGCGGCTGAAAATGTCGGTGGCGCCGGCCAATCCGGCCGGATCGATTTTTTTCCCGTCGATTTACTCGATGATGCATCCGTGCTCCCTGAAAACCGGGATGCCGCCTGGATGAGCCAGTTCCTCTGCTGTTTTTCGGAAGCCGAGATCGTGAGCATCCTCACACGGGTCCGGGAGGCCCTGAATCCGGATGGAACCGTGTTTATCATGGACACCTTCTGGGATCATCAGCCGCTGGAGGTCGGCGCCTATTGCCTCATCATGACCTCTCTCTATTTCACCTGCCTTGCCAACGGCAACAGCCGCATGTACGACGGTAAAACCATGTTGCGGCTCATCGATCAGGCGGGGCTTACGCTGGTGTCGGAACATCGCGCCCTTGGTCTCAGTCATTCGTTGCTTGTATGCAAAAAGAAAAGCAACTGAGCCATTTTCAAAACGTTTTCCTGCAAATAAAGGCGGGGCAAACAGCCCCGCCTTATGCGAAAAAAAAACAGCTATGCCACTGCTACCAGCACAAGTCCGGTACTTTCCTCCACTGTTTTGATCTTTGCCAACTGGTCCTCTGACAGATCAGTTAATTTTAGATCCTGGCCGGAAAAAGCGATCATTGTTTTACCGATATCGCTTTCCAGTGCCTTGATTTTATCCAGTTTGTCATTTCCAAGGTTTGCAATGCTGTATAACATGATATCCCTCCCGTTTTTGGGGCTAATAAAAAATATAACCTGAAACTCAATACTATTATCTCAGATTGTAATTGTAGTACCAATGGGTGTTAAACGGGGTAAAAGTGGTAGCTAAAACCTACGGCTCCGACAGGCTGAGCAGGAAAGATCTGAGATTGTCTTTTTTATTGGTGAGGCCCAGTTTGCTTCTTATATTTTTTCTATGGAAATCAACCGTATCAAGGGAGATATTTATGATCTCCGCAATCTCCTTGCTTGTTCTCCCGTTTTTAATAAAGTTGGCCACCATTATTTCCCTGGGTGTCAGCGAACGGAATTTAATCGATATGTTTTTAAGCAGTGGAGATGTAACCTCCGAGAGGTTTTCCTCCAGCAGCTCAATCTGCTCGTTCCGCCTTGCCACTGATGTGCTTGTCTTTATCTTCTCAAGACATGGCAGGACAAGCTGGTTAATATTGGATATGATTTTTTCTTCCAGTTCTTTTTTGTCTTGATCCCTCTGTTTAAGGAGTACTTTGAGGGCCGCATTAAGCTCATCCAGGTCTTCGGCTTTCTGAATCAGCGCCCTTTTCCGGTCCTTCAAGGCTTCTTCAGCCAGTTTTAGTCCTGTAATATTTTCATGGGCGACTACCACCCGTAACGGCCCTTTGTACATGAGCCTGGTGACCCGCATGTAAAACCATCTTTTCTCGGTTCTTGAATGGCAGGCATAATCCTTTACAAACTCGTCAAGCTCTCCCGCGATTACCGCCCTTATGCCGTCAGACACCGCCCTGGCCTCGGGAAATGACTCCCCCTCCGTATTGTCGCACAGTGAGAGGTAGTTGACCCCTGTCATGTCCGGGCGAATCATCACATCGTTCGATACCGCAAAATCCCGCCAGGCGCGGTTGGTCTCTAAAATCGTTCCGTTTTTATCCAGTATGGCGATATGAGCGGAAATGGAGTTCAGGATCGAGTCGGCGGGGATATTCTTCAGGTTGTTGTCTTTACGGGGGAGGTTTGCTTTAACAGCTTTACCTGTCATTACTGAAAGATCCTTTGATAATATGGATTTACACTTTCACCCTGATATCGAAAGAAACTTGTTTATTTAAATCAATTATATGCCAGAATTTCGATATGTTGTCAAGGTGCAATCGATGCGCGAGATGATGCCTGCCGTGGAAAAGCCCGGGGAAAACAGGGGGTCGAACTCTCGATATTTTCGTTTTGCTTCTGGAAGACCGCCCCGGAATCTTTTCAGAACATATCCGGGCAGAAGGGCTTGTGTTCGGTTTTCATTACGCGGTCCCATAACTTCAACACATCGGAATCGTATACATCAAGCCTTCCGATCTTTGCCGTTTCGGCAATGCTTTTTCGACATCGACTATCCTCGCGAGCAGCCCATCGCTTGTTACGCCGTTAAGTGCCTTCGGCTCAAGCACCAGGCAAGGCAGCGGGTCGTCGGGCGGAATTCGCAGCCAAATAATATCACGCACAAGATCCATGTGCGACAGGAATTCCCACAATCCCCCGTAAGCTGAAGGCGACAGCCACGCAATATCCCGGATGAACAGGCGCTGCCCCATCGGACTCCCCCCGACGATTTCCTGTTCCACGCTGTATATCAGGTAGCCGAGAGCCTTGCCGCCTTCGTAATATACAATACGTACGGCGGGGATGGGCGACGGCGGCGGAAAAGTCAAAACGGTAAAGGGAACAGCGGGAGACACTTCGAATTTTTCATTGCGATGAAGATACCCTGTTCTTTTTTCAGCAAACCGATGATACAGTTCGAGCAACAGTCCGTCGCTTTGATCGTCGACTTCCCGCAATTCTCCACCGGGACGCTTTTTCAACGCGAATTTCAGGAATTGAGGCTTCGTAGTATAGGCTTTTTTAAATGAAACGATGCCATACCCGTATCTCTGGTATATTGCGGCGTTTGATGCGTTCAGGGCGGAAATGGAAAGCTTCCCGGTCTCGTAAAGTTTTTTTAATGTGTTTCAGTTATCTTTCTCAGTATGCCCATCTGCCTGTAAAGAGGCATTGTGGTTACAACAGTAATGCCGGCAATTGCTACGCGGCTGCCGTTGAACCGCATTGTCATGGGACAGGATGAATACGTCGTCGCCATCTTTCCGTCGACGAATCCGCAAAGCGTCCATTCCGGCGGCATATTGATATCAAAAGGTGCGGCAAAGCTGAGACGTGCAAGGTGGTTGAATTCGGCATGTTCTTCACGTATCATAATGGTCACTTTTACTTTTGACAAAATTTCAGAAATGTCAAGGTCCCGTTGCTGTGCGGCCATTGCTTCAAGAAGCGCCGCCTTTTGTCATTCCAGCTTCCGGTAATAGACGAGTTCGCGGTCCGGGAGTATCTCGGGGTGTAGAATGGCGATGAGGTCGGCCAGCACTTCGTCCGGTCTCAGCATGCCCGACTCCCAGTAGTCATTCCCGCCCCATCGATTGAGGCGCTTGTTGTAATTGAATACCTTCCCGAGTTTCATTGCCGGTATCACCGCAAAACGCGGGTCAGCGGAAAGACCGTCTTTCAGGCTTGTCCATCCTCCGGGATTGAGCCATATGTCGGCCGCCAGGGCGGGTTCGTAGACGGTCTCCACATCCATCGGAACGCTGTCGGTTCCGGGAATGTGGGACCAGTAATAATCGCCCCCGGCATCCCGGATAAACTGGGCGACGAAGCTGTCTCCCCTCGCAATGTACCACTGCCCCTGAAACGGCGCCCCCTCAATGACCCTGGGTCTGTTTCGTGCCGAGGCCGTTTTTAGAACCATGGCGTGATAGCGTCCGGCAATATCTTTGAAGAGCGCGTCGGCGTGGGATTCCGTACCCAGGAAAAGCGCCAGAAGCTTGATCCACTCACAGCGCCCCAGGGGATGTTCTTCCACGTGATCCATGATCGGTACCGCCGGCAATCCGGCCTCCAGCAGCCTGGAATGAACGGCGTAGGCCGAATCCATGTCGGCGGTCAGGATGAGATCCGGCGAGAGATCCAGCACCGTTTCCAATTTCAGACTGTTCATCTGCCCTATTTCTTCAAGCTTCCCGGATTCTATGAGATGCCGAACCGAAGGGGTGTTGACGTACTTGAAACCGGACAGCCCGACCAGGTCTCCCGTTTTTCCGGCAGTGTCGATGTAGGCGAGATGCGTGGTGGAAAAGGAAACCACGCGCTCTACAGGAACCCGAAACACCTGTGCCTTCGGATAGTTTTCCGGCACGGGAGTTCCCCGCGGCACCAGCAGAAACCGGCAGGCGACCTTTTCCCGATCCCGGGGGGACAGGATTGTCGCCAGCTTGCAGCCCGACCATTCCTCGATGCGGAAATATTTTGCATATTCGAGGGGAACCCCGGAATCGGCGCACATAGCCACCCCTGTGCCTGCAAACAGAACCGCAACGGCAATCAAAAACAAAGCTATCTTCTTTCCGCACTCGATATTCATCTTTTCCGTTTCCCCGTTTGTTGCGCCGAAGGCCAGAGGCAACTCCGCAGCGCCCTCTTCTGGGCCTCGATCTTTTTCTCCCATTGTTCCATGCCGCTGAACATGTATTCAAAAACCACCTGCGCGAATTAGATCGGGACGTACATAATTATGATAAAGGCTGATCGATACGAGCCTGGCATTCAACTAAATCATCTCAATATCTGCGTCTTGCGTTTGGAATTACTTCCTGGGCGGCATCCACAAACTTCCGCATCTCCTCTTCGCTTAATGATTTCAACATGAAATCAGGGTTGATGACAGTCTCCCCGATGGTGACGAACTTTTGCAGAACATATCTCTTGCACCCTTTCAAGTCGCGGCATATCTGTTTTATATCCTCTATACTATGTATGGTGGGAACAACGGTGGTCCTGAATTCATAGTCCATATCGGATGTCATCAGTAAGCGGATGCTTTTTTTTACATTCGGAAGCAAATGTTCTGCATTGACACCAGTTCCCACGGAATATTTTTCCACTGTCAGCGGCGCTTTTATTTCCATCGCTACGTAGTCCACGAGTGCTCTATCCCTGAGTCCTTTAAGCATGACGGGGTTGGTTCCGTTTGTATCCAATTTTACCAGAAACTGCATATCTTTCAGTTTAAGACACAATTCAGGCAAGCTGCTTTGAAGGGTCGGTTCTCCACCCGTAATGCTCACTGCCCCGATCCATTCTTTATTCTCTTTGAGTTTGGCTTCAACTTTTTCAAAAGGAATTGTTTTAAGCTTCTCCGGAGCAAGAACAAGTCTTACCACATGGCAGAAGGGACAACGGAAATTACAGCCTGGAAGGAAAATAACGGAAGAGACTTTGTCGCTCCAATCCAGAAAACTGATTTTACCGTCCCAATCCAAGCGCTTGAGATCGAGAACCAGGCCTTTTACATTCAATATTGACATCCTTAATATTTCACGTCGATACCGCCATAAAAAGCGATTCCCGGACCCGTATAGCCGTACATGGACTGATAGTCTTCATCCGTGAGGTTCTCGATCCTGACGGTTAACCGGAGCCACTCTTTGATATCGTAGGAGGCTTTGGTGTTGAATAAAATACGTTCCGGCACCTCGGGATATTCGCTCCCCAGTTTTGCGGCGTACCGATCCCCCATATACTGGGCGGACAGATTCCAGTTGAATTTCTCCCATGGCGTGTAATTGATCGATCCGCCGCCGGTGTTTTCGGGGATATGGGTCCTCTGGCGGTTCAAAGATTCATCGATCGATTCCTGGTAGGTGTAGTGGAGGTTGAGGGTCAACTCTCTGGACAGACGCCAGCTCAGGGTCGTCTCCAAACCTTCCGCCTCGACGCCTGCAACGTTGTAAAACTGGGTTACCCCGCCGACACTCTGCGTCCCGATCAGATCCGTAATATCATTGTGGAAATAGGTGATCGAAATGGTCAGCCTGTCATCGAGCAGGTACTGGTCGATGCCGACTTCATAAGACTCGCTTTCCTCGGGATCCAGGTCCGTATTTCCGTAGCCGTAGGGATAGTACAACTGAAGCAGGCTGGGCGCCTTGAACCCCGTGCCGTAGCTGCCCCGGACCTTGGTTCCGGTCCTGTCGAAAAAATAAGCCGCCGAAAGCTGGTACGTCGTTGCCGATCCGAAATTCTCGTGCTCATCGTAGCGCAGTCCGGCGGAGATATTTATACTATCCGTCGGTGTCCAGATATTGTTGATGAATCCGCTTACGGTATAGGCGCTTTCGTCGTCGACCGGAAACGATGTGCCGGAATTCATTTTTGCCTGTTCCTGGATATAGTCGATACCCGCTATAAGCATGTCTTTTTCGCCGAGATGGAGGTCGTTCTGCCACGAGGCTGTCTGGGTCTGGCCTTCATAGCTGTACATGAATACATCCGTTCCCGTGGCGGCATCGAAATATTCGGTTTCATTGTAGGTGTATCCCCCTTTCAGGGAGGTATCCCACCAGTTGCTTATCTTCTGATCCAGGTGGACGCTTCCGAAAAGTATGTCGTTGTACAATACATCGTACCCGTCCCTGCCAAGACCAGTGTCTGGATCGGGTGAGTTGTCATACTCCATATCGGTGGAATTGTAGGCGGCGGAGATCCCGACCTCCGTTTTGTCCGTGATTTGTACATTGAACTTTCCCGAGACGGATGTGTTTGCGTAATCGTCTTCTTCCTGTTCCGGGCTGTCCGCTTTTGACAGGCCGCCAATGTTCGTCTGGGTTGCCTGGAGGCTGTAGTCTTTTCGGTCATCGCCTCCCCTGATCTCGGCGTGTTCTTTATAGGTCTCGAAGGAGCCACCTTCAAACCCGGCTGTAACCGACGGCTTGCCCTTTCCTTTTTTGGTAATGATATTGATGACGCCGCCCATGGCACTGGAGCCGTACAAAACGCTTTCAGCCCCCCGGACAACTTCTATCCGTTCGATATTGTCCGTCCTCAGATAGGCAAGGCTCAGGGCGTTGGAGACGGAACCGGGATTCTGTACCCGGACCCCGTCAATCATGACAAGGGTTTTACCGTTCTCGGCGCCACGGACGTACATGTAATCCGCACCGCCCGGAGGGCCGTAGGAGTTGACCACGATACCGGGAACATCATTCAACACGTCAACAACGGATTGAGTCCCTTTTTGCCGAATGTCTTTCTCCGTCACGACGGTCACCGATTTCGTTACCATGCGCAGGGATTCATCCACGCGGCTTGCCGTGACAATCATATTGTCCATCTGCTTAGTGGCGCTTTCCGCTGCCGTTTTGTCTTTGGCTTCTTCCACCTGTTCCGTTTCCTGTTTCGATTTTTTTCCGTCCTCCTCATCTTCAGCAGCAAATGCCGGGATCGACAAGAGCCATAATCCAGCCATTATCAAGCACAACCATTGTCTCACAGGTAATGATTTCATCCGCATCTCCTTAATTTTTGAAAAATTCTCGATAATCGTATCGGGAATAACCTTGGAGGATGGGGGAGGAGACTACAACAAAGAGAAATGCTCCAAAAAAAAAGACACGCCCGGGCGTGTCTTCAATCATAGCATCAACCAAACCTGATGGAAGGGTATGCTATAACCTATCCCGGTCCTCGAGGATATTCAGCTACATGAGTATCTGACTTATCTGAAGTGCATCAGAATCACAGTTGCGGGCCAGTGCGGGAATTTCACCCGGCTTCCTCATTTCCAACGAAAAAATTACTATTTTATATTGTCAATATACTCTTCTCCAAAAAATTATTACCAGTTAATGGCCGGCTTCGACGAGTATACGTAAGCATACTGACCAGCCATGCTATTATGAACGTTATTTTGTGTCAAGATATAATTTAAGCCAAAAAAGAGAAGAGAACTTGATCGTCTATCGTTTGCAGCGATTATCTGTTTATCGTTATACCTTCTCTGCCCGGTTCATTGATTTATTTGCCTGTAAACAGATATCCTGTATATAAGCCGCGGTAAATTCCTCGGTTTCAATTGACGGATACACGTTATCCGGGATGCCGTCGCCCCCGTTTTCTTTCAGGAGACCTTCTCGCCTGGCCAGTTCGTAAAGTTCTGTTCCAAAAATGGGCGTAGCAATATTAAATAGAAAATGCTTGGCACCTAACCGCTTTAGCTTATAGGCGAATTCAATGGTTTTCTTCATATCCTCTTTTGTCTCGCCCGGAAAACCGAGAATGAAATAAGCTCTTGTGTCAATGCCTTCTTTACTGGCCAAGGCAACCGCGTTTTCAACGGCCTTCAAGTCCATATTCTTTTTGATCCGATCGACAACGCGCTGGACACCGGATTCCGGAGCGACACAAAATCCCCGACAGCCGGCTTTGCTCATTTTTTTCAGAAGTGTTTCGTCAAGCGTATCGGCCCTCAGGCCCTGGGGAACCAGCCATTCAATATTAAAATTTCTTTCAATCATGCGGTCGCAGATTGCTTCCATCCGTTTTCTGTCATGGGACATATTGATATCGCTGAAATTAATTTGCTTGATATCATAAGTCCCGATCAATTGTTCTATCTCGCACAGTACATTCTCCGGGCTTCTGCCCCGCCATTTTCTGCCCATCATGATGTGATAAAAACAGAAAATACACGCCTGCGGACATCCTCTGCTTGTGAGCATCGGCGTGTAACGTTTATGAAGTCTTCCCATTCCGAGCGGGCTCTCTGTACTTGCTTCAAAATATGCATCCATTGGAAGCAGGCGCCTGGCGGGAAAAGGCAGTAAATCCAGATTGTCAATTCCGGGCCTTAAAGGATTGTCGATTACTTCGCCGTCTTTAACGTAACTTATACCCCTCACTTTTTCCAGATTACCGGAGTTGCCTTTTTCAAGAACATTAACCAGTTCAAGTATGGTATATTCGGGTTCGCCCCGTACCACAAAATCAATATTTCGGTTTGAAAGACACTCTACTTGCCTCGTCGACGGGAATAGTCCTTCAAAAACAGTTGTTATTTTATCATCAACTTTTTTCACGAGAGATGCGATTTCAAATCCGGCCTGGACGCGTCCGTCATACATAACCTGGATTACGACAACATCAGGCATGCAATGGGTTATCCTGCCAGTTATTTCTTCGTTCGTTAAACCCCCGCGGTATTTTTTTTCATCACAGCCAGTTTCAATTTGTTCAACGGTCTTCCAACTCTCCGCGACAGTGTCAATAATCGTTACATCGTGATGTTTTTCCAGAACAGCGGCAATGTACGCCATTTCAAGCTGCGGATATACAGTTGGGTTTTGTGCTGACGACTGAATAATTGGCGGGTTAATCAGACATACTTTCATTTTGTTGCTCCTTATTGTTCTTCTATGTTAGTGCCTGAACGAAAACCGGGTAAACTCATCGTTAAAAAATAGTGCTGAAGCGCATTCAGTAAATGCAGGCGCTTCATATTGAAAGAAGTAATAAAATTTTATTCAACCAAGGCGTTGGAGTTCGAGTTTAGAAACACCTATGCCCCGGTAGTGACAAAATTCAAAAAATACAATTACGCTGCTTGCCTGTAGCGTTTTAGTGCTGCTTTTTCTTCTCGGTGTAAACGCTTTTGTTCTTTCCGTTGTATCTTGGCACCTAATATCTGAATGTTTCGAGCAAGCACTGCCAAAGAAACATATCTCTTAAAACCATATAAACCGTGGTCAGGGCAGCGATCCAAAGCATGGTTTTCCAGCGCATTGATGGCAGACTCGACAGCTGAATGCTTTCGCCTCGCGTGGACAAAATCCTGTGCATGCTCGATGGCTTTTGCCTTTTCAGATAATTTGCCCTTCCTGGGCAGAGCAACGTTGTCTATGATGCCAGGAAGCTTTGTTTGGTTGTCGGGACTGTGGGATCCCTTGTCAAAGCTACAACCGTTCAATTCAGGAAATTTTCGTTTCGCGGCGGAGACCATTTCAACAGCGACCTGGTCATCTGTCTGCCCCTTCATGACCTGATGGTGCAGGAGAAAGCCGTGTTGATCCTCAAGTATGCACACTTTCAGCCCCAGTTCCTGAGGAACGCCGGCTTTCCATTTACTGATCCACTCGGTATGCGTCTCGAAAATCGAAAAGACTTTCTCATGGTGGGGGATGGTTTCATCATCGATCACACGACGCTGTATCTGATCAATCTGCCGCTCGGCATGGGCCAAATATTGTTCGACTGCGGCCAGCCTAAGGATGCTGTCGTAGCCCATGCCTCTTAAAATCTCGATGTCCCGTCGGACGCGCAGGACATATCCCGTTGCGGTATCGATATATGTTTGGTGGGCAGCGATGCTTTCAGCTTCGTTTTTCGAGCGTTTCAGTTTATTGGCCTTATTGAACATCTTTTTGATTTTACGCAAGATATAGTCGCTCTGTCGCCATTCGGTAAGCTCCAAATCCGAAAAAATCCGAGCAATAAGTGTAATTGTTTTTCGCATCGAGTCCCACAGGAGGTTGATGTCAGTGGGAAAGTGAACATCAGTCTCAACGACAAAAGAGTCGCAACGCCCAGTAAGAGGTTTTTCCTTATGTCCAAACAGCGCGTGCCCTTTATCAATAACCAGGCTTCCAATTTGATCAAGCACTTCAGGGGTCAGCAGAGGCACGTTGTCTTTAACCGTCTGGAGCGCATAACGATTACTAAAATCAATATGCCCTAAAAATTCACGAACGGTTTTGTGTTCGTTTGCGATTTCCACCAACTTGTCGTAATCAAAATTGCAGTTCAGACGAATCGTTCCGAGAACAAGGATTTCCCATAGATTCATTCCGGGACGACCAGTTATTTTGCTGGTGTTTTCCGGCACGATACTTTCCAGAATTCGGAAAATTTTCTTTCGGAGGGGCACGTCCCGGTAAATGGCTTGCAGCCCCAGTAGGAGTTGAGGAATTTCGTCTCGGCTCTGAATATCGATTTCAATCTTGTCGATGTCCAGCTGGCCAAATTTTAGTTGCTTTTCGATGACTTTTCTCATATTGTTTTTCCGCGAAGATTTTTTTCTTTTGTTTGATGTTTTATTCAGGTTTTTATTGTTAATTCCAAACGTTAAATACCAGTACAGCATCAACTATGCAAGTAAAATTGCGTAAAAGTAGAAAATCTTCGCATCTTTTTTTCGAAGCAACTCACTGAAATGTAAAAAATATCCGTTTTCGTTCAGGCACTATGTTAGTTGATGAAATGATTGCTCTCTTTTCGATGGTTCGCTCAACGCTATGAAGAGACAAAAAAAGAGGTAAATCATATAAGAAGTATTTTTCGATAATCGAATCGGGAATAACCATTGAGGATGGAGGATCTACAACAAAGAGCAATACTATATAAAAAAAAGACACGCCCGGGCGTATCTTTAATCATGGCATCAACCAAATCCAATGAAAGCTGGAGTGCTATAAGCCATCCCGGTCCTCGAGGATATTCAGTTATATGAGTACCTGACTTATCCGGTGTCAATAACACCGGAATCACAGTTGCGGGCCAGTGCGGGAATTTCACCCGGCTTCCTCATTTCTATTTCAATATCAATTTCTTACAATGTTATTACATTCTTTTCCAAGGAAAAATATAGTAATTATTTGATCGTTTTTAATAGTATGCAATTATACAAAACGGAAATGCTATTATGAACGATATTTTGTGTCAAGACATGATTTATGGCAAAAAAGAGAAGAAAACTTGATACGGTGAAAAAATGGCGTTGACGAGATCGACCTGAAAAAGTTGGCTGCGGTCGCCCGATGATATTGCTGAAAATGCTGCTTGGGGAAGCCCGAGATTACCGGGGGCTTTACCCAACCCGATTTAAAAAAAATTGGCGGTCCTTTAAGATCACTATAATGGAAAGCAGTAATAAAAGTACGGTTTGAATCACCTTGCTATCCGGATGCGTTTGAAACATCTCATTGAAAACGCCGGCCGTAATATGAAAGACAACCGCGACAAGAATGCTGCGATCTGTTTTATAATATAGCCAGTTCATCAAAACAACATAGGGAATAAGGCTTACCATAAAATTAAGGCTGTAAAGCAATCCTGTTTCAGCAACGTTGCTGTGGTAATAGTTCTTTATAAAAGACAATGGGATATGCCACAGCGCCCAATAAACACCGAATAGTATGGATGTTTTTAACAGATTCATTCGCAGCCTCAGGCAGTCCGTTCCATATGAATGCCATGCAAGTTCTTCGACAAGCGGCGCTAAAATCAGCAGAAACCAGCCCGGAAAAATCCCGGCGGAAAAGGATGACATTCCTGAAAATGAAAATTGGTCCATACCATGTCCGAAAAGCAGGGATACAGCCTGGGCTGCAATAATACTGGCGAACATGGTGAAACAGGCAAAGAATAAATAAACGGATTTAACCCCCCTGAGACCAATAATGCGTCGTTTAAGATCTTGCCGTAAATCCGGATATGGCCATATCATCGCAAAGGCTGCAATCGCTGGAGCGAGCAATCCGATTATCCCTGAAATCGCCACTATAGCTCCAAAATATTGATTCGTCGGTTCCAAATGACTTACATAGGCGGCAACGAACCAGAACAACCATGGAATCGAAGTCGACAACCCATAAAAAAGGTATGGATGGTTATATTTTTCAACCGTCATATTATCTCCTATCTATACATCTGTTTTTGCGTATGATCGCTCTCTGTTTTAATAGAGCGGATTTCGGCTATCGCCTTCTCCGCGATAGCGGTTATGTTTCTCAAGGGGATGCTTTCCCCATACCTTATTTGCATAAACTCGGCATTGCCGATGATAATCTCCAGATATTCGCACAGCGTTTTCCCCGTATCGGGTGAAATAGAAACGTGCTCCCCGGGTACCCCGAAAGATGCTTCCGCTTCGGTTGCCGTCCGCCGTTTCGAATCATTGGCGGGAAGCGTAGCCGGCGACGTCGTCTGTAATGTTTTTCTTATTGGGCGAAGAAACATGGATAACATTTTTTTCTCCTTAATCCGGGCAAATCCATTTTGCCCTACTCAATGGTTTCTTTTAAAAACGATAAACGGTTTGCACGCTTAGGGCGTGTTGGTTTTTTTCGACGGTGAAAGGACTTTCCTGGGCATCACCCAAAAGAATGGTACTACCCCCCACCGCAATCAACTCGATGCGTTTCGAAAGCCGGTAGTTCACTTCCACGGAAATCATGCCGCTGCGCCATCCGGCATTCGCCTTGAAGCCGGGGAGCATTTCGGTGGGCTGGTCAACGCCGTACCATGCGTCCGCGTAGTTTTTATCCATAAACTCGAAGCCTACCAGGCCGGATAATGCCATATGATCCGTTACGGGGCCGCCGATCGTATAGAGGGCCGAATAGATAAAGCCATGAACGGTTTCTTTACTTTGTCCGGAGTTTTTGTATTTTACGGACGTGGGATGATAAGCCGCAGAGAGGCCGAAAAGGCCGACCGGGGTCGGATAGGCCAACATCGTCTCCACTGTCGCCGACGTCTTCAGATTGGGAGTTCCTTCCAGGCGTTTTCGGGTTTTGTCGCTGTGATCCACATCGATCCCCAAGATCGAGTATGTTTCCGAGTTGCGAGTCGACCCGGCGTTGACATTAAAGCTGACAAGGAATCCCGAACCCGGACTCGTATACGTTACGCTCGCCCCCTCCAGAACGGAGAGGGAATAGTCAAGGACGCCGCGGGTGTAAGATACTTTAAGATTCGGTACGGGGACGACATAATATTCATCCGAACCAGGGTAGACATTTTCACCGCATACCCCGGCGCCCAGTTCGAAATTCCAGCCGTCCTGCCCGGCCTGAATAGTTTCCACGGCGAATAAAATTGCCATCGCGACGAGAAGCGGTTTGATTTTTTTCATGATGCGTTCCTTTCTCAAAAAGTGTTCCGTTGAATTCGATAAAATTTCCCTTTTAAAAGTTGTCAACTGACGTTGCTGAAACAGATCGAATGGTTATTGCCGTATTCGACCTGAGCCACCTTACCGCTTTCGGAAAATCCGTCGCCTCGCCCTATAAGCCCGAACGCGATGGGGCCATGGAATTGGGGTTAACCTATAGGTTCGAACCTTTTGGAAGAGATGGTTCCGGTGTGTAAGGGCTGTATAATTAGAAGGTTATAAACTGTATGCAAGCCAGGAAGAGAGAAGGGGGCCTTTTTCGAAAAAAATCGAGAAAATGACAAAAACACCCTTTTTTTTCGAAGTCAACTATGCTGCCGAGGATTTTTTAAATTGGGAAGGGGTCATGCCGGTGTTTTTTTTAAATGCCGTGTTAAAGGCCGATTTGGAATTGAATCCCACCGAATAGGCGATGGACAGTAGCGTCTCCTCCCGGTTGGCCGGATCGGTTATCAGTCCCCTGGCCGCATCGATACGATACCGGTTTACAAAATCGTAAAAATTTTGTTGCCGTTCTTCATTGATGACTTGTGAGAGGTAATTCGGTGTGGTGGCAATCAAATGCGCCAAATGCCGAAGTTTCAGGTTCGGGTCAGCATATGGTTTTCGGGTTTCCATCAGATGAACAAGTTTGTCGTGGAGTGCATGGGCCTTATCCTTGGTCAGACCGGACCGCTCGTATTTTTTTAAATCTTTTGTTTCGGCCTGTTCTCCGGCGCCTGAAAAAATCTCGGGTTGTCTCAATCCCATATACCCCATGGCATATATCAGGACAGCGATCGCCAGTGGCACCGCTGCCTCCACGGAAGCGTCCATGCCAAATATCTGCAGGCACTCGATAAGGATGCCGAGAGTCCAGGTGACCATGGTCATAAGGGTGATGTTTTTTAACCAACCGAGGTTTATCCGCTCGATCGAAGAAAAATTTTCTTTTATATTTTCAGAATGTTTTTGAAGCAACCGGAAGGTGGCGATCATATATAACAGGCCTTGGATCAAGACCGCCCAACTGAAAAACACAAGGGCGGGCGCCGATCCGTATTGTTCGGCCGATTGAATAAAGGCTATTTTATATGCGCCGCTCTGTATATAAAATGGAAACAGGAAATAGATATAAAAGACGAAAAAAAGGGCAAAGTGGCATAGATCCTTTTTGGACAAGCCGATGTCGGGTGAAAGCAATGAGCGGGCATACAAAAAGTGCAGGGGGCCGTCCAAAAATACCACACCAGCGGCCAAACCGAGAATGTGTGGAAACGTTTCGGCGATCCTGGTACCCGATATTGAGGATTCGACGATAAAAGCGGAATAAGAAATGACTAATAAGGCCAGAAGTCGATTCGGTTGTTTATTGATCGGCTTGTTAAAAAGCAGGAGGGCCAGAAAGATACCCTGGGTTGTACCGAGCAACAGGATAATGTCAACGATATTAAAGGAGCTTTCCATTGACGGTCTTTTTCAAATCTAATAGCGTCTTTTCAAGTTTTGTACCTGCTCAACACGAGCAACCGTTTCGTACTGCATTTCAATAAGCAAACGAAAATTCGTATAGTTCCAATTATGCAAATATTTCCTCAAAATTCAAGGGGTGAGTTCATTGCCCCGGATTTTTCACATTATAACCGAGGCGTATGCAGAGTGTGCGAATTTTCGCGAAGATGGTTTTATCCCAGTTTGGTTTTATACAATTCAGCATCAAAATCGGCTCTTCTGGAACCACATTTTTTTTTCGTACAAAGCATACAACTGACATAGTTGATGTCGGAAGGGAAAAGGATTCCTGAAACCGATTTTATCGGGTAAAGCATCTGTTTTTCAGTCAGCTTGACACCGATTTCATTTTCAACATCACCCAGAAGTTCAAATAATGATGATTGCCCGTTAACAGGCCAGTCGGGAAGAGACCCCGGAGACATCCAGCCGGTCTTCTCGATGCCATATGTTTCGGATATGGTATTGAATAAATATTCTCCTGCTTTATACAAGATAATCTCCATAATATTATCAGCAAGATACTTATCCATCATATCCGTAAATCCCTTTGCCCATTCGTCAATTTCCCGGCCACATGTCAGCACACAGGCAAATACTCGCCCTGCATTTTTAAGGTTAGACCGCATTACTTTGCTTGTAAAATTAACCTTTTCTATGACAACTGTATCTTCACTTATTTTATCTACAAAAACCTCCCTGTAAGCTGCTTTCGGCTTTGCCGTGGTAAGAGCCTGCTTAGTCATTTCCTCCAGTTCATCAAATTCATCGGAATCGTCGGCTATGCCAATTTTCTTTTTTACTGTTTCAGTATTTATACTTACTTGAATATTATCGATTGTTTTCATTGGTGGATATTCCCTTAACAGATATTATGGATTTAATAAAAACTTTAAAGATTACCGGGTCTTAAAGTAGATGCCCCTGAAGTCTGCCCGGATCTCCCAGTTTTTAGGATCGATTGACTCGCCGAAGCTTTCAACTGCTTCCCGTCCGATTCTGTCAGAAACCGCTCTTCCACCATTTTGTCCACCATGGCATTGACCCTGTTCAGGTAATCCTCACGCGTCGGGTATAGACGCTGAATTTTGTCGTCATCAAACGGCACCTTGTGTCCGGCAAGCATGCAGAAAAAAGCACTGGCTTCATCCAAGGGATTGCTCTGCCCATAGTATGTTGCAGTGGGAATATCTACATACGGGTTCCTGACGCCTCCGAGGGCATTTCCGTGTGCATCCAGTTTGACATGGAATTCCTCGCCGGCTTTCAGCTCCTCCGTTTCGATGGGATCGGCCTTGGGCGGCGGCGTACCTTTTCTCAACCAGGTATAGAGATTGTTGTAGGCACTGTTCATGAAAAACTCGATGGGAAAATCCGTTACACCATATTCAACGACACCTTCACAGTTCGCTGCCCCTGCCGGAATGCCCGCTCTTGCAGTGTCGGCGGCACACGGCATGTTATCATTACAGTTCTGATTGATATGCGCGGCGCCGGGAATCTCATACCGCCTGAACATGTCCTCCGGCGTATCGCTGTCCGGTCTTCTGGCCACAGCCGTGTTGCTCAGCAAACCCTGGGTGACCACGCTGATTATGGGAATCCCGCGGGGTTTGATTACCACGCCGTCTTCTCCGGGGGGGGACTGCATCGACGCATTGATTGAGGGGAAACATGAATGCATCCCCGTCACCGATCATGTAGCCGTCGTATATGGGGCTTCCGTCGGAAAGCTTCGCCGTATCGAGTGGATGTATGAGATTGATGTAGGTGGTGAGATAGCCGCCTGTCTGGGAATATCCGGTGGCGATCAGGTAATCCACTCTATAGCCCCTGATAGGGTTTGCCTCCCTGTCGCTTTTCAAGAGCGCCCCCACCTGGCTGATAATATCCCACACCAGACCATTTTCGGTTTCCGATGTCGTGTCGACAGGGGTAGAGGGCTCGGGTTCACACCTCTTATCAGTGGGCTGGGGATTATTCATCGAGAGTGGGGCGTATCGCTCCGGATTGAATGCCTGGAGGGCTTTGAGGGCAACGGGTTTTACCGTCACGCCGACCCAGATATCACTGTTTTCAAGAAAAAAATCCCTGCAGAACATCCACTGAAGATCCATATCATACAGGGCTGTCGGATTGTTGAGTTCCACGACAACATTTCCGCTGAAGCTTGATTTGTCCACGGGGCGCCGGATAAGGATTCGTGTCGTATACGGTGCATCAGGCGTTTTTATAATTACATTTCCTTCGGAATCGTAATCATACACATTGGCGTTGCCGCTGATGAAATACTCCTCTTCGACGTAATTGAAGGCCGAAAGATCCTGGGGTTTTTCGGAATGGTCCGCCGCGTTGAAGGGGTATGATGTGGAAGATACCGCTACGGGGCCAGTGACTTTCGCTTCGGGTGAAACCACGCGATTTTTTTTCGAGCAGGAAAAGCACAACAGTAAGGACGTCAGACAAACGACTGCCGGATAACATCGTCTATTCATATCTATTTATTTCCTTTTGATAACCGTTAAAGTCATATTCCAAAGGAATTTTCTAATCCTCGAAACAAAGCTTAATGCCGCTATATAAGGCTATTATTCGCTTTGTATAAGCGGCTCTATGCAGAAAGGGTGACCCGCGGGATCTATCATCACTTTCCATTTATCTGAAAATTGTGTTTTTGCAGGGGTAGCTCCGCATGAAATGGCATGCCGGATAGCATCTTCGTACTCATCCTTTGTTACATGGATATCTATGTGTACCATTGTTTGCTGGCGCCCCTTCTCGGAGGGCCATACGGGCGGCTCGTAATCGGGATCCTCCTGAAAAAGCAACATGGGGCCTTTTTCGTCTTCACTGTAGACAATAATAAAGTTGCCGTCCTCCGTGTTGTTATGCATCTTCTTCCATCCCAACAGCTTTTGATAAAAATCGGACAGTTCTTCCGGATTTTTTGCGTCAAATGTGACGGCGCCTACTTTCATGTTTTCACACTCCTTGCTATTTTGTTGTAAATCAAAACTCAAACTACACAGCCAATTTCAAAACATCCCTTTTGGCCTATCCCCGGGAGGGCGATCCGCTTTGGGCTTGATCCCGCTTGTGTCGGGAAAACGTTTTGAACATGGCTCTACAGGTAACGCCGGGGAGAGTTAACGTTTTTGACTCCTCCCAAATGAATCGAAGACATAATAGGGATTTTGAAATAATTATAGAAGGGACTATTCCTTGAAAATCTGGTATTTTTCACGAATTCCCGTTCGAAACTGTTTCGGGTTCAATCCGGTTTCACGTTTGAAGAATCGGGAAAAGTAGGAGGGGTCTTCAAAATTGAGGCAATACCCGACCTCCGACACCGTGAGATCGCTATGGATCAGCAGGCGCTTCGCTTCGAGCATTATCTCATTGTGAATCAGCTGCGCGGGCGTATACCCCGTCATGGATTTCATTACGTTGTTCAGGTGGCTTGCACTTATTCCCATAGTCTCGGCGTATTCCCGCACCGACAACCTGTTCAGAAGGTTTTTTGTTACGAGATGTTTGAACCTTCTGACCAGCGATGATCGGTGGAATGGTTTTGTCTTCTTTTGATTGCTGTGTGTCAGTCGCTGCAGCCGGGCGATCAGGATGTGGAGATAGGCCCTCAATACCGATGCCCGGTTGGACTCCCGGCCCTCGTATTCGCTGTTGATATCCCGCAGTAATTCAAAGGTTTCCCCGGCTTGTTCCTCGTCGATGTGCAGCTCCGGCGATTGGCTGACGGTGTGGAAGAATGTCACCTCCTCTATCGTGCTGAAACCCGAGGCTGGAAAGACGAGAAACTCCTCGCTGAACGCCAGAAAAAAACCCTCAAAGGCCCTGGCCAGCTCCCAGGAGTGGATCTGTCCGGGAGAAATGAAGTAGAAGAGCGGCGGGTCGACTTTCAACGGTTCCGAATCGACAATATGATACCCTGACGCGGAGGCGATATAGAATATTTCATAGAAGGAGTGCCTGTGGGCGGCCTGGTTCATGCAATCGCACCCAAGGTGAGAAGTCGCGAACGGGATGTCCGTTTCATCGGTGATATCTTCAATTTGAAAAGTGAGAATTTCTCTTGAATTTGACATCTATCTCCTCACTGATCCCGACGGGATTTAAAAGCTTTCAGCTCTTTTATCAGGCAGGGAACAATTTCAAAAAGATCTCCCTGTATGCCGTAATCCGATTTTGAAAAAATGGGCGCGTCGGCATCCTTGTTTACCGCCGCCACGATCTTTGATCCGGCGATGCCCGCCAGATGCTGGCTGGCGCCGGAAATGCCGCAGGCGATGTACAAATCCGGGGAGACAATCGTACCGGTCTGTCCGATTTGATAGCTCGCGGGACGCCATCCGGCATCAACGGCGGATCGGGAAGCCCCCACTGCCCCGTTCAACTCCTTCGCAAGCTGCTCCAGGATTGAAAAATCAGGCCCGCCGATTCCCCGACCACCGGAGATGACCACTTTCGCGCGACTTAAAGGTGAATGACTTTTGTCGGTATTGCGCTCCAGAATGTTGACTAGTGAGTCAGGTACGGGAATGATTTGTTTTACGATCCGCCCCGCTCCTTTTGAAGGGATCGATTTGAACTCCAGGGTGTGCATTGCGGCGATGAGGATTTTGTTCGATAGTTTGAATTTCGTTTTCGCTTTAACGCCATACATATATTTTGACACCAGGAATCCCTTTTTCAGCTTTTGCACATCGGTACAGTTGATGGCGCACCCGGCCCGCAGTCGGGCGGCAAGGGCAGCCGACAACTCCTGGTGCGAGGTGCTGTTGTTCAGAAACACGATTCCGGCGTTTTCCTTCAGGACAATGGAAGAGACGACATGTGTATAGATATCCAGTGAAAACGAATCGAGTTTTCCATTTTCCACGAGAACAATCCGATCCGCGCCGTATGCCGTTAATTTTTTTAACGCTTTCGATGAAATTCGCCCCGGAACAAATGCCGACACGGAGTGTTTCGTTTTTCCGGACATTTCACGAGCCATGCTGAGAAGCCTGAAAGTTGATTTGCTGAATCGATGTTGATTATGCTCCGTAATGACCAGTATGCTTGATGACATTGCTTTCCCCGTTTAAAGAATTCCTGACTTTTCGTGCAGCATATCCAGAAGATGGCGGACTTTTTCTTCGCTGGATTTTCCGACGGCCATTTTTAAGGACCTTTTATTACGCTGCCGCCGAAACGAGACAATCTCCGGCATCAACCGGTCGGAGATGGTCTCATTTGAAGCGATTTCGGAAAGGTTCAATACATCGATCGGTTTCTTATCCGCGCGTTTTATTCCCGGAATAGTAACATACCGCGGTGTGTTCAATCCCCCCGCGGTGGTGAGCAGCGCGGGCAGGGGGGTTTCCATGATTATCTCACTGCTTTCAGTGCTTTTACGGCAACGGATCATTTTGCCATTTATCTCCTGATTGACAACCATCGAAATACAGGGAATGGAGAGCAGCTCGGCAAGTGCCGGGCCGACCAGAAAACTCTGTCCGTCAACCGATTTGCTTCCGGTGAGGATCAAGTCAACCCCCACTGTTTCCAGATAAAGCCGGTAGATATGGGCTACCAGCATGAAATCCCTGTAGTTTCCGGCCAGTTCATCCATAATCAGAACACCGGAGTCAGCCCCCATTGCCAGTGCCCTTCGAACCGCGGCCTCCGTCACCGGTTTTCCGAAAGAGAGGGCGGTAACCGTTCCGCCGTGGGTTTCCCTGATTTGCAGCGCTTCTTCCAGGGCGATCTCATCATGGGGATTGATTATCCATTGGTCTTTTTTTGAAGACAAAGCGCTCCCAAAGGCTTTTTCAATGGAATCCGCATTCATTTCAACCGTCGATACCTGTCTTATCAGAACGACAATTTTCATCCGCTCTCCTTGGACGATACGGATTAACTCCAGGGGAAAGGACTGTTCGACACGGGATGAAGATCTCCGGTCCGATATCTTTCAAACCGGAACGGTTCCAGAAGCGACTGCCTCCGCCCCAGGACCTCTTTTGCCACCAGTTCGCCGATACCGATCATTTTGTAGCCGTGGTTTGAATCCGCGATGAAATAGCAGTTGTCGCAAAAGGTATCGAAAATCGGGAAATTGTCCGGGGTAAACGCCCCGAGACCACCGGAGGGTTCGTTTTTGAAACGGCTGAATTTATCCTCATAACGTTTCTGGCAATGGGCCAGCGCCGACGTCCACATATGAGCGAACTCCGGCCCCACGACATAATAGGGGGAATCGATGCCGTAAGGATCCACGGCGACATTGTTTTCATCGACAATGTAGGGCGCCGCTCCCCCCTGGATGCCCACGAAATGAAAGTCCGGTTTATAGTAAATTCCCCACATCTTGTCGGTGATCAGCGATCCATCCTCGCTGGAGTAGAGCGGTGCATCCGAATCCAGATGAATAACCGGAGGTCTTTTGCCGCTGTTGTCCAGCCCCATGGCGGGCTCGACCCCGAGAGTTCCTTCCTGGAGACAATAATAGGTCCACATTCTGACATCCTTGTGGACTTTTCCCACCCTGTCTTTAACATCGATTCTATCCGGCAGGTCCAGCATATCCCAAAACGACTTGACCCAGGGCCCCGGACAGACAATCACGTATTGACATTCGATGGCGCCCTTGTTGGTTTCCACGGCGTTGATTTCCCGATTTCCGGTCTTGAATCCAGTCACTTCCACACCGCTGAAAATCCGGACCCCTTCTTTTTCCGCCTTTTCCGCCAGCCGGTACAGCGCCTTTGTATTGTTGGCAAAGCCTCCCTTTTTTTCATGCAGAATCGAGGTGATGCGTTTTGCCTGCCAGTCATCAAATACGTTCTCTTTCATGTAATCAGTGCATTCGTTTTCGCCTTCGATGAACACGGATGTATAGCCGATATCGCACTGTCTTTTGTAAATATCCCGGGCATCGGCGTGCATGGATTCAGGCGATATCTGCATGTAGCCCACGGGCCAATACCCGTATTTTTCGGCATCTTCTTCCCATATGGCGACACTGTGCGCCATCAGCTCCTGCATGGCTGGCTGGTAGTAATTGTTGCGTATCACGCCGCAGGCAATACCGGAGGCGCCGGCACCGATGCCGCCCTTATCGATAACAATAATGTCTTTTCCGGAAGAGGAGGGATTGTCTTTCACTTCCAACGCCAAATGCCAGGCGGTGCTCAATCCGTGAATCCCCGTTCCGATAATAACATAATCACAATGTGTTGGTAATGACATCTACGATTCCTTCCTTTCCAATTCCCTTTAAGCTCTCAACTATTTGATACCGTTTCGATGGGTCCAAAAAAAAAGCCCTTCATGTAAAATTTACATGAAGGGCCGCACCCGTCTTTCTTAACCCGTCATCGCCTACCCAGTCGCTGTACACCGCAGCGGGTTGACAAACAGCAAGGCAGGTATTCTGACTTTCGGATCCACCTACGGCTGCGCCTTCCCAACCGACACCCAGTTTTTTGGCAATGTTCAAATAAAGGCGTGATAATGATCAAAGGAAGAAACGTTTGTCATTATTTGAATAAAGTCAAAAACATGGCGACGGAAAGTGGCTTTTTACAGCTTTCGTCCCCGATTACAGTGGCGGGACCGTTCCCGTTTTTCACGGGATTCCCTTTTAGGCCTTATCGGCACCTTGCGCTCTTCTTTATGCCTCTAAAACGGGGAAGAGTCAAGGGCTGATATAACATTTTGATATTTTTAGGTTTGCACGCAATCATACGAAGGAGAATGTTTATTCAGACTAATATTTGTGATAAATCCGATGGCAACACTTCATTTTCATCGACTCGATCGCTTCGCCGACGCTTTCAGTCGCTTTCCGTTCGACATGGATACGGAATTTCGGGTAAATATCAGATAAAGCAGCTTCTTATCGCATTCTTTGTTAAGGAAGATAATCAGCAACCAGCCCCAAGAGTTGTCTAAATCCGATTTGTTCTTATTGTGTAACTAGATACAAAAAAATAAGCAGGGTCGAGATTCCTGTTACAGATAAAGGAGGAAGATTATGCAACCAGAATCCTTAGTTCGCACCTTTATTGAACAAGTGTTCAATAAAGGAGACTTTTCGGTACTCGAGGAGGTTATTCACACTGAATACAAGTACGCCAGCCCCGATACCCAATTGACTGGTATCGGGGAATTGAAAGCGTTCATTCAGGCGTTTCGAAATGCCTTTCCCGATATGCACATTCGAATAGAAGATTTTTTCGCATCCGGTGACCGGTCGTGTGCCCAGTTTACTTTCAGGGGTACTCACAAAGAAGACTTCATGGGGATTCCGGCGACGAATAAAGCTGTCAAGGTTCAGGGGGTGGTAATGAGCCGGTTCAGAGACAATAAAATTGTCGAGGAGTGGGAGCTCCTCGACAACCTGACCTTTTTTCAACAGCTTGGCGTTGTGCCCGATTTGTCGCCGCTCCCGGGATGACATTTCGTTATGCGAGAAGTTCTTTCCGGGATCCTTTTCTTTGTGGGCGGATCTACGGGTTTCCGCCGTTGCTTGAATATCTCCGGCGCACTCGTGCCGAAATGCTTCTTCCCGTGGATCTGCCCACTCCGGTGATGTGGATATTTCCGGGGTCTCTTCGGCTTCCCCGATTTATTGACGCGATCGCTCCGCCGAGGCTTTCAGCCGCTTTCCGTCCGATTCGGTCAAAAACCGCTCTTCCACCATTTTATCCACCATGGCATTGACCCTGTTCAGGTACTCCCCATGCGTCGGGTACAGGCCCTTTATTTTGTCGCTGCCAAACGGCTCCTTGTATCCGGCCGGCATGCAGAAAAACGCGCTTGCTTCATCCAGGGGATTGCTTTGCCCATAGTATGTTGCCGTGGGGATGTCGACATAAGGACTCCTGACGCCCCCGAGCGCGTTTCCGTGTTCATCCAGCTTGATATGGAGCAGCCCGTCGCTATCCGTCATCTCTTCCGTTTCGATGGGTTCGGCTTTGGGCGGCGGTGTGCCTTTTCTCAGCCGGGCATACAGGTTGTTGTAGGCGCTGTTCATGAAGAATTCGATGGGAAAATCGGTTACACCATATTCAAGGATGCCTTCACAGTTCGCCGCCCCTGTCGGAATGCCCGCTTTGGCAATGTCGGCGGTACACGGTTTGTTGTCGTTGCTTTTCTGATTGACATGCGCGGCGCCGGGGATCTCATACCGCCTGAACATGTCCTCCGGCGTATCGCTGTCCGGTCTTCTGGCCACAGCCGTGTTGCTCAGCAATCCCTGGGTGACCACGCTGATTACGGGAATGCCCCGGGGCTTGATCGTTACACCGGCCTCTCCCGGAGGGACGGCATCGACGCACTGGTTGAGGGGAAACATGAATGCATCCCCGTCACCGAATCATACAGGGCCGTCGGATTGTTGAGCTCCACGACGACATTTCCGCTGAAGCTCGATTTGTCCACGGGGCGCCGGATGAGGATTCGTGTTGTGTACGGCGCATCGGGTGTTTTTATTGTTATATCTCCTTCGGAATCGTAATCATACACATTGGCGTTGCCGCTGATGATATATTCCTCTTCGACATAATTGAAGACGGAAAGATTCCGGGGTATTTCGGAATGGTCCGCTGCGTTGAAGGGATATGACGTGGAAGAGACCGGGACGGGTCCCGTGACTGCCGGTTCGGGTGAAACCAATCGGTGATCGTTCGAGCAGGAAAAGCATAACAGCAAGGTCACCAAACAAAAGATTGCCCTATAACACTGTCTCCTCATATCCGTTTACCTCCTTTTGGTAATTGCCGACATCATGTCCCGAAGGGGTTCTTCTGAACAAAAGCGGACCCGATCCTATACAGGACCATTATCAGCTTTGCATCAGCGGTTCTATGCAAAAAGGGTGGCCCGCGGGGTCTATCATCACTTTCCATTTGTCCGAGAACTGTGTTTTTGCGGGGACGGCCCCGCATGAAATCGCATGCCGGATGGTCTTCTCGTACTCGTCCTTTGTTACATGAATATCTATATGTACCATCGTCATCTGCCGCCCCTTCTCGGAGGGCCATACGGGCGGCTCGTAATCGGGATCCTCCTGAAAAAGCAACATGGGGCCTTTTTCGTCTTCACTGTAGACAATAATAAAGTTGCCGTCCTCCGTGTTGTTATGCATTTTTTTCCATCCCAGCAGCTTTTGATAAAATTCGGCGAGTTCTTCAGGGTCTTTTGCGTCAAATGTAACAGCGCCCACTTTCATATTTTCAATCTCCTTGTAGTAATTTCGTCATAGCATAATGAATCGAAGACATAATAGGGGTTTTGAGATAATTAAAGAAGGGATTATTCCTTGAAAAGCTGGTATTTTTCACGAATCCCGATCCGAAACTGTTTCGGGTTCAATCCGGTTTCACGTTTGAAAAAACGGGAAAAGTAAGAGGGGTCTTCGAAATTAAGGTGATACCCGACCTCCGATACCGTGAGATCGCTATGGATCAGCAGACGCTTCGCTTCGAGAATGGTCTCATTGTGAATCAGCCGTGCGGGCGTGTATCCCGTCATGGATTTCATGATGTTGTTCAGGTGGCTTTCGCTTATTCCCATCGCCTCGGCGTATTCCCGCACCGACAGCCGGTTCAGAAGGTTTAAGGAGTGCCTGTGGGCGGCCTGGTTCATGCAATCGTATTCAAGGGGAGACGTCGTGAAGGGGATGTCCGTTTCATCGGTTATGTCTTCAATCTGAAAGGTGAGTACTTCTCTTGAATTTGACATCGCAAGTTCCCATGGACCGCCGGGCAATAACTCTCGTTTGAATTGTCGACAGTTCTTATTCTCAATCTTTTCTCGTCAGGTAGAGGACCGGTAATGTGTCACTCGTTTATCTCCTCGATAATCCCCTCGATTTCGAGATAGGTCTCCCGCAGCTGCCGCTTCATTTCGTCCGAGGCGTCCCACAACTCCCGCTCGATAGCCTCCAGGAGACGTTCGGTCATGTTCTGCAGGGCATACGGGTTGACCTCCTTGAGCCACGCCTGCATCTCTTTATCCAGCACGAATTTCTCCGCCAGTTCATCCCACATCCAGTCGTCTATGACGTCCGCGGTGGCTTCCCAGCCAAAGACATAATCCATCTGCCGGGAGAATTCGGCGGCGCCGTGGTAGCCGTGACGCATCATTCCCTCGATCCATTTCGGATTCACGAGACGCGCCCTGTAGCAGTACTTGATCTCTTCTTCCGTACTGCGTATCTTGACCCGGTCCGGATCGGAGCTGTCGCCGTAATACGACCGAGGGGAATTCCCGGTAACGACTTTTACCGCCAGGTCCATGCCGATATGATATCCATAGGTATCGTCTATCTGGAGGGCATCGTATTCGCGGCTGCTCATGTTCTTTGTGGTCGCTTCCACATGCTTCAGCCGACGCTTGAGTATCTCCGGCGCGGTTGTGCCGAAATGCTTCTTTCCGTAGATATAGCCTCCCCAGGTGATATAGATATTCCCGAGGTCCGCCTGCGTCTCCCAGTTCTTCGACTCGATCGCTTCGCCGACGCCGGTGCCGTAGTCCCCCGGTTTGTCGCCGAAAACCCTGTACAGGGCCTCTTCACGCGCAATCAGGGGATCGATGCCTTCCGCCATCCGCTCGGCCACTTCGCTTTCGACGTGCTTTCTCAGATAATTCCGTTCATGGGGCTCCTCGAGACACGCCACCATACCGACGGCCTCATCGATGAGGTGGGCAAGGTTCGGGAAATTGTCCCTGAACAGGCCGCTGATACGGACCGTCACGTCGATGCGGGGGCGCTCGAGGGTTTTCAGCGGAATCGGCTCGATGCCCAATACCCGACCGCTCGATTCTTCCCAGACGGGCGTAATTCCCATCAGGTACAGGCATTCCGCCACGCATTCGCCATTGGTGCGCATGGTGTCGGTGGCCCAGAGCACATTCCCGACGCTCTCAGGATATTTCCCCTCCTCTTCCAGAAAACGCGCCAGCAGTGCGTCGGCCAGGTCCACGCCGACCTTCCAGGCGGCCATGGACGGAATGCAGCGGGGATCCACCGAGTAGAAATTGCGTCCCGTGGGGAGAATGTCCGCCGTACCGCGGGTGGGCGCCCCCGAGGGGCCCGCGGGCACATACCGGCCGCCGCAGGCATCGAGGGTATGGGTCAACTCATCGGTGGTGGCCTCAAGGGCCGGGACGAGAAAATCGGAGACGTATTCCAGGCATCGCCGTACATCCGGATATTCCCGGCCGATTACCTCGTGCTGCAGCTTTTCGACGTATTCCTTTTTAAAGTCTTCGGTATGGAATTGTGTCATCAGCTCCAGGGAGAGGGCATTGAGTTCGTTGAGGACATCGCCGTTGGTGCTTCCGTCGGCGCGCAGTTTCCCCCGGTTTGCCAGCAGATCTTCATAGTCATGCCCCTTCATTTCGGCAAGGGACTGCCGAAGCGACGGCACGCTGCCGTTGCTGAGCCGGGTCAGGGCCACCAGGAACTCTTCCAGGGCGAAACCGGCGGGCGGTTCCCCCAGGACATGCAGCCCGTCCTGAATATGAGTGTCGGACAATTCGTTGATGTAGGCGTGCAGCTGTTCGATAAAGGCATCGAAATCGGCAAAGGCATCTTCCTCCGTCAGCGAGAGATCCCGGTCGAGATGGGCCTGCACGACGGCCTCCCAGATCAGTTTCTGAAGAATCCGGGCCCTTCCCGAGTCAGACCCCTTGACGGCGTAATACTCTTTGAGCTGGACATCCAGCGCGGAGAGATCTTCATACAGATCCGCCTGGTGCATGACCGGGATGAGATAATCGACGATGCAGCAGTAGCTGCGCCGCTTGGCGCCGGTCCCTTCCCCCGGGTTGTGGATGATATACGGGTAGATGTTGGGCAGATCGGAGATGGCCACATCCGGGTAACAGGATGCGGAGAGTCCCACCGATTTTCCGGGCAGCCATTCCAGGGTGCCGTGGGTGCCGAAATGGATAACGGCGTCGGCCTTGAATTCGTCCCGGATCCAGCGATAATAGCCATGGTAATGGTATGGAATGGGAATCTCGGGATTGTGATAGATGTCGGCCGCGTCCCCCTCCGTGGCCCGGGGCGGTTGAAGGCCGATAAACACATTCCCGTTGACAAGGCCGCCCACCAGCAGGTGGTCCTGATAACTGAGATGGTTCCCGACCGGCGGCCCCCAATGTCTCTTCATTTTCGACACGGCATTTTCGGGCAGTTCGTCAAGCCACTCGACATAGCGATCCCTGGGCGTTTTGGCCGCAGCCCTTCTCGCAAGCTCGTCATCGGTCAGCCAGCGCTGATCGTTGGTCATGCCGTCGAGGATAGCTGCCATCAGCGTTTTTCCATCTTCGGGAATGCCGTCCAGCCGGTACCCCTCTTCTTTCATTTTTCGCATCAGGTTGATGGCGGACGGGGCGGAATCGAGAAAGGCGGCACATCCGATATTATCGTTTCTCGGCGGATAATTATGAAAAATGATGGCAATTTTCCGTTTTTTCGGGCGGTATATGCCGCAATCTTGCCCAGTTGATACTCATTCGGACGAATTTATCGAGCCGCTCGGGGATGGGTTTGTGCGACACTTTTTGGGCATGGGTGCCGGGGTCCGCCGCGGAGATGCATTTGGCCGCGATGGGTACGGTGATCAGGAGTCCGTCAAACTCCGGCATGGCGATATTCCAGGAGATCTCGCTGAAATTGAGGCCCTGAAGACTGTCACGCCACTCTTCAACGGTGTTCATGGTGACGATCGCCTTGAGAACGGGCACGCCGAGTCGTTGAAAAACATCGTCCACGGACCCGGCCCCCGGCATGTAAGCGGCAAGGGAGTGCGCCTGGGTGCTGATGAGTACATCCACAACCGCCCTGCCGTTTTGCATCAAAAAATGGTCGACCACCCAGCCCAGATTTTTTGCGGCGGAGTCGGTCGCCGAAAGGAAGACGACAAGCGCATTGGCGCCCCGGGTCTCGATTGCATCCACCAGACTTTCGAGGTACCCTGAATCCCGGGACTTTGTCGGGTTATGACCGCAGAGAATGCCCACTGTCGGCTGGTCCGCCGTATAATGTTTCTCCAGATAGTCATCCAGAGCGGCGATGTACCCCGTCCGGGGGTGATAGATGCCCTCCAGGGGAAACCGTTTTCGGGGGACTGACTGTTTAGCGTGCGATCCGTGCAGTAATTTGTCAAAAAGAGAAGCAGGTTTTCGAAGTTCTCCGCCTCACCACATTTCAGGTATTGGTGAATGGTGTCGTACTTGTCCGCATCAACGGTTGACAGGGTGACGAATTCGTCATCAAAGGGAACGCTCGCGACAAAAACCGGTATATCCCGCCCGCCGAATGAGGCCAGTATGGGATCGAGCCCGGGAAGAGAGGTCCTGCCGCCCATCAAATGCGTCAGGACGATATCTGCACTCCCGGCCGACTGGAGAAATTCGTCCACTGCATCCGAATCCGGTATGCTTTCCGGAGTGCGGGCGTAGACGTCTATCGATATATCGTGCTTCTCATCTATTGACCGAACTGCTGATGTGATATGTGACAACTCATGGTTAAATCCGATATAGACAATTTTCATATTCTGCTCCTTTAAAAAAAAAGCCTTTCATGCGATGTATGCATGAAAGGCCTTCCCGTTTTTTTCGACCCGTGTTGTTACCCGTGCTGTTCTCCGCAGCAAAATGGCAATCCGCAAGGCAGGTCTTCTGACTCTCCCGCCTTTGCAGCCGCCTTCCCGTCCGGTACTCAGTATTTTGGTTTTATTCAGTCGATGGCAGTTATCTGCAAAATAGATATTTCCATCATAAAACGTGTCGCTAAAAAAACTGAGTGTCGGACAGTGGCTTGAGATGCCGCAAAGGTTCCCCCCAGAAGGGAGCGGGATTACAGCGGCGGGACCGCTTCCGGTTTTCACGGAATTCCCTGTTAGGCCATCCCGGCGTCACGCCGTTTCAGGCACCTTGCAGTGTAATTTCTCCACCAAAGGTTCCGGATTGTCAAGCTGTTTTCTTCTTGGACTCTTCCGTTTTCGACTCAAAAAAACACAACATATTGTTGTTTGTTATTGACATGCAACAATATGGTGTGTAATTGACTATCTTGTCTTTGATATACACTTCATTTCTTCGGCCGGTATTTTGCGTGCTGACGCATTACCATGGAAAACTGTTTTTTCAGTCGTTTGCAATTATAGAGGTGCTGCCATGATTCAAAAAATCAAAAAAAGGAACGGACGGATTATTGATTTTGATCCTAAAAAAATTGCCGCGGCAATCGGGAACGCCGGAGCGGCTACCGGGGAGTTCGATGGGCGGGAGGCCGGAAGACTGGCATTGCGAGTGGTGTCCCTGGCCCGGAATTTTGCTTCGGGCCCGACACCGGAGGTAGAGCAGATCCAGGATATTGTCGAAAGGGTGTTGCTCGATTCTCCCTATTGCAGGAGCGCCAAGGCCTATATTCTCTACCGGGATCAGCATGCCCGAATTCGGGAGTTAACCGCAGCAATGAATGCGGACCTGGTGGACAACTACATTGACGGACTCGATTGGGAAGGTGAGTGAGAACAGCAATATGTGTTACTCGCTTCAGGGGCTCAACAACTACATCTCTTCGGACGTTACTGCCGAGTACTGGCTCAACCGGATTTATCCGGCGGAGATCCGGGATGCCCACAAGGGCGGTGATATACACATCCACGACCTGAGCCTTTTGTCGGTCTACTGCGTAGGCTGGGACCTTCAGGACCTGCTGCGCCAGGGATTCACGGGGTTTCGGGGAAGGTGGAGGCTGCTCCGCCGAAGCATTTCCGGACCGCCCTCGGGCAGATCGTCAATTTTTTCTACACTCTCCAGGGGGAGGCGGCCGGCGCCCAGGCCCTGTCGAGCTTCGATACACTGCTGGCGCCCTTTGTCCGCTATGACGGGCTTGAGTATCCGGAAGTAAAACAGGCCCTACAGAGTTTGTTTTTAACATCAATATTCCCACCCGGGTGGGATTCCAGACACCCTTTACGAATATCACCATGGACCTCAACCCACCTGCCGCCCTCCGGGACCAGCCGGTGATTCTCGGCGGCCGGGAGAGAGAGGAGACCTACGGGGCGTTCCAGCATGAATGGACATGATCAACCGGCCTTTGCCGAAGTAATGATGGGGGGGACGCCAGGGGGCGGGTGTTCACGTTCCCCATTCCCACCTACAACATTACATCGGATTTCGACTGGGATAATCCGAACCTGGAGATGCTCTGAAGATGACCGGTAAATACGGTATCCCGGAGTTCGCCAATTTCATCAACTCAGACATGTCCCCGGAAGATGTCGCTCCATGTGCTGCCGGCTCCGGCTCGACAACCGGAACTGATAAAAAGGGGCGGGGGACTTTTCGGCGCCAGTCCCCTTACCGGTTCCATCGGCGTGGTGACTGTGAATCTGCCGCGTATCGATATCTGGCTGAAACCCGGGAGGCATTTTTCACTACCCTTAAGGATCGGATCGATCTGGCGCAAAAAGCCTTTTCATCAAGCGCAAAGTTCTCGAGAAGTTTACGGAGAAAAACCTCTATCCCTATGCCAAACACTACCTGAGACGGATCAAGGAAGGGGGCGGCCGCTACTGGAAAAACCACTTTTCCACCATCGGGATCATCGGCATGAACGAAGCCTGTCTCAATTTCATGGGAAGGGATATTGCAAGTGATGAGGGCCGGCCTTTGCACTTAAGACCATGGATTTTCTGCGGAATTGCATATCCGAAATCAGGCGGGATGCGAAGATCTTTTTAATCTGGAGGCTACCCCGGCCGAAGGGACTTCCTACAGGCTTGCCATGTTGGACAAGAAGAAATATCCGGGAATTCTCTGCGCCAACGAGGTCGGTTTCCGGGAGGGGCCGCACCCTATTACACAAACTCCACCATGCTTCCGGTGAAACTACACGGATGATCTGTTTGAAGCATTGTTCCTACAGGATGCGCTTCAGACAAAGTACAACGGCGGCACCGCCATGCACCTGTTTCTGGGAGAGCAGGTACGGGATATCGAAGCGGTGAAAGGGCTGGTGAGAAAAATCGCCGAAAATTTCCGGCTTCCCTCCTTTACCCTGACGCCGACTTTCAGCATCTGTCCCTCCCATGGATATCTGAACGGCGAGCAACCCCTCTGCCCCGACTGTGGGCGGCCCACTGAAGTATACAGCCGGGTAGTGGGGTACCTGCGGCCGGTTCGGCAATGGAACGTGGGCAAGCAGGCGGAGTTCGGGCTTCGAAAGACTTTCCGGACTCCTGCAACTGGAGAGGGGCCCAAGGCCGCCTATCCATACCGGTTGCCGGTGGAAACATTGCCGACCGGAACAGTGGCTGAAGAGGCGGCCGGCTAAGCTGTAAAGAACGCTCTGTTAGCTATTGACGGCAACCAGCGCCATACCCAGTTTCTTTTCCAGGGCTTGAATTTTTTCCAGTTTGTCGGCACTCAGGCAGCCGGTGAAAGGTCATGGCAGAAAAGGCCAGAAGGGATTGTCCCACTTCGGCTTCCACTGCTTTAATTTGGTCGAGATCCTGGCTGTTGAGGTTGGAAAGACTGCAAATCATGACGGTTCTCCTTTCATTATTAAATTAATAAAAGATACTACGAACGCCATGATTAAAATGGGGACTTGAAACGGGCGCCTCGGAACAGCGAAAAGAACCACCAACGGGAAAAACCTGCATGCGTAATAGCC
>CAXXKH010000047.1:0-7798 GCA_963677545.2 Desulfobacterales bacterium | reverse complement strand
TACCGGAAAACATTACGCCGCTGAAGGAGCCCCACGGTTTTTCCACCCGAAAGGATTTATGCCCGCCGCCATAAAATTCCCTGAAGATATCATCGAATCCCCTGAGGCCGAAGCTTCGGGCTACCTCCTCAAAGATCTTGTTGATGTCCGAGCCGCTGAAAATGTCCTGCTGGGAATAGGTTTTTCGAAACTCTCCGGCTGCCGAATCCCCAAACCGGCGCCGCAGGGTATCGTACTCCTGCCGTTTTTTCTCATCTGAAAGCACGGCGTAGGACTCGTTGACGGCCTTCATTTTACTGGTGCTTTCGGGATCTCCCTGGGTCCGGTCGGGGTGATATTCAAAGGCCAGTTTCCGATAGGCGGCCTTGATTTCCTGCGGGGTGGCTGTTTCCGAAACACCGAGAATACTATAGTAATCCATCGAGGTTGTCTCCAAATCCTTGAATCTGCATGATTGTCGCAATGTGTGAAAGATAAGTCGTCATCAGACAAACGCAAGCTGATAATGAATACCACCAGTAAACTGGTGGTATTCATTTATCAAACCAATGGTGGAAGCTCGCTCATTATAATCTGGACAGGTTTCTAAAATTTAATGACCGAAACGTTTTCTGAAAGCATGTCAAGATGCAGGGTTATTCGATATTTGAGCGGAATAAGACTTCATGCTGTTGCACGACGGCCTTCATTTTTCTTAAAAAACAGCTGAGTCTTGTTGCACTATTCGGAATTTCCGGATAACTGCTGCAGACGGTAAAACTTTCAACACCAAACACTACAATCTCTCAGCCATTATTTACACCATATAGATTATGAGCAAAAACACTCCACTAAAACGTCTCCCGGCCAGTATCTGGGCACTCGGCCTGGTGAGCATGTTCATGGACATTTCGTCCGAGATGATCCACAGTCTGCTTCCCCTGTTTCTGGTCGGCTCCCTGGGGACAGGTGCGCTTGTTGTCGGTTTGATCGAGGGACTGGCCGAGTCCACGGCGCTCATCGTCAAAGTATTCTCCGGCGCACTCAGTGATTATCTGGGCAAGCGCAAGGCACTGGCCGCCTTCGGATACGCCCTGGGTGCGCTGACCAAGCCGTTGTTTGCCATTGCGCAGACCGCGGGCGTCGTTTTCACGGCACGTATGCTGGACCGGGTGGGAAAAGGGGTTCGGGGTGCGCCCCGGGATGCACTGGTGGCCGATCTCGCGCCGGAGGAGATGCGCGGCGCCGCCTTCGGTTTGCGCCAGTCCCTCGATACGGTGGGTGCGTTTCTTGGTCCGCTTTTGGCCGTTGGCCTGATGCTGCTTTGGGCCAATGATTTCCGCGCCGTATTCTGGGTTGCCGGTATCCCCGGCATGGTCGCTGTCGCCTTGATGGTGTTCGGTGTGCACGAGCCGGAACGCTATGCAGACGCGAAACGTACCAATCCGATTTGCCGCGACAATCTCAGGCGACTCAGCGGCGCCTACTGGTGGGTGGTCGGTATCGGCGCGGTGTTCACCCTGGCACGGTTCAGCGAGGCGTTCCTGGTGCTCCGTGCCGGACAGGCAGGGATTCCGGTCGCCTTCGTTCCTCTGGTGATGGTAGGCATGAACCTGGTCTATTCGGGATCCGCCTATCCTTTCGGCAGGCTCTCGGATCGAATGAACCACGGCACGCTATTGTCTCTGGGGTTGATAGTCCTGATTGCAGCCGATCTGGTTCTGGCCGCAAACGGCCATTGGCTTACCGTTGCCGCCGGGGTCTCCCTGTGGGGGCTTCATATGGGAATTACCCAGGGGTTGCTCGCGACCATGGTCGCCGATGCAGCGCCGGCGGATCTGCGGGGCACGGCCTATGGCTTTTTCAATCTGGTCAGTGGTATCGCCATGCTGATTGCCAGTCTGACTGCGGGGCTGTTGTGGGACCGTTTCGGCGCATCCCTTACCTTTTATGCCGGGGCGATTTTCGCGGCGCTGGCGTTGATCGGCCTTGCTTTCAGGGCGTTGCGACAGAAGGCTCCCCGGTAAAAACTTTTAGCCTTGATCCCGCTGTCTTTTAATGGAACGTAAGGCCCATACTGTCAGTCGTAACATTCATGCTCACTTGGGCGTTTTTTAAGCCCCCTCATGATCCATGGGCGGCGGTACGATCACTTTGTCCCCGATCAATTCATTGTTCGGCCATCCGGCCGGTATGGCGACCCCGTTGTTGTCCGAGGTTTGAAGCGCCTTCACGGCACGGACGATTTCGTCCATGTTGCGTCCGATTTCCTGGGGATAGTAGAGAACCAGCCGGACAATACAATCCGGGTCCACCACGAAAACCGCCCGAACCGTATTGCTCTCATCTCAAATGCTTTGCCCGCTCATCTATCGCTTTACGCACCATGTGTCCCAATTCCGACTTCAGGACCGGTTTCATTAATAAACCGTCTATGCCGATTGTCCTGGCCTTTTTCATGCTGATCCTTTCACTGAACCCGGTACAGATGATGATGGGCATATCCGGTCGAATCGCAGCCACTGCTTCGGCAAGCCGGTCTCCGGTCATTTGCGGCATGCTCATATCCGTGACCAAAAGGCGGTAGGCTTCCGGGTCGGCTCTGAATGCCTTCAGGGCCTCAAGACTGCTGGTGTGCATCGTGACCCGGTAGCCGAGCCGCTCAAGAACCCGCAGCGTCAGACGCGCCACCGCCTCATCATCGTCCACCAATAGAACCCGCTCGTTGCCGCCTACCGGATCCGCCGCGGGCTTGGCTGCCTCGATATCGACTGTTTTTTTCATCAGCGGCAGGTAGATCGTGAATGTTGTGCCATGGCCGAGTTCACTGGTGACACGGATATCGCCCCGGTGCTGCAGGACGATACCATAGACTGTCGCCAGACCCAGGCCCGTCCCCTTTCCGAAGGCCTTGGTGGTGAAATAGGGATCAAAGATTTTGTCGACTACTGCCGGGTCGATACCGCAGCCGGTGTCGGATACGCTCAAAACGGCGTAAGGGCCGGGTTCCAAACGGCCGCCCTTTATGTTGTCGTCGGGCGCGATGGCGACCTGAGTGACAGCGACACTGATCGATCCCCCGCCGACAGACTCACATGCGTGATAGGCGTTGGTGATCAGATTCATGGCGATCTGGTGCACCTGGGTGGGGTCAGCCAATACCGGGCCGCAATCGGATTGAATGTTTTGAATCAGTTCGATGTCCGTCGGAATGGCCGCCCGGCTCAGCTTGAGGACCTCTTTGACCACCTGCTGGACCTGCACGGGTATCATTTGATGCTCGGTCTGCCGGCTGAATGCCAAAATCTGCTTGACCAGGTCGGCGCCCCGTTTGCCGGCATTCAGAATCTCCAGCAAGTTCTCGTGTTCAGGGCTGTCCGGGGGGAAATCCTCCAGAAGTAATTCGGATATGCCGATGATGGGGGAGAGCAGATTGTTGAAGTCATGGGCAATGCCGCCTGCCAGCGAGCCGATTGCCTCCATTTTCTGGGCCTGTTCAATGCGCTTTTTAAGGTTGAGTTCCTCGGTGATATCACGTTTGACGGCTACAAAATTGATGATGTCTCCTGCTTCGTCTAAAACCGGAGAGACAGTGGCTTCTTCCGTGTACAGCGAGCCGTCTTTTTTCCTGTTGACGATGTGCCCTTGCCATGTCCCACCGCTTGTGATCGTTTCCCACAAGTTCTTGTAAAAGGCCTCATCCTGTTTGTCGCTTTTTAGAATACGCGGGTTCCGTCCTTTGACTTCATCACTTTTATAACCGGTGACCGTTTCGAATGACGGGTTGACATACTGTATCGCACCGTCTTTATCCGTGATCACAATAATTTCCACGACCTGTTCAATGGCGGACATCAGCCGGACCAGTTCAGTCTCCGCCTCCTTCCGTTCCGTGATGTCTGAATAAATCCCCAGCAACCCCGAAACATCCCCTTGCTTATCCCACACAGGCGTTTTAACGACTAAAAAGTAGTGTACTTTACCGTTCCTGATATAGGACTGCTCTGTTTCATTCAATTCCGGATTCGACAGAATCTTTTCATCCGATTTCCTGATTTCGTCCGCCCTTTTTTTAGAAAAAAGATCGAAATCGGTCTTGCCCGCAATATCTGTTTCATTCAAGCCGATATCCATGGCATATTTATGGTTGCACGAAACGTACTCTAACTTTTTGTTTTTTAAAAAGATGCCCTGGGGAAGATTTTCCACCAGCGTTCGGTATTTGGATTCGCTCTCTTTCAGAGAGTCGTTCAACAGCGCGAGATCCGTTATTTTCCTGTTTATTTCACTTGCCATAATATTGAACGTTTTGGCGAGTTCACCAATTTCATCGTCTCTTTTTATCTGTACTTCAACATTAAAATCTCCTTTTTCGACATTCTTCATCGCATTGGCCAGATAGCTGATAGGTCTTACGATGAGTCTGTTCATGCCGAAAATACCGAATAAAATGACCAGCAATGGTATTACCAGGAGGAAAATTACCGCTGTTATCAATGTATGCCGGCTGGTATTTATAAGCCTTCTGTCGGCCGCCTTCACTTCGGCTTCAGCTGCCACTATTATCCGGTCCGTATCGGTTTTGCTTAACGTTTTGTTGAATCTGCTTTTTGCTTCTTTGATTTCAGATTCAAACGTTGAGATGATGCGGTTGCTCTCCGGGATGTATTTTTCGAGTCGTTGTATCTGAAGAAAAAGGGATTCAAATAATTTGCGAATAGTGCCATCCGTGTCTATGATCGGGAGTTGAGAAGACAAAAACTTCATATTCTGTTCAACTCTGCTTTTAACCGGCAGGGCATAATTACGGGACATGATACTGTTTAAAGCAATAAGGGTTAATTGGTTGAGGCTTTTCAAAACATATGGCGCAAGAGCCGTCTGATCTCCGGAATCCCTGCCCAATACCTGATCCATCTGTATGTGGGCCAATACAGTGGATATTTTTTTATCCAATTTATAGTACAGCTCATTTATTTCATCGACCATTACACTGAATTTCTTATCTGCCTCCCGTATCTTTTCACGGTGATCACCGATAAGGCTGACAAGCATTTTCGCGTTTTTGATCAACTCCCTGCTCTCTTCGTAATATGGTTCGGCTGATAATTTTATTCTATCTTCCAGCAAAGAGGGGACATGTCCGGAGGCAACGGCATCCGAGACAAAAAGGATCAAATCGTTTTTCCATTCGGCATATTCCTGTATATCTCGTTGCTGATGACGAACGTCATCGCGTAAATTCAAATTGGATAACACTTCCTGGTGCATTCTCAGGTTGATTACCGCAATGATAACAAACAAAATGAAGATGATAATTCCGGCAATCAATGTTCTTTGCTTAATTGTCATATTCATATTGTTCAAACCTTTCTAATTCTTCCAGAAGCCTGATCCGACCCAGGCTTTCGCGCCGTTCTTCAGTATGATTTTTTTAAAGAACGACCGCTTTGTCTGGATCTCATTCGTGTATGGATTCAGCCATTCATATTCAAGCCAGAACTGGTCATGGTGCTCAATAAGATCGACTTCTTCCTGAAACAGTAACCGCCCGTTGGGGGTCCGCAGGTTCCACATGTTCTTCCCCAGGAGTTCCGGACGAACGCCGTGCCCGATACAAACGGCTTCTTTTTTCTCTCTGTCATAGGTGTGCATAAAGACATATAAATGGTTGTCGTCATCCCTGAAGCGAGAATCTTTTTGCAGTTTTTCCTGGACATCTTTCATATTGTCAGAGTGTTTGGAAATATAGTCGTAGGCGGATTCAACAATGGCGACGATTTTTTTTTCAGTAGGTGTATATCCCGGGTTTCCAACGATAGCGGCTGATTGTAACAGCGTTGAAAAGATAACTGCAATGAAGACCGGGAATTTTTTTTCCATCGACATTTACAGGCTCCTTTTATTCGCATATAATTGGCGTTTTTCTGACCAGGCCCCTCTGATTGAAAAGCATCGCTGATCAGATATGACGCGTAGATGATAAAACTTGCCGGCAACCCGGCCACCTGAACCTGTAGTCAATGATGAAAAGTAATATGGTCAGTGGCGCCATGGCAACTTGTTACAGGAGAAAATTTCCGAATCTACGCTCATGGTGTTAAAATTTTATCCGATAATCGCATTAAATGCAAAGTGTATATTGGTTTGGATTCTGGTGTTGCCTGTATCATGCTTCAACCGAAAAGATGCATACTTTCGGAAGATTCCTGTCTATGGCAATTTTAAAGCTAAAAACGCCTTGACTTTAAACCTGCCGCCCCTTAATGCAATGCCATGAAATTTCGAACGGATCGACACTATCTGACGGCGGCGTGGTGCTGGATTCTGGGGGTTACCCTCTTTCGGATCGTTTATGCCCAGTTGTTTCTGCTGGCGCCCGATGAATGCAACTACTGGCAGTGGAGCCGATATCTCGACTGGGGGTATTACGACCAGGCGCCCATGATTGCCTGGGTGATTAAGTTATCCACCTTGCTTTTCGGTCATACCCACGTCGGCGTCAGGCTGCCGTCCATCCTGGCCATGGCGGTTGCTTCGGCATATCTCGTCGCAACGGCGTCGCGTTGGTTCGGCGCCCGGACGGCTTTCGCTGTGGCGGTGCTTACCCAGGGAATACTGGAATTCAATGTCGGGGGGCTGATGGCTACCTGTGACGGTATCCAGGCGGCTGCCTGGGCGGGGGCCGCATACCATGTGGCCCGGGGATACGAAGCGGGCGCCTGGCGGCAGTGGCTGCTCGGCGGGTTCTGGTTCGGTTTCGGTATTCTCAGCAAGTATACCATGGTCCTGTTTCTGCCCAGCGCGTTTCTCTACGGCCTTTTGAGTTCCCGTCACCGATATCGGCTCGCCGGTATCCGGCCCTATGTGGGAGTGTTGCTCGGTTGCTTGATGTTCCTGCCGGTTATCGGGTGGAACGCCGCCAACGGGTGGAACTCGGCCCGGCACGTGGCCTATATCGGCGGCGCAAATGAAGGCTTTTCGATCCATTTGAAATATCTGGGGGATCTGATGGGCTCCCAGGCGGCCCTGTTGTCTCCCATTGTCTTTATACTAGTTTTGTGGGCATGGCATCGGGTTTTCTGGAAAAAATATGACACGACTGAGTGGATATACTCCTATCTGTTTTATACTTCTTTTTTCATGTTTGCGTTTTTTGCCGTGCTGAGCTTTCACACACGGATTTACGGCAACTGGCCGGCGGCGGCTTTTCTGACGGGTTCCGTTCTTGTTGCCGCTCTCTTCAACGGAAGAAAAATATGGAAATGGGGCATTGCGACCGCCTATCTGTTTTCCGCATTGGTACTGGTACAGGTGGTCTGGCCGGTGTTGCCTATTCCGGCTTCGGTGGACCGGACCGCCTATGAGCTTCTGGGGTGGGACGAACTGGGGCAGGCGGTAGACGATGCCCGAAAAGAGATGTCGACGCCGGAGAACACCTTTATTTTCGGGCTCAGATACCAGATAGCCTCTGAACTTGCTTTTTATGTGCCGGGGAACCCACGCACCGTTTCCATCAACCGCTGGATGCGACCCAACGTCTATGATTATTGGTGGAAAGATGAAGAACTGATGGGCATGGACGCGGTTGGGGTGGTGCGGGAGAAACGTGATTATCAAACCCGGCTAACCCAGGTTTTTGAACGAGTCGATCCGCCCGAGGCGGTGATGATTTATCGTACGCGGCCGTTTACACAAGAACAGGAAATCGTAAAAACCTATTATTTATTCCGTGCCTACGGTTTTAAAGGGGGGATTCATTGGCTTCCGCCCAATGAGAATGATATTCGGGTGAGTACAAATTAACTTTTAATGGTGT
>CAXXKH010000046.1:0-239725 GCA_963677545.2 Desulfobacterales bacterium | reverse complement strand
AAATTAGACACAGGTTCTTCCTTATCCATATCCCTGGAAAAGTTTCTGCCCGAAAGAAGAGGTATCTGGTAGGTATTGAAAAAATTATAACCTACCCTCGTGACTGGGTATAAAAAAAATTCCTGATCTTGCTGTGAGTTGGGATTTTTTGGTCTAAATGCCGACTGTGAATATGAACCTAGACTTAGTCGGTTGCATACTTGATAACGCAGCATTGGTTATCTCCGGAAGTTTCAGCAGTTCTTCCTGAAGTGTATTTTTGTGACCGCTTACATCCGGATTGTTTAAATTATGCACAACAAGAAGATTCTCCGGATTGAATCCCGGATCATGTTTACTCGCGTACTGCAACTGAAAATAGGCAACTGCAGTAGCAATAATTAAACCGATAGATGCTGTAAATTGAAAAATAACCAGAATATTTCTTAATTTAAAGGAACCGTTTGCTTCTGTTGATTGGTTGGCCTTTAGCGCCAGTGTAGGAGAAAACCTGGATAATACAAAAGCCGGATAAAGCCCTCCTGAGAATCCAACCATTGTTACCAGAAATAATGCAAATATATAACCTCGCCGAAGACGTATAGGGAACCGCCAATTCCAAATTCATTAGTGTATTAAAAAAGGGCAATGCCACTTCTGTAATCGCTACTGCAATGAGAAATGCCGTAAAGGTAATCAGCAGAGATTCGCCAAGGAATTGGATAAGCAGCTGTTTAAAACGGGCGCCAACTACCTTTCTCATAGCTACTTCACGGGCACGCTGGGTTGCTTTAGCAGTTGTTAAAATAACAAAATTAATACAGCCTATAATAAGCACTAATACTGAGATAATTATATATACAGCTATGACTGTTCTATTTCCGACTCTGCCTTGCCCGTCGATAGGATTAAAATATATGTCACTAATTTTTTGAAGCGGGTATTGTATTACATCACTTAGTTTTGTACCGGGTTCAGGAGGCCCGTTCCATGGAATTATATCGACAAAGTTCGGCAACCTGGAAACAAACTTATCAATATCTGCTGTTTCACTCAGGCGGACATAGGTCTGGTAGATTCTGGTGTAGGTGGACCATATAAAGCAATCCTTTCCGGGATCCGGGACTCATCCAGTAATGAAAAACAGGGTATATTCAAAACGGTTTTTGGAGAGATAAAACGATAAACAGCGGTTACATGATACTGTTCTTCATTGTCGTCACCCAGCTTAAAAATTATCACTTCTCCAATTGGATCTTTGTCACCAAAATATTGAACGGCGGACTGTTCACTTAAGGCGATATTGCCAGGGCTTTGTAAAGTGTTTTTCAGACTGCCTTTGAGCACTTCAGCCTTGAATATATTGACAAAATCTTCATCAACTTTAACAACGGATGCCCTATAGCGCATGTCGCCAATTTGTATTTCTCCATAATTGTTTCATAATGCGAGTACCGAATTCAATATCCTCAGGGAAATATTTTTTAAGGGCCGGCAAAAACAGAACAGAAGTGTTTGTATGCGTACCAATAATTAGGGACTGTCTGGTTTATACGATAAATAAGATCTGCCTTTTCCCAGTTGTCATAGGATAGTTCGTTTTGAACATAGAGCGTAATTATTAGACAGGCAGCAAGACCTACGGCTAAACCGATGATGTTGATGGCGCTGTAGAGTTTGTTTTTGAGCAAGTTGTGTTGTTTATGGCGGTTGTGATGTAATTTTTGAGCATGTGAGACCTCTGTTTTTTACTCGTCCAATCAATAGGTATTAAAATAGTATTAAAGGCTCAGGTGATGCTTTAAAAATAAAATAGTATTTTTGATAATGAACCGGGACTGCTCATCGTCATTTCGGGAATCAAAGCCGTGGTAACCGCACGGATGATTCAGCAGGCTGACATCACTGTTAAGGGAAAGCATCCTTGAAAAAAAATCATCTATGCTCTGGTTAATCTCAGGCTTATCTTTCCCGGCACGTGCGATCAACAGGGGCGGCCGGTATTCATAATCTTTTGTAAGATATGTTTGCCGGGTTATATTTTTCCACTGATTGCGGGGCTGTTTTACCTTCTAATTTTGCAAGGATGTTTATATCAAGTATTCCGTAATAGGAAACCATACAACGAATGAATTTCATCTGTTTCTGCATAGGAATGCTGATGCGGGTACCGCCTCCTGAAAAAACCCACAGAGCAATCCTGTCAGGATCGATATTATATGAAGCGGATATCGATCTTACAAAGAGAATGGATTCTTCAACATCGGCAAATGTGGTATCAAGGGCTTTATTATCGATACCTGTAAAACGATGATCAATAACAACTCCCACAAGGCCTGATGCCGCCATTAACTTTCCGTAGGATTTAAAAAAGGGCATATTTTTAAGCTTTGGAGGGTTTTCTCCCAGCGGACCACCGTGAACAAATATAACTGCGGGTAATCGTGTATCTGACGTTAAACCGGGAGGTGTATATATATCCAATTTTCTTTCACCATAAGTGTCCTGTTTGTAAACAATATCAGGATGGACTTTTACCTTTTCCATGCCAGGTGCAGAGTATACAAGGCCTTGCCCATAAACCGCAGGAGTAATAAAAACTGATAATATAAATAAAAAAACAATTCGTGATGATAATCTGAAACAAAATTTAATTCCCATAGCATTGTCCTTACATAATCAGAAGCATATAGCCTTTTGTCTTAAAATGGGGTCAACTATGATTTTAACAGTTGCCAATAATTCAAAATACCGACAACAGTCAAAGGCGGATTTGACCCTTTTTGGGCCGCTGAACGCTCCATCCAGAGTTTTATCCTAGGTGGATGGTTACTCATACCGCAACGCCTTAATCGGTTTACTCCTTGCCACCCGTGTTGTGTTTCCCGCTACTGTAAACCATGCAATAACCAATGCGATCAACCCCGAAACCAAACAAATAGGAATCATGAACAAAGGATGGAACCTGTATGGAAAACGTTCCAGCCAGTTTTGCATGGCGAATATGGCAACCGGCCATGCAATGATGTTTGCAATTAAAACCGGTTTTAAAAAATGCCACCCAAGGAGGCTTACTATGTCCTTCACTTTGCCCCCATAACCTTTCGCACACCGATTTCCTTCACGCGCCTGTCAACAGTAAATGCCGCCATTCCAAACAGGCCCATACAGGCAATGAAAACTGCCAGCAGGGCAAAAGCGATTAACACTTTATTCTCGGTTTCCTCTTGTGCAAAGGTCGAAGCCAGATTTTGAATTACATTATTATAACCAAAGGGAATATCACCGACAACTTCATGCCAGATGCGTTCTACTTCTTTAACTACCTTTTGATAGTCACCCTTGTATCTGACAGTGAGATAATCAGTAGCATCAGGAATCAATCGATATCCTTCAGGAATCGGTTTCAGACGTAAATTATTGTATTGGGAATCCGCAACAACGCCAATGATTAAGTATTCCACATATCCGGGCTTGCCTTGCTTACCCTCTATAACTATTTCACCAACTGCCTTATCGGCCGATGTGTAACCCAGTTGTCCGGCTGCAACTTCATTGATGATTATTCGTCTATCCTTTAGCTGTTCAGAATTCACATCTGGCGGGCCCCAAAAATTAGACGCAGGTTCTTCCATATCCATATCCCTGGAAAAGTATCTGCCCGAAATAAGAGGTATCTGGTAGGTATTAAAAAAATTATAACCTACCCTCATGATTGTGTATGAAAAAAATTCCTGATCTTGCTGTGAGCTGGAATTTTTTGGTATAAATGCCGAATGTGAATTTGAACCTAGCCCAGTCGGTTGCCTACTTGATAACGCAGCATTGGTTATCTCCGGAAGTTTCAGCAGTTCCTCCCGAAGTGTATTTTTGTGACCGCTTACCTCCGGATTGTTTATATTATGCACAACAAGAAGATTCTCCGGATTGAATCCCGGATCATGTTTACTCGCGTACTGCAACTGAAAAAAGGCAACTGCGGTAGCAATGATTAAACCGATGGATGCTGTAAATTGAAAAATAACCAGGACATTTCTTAATTTAAAGGAACCTTTTGCTCGAGTTGTTTGGTTGGCTTTTAGCGCCCGTGCAGGAGAAAACCTGGATAATACAAAGGCCGGATAAAGCCCTCCTGATAATCCAACCATTGTTACCAGAAATAATGCAAACATATAACTCTTGGGAGACATATAGGCAACAGCCAATTCCAAATCCATTAATGTTTCAAAAAACGGTAATGCCACTTCTGTAATCGCTACTGCAATGAGAAATGCCAAAAAAGTAATCAGCAGGGATTCGCCAAGGAATTGGATAAACAGCTGTTTAAAACGGGCGCCAACTACCTTCCTCATGGCAACTTCGCGGCACGCTGGGTTGCTTTGGCAGTTGTTAAAATAACAAAATTAATACAGCCTATAATAAGCACTAATACTGAGATAATTATATATACAGCAATAACTGTTCTATTTCCGGCTCTGGCGTGCGGGTTGAGGGGATTAAAATATATGTCATTAATTTTTTGAAGCGGGTATTGTATTAAATCGCTCTGTTTTTCACCGGGTTCAAGAGGCCTGCTGACTGGAATAATTTTATCGATAAAATTCGGCATCCTGGAAACAAACTTATCAATATCTGCTGTTCACTCAGGCGGATATAGGTCTTGAGATTATGGTTATACCATTTAAAGAAATTTTCCGGGAGCCGGGACTCCTCAAGTAATGAAAAACAGGGTATATTCAAAACGGTTTTTGGAGAGATAAAACGATAAACCGCGGTTACATGATACTGCTCTTCATTGTCGTTATCCCAGAAAGTTATCGTTTCTCCAATTGGATCTTTATCACCAAAGTATTGGACGGCGGACTGTTCACTTAAGGCGATATTATCAGGGCTTTGTAAAGTGTTTTTTAAACTGCCTTTGAGCACTTCAGCCTTGAATATATTGACAAAATCTTCATCAACTTTTGCAAAGGGTGCCCTGTAGCGCATATCGCCAATTTGCATTTCTCCATAATAGTTCATAATACGAGTACCGAATTCGATATCCTCAGGGAAATATTTTTTAAGGGCCGGTAAAAACAGAACAGAAGTGTTTGGATACGTAGCCACTCTAGGGATTCTCATGTTTATACGATATATAAGATCTGCTTTTTCCCAGTTGTCATAGGATAGTTCGTTTTGAACATAGAGCGTAATTATTATACAGGCAGCAAGACCTACGGCTAAACCGATGATGTTGATTGCACTGTAGAGTTTGTTTTTGAGCAGGTTGTTTATGGCTATTGTGATGTAGTTTTTGAGCATGTTGCACCTATAAAAAAGTTTTACTCATTTTTGCCGTCTTCCACTATAAATAACTCTGGAGGACACTTGAAATAAGGATTCAAGGGGTCAAGGGTTCCAGGGTTCAAGTGTTTTTTTTCCCCGCAAAGCGGGAATCTTATTTATATTTTCGAAATCAAACACAACCATGGATGCCATTCTCCACGAACATAGCGCCAAAGTTGGTTTTTCACTCGAACCCTTGACCCCTCGGCCCCTCGAACCCTGATCATCGGTAGATGATCTTTCACTCATACCTCAACGCCTTAATCGGCTTACGCTTCGCCACCCGTGTTGTATTCCCCGAAACCGTAAACCATGCAATAAGCAGCGCAATCAATCCCGACACCAGACATATGGGGATCATTACAAAGGGTTGATTTGATATTGAAATCGTTCCAGCCATTTTTGCATTGCGAATATTGCGACAGGCCATGCAATTATGGTTGCAATCAGCACAGGCTTTGAAAATTGCCAGAGGAGTAAACTCACTATATTTTTTACTTTAGCCCCCATTACTTTTCGCAAACCTATCTCCTTGGTGCGCTGCTCTACCGTAAAGGATGCGGATCCGAACAGCCCCATGCACGCAATAAGAATCGCTAGTATGGAAAAACTGCCAAAGATTTGTTCTTCCGTCCGTACCTGTTCAAATTCTCCGGCGACCAGTTGGTCCGCGAAATCCGTTTCTATCTCCACATCGCCCATCACATTTTTCCAGACGGCGTTGACCTGTGTTAATATCTTTTGGGGGGATCCTTTAAAACGAACAGCCATAAAATTTAATCCTCTCGTGTTAAGCGAATATACTTCCGGTCGCGGCGGAGCATTTATGCTGTACAGGTAGTTATCGGAAACCACTCCGATAATCGTGAAATTTAAAAGTAAATTTTTAGTGTCGATGTTAATGATTTTCCCAACGGCATCCTCCGCGTCGGTAAAATCGAATTTTTTCGCTGCGCGTTCATTGATTACAACATTTATCTTGAGAAGTTTCTTTGATTCATTTCCATCGATAGCAGCCGGTTTGGGAATCTCAAAGTCCATGGAAGAAAAATCCCTGCCTGCGATAATGGGTACCTGGTATGTTTTAAAGTAATCATGACCAATGTTCATCATAGCTGCTCTATAAGCTGTCTCCGGATGTCCTGGGAGCGTAAAATCATAATTGAGTTCATCCGTTTGATGGCTGGGGCTAACCCCCGATAGACCGACATCTGAGATATCAGCAAGATTTAACAGCTCCTGTTTGAGAACACCGATTTTGCCACTAATCTCTTGATCCAAAGCCAGACTGTTAATAAGCAGTAAATTATCCTTATTGTAACCGAGATCCCGGTTCATGCTGTATTCCGTCTGCGCATAAATCACACCGGTGGCGATAATAAGAATGATGGAAACACTGAACTGGAATACGACCAGCACGTGCCTGAGAGAAATAGAACCCCGGGTTTCCTTGGACTGATTCGCCTTGAGGGTGTCTCCGGGCCTGAAGCCGGAAAGAACAACCGCGGGATACAGGCCACCGCTTATACCCACAATAAGGAGCAATGCCAATAAAGGCAGAAAAGTAGAAGGTGAAGTGTAATCCAATGAAAAGGATTTGCCCACTATGGATTCGAATACTGGGAGTATTATTTCAACCACTCCTATGGACAGTATCATTGCCAGTAACACAATAAATGTGGATTCACCGAGGAACTGTACAATCAGTTGTTTTCTCTTTGCGCCGGCCACCTTTCTCATTGCGACTTCCCTGGCCCGTTGCATGGATTTTGCGGTGGTGAGGATCGTGAAGTTAATGGAGCCGATCAGGAGGATAAGCAGGGATATGCCGGTGAAAGCCATCACCATGGTTTTGCTTCCACTCTCCCAATAGGTGTCCCAGGGTGAATCAAGGTATGCCGTTTCAAGTTTTTGAAAATCCAGTGAATATTCATCGCTGACTTTCATGGTGGGATCGGGCATGGAAGCATTTCGATCGATGAACGCGGGTAGCAGAGGCTTCATGGTTTCAATATCAATGCCTTTTTTAAGTTTGAAATATGTCCCGCTAATAGGCTGGACCCAGTCAAATCGGGATGGCGGGGCTATCGTATCGTCCAAAAGGCCCAACAAGGGGATGTCACCAAAAACCGTATTGCCCGGAATGCGGTAAACGGCGGTTACCTTGTAATCATCTTTGATATTCCCGAGGCTTAAGGTTAACACCTTTCCGATGGGATCCTGGTTTCCGAAATAACGCCTGGCGACTATCTCGCTTAATGCAATGCTGTTCCTGTCCGTTAGTGTATTTTCAAGACTCCCCGCCTGGATCTTGAACTGGAACATCTCGATAAAGGAGGGATCGACAAACACCACATGTTCTCTAAATTTGGCGGTTCCCGTATCGATGACCCTCGGTCGCGTGAATTTCCGTGCGCTTTGCACGATTTTATCCCCAAAATATTCTTGCAGCACAGGCATGGTCGGTATCGGGGCAGTAGACCACTTTAGGGGCTTCCTTTTCGACGAATAATTCACCCGATATATCCGATCCGAATCTTTCCATTGCCTGTCATAGGAAGATTGATCACGGACATACAGAGCGATGATAATGCACGCTGCCAGGCCGATGGCGAGCCCGACAATGTTGATGGCACTGTACAGCTTGTTTTTGAGCAAATTGTTTATGGCGATTGTGATGTAGTTTTTGAGCATATTGCACCTATAATAAAGTTTTACTCATTTTTGCCGTCTTCCACTATAAATAACTCTGGAGGACACTTGGAATAAGGATTCAAGGGGTCAAGGGTTCCAGGATTCAAGTGTTTTTTTGTTTTTCCCGCAAAGCGGGAATCTTATTTATATTTTCGAAATCAAACCAATGGATGCCATTCTCCACGAACATAGCGCCAAAGTTGGTTTTTCACTCGAACCCTTGACCCCTCGGCCCCTCGAACCCTGATCATCGGTAGATGATCTTTCACTCATACCGCAACGCCTTAATCGGTTTGCGCTTCGCCACCCGTGTTGTATTTCCCGATACCGTAAACCATGCAATAACCAGTGCGATTGATCCTGAAACCAGGCAAATGGGAATCATTAACAAAGGATTAAACTGATAGGCGAACCGTTCAAGCCAATATTGCATAGCGAAGATGGCAACAGGCCACGCAATAATATTGGCTATCAGCACGGGTTTCGAAAACTGCCATAGCAGTAAAGTAACAATGTTTTTTACCTTGGCCCCCATCACCTTGCGCAGGCCTATTTCTTTGGTACGACGTTCCACCGTGAATGAAGCGGAGCCGTACAATCCCATGCAGGCAATAACAATGGCCAGCAGAGAAAAACTGATGAACACTTTCATTTCTTTCTGTTCCCGTTGAAATTCCTCGGCGAGTAGCTGGTCAACAAAAACTGTGGATATTTCAACATCACCCATAACTTGCTTCCATACTGATTTCACCTGTTCTAATATTTTGTGGCGAGAACCTTTGAAACGCACAGTAACAGCATTAATGTTGTTCAGATCGAGCCAGTATGCTTCCGGTCTTGGCGGCGCATTTATGCTGAATATATGGTTGTCCGCAACAACACCGATAATAGTAGAGTTTGTATTTCTGTAAGGTAAGTTTATAATTTTGCCTATAGCATCTTCTGTATTGCTAAAACCCAAGTATCTGACCGCACTTTCATTAAGAATGAGATTATTTTCAAAAAGATTAGGGCCGGTATTATATCCCTGATCCGGGAGATCCCGCTCAACGGAATAATTTCTACCTGAAACAACGGGGATTTGATACGTTGAAAAATAGTCATAACCAACATCACTTCTGGAAATAAAATATGTGGTTTCCGGACTACGGAGGTGTGCAAAACTATCGCCACGCTGACTTAGCTGGCTCGGCTCGAGGCTTGAAAAACAAACATCCGACACATTTGAAAGGTTTAACAATTCAATTTTAAATGGCTCAATTTTTCCTCTTACATCATTTTTATACATGTGGTTAATTATTAATAAATTATCTTTGTTAAACCCGGGGTCCCGGTTCAAACTGTACCGCGTTTGTAAAAAGATAACACCTGTTACTATAATAAGAATAATGGAAATACAAAACTGGAAAATAACCAGCACATATCTCAGAGACATTGATCCGCTGGTCTCTTTGGATTGATTTGCCTTCAGGGTATCACTGGGCCTGTAACCTGAAAGAATAAACGCCGGGTACATACCCCCGCTTATACCTACGATGATCAGCATTCCCAATAGAGGTAGCATTGCGTTGAAAGAAAAGTAGTTAAATGAAAGGGTTTTACCCACTATTGATTCAAATATCGGTTGGATTAACTCAACCAAGCCCATGGATAAGATCATTGCCAGAAACACAATAAATGTGGATTCACCTATGAACTGTACAATCAACTGTTTTCTCTTTGCGCCCACCACTTTTCTCATGGCAACCTCTCGTGCCCGTTGTGAGGCCTTTGCGGTGGTAAGAATTGTGAAGTTGATGCATCCTATTAAAAGAACAAGCAGGGATATGCCCGCAAAAGATATAACCACTATCTTGTTTCCGCCTGCCCTATAATCGTCCCAGGAGGAATCAAGATGTGCGGTATCCAGTCTCTGAAAATCCAGTGATAATGCATCACTGGATTTCTTGGTGGGATCGTCACTGGGAATATTACGGTCGATCAACGCAGGGGCGAGAGGTCTCAGAGTTTCAATGTTTACACCCGCTTTCAGTTTAATATATGTGCTGCAATTAGGATTATACCAGCCTTTTTGGTACGGGGGGATAAAGTTTTCAGGCGGAAGAAGAGAAATTATTGGTATATCATCAAGAACAGTATTCCCCGGAATACGATATACGGCGGTTACCTTGAAATCGAAACGAGCATTATTCCCGTAGTCTATGGTTAACACCTTTCCGATGGGGTCCTGGTTACCGAAATGGCGTTTTGCCGTTTCCTCGCTTAATGCGACATTCGTCATGTTCGTGAGTGTATCTTTCAGGCTTCCCGCGATCACCTCTAATTGAAAAATATCAATAAAGGAAGGATCTACGGCTGTCCATCTGCTTTGAAATCTGTCAGTACCTATGATAATGGTAGTCTCGCGATCATCAGTTAAGGCCCGGGCGGTCTGTTCAAAATCGCCTTTGAAGTATTCTTTCAGTGCAGGCATCGCCGGGAAAGGGGCATCAGAAAACTTCATGAGCTCTCTTCCCGGCGCTTGCATCCAATAATTCACTCGATATATCCTGTCCGAATCTTTCCATTGTCTGTCATAGGCGTATTGATCCTTGACATACAGCGCGATGACAATGCATGCCGCCAGGCCTATTGCCAGCCCGATGATATTAATAGCACTGTAGAGTTTGTTTTTGATTAAGTTGTTTATGGCGATTATGATGTAGTTTTTAAGCATGATGGGTCTCCGATTATTCTTACGCTATTAATGCCATATATTGCTTTTTTTTATATTTCTTACGTGTTGCTGAATGATACTGGATGCTGGATACTGGATGCTGGATGCCTAAAAGCATTGGTCCTTATCAAGTATCCAGTATATAGTATCCAGCTTCTTTTCCTCTTTTCCGAAGAACTGCTTCACTGGTCAACCTTCGCACCTGCCGCTAAAAGGACTTCCACAACATCTTTGTGGCCAAATTTAGCCGCTTCACGTAGAGCCGCGGATCCATCAACCTTCGCACCTGCTTCTAAAAGGAGTTCCACCACTTCTTTGTGACCGAATTTAGCCGCTTCACGTAAAGCCGCGGATCCATCAACCTTCGCGCCTGCTGCTAAAAGGAGTTCCACCACTTCTTTGTGACCGAATTTAGCCGCTTCACGTAAAGCCGTGGATCCATCGACCTTCGCGCCTGCTGCTAAAAGGACTTCCACAACTTCTTTGTGGCCGAATTTAGCCGCTTCACGTAAAGCCGCGGATCCATCAACCTTTGCGCCTGCCGCTAAAAGGACTTCCACCACTTCTTTGTGGCCGAATTTGGCCGCTTCACGTAAAGCCGTGGATCCTTTAATCTCCTCACTTTGCGCTAAAAGGGCTTCTACAATTTTTTTGTTGCCGTTTTTGGACCCAAATATCAAATTATGCCGATACCAACTGTAGTAACCATGAGGGTGTTTTTCTAAATCGGTGCTAATCATGCGCCAAACCCCATCCGTTTCCTTCTTCAGTGTACAGCGATATATTGTTCTTCCCATGGGATTACCGACGACTAACGGTGTAACGGTGGCGTAATCGCCATTCACTGTAATCGCCCCTTCCTCTATTTCGAAGAACGCGAGGTCCTGAAGTATACCCTGGGCGGCCATAACTTCAAGTTCACTGCGGACTATATCTTTGTTGACGCCATACGAGTTGGTGAAATCGTTTGAATAAAAGTCCATGATTTTATCCATATCCCCTGCCTTTATAGCAACCTGGAAATCCACCAACATAATCGCTATCTCTTTGTCAGGAGATGTGTCTTCCATCGTTGCCCATCCAATGCCCATTGACAGGATCAACGCTATTGCCGCCATTATTGTTACTTTTAGTGTCCTCATTATCTTCTCCTTTATTTGCTGGTTGCTTGATACTGGATACTGGATACTGGATACTGGTTGCTGGATGCCTAAAGGCATTGGTCCTATCCAGTATCTAATATCCAGCATCTTCTCTTTTTTTCTGAGTTTTTACCCTTGCGCCGTTTGCCATGTGCCTTAGGCCTTTCTTTTATTCATACCGCAAAGATTTTATCGGATTTCTCCTGGCGGCAAGGGTCGTATTTCCCGCCACAGTAAACCATGCAATAGCGAGTGCCAACAGGCTTGAAAGCACGCAGATCAGTATTAGAAACAACGGATTGAACCGATAGTAGAATTTCTCCAGCCAGTATTGCATCGCAAACACGGCCACCGGCCATGCGATCAGGTTTGCAATCAAAACGGGTTTTGAAAACTGCCAGAGGAGCAGACTCACAATGTTTTTGACTTTCGCCCCCATCACCTTGCGGAGGCCGATCTCCTTGGTGCGCCGCTCCACGGTAAAGGACGCGGATCCGAACAGCCCCATGCAGGCGATAAGAATCGCGAGTAAGGAAAAGCTGACAAGGATTCTTTCTTCCGTCTGTTCCTGTTCAAATTCCCTGGCGACCAGTTGATCCACGAAAACCGTGGATATCTCCTCGTTGCCCGTCACATCTTTCCAAACGGATTTGACCTGTTTCAATATCTTTTGGGTAGGCCCTTTAAAACGAACCGTCATGATATCGATGAATCGTGGGTCAAGGTAGGTAAGCAGATATACTTCCGCTCTCGGCGGGGCATTTATGCTGTAAAGGTGATTATCACCAACCACGCCGATAATCGTGTAATTGATATTGCTGTCGGATCTCGAGAGGACTTTTCCAACGGCATCCGCCGCGCCGGCAAAACCGAATTCTCTAACCGCGGTTTCATTGATAACCGCGTTTCTTTCGAGTGTTTCCCTTGCCTCACTTCCACTGTTTACCGCCGGCATCGCATTAGAATCCGGTTCCGGGAGATCGCGATCCATGGAAAAATCCCTGCCCGTGATGATGGGTATCTGGTATGTTTTGAAATAATTATCATCAATGTAGGTTCTTGCTTGTGTATACGTTGTCGCCGAATGCCCGGGAAGTTTAAAAGGAGTCGCACTCCACTCGCTTTTGTGGCTGGGCGAAAACAGCGATACGCTGACATCTGAGATATCGGCAAGATTTAGCAGTTCCTGTTTGAGAACATCGATTTTGTTTATGGTCTTTACATCATACCTCAGCCCGTTAATGACCAGTAAATTATTCCTGTTGTAACCGGGGTTGCGGTTCATGCTGTATCTCATCTGCGCATAAATCACACCGGTGAGAACAATCAGAATGATGGAGATACTGAACTGAAATATGACCAGCACTTGCCTAAGAGAAATGGACCCCCGGGTTTCCTTGGACTGATTCGCTTTGAGGGTGTCTCCGGGCCTGAAGCCGGAAAGAACAACCGCGGGATAGAGGCCGCCGCTGATGCCCACAATAAGGAGCAGGGCCAATAACGGCAGAAAAGTCGACGGCGACGTATAATTCAATGAAAAGGATTTGCCCACCATCGATTCGAATATGGGGAGCATTAGTTCGACAATGGTCATGGATAAAAGCATGGAAAGGAACACGATAAAGGTGGACTCGCCGAGGAACTGCACGATGAGCTGTTTTCGTTTTGCGCCCGCGACCTTTCTCATGGCGACTTCCCTGGCCCGTTGCGTGGCTTTCGCGGTAGTGAGGATCGTGAAGTTGATGCAACCGATCAGGAGGACGAGCAAGGATATGCCGGCAAAAGCCATCACCATTGTTTTGTCTCCGCCCGCCCTAAAGGCGTCCCAGGGCGAATTGAGGTAAGCCTTTTCAAGCTTTTGAAAATCCAGTGAAAGGATATCACTGGCTTTCAATCCGGGATCGGGTGTGAAACCGGAAATATCGGCATTTCGGTCGAGCAACGCGGGGAGGTGAGGTTTCAGTGTTTCAATATCAATACCTTTTTTCAGTTTAAAATAGGTGTAATTCAATGTCGGGTTCCAGGATCTCCAGCTTGGGGGAGCGTTCGTATAGTCCAACAGGGCAAACAAGGGGATGTCATCTAAAATCGTATTGCCCGGAATGCGGTATACGGCGGTTACCTTGAAAGGGAGTTTAGTACTCATGAAGTTTATGGTCATCACCTTTCCAATGGGATCCCGGTTTCCGAAATGACGGCGGGCGACCTCCTCGCTTATGGCGATATTGCTTCTGTCTGCGAGGGTATTTTCCATACTTCCTGCGAGCACTTTGAACTGGAACATCTTGATGAAATCGGGATCGACAAACATCATTGTGTCTCTAAATTCAGCAGTTCCCTTATCGATGATCACGATATACGCGTAGGTCCGGGTGCTTTGCTCGATTTTATCCCCAAAATATTCTTGCAGCGCAGGCATGACCGGTAAAGGGGTTGTCGCATTCTTTATGCGCTCGCTTCCCGGTAATTGCTTCGAATAATTCACCCGATATATCCGGCCCGAATCTTTCCATTGCTTGTCATAGGAAGTTTGATCCCTGACATACAGAGCGATGACAAGGCACGCCGCCAGACCGATTGCCAGCCCGATGATATTAATTGCACTGTAGAGCTTGTTTTTGAGCAGGTTGTTTATGGCCGTCGTCAAATAATTTCTTAGCATGATGATCCTTTATTTCATTGACCTTTAATGGGTGACTACCTTATTGTTTCGGAGTCACGCTAAATGTACCTATTTCACTCCATGGGCCCCAGACGCCGTCACTGTTTTGCGCACGAACTTTCCACGTCCAGTCATAGATGGTCAGGGTATAAGTCCCTTCCTCTATGTACCTATAGTGAGTTGATATTGTCTTTGCGTTGATTGCCGGAGTTGAGGCGTAAGGGTGGGTAACAATTATTTGATAACCTTGTGCGCCTGGAACACTTTGCCACTCGAAAGTCTGACCATCATAGGGTTGCGAAATGACATCGCCGTCATTCGGTGAGATCAGGAGAGGGGGCTCTGGAATCGGTTCCGGTATCGGGTCCGGGTCAGACAGCGGTGTCACATAGATTCCCGACCCATAAGAAGCTGCATAGAGATGGCTGCTGTCTTCAGTCGACTCAAGACTGCAGGTGGTCAATCCTCCCAGACCGAAGGGGAGAAACCCATGACCGCCACACGTGGAGACAAATGTTCCTCCGGGCATGGTCGAATAGAACATCTGGCCTCCGAATAATCTATCCGGCCAATTCTGATCTATAATCAGTTCGCATACCGGGTCGGGCGCATTGACCCATCTCGTCCATGTTTCACCGTGATCCTCCGAGATATAAAGACCCGGGCCTTCCGTAAGCGCATACAGCGTATGATTGGTCGGATGAACGACGGCTTTTACCACATGCCATGTCGGTCCAAGATCAGAGGACGTCACCGATTCTACGAGGTTTGTCCATGTCACGCCGCCATCGAAAGAGCGAAGCAGGGGAGGGTGGTATGGATCCGGGTGTCTCCCCAATTCAACGCCGACATACAGCGTCCCGTCCACGGGATCTTCAGCAATTGTCCAGGGAATAAAATTATCCAATCCGACCGTTTCTCCGAAAGAATAAGTTTCCCATGTCAGGCCATCATCCAAAGAGCGGTAAAAAAAGCCATTGGCGCCCGACAAACCTGCATAGATTGTGTGTGGATCTATTTGACTCACGATCATTGATATAAAATAAGCTCCGGAATCCAGAGTAGCCCGCAGATGCCAACTCAGGCCACGGTCTGTTGATTCATACAAGAGATTTTGTTGGCCATAGAAGATTCGATCTACTGTGTTGGGGTCCGGGGCAATGCATCCGGCGGCCGTTCCGCCCAAAGCCTCTTCCCAGGAATATCCTCCGTCGCGGGAAGTAAATAATCCTTTTCTGTTCACGGTTACATAAAGAATTTGCTGATCTCCTTGATCCACGACTATCTGTTCAACACCAGGGTAGCTTTTTCCGTTAATGGTAGGTGCACCCAGGAAAGCCCAACCCTCAATATTATTATCGATTGCAAAGCGAACCTTGTCGGAGTCTCCGCCATTTACCAGGGAATTATGCACCAGGACCTCTGCCGACCCTGCTGTTGCCACAGCCTGCGCCGGAATGGCAGTTGTCAGTTGGGTGCTGCTCACAAAGGTTGTCGGGCAATCAAACCCGTCCCAGCGGATTATCGACGAGGGAAGGAAGTTATAACCGTCCACGGTCAGAGTGAAATCCGGATCGCCCATGGTCCGGCCGGCCGGGCTTAACAGCGAAATAACAGGCTCTTCATCTATGATGATAAAATCGATGGTATTGGAAAATCCTCCGCCCGGCGAGGGGGTGAACACACTTACCTCCGCGATGCCCGCTGAAGTGATGTCACCGGCGGGGATATCGGCTTCCAGTTGTGTCCCCCCTATAAAGCGGGTAGGCCTATCGGATCCATTCCACTGTACTATAGACGATGAGACAAAATTGGAACCGATGACGGTTAACGTGAAGCCCGGTTCACCAATATGTTCCATTGATGGCCGTAATGAGCTGAGAGTGGGAGTGGGATTAGGATTGGGCTTGCTTGTGTGACCGCTGTCATCACATGAAACAATGAAACAAACAAATACAAGGGATAGGAAAAGACAAGATAATCTGTAATTTTCAAGCAAGTTGTTTATTGCGGTTGTCAAATGATTTCTTGGCATGACGTTTCTCCCTGCCTTATTTGGCATAGAATAATTTTGCTTTAAGTGATATGTTTTTCACTCATATCGCAACGCCTTAATCGGTTTACTCTTTGCCACCCGTGTTGTATTTCCCGCCACCGTGAACCAAGCAATAACGAGCGCGATCAATCCTGAAACCAGGCAAATGGGAATCATATACAAAGGATTAAACCGGTATGCGAATCGTTCAAGCCAATATTGCATGGCGAATATGGCGATAGGCCATGCGATAATATTTGCTATCAGCACGGGTTTGGAAAACTGCCACAGCAGTAAAGTAACAATGTTTTTTACTTTTGCACCCATGACCTTACGCAGGCCTATTTCTTTGGTACGACGTTCAACTGTGAAGGAAGCTGATCCGAACAATCCCATACAGGCAATAATAATGGCCAGCAGAGAAAAGCTGATGAGTAAATTCACTTCTGTCTGTTCCTGTTGAAATTCCCCGGCGAGTAGCTGGTCAACAAAAACAGTGGATATTTCCGTATCGCCCATAACTTTATTCCATACTGAATTCACCTGCTCTAATATTTTGTGGCGAGAACCTTTGGAACGTACGGTAACAGCACCAATGTTGTTCGGTTGAAGCAAGTACGCTGTCGGGCTTGGCGGTGAATTTATGCTGAATAAATGGTTATCCGCAACAACACCGATAATAGTATAATTGGTATTGCTGTAAGTCGTTGAGTTTATAATTTTGCCTATAGTATCTTCTGTATTGCGGAAACCCAGTTCTCTGACCGCACTTTCATTAAGAATGATATTTCTTTCGACAAGCTCTTTGTCTTTATTGTCAAAAAAAGTGCCAGTCATCATATCAAATCCCTGATCCGGGAGATCCCGCTCAACGGAATATTTTCTACCCGAAACAACAGGGATTTGATACGTTGTAAAATAGTTAAAACCAACGCCACTTATGGACAGACCATACGTTGTCCCCGGACGACCGAGGCGTGTAATACCAATGCCATTCTGACTTGGCTGACTCGGCTGCAGTTCTGAAAAACTTACATCCAACACATTTGAAAGGTTTAACAATTCATTTTTTAACGGCTCAATTTTTCCTTTAAGCTCATTTCTATGCATCTGGTTGATTATTAACAAATTATCCTTGTTATACCCCGGGTCCCGGTTCAGACTGTACCGCGTTTGTGTAAAGATAACGCCTATTGCTATAATAAGCATAATTGAAATACTGAACTGGAAGGTCACCAGCGCGGTTCTCAGTGACATTGATCCGCTGGTTTCTTTGGATTGATTTGTTTTCAGGGTATCACCGGGCCTGAAGCCGGAAAGAATAAAAGCTGGGTACAAACCGCCGCTTATACCTACGATGGTCAGCATTACCAACAGAGGCAGAATTGCATTGAGAGAAATGTAGTTAAATGAAAGGATTTTGCCCACTATTGATTCAAATATCGGTTGGATTAACTCAACCAGACCCATGGATAAAATCATTGCCAGTAACACAATAAATGTGGATTCACCGAGGAACTGCACAATCAACTGTTTTCTCTTTGCGCCCACAACTTTTCTCATGGCAACTTCTCTTGCCCGTTGTGAAGCTTTTGCGGTAGTAAGAATTGTGAAGTTGATGCATCCTATTAAAAGAACAAGCAGGGATATAGCAGCGAAAGAGAGGACCACTGTCTTGTTTCCACCCGCCCTGGAGTCGTCCCAGGGGGTATCAAGATGAGCGGTATCCAGTCTCTGAAAATCCATTGATGTAATATCGCTTGCCTTAAGATCCGGATCAGAAAAGAATTTTGATACATCGACATTCCGGTCTATTAATGCAGGCATGAGAGGTTTCATGGTTTCAATATTTACGCCTGCTTTCAGTTTAATATATGTGTGGCAAGAATAAATATCCCAGTTGTTTATTGATTGAGGGAGAACCGTATCATCAAGAAGAGATAGTATTGGTATGTCATCAAGAACCGTATTTCCCGGGACGCGATATACGGCGGTTACCTTGTAATCAACTTTGAAATTATTCCCGTAGTCTATAGTCATCACCTTTCCGATGGGGTCCTGGTCCCCGAAATGGCGTCTTGCTGTTTCCTCACTTAATGCGACATTCGTAATGTTTGTGAATGTATCTTTCAAGCTTCCCGCGGTGACCTCTAGTTGGAAAATATCAATAAAGGAAGGGTCTACCATTGTAAGTCTGCTTTGAAATCTATCAGGACCTACGTTAATGGCCCACTCTATAGAATAAGCCCGGGCGGTCTGTTCAATATTGTCTTTAAAGTATTCTTTCAGTGCCTGCATCGCAGGTAAAGGGGATTCAGCATACTGGTTGGGCTCTTTTCCCGGCGCTTGATCTGAAAAATTTACCCTGTATATCCTATCCGAATCTTTCCATTGCTTGTCATAGGAAGTTTGATCCCTGACATACAGGGCGATGACAATGCACGCCGCCAGGCCGATTGCGAGGCCGATGATGTTGATTGCACTGTAGAGTTTGTTTTTGAGTAAGTTGTTTATGGCTATTGTGATGTAGTTTTTGAGCATATTGCACCTATAAAAAAGTTTTACTCATTTTTGCCGTCTTCCACTATAAATAACTCTGGAGGACACTTGGAATAAGGATTCAAGGGGTCAAGGGTTCCAGGATTCAAGTGTTTTTTTGTTTTTCCCGCAAAGCGGGAATCTTATTTATATTTTCGAAATCAAACCAATGGATGCAATTCTCCACGAACATAGCGCCAAAGTTGGTTTTTCACTCGAACCCTTGACCCCTCGGCCCCTCGAACCCTGATCATCGGTAGATGATCTTTCACTCATACCTCAACGAATGAATCGGATTTTTACTCGCGGCGCGGGTGGTATTACCCGATACCGTGAACCATGCGATAATAAATGCAATGAGACCTGAACCCAGACAAATCGGAATCATGTATACCGGATTAAAACGATACGGGAATTTTTCCAGCCAGATCAGCATGGTATATATGGCCACGGGCCAGGCGATAATGTTTGCGAATAACACGGGTTTTGAAAACTGCCAGAGCAAAAGTGTTACAATATTTTTAACTCTGGCTCCCATGACTTTGCGAAGGCCGATCTCTTTGGTACGACGCTCGACAGTGAAGGATGCTGAACCGAATAACCCCATGCAGGCAATAATGATGGCCAGCAGGGAAAAGCTGACAAGCACTTTCGCTTCTGTCTGTTCCTGCTGAAACTCCTGCTCAAGGAGCTGGTCAACGAAAACGGTAGATAGCTCAACATCCCCCATAACCTCCTTCCAGACAGAGTCCACCTGTTCTTTAATCTTATGGGGAGAACCCTTAAAACGCACGGTCACGATATCGGCAAAATCCGGCTCAAGCAGGTATACTTCGGCTCTTGGTGGTGCATTTATGCTGTAGATATGATGGTCTGCCACAACACCAATGATTGTATAATTGGTATTGCTGATAGTGGTTGAGTTGATGACCTTTCCTATGGACTCCGCCGCATCGGCATATCCCAGTTTTCGGACGGCACTTTCGTTAATGATAATATTCCTTTTTTCAAGGGGTTTAGATTTATTATCCCCCAATGAAATTGTCATGAAATCAACTTCCGGTTCAGGGATGTCCCTTCCATCGTAATATTTCCTGCCGGCCACTAACGGGATTTGATAGGTAGAGAAATAATCATAGCCAACACCGTTCCTTGCGATCAGGTGAATGTTCTCCGGCCGGCCCAGGTGTGTAAACATATAGTTTTGTGTGTGTTGCTCACTGGGTTGAATATCCGACAAGCCGACATCCGTTACATTTGGCTGGTTTAATAATTCCTGCTTCAGGGCCTTTATTTTATGTTTAAAAATGCCGCCGAAACCGATTTCATTAATGACCAGTAAATTGTCTTTATTGTACCCGGGATCGCGTTTGATGGTGTATTGCATTTGAGTGTGGATCACACCTGTTGCAATCATAAGAATGATCGAAACGCTGAACTGAAAAACCACCAGGGCAGACCTGAACGTCATGGAACTCCCGGTCTCTCTGGATTGATTCGCTTTGAGGGTGTTTCCCGGCCTGAAACCGGAAAGAATAAATGCCGGGTAGAGACCACCGCTGATGCCGACAATACACAATAAGGCCAATAGTGGTAGAAAAACAGAAGGATCCGTGTAGCTGAATAAGAGACTTTTTCCGATTATTGATTGGAATACCGGTAGCATAAATTCAATGACACCCAGGGAAAGGAGCATCGCCAGCAGTGCTATAAAAGTGGATTCGCCGAGAAACTGCAGGATTAATTGATTCCGCTTTGCACCCACGACTTTTCTCATGGCCACCTCCCTGGCCCTTTGAGTGGCTTTTGCGGTGGTGAGGATGGTGAAGTTGACACAACCAATTATTAGCACCAACAGAGAGATGGCCGCGAAAGAGGCGACTATTGTTTTATTCCCACTGGCGCTCGAATCATCCCAGGGTGAATCGATATAAGCCGTTTCGATTTTTTGAAAATCTATCGATAATACGTCGCTGATCGGTATGTCCGGATTGGTGTGAATCCTTGAAAAATCTACATTTTGATCTATAAAGGCCGGCACTAGCGGTTTTAAGGTTTCAATATCGATGCCCTCTCTTAATTGAAAAAATGATCTGGTGCTGTACGCATACCAGGATTTTAAAATCTCAGGTGCACTGTCACCATCGAATAGCGACAAAAGGGGTGCATCAATAACCGTATTCCCCGGGATTCTATATACAGCCGTAATTTCGTAATCGAATTTTAACGTGTCGAAACTTAATGTTATCAATTTTCCAATGGGATTCCGGTTCCCAAAATGACGCATGGCGACTTCTTCGCTGAGGGCGATTTTTGATGGCGCTGAAAGGGTTTCTTCAAGACTGCCGGCAAGCACCTCGAACTGAAACAACTCTATGAATTCCGGATCGACCTCGACGAGGGTATCTTCAAACTTTGTCTCACCCGTATCGATGATCATCCCGTTGGGTAGCATCCGCGCACTTTTCTCGATTTTGTCTTTAAAAAATTCGTGTAGTAGCGGCATTGCGGGTAAAGGCGCCCAGGCCGTCTTTCGGGGGCCCCGGCCCGGGAGATCCGAGAAGACATTGACGCGGTAAATCCTGTCTGAATTCCGCCACTGTTTGTCATAGGAATATTGGTCCCTGACATAAAGGGAAATTACTATACAGGCAGCCAGGCCAATAGCTAAACCGACAATGTTGATTGCACTGTAGAGCTTGTTTTTGAGCAGGTTGCTTATGGCTATAGTGAGATAATTTTTTAGCATCTTACATCCCCAAAGTTTGTGCGATAGTATGGTCTCGGTAAATGGTTTACGGTGTGAGGTTCAATCTGATATTACCAAATTGAACATCAGCATTGACTGTCGTGCCTTCGTTGGCGATAAACTTTTTCACTTCAGCACCCACAAGGAAAGACCGAGGGGCCTTTCTGAATCCATGTGGGCTTCGTATGGAAACATCTCCTACCCCTGCATCCAAATTAAACTCGGCAATAATCTTTTCAGGAATTTCTATAATTACATTTCCCGCATACACCTTCACATCAAGCCGGTTTACATCAATCCCGCAAATATTGGTGTTTCCCGCAGTCATGTTGACTTTAAGTAGCTCAGCCCGTGGCAGCGAAAGTGTGGTTTTCACCGCACTGTTCCCTCCCCATAATAATCCGCTCCTATTTGCACCGATCGCTATTTTAATCCCCTCCCGTCTTGTCTCAAACTCAAGACCGGCGAAGTGATCAGCACATGGCCCTGACATATCCGGGCATCTGACTTCCATGGACGCTTCAGCATAATCATTGTCAGTACTTTCTATAAACAGATTACTGGGGATTGCATCCAAAGAAATCTCAAAATCGGGTTCAACCATAAACTTTATTTTAGATTCTTCCACCAACGATGTTGGCGGCGCCCACCTTTTATGGTAGCACGCGCAGCCTGAAAGCAGGGTGAACCCTAAAAGTATTATCGATAATCTAATGACCGTTTTCGCAGAAGCACTTTTCATTGTTTTTGTATTCATAACTTCTCCTATCTTATAACCAGGATCTGTCACCCAGTAACCCCGCTAGAGGCGTGATCTTCGAAAAGTATTCAGAACTATGTATCTTATCCTTTCTTTTATCCAGAAACGAGTATCCAGCATCCAGCATCTTTTTCCCTCTACTCATACCGCAACGAATGAATCGGACTCTTCCTGGCGGCACGGGCGGTATTACTTGCCACCGTAGACCAAGCAATAATGAGCGCCATCAATCCTGAAAGCAAACAAATTGGTATTAAAAACAATGGATTGAGTTGGTAGTGAAATCTTTCCAGCCAGTGTCGCATTGCAAATACGGAAACCGGCCATGCGATCAGGTTTGCAATTAAAACGGGTTTTGAAAACTGCCAGAGGAGTAACCTCACGATGTTTTTGACTTTTGCCCCCATCACCTTGCGTAGGCCGATCTCCCTAGTGCGCTGCTCTACGGTATAGGACGCGGATCCGAACAGACCCATGCAGGCGATTAGAATCGCAAGTAAGGAAAAACTGACAAGGATTCTTTCTTCCGTCTGTTCCTGTTCAAATTCCCTGGCGACCAGTTGATCCACGAGAACCGTGGATATCGCTTCATTGCCCGTCACATCTTTCCAGACGGATTTGATCTGTGATACTATCTTTAGGGGAGATCCTTTAAAACGAACCGTCATGACATCGGTGTATAACGCGTCAAGGTGGTTAAACAGATATACTTCCGCCTTCGGTGGGGCATTGATGCTGAGCAAATGATTATCTGCAACCACGCCGATAATCGTGTAATTGCTATTGTTGTCGGATCTCGCAAGGACTTTTCCAACGGCATCCTCCGGGCCGGTAAAACCGAAAGCTCTAACCGCGCTTTCATTTATGACCGCGTTTCTTTCGAGTGATTCCCTTGCCTCATTTATACCAGGAGCTGCCGGCATCGCAGCCGGCTCGGGGGTATCACGATCCATGGAAAAATTCCTGCCCGCGATAATGGGTATCTGGTATGTTTTGAAATAACCGTCATCAATGTAGGTTCTATCCGTCTGAATTGTTTCCGGATGCCCGGGGAGTGTAAAAGGAGTACTCTCCTCCCACGCCCCTGGATCGCTGGGCTGAAGATGCGATACCCCGATATCCGAGATATTGGCTATATTTAACAGTTCCTGCTTGAGAATATCGATTTTGCTTATCGTCTGTACATCATACCTCAGCCCGTTAATGACCATTAAATTGTCCCTGTTGTAGCCGGGGTCGCGGTTTATGCTGTATTCCATCTGTGTGTAAATCACACCGGTGAGAATAATCAGAATGATAGAGACACTGAACTGGAATATGACCAGCACTTGCCTGAGAGAAATGGAACCCCGGGTTTCCTTGGACTGATTCGCCTTGAGGGTGTCCCCGGGCCTGAAGCCGGAAAGAACAAATGCGGGATAGAGGCCGCCGCTTATGCCCACGACAAGGAGCAGGGCCAATAACGGCAGAAACGTCGACGGCGACGTATAACTCAATGAAAAGGATTTGCCCACGATCGATTCGAATACGGGGAGCATTAGTTCGACAATAGCAATGGAAAAAAGCATGGAGAGGAACACGATAAAGGTGGACTCGCCGAGGAACTGCATGATCAGTTGTTTTCTCTTCGCGCCCACGACCTTTCTCATGGCGACTTCCCTGGCCCGTTGCGTGGATTTCGCGGTGGTGAGGATCGTGAAGTTGATGCAACCGATCAGGAGGACGAGAAGGGATATGCCGGCGAAAGCCATCAACATCGCTTTGTTTCCACCCACCCTATAGGGGTCCCAGGGCGTATCAAGGTGCGCTGTTTCCAGTTTTTGAAAATCCAGTGAAAGGACATCACTGGTTTTCAAGCCGGGAACGGGTGTGGGGATGAATTCAGAAACAGGGGCATTCCGGTCAAGCAACGCGGGGATGTGAGGTTCCAGGGTTTCAATATGGGCGCCTTTTTTCAGTTTAAAATATGTCTGACCACCACTCACGGCCCAGGATTTCCAGAATTGCATATATCCCGTATAGTCCAACAGGCGCAACAAGGGTATGTCATCGAAAACCGTATTGCCCGGGATGCGGTATACGGCGGTTACCTTGTAATCGGTATATCTACCCCCGATGCCTATGGTTATCACCTTTCCGATGGGGTCCTGGTTCCCGAATTGACGCTTGGCGATTCTCTCGCTTAATGCAATATTCCTAATGCTTGCGAGTGTATCTTCCAGGCTCCCGGCGAGAACTTCGAACTGGAACATCTCGATAAAGGTGGGATCGACATCGAGCAACTCGTCTCTAAATTTGTCGTTTCCCCTAAGAGTGTCTGCGGCTAGCCCGAAGGTCCGGGCGCTTTGCTCGATTTTATCCCCAAAATATTTTTGCAGTGCAGGCATGGCTTCTAAACCGGAATAAGCAATCCTATTGGGCTTCTTTCCCGGCGGGTGCATCGAATAATTCACCCGATATATCCTGTCCGAATCTTTCCATTGCTTGTCATAGGAGGTTTGATCCCTGACATACAGCGCGATGACAAGGCACGCCGCCAGTCCGATTGCCAGGCCGATGATGTTGATCGCACTGTACAGCTTGTTTTTGAGCAAGTTGTTTATGGCTATTGTGATGTAGTTTTTCAGCATGAGGGGTCTCCGATTATTCTTACGCTATTAATGCCATGTTTTGCTTTTTTTCGAGTTTCAACCTTGCGCCGTGTGCCACTTGTCCCGCCATAGCCTCGGCGACGGCGGATGTGCCTTGAGCCTTTCTTTTATTCATACCTCAACGCATGAATCGGTTTGCTCTTCGCCACCCGTGTTGTATTTCCCGCTACTGTAAACCATGCAATAACCAGCGCAATAAATCCCGAACCCAAACAAATAGGAATCATGAACAAAGGATGAAACCTGTATGGAAAACGTTCCAGCCAGCTTTGCATAGCAAATATTGCAACAGGCCAGGCAATGATGTTTGCAATAAGAACAGGTTTTAAAAAATTCCAACCAAGGAGTTTTACTATGTCCTTTACTTTTGCCCCCATAACCTTTCGTACACCTATTTCCTTCACACGCCTGTCAACAGTAAAAGCTGCCATTCCAAACAGGCCCATACAGGCAATAAAAACTGCCAGCAGGGCGAAAGCGATTAATAGCATACTTTCCGCTCCTTCTCGTGCAAAGACTGTAGCCATATTTTGTCTTACAGTAGAATATTGTAAGGGAATGTCACCGACTACTTCATGCCAGACGCGTTCTGCTTCTTTAACAACCTTTTGATAGTCACCCTTGTATCTGACAGTGAGATAAAAAGTACGATCAGGCATCAATCGATACATTGCGGGTTTAGGCTCAATACGTAAATTGCCGTATTGGGAATCCTCAACAACTCCTACGATTATATATTGCACCAAAATACCCTGCGAGTATCCCTCATGTACAATTATTTCACCAACTGCCTCATCGGTCGATGCGAATCCAAATTGTCTTGCAGCAGCTAAATTGATTACTATGTGATGTGTACCCCATGGTGTATTTTTATTTCGTGGGGTTCCTGCGGGAGGAGGTACAGACGATGGCTGATCCATCTCCCTGGAAAAGTATCTTCCCGAAAGAAGAGGTATCTTGTAGGTATTAAAAAAATCATAACCTGTATCTATCTCTTGTACCATTATTTCCTGATGTTGTGGATCTGAGTCGGACTTTTTTGGATGTAATGTCCATTGCGGTGGCAGTCCTACTCCCGACGGGTCTCTACTTGATAACGCGGCATTGGTTATCTCAGGAAGTTTCAGCAGTTCCTGCTGAAGTGTTATTCTGTGACCGCTTACATCCGGATTGTTAATATACACAATAAAAAGATTCTCCGGATTGAATCCCGGATCACGTTTATTCGCGTACAGCAACTGAAAAAAGGCAACAGAAGTAGCAATAATTAAAGCGATAGATGCTGAAAATTGAAAAATAACCAGGATATTCCTTAGCTTAAAGGAACCGACTGCATCCGTTGCCTGGTTGGATTTCAAAACTTTTGCCGGTGAAAACCTGGATAATACAAAGGCAGGATAAAGCCCTCCTGATATTCCAACCAATGTAATAATAAGTAATACAAATAAATAACTTTCCGGTGATGTATAGGGAACCGTTAATTCCAAACCCATTAATGTAGCAAAAAACGGTAATGCCACTTCTGTAATCGTTACTGCAACAAGAAATGCCATAAAAGTAATCAGCAGGGATTCGCCAAGGAACTGGATAAACAGTTGTTTAAAACGGGCGCCAACTACCTTTCTCATGGCTACTTCACGGGCACGCTGGGTTGCTTTGGCAGTTGTTAAAATAACAAAATTAATGCAGCCTATAATAAGCACTAATACTGAGACAATTGTATATACAGTTACTATTGTTCTATTTCCGGTTCTGGGTTGGTTGCCAAGCGTCATGTTGAGAGGGTTAAAATATATGTCAATCATTTTTTGTAACGAGTAGGCCCTTATATCGCTAAATTTTTGACCTGGTTTGAGAACCGACATCCCATAGGGATCAATTGTCTTATCGATAAAATCCGGCAACCTGGAAACAAACTTATCAATATCTGCTGTTTCACTCAGGCGGACATAGGTACTATCAACCGGGTAAGTATACCATACGCGCAATCTTTCCGGGAGCCGGGCCTCATCCAGTAATGAAAAACAGGGTATACGCAAAAAGGTTTGTGAGCAGATAAAACGATAAACCGCGGTTACCTGATACTGTACTTTATTGCCGTTATCATCGAAAGTTATCATTTCTCCAATCGGATCTTTATCACCAAAATATTGGACAGTGGACTGTTCACTTAAGGCGATATTGTGAGGGCTTTGTAAAGTGCTTTTCAGACTGCCTTTGAGCACTTCAGCCTGAAATATTTTGATAAAATCTTCATCAACTAAAGTATTGAATGCCGGATAGCGCTTATCACCAATTTGTATTTCTCCATTATTGTTCATAATGCGAGTACCGAATTCAATATCCTGAGGGAAATATTTTTTAAGGGCCGGTAATAACAGAGCAGAAGTGTATGGTGTCTCATCAGCGCCCTTATACATTCTGTTGACCCGATAGATAAGATCTCCCTTTTCCCATTGCCTGTCATAGGATAGCTCGTGTTGAACATAGATCGACATTATTATACAGGCAGCAAGACCTACAGCTAGACCGATAATATTAATTGCGCTGTAGAGTTTGTTTTTGAGCAGGTTGTTTATGGCTGTTGTGATGTAGTTTTTGAGCATGATAGAAGCTCCTATCTGAGCGGTTCAAAGTTCCAGGTTCAAAGTTTAAAGTTTACAGTTTTTCCTTTTTTTAACCTGTATCCCCGCTAAAGTCGGGATCTTCGACCAGCCTTCGCCAAGGCTACGGCCTGGCAGGCAAGTCGTGGAATGAAGTTGTATTCAGTTATTTAACCTTGAACCTTAAACCTTTCTTTTATTCATATCTCAACGCCTTAACCGGTTTACTCTTCGCCACCCGTGTTGTATTCCCCGATACTGTAAACCATGCAACAACCAGTGCGATCAATCCTGAAGCCAGACATATGGGAATCATTAACAATTGATTAAACTGGTATGGAAACCGTTCAAGCCAATATTGCATTGCGAATATAGCTATAGGCCATGCGATAATATTTGCTATCAGCACCGGTTTGGAAAACTGCCATAGTAGTAGAGTAACAATATTTTTCACTCTTGCTCCCATAACCTTACGCATACCTATCTCTTTGGTACGACGTTCCACTGTGAATGAAGCTGAACCGAATAATCCCATGCAGGCAATAACAATGGCCAGCAGTGAAAAGCTGATGAATACTTTCATTTCTGTCTGTTCCCGTTGAAATTCCCCGGCGAGTAGCTGGTCAGCGAAAACATAGGATATTTCAACATCACCCATAACTTTGTCCCATACTGATTTAACCTGTTCTAATATTTTTTGGCGAGAACCTTTGAAACGCATAGTGACAGCAGCAGTGTTGTTCGGTTGAAGCCAGTATGATTCCGGTCTTGGCGGTGCATTTATGCTGAATATATGGTTATCCGCAACAACACCGATAATAGTATAATTGTTATTGCTGTCCGAGATGCTTATAATTTTACCTATGGCATCTTCTGCATTTTTAAAACCCACTTGCCTGACCGCACTTTCATTAAGAATGATATTTCTTTCAACAGGCTCTTTGTTTTTAGTGCCAGTCATTATTTCGAATCCCTGAAGCGGGAGATCCCGCTCAATAGAATAATTTCTACCCGCAATTATCGGGATTTGATACGTTGAAAAATAGTCATAGCCAACATCGTTTCTGGAAATAATATATTGGGTTTCCGGACGACCGTGGTGTGTAAAACCAATGTTAATCTGACTTCGCTGACTCGGCTGCAGTCCTGAAAAACATACATCCGACACATTTGAAAGGTTTAACAGTTCTTTTTTAAATGGCTCAATTTTTCCCATAACCTCATTTCTATACATATTGTTAATTATTAATAAATTATCTTTGTTATATCCCGGGTCCCGATTCAAACTGTACCGCGTTTGTATGAAGATAACGCCTGTTGCTATAATAAGAATAATAGAAATACAAAACTGGAAAATAACCAGCACATATCTCAGGGACATCGATCCGCTGGTTTCTCTGGCTTGATTTGCCTTCAGGGTATCAGCGGGCCTGTAACCGGAAAGAATAAAAGCCGGATACAAACCGCCGCTTATACCCACGATTATCAGCATAAACAACAGGGGCAGAATTGAATTGAGAGAAAAGTAGTTGAATGAAAGGGTTTTACCCACTATTGATTCAAATATCGGCAGCATTAACTCAACCAGACCCATGGATAAAACCATTGCCAGTAATACAATAAATGTGGATTCACCAAGGAACTGCACAATCAACTGTTTTCTCTTTGCGCCCACAACCTTTCTCATAGCAACTTCTCTTGCCCGTTGTGTGGCCTTGGCGGTGGTAAGAATTGTGAAGTTGATGCATCCTATTAAAAGAACAAGCAGGGATATAACGGCAAATGACATGACCACTGTCTTGTTCCCGCTGCTTGTATCCCATGGGGAATCAAGATGTGCGGTATCCAGTCTCTGAAAATCCAGTGAAAATTGGTCACTGGCTTTCTTGGTGGGATCGTCACTGGGAATAGTCTGGTCGATCATCGCAGGAAGGAAAGGTCTCAGGGTTTCAATGTCTACGCCTGCTTTCAGTTTAATATATGTGCTGCAAATAGGCATGCCCCAGCCAGTTACGTTCGATGGGAGAAAGTTTTCAGGAGGAAGAAGAGATATTATTGGCATATCACCAAGGACTGTATTTCCCGGAATGTGATATACTGCGGTTACCTTGCAATCGATGTTCATACCCCCGGTGTCTATGGTTATCACCTTTCCGATGGGGTCCTGTGTCCCGAAATGGCGTTTTGCTGTTTCCTCGCTTAATGCGACATTGGTCATGCTCGTGAGTGTATCTTTCAGGCTTCCCGAGATCACCTCTAATTGGAAAATATCAATAAAGGAAGGATCTACTGTTGTATTTCTGCTTTGAAATCTGTCAGTGCCTATGTTAATGATCAACTCGCCAGAAATGGCCCGGGTGGTTTGTTCAAAATTGTCTTTGAAGTATTCTTTCAGTGCAGGCATCACAGGGTAAGGGGCAGCGGACCACTTTATGGGCTCCCTTCCCGGCCATTGCACCGAACAATTTACCCGGTATATCCTGTCCGAATCTTTCCATTGCCTGTCATAGGAAGTTTGATACCTAACATACAGCCCGATGATAATGCAGGCCGCCAGGCCAATTGCCAGACCTGCGATATTGATCGCACTGTAGAGTTTGTTTTTGAGCAGGTTGTTTATGGCTATTGTGATGTAATTTTTCAGCATGACGTTTCTCCTTGCCTTATACGGCTAAGAATAACTTTGCTTTTAGTGACCTACTTTCTGCTCATAGCTGCATGATGCTTGATACTTGATACTGGATGTCCGAAGGAGTTGTTGCTATCCAGAAACCAGTATCCAGCATCAAGTATCCCCACTCAAGACGGGATTTTTGACAAGCATCCGGCATTTACAGCGCACTCGCTCTCTCTTCCGGAACTTCCTGATCAACACGTCTGCTTTGTGTAACAACAGAACCATCAAACAGGTTGACGGTGCGTTTTGCGAAATCCGCGTGGGACTGGCTGTGGGTGACCATGATGATGGTGGTCCCTTCGTCGTTCAGGCCCTGGAGCATTTCCATGACTTCCTGCCCGTGGGCGGAATCTAAGTTCCCCGTCGGTTCGTCCGCGAGAATAAGCGCCTGGTTGCCGACGACCGCCCGGGCCACCGCCACCCTTTGCTGCTGTCCACCGGAAAGCTGGCTGGGCATGTGCTTCGCCCGATGGGCGATACCGACCTTATCCATAATCGCTTCGACCCTCTCCCGTCGCTCTTTAGATGGAATACTATGATAAAGCAGGGCCAGTTCAACGTTCTGGAATACGGATAATTCATCGATGAGATTAAAGGATTGGAAGATAAACCCTATGTTGTGTTTCCGGATATCACACAGTTTCGATTCGTTATAACCCGCGATATTTTCGTCATTGAAGAAATAATCACCCTCTGTGGGATTATCCAGCATACCGATGACATTCAGCAGTGTGGACTTTCCGCAACCCGATGGCCCCATAATCGCGACGAACTCTCCACTTTTTACTTCGAGGTTGATATTGTTTAACGCTGTGGTTTGGATGTCGCTTGTTCGGTAGACTTTTTTTATCCCGTGCATTTTTAGCATTGCCTATTTCTCCTTATTTGGTAATTTTCAGCCTGTCTATTTCAGGAAAACCGCTATATGAAGACGTCACAACCCGTTCGCCGGGTTGCAGACCCTCAACGACTTCTATGTAAGAGCTGTTTTGTCTGCCGGTAACAATGTTTCGCTTTATCGCTACTGTTTCGTCCTCGTTTGTTACAAATATCCAGTTCCCTCCGGTATCCTGATAAAAGGAACCGTTGGGAATCAGGACGGCTTCGGTTTCATCACCAAGGGTCAGTTTCGCCTGGAGGGTCTGACCCCGGCGCAGATCAGGCGGTTCGTTTCCTATAAACTGAATGTCCACCTGAAACTGACCATCATTTACCTGGGGGTATATTTTTTTAACTTCAGCCCTGTACTCTTTATCGTTGTGTTTATAGATAACGGTTTGACCGATATCCACGCGGTTTATATAGAACTCATCGATTCCGGCCTGGAGTTTGAACTGGTCGGGGACATCAATCTGGCCGATTCGACCGCCGGGGGTAACACTTTGCCCCACTTCGGAGTCAAACCCTGAGAGCTTCCCCGCGATGGTTGCCCGGATATTCAGGTCCTCGAGGTTTTGTCTGGCGATGGTAAGATTTTTCTCCAGGCGGTCAGTTGAAATCTTCTGTGCTTCGAGTTGCTGTTTCTGGAGCCGCTCATCCGTTTTCTGGTTTTCAAGCGCCAGCCTGAGGAGACCATGCTCATATTTCAGCTCGTTTTCTTTATCAAGCAGGTCTCGAGTACTGATGAATCCCTCTTTTGCGAGCTGACGATCGCCCTCCAGATCATTTTTCAGCTTTTCGATACGATATTCAATATCCAGGATGTTCCGGGCATTGTTCAGCCTGTTCTGTTCTAGAGAGAGCTCGATGGAGCGCATATTGTTCAGCTGCTCCGCGACCAGGGCCTCGGCATTTGTTACCTGTAGCTGCAGAGAGCTGTTCGAGAGGCTGATGATAAGATCGTCTTTTTCGAGTATTTCTCCGTCTTCGACATAAACGCTGTCGACCCTGCCGCCTTCAATGGCATCGAGATATACCGTTGTCCGGGGTACGGTCGTTGGCCTTATGGGGATATAATCTTCGAATATGCCGGTGGTGACATCGGAGATTGTGATGGTGTCCGCGGGGGGCCTGTAACTGCGTTCTCCCTTCAGGCTCCTGAATGACCAGATCGTCCCGCCTATAAGTACTACAAGAATTGTAACCAGAACGATCCGCTTCCATTTTTTCCCGGAGTTGTTTATTTTTTCATCCATTGCGGCACCGGAGCCCGCCAGTGTTCTTGCCGGAGATATCAAAGGCGACCGGTTCGTACCTTCCTTGTTCGAGACAGATTTAGTTCGATTCAGCATTGTAATAAAATACCTCTAAAACGGTTGGTTTAAATATATTCCGAATAAAAACATTTTTTTCTCGCGCGCAGAGAACAACCTAAAACAAATCTTTGAGAAATAAGCGTTTGAGTTTTTGAGGAACCCCATAATATTAATATGTCTTTAGATATTTTTTCCGTTCTCTGCGTCTGCGTCCCTGCGCGAGATGATGCTTTTTTGTGAATATATCAGTATCCTGTATTGCAATTTTTTAGAGCAATGTGCATGCCATCACGATATCTATTAGAATTTATAACTAAAAACGGATATTGACAAAAACCGATGGATTTATTATGTCCGATATCGGACACTTCTTTTGTGCGGAAACGAACACTCCTAAACCGGCGAGGCGGAGTCAGTGGTCATTGGCCATTGGGGTTAGTCATTGGTTAAAAGTCATTAGGCGTCAGCAGTTAGGGTGTAAGGCGCAGGGTGTAAGGCGTAGGGCTAACGGCTAAAAACAATGCTGCTAGTTGTATGCCCTAAGCCGCCCACCGTATGCCGTAAGCCATGTGCCGTAAGCCGTATGCCGTATGCCGTACGCCGTAAGCCGTATGCCGTAAACCGTACGCCGTAAATGGTAATGACAATGAACAAAGAAAAAATACTGGTTGTTGACGATAACCCGGACATACTCATCTCCGCCCGTTATCTGTTGGAGCGTCATTACGAGTCGATTACTACCTGTGAAAATCCAGAAGATATTCCCGGCCTCATGGGAAAAGAAAATTTCGATGTTATCCTGCTGGATATGAATTTTCGTCCCGGACAGTCCGACGGCGTGCTGGGGATGCAGTGGCTGGAAAAGATAAAGGGGATTGATCCCGAGGCTGTTGTGGTTATGATTACCGCCCACGGCAGCCTGAATGCCGCTGTCGAGGCCATGAAACTGGGGGCAGCGGACTATGTGGTCAAGCCGTGGGACAATCAACGGCTGCTCGCAACCATTTCAACCGCGTTGAACCTGAGACAGAGCCGTAACGAAGCATCCAGGCTGCGGCAAAGCAACAGAGTCCTGAGTGAAGCAACCGGTCAGGGAAAGGTGACCATTGTCGGTAGTAGTCCTGCAATGAAAAGCCTGATGTCACTGGTGGAGAGGGCTGCACCGACGGATGCCAATGTGCTTATCCTTGGCGAGAATGGAACGGGAAAGGAGTTGATCGCACGGGAAATTCATCGGCAATCCAGGCGAAATGACCAGGTGTTCATCCCGGTGGACCTAGGATCGATCTCCGAGACCTTGTTCGAGTCGGAGCTGTTCGGATACAAAAAAGGGGCGTTTACCGACGCGAGAGAAGACCGGATAGGATATATTGCGGCTGCCGACAGCGGCAGTCTGTTTCTCGATGAGATCGGGAATATTCCGTTGCACCTGCAGATGAAACTGCTTTCCGTTCTGGAAAAGAGAGAAGTGTCCCAGGTAGGGTCGAGGACGTCATCCCCGGTGGATGTTCGTATCATCGCGGCGACAAACATGCCCCGGGAAGAGTTGAGCGATCCACAGCATTTCCGTCAGGACTTGCTCTTCAGGCTCAACACGGTAGAGCTTAACCTGCCCCCTCTAAGGGATCGCTCCGGGGATATTCCCGACCTTGTGAACCACTATGTCGCGTATTACTGCAACAAGTATTCAAAATCCCCCAAAATGATACCTCCGAACACCATGGGCCTTCTCGTGCGATACCAGTGGCCGGGAAATGTGCGGGCGCTGAGGCATGCCGTCGAACGCGCCGTCATTCTTTCGAGGGAGGATTGTCTTGGTACCGAGGATTTTCAACTGGAAAGCAAATATATGGGCAGGGAAAAGAACAAAACGCTCGAACCGCCACTTTCCGAAAATGGCGACAACGAGTCGAACCGGTTGGATTCGAAGAATTCGAGCACACCGGATGAAAAAGATTTGAACCTCGAACGTCTCGAACATGAAACGATTCTCGAAGCGCTGAGAAAAAACCGTTATGTCATCAGTAAAGCGGCAAAGGATCTCGGGTTGACCCGGGCCGCCCTTTACCGGAGGATGGAAAAATATGGCATTTAAATATTTCGGTTTACTGATAATGATGCGACTTGCCGTTCTCAGTCTGGGGATTGCCGGTTTTTTTTATATGTTCAATAACCCGAGGTATCACGTAGCAACCTTCCTGATGTTTGCGATTGTTCTGGGGCTGATTTATGAATTGTGGGTGTTCCTGAACAGGATCAATCGTGAAATCCTGAGGTTTTTATCATCTGTCCGATATGCGGACTTCAACCAGAGTTTCGAATTTGAAGAAGCGGGCTCTCGCTTCAGCGAATTGGGCAAGGCGTTTACCGAAATTCTGGAACGCTTTAAAAAATTGAGAATGGCTCAGGAAGCGGAGCGTATCCATCTGAGAGCCATGGTGAATCATATCCCCGTCCCATTGATTGCCGTAAAAGAAGATGGAAGGCTCTCTTTGTTGAACAACGCTTCGAGACGATTTTTCGGTACGTTCCAGCCCGCAAAAGTTGACGATCTGAAACAGTACGGAGAGGATTTTTTCGAGCAGCTTACCGAATGCCGGGCCGGCGAGAAACGGATAGCGAAGATTTCCATCGACGGTTTTGAAACAAAGCTCTCCCTGTCACTCATGGAGGTGACAAGCGGTACGGGGACGGAGAGGCTTTTCACTATTCAGGATATCGGCGAAGAATTGGAATCCACTCAACTGAGTGCATGGCAGGACCTAGTGAGGGTGTTGACCCATGAAATCATGAATTCCATTACCCCGGTGGCATCCCTGGCTCAGACGACGGCAGATATTGCCGGGGATGTTAACGATGCACTCGAAGAGAATCACCCGCAGAAAGGAAACATTGAAAAGATCGGCAATGCCGTGGCCACCATGTCCAGAAGGGCAGGGCATCTGACCCAGTTCGTGACCAACTTCCGAAAACTGACACGACTGCCGAAGCCGAAAAAACAAGTGACCCGGGTTCAGGATCTGTTCGATCATGTGATCCAGATTTCAAAAGCCGACAATTTCAACCGGGAGATTAAGGTGATAGTAAGCGTTGCGCCCCAGGGGCTGGAACTCAATATCGATAGGGAGCAGATTGAGCAAGCGCTGATAAATCTGTTGAAAAACGCTGAGCAGGCTCTGGCAGACAAATCGGATGGAGAGATTAAACTCACAGCATCTTTGAATCAACGCGGCAGAATTGTCATTGACGTTTGTGACAACGGTCCCGGCATAAAAGATGGTATTATGGATAAAATCTTTGTTCCCTACTTTACCACTAAACCGGATGGCAGCGGCATCGGCCTTTCGTTGACACGCCAGATCATGGCGCATCATGGGGGATTTATCAGGGTGATGAACCTGGAAGAGGGCGGGGCAAGTTTTAAACTGACATTTTAAAAATGGTTCTTCTGTTGCTTTTTTCAAAATAAAGTACCGTTTGTTCATATAGAATTACACGGCAACTATCAGCATTGAAAAACAATTCTCGCGCGGAGACGCTGAGACGCAGAGAACAGCAATAATTAATAAACGTCCTCAGAAGCATTGATACCAATAGATTTTTACATATTTCGGGTGTTTTTTTCTTTTTTTATAAGTCCTTCTCTGCGGCCCTGCGTCTCTGCGCGAGAAATAGTTATTTTAATTTCTTTTCCTTTATTTCACCAGATTGGGCAGAAAAAGCACAATACCGGGGAACACGGTCAGAATAATCAACCCCAGAACAATAGCCCCCAGAAACGGTATGATGCCCTTGAAGATATGGTGCAGATCCACATCCCGGGCAATTCCCTTTATGACATAAACATTGATTCCCACGGGCGGGGTGATGGCGCCGGCTTCGAGAAGTATGACAATAATCACGCCGAACCATATGGGGTCGAAGCCCGCCTTGACGACCATCGGGAAAAAGATGTTGATGGTGATGATCAAAAAGGAGAGGGGATCCATAACACAACCACCGATCAGGTAGATCCCCATGATGCAGAAGAGGACGATATATGGCGAGGCATTGAGGTCTCCAACCCATGTCGCCAGGCCCTGGGGCAATCCGCTGACGGTCAGGAAACGACTGAAGATCATGGCGCCGGCAAGAATCAGAAGTACCATGGATGATGTTCGTGTCGTTCCGAGAAGTGCCGTTTTAAAGCCGTACCAACTGAGACTCCGCTTGATCAAGCCGATCGCGATGGCGCCGGCCGCGCCGATGCCGGCTGCTTCGGTGGGCGTAAACCAGCCGATAAGCAGCCCCCCGATTACCAGGAAAAACAGGATGACCATTTCAACCGTACCGGACAAGGATTTTATCTTTTCCTTTAAAGTGCTTCCGGGAGCCGGTGCTCCCAGAGACGGTTTGATCAGGCACATCAACAGAATGATGAATGTAAAAAGTCCTGAGAGAATGATGCCCGGAATAATGCCTGCTATAAACAGCTTTCCAATGGACAGCTCGGTCTGTATCCCGTACACGATCAAGACGATACTGGGGGGAATCAGTATGCCGAGCGTCCCGCCGGCAGCTACCGTTCCCGTGGCGAAAGAGGGGTTGTAGCCATGCTTCCTCATTTCAGGCAGACCGACCGTGCCCATGGTGGCGGCCGTAGCGGTACTGGAACCGCATATGGCGGAGAATCCCGCGCAGGCGCCGATGGTCGCCACCGCCAAGCCTCCCGGGATAAATCCCAGCCATGCGTGGGCAGTGCGGTAGATCCGTTTGCTGATTCCCGATTGAAAGGCGATTTCACCCATAAATACAAAGAGCGGTACCACAAGCATGGTGTAGGATGTGAACTGATAGTAAAAGCTGTCGCCCAATAGAAACAGCCCGCCGTCGAATGAGGTCAGGTAGGAGAACCCGAGAAATCCAACCAGGACCATCGAAAAGGCAATGGGCATCCCCAGAACCATCAGGCATACCATGATGGCGATGCCGAAGAAACCGACAGCCTCTCCACTCATCCGGATCTCCTCTTTTTAAGCACGCTGATCAGATCCGTTAGGAGCGTCAGGGAAAGTATGATGCAGCCCACGGAGACAACGGCGGCGAAAGGTGCAATGGGGAGTTTCAACACTTCGGAGAGCTCTCCTATCTCGTAGGTTCCTTTTGCAAACAGGATGGATTGCCAGGATATGATGCCGAAGAGTGCAATGCCGATTGCATCCATAAGCGCGGCCATAAAAGTACGTGCCGGTTTTGGGAGCTTGTCGATGAATAGCGTTATGCGGATATGACTTTTAAGCACCTGGGTATAGGCAATAGCGCCGGCAATGACAAGGACACCCATCTGGCTGACGATATCGACGGTGCCCTTCAACGGTATTCCGAAAATGCCGCGGGAGAGAACATTGACGCAGAGAATCATCATGACGATGACTATCGCCACACCGGCCAGATAATTGAGCCATCGGGCAAGCAGGGTCACGCTTTTTTCAAGAAAGGACATGATCAGTACCGGGCGTTGTATTTCTCAATAAGCATGTTGAATTCGTCCAGCCATTCACGAGCAGGAAGTCCCTTGGCGAGGTTTTGCTCAAGCCACTCATCCGTCATCGATTTCAATATCCGCATCATTTTTTCTTTTTCTTCCGGTAAGATTGTCGTCTTTTTTACACCACTTTCAACAGCAAACGTCAACCCTTCCCGCCCGGCGGCATAGGCGAAGTTGCCGGCCCATGTGCTATGTTCCATCATCATGCCCTCTATCACCTTTTTTACATCGTCCGGCCATGAGTCAAACCGCTTTTCATTGACGATGGTGAACATAACCCCTGCCGGCGCCGGAAAAGGGGTGATATACTCGATGACCTCGTTGAATTTAAAGGGTTTGATGATTTCGAAAGTGGTGTAATTCCCCTTGATGATGTTTTTTTGCAGCGCCTCATAAATTTCCGACACCGGCAGGAACACTGGTGATGCCCCGAGTTTTTCCAGGGCCTGAACGCCCGTGCCCGTCGCCCTGATCTCTTTACCTTTGAGATCCGTCATCGATGTCACCGGAAATTTGCCGAAAAACCCGCAACCGTCCTCACCAAGACCGTTGCAGCTGAATGAAATGACCTTGACGCCCTTGAACTCGGGAGGATCAAACTTGTTATACATGTCCCAGGCGATCAGGATGGGGACCATCGTGTGGTTATAGGGATGAGGATAGTTCAGCAATGCCAGCATGGGAAACCGTTCCGGCCTGAAAGAAGAGACATTCATGCCGATATCCGCCACCCCTCTCAGAACACCTTCAATGGTATTTTTGCTGTTGAGGAGCGTAGAACTGTACATGGTTTTGACTTTCACCGTGTGGTTTGTTCCGGCTTCAAACATCTCCACCCACTTGGCGGTCGCTTTTCCCGGTGGCGAGGTCTGGGAGGTCCAGTTGCTGAAGGTCAACTCACGATCGGGTTTTTCCGACGAACATCCCGGGGTAAAAAATCCCCATATAAGCAGAACGGCTGCTGCCAGGAGATAGGTTTTTTTCAATTTTTTGGCTCCTTTGCGAGCATTTGCCCAGTTTATTCAAAAATATGATCCGAGTGATTCTGCCAGATTTGCGAAAAAATGAAAAGCATAACTATTTAGGATGTTCCGAATAATATTGACACTCAATATGATCCCACTTATACTCGGACAATAGAAAAACGACTTTTATCAATAGTTTATCGTCAGGAGCCGTAAAATGGAAACAAATCAGACAAGTTGCAACACCTATAAGGCAGCCGTGAAGACGATGCCACAGGCTGTCGAGCCCTTCGACAAGGAGTGGGGTATCGGAATTTCGGGGAATACGCCCGATCCCTCTCCCTTTCCCCGCATTAACCGCATTTTGAAGAATACCGCTAAAACTACAAACGGTTTTGTTCCTCCTGAAAGGGCGCTGCTGGTTACGGAAGCATATAAGAAAAACCCCGGCGCGCCTCAGATTACGAAATGCGCCGAAGGAATGGCCAATCTGCTGCGAAACGCCCCTATTTTCATACATGATGACGAATTGATCGCCGGCGGCCTTGGGTGTGACAAAAAGGGCGCGCCTGTTTTTCCGGAATTCGGTCTTAACTGGGTGGTGGATGAAATGCGCGACGGGCTGATGGATTACAGCGAGGAGCGCACGCATGATTATTTCAGCTACACCAAGGAATCACAGGAACAGCTCGAATCCATAAGGGATTTCTGGAATGGAAAAACGATTGAAGATTATGCCAATTCATTATTAACGGATGACGAATTGAAGGGATCCCATGCCGGCAAAGGTGTTTTTTTTGCGGATGCCTATATTTTCTGCGGTGCCGGCCACCTGGGGTTGTCGTACGAAAGGCTTTTGAAGATCGGCTATAGAGGAATCCGCCGGCTTATTCTCGATGCCCTGGAGGGGGTTGATAAAACATCCGCGGATGGGTTGAAGAAACACAATTTCCTGAAAGCCGAACTCCTTGTAAATGAGGCCGCAACGGATCACATAAAACGCTATGCCGGCCTTGCAAAGGAAATGGCTGAAAAAGAATCGGATGAGAACCGGAAAGAAGAACTCACGCGGATGGGTGAAAATCTTGAATGGATTTCCGAAAATCCCCCCCGCACCTTCTGGGAGGCGATTCAACTCGTACACATCGCCAACTGCATGATACACATGGAATGCAACGGGCATTCGATTTCATACGGGCGTTTTGACCAGTATATGTATCCGTTCTTTAAAAAGGATATTGAAGACGGCACGGCAACCCGCGAATTCATGCAGGAGCTGATCGAGAATTTTTATATAAAAATATGGGATCTGAATAAACTGCGCAGCCATGTTCTTATAAAAACATTCGGTAATGGCGGAGTAGGCGGCCAATGTCTGACCCTGGGCGGCATCGACAAGGACGGCAGAGATGCCACCAACGAACTGACCTACATGGCCGTCGATGCCCATGTGCACATCAGAATTCCTACTCCCTGGCTGGCTGTCCGGCTTCATGCGGGGACCCCATGGGAGCTGAAAGTCAAAACGGCCAACGCGATTCGCCTCGGCACGGGGGAACCGAAAATCTTCAACGACGATGTGGCGATTCCCGCGATGTTGTCCTCTTATACCGATATCAAAGATGCGCGGGACTATCAGGTCGTGGGGTGTGTCGAACCGGATGCCACGGGGAAATCATACGGCTGGAAGGATTGCGGACATATGAATATGGCAAAGGTGCTCGAGCTTGCCATGAATGACGGCCGGTGCATCAATTGCGGCCCGGGATGCATGAGATGGGAAAAATGCGGCGCTATCGGAGAACGACTTGGTCTTGAAACCGGAAGTCTTGAGGACTTCAAGACATTCGACGAAGTTCTCGAGGCTTACGACAAACAGATGAGATACTGGTGCGACCGTCAGATCGCGGTATTGAACGCGGTTGATCTGGCACACCAGGAAATGAAACCGCTCCCCTATCTCTCCTCGGTCATGGAAGGGTGTATTGAAACCGGCAAGGACATCACCGCGGGTGGTGTGAAATATAATTTCAGCGGCCCGCAATGTGTCGGCATCGGTACGACAGGGGACGGGCTGTCGACGATCAAACAACTCGTATTCGAAGAGAACAGAGTGACCGGGAAAGAGTTGCTCGACGCCATCCGGCAGAACTGGGAAGGTTATGAGTCTTTATACGCCTATGTAAACAGCGATAAAGTCCATCATTTCGGAAATGATGACGATTATGCGGATGAACTGACAAAATATGCAATGGATACCTGGTGCAAACACATAGAGCACCGTCCCAACACAAGGGGCGGGTTTTATCAGCCCGGCGCCTATTCGGTTACGGTAAACGTTGCATTCGGACTTATGCAATGGGCGTCATTTGAAGGCCGGAAGGCATTTGAACCATTGTCGGATTGCATGGGAGCGGTCCATACCCACTTCGCCTCCCATGATGTGTCCGGCCCGACGGCCATATGTAAATCCGTAACCAAGCTGGATCATGCACGGGCGACAAACGGTACGCTGCTGAACTGGAAATTTTCACCGTCATCCCTGACCGGTACCACCGGCCGGGACAGCTTTATTGCACTGATCGATGAATATGTGCAGCGCAAAGGGATGCACAGTCAATTCAGCGTTGTGAACCAGGAAACCCTGGTCGAAGCCCAGAAAAATCCCGACGAATACAGGGATCTACTCATCCGGGTCGCGGGGTACAGCGCTTATTTTGTCGAGCTGTCAAAAGAGTTGCAGGATGACATTATCGGCAGAACGGTATTGTCTTTTGATTGATAAAAAATGAATCTCAACAAAGAAAATGAGCCGTACGGCCTGATCACCAACATCCAGAAGTATACGATTCATGACGGTCCCGGCATAAGAACCGAAATATTCTTCAAGGGCTGTCCTCTCAGATGCTTATGGTGCAGCAATCCTGAAGGGCTGTCCCCAGGACGACAGATCGGCGTATACCCGACCAAGTGTATCGGTATCAGCAAATGCTCGCTCTGTTTAAACGCTTGCCCCGAAGGTGAAAACACGCCGATTCAAACCCATGATGATTGTTTGACGGCGATACGTGAAATCCCGGAGTGTACGGATTGTTATCGTTGTACCGACAGTTGCCCGTCGGGTGCGATAATGATCTGGGGGAAGAAAATGACGGTCCCGGAATTGATGAAGACTATTCTCGAGGACAGGAGCTTCTACATTAAAACCGGGGGCGGCGTAACCCTTTCAGGGGGAGAGGTTATGCTTCACTGGGAGTTTGTCGCCCTTTTGTTGAAAGAGTGCAAAAATAGTTCGATAAATACATGTATTGAATCTTCCCTCCACTGCCCCCCTGAACACATGGCGCATGTGTATGAATATACGGATCTTGTTATTACTGATATAAAACACATGGATACCCGGAAGCATAAGGAATATACAGGCGTCGGCAATGAGCGGATTCTCGGCAATATAAAGAGAACCGTGGAGCAAAATATGCCGCTTGTTATCAGGATACCGGTCGTCGCCGATTACAATAACAGTGAAGAAAATATCAGGGCGACGGCCGAATTTATCAAAAATGACCTCGGCAATAATATACTTCAGCTTCAGCTGCTGCCATACAGGAAAATGGGTACGGAAAAATATGCGTCTTTATGTAAACCATACCCGATGGACGGCTACACCCCGCCGGAAAGATCCGTCTGGGAAAAGAACCTGATCGAGCTTACGGAGATATTGAAAGCATACGACATACCTGCCGTTGCGGGATCCACTACAAAGATGGTTAAAGATTAGAACCGGCGGCTGCACTTTCCAGATTTTTAAGAGGTTGGCGTGGACAATCCATGAAACATAAAAAAAGACTAATTCGGGAATTGTACTGGTTTTTCGGCGGCATCCTGTGCGGTATTGTCATCTTCATGTTTTTCTACCGGCTGCTGAGTGTCAGTTTCGATCTGGGTGTTCTGGCGGCGGGGGCAATTGTAACATTGCTGGCTATGTATGTTGTCCGGCTTACTATGTGGGTGTTTAAAAAGAACATGTGAAACGAACCGATTTCAAAACTCATTATTTCGAGTACTAATGGTGCCAGATATCAATCCGTCTGTTTAAAATGTGGTTTGATCAATGATGGAACTTCCAAGGTTTCAGGTGTCAGAAACCGCGAGCGCTGAATCGACTGACACCTGACACCTGAAACCTGATTTTACCTTTTTGGCTGTTACGTTTGTAAATGGCTCAAAAGTCATCAAAAAACTTCCTGTACACTTGGTAGTGCGTTGTCTCCCTGTAGGCGATCCGCTCAATTGAATCACCGTCAAAGCTGTACAGAATTGCCTGAGGGCAGGCCATCAATATCGGTGAGTGGGTCGAGATGATGAACTGCGCCTGGCCATCGACGCTCATTTCGGTCAGCACTTCCGCCAGGGCCAGCTGGCTTGCGGGTGACAGTGCCGCCTCGGGTTCATCCAGGAAATGGATTCCCTTGACTTTGAAGCGTGATTTGAAATAGGCCATGCAGGATTGGCCGTGGGATTGCGTAATGAAAGATTTTCCGCCGAAATATTCCAGAAGATCCGGGCTCTCTCTGGCCCATTCATCCACAAGCTGGGAAAAATGACGGAACAGTTCCGGGGAAAAAAAGGACCCCGGAATAGAGCCGTTGGCCCACTCGATGGTTAATGCCTTATCCAGCATCTTCTCATAGGGATTGAATTCATAACGTGCCCGTTGACTCCCTTCCCATATGTAGATATTGCACCGCCGGCACAGCGCCGAGAGCAGGGTCGATTTTCCGGTCCCGTTTTCTCCCGAAAAAATCGTTACCGGCGTGGGGAATTCAAGTTCCCTTGTCTGCTGCAGTATCGGAAGGCTGAACGGGTAGGCGTCCATTGTCGGGAAACGCTTCTGGTCAATTATCACTTTTTTTAAAAACATCCATTAACTCCTTAAAGGTTCCTGGCGTGAAAAAGCATACTTTTGTTGACGGCGAGGTTGATCTTGGGCTGGACCAGTTCGAGTCGGGTGTTTTTGAAGGGGATATAGACCAGAAGGTACCGCCGGGGGGTGATCTCGATCCGGGGGAGCAGGTCGGCCCGGGTCTCCACGGGGCGTATGAAGTTGGCCAGATTGAGTTTGAGGCTCTCCACCGCTTCTCCGAGCGGTAGCGTGACGCTTTGAACCGTGCCGTTGGGGTGGCCGGTCACCGTTTTTTCCGTGGGTTGATTGAGTGTGACGCTGGTGGCGATTGTCAGATAGTTCTGGGGACGTACCTTGAAGGCAGGGTTCCAGAAGTAAAAAGGGATTTTATCCCACCCCGGCATGGCAACCCTGGGGAGATTGGCGAGCTTGATCAAATCCGCATAGGTTTCAAGTTGGACTGAGGTGACATCCGCCTGAATACGCCAGAAAGGTAGATAAATCGTGTCGTCGCTCGTCTCCTTGAAATGGCTCGCCTTGAGGAGGGACAATTTACCGCCTTTTTCCCACCAGGCGGTCCGGCAGTTGTTGCAGATGAGTACCAGGCTGTCGCTGCTGCCTTCGAGATCCCATCCGCACTGAGGGCAGAGGGCTGCCAGGAACTTTATCTGGCCGAGATTTCGGTCAATTTTCAGAGACTTTTCAGGAATATCCTCCCGGCGGACCTCTGAAACCGGCTGGTTGATGACCGCATCCGTAAGTTTCGGATCGAAGTAAAATGGGGAATAGATCAGGCTCTGGGTTTCCCCGATGAATTCCTGGTGGGAGATGGATTTCGGGGGGGCCGGTGAAAAGTGCTCCCGCACTCTGTCAAGGATGCCGTCAGAGGGAATATCGGGCTTGATGAAGATGCCTCCGGTTTCGGCAGCGGCGAAACGGAGCTTCTGGCTCTGCCCCCGGAAGCCGATGTTGAAAGGGAAATTCGGTGATTCGAGGGCCTGGTAGCTGGCGTCGACAAACCGGTTTTCAATGTGTTTGCTAACACAGGTGAAGAGCATCCCTTTGAAGCGCCAGTAGGGGTAATAGATGACTTTTTTCCCTGCCGGCGCGTGATGAGGGATGATATAGCGGAATCCCCCCCGGCGGGCCAGATACGATCTGACCCGGCAGAACCCGCAGGTCAGCAGGCGGTCGGTTTCCGAAAACTCCGCCGGTGCGCCGCACTGGGGGCATTGATGCTCTATTATAAAATCGGTCATGATGAAAACCTTCTAATATTTTTCTCCGCACTGCCCGCAAAACTTCGCATCCCCCAGTCCCTCCGCCCCGCAGTAAGGGCATTTCCGGTGTTCCGGCTTTTTTTCAACCGCGTGACCGCATCGGGAGCAGAAACGGGCGTTCGGGGTGAGATTTTTGCCGCATGCCACGCATTTCTGAAAAACCAGCTGCTGGTGACCGCAGGCGGGGCAGAATTTAGCATTTCTGGAAATACTGTGACCGCATTCATGACACTTAACCCCCCCTTCAGCGTCGGGTTTCTCAGATGATGCATGGCCGGTGAAGTATTGCGCCAGCATGGCCGGCATCATCAGACCGAGACCGGCTCCCATTCCCTGGCCGCTAGCCTCTCCCTCGGTTGCTTTTTCCATGGCCATGGCGGCTTTCATCTGCATCAACTTATTCATGTCTGTAAACACGTTCATCCGGCTCTTGTCGTCGATGGCTTTCTGAACCTCCGCCGGGGGGGTGATGGAATTGATATAGAGCTGGGCCATGCCGAGACCGAATTGCATGAAATCTTCCTGGAGACGATTCGACAGGTCTTTCGAAAGCTCGTCGTATTTGGCTGGAAGGTTCAGGATCGAATCGATTCTTTCTCCCATGAAATCGTTGAAACGCGACACAATCACCAGATTGAGATAGTCCTCAATGGCCTCGGTGGTGAACACGCCCTGGGTTCCCACCATACGATTGATAAACAGAACCGGCTGAATCACCTGCACGTTGAACATACCGAAAGCACGCAGCCGAATGAGGCCCAGTTGCTCGTCCTTGAAGGCGACAGGGTCCCGGGTCCCCCACTTGAGATTGGTAAACACCTTCATATTAATGAAATAGACCTCGGCCCGGAGTGGGCTGTTCATGGCCCAGGGGAGACTTGCGATCTTTGTCAGAATGGGGATGTTGCCCGTTTTAAGGGTGTGCCGGCCCGGGCCGAAGGCTTCGACGGCCTTTCCCTTGTAGAAAAAAACCGCTACCTGGCTTTCGCGTACTGTTAGCTGGGCGCCCCATTTGATCTCACCGGACCCGGTTTTGGGAAGCCGGTGAACCAGTTCCTTTCCGCTCTCATCGAACCACTCCAGATTTTCGAGAAATACCAGGTTGTTGCTACCCATGCCAATGCCTCCTTTTTTTCGATAGCTTACGTTTCAAACAGGATTGAAGCCGCATATAGCGGTTCGGACGGAATAAACGAAATGCAAAAATTGTACACATCTGCATTCATGTAATTATTACTCGGCCAATAATGAGAAATATTAAAGAAAAAAACGAAATATTTTCGAGTATTCGACCCGGGAAGTGCATTGGAACAGTCATTCTGTTTCAAGGAATCGGTCATATCAAGTATGGTTCGGAGTGAGATCAGGGTGCTTTTTTATCCATCTGTGTTCCAGGATGTGAAAAAAAAGACAACGATACGGGAATTAAAAGCACCACATGTCCCGGTGTTTTTTAGGATTACGTGAATGTCGGCCGGCCAGGCGTTGTCGATAGAGGCGCCCGGGGCGATTTAACACTCGCCTCGGGGATGGCGACAGGTGTCGAGTGCCAGGTGTCAGTAGAGACGAGCGAACCGACAACCGACAACCGACAACCGACACCTGACACCCGAAACCTATGCAGAATACTTATACTTAGTTCATCCACTCCTTGCAGATACCAATGCCTGCTACTGCGTCGGTGACGTAGGCATCGGCGCCGGTATATTTACATACCTGCTCATCCAGCTGGCCACCGCCGATAATTACTTTGTACTTGTCTCTCAACCCTTTTTCGGTCAGTCCGTCCACTACTTTTTTCATGGGTTCGAACGCCAGAGTAAGCAGTCCGCTCAGGCCGATGATATCGGCGCCAAAGTCTTCCGCCTCGGAGATGATTTTATCAATCGGGATGTCCACGCCAATGTCCTTGACATCAAATCCGGTGATTTCCAGCAGCATGGTGGCGATGTTTTTGCCGATATCGTGAATATCGCCTTCTACGGTAGCCATCAGTATCTTACCCAGCTTGCCGCCGCCTTCGGAGGTTTCAGGGAGGTGCGGCTTGATCAGTTCCGACGCCGACTTCATGATTTCGCCCGACATGATAAGTTCGGGGATGAAGTAGATTTTTTCCTCGAAACGTTTTCCGATCTCCGCCAGGGCGGCTTGATAGGCACCGAACAGTTCCACCGGGTCGGCCCCCTCTTTGAGATACTGTTTTGTCAGGGAAAGCGCCTTGTCTTCCTGCATCTCCACTACTGCTTCTTTTAAAGTGTCCATGTCTGTCATAGTAATTAACCTCCTGTTAAGTGAAAAATTAGTTCTGAAAACTATTTCTTTTCATCCCCAATCCGGCCCGCCCGGTATGCGCGGGAGTAATTCTGACAGAATTTATCTTTTCCCATGAGCATTTCAGCCGCCAGAATGACCTCCAGGAGTTGTCGGTCGTTGGGATTCATAATGGCGCTGTCAAGCCCTGCCTGTATAACCATTGCCATGAAGGTCCGGTTGATCAGCTGGCGGAACGGCATCCCGAAGGAAATATTGGAAAGGCCGCTGGTGATATGACTTTCGGGGTATGTCGCCCGGATTTTGGAAATGGTGTCGAAGGTGATTATCGCATTGTCGGTGCCGGTGCTGATGGCGGTTACCAGGGGATCTACGAACAACTGGTCTTCTTTCAGGCCGCCTTTTGTGGCAAGTCCCACCAGCTTGTCCACAATTTTCATGCGTCCATCGCTGGTGTCGGGAATGCCGGTTTCATCATCAAGAGCAAGGAGGATCAGATTTGCACCGAACTCAAGCGCCAGGGGAAGTACTCCCTCGATTCGGGGCTTTTCACCGCTCACGGAATTGATCAGAGGGGTCTGTTTGGCGATTTCCAGCCCCGCGCGCAGGGCGTTCGGATTACCGCTGTCGAGGCATAGGGGGACATCGCAGGCATCCTGAACGACGGAAACCAGCCAGGCTATGTCCTCGGGCTCCCGTTCCGGTGAAGTGCCTGCGTTTACATCCAGATAGGCGGAGCCTGCTTCTGCCTGGGTCAGGGCAAGCTGCCGGATAAACGCCTCATCCCGTTCCTTGATGGCCTTGGCCACCGCTTTGCGGGTACCGTTGATTTTTTCTGCAATAATGATCATGGCAACCTCTTTTTATAATAATAGTTAAAAAAATGGAACCGGTTTTCCTGGTGAGCAAATAACGAAGGCTTCATCATCCCAGGGGCCCGAAAGTAAACGGGTTAAAAGTCCCAGTTCGGTCTTCAAACGAATAAAATTCATTTCATACTGTCCGGCATATGCCAGACATTGGGTATCGGTTTCGGGTTTGGTATCTCCTGAATCCAGGAGGGCCAGGGTATTGTAGTTTTTAAGTGTCAATCGAACGATATGTTCCCGTTTATTCGGTGGAATGCGCTCCAATCCCTTTGTGGCCTCCACAAATATATTGAGTTCGGTCTCCATCCAGTGCTGTTCAATGAAATAACAGCCGGCCCGCTGTTTCAGCACTTCTTTATGCCGTTCCCGGGACCCCAGGAGCGCCCCCACGCAATCATCGACTTTCGGCAGTATCAGCGTGCTTTTTTTTGAGACAACGCCTTCAAGGGCCCGACCACAAAGACCGTAACCGAGCAGGATATAAGTGTCCGCCGCTTCAACCCGGGCTACTTCTTCCATCAAATGAGCCCTCAGCCGTTCCGGATTTAAATGCAGGGCTATCTCGAGCACACGGACATCGGTTTCCGGATCGGTCAGGGGTTCCAGCACATGGGCCAGAGATTTGCACGTCAGGAGTTTGCGACGAATTTGAGCCATATCAGTCTTTTCATGGCGTTTGTTTTAGCTTGACAGGTATTATTGGGGAACATTATATAGTCTTCTATAAGAATTCAAGAAAAAAATGATGGCTCTGATTGAAATATGCGGCCACATGAATCCCAGCCTGCACATAAGCGAGCCATTTCTCAAATGAGGCGTTTTGAAATCGGCTGAAGCGATTAAGAAAGAAGGCGGTTATACCTATGGAAGTCGGTCCCCCGGGGTGGTTACACGAGCTTTCGGCCCCATCGAACACCTTGGAGACGGTTGATAAGCGAAGCCATCTTCCCGCCTATGTACAACTGGCCCAGATCCTTCGAAGGGCAATATCCAGCGGCACATATCCTTCGGGCAGCCGCCTGCCGGCCGAAGCCACGCTTGCCAAACAATACGGTGTGAGTGCCATGACGGCCCGGCGGGCCGTGGGGGTGATCGTCGATGAGGGGCTTGTGCGTCGGGTGCAGGGCAGCGGGACCTTTGTGCAAAAACTGACCGTCACTGCAAGCAGTTTTGACCTGGAGGCCCTGCGTCGCGTTCTTGCCGACCAGGAAAATCTTAGCGTGCGTATTCTGAAAACATCAGTGGAACGTGCGTCCGGGATTACCTGCCAGGCCCTGGCCGTAGCACCTGACTGCCCGCTTATCTATGTCCAGCGGCTTCTTATACACGAGGGGAGGCCGTTTACCCTGCAGGTGGGATATGCCCGATTCGAACCCGAATCACCCGTGGTGGAAATGATGCTCGATACGACTGTTTTGACGGGCCTTTTCATGGAAGGAGGCCCTTCCGGTTTTAAAAAAGGCAAGCTCAGGCTGTTGCCCACCAGCTTTAGTGAATATGATGCCCATTTTTTAGGCGAAGAACCGGGCGGATATGCGTTCAGGCTGGAGCATATTTTCTATGACGCCGGTGACCGGCCGGCTGCTTATGGCTGGCTTCTGGCGAGCCCGGAGAATATGGCTCTGACAGCGCGTGTCGGTGTCTGGGAGGCATAGCGGATAGTCGGGATGAAAAAGAATTCTTCTATAGAGCATCTGGCCGATATGATTGCGGATCTGAAGGAGATGCCTGCCCTTGCCACATTGGAGAAATTGCTCTCCGAAGGAGTCGCCCCGGCCGTTCTTCTGGACAGTTGCATGGAGGGGATGCGACGGGTAGGGAAACGTTTCGAAGAGGGACGCTTCTTTATTGCCGCGCTGATTATGGCCGGTGAGATCATGAGAGGCGCCGCTGAAATGCTGGGGCCCCATATTTCCGTGGATGAAGCTGGAAAAACCAAAGGCAGGATAGTGTTGGGGACCGTACAGGGGGATATCCATGATCTGGGAAAAAACCTGTTTGCCAGCCAGCTTCGTTTTGACGGTGTCGAGGTGGCGGACCTGGGAATGGATGTGGCGCCGGAGGTTTTTCTGGCCAATGTGAAAGAGCAGAAGCCGAATATGATCGGCGTGAGTTGTGTGCTCACCTCCTGTATCTCCGGGCTGAAGGATACGATCGAAATACTCCATGGCAATCTCGGCGATCAGCGACCACCTATTATCATCGGCGGCGCCTGTGTGGATGAAAAGGTCCGGGAATTTTCAAAAGCGGATTTCTGGGCTTCGGATGCAACCCAGGGGCTGCGCATATATCAACGGGTTTTCAGGGATGGGTTCAAGGTTCCGCCCGATGCATGATAGCCATTTTCAAAAACTGAAAATGATTCTTGGGACCGTCATGATCAGCTTTTCAGGTGTCTGGGTGAACCTGTGCCATGTGTCGCCCACGGTGTCGGCCTTCTATCGGGTGCTTTTCGGCGGGTTTTTGCTGCTTGTCGCGGCGGTGATCAATAAAGAGGTAAAAAAGGTCGGCTGCCGTTACCTGTTGCTTGCCATGCTATGCGGGCTGGTGTTTGCGTTTGATCTCGTCTGCTATCACGTCAGTATTCACTATGTCGGGCCGGGGCTCGGTACCATCCTGCCCAACTTTCAAGTCTTCATCCTTGCGATTGTCGGTGCGCTTTTTCTGCATGAAAAGGTTCGCGTCACTGCTTTCATTTTCATGCCTATTGCCTTTCTCGGGCTTTTCATGGTGACGGGCGTCGGCTGGCAAAAACTTGGCCAGTCTTATCAACTCGGCGTTTACAGCGGCCTGGCAGCCGCCGGTTTTTACGCGACGTATCTCCTGTCGTTGAGAAGATTGCAGGGCGGTCTCAGCAGGGGAACCATCTATCAGACGATGATGCTTGTTTCGCTCATATGCGCTGTGTTTATCGGGCTCGAGATCCTGAGGACGGGAGATACCTTCCGAATCCCGGATCGGCAGAGTTTCTGGTGCCTGGCAGCGCTTGGGCTTTTCAGCCAGGCCGTCGGGTGGGTTCTGATTTCCAGTGCGTTGCCCCACATCCGGGCGGCCTTATCCGGTTTGATCCTGCTGCTGCAACCGGCTCTTGCGTTTATCTGGGATGTCTTCATCTTCAAACGGCACACCACACCCCTCAACTGGATGGGTGTGGTCTGTGTTCTTGCGGCGATCTATTTCGGGACCGTCAGAACAAAACCGTCCACAGAATAATGTCCATCAAAACGCAGGAACCGTTTGCAGCGCAGGCGTTGATATGGCGGTCGAAGATCGAGGCGCTTACAGGCTTGCCAGGGCTTTCAGGACCGCCTCGTAGTCGGGTTCCTTAGAGACTTCATCGACTTGCTGCACGTATTTGATGGTGCCCCGCGGGTCAACGATAAAAATAGTTCGCGCCAGTAGCCGAAGCTCTTTGATCAATACGCCGTAAGCGGTGCCGAACTCCGCGGTTCGATGATCCGACAGCGTAATCACTTTGTCGACACCCGCGGCGCCGCACCATCTTTTCTGGGCAAACGGCAGGTCCATGCTTATGGTCAATATTTTAGTTTCCGGTCCTATTTTGGCGGCTTCCGTATTGAACCGCCGCGTCTCCATATCACAAACGGGTGTATCGAGACTCGGGACTGAGGAGATGATGCAGGTCTTTTCCCGGTATGAAGAAAGGTTCACGGGGTTCATGTCGTTGTCCAGCAGGGTGGCATCGGGCGCAGCATCGCCTGTTTTTATCCGCGGCCCCAGCAATGTCAGCGGATTTCCGAGGAAAGTAATAATACCGGTACGCTCTTCCATTTTTGCCTCCATTCTTTTCAATTATATTGGTTCACGTTTTTCAAAAAGATAAGAACTGCAGGCCGAAGGGTCAATGCGAGCCCGTGTAAAATTCTCTAACAGTCTCTTCCAGAAGGGCGGCGCTATTCTGTACGGTAGCCCCCCAGTGTCTGTCGATACGTCTCGCGATCCGGTAAATGTTTTCGGCGGCTTCACATTCAGGCCAGTTCGGGAGCAGTACTTTCTGTTCCCGGATCGACTTCCGTACCGCCGGATCATAAAAAATGAAACCGAAATACTCGACGGCAAGGGAAAGGATGGTCTCACAGCTTTTGGTAATTTGTCCCGTAATCTTGAGTTCGTCGGGATGTTCTCCCATGTTGAATATGATCCTGGGACAGTAGCTTTTACACATCTCGGTGATGATTCTCGCAGCTTTCGGGTCTTCCGCGGCGATTTCATCCCTCAGGGATTTGATGGATGACATCTGGTCTTCCATCGGTCGTTTGTGTAGATCCCGGAGAAAATTACGAAGGGCATTGTCCTTGGAGAGCGATCTCGAGATGCTTCGCAACAGGAAATTTTTTAAAAATACGAGCATGTTCATAATGGCGGGAGGCTCGGCGGTCGTTATGACGATACCTTTTTTCGAGATGGAAAAAAAGTCGAGGGTATTGAATGTGCTGCCGGCGCCCAGATCCAGGAGAATATAATCCGCCGGCAGTTTTCTGATATGGGCGATGAGTTTCATTTTTTGAGCAAACGGAATGTTTGCCATGAACGGGGTTTTGCCGTCTCCGGGAAGAAAAGAGAGGTTTTTGATGCCGGTGGGAACAAGCAGGTCTTTAAGGGTTCTGTTTTTCGCCTGGAGGTAGTCCCCGATTCCGGGATGGCGATTCGGCAACCCGAGAAAGCTATGAAGGTTCGACCCGCCCAGATCCATATCCACGGCTATGGTTTGACGGCCCAGTTGTGCCATAGCTATGGCAAGGTTTGCAGTTAAAAAGGATTTGCCAACGCCCCCCTTGCCGGCGGCAATAGGGATAATAGTCGCACTTGCTTCCATAAGCTCAACCTCATCTCAGGTAGACTGAAAATACTGATGGCCGACTCAATGCCGCAAAGATTCCTGTAATAATATATGCAACCGGTTTTTATGATTGATCATTTTTACCTTATTATTCACTATTGTGTCAATGGGTGTTATTAAAGACGTCAGGCACTCATATGGCCTTATAATACTAACGTGTTAAACCTGTATGCAATCACACTGGCGGGAACGTCTGAAATGGACAAGATAGTTCACGTGCGTGTTTCCACCAAGGGAATACCCGCGGGTAAAGGGGTTGTAGTGGAGCCCCGTGACATCGCAGACAGAGAGGCCGGTGTTTTGCCCCCATGATATGAGTTCTTTGGGTTTGATGAACCGCTGATGGCTGTGGGTGCCTCTTTCGACCATGCCGAGGAGATATTCCGCTCCTATGATGGCGAAAATGAAGGACTTCAAATTCCGGTTCAAGGTGGCGAAAAAAATGTTTCCACCAGGTTTTACCAGTTGTCCGCACGCCCGGACCACGCTTTCCGGATGTGGTACATGTTCCAAAAGCTCCATACAAACCACTGTGTCGAATGAGTCGGAGTGGTGGTCGGCAAACGCTTCGGCAGTTGACTGCCGGTACACAATATCAAGGCCCGAGTTTTCCATGTGGGATATGGCGGTGCCGAGAGGCGCCCGGCTCATGTCGATTCCGGTTACCCGTGCGTCGGCTGCTGCCATGGCTTCGGAAAGAAGGCCGCCGCCGCAGCCGACATCAAGGACCTTTTTCCCGGCCAGGGGGGCGCGTTTATCAATGTAGCCGAGCCGGAGCGGGTTGATGTCGTGAAGCGCTTTGAGTCTGCCGAGCGGGTTCCACCAGTAGTCGGCCATGGCATCGAATTTCGAAATCTCGGCAGGATCGATGTTGGTGTCGGGTTGCGTCATTTCCATGCTGTTCTCGCTATCAGAAATCGAGCACAGGAGCAACCGGAGCCGATGGGCGTTAAAAAACTTGACAAATCGTTTCAACATGCTAAGAATCGACAAGAATCGGATGGTTAACACTATGAAAAAACTTATACCCATTGGAATCCAGTTAAGTTTGGTCGGTGTCTATGTCCCGGGGGTTGTCCCGGGCGGGAGGCATTAGGTTGATGATGGGGTAGGGTTGCAGCACCTCTAAAAACGACAAATCCGTTATCAACCAAAAGTGTTGGTAGCGGATTTTTTTTTAAAGAGCCAGTTTCAACACGTCCCAATTGACTTTTTTCAAGAAAAGGAATCTCTCCATGAAGTTATCCGGTGCAAAAATTCTTCTGAACGCCCTTAAGGACGAGGGGGTGGACACGGTGTTCGGTTATCCCGGCGGCATGACGATTGATATTTATGATGAGATGCGGCATGCCGATATTCGGCATATTCTGGTGCGTCACGAGCAGGGTGCGGTTCATGCCGCGGATGGATTTGCAAGGGCAAGCGGGAAGGTCGGGGTTTGTATGGTGACCTCCGGACCGGGCGCCACCAACACGGTAACGGGTCTTGCATGTGCATTCATGGATTCCATACCGCTTGTGGTGTTCAGCGGCCAGGTGCCGTCCCATATGATTGGAAACGATGCATTCCAGGAAGTCGATATTGTCGGCATCACCCGCCCCTGTACCAAGCACAACTACCTTGTGTCGCGGACCGAAGACCTGGAGAGGATTATCAAAGAGGCGTTTCATATTGCCAGATCCGGACGTCCGGGACCGGTGCTGATCGATCTGCCGAAGGATGTTCTTGCCAGTGTCATTACATATAAAGAATCGGAACCGGTCAAACTGCGATCGTATAACCCCACATATCGCCCGAACATCAAGCAGCTCAAAAAAGTGGTCGGACTGATAAAAAAAGCAAAACGGCCCGTCATCCTTGCTGGTGGCGGTGTTTCCCTGTCCGGTGCATCCGAGGAGCTGGTTGAACTGGCCCGTACCACCGAAATCCCGGTTACAGGCACGTTGATGGGGCTTGGGGTCTTCCCCGGAACCGACCCCCTCTGGCTCGGTATGCTCGGCATGCACGGTACATACCGCGCCAATATGGTGACAGGGGCCTGCGACCTGATGATTGCAATCGGTGCGAGATTTGACGACCGGGTTACCGGCCGGACGGATGTCTTTGCATCCAAGGCGGAGGTGGTTCATATCGATATCGATCCCACCTCGATCCGGAAAACCGTACCGGTATCCATTCCGGTGGTGGGGGATTGCAGAATCACATTGAAAGAACTCAACCGCATGCTTGCCGAGGCCGAGCGGATCTACGACCCGGCAAGCCGCCGGGAGTGGCGGGATCAGATCGAGAATTGGAAAAGTACGCAGCCCCTTGCTTATGAACAGGGGGACCGGATCAAACCCCAATATGTTATTGAACAGCTTTATGAGCTGACCAAAGGAAGCACGATTATTGCCACGGATGTGGGGCAGCACCAGATGTTTACCGCTCAGTATTATCACTTCGATAAACCCAACCATTTTCTTACTTCCGGCGGTTTGGGCGTTATGGGATACGGGCTTCCGGCGGCGATCGGCGCCCAGGTGGGCCGGCCGGACAAGCAGGTTGTGCTGATATCCGGTGACGGGAGCATCCAAATGAACATCCAGGAACTCTCCACGGCCATGCAGAGCTGTCTGCCAGTCAAGATCGTGATCCTCAACAATCAGTTTTTGGGTATGGTGCGGCAATTCCAGGAGCTGTTCTACAATAAATGTTACATGGCCACACGCATGGAGCATGCCCCTGACTTCGTCAAATTGGCGGAGGCTTACGGCGCCACGGGTCTTCGGGCCGTCAAGCCGGAGGAGGTGACACTGGTCCTCGAAAAGGGTTTGGCGACACCGGGCCCGGTCATCATGGACTTTGTGACGGAAGAGGAAGAATGCGTTTACCCCATGGTTCCTGCGGGTAAGGCTGTGACGGATATGCTGCTGGCATAGAGAGTGTTCAGGTGTCGGGTTTCAGGTGTCAGATGGCGGAAACGGCACCGGATGCATTGCCTGACACCTGACACCCGAAACCTATTGCTTTTGATTAAGTAATGCATAACCAGATTGATGACCTATAGTACTCATGTAAAGGAATAACAATATGTCTCAGACCAGATGCGTCTTGTCCATTCTTGTCGATAACGAGCCGGGTGTCCTGTCCCGTGTGGTGGGGCTCTTCGGCGGCAGGGGGTATAACATCGAAAGCCTCTGCGTGGCCGAAACAACAGACCCGAGTACGTCCCGGATCACCCTGGTCACCGTAGGCGACGAGTTGATACTTGAGCAGATTAAAAAGCAGCTCAATAAGCTTATCAATGTGGTAAAGGTACACACCCTGAGCGGTACGGATGATGTCGAGCGTGAGATGGCCCTGATAAAAGTTGCGGCAAAGGCGCAGCACCGGGCCGAGATACTCAGAATTGTGGATATTTTCCGCTGCAAAGTGGTGGATGTCGGGTTGGAGCACTATACCATCGAGGTCACCGGCAGCAGAGGAAAGCTGGATGCCATTTTAAATCTGCTGAAGCCCATGGGGATAAAGGAGATCGCTAAAACAGGTACTATTGCCATGTTCCGGGAGCCGAAATAACGGACTTGCAGATGAGATCTTTTCCCACTTGTTCCCCTTGACTTTTATTTCGTTTTAACATTTGATTATTGTCAAACGGCAATGTTTACAATATTGTGGCATTCGTTGTTTGGATCTTTAAGACAGTGTGCCTGTCAGCCGGTAACAAACCTTTTGGTGTTTCTACTGCTGCTCTGAACAGAAAAATCCTCTCGAGTATTTTCTGAATATTGACCAGAAATGTTTTTGCCCGCCGGCAGCTGTCGCGTTTTCATTCATAACGGCTCATGATGCAGTTTGAGCAGGAGTAAAATATTGGAACCTGTAAAAGGATATTTGGAGATATTGGACCGGGGATTCGGTTTTTTGAGATCGATTGAGAATAATTTTGAGTCCGTGCCGGAAGATACCTTTGTGCCCACCGGTCTGATAAAAAAATACCAGCTACGCGAAGGAAGCATTATTTCGGGGCTTGGAACAGAGGGGGATGGAAAAAACAACAACCTGAAGCTTGCGGAAATCGAGACGGTCAACGGCGTTTCTCTGGAAGAGAGCGCCCGTATTGTGCAGCTTTGGAACCAGACCAGTATCAATCCGTCCGAGAGATTCATCCTGACAACGGGGCCGGGAGATCTGATGGGAATGGCGCTGGACACAATTGTTCCCATCGGGAAGGGACAGCGGGGGTTGATTATTTCCTCACCCAAATCTGGGAAAACGACCATCATGCGGCATATGGCGAATGCTATTATTCAAAACCACCCGGATGTGGATGTTTTTGTCTTGCTGGTGGACGAGAGGCCCGAAGAGGTGACGGATTTTAAAAGAGGGCTGGCGGGGACGGCGCACGTTCTTTATTCATCCGCCGATCAGAGTATTTCGCGACATATGCGCATAACGAGGATTGCAGTGCATACGGCTATCCGTTGTGCGGAGATGGGACGGGATGCAGTTGTTTTTATCGACTCTCTTACACGGATGTCGCGTGCGTTTAACGTAGAGACCGAAAGCTACGGGCGGACCATGAGCGGGGGGTTGGGCGCCAATGCACTGGCCGTGCCTCGGAAGATTTTCGGTGCGGCCAGAAACATGGAAGGGGGGGGGTCCCTGACAATTATTGCCACTATCCTGGTGGATACCGGCAGCAGGATGGATGATATTATTTTCCAGGAGTTCAAGGGCACCGGTAATATGGACCTTGTGCTCAGCCGGGAGTGTGCGGAACGCCGGGTATTCCCGAGCATCAATATCAATGCGTCCGGTACTCGAAAAGAGGCGCTTTTGTTTGACGACGCGGAATATCAAAAAGCCCTGGAAATACGGAGGGGATTGGCAGGCATGGATGAGGTAACGGCCATGTCGGAATTCCTGGAATACCTGGATCGGCAGAGCAAGCTGAAGCTCTAATCCGATGCGGTTAAAGCCTTCCATCAATTTTAGGCCGTAACGTATTGCGTACTAATAAAGTAACAACCAAGGTTTCAGGTGTCGGGTCTCAGGTGTCAGGAGTTGCATGTGCGGCAACTGACACCTCAAAATGATGCTTCAAATACCTGAACATCGAACGTCCAACGTCGATCTTCGAATAGGGGATGGGGATATATTTTTCCCGTCTAAACGGCCTTATCTGCATTCAACGACCATTTCTTCAACGTTTTTTGAGGTTATTGCCTGATTTAAATTCCTTTGCAAACTGATAGGGCTGAGGTGGCTGACACCTGACACCTGGAACCCTGTACAACTGAAAGCTGAAAATTGACCGCAGAGGTGGTCTATAATTCCGCGATAACAGATCCGGTATGAGAGGACTCGTACCCGGGCAGTGCGGCGAGTTCCCGACGGAACTTACCGCTTTGAAGCGTATCCAGAAGGATTTGCATTGACGGGTGATCGGAAATGTCTTCCGGCAGCACGAGATCGCACCGTACGGTCTGGATGGGTACAAAATCGAGTTTGCACGCGCTGGCAACGGCCCGAAACCCGAGTGCGGCATCCGCCGAGCCGAAGGCCACCATCTGGGCGCCTTCCAGATGGCTTTGGACTTCATTCCCGTAACCGGCGACATCGGTTTTTGAGATACCGAACTTATCCAGATAATCATCGAGCAATGTTCGAAGGGCAGCCCCCGGTTCCCGGTTAATCAATCTCACCCGGCCGGTGGCCAGATCATTGACATCCCGAATGGCAAGTGGATTTCCGGAAGCCACCATCAATCCTTCTTCCATCAGTGAAAATGCGATTATTTTCGCTTTTATTCCGCCCAGAAGGGCACGGGCTTTTTTGACATTGGCTTCTCCCGGGTGCCTGTTGTGCAAGTGGGTTCCGGCGATGTGGGCGTGGCCGGCGGCAAGCCCCACCAGGGCATTGTGGCTCGAATTGAAGCGGCAGCGCATTTGAACCTTCGGCGCATAACGGCGGACATGGGCGCTCAGGATTGAAAACGCCGGATCACATCCCAGCAGGACGATGGATTTATCTATGCTTTCCTCCGGATATAAAAGCTGAACCATTTTGCCGTCAGTCGTGAGCAGGCCGTCAGCCGGCCGGAAACCGTGATCGAATGCACGTTTCCCGCCGAGCGGATACCCCACCAGTCGTCCTCGAATATTCGTCACTTCAACCCGGGTATCCTGAGTATCGTGGGAATCAACGATTGTTACGGGTTGCTTTGTCTCGGTTGATTTCTCATAAAAAAGATCTTCCACCTTGCAGTCCAGCTCCCTGGCCAGCGCAAGCGCCACGGCGGTGTTCGGGACATATTTTCCGGATTCGATATCGTAGATCGCCTGTCGTTTTACACCGACTCGCTCGGCCAACTGGGTCTGGGACAACCCTATTGATTGTCGCATCGGTTTCAGGCGGCAGATGATTGTTTCGGCCCCGGGTTTCATGGAAACCTCCTGTTGCTATGGAAAACATATTGGATGTAAAAAAAACCATCATGTAGCTTGCAAGCTTCAATCGTCATCTTTAACCTTTATACCAGAAAGGGATCGAATCGCAACAGGTAATTATAGAAAAGGAAACGGCTGATCAAATACAACTAGATCAGCCGTTTATGAGGAGAATAGAACGACCGGCTTAGCCCACTAAAACCGGCCGTAGGAGGAGAACAGATGATATCCATCTGTTTGTTTTATCATAATGCAATAGTGGTGCCATTTAACATTATTTTACTAATATTTACATATTCTAAATATTATTAACCAATTGAAACAGGAATGGTTTGTTGCCGGTACGCGATTGTTTTCCGATTTTGATCGAAATCGCCGTCGAAAAGTTTATGATTATGAACCAGTGCTCTTTGTATTGACATAAGTATTTGAATATACTTTTGTTTATTGAAGTTTAAAAAAGTTCAATCTTTTGAACGGGCGATTATTCATGGCGAAGTGCGTCGATTGGATCCAGCCGGGCCGCTTTTCGTGCGGGGAAAAACCCGAAAATGACACCCACGCCCGCTGAGAACAAAAATGCGATCAGGATAACGCCGGGGCTGAAAACAAAAGGCAAATCGATCAGATTGGAGACAACGGCTGTAATACCGAGTCCGAAGATCATTCCCAATATGCCTCCAAATGATGAAAGCACGATGGCCTCAAGCAGGAACTGGGTGAGAACATTGCGCTCGAGGGCCCCGATGGCCAGACGGATGCCTATCTCCCGTGTCCGTTCAGTGACGGATACCAGCATGATGTTCATGATGCCGATGCCGCCCACCAGAAGACTTATGGCCGCAATAGCGCTCAGCACCAGAGTGAGTGTGCCTGTTATCCTGGTTATCATGCTCAGGGCATCCTTCATGTCCGTGACTTCGAAATTATCCTCTTCCCCTAATTTCACCTTGCGGCGTTGCCGCATGAGGTTCTCTATGTCGGCTTTTACCTTTTCGGTCGATGTATCGTTCCTGGCGGAAACGACGATGTTCGATATAAACGTGTTTCCGGCAATTCGCCGCTGGAATGCTTTTAACGGTACCAATATGAAATTATCCTGGTCACCGATCCCAAACGCCAGGCTTCCTTTTTCTTCAAAAACCCCGATCACACGAAAAGACACATTTTGCAGCCGGATTGTCTTCCCCACGGGATTCTGCGCTCCGAAAAGGTCATCCCTGGCGGTTGCCCCCAAAATGCAAACGGTTTTTCCGGAACGGCTTTCTCCCTCCGTGAAAGATCTCCCCAGTGCAATCTTTCGATTCTCCGCGGTGATATACCCGTTGGTGCTGCCGTCGATTTGGATCGGCCGGTTTTCATTACCATAGATAACCTGTACCGAACGACCTGCTCTGGGCGATACAGCGGCTATCCCGTCGATTTCTTTTTCAATGGCAACGCTGTCGGCATATTTGAACATAATGCTTTCAAAGCGGGCCCCACTCCGGAAAGCCGCCTGGGACGGCCGGACGGTTAAAAGGTTGGTTCCGAGATCCCCCAGGTAGGAGGTCACTTTTTCAGTGGCGCCCGAACCGAGGGTGACCATAATGATGACCGATGCCACCCCGATGACGATTCCCAGGATCGTCAAAATGGATCTCATGAGATTTCGCCGGATTTCCCTGATGGACATCAGGATCGTTTGCCAGAACATTATGAAACACCTCCATTGGGTACGTCTTTTTCGATCCGCCCATCCCGAAAATGGATAATTCTCCCGGCGTAGTCGGCCGCTTCCTGTTCGTGGGTAACCATGACTATCGTGATCCCCGTGTCGTTGTTCAGGGTTGTGAGCAGATCCATGATCTCCCGACTTCTTGCCGAATCGAGATTGCCGGTGGGTTCGTCCGCAAACAGGACCCTTGGCTCGGTTACCAGCGCACGTGCAATGGCCACCCGTTGCTGCTGCCCCCCCGAAAGCTCGGCTTGGGTGTGCCGCTCCCAGCTGAGAAGTCCCACGGCATCCAGGGCATGCCGGGCAAGGGGTTTCCGTTCCCTGGCGGGGACCCCCCGGTAAAACAGGGGGAGTTCCACATTTTCAAGGGCGGTGGTTCGTTTGAGCAGGTTATAGCCCTGGAATACAAAACCGATATAATGCCGGCGCAGCAGTGCCCGTTGATTCCGGGTGAGATTCGACACATTCACTCCTTCGAAGAGATAATCCCCTTCCGACGGTGAATCGAGACATCCCAGAATATTCATGCAGGTGGATTTTCCGCTGCCGCTGGGTCCCATAACCGCCACGAACTCTCCCCGGTTGACGGAGAAATCGACATGGTCCAGGGCGACAACAGCCGCGTGGCCGGTTCCGTATACTTTTGTAATGCCGTCAAACCTGATCAGGGCGTCGTTTTCCGGCGCTGTCTGTGTGTTCGTCATATTCATCATCCAACCGTAACCGAAATAGATCCCTTGGGTGAGGTGTTTATGATAAGAAGGTCGCCCGGTTTGAGATCACCATCTTTGACTTCCGAGTTGGAATTGTCGGTTTCTCCAACAATGATCGGAACCTCAACGATTTTTTCGCCCTTAACGATCCAAACCTTTTGTTGATTTTTTTCCGCGGTTTCAGGCGTGTCCTCCGTGGATTTTCCGGGTTCGAATTTCGGTTTTCCGGAATATCGCATCAAATCCCCTGCTTCGGGGGAGAAACGAAGGGCGGCATTGGGTATCAACAGCGTGTCCTCGATTTGAGTTACAATGATATCCGCGGTGGCGGTCATGCCGGGGCGAAGAAGCAGTTCGCTGTTGTCCGCGGAAAGGATGGTTTCGTAAGTAACGACCCCCTGTTCGGTTTTGGCGCCGTATCTTACCTGGATAACGTTTGCTTCGAAAGTCCGATCCGGGTAAGCATCCACGGTGAAGGTGGCCGTCTGTCCCATTTTAACTCGTCCCACATCCGCCTCATCCACGGCCACATGAAGTTCCATTCTCGTCAGGTCTTCAGCCAGGGTAAAGAGGGTTACCGCCTGGAAGGAGGCCTGGACGGTCTGGCCGGGTTCCACGTTTCGATCGAGAACAATGCCGTCTACGGGAGAGTATATGACCAGTTTTGAAAGATCCGTCTCTTTGGCTTCAAGTGTTGCCCGGGCCTGTGAAACATTGGCTTTGGCGGCGGCCTCGCTTGCCAGCGCCCGTTGAAGGGCCGCCTCGGCCGCATCAAGCTCATCCTGTGACGGTACTTTTTTGTCACTGAGTTCCCAGACTTCTTTGAGACGCTTCAATTTGCTTCTGGTCTCGGTGACGGTCGCTTTGTTTTGGAGAAGCTGTGCCTTGGCCGATTCTAGGCTGGCTTTATACTGCTCGACCTGGGCCTTCAGTATGGAGGGGTCGAGGCGCGCAAGAATCTGCCCCACTTTGACACGGTCATTGTAAGTAACTTCAACCGTTTCGACGATTCCGGACTGTTCACTGCCCACATCCACCTGATTGGTGGGCTGAAGTGAGCCCGTGGCAGTTACGGTTACCGTCATGGGACCCTGTGCCGCCGCTTTTGTCCTGAAATAATTCGCCGGAGGCACATTTTTTCTCTTTCCGGCCACAACGACACTCATGATGATTGCCAACAGTACTACCGAACCGATAACCCATATCAGTTTTTTTCTGCGTTTTTTAGTTGAGCCGATGCCGAGAGTGTGAGCTATTTCGGATTGGGCATCTGTTTTTATATTCATCATTTGTCTCCTGTTCCTGGTTTTTGGGAGTTTTCCGATCTTAGGTTTTTATACCCCGGCCGTTTCGGCCTATGACTGCGATTCCTCATCGAATGAAGTATTTTGCCATCCACCGCCCAACGCTTTGTACAGAGAAATCAGGTTCAATATTACTTGGGCGTCGCTCTGGGCTACCTGATCCTCTGATGACAGCAAAGATCTTTCCGTGTCGAGTACCGACTGAAAATCTATAAGTCCCGACGTATACTGATTGCGTGAAATCTCAGCCGATCGCCGTGCCGACTGTGATTGGTTCAGGAGATGCTCCCGTCTTGCCAGTTCATAAGAATATGCGGTAAGCGCATTTTCGACATCTTCGAGCGCCGTGAGAAGCGTTGCCTTATAGGACAGCAGTGCCTGGTCCTTTAGCTCCCATTGCAGCTTGATATTTCTCATGATTGCCCCTGCCTTGAAAACAGGCCACGAAAAGCCGGCCTTGGCGCCCGTACCCAGGCTCTCTCTACTCACGAGGTCGTCCAGGTCCAACGCATCCAGCCCGATGTTTCCGGAAAGGGTGATCCTGGGGAGACTTTGGGCTTTGGCCGTTCCGATTCTTGCCGTTTGTGCCGCAAGGTCTCTTTCCGCCTTGCGCAGATCCGGGCGGCGACGCAGAAGGTCGGCGGGAATACCGACGGCAATCTCTCCCGGCGATACCGGTACGGGTTTATATGCATCGAGTGATTTGTCAAGGGCGCCGGGTGCCTCCCCCAGAAGAACCGCTATCCTGTTTTTGGTCTGTTCCAGGCTGTTCTTCAAAGAGGGGATCTGGGCGCGTGTACTCTCCAGGTTGGTCCTCGCTCTTTCAACGTCCAATGCCGTCGTCAAACCCGCCTGATAACGCCACTGGGCAATATCGAAGGTCTCTTCCTGGGTTTTTAGATTGGCTTCCGCAACCGAGAGCCTGGACTGATAGGACCTCAGCTGTATATAATTGGTGGCGGTTTCGGCCAGAAGGGAGACGAGTACATTGCGGTACGACTCCCGGGTCGCCGCAAGCTCCGCGTCGGATACTTCCAGGGACCGCTTTACACCACCAAAGATATCCAGTTCCCAGCTAGCGTCGAGACCCAGCATGAAGCTGTTGCTCCCGGTGAAGTCACCATCCATGTCTTCTCTGTAATTTCGGCCCGCTGAACCCGATGAGTTGACGGATGGAAACCGATCGGCCCCGGTAATTCCCCTCTGTATGCGCGCCTGCCTGACACGGCTCAGGGCTTCCTTAAGACTCAAGTTTTTAGAAACGGCGCGTTCCACAAGCGTGGTTAGGACAGGGTCGTTTAAGGTTTTCCACCAACTCGCCAGTCTGTCATCGGCCGATACCGCCCCCTGTGCGGTTCCGACTTCTTTCTGCCACGCCGCAGGCGTCTGCATCTCCGGTGGTGAATAATCGGGCCCCACGGTCATACAGCCTGATAGTACTGTAACTGCCGATACTATCACGAGACGTTTGTGGAATGTGGCGGCCGTCACATTGAAAAAGAATTTCATAGTGCTCCTGTAATGGTGTTGATAATTTATGTCTCCTTGAAAGAACGGATTCCGGCCATCGAAAACCGTATGGTATAATCGGCGAGTTCTTCTACTTCAAGATTCAAATGCATAAAACCAGGTTTCGGCGCCTCGCATTTTTTACTTATGGAACGGAGGTGAAGCATCGGCCCAAAGCACAGACCCGATATGCTCATATGGCAGAAATCAATCTGCTCTCTGGTTGCGCCCTTGCCGATAGCTTCACCAAGGACTGATTTGAAAACACGATCAATCGGTTCGATGGCCTCCATGATGACCCCGAGAAGAAATCCTGTTGGATTTGCTATCTCTTTCAACATAATATCGACATCATAGGCTTCAGGATCGGCCAGGCGTTGAAAAAATGACTCAATTCTTCCCCGTATTTTTTTATCGGCCGGGTCATCGGGAAGCGCCTTCCCTTCCGGAGGATGCTTTTTTATCGATTTTTCGAACGCGTGTTTCCATGCTTCGGCGTAGAGATTTTCCTTGTTGCCGAAATGATAATTGATGGCCGCGGCGTTTGCTTTGGCCTTTTTACATATATCTTCATGGGTGGCGCCCCAGAAACCTTTATTCCCAAAGATCTCACTGGCGGCTTCAAGCAGCCTGAGGCGCGTTTTCTGCGCGTCGCTCCGTGGCTTTTTCATCGGACTCTCCATTCGGTACAACTTCCGGTTGGCCTGTTACCGGTTTACTCGTCAGCCCGTTTGAACGGCGAAAAAACAACCTGCAGCCGGTAAACGGGCGAACCGGCAACAGGTCAATCCAACGGGGCTAAATTAATATATCTAATTCAATTGGTCAATTAAATTAGTGTAAAGAAATGTAAATGTTTGTAAATAAGTTTGGAGAGTTCTTCGAAATTCGAAGTTGGACGTTCGATGTTCGACGTTCATTGGTTTGCATTACGGCACAACGGGTTCCAGCTCCACCTTGGCCGCTCCCAGAAGCGTTCCGGTGGCAACCGCCAGGTCGATGAGAGAAATCTGATAATCGCTGATGGCGCTGATTTCAAGCCGTTGCGCTTCCGCCAGTGTGGTCTGGGCGTCGAGTACGTCCGTGGAAGTGACCATGCCGAGTTCGAATTGACGCTTTTCCGCCAGGTACAACTCATCATTCAGGATTGTCGTCTGCCTGGTGGCCATAATCCGCTGCCAGGTTGCCTCGAGCTTGTCGATCTGTTGAAGCACTTCGTAGGTTATCTGCGCCTTTTGACTCTCTTTATCGGCCAATCGCTGGGAGCGTTCGTAGAGGGCTTGGCGGAGTTGACTCTTCGCCGCTTTATTCCCAAGGGGGATGGATACCTTTAAGTTCACGGTATGGTCCTCATATCCATCGTTAAGAAGCGAATCGTAGGAATCTCCTCTGTCAGGGCCCAGACCGCTCATATTGTACGTGTATTTCAGGGCCGCAAGAGGGAGTTTCTGGTTTCTCCGGTACTCTATTTTGCTTGCGTCCTGGGCGAGTTGCAGTTCCAGTTGGAGCATTTCCATCCGGTTTTCAATGGCATTTTCCACCATTTTCTCGCGTTGAATATCATATCGGACCGGATCGGGTTCGTTGGTAAGGGTTAGAATCGTTTCCGTATTCATACCAAGACCCGGTTTGTTCAACATCCGTTTGAGATCCCGCTCCGTATCCCGAACATCATTCTCCGCATTGATAATCGCCTCGAGTTTTTCGGCGACGCTCGCGCGGGTTCGCATCAGCTCGATCCGGGGTTTTGCACCGACCTCGACATAGCTTTCAGTCTCTTCAAACAGTGCTTTTGCCAGTTCATATTGCTGCCGTCGCACGTCCAGCAGTCTTCGATGAGCGTAAAGCCGCCAGTACGCTTTATCCACGGCGGCGATGATGCGTATCGCTTCAAGTTTTGTCTGGGTGTCGGTAATCTGTTTGTTCAACTCGGCGACGCGGATGCTGTATTCATTGACACGTCTGCCTGCATTCCGAAGCAGCGGCTGGCTGATGGAGGCGGAAAAGCTGTTACCATAAGAGGGGTTGAAGAACGAACGTCCTTCCTCGGTTTTAACTTTATAGTCCTCCAAGTCTACATTAATTTCTCCTCCGGTTCGAAGGGGGAGTGTGACTCCGAATTTCGAATCTAAAACGTCTCGTTTGTTGCCCTGGACATCAACGGTATATGCCTGGGGCTGATTTGTCTTGGAATAGGTGATGTCGGCGCCAAAAGTGGCCTCGAACTTCGCTTCCTCCTGATTTACGCTCTCGGCCGAAATGGTCGGATTGATAAGCTGCACCTTGAGGTCGAGGTTGTTTTCCAGGGTCAGGGCCCGGCACTCCGCCAGGGAAAGTTCAAGCTCAGTCGGCGGCTGTGCGGGTGTTTCCGTGTCGATCCGGCTTATTTCTTTCCCTTTGGCTTTCTCCAGCACCAGCGGCTCTATTTGCTGTACCGATTCAGGCGGGACTTCCACATCGGGAAAACGACCTTTCCCGCCGAGATGGATACAGCCCGAAAGAAAAAGTACGCCAAAAAGTAAAAAGACAGATAATCTCAGAGTGTTCGAGTTTACTACAGGCTTGTTGCTCATTTTCAATTGCCTCCTTAAGGTGGAACGATCAGTCCCCCAACATTTTTTCCCGTTTTTCCACACGGGAAAAGGTGAGTAGGGTAATAGCCAATATTAATAGTATAAAGAGAATCCGATTTTGAAGGGTCCAGGCGAAAATGGTGTTCGCATCCCCGTTTCTTATTGCCAGCGGGTTGAAGAAGGGAGATATGCGCATCTGATTGTTACCGAAACCGGAAAAGATGCCATTGGCGGAAAAAAGTGCCACAGCTGCCATGGCGCCGGTTATTTCATTCCTGAAAAGGGCTGAAAAAGCCATGCCCGCAATCATGTAAAACAGAGCCGCCTGAAGCGCACCGTACATCGCGGAGAGCGGAAACGATGTGAAAAGGGCGAGGGTAACCAGCGCCAGGAGGAGTTCACTACCCAATAACATAATGAAGCAGGCGGCCATTTTGGCCAGCCAGACCCTGTGGCAGCCGCCGGGTACGGTGTACGCGATTTCCAGGGTCCGGCGGTCCATTTCATCCGCGATGATGCGGATACCGAGGCCGATGGCAAGGACCGAAAGGGGGATGCCCATGAGTGCCTGCGCATCTGATTCGTCAAATCCACTTTCCCGCCAGCCCACAAGCATAAAAAAGGCTTGACATGCGGGCCAGAGCAGGGGCAGCAGCATTGCTATCCAGAAATGACGTCCCGCTACCAGATGAGCGGAAAGGTGTGACAGCCGGAGGTAGTCCCGGGTTTGTCCGAGGTAGCGGCTTGTTGTTGATTGTTGGTTTTTCATCATCTTGCCACCCTGTATCCCACCAATCTCAGGTAGCCGTCCTGAAGATTGGGTACCACTTCTTGTGCCCCGGAAAGGGGCTGTCTCGAACAGAGAATACGTGCCCGGGAAAAACCGTCTTCATCCGGCACCTGATCAACCAGCAGTGCATCTTCCGGAAGGTTTTCCGCTTCCGCCGGTCCCATACGTAGCTCCCAGACCTTGCCTTCGGCTTCGTGCGCAAGTTGAGAGGGCTCTCCATCAAACACTTTCTTCCCTTTGGCAAGTACGATGACCCGGTCGCAGGCAACCGCCACATCCTCCACCACATGGGTGGAAAAAAGAACCACCCGGTTTTTGGCAAGCTGCGACAGGAGATTCCGGAAACGGATTCTCTCCCGGGGATCCAGACCCACGGTGGGTTCGTCCACAATGATAATCGAGGGCAGCCGAAGCAATGTCCTGGCGACCGCCACGCGCTGTCGCATGCCACCCGAGTAGCCCCCGATTTTTTTGTCCGCCTGTTCGGAAAGGCCCACTTCTTTCAGCAGGAGTTCGATTCTCTCTTCACGTTCTTCCCGTGTACCGATGTCATAAAGCAGGGCATAGTAGTGCAGATATTCCCTTCCGGTCATGCCCCTGGGAAGGCCGAAATCTTGTGGGAGATAGCCTATCCAGCGGGCCAGGTAGCGTTGAACGCGTTTGATGGAAACGTCACCGAGGTGAATTGTACCCAGAGAGGGTTCGAGGATGCCGGCGAGCATTCGGAGCAGGGTTGTTTTCCCGGCGCCGTTTGGCCCCAGAATCCCCACCATTCCCCTGTGAGCGGTGAAGTGGATGTTTTTCAGCGCTTCGACTTCCTCACGGGGCAGATCCAGCCCGAAAATTCGTTTGGCGAGTTTTCGCCACAAGCCGCGGGGTCGCCGTAGAAATCCCGAATTGATGCGCTGGGGAATTACCCCTTCCGACAGCCGCCTGGCGGTCCGGCGGCCGAACTGAACCAGGGCGATGGCTGCCGCGGTCAGCCCGACAGCCAATAGCGGGAGGCGCACATGATGGCCATTCATTTTCGGAAGCAGATAATAGAATGTGGCCAGCAGAATCAGTACTGCCCAGGGTAACAGGAAGGCCAGCAGGGTTTCGATACCTCCCGGTAGTGCCCGGCCCAGTGAATCCGCTTTACCCCGAAGCCGCCTGATCTGCATAAGCAACCGGCTGGCCATGACGGCGCCCGTAAAGGAGAATACCAGTTGCCACCACATGCTGCTGACGAAAAAGGCCAAGTAGCAGGCTCCCGAAAGAAGGACTGCCAGTGTTATCATCGGTCCCCGGGCGTCGCCCGGCAGAAATGGTTTCCCCCCCAGGGCCAGTACGCTTTCGGCAAAATGTTCGCCCAGTCGCCAGGCCCGTCCAACAGGTCCCGGACGTCCGTACACCTTGCCCAGGTAGCGAACGTCCACTGGTGGCGGCCCTTCCGTTGTGTCGGGTTCCGGAAGATCCGTTTTTCTGAAAACAAGAACTGCTATGCTGAGAAACAGGGCTCCCACGCCCACCGTCGTAATGACTTGCCAGGTCAAGGTAGTGATCTGATCGAAAACGATAAGCGGGGCCATGACAGTGGCGGTTATGCCCAGCCAGGCAAGAATGATCCATGGGCCGAGGCGTCCGAAGAGCCTGTCCAGCCGGTTCAGGAATACAAATCCCACGGGGATGACCAGCAGGGTGAGAAGGCTGGAGGCGGCCAGCCCGCCCATGACCACCACGGCAAAGGGCGGCCAGATTTCATTTGCCCTGCCCGTGGTAAGGGCCAGGGGCCAGAGACCGGCAATGGTCGTGCATGCGGTCATCAGAACGGGCCGGGTCCTCTCCCGAACCGCCGCAAGAGCGGCGGCGCCCGGGGTCCATGAATAGACAAGGGCCCGTTGCTGCATGCGGTCCACCAATAAGATGGCGGGATTGACCGTGAGGCCCAGAAGGGTGACGATTCCCACCGCGGCCATCATGCCGAAGGGCATTCCGGCCACTACAAGGGCCCAGACTGCGCCCAGAGCGGTGAGGGGCAGGGCCAGCAGGACAAGAACCGGAAGGGTGAGGGATTCGAAGGTGATGGCCAGAACGGCAAAAAGCATCAGGATCATCGGTACAAACATGCGTTTGAACCAACCGATGGTTTTATCCTCATCCGGCGCATCGATGGTATACCCCGACGGACGATGGGTTTCCCGCAGCATGGAACGAATCTCGTTATCCAGGGCCTGCCGGGCCGGGCCCGTTGTGGGCGCGTTATCGTTGAAACGGTAGTAGACGCTCAATTCCCGGCGGCCGTTGTGATGTTGAATCATCGGTGGGGGCGGCATCTTTTGCGTGTCCGCCACAAGCCCCAGGGGAATGACACCCGCCGGAGTGGTAAGGCGAAGCTGCTCAATGCCCTGACCGAGGCGCGTGTATCCCCGCCTTGGCGGGGTGGAGCGGATCGCCAGGGGGATCTCTTTCCCGTCCGCCAGGATCAACCCGGTACGCATTGTCGTGCCTTCGCGCCCGAGTATCCCGAGTATGGGGAGCACCTGATCGGATGTCAGGCCCAGGCCGGTGAGCATAAGCCGGTCCGGAATCACCTGGATCTCATCCTGTCCGGACTCGGTGGAAAGCCGCACTTCGTCCCTGTCGATCTCCGGGATGGATTCCAGCCGCTCCTTTATGGCTTCCGCCAGCGTGATCAGTTGTCCGGCGTCCGGGCCGGAGAGGACAATTTCCGCGGCTTCCTGCCCGAAAAGACCAGCTGTTCCTCCTCCTCTGCCGCTTCCTCCGTTCCCGGCGTCTTGTTCCGTGCGGACACTCACGCCCCTGAGAGTCTTCGCGGCCTCCCGCACCTTTTCACGGACCCGTCCAACCGTGAGTTCTTCCGGGCGTTCATCCGGATCGGCAAACCGGACGGTGAGGTCGGCACTCCCTTCCTGCACGACGTTTTGCACATAGGTGACGCCATCCAGTTCAAGGGCTGTCTGCTCCAGGACAGTCATCTCCTCTCCGATAGCGTCCAGAGATTTTCCCGAAGGGGTATCGATGGTGAGACGGACCTCGTCCGCGTTTGTCGCCTGCTGGGACATGGTGCTTACGCCGACCCACGGTACGGCCACGATGACCGTGAAAAGCACCGCCGCGATAACCATGGTAAGCCACAGGGTCGGCCTGCGAAGGGCGACCTTCAGAAGGCCGGAGAAGAGCTCACGGCCCCGGTCGGGGAATACAAGGCCCGCGTACAGTTCCCGCCGTGCCCGAAGGGATTTAATGCGGGCCATCGCAGCGGGGGCGGCAAGCCGCCTGGCTAGAAGGGGTACTAATCCTACAGCCACCAGCAGAGAGGACATCAGGGGAAGAAGAATGGCAATGGCGAGTACCTTGAGCATGCCGCGGGTCAGTGCGTCTTCCGCTAAAAAAGCAAAGGGCAGAAACACGATGGCGTTGGTGGCCGTGGCCGCCGCAATGGCCCTGACGGTAACGCCGACACCTTCCGCCGCGGCCCGATCGGGAGACGCGCCGCGTTCGAGTCTGCGTTGAATCGCTTCGTATACGACGATACTGTTATCCACCAGCATGCCGATGCCCAGGGCCAGTCCGAAAAGGGTGATCAGGTTGAGGGTGAGGCCTCCCACATAGAGCATGGCAAGGGCTGCCAGCAGACTTACCGGTACCGCCACGGCCACCACGCATACGGCCCTCATCTGATGCAGAAATAGAAAGAGCACTACCAGGGCAACGATGAAACCGCTGAAGCCCAGCTGCTTGAGCCAGTCGACCTGTTTCTCGTTTTCCTCGGCCATGTCCATGCCGATGATGAAATCGATGCCGTAGGGGAGAAACTCTTCCCGAAGGTCATCGAGACGGCTTCGAACCGCCTTTCCCAGTTCTATCAGGTTGGCGCCCTCTTCCTGGAAGACAAAAAATCCCACGGACGGCTTGCTGTTGATCCGAAACAGCCTGTCTTTCGGACCGGTTCCCCGTGTCACTTCGGCCACATGACGAAGAAGAACGGGTTTGTCAGGAGAAATTCTTGTTTCCGCTATGGCGCCTGGGCCAGGGGGACGGCCGTCTATCAGAACGGCGGCACGGTTGGTGCTTTCTTCCAGTCCTCCCACAAAGCGGAGCCGTTGGACGGAACGGGTAAGTGCATTGCTGACATCGGCAGGTGCTATCCCCAGGGCGGCACAGCGATCGGAATCGATCCGTACCGTTACTTCCTCGGGTTCGCCGCCTGCAATCCAGAGAGTGCCCACACCCGGAACAGCGGCAAGGCGGGGCTCTATGCGATCCTCCGCCAGGTTACGCAGGGCATTGATGTCCGCCCCGCCCACCACCTGAATGCTCATAACGAACCGGCTGAGTACGGAAGTATCCTGGGCGCTTACATTGATGAAGGATCCCTGGGGCTGGTCCCGGTTCAGCTCCACGGCAAGGCGCTGCAGCTCAAGTTGCCGGACTTTGATGTCGCTGTCCGGCTCGAACCGGATGCGGAAGGTTCCGTTTGAGCCGCTGATTTCTCCCCAGGATTCCGCCACACCGGGCAGCCCGGAGGCCCGCTCTTCCAGGGGAATCAGGATTTCGCGTTCGATTATTTCGGGTTCGCTGTTCCGGCGATAAAACGTGACCGTCAGTTCATCGCCTCCCAGGTCCGGGAAGAGCTGTACGGGAATTTTCTGCCAGCCGACGAGGCCCAAAAGAACGACGGCGGCGAAGAACATGGCGGTGGCCACGGGGCGGCGGACGGGAAGGCTGGTCCAGCTCATGATGCGCGGCCTCCCGGGCGAAGATGGTCCAGCAGAAAATAGAGACAGGGGATGACCAGAAGTGAAAAAGTGGTTGAGGCAAGGATACCCCCGATGATGGAAAGGGCAAGGGGGCTTCTGAGCTGTGCGGCATCTCCCGTACCGACGGCGAGGGGGAGCAGCGCGAGCACCGTCGTCAGGGTGGTCATCAAAATGGGACGAAGCCGGATGGATGCCGCCCGGGCCAGAGCTGTTTTTCGTTCGATGCCTTCGGACATCAGGTGCCGTGCGGTCTGAACCAGAAGAATCGCATCATTTACGGCGATTCCCGCCAGAACGATGATCCCGATAACCGACATCACGCCGATAGGTTTGCCCCCCGGTACCAGAGCAACAGCCACTCCGATCAGGGCAAGAGGAACGGCAGCCAGTACCGTGAGCGGATGCACCAGAGATTCAAAGGTGCCGGCCAGTACCATGAAGACTAACAGCAGGGCGATCAAGCCGGCCCATTCCAATTCGGAAAAGGTCTGTTTTCTCTCCTCCTCTTCACCGGAAAGCTGAATCGTCAATCCGGGGTTTACGTCGATTTTATCCAGGGCCGCCTCCACGGCTGCCCGTGCTTCGGGATACGCCGAATCGGGAGCGATGCGTGCGGTTACCCGGGCGATGCGGTGCTGGTCCCGACGGAAAATTTCCGATGCGCCCTCGACGGGCTTGAAACGCGCCAGGTCTCCTACAGCGAGGCGTTGGCCCTTGTCTGTTGTAAAAGTTAATCCTCTCAGGTCTTTCAACCGGGTGTTTGCCAGGCGAAGTACCACGTCCCGTTCTTCATCACCCGTAAAGAGCGTGGTGATGCTTCGGCCGTCCAGTACGGTTTCGAGAACACCGGAGAGGGTTTCGATATCGATACCAAGTCCGTCGCAAACCGTCCGGTTCAGAATGACATGCAGTTCGGGGGGGCCCCCTTCAAAGGAAGAACGCACATTCCACAGCTCCGGAAGGTCTTTCAACCGCACGAGAACCCTGCCTGCTTCCCGGCGCAGATCCGCCAGGGATCTGCCCGAAATTTCAATCTGTATCGGAGGACCCGCCGTGCCCAGGGCACTGGCCAGGGCGGATGTGCCCGTTTCCCAGGAGGTTTCCATATTCGAAAGTGTTGCCACCGCCGGTGAAGCACTGCGCACTACCTGGCCCGCGGTTTTGCCGTCGGCGGCCAGCCTTACGAGGATCCGGGCGGTGTTTTCGCCGGTCCGTTCTTCACGAATAATGCGATCGTCATCGGGAAGACGGCCGACCTCCGAAAGGATGGCACGGAGATCTTCTCCGGCGGCCTGTCGAATAATTTCCTCGACGGTTGCGGTCATATTCCGGGTAGATTCCACCCGCTGGCCGGGGGGACCGATGATTCGAAGGGAAAACTCCCTCGGGTCGGCAGGGGGAAGAAGCTCGGTGCCCAGACCTTGAAGCTGGAAAGCAGCACCTGCCACAAGCAGGATACTGACTGCTACTACTATAAAGGGGTGTCGAAGCAGACCCAGAACAAAGTGTTCCATTTTTGCCCCGCCGGGATCCACGGCTTTCGGTTCCCGCCGCGGCAGAAACCATCCGGCCAGGGCCGGTATCAGAAGCATGGCCACGGCCAGGGATGCCACCAGGGAGACCACGACGGTAAAGGCGAGGCCCGATACCAGCCGAGCTGCCAGCCCCTGAATGAAAAGCACCGGCAGAAAAACCACGCAAGTGGTAAGTGTGCTGGCCGCAATAGCGCCGGCGACCATGGCGGTGCCCCTGGGGGCGGCTTCTTCCGGGGGATCTCCTTCCGTGCGTCTTCGAAAAATGCTTTCGATTACCACAATAGCGTTGTCTACCAGCATACCGGCCCCGAGGGCCAGGCCCCCAAGGGTCATCAGGTTCAGGCTTTGCCCGGCAAAATGCATGGCAAAGAGAGTGGCCATCAGGGATACAGGAACCGCCGCGGTCACTACAATGGTGGAACCGGCGGACCGCAGAAACAGGAAAAGTACCAGTACTGCCAGGAGAATGCCGATCAGGGCGGCGCTCTCTACTTCTTCAATGGCATCTTCCACCAGTGCCGCATCGTCGCTGACAATGTGAACTTCAACACCTGAAAGGTCTGCCTCAATCTGTCGGAGGGCTTCTCTCACGGTACGGGAAACAGTGACCGTATTGCCGTCAGCCTCCTTATAGATTGACAACCCCACGCCTTCGACGCCATCCACAAGCACAAGATCGCTGATTTCACGACTTGTCGTCACCACACGGCCCAGGTCCGCCACCCGGACCGGCACCGTTTTATTGTCGCTGTCACTGTCGTATTTAACCACGACCCGGGCAACATCCTCGGGACCGCGGAATCTGGACAGCCCGCGGACCAGATACACCTGATCGCCTTCTTCCAGGGTGCCGGCTTCCGTATCCCTGTTGACGGCATTGATTCGCTGCACTATCTGGGCGATGTTTACGCCACGGGCCTCCATCAGATACTGGTCGACGAGAACCCGGACTTCTTCCTCACGGCCGCCGGTAACCCGGACCTCTGCAACCCCCTCCAACTGCTCCAGGGCCGGAGCGATCTGGCGTTTGGCAACACGACGGAGTTCCGTTAGGTTCGGACTCCCTTCGGGAGCAAGCAGACCTATGGTCAGGATGGGCATCTGCCGGGGGTCCTGGCGGCGGACGATCACTTCGTCCACATCCACATCCGCGGCAATGGGATTCACCGCCTTCTGGACATCCACCAGGGCAAGATCCATGTCGGCGTCCCAGTCAAAGGTCACCCGCGCGATCAGGTTGCCCGTCCGGGCCGTCTGGTCGATGGAGCGGATGCCCCGGACCGTAAACAGGCGCTGTTCCACCTGTTCGCCGTAAAGACGCTCCATCTCCGTGGGCGGCCGGTCACCGGACTGAACGGACACAAGAATGGTCGGACTCTGAATGTCCGGAAGAAGGTCCAGCGGAAGTCCTCTCCAGGAAATCCACCCAAGGATGATGACGGCTATGGCAAGGACCGTTACGGCCACCGGACGTTTCGTTGCGTAGTCGTGCGAGTTGGTACATTGTGTTTGAACCTTTTTACGTTTCAAATAGGTACGATCCTTCATTCGATGTTGGAAGTTGGACGTTCGATGTTGGATGTTTACTTTTTTTACATTGAAGTTTCATAAGAGATTAAGAGCAAGATTAAGATTAAGAGCAAGATCAAGAAATCTACCCGGTAACTCGAACCCGAGTCTGGTCCGTCAGCGTTTCCAACCCCTGAACGACAACCCGTTCACCTTCGGACAGTCCCTCGCGGATTTCCACGATATCGTCATCACCGAGTCCCAATACGACTTCTTTCATGGCGACTCTCTGTCCCTTGAGAACAAACACCACCCACTTGCCCCCGCGTTCCGTAACCGCCTCCCTCGGTACCACCGTAACGTTTTCACGCTTTTCTTTGATGATGGTTACTTCGACAAACATGCCCGGGCGAAGGAGATCATCGGTGTTGTCGACCTCGATCTCCGCACGAAGTGCCCGTGTCGTGGGATCGATTGTGGGGGCGAGGCGAATTACTTCTCCCGGGAAAGTGCGGTCTTCCCATGCATAATGCCGAACTCGGGCGGTCAGTCCTATTTCTACCCGTGCGACATCCCGGCCGACGAGATCCACATCGGCAACCAGACGGTTCGTCGGTGCTACCCGGGCCACTTCAAATCCCTTGTTGACAAACTGCCCGTCAGCAATCGGCTGTTCCTGTTTGTCACCTTTTCGTGCAAGGCTCAGGATGACACCATTGATAGGGGTAGTGAGGAGGCTGCGGTTCTCGGAATTGAGGCTCTTCTCATAATTCAGCCTGGCTTCTTCCAGTGCCGATTGTGAATCGAGCAGCTCGGATTTGCTTTTAAATCCCTCCGCAAAAAGTTTTTTATCCGCTTCATAGTCGTCTTTCGCGGCTTCAAAGCGTTGCCGGGAGGCCTTGGTGCCTGCTGACAGACGGACATCTTCACCGGTAACTCTTGCGATAGTATCTCCGGCTTTTACACGGTCCCCCTCGCTGTATCGTCTCCCCTGGCTGTTTGTCGAAAATTCGAGAATTCCCGCGGTCTCAACTTCGAGGTAGACCATTTCACTGACCCGAAGGGTCCCGGTCGCAACGATGTGATCTTCGACATCGGCCGTTCCCACATCGCTCACACTGACGGGGACGAGAACATCGAGCTTGTCAACCGAGTTGTTCGAGTCACAGCCCGCAAGAAGTATAAGGCCGACAGACAAGGTGAGGATGACTTTTAGATTGCAATGCCGCAAGAATTTGCTTTGTTCTGCTAAAAAACTTGATCTTTTCATTCCGCTCTCCTGGCGTAGATGAAGGTTTCAGGTGTCAGGTTTCGGGTTTCAGGATCGGGTTCAGCGGTGATGGGCCAGCCCTTATGAGAAAACTCACAATTTTCCTCAAACACTTCAATTTCTTCGGCTAAATGCCAGCGGCGTTCCCGTTCAGGTACTTTCCGCTCCAGAGTTTTCTCCAATCCGTTTAACATGCGAATGCATTCTTTATAGCGTTCCCGAAATGCCAAGTATATCTTCTCGGTAATATATCCTTTAAGTCTTGCCATGAATAAATGATGAATGGTTTCGGCTGATTCGCCTCTGGCGCGGTTCACCCCTTCGATCTTGTTCCGGATATGCCTATCATCATTTTTTTCAGCGAGTTGAGCAGGGGCGCTGTTAGAAGAACGCCTGACTTGACTCGTTAATTCGTATTTTTCTTCCTGGGGCCATTTCCCCGTCAGCTCACAGACTTCAATGTGCAGTCGGCATAATTTCTTATAAACCTCAAGGTCTTCCACCTCCAGATAGTTCCCGCGATTCATCTCTTTTTCTCCCGAAGACACCCTCTTATTGCCTATTTCCTCCATTACTGACACCTGACACCTGAAACCCATGTTTCCTGACATCTGACACCCGACACCTGTTTTTGCTGACACCTGACACCCGACACCTAATTTATCTTCCCGCCGAAGGCGACCACCGGATGGCATCGGCAATAACAAATTTGCCATCGGTTTTATTCGACAGGGTTACGGAGACGTCTCCTTCCGGAAGATCGAAACTTTCCGAAAGGTTCCATCCTTCGGCGGTGATGTTCGAATCGAAGGTGATTTCACGCTCGTCTCCGTTGCTATCCGTTATTGTCAAGTGCCAGGTTCCCCATTTTCTAGCGGGAAACACCGTCTCTTTTGCAGGTATGTACAACTCCAAATCCCATTGTCCGGCTTTAGGAATGGTACATGTGAATACCGCCTTTTTCTCTCCATTTCGGCTTTGACGGCGGCTATTGTGTGGCGATATTTGCCCCAACTCATCGGCCGGGTGATACGCGACCAGTCTGAGGGGATCTGGAAGGCGGATTGCCCGATTGGAAGCCCGTGATCGGTTTCTCCAGCGGTGTTTCTCCGTGCGTTGATTCGCATGCCTTTGCTTTCCTCGCTATCTAAGACTTGAAAATCCGGGTCCAGATCATCCACAACGATAAACGGCTCTTTCGGCAGGGACCAGGGGATCTCCTCTATTCCCTCTATTGGATCCACTTTTTCGATTTTTTCAGGATCGATGGGCGGCAGTTCAATATTAAATTTTTCCCGATTGAGCGAGAGGTAGGGGTCCAATATTACAGCCCATGGAGCTTGGGACACCACCTTGCCGTAACGGATGGCACTTTTTCCAGCCAGCCGGATCGGTTTGCTGGGTGGAGGTGTGACGACCATGAAAGGCGATGACGTTCTTCCCCCGGTACCGGCGCTGCTGTTGAAGGATTCAATAAAACGGAAAACACCGGGGGCGGGCTCATCATTACGGACAGTCAACAACAGTTGATAACGGGGGCTGCCGTCCGCCGAGTCCGATAGGCGGTAAGCCTTGGCCTCGCTACAGACAAAGCCGGGCAGTGTTGTACTTCCGAGCCAGTCGCCTACGAGTTCATTAAGATCGTATCCCAGTGCTTTTCCGGCCGCCAGCAGGTCATCGACGGTGAAGGACCCGCCCCGGTGGGTTTCCCGGAGAGAAGCCAGTAGACGGACGGTGTTTTCATGGCCGAGAGCATCCAGAATGGAACGGGCCACGGTGTTGCCCTTCAGCGTCAGTATATCGATCATTTGGGCCGGGTTTTTCCATGGATCCATATCTTTGAGGGAGACGTTGAGCATCTTGTCCCAGACCCCGGGCCTGGCGGTCGCCACGTTTGCGGCTGCGTCGCCGATGCTTGTGAACGTTGATTGTTCTACCGTATAGGTATTCACCGTCGATGTGATCGCCTGCGCCATTCGTCTCTGGTCCTTATAAAAATGGACTGAGAAGTAGCCTGTTTTCTCCGTAATCAGAAGGGAAGAGAGACCTTTCATGACGTAATTAAGGGCAAACGCTCCCGGGCCCGTGGCGGCGGTCTGGTAATTAAAGAAGTTGCGGGCGGCTCCCGTAAAGATATTACCGCCCGAAACATCGCTATCGAAAAGGGTTTTCAGCCGTTCCCATTTGACCTGGGCAACGCCCCCTTCACGATCTTTGAATTTATCGGGGTTGCGGAAGGCCGTATCGAAGCGGGCCATTGGAAAATCCGTCTCACGCATCAGCATCACGCCGGGTTGTGCCAGCACCGTGTCCATACGCCATCCGCCGCCGAAGGTGCGTAGGGTCGAAGGAACCTCTACCAGCGTCAGACCGTCGTACGGGTAGGCGAGGCCATTGTCGCTTGCTTCCCGCAGACGCTCCCTGATCCACGATTGAATCTTCTCTCCGGTATCGGCCAAAAGCTCGATGTTTTTTATATGTTTGGGGTGAATCAGTAGTTCCATATACACCCCCTCAATCTCGATGCCGCGGCTTTCGAACCGGGAAGCAATCAGGGCCACTTTCGGAACCGGCGCACCGGGAGAAAAGCGGAACCGCCCGCCTTTGAAGTTTCCTTCAACGTTGTGACGCCGGCCGGGTCCGGCCGCCAGCCAGCCATCTGGCAGATCCACCGACAGATCTATACTGAAAAAGTCGATGGGACGCGTGCGGGTATCGTCTCGACCCGTTTCAGGTCCTGAAGCGGGCAGCCAGCGCAGTGCCGGCATCAGCGCCACGAATCGCGATTTGAATAAGGCGGGCGCATGGCCGAGCAAGGCCATATTCCCCTCACTGCCTATTTTGATCATCCCGGGATCGATCGCGCTTTCCAGAAAAGCGAACCGGTTGTCCGGCAAGCCTCTGATGGATAGATGAATCGTTGTTTCATTGTCCGGCGCCAGCGGGTACGGCAGTATTAGCTGAAGCAACCCGTTTTCGTGGGAAAAAGAGAGGGGCCGGCCGGTTGCATCCAAAGCCTCCGTCACTTTCTGCCCCGGGTTGAGGGTAAACAGGGCTGTTTCAAGAGCCTTGTTATCCGGTGCGCGGAAGGTGAGGTCTATTTCAAGATTCAATGACCGGCCGGGTTCGACGGTTACGCCACCCGTAATGGATTGAAGATCCGGTGTCGGCATGCCGTTTGCTGCTTCGTGTGCGATCTTCCACCTTTCGGTAAGTCTAATGTCCGACACGTTTCTATAAATGCCAATACCGGTGAATATGAGCGCAAGAATTATCAATCCGGCCCCACTGGAAGCAAGTTTTCCACGGGAGCCGCCGTCGAGACGCGGATGCATGGCGGCGCTGAATCCCAGGAGCCCAAATGCCGCGAAAAGAAATCCGAGACGCTGCAACCAGCCGTCAAGATTCAACATGACGGGCGAAATCTCGGAAGGAAAGTTCAGGCTGATATATCCGAGTAAGTCAAACCACTTTCCATATGCTACAGGGAGGTAAAATGCAGCCCAGTAACTGATTCCAAGCAGGGCCAACGCCAACACCGCGGCTGCAAGTCGGTTTCGGACCATCAACGTTACCAGAAACACGACCGAGAGGGCGAACGCAAGCGCTGGAAGGGCCATTGTCACCACAAATCCAAAAAGAGAGATGAGGTTCATGGTATCCCCAATAGGCGAGCCCAGGGCCACCAGAAGCAGACCAAGGATTTCCAAAAGGAGGGCGAGCACTAGAATGGGTATCCATGAAGGTAAAAGAATGCCTATAAACCGGCCGATAACCAACTCGAGATTGGTATAGGGCCGCGAATCCAGAACTTCGGACACTCTCTCTCGCGTGTCACGGGCGCGTAGGTCGAAGGCAAGAAAGATTGCACCCACGACATAGATAAAAAGGTAGTACAATCCGACTGCACTTATTAGAAACCGGGGGGAAAGAACTCCGACGGTTGCGGAATAGGTTGAAAAGGATCCATGGAGGACTGAATACACTAAATAGTAAGCAATGGCTAAGAGGTACGATAAACTTAGAAAAATCCAATACCGCGCCAATCGTCTGGTAAGGCGCATTTCAGCCCGGGCGATGGTTTTTATCTGCTGAATGTGTATCATAACAGTTGCTCCTTGCCTGCCGCTTCTTCGCCGCGACCCCGTGCGGCCATGAAGGCCAGGTAAGCCTCTTCCAGGTTGGAATTCTCCACGGGAAATGCGCCCGCGGGCAGTTTCCCGTCTCCTGAAACCGCACGAATGGTGATGTCCCTGCCATTCTCTTCACGGGATACGACTTCCATGGAGGCGATTATTTCCGCCTCGTTTTGACGGGTTACGCCTATTTCGAAGACAGCGCCTCTGGCGCGTTTGATCAGCTCAGTGGGGCTGCCCCGGAACTCAACCCGGCCCCTGTCGATCAGGGCGATGTCCGAGCAGCCCGACCCCAGGTCGGCGACGATATGGGTGGAGAGCACGATGATTCTGTCCCGGCCGAGTTTTGTCATCAACTGACGAAAGTGGAGTCGTTCTTCGGGATCGAGTCCCACCGTGGGTTCGTCCACCACCAGAATTCTGGGATCATGAATCAGGGCCTGGGCCACCCGAGCCTGCGTACCATGCCGCCGGAGAGTTTCTTGACCTTTCGATCCGCCACCCCTTCGAGACCCACGGACCCAAGAACATTCGAAACACGTTTCCGCCGCGAAGCCTTGTCGTTGAGCCCGGAAAGGGAGGCCAGGGTGTCCAGCACCTCTTCCACCCGGTGAAGCCGCCATGCACTGAACTCCTGGGGCAGGTAGCCGAAGAGCCGGCGGACTTCCCGGCGTTGCCGAATCACATCGAAACCGCCCACGGTAACTTCCCCTTCGGTGGGAACCAGCAGGGTGCAGATGATGCGCATCAGGGTGCTTTTGCCTGCTCCGTTCGGACCCAGCATGCCGAACAGACCCGTGCCGATGGTCAGGTCGATGCCGTCCAGGGCAACGGCGTTGCCTTTGTAGACGTGGCGAACACTTTTTATGACAATCGACATCCCGTTTGCATTCCGGTTCATGGTTTCTCTCATCTGTCTCTCGGCTGGTGGTACATTATCACCATACGTATACTATTCCGCAAAGGTATGGTTACATCGCACCCGAATTGTTAATGAGCGAATAGCAGCTTTCGAGCATGAATCGCCTGCATGTAATCGGGATTCAGACCCCGATAATCCCTTTACGCAATTCGGTTTATATAAAGCAATGCTCGTGCCGAATGCCGGCAGGCATGCCGGCGCCCTTATGCTGCGCGACGATAGAGAATGTTTCTTAACTTCTGAATAGCGTAATGACACTGAAAGTGTCCACTATCGGACGTAGGGTGTCCGATAATGAACGTTGATAGAATCGTAAAAAAAAGCGCTTTTTTTTGTTTGACGGGTCTTGGTAAACTATTTTCCATGTTTATTCAACCCCAACCCCGCAGTGCCGCGGGACAACGGCATTTACACCCGGCATTGAATCTTAAAAGATGAACATCGAACATCGAACGTCCAACATCGAACGCCGAATAAGGAATCCTGCCATTCTACAGAGCCCCATTATTCTGACCTTTTTCATATTCAACGGTTCTTTGCACTTTTTTGATTTCCCTTCCGTAGTTGAAATTATACTTGAATTCGATAAAGAACAGATTCCGGATATCGATATCGCCGGTGGTCTCTTCGTGGATTTCATCGGTACTTTTCCTGCGGTAATATATATAACATATTGATATTAAAGAGTTATATGTTTTATTGTTTCAGGCGCATCTCTCGCTGAAGGATGGCGGTGGATAAAATCCCTTATCCCGTATCGAACCGGCGATAGATTGTTCTATGGAGATATGCGGCCAGTATATGGTCAAGACTTACGAGTGATATCTATTAGGGCCTGGCACTCGTGGAAACAGATACAATTACAGCGCCTTAAATTTCCAATTCAGTTCGTATTCCTCCTGGGTGACAATAGACTCCAGGGCCTCTATCCGTTCTCGCAACGCTTGATTCGTTTTTTCCTGATTCAGGAATTTCATTTCAAGCTCTTCAGTATCAACCATCGATTGTTTCTCGGAAAGACTTTCTTTGTGCTTCAGATAACGTTTGAACGCCGCAAATCCAAAAATGAGGCATGTAATTGAAAAGACCGCTAATGCTGGGACGATTGCATCTACATAATACGGATCCATTTGTTATCTTCCCCCACTCCACCAGCTGTTGATTGTCGATTGCTGACTGGCTGCTGACAGATGACTGATGACTAATGACTAATGACTTATGACGCCCCGGCATCGGGGCTCAGGTATTCAGGCGCCGCTCCCACTCAAAGTCCTTGGAGGTGACCCTGTCTTCCATCCGGCACATGCGGCGGTCCAGGTTGGAAAACCGCCTTGTGAGATCACGAAGAGTGCGGCTGCGGTTGCTGACATAATTATCGTAGAAGTCCCGCTGGAATTCGTTTTCCAGCGGGATGACCGGCGCCGGCTTCATGAGCAGGCAGCCGATAAAATAGAGAACGACAATGGGCCATATACCGGTGAAAAAGAGAAGTATGATGGTGAAGAAGCGCACCCACCCCACGCCTATAGACGAATAGTCGGCCAGTCCTCTGCACACCCCGCATATGACACCGTTCCGGGAACGGTAAAGCCTTCGACCTGTATTATCATCGTGCCTTCTCATTATTTTTCCTTTCTGTAACGTTCCATGAGGATCGTTTCGAGTGCTTCGATACGGGCCTCCATTCTGGTTACATTCTTATCCAGTTCCTGCATGATACGGGTCTCTTCATTCCATTGGGCCCGGTCTTTGTCTCTCATACCGCCCCGTCGATGCTTCATGGCGATCAGAATCGTGATGCATACAAAGGGTACGATGAATATTGCCGTAATCGCGAAAATGGGTATGAGTACTTCAAAACCATTCATGGGGTAGCTCCGTTTCTCTGATGGCCGGCGCAGGCTGCGTTTCCGGTCTGAGTGCAAAACTCTGGATGGATTCTATTTATCTGCCTGCGTACCCTTTTAGCAAAGATTGCTGTATTAGTAAAAAAGATTGCATATCAAGCGTGAAAAACAACCCATCCGAATAATTTTCCGCTTATTTTTCAGCCTGTTCCGAATCCGAAGGTTGGCTCTTCTTCTGAGCCTTTATCGCCGAAAGCTCCTGCTCTATGTCGTCGTCCACATGAAGCTTCTGAAACGCATCTTCCAGCCTGCCTCCGGAAACCGGGTTGACCAGTTGCGCTTCGGCTTCCATGCGGTCGATACGGCTCTCCATATCCTCGAATTTGGCGATGGTTTCATAGTTGTCCATGCGCCGAATATCTTCCTGGGTCTGCTTGGCGCGTTGTGCGTGAATCGCTCTCTGGACCAGAACATGCTGTTTTTCCCTGGCTTTCCCCAGTTTGTCCTCCAGTTGGGCAATATCGTCGCGATACTGGGTCACGAGGGTGGTCTGCTGAGCAAGATTGCCTTCCATAACATCCGCCATCTGGCTGAACCGTTTTTTCTCCATCAGGGCTTCTCTGGCGAGATCGTCCCGTCCTTTATCGACCGCCAGGTTGACCCGATCCGCCCACATCGATTTACGTGCATTGATCTCATCGAGACGTCGCTGCATTTTTTTCGATTCGGCGATCACCGATGCACAGGATGCTTTCAACTCCACCAGGGTGTCTTCCATTTCCCGGATCATCAGCTTGATCATTTTTTCCGGATCTTCGGCTTTGTCCAGCATTGCGTTGATGTTGGAACTAATGATGTCTCTAAATCGAGTAAAAATTCCCATGGTCAATCTCCTTGTTTAATGGTTGTACTTGCCTGATTGATAGAGCACATCCTGTGCCAAAATCCAATATTGTTCATAAAACGAAATATTTCAGTAGGTTTTGGCTTGACACAAAAATTGGTGGGTGGTATTTGAAGCTAACGTATGGATAAATCCACCAACATGAGGTTTTTATCGCTACAGTCGGTCAATATCACAGGCGTCTATATAACTCTATTAAAATAAGGTTTATTTCGCTATGGCCAATCAATATCGCTCCTTAGATAATGGTGACGCCCCTGTTACAAGAAAAGGCAAGGATGACGCGCTGGGTCAATCCGAACAGTTCCTGGAGTTTCAGGAGCGTTTGTCCCGGGTAGCGCCCATCGATCGTCCGGTACTGGTTCTCGGTGAGAGAGGCACCGGCAAGGAGCTTGCGGCGACCCGGATGCATTTTTTATCCAAGCGATGGCAAGGTCCGCTGGTGGCGCTCAATTGTTCGGCTCTCTCGCCCACGCTCATAGAGGCGGAGCTGTTCGGTTATGAGAAGGGAGCGTTCACGGGTGCCGGGCAGAAGCGAACCGGCCGGTTCGAGGCCGCTCACGAGGGGACCCTTTTTCTGGATGAGATCGGCACAATCCCCATGGAGGTTCAGGAAAAGATTCTTCGGGTGGTGGAATACGGCTCCTTTGAGCGGGTGGGGAGTTCCGTTCCCATAGAGGTGGATGTTCGAATCGTCGCGGCGACAAATGCCGATCTGCCCGATCTCGCGGCAAAAGGGAAGTTTAAACAGGACCTGCTGGATCGGCTTTCGTTTGAAGTATTGCACGTGCCTCCCCTGCGGGAGAGAAAGGAAGACATTCTTCTCCTGGCCAACCATTTTGCCGCCAGGATGGCCTATGAGTTGGGGTGGGAGGATATTCCGTGGTTTGACAAAGCGGCGGAGGAAGCGCTTGAACAATACAGCTGGCCGGGCAACGTCCGTGAGTTGAAAAATGTAGTTGAACGGGCGGTTTATCGTACCGACACGGTGCCGATCGAAGAGATCGTTTTTGACCCGTTTCAAACCGGCGCCCGGGAAAACAGTGTACCGAAACAACCGACAGCGGCAGCGTCGGAAGCAGTTCCAGAAGCGGTTGATGAACCCCGGATCGATCTTTCGGAACAGCCCCTGAACGATGCGGTCTGGGCGTTGAAGGTACGTATGCTCGAAACGGCACTGAAGCAGACGCAGTATAACCAGCGCCGCGCCGCCACGTGCCTGGGATTGACCTATCACCAATTCCGCGGATTGTACCGGCAATATACGGACAAGAAAGAAGAGAGCTAGTCAACAAGACCAGTAACACAACCAGTGATGAATATTTCAAGGTCCCGGCTTGGAGACAAAAAAATTGACGAGTACAATCGACGACATATATTTCAGGGAACTGGCCGGCAAAGATCCCCGGGATGTGTGCGGAAGTGCGCCGTGCCGGTATGATGACGAGAGGAAATGTTATGTGATATCCGCGTGGGGGGATGAATATGCGATATTCCCTCATGAGCGCAAAATAATCCTCATTGATAACACTGCTCATAACCCTGATTCATTGTTTTATCTTTTCCTGATCTACTATTTGCTAAAATCGACAGAGATAAAAGCGGCCGGTGAATGGATATCCGAAAAGGATTTTCCCGGCGGTCCTACCTTTTTCCGCGGGCCCCACGAGGTGCCGACTCACTTGATTTGCCAACGATTCGCTAATGATACCGAGGCGTTCAGACGAAGATGCCTGGCACTTTACGGGACTCCTCTCGACATGGGCGATGTCGCGTACCGTTTTGACATTGTACCGGGCATTTCCACAGCGGTCCTGTATTGGGCCGGAGACGATGAATTCCCACCGGAAGCAAAGCTATTATATGACAAGGGTATTTCGGGGCAGCTGCCGCTGGATATTGTTTTTTCGTTGGCGGTGGCTATCTGCGAAAGGATCGGCAGGGTATAATGGTGAAAGAGGGAAAAAATATCTCGCAAAGCCGCCAAGACCGCAAAGAAAAAATATTAAAAAAAAGCACTTAACTTTGCGATCTTTGCGTCTTTGCGAGAGACTGAAGTTTTATCCGTTTGGAGATTATTTCGAATTTTCAGGTAATTAATCCCCCATTTCGGCCATATAATCATCAAACATCGTTTCAAGCGTCAGTTTGTGCTTGGCCTCTTCCTGGCAAAGCATTTTAAAGACGTTCTTGAATTCCGGTTTTTCGCTTTTTCCCAGCAGTTCGTTATAGAGTGCGAGGGACTTCTCTTCCCGCTTGATGGCGAGGTGCAGCATATCTTTATAGACCATATTCTTTTCGTAGGGGATATCCACCAGGAAATTACTTCGCTTCATGTCCGGAATCCACTTGAAATCATAACCAGAAACGTCTTCATTGCCGACATTGCGAAGTATATCCGCGTGTTTTCTCTCTTCATTTGCAAATTCCTTGAACATCTCCCGGGAGCCCGCCATGGATTGCGCCTCGGCGGCCTCTTCGTAGAATGCAGCAGCCTCCTCTTCCTTTTCAATTGCAAATTCGATAATGTCCTGAAACTCATTGAATTCCATCGCAAGCTCCTTTCATTTTACCTTTAAAGATCCGATTATATCCGAAAGCCGGGATATCTTGTTTTCGATCAAAAAAGCCTCGATGCCGTCCAGGATATCCATGGTGACCCGGGGGTTGACAAAATTAGCGGTCCCGATTTGCACGGCTGAAGCGCCGGCGACGATAAATTCAAGGGCATCTTCCGTGGACAGGATGCCCCCCATTCCGATTACCGGAATATCCACTACCCCGGCCGTTTGCCATACCATTCGAAGGGCAACGGGTTTGATGGCCGGGCCGGACAGGCCGCCGGTGACATTGGTAAGCTTCGGAAGGCGTGAATGAATATCGATGGCCATACCGGTAAGGGTGTTGATCAGGGAGATCGAATCGGCCCCGGCCGTTTCGACGGCCCGGGCAATTTCGGTGATATCGGTCACATTGGGAGAGAGCTTGACCATGACCGGTTTTCCGGTTTTTTCCCGGACCGCCTGAACCACCGCCCGGGCCTGGTCCGCATGGACACCGAACGCCACACCGCCGGCTTTCACATTGGGGCAGGAGATGTTTACTTCTATTGCCGCCACATCGTTCTGCCCGTCGAGTTTCTTTGCCAGTTCGGCATATTCCTCAACCGTTTTTCCGTAAATATTGACCACAACCGGCACTGCAAGTGTCGACAGATAAGGAAGCTTCTCATTGATGAATGCCGCCAGGCCGACGTTCTCCAGGCCGATGGCATTGAGCATTCCCCCCGTGGTTTCGACGATCCTGGGCGGCGGGTTCCCTTTGGACGGTTCCAGAGAAATTCCTTTGACGACGATGGCCCCCAGTCGTTTCAACTCTGTGAGCTGCTCGAATTCCCGGCCGTAGCCAAATGTGCCCGAGGCGGTCATGACGGGATTCTTCAGCTTGAGCCCGCCGATATTTACGGATAAATCCATCGGAGTGATCATGCCGATATTGGTACCATGATTTTGTTTAAAGGTCTATATGATTTGGCCTGCTTTGCCCCGGTTGGGGGTATAAACTATACGATAAAAACTATATTGATGGGCATCAGTTTTTATTATGAGTGGGCCATGGTTGCGCCTTTTCTGTCGCATGATTCTGGCGTGATAGTTTTGCCGGATTGTCAGAAAAAGTAACGGTATCAATGAGAAATCGTAAAAAAATTTTACATAGGATTCCTGCGCTAACATTTATCAAAAAAAATCTGGACTATATAACGAATAAGGATAGATCGTGAGAGCGGAGCGATCCACGATCTATCCTAACGAATAAGGATAGATCGTGAGAGCGGAGCGATCCACGATCTATCCTGGGTTGGACAAGCCCGTCGGGATTTGAGTAGTGACCTTTATATAAGAAAATATCTTTTTTGACGGGAGGCAGGTGTACCCCCAACATGGGGGAGAGAATTTCTAAGGGCGAGCAGGATCATTAAGCCTTCAGAGAGGCTTTGCGCAGGCCTTTTATGTCATGGCGTTTTTCAGTTCCTCCTGTGCTTATATTTACAGCGAGCCATTGCCGTTTGGTATGCTACCCTGGCGATCGTATCTTCGAACTGACACCCAGTATTCGCATGGGCGCCTGACATGCCGGGCACTTAAAGACCGGCCGGGGTCGTGCATCTCGGGCTTGAATCATAACATGCAAAACCAATTGAACGAGTTTCAGTAGCTTTTTGGCATTACCGTGGAGAAAACCATAGTCCCTGACCCGACGAAACCCTTTTGGCAAAACATGCTGCAAAACGAGCCAAAGGAAGTCTTCTCCTTTGGCAGTTCGGTAACGGGTTTTACCGGTACGGCTTTCGGTGTATTTAAATGTGATGTCACCGTTTTGGTTCGAGACGATATTTCTTTCACTGATGACGCCTCGGTATAGGTACCGCGATAAATATTTCAGAGCGGGCAGCCCTTTTCCGATGTGAGTACAGTGGGCAACCCACTTTTGAGGCACCGAATCGGGCAAAGAAAGGCCTGCTTGGGTTAACATCTCCAGGAAACGGGCACGAAACACTCTGGCCAGAGCGAACTCGTTGAAGAGATACTTGCTTTTTTTCTTCTTCCATTGTTTCCTGGTCTTGTTTACACCGCCGCCCGGCACCACGACATGAACATGCGGGTGATAATCCAGGCGACGGGTATGAGTATGCAGGACTGCGGTCATGCCGATGCTTGCGCCAAGATTTTTGGGATTAAGCCCAAAGTCCTTCAGCGTGCCGGAAGCACACGCAAAAAGGGAGTTGTAAACGAGGGTTTGGTGATCCCATGCCAGGAGCCTTAGCTCGTAGGGGAGTGTAAAGGTTGCCATGAAGTACTCAACCGGCAACAACTTGGTTTGCTGTCGGTCCAGCCAGAGTGAAGTTTCATGGTTCTGGCATTGCGGGCAGCTTCGATGTCCACAGGAACAAGGCCGCAGTGCGGCAAGACCGCAGTCCTTGCATTGTAATAGTAATTGTTCGGCCTCCTGTGTTCGACATCTGCGGATTGCATTGATTGCGCGGAAATGCCCCGGTAGAAGCCGGGGACTGTATTTCGCGATAAAGGCATCGTGGTATTCATCGATTATAGAGGCAAGCTGCATGATTATTTCCTCCTTAAATCGACGTGGAGTGTATCGATCAATTCGTTAATGACTTTAGCGGCATTCTGTTTGACGGTATCAGTCAGTTGAGTGTAGCGAGCGGTGGTTTCGGGACTGCTGTGGCCGAGGATTGACTGGATATAACGGAGGTCTAAGCCTTTTTCCAACAGATGAGTTGCAAATGAGTGCCTCAGGGAGTGAATAGAGACTTTTTTTTTATGCCACACTCGTCAACCACGGCTTTCATTGCGGCTTGAGTACCGCCGCGATCCATATGGGTGGTGGCCTTTTGGATGCGCTCGGGCGAACCCACGGCATTGGGGAATAACCAACAACGGTTGCGATGTTTCCACCATAAGGCGCGTAGTGCCTCACAGGTCAGATCCGGCAATGGGACGAAACGATCTTTGTGTCCCTTGCCACGCCGGATATGAACCTGTTTACGCTGAGCGTCGATATCGCCTACTTGCAAGGAGAGGGCTTCCGCCAGGCGTAAGCCCATGGAATAGGTTGTCAGCAGAAATACCCGGTATCGCAGGTTGCGTGTCGCGCCGATCAATTTTTCAACTTCGGCAACGGTGAGGATATCCGGCAATGAGCGCACTTTTGGGGCCTTGACGATATTAAGCCACTGCCAATCTTTTTTGAGGACATGTTTCCAGAAAAACTGCAACCCGACACGATCAATCTTGACGGTACTCCAGGAGTGGGATTTCACCAAATCGGAAAAATATTGTTCTCGTTGTTCCAAGGACAATTTGTCCGGACAACAATCAAAATGTTCACTGATCCGGCGGACGGCGCGCGAATAAGCCTCAATTGTCTTTTGACTTTTGCCCTGGAGTTTGAGAGAACGTAAATGTCGTTGATAAAGCTTGTCAAATCGGTTCTGTTCAGATTTTTTCATGGTATACCTCCTTTTGATTTATGACGCCCGGGATTGGGCAATCCAGAGAGGTATACACTGTTATGAGATTTTTTTCCGCCGCGTAGCGGCTTCGTCCAACAAAATATTATGTATAATTTTGTTTAAGTATGATCATCTTAATCTTTTATGTCCCCACACTAATAATTGGCAAAAATATTGCGTGCTCGTTTTACAACTCAGATACATTAAAAATATCATTATATCGCCATTAGATATAGCTTTTATAGCCAAGTATGAGTTGCATAATCATTTTCATAGAACCCGGGGGGGGGGGGGGATGAAAACTGAAATTGCTCAAGCGGAAATGCCGTACTACCCTATTTCCCTTGAAGAGATTGGTACCCCAGCACTTATCCTTGATGAGTGTGGAATCATAAAAGATGTCAATAAAAGGTTTTGCGAGATTTTGGAGTACTCAAGAGATGAAATTTCTGGAAAAGTTGTCAAGGAATTAATTGAGGGCAATCAAAATAATGTAAATAAAATATCTATAACGAATAATGATGGCGGGATAGGGAAAAACAATCTCGTTTTCATTGCGTGTGATAAACGAAGAATACCAGCTTCGATTTTACTAATTCCGATCCATAAACTCAAAAACACGAAAAAAAAGCATCTTGCTGTTATTAACATTGAACCCATCATTAAAAATGGTGAAGGCGATATGGTGTCAATTTCTGATAAAATAGATAAACTGCATGAACTGCTATACACGGTGGTTGGAAAAGAAACTGCCCCCACAAAAATCAATGCTTCTACATTATGGAGAAATCCATTCCTTACAGTATCGAGCTTTTCAGGTGTCGAGGCACGAGTTGCCGAACTCGTGGCGAGCGGAATCCCTTAAACGGAAATTGGCGATATCCTGCATATTTCTGAAAAAACAGTTGAAACTCACAGACGCACCATCAGGAAGAAACTTGGTATTAACAAAAAGAAAATAAATCTCAGATCTTTTCTTCTGTCTATGCGAGAATGAATAGAACCTATACTCAATTTTTACACGTTTTTTCAGTGTTTACAAACAAAACATTTTTCAATACGCTCACTCCAAGAATCAATCTTCAATCAATTGCCTATACGGCCGATTTCGATTTAATGCCGCACAAGATTTGAGCAAGTTATTTTTGCTCCATATCTTCACCTTGTTTGAAGCGACTATCGCTTAATATACTAGCGTTCACCCAGAAATGCCTCTCTTCCGTCATGCTGGACTTGATCCGGCATCCAGAAGAGCTTGAAAACGCAGGAATTCGGTTTCCACGGAAATGACGGCCACGGTCAAGAGTGGCATTTCCGGATAGATACTATGCTAAACTGAATCTGAAGTTTCCCAGTTTTGTAATTCAGCAGCCGAGCACCACCTTATAATAATTTTGCCATATCCAGCGATATCGTATTGCTGATTATTAATACACAATCTTTGGATTGGGGGGCTGAAATGAAAGGCGAAAATACTCGTAAGTATAAAAGCAAAAAAAGGTACTGGGTGGTAACACTAGTTGCGCTTTTTGTAATGGTGTTTTCAGCTTGGTATGGGATGAAAACTTCTGAAAATGTAACAGTTCCCGCTGTGAACCCTTTTCCCTCTTCGGAGATTAAAACGGAACAAGTCATTTCTCAAACCGAACCGAATGCTCCTGAAAAAGATGTTAAAAAAACCGATTCAGGGCCTATTGGGGAGCGTACCGCGCAAATCAGGGTCGGGGCTGAAAACATTCGGCTAACCTTCAATGCCAGAGGAGAATTACCGCGACTAAAGGTTCCATCCGAGGCAACAATTGCCGCAACCGTCAGGTTTCCGAATGCTATGCCTGGTCAACCGATCAGTGTTCAACCCGAAGACGGAGGCACTCTCATCGGTGACGCGGTTAGTGGTGTCGTGTTGATCGACGACCAACAACAAGCAAATTTTGAATTTCAACCATCGGCTAATGATGGTCAGTATCGTGTTACGCTTCGTAACGGTGGCGAAAGCCGTGTGCTCGAGTTTTGGGTTGGACCCGAGCCGCCCGTTCTTGTTCGGAAATAATATTGCTTATGACTTACAGATAGTATGGTTTCAATAACAAAAGGAGGGTTGCTATGCAATCTCATAACAGAACCAGAACTATTTTGTTGAAGGCTTGTCTTTTAATTGTCATCCTTGTTTTTTCGGCAGGTTTTAGTTTCGCTCGGACACCATATCCTGGCAATGACTCGGATCATGGTGTCACGGTTCCCTGGTTTCCGTATCCTTATACCGGTAACTTTTCATTTTCAACCAAAGACATAACCGTAGCCGGTGCGGTTGGAGAATACGGATTGTACTGGCAACGTTATGGATCAAGTAGGGCATCAAAACTTGAAAATCTGTTCGGCTTGGGACATAATTGGGCCCATAGTTGGCAGTGGGAAATGGTGTCGGTTGGTAATGACAGCGAAGGACGCGAGATGATCTCGGTGCGTTATCCCAATGGTAGAGTATATCGATTTACTCAAACTTCTCCCGGTGAATGGTGGTCTACTCCAAGCGTACGGGATCGTGTCGTTTCTAAGGGAAATAGCTTTACATTATTGGAAAGAGGCGGAGCAGAGGCAAAATTTCGACGCGGACAATCGAACCGGGGCGATATATTTACCTTGGAAACCCTGAGCGATACACGGGGAAATATTTACAAACTTACCTATTCAGGAAATTCTTTGGTTAAGGTAAGCGAACCAGCCGGGCGCTGGCTAAAGATTGATTACGAATCCTTGTCGATACCGAATGCACCGAAAGCAGCACCCCCATATAAAGTCATCAGCCGGGTCACATCCAGCGACGGCCAAGTAGTTGCCTACGGCTACGAATTTCCTGAAAATAACGATTACCCTGTGCTATCGGAAGTTACATATCCGGATGAATCCACCGCTTCCTATACCTATACGAAACAGCGGAAGGGGATGAGGATGTTGTTAGAAAAAGCGGATGATCCCAAGGGAGACAGTAACCTTCGCGGGCGATATTTCCGTTATAGAACCGAACCGGATGCGGCGTTTGGTCAACTGCTCGACATCCGGGCCGCGGAGGGAGGAGCGGTTATGCAAGCGCTTGCCGCCGATGAAGGCAATTTAAGGGGTTATGCGATAAAACAGACAAATGGCGCTACCGTGTATCAATATTATAATCCCGGCGGCAATTTCAGCGAAAAGATAGATGCACTTGGTTTTCCAACGGAATATGAATTTAGCCACGGCGGACGAGGTCTTTTAACGGCTGAGGTCGACCCTTTAGGGCAAACGATTGTTTATGAATACAATACAGCAGGAGATATGATCAAGATCGTTAATCCTGATAATAGTGAACGATCTTGGGTATATGACGATAAAGGAAGGATTTTAATAGAAACTGATGAACTTGGGTATAGCAAAATATTTAAAAGAGATGATAAGGGCCGAGAGGTTAAGGTTGAATATCCCGATGGGTCTACAATGGAATTCACTTATAATAACTTGGGTCAGAAATTTACACAAAAAAATCCTGGTGGCGATACTTTAAAATATTACTATGATGATCGAGGGTTATGCGTATCAATTGAATCGGAATTGGGTAACAAATCATACATTAGTTATGATGATAATGATAATATCGCATGCGCCATCGACCCTCTTGGCAATATGACATTCTATGAAAGTGATTTGAATGGCCGAGTGAGAAAAATAATCTACCCGGACGATGAATTTGCAGAATATCAGTACAACCCTTTCGGGGATCTCATACTATCAACCAACCAAGGCTGTAGCACTTGCTTAAAGTACCAATATGCTTACGACCCCTTCGGACGCAGGATAGAAGTTGAAGATTCTATTGGAAGGATAACAACTTGGGAATACGCACCTATAGGTAAAACAGCTCCTTTCGATCAACCGATACGTATTATATCACCAACAGGACATATCACTGCAAGGAAATACGACGAAAACGAGCATGTTATATCCAATACGGTCGCCGAAGGAACAGATGAGGCAGCAACGACAAGATACGGTTATGATGCCGCGGGTCGTCGGAATGTCATTGTAGAAGAGGGAGGAAAGAGCGTTCAGCTATTTTACGATGCGCGTGGTAGGATCATTAAAACCATGGGTGCTTTGTCGCAAGTGACTGCTTATAACTACGATTTAGTGGGAAATAAATTATCCGAAACCGATCCAAAAGGCAACACTACTGAGTGGACCTATGATGCAATGGGGCGTGTGCTGTCCAGTACAGATTCCGAAGGTCATACAACAGAACGTTTGTACGATAGCGGGGGGCGCCTGATATCAATCATTGATGCATCTGGTAATATTTATCATAATGAATACAGTGTTGAGGGGCGTCAGACGTCGATGGAATTCCCTGATGGATCATATGAAACATGGACATATGATGAACTTGGAAGAATGGCCACATTCACGAATCGTGCAGGCGATAGACGCTACTATACGTATGATAACCGCAACAGGGAAATTTTTTCTGAATTTTCCGATGGGAGTCACTCTATCAGGAAGGAATATGATTCCGCAGGTCGGGTGATAGTTCAGGACAATGGTGTAAGCAGACTGACTTTTACATATGATGACGCCGGCCGCGTCATGAGCGAAACTCAGGATTTATATCCAATCGTTACATCTGGACGGTTTGATCCGAAACCGCGAACAGTATCCTATGTCTACACCGATGACGACCAGTATCGGTCAATGATTTATCCGGATGGGAGCTCAGTTGATTTTTTGTATGACACTCGTGGTCAGATGATCGACATCTCGAGTGATGGCTTGTCGGTTGCCAGATATAAGTATGATATTGCTGGAAACCCGATATCCATACCTCGTAACAATTCAACAAAATCCTTTCGTGAGTATGATGTAGACAACAAACTTTTAAATATCACAGAAAAAGGTCCATTTAGAAAACAGCTTGGTAAAATTGATTATACATACGATGAAGTTGGGAATCGAATTTCGACCACGTTCGAAATCGATCAAGAAATACTTGAGGAGAAATATCAATATGATTCAGTTTATCAGGTAACTGGCGCCGAGCTATCTAAAGCCACGAATTACAAATCGAAAAGCGACTCGACCAGCAAAGTGCGGTATTACTACGATGCGGTTGGCAATCGCATACAAGTCGCGGAAGACGGTGCGATTACGCGTTATGCGGTAAACGAGCTTAATCAATATATAATAGTTGGCGAATTCCACCCGACATACGACGAAAAAGGAAATTTGTCTTCTATGGGAGACTGGCTCTATACATATGATTTTATGGGTCGATTGGTAGAAGCAACGGACGGGAGGATAACGGCGAGGTTCTTTTATGACTCCCGGAACCGTTGTGTGGCTCGCGACTATAATGGTCGTGTGACTCTTAACACTTACGATGATTGGAAACTGATCGAGGAAAGAGATGGGGCAGACAGGTTAAAAGCAGGTTATGTTCACGGCCGGGAAATCGATGAAATCGTCCTTATATCAAATAAATACGGAGTTTTTTATCCACACCGGGATGTTTTAGGGAACGTAACTTTTGTTACTAATGTTGAAGGTGATGTTGTGGAGCGCTATAGTTATTCGGTGACAGGAAACGTCACGATTATGGATGAGCAAGGGGGTGTTTTATCGGATACTACCATAGGAAATAGATGGATGTATACGGGTAGGGAATGGCTACCTGAAGTTGGCCTTTATGATTACCGAAACCGCATGTACTCTGCTTCACTAGGTAGATTCCTGCAGCCAGATCCTCTAAAATTTCGTGCAGGGGATGTTAATATGTATCGTTATGTAAGCAATCGATATCTAAATTTTACAGATCCATCTGGTTTGGTTTGTGGAAACGGTACATGGGGTGATTACTTTGTACCGGATGGTATACCAGGCGTATTTCAAGCTGGCCCTCCGTGCCAGCTTCATGATGAGCTTTATGATGATGGCGTTTTTAATGGAAGCACACCGTACTTTAATGGCCTTACACCAACATATGCTAGTGGGTATGGTATTATAAATCCTGGCGATACTTTTACACGATATCAAACAGATCAGATGTTTCTTTCTGAGATGAGAACCAATAATCCGAGTATAATCGGCCAAACATTCTCATATATATATTATGCCGCCGTACGTTTGTTCGGATGGATATTTTGGGGAGGGGGAGGAGGCGGAGAATAAATTTCATGAAGTTGACGAGTTTTTTTGCTTTGCTATTGATAATCTGCTTCTTAGGTGAGGCCTATGCTGAGGTACATCTCTCTGTCACACCATATTATAGTGTGTCAGAGGAAGAAATTATCGGTGGCATCACGGTATGTTCCGAAGGAAATGTGATGATGTTCAGCCGATTTTTGCGGGAAAAAGGTCGTTCCAGACTTCTTATTCTATCCCCAGAATCCAAACTGCTTGAGGAACAATTTTTAGAATTTGATAAGCCTAATTTCCTCACTGAAATTAACGGGAAAAAACTAATTGGATTTGTTCAGGGCAGCGAAACGATCCTGAGGTTCCTTGACGATTCGCACGAGTGGATTTTTCCAGAAGAGATTCCCTGGCTTAATACTCACAAATTTGACGATAGTACATATCTTGTAAAAATACACGGTAACCCCCCTGATTTTTACATTCAGAAAATCATGGAAGATGGTTCACCTGTACACACTACCGATAGTAAGGTGATGATAGGGGAATATATACTGCCTCAATATTTATTTTCAGATGGAAAGGATCTATATTATCTTAAGAATTCTCTTAAAAAAAAGGGGATATACAAGCTTATGATGGAAAATGAATCGCCCGTATGGGAGCTTTTTCTAAAAGGTAATTTCTTCCAGGCAATCGCGATTTCCAACGATGTCCATAAGCTGCTGTTTTTAACTCCGAGTAAAATTTTGGTTCAAAACGAACTTCAAGTTCGTTCATTGCTTGATTGTAATATATTGGAACGCTTAAAATTTATTCACGATGCAATGGGCCTTTCCGCAGCGAGCAATCGAGAGTATGCACTGCTTGTAATCTCCGCCAAAGCAACACTTAATAGTGGTGAACTTATTGTTTTTGATAAAGAGAGTAAGATCATCCTCCGGGACAAAGAATCCTGGAAGAAAGGGTACTCCATACGCGGCTACAATCCAGTGAATGACAGTTTTATAGTACAAAACGGTTTTAATAAAATAGAACTTATTAAGATAATTGAATAGTATTTTGGCAATGATGCCTTCATGGCCACAACGGGAGAATTTTATGCGTTATAAGATACTTTGGATAATCTTGATTTCTATAATTACTTTTCCGGTGGTTTCACATTCGGAATATAAGCATTATGATCTTTACGTGAAGGCGCATGAAATGAAAGCACAGAAGAAATACGAGGAGGCCCTGTTATTATACGATAAAGTTATCAAAGCCAATCCGGATTTCGCGGGCGTAAAACTGAACAAGGGGAATCTCCTTTTCGAGATGGGCAGGTTTGAAGAGGGTTTGAAATGCATGGACGAGTACATCGAAATGGAGCCCGACGATAGTGAAGGATGGTACAACAAGGGTACGGCTTTAATGAAAATAAAAAATTATACCAATGCAATCGTTGCATTCGACAAAGCGGCAAAATTGGACCCGACCGACCCTGAAAAATGGTTCAACTACGGATTGACATCGTGGGCCTTGAACCGGCATGATGATGCATTGGCGTCTTTTAAAAAAATTATGGACATGGAAGTCGAATTCCCGGGTGCTTATATTCAATCCATTAATCTGTTGTTTGGCCAAAAGCGATACCAGGAAGCATTGGAAATAAGTGATGAGATAATAAAAAAACAACCGGATATAGGATTGGGATATGCGTACAAAGGTCTATGCTTGATGGAATTAGGTCGTTTTGATGAGGCTCTTGATGTAAATAAAAAAGTGGCTTCTTTGTCCCCCGAAAGTCCGCAGGCATGGGCCAACCTTGGACGTAATTTAATCGCCTTAAAACACTATGACGAAGCGGACAGTGCAATTAAAAAAGCTTTAAGCTTAAACCCGGAATATGAAAAAGCGATTCAACTTAAAAAAAAGCTGAAATGATTTTAGAAAACGACTTTTTCTTTAATGGAACTCAACGCTGGGATCTTGGTTGGGCAACGCCGAATTATGCCGGAGCATTTCTCGCGACGATAATCTGCCTTATATGGGCTGTTCGTGGAAAGAAATACTATTATTATATTTTCAGCGCGACACTTGTGATTGAATCGCTGCTATATTTTTCACTTGCCAAGACCTATTCACGTGGCTCGTTGATAGCATTGTTTGCAGGGGCTCTTTTTTTTATTACTTCTTCCGGCCAAAAAACAATGCGCCGATCATGGCGTTTATGGGCGATACGCTTCATTATCCTCATCACTTGTGTTGCAGGCACCGGGTTGTTCAACCGGTTCGAGGCGAGCCATCTGACATCGGATGCATCCGTTACCAACCGCCTGGATTTATGGCGCGGCGGAGTGGAAATGATCGCTTCCGCTCCATTATTCGGCTGGGGCTCCGGCGAGTCGGGCCGTGCTTACATGAATTGGTACCAGGATCTCGAACAGGCTGAAAACTATTCTACGATGGTGAACACTTACCTGCACGTGTCGGTCGAATATGGCCTGATACTTTTTACGGGGACACTTATAGGTTTATTTGCGATTCTGATGATGGCCTGGCATTCCGCGCGTCTGGGAGATGCCTTGGCGGGTGCCGCGGGGGCGTCTATAGTTGCCTGGGCCGTGGCTAATATATTCACCACACTTTGGATTGAGTCCGGATTGTGGGTTATCCCTTCGATCTCAACAATGCTGGTGATTTTGCGGGCCCGGAAGGGGCAATATCAAAGCATTCGTCTGATTAAATTAATGGCCGCAAGCGCTTGTGTTGCGGTGGTACTGTCAGGGATGCTCTATATTAGTGGCATTGTATCGGCCAAACGATACGCATGGACGTTACACCCGCATCGTGACGGCACCATAGAGTTAATTTCCGGTGCGGCGGATGATAAGTCGGTTCCTGTTTGGCGATTGTGGCCTGATAGCGACGTATTCGGCCTGACGCCCGGCAAGGAAGTGCGTCGATGGGTCGCCGAAATGGGAGCAGGCCATTTTTATATACATCGAGGCGGCAGTGATAAGATAATGATAAAAGACACTTCAAACTGCGCTGTAATGTTATGCGGTCGCCATTCGGAACGGCTCGTTGAACCAGGGGTATTAAATTTTCAGACGCTTTGGCTTTTACATCCGTCTACTCCACCTCCAGCTTCGACAGCAGCATTTGAGGTTTTACCAAACGTGACAGTGGTTCTTCCAGAAATCGATGAAACTGGGCTGAATTTAGCATGGCGGTCTTGGGCGAAGCGCACGAATGCCCGTGTGATCGAGACACCCGATAGCGGCCTCGATGTCCGTTCCGCCTGGCCGGCGATAGCCTTCTGAATCCAATATTGATGACTTTATAAAAAAAGAAAATTATCGCGCGAAGCCGCCAAGAACGCCAAGAAAAACATTTTCATATTAAGTAGTTACTTTTGCTATTTTAGTGCCTTTGCGAGAGACATAGACTTTATTCCAGTTTGTCAAAGGTGGATGATTATTCGGTGTACGGATGTCAGATAATAAGAAACCTAAAAATAGTATTTATTGCCAAAGTCTTCTACTGCTCTTTTTACTTCAGGTCTTACTTTTTCCTGGAACGTGTCAAGGTGCGGAGGAGGCCAGTCCAGAGCCACTGCTCGAATTCGAGACTTGCTGGACTGAAATACAGGAAAACCTGGGGGGAATTCAACCCGATGGTTTGCCCTCCCTCCATTATCCACTTGGGGAAAACAACGATTTGAAGCTTATGGGGCTGAACTTCGAACTAGTACATGATTACAAATCTGCGAAGTTCGCTTGCACCAGGTGATCGGGGTGTGCTTGTTTGGAAACCACTAATGGGCGGTATCATAACATTCGACGGAAAGCGTATAAAACCCAAATTGACAAGGTCTGATGATGGAAATTGGTATATCAGAAGACTGGATTCTGGTGATTACGAAATCCGCTCTCTTGACGGGCGTACCTGGCACTATACAAAAGGTGTTTTGACCGCCGGAAGACACCCGTTAATCGGTGCCTTGAGCTTCACGACATTGGGCGCAAAAGTATGCTCGATAAGCCGTTTCGATGAACCCTCCTCAAACCCTTTTCTGGAAGTGTGTTACGATACTGAGGCTAATCCGATCCGGCTTCGCATTGGTTCCAATGAAGCGAACACTTTTCGTTGGGATAAATCGGGGCGTCTCTTATCGTGGGAAGGCGCCGGCGGAAAAACAACAATTTTTACGTACAATAATGGGTTGCTGGCATCGGTAGCAGAGTCAGGCAAACCAACGCGCTCGTTCACTTGGGCTGAAAACAAGGGATATGATCGGTGGGGTGCTCTATGGAAAGCCCCGGTTCATCTGTCGTCGGATGATGACAGCACCTATAAATATAAGTTTCGGCACAAAGGTTTCATTATACATCGAAAACAGAAATCAAGCGGTAAAGAAATCGTATCGATCTTCAACCCCCGTCGAATGAGATTCGAACAGCGCACGGATAAAACCGAGTTCATCGTTTCATTTTGCAGTCAGGTGAATAATCCTATGGCTTTGCGGCGGGTAGAAAACGGCAAAGGGGAGATTCTGGAGGAATATTTGTATAATGATCGCGGGATGCTCGAAGTTATAAGACAAAACGGAAAACCTGAACACAGGTTGGACTATGACGATTCCGATCGGTTAATGGATTTAATACAGGTGAAAGAACAATGATAGGTAGTGTCCATCCGGAAATGCCTCTTTTCCGTCATGCCGGACTTGATCCGGCATCCAGAAGAGCTTGAAAACACTGGATTCCGGTTTCCGCCGGAATGACAGCTCCGGGTTACGAGCGGCTTTTCCGGATGAACAATAGACCAAATCAGAGTAGTATAACGCCATACCAATTGATTCGCACTTCAAGCCAGGTGAAAAAAATGGATACAACAATAAATAAGAGAAGCTTTCGGATAGCGATTATAGCTGGCGTTGCCGCCCTTATAGCGGTTTCAACTTTGATAGATGCCCGGGCGGAAGATGGGCGCGAAAAAGATATACCGAGGATGCAGTTCGGACAAAGGTCAGAAATCACAACCATCACCTCATGGAGAATTATCGGGCCTTTCAAGTTACCGGATGAAGATCAGTCATATACAATTGAAGGGGAGGAACGTGCGTTTAAGAAAGATTATCTCGCGGGCATCGGCGGGTCTGAAGCTGAATTTATGAAAATCGCCGACCCGACGACGAATAAAAACGTCGATTTTTCAAGTGACACTTCGCAACTGAATCGAAAGGCAGAGAACGAATATACTTTTTTAGACCAAGTGGTGGATTTTCCTATTCCCCAAGTCTCGAGCTATACGCTTTTTCCCTATAAAAGCGCTCACTTTAAGGTGATGTATGCAATATCCAATATAGTATCGTACACAGATGCAGATGTTACGCTCATCGTAAGTGGGAACAGTCCCGTAAAAATATGGCTGAACAATGAAATCGCAGCAACTTCGCCCAATGGCTCGGTCGGAAATGCGCAACAGATACAGCACTTAACGAGAGTTCATTTGAAAAAAGGGAACAATTTTATTATGGCCAAACTGTATTGCTTCCCATATTTGAATGAATTCTGTGTAAGGATTGCCGAGGAAGCGAGTGCGAAATCGTTTATTAAGGAAAAAGGAGGGATTCGAGACCTGCTCGAGCATTGCTTTGTAGAGCCGGGAAAACCCCTAATTCTCACCAGGAACATCCTCTTTTTTAATAATTGGGAGTCGGGCGAAAGAAATTATGAAATTAGAGATGCGAAACATCAGATTGTAGTCAAATCCAGTATCGATACGACAAAGAACCTGGAAGTGCCTACCTTGGGATTGGAGGAGGGGTTATATACACTTGGCATTAACATCGACGGGAAGAATCGTACGCAAATGTTTTATATTGGATATCCTGAAAAGGTATATTCGACATATAAAAGCAGGTGTGAATCTTATACAAAAAATCAATCAGCAGCGAATGATTCATGCCTTAGTTTAGCAGGGCTCCAGAACATCGACGGAGATGCAAAAGACAAGGGATTTCGTCTGGATTGGCAAAAGAAAGCCATTGTCTATTCGTCCATGATTGAAAATGGAACAAATGGAAACACCCATGGATTCAGAATGCACTCCTATGTGTCGCGCGTGGATGGCCGGTATCAATATTTCTTGTTTTATCGGCCGAAAACCGTAGGGGAAAAACAGCCGGTGCCGATGGTCATAGAAGTGCCGCACAATGCTTATGGTACAATTGCCTCCCAAGATCCAGATGCGCTTCTGACAAAAGAATCGCAAAAGGATCCGTACTTTAAGCTAAAGGCGCAATGTCTCACAAATAGGGACGCAAATTATCTTCTGCGTTTGGCAATGTTCTGTGATGAATATGGGTATGCATGTTTGTTCCCGTTTGCGAGAAATCGCCAGTTTGAAGATCCTGTGGCCGTAACAGACATGCTTGAAGTTATGGGGGCTGCAAAAAAAATCTATGCCATCGACGAGGATAGAGTATATCTGAGAGGGTTCTGTCGCGGAGGGGGTAATTCAATTAAACTGGCGGAGCATTTTCCCGATCAATTTGCGGCTATAAGTTCTATCAACTTAAATGTAAACCCTGAACCCTACCCTGTATGGAATATCAGATGGCGGATCGCCAACAGCATCGCTAACCTTGTAGACAACCTTAGGCTCGTACCTTTACAGCTGGTTCATGGATCGCATTTCGCACATAGCCCTCTCAAACAATCTCTCGATTTTATGCGGCTATGCAAAAACAAAGGTATCCCTGCGCAATTATCAATATTAGAAGGTGACACACAATGGGATGAAAAAGACGAGTATAGAATATCATTCGAGTTTTTTCGCGATAAGAGGCGTCTACGAAGTCCCGACACAATAACGTACAAAACAGGTCAAAATAAATATTCGTCGGCGTACTGGGTACGAATCAATAACCTGATCGAGCCGTTCAAGATCGGCAGTGTTACAGCAAAACGGGAAAAAACCGGAACCATCAGCATGACTACACAAAATGTAGACGGAGTAGAAATACTAAAAGAGAACCTCCCGGATGGTAATAAAGAACTCGATAAGCTGAATGTTGTGATAAATGGAAAGAAGACAAGCCCAAGTGCCGGCGACGAGGGGCGTTTCATATATAAAGCACAACCCGATTATCAAGAAAATTCGTCTAACAACAGACGACTGGTCGAAGGACCCATTGCCATGGCGGTATCAGAGCCTTTTGTCGTTGTGCAGGGGACTGGAGGAGGGAGTGAGGGCCAGAGGGTTAGTCAACGTTTCACTAACGATATCGAAAAGATGTGGCAGCAATCGCACCTCGTGAATACCCGCAAAAAACTTGACTATGAAGTCACCACAGAAGATTTAAGGCAAATGAATATCATACTTGTTGGGGAAATTAGCACTTCAAGCAAATTTAAGCAGATTATCGATAAAATACCGCTGTCGATTCAAGGAGATTCTATATCGATAGGGGATCTTAAGTATAAATATGTCGGGGAAAACGCTGTTATTGTAATGGCATACCCGAATCCGCAACACCCGAAAAAAATGATTGTGATGATCAAGGCGGCTTCGAATAAGGAGTGTGCTTTCCCCGAACCGGACCTTGCCCGATATGGCGCTGATGTGGCCATATTTGAAATACCTGAGGGCAGTGGCAAGCTGGTGCCTGTTAGGCAATTCATCTGGGATAATTCCTGGAGACGATTATTCAGGGTGATGTAGAAAACTGGCTAACCGGTCATGGGGGCGTTGGTGCCCAACCTTTTGCAGGTCACCCTTGCGCCAGGCACATTTTACATGGTTCTATCTCCGCATTGATTTTTTCTTCGAGCTTATCCTGAGCTATGTCCAACTCGTAGTCTGCCTACAATCCTATCCAGTAACGCGGCGTTACTCTGAAATCGATCGTCGCTCAATTTTTCTATATGGTTCGAGGGTGAGTTGCGCAGGTCGTTGACGCAGCCGGCTTAAGGAGCGAGCGCAGTTGCAGCAGGGCGTGGCGCTGAATTTCCTGCGGGCATTTCTTTGAAAAATAGCGGTTGAAAATCTTTGGAGGTGTAAATGACCTGGGCGACCCCCTCTTTGGATTTCCCCCACCGGAATATAAACCATCCGCTCCTGAAAAAAGCAGGCTCGGATAATATACCTCGCCAGGTTTTCCAACCCCTGTTCATCATCCCCGACGCCGGGGTGTAACCACAGGCTGAATCCTTTCACCGACATGTAAATGGAAACCACTGTGGTCCCATGACATCATATTTTCGATAACAGCATCCGTGATCTTTCCCTCTTTCTTGAGCATGGAAAGAACCTCATACCGAAAGGCCTCACCAAAGTCCTTTGTTGTAAGCCACGGCGCCATTTGAAAACCGCCGTCTTCCAGAAAGCACCCGTCCGGAACGATAGCATGAATATGGGGGTTGAAGTTCAGGAAATCACCGTAAGTGTGGACGGCAATGCTGGCTCCGGGCGTTGCACTATCATACAGGGAGGCGGATTTATAGTATGCGCGGATAACATTCCACGCGCATCTGCTGAGCTTCGACAGTAACTTACGATCGTATAGAAAATAGATGCGGAGCCGTTTAGGGATACTCAACACCCATTGCCGATGGGATATTTCTTTCAGGACATTTCCGAGTAGCCACTCGCTGTATCCCACCACCCGTTTCTGATGACACGATGGGAAGAAATGCCGTCTTTTACATGAACATGCCGGCAGGTATTCATGACCGCACTCTTCACATTTAACCCGTGCGAAACCAAAATGAAGATCCCCGCACTCCAAATACCGGTGTATGACCTTTCCTCGTAAAACCGGAAATAGGCATGATTAGGCATCGGCAATAAGTGACTTTTTCAAACGACACGATCCGTCATGTGCCGGATACAAAGATTTCAATCCGGAAACTTGTTTGTTATTGTTCCACCATACTGATAATTTCATTCATAATGTTTTTTACCGGATCGGATTCTACACCGACCACGTTGCAGTTCGAAAGTACCGCTATTGAATAGCCGGAGTCTTTATGGTAGCACATTTCTCCGTGGTAACCGAGTATCGTTCCGTTGTGCCATATCTTCGTCGGTTCATTCGTCAGGCCTGAAGTGTAATACATTTCCGTGCTTTCTGCAATTTCCACCCCCTCATATACGTAGTTCAATACTTCCTTAGATACGACTTCATCGTTTCCGATCAGGTTCATCCATTTACACAAGTCAGACGCGGTTGTTATAACCGCACCCGCGCTCCATACATATGAGAGGTCCATACCCGAATAATCATACACTTCGCCGCTTTCCATATCTATCAAATACCCGCCGGATATATTTTCCGGATACTCATTATCCACCGGGATATACGTATCGTACAGCCCGAAAGGCTCCGTGATTTCCTGACGGATGTATTCGGTGTAGCCCTGTCCCGTAACACTCTCTATTATCATCCCCAGCAGGATGTAATTTGTATTTGTATAATGGAATTCGTTTTCGCCGGTTGTGCCCATTACATCAGTCAGTTGGAACCCATACGCGACCAGCTCTTCCGGACTGAAGTGCCTGTCATAATCGGCAATCATATCCTCTGAAATTTTCTCTTCACCGTCATCATTCAAATAGCCCCGAAGGCCGCTGTGCATATTCAATAATGCGCCCACGGTAATCCCATCGTGGCTGTGGTCATCCAGCGTTACGTATTGCCCCAGCGAATCGTCGAGATTCACCAGTCCTTTTTGAACCAGTTTAAGGATACCAATGCCCGTGAAGCTTTTAGTGATGCTCCCGGCCATGATTTGGATAAAGTCATCCATCTCGGTTTCAGGCTCCGTACTGCTGTATCCTAAAGAAATGTTCGTTTCATTTCTTGCTTCATCAAGGATACATACCTGCACGCCCGGCACGCCGTATTCGTCAATCTCAGCCTGAATAAATAGTTCCAGCTCGTTTACGTTTATCTTGTTGTCGACCGGATGAGAATCGGAAGCACATCCCGACAGGATCAAGCCGATAAGAAACAATAACGGTAAAATCAGTCTTTTCATTTCAATTCGCCTTATTTTTTGAATAACAAACCGTTGTCGGCACACTTAATACAAGCTATCTCAAAAAAAACTTTTGACCCGATATCTTTGTTGGAGTCAAAAATCAAAGTCAAAGGGGAAAATTCCTCTTGAAACCGCTGCTGCTGTCAATACTTATAAGATATCGTATTGCTATCCGTTTTTAGATGAGCAAGAGGTATGCCAGAAATAGGCAGAAATATTTTAGCTTATTTTTCAGTTGGATAGGTCCTAAGGAAGGAGATGGGAACAATGGTTTTATGAAAAACTGTTATCACGCAGCAGGTTATCCTCCTGTTCCGCAGGAGTTTTCCGCGGCCCTCAGTTTTCCAAAAAGGGAGATTCCGTTATGGGTTTCTCAGACCTCACCGGACTGTACGAGTCTGGCAAAATGCTCAAAGGACCGGTCATAAGTAGCTTCGGCCGCCTCGGAAAAACAGCATCCCGGAAGCTCCCGTGATCTCAAGTGATACGCTATGCATTCACAGCATATGCCTTGTTTTGCACATGAACTGTATGTACATTTACATCTCATCAGGTTTTTTTCTTTATTGCATTCCATATGAGATACCTCCTCACTCATCTAGAAATTACTGAGCTTGGCAATAAATTCCGTTTGAGGGCCGGGCTCGAACCCCATATCCGTTTTTAAAGACATACGAAGCACATCCCCTAAAAAGGTACCGGTGTAATAGTGCGTCATATCCGTATCCTCCCACTTGGTGGAAACCTTGAAGGAGAAATCATCGCTATCTATTTTACAGTCTTCCAACGGTATTTTTCTTAAATTGAGCTCCCAGGATTGTCCCCTTGAGCTCGTTGTCCTTAACCCTGAATGTAAACGAAAGATACATGGGCTCTTCTCCCATTCCCGGAACTGATGCGCCCTATGTACCATTCATGCCTCTCTTGAAACCTCTGGCCACGCCTTTCCATTCAGAGGCCTTTTTTTGTCAACGGGTATACCGAACTGACCTTTCTTGTAAATCTTCCTGAGCTTGCCATTCGAATCTTACAAATTGTTCGGCAGCACGGCCGGGCATCCATATCCGATATCCATGCCATCGCCCAGGCAAATCGCAACACCATTAAAGTGCGATTGCGTGATCTGGCAAGCAACAGGTACCTCGTCAAAAAAGGGAAAGGAAAGGGGACGCTTTATTTACCCGGGAAACGTGTATAATTGCTGGCGGGTTAGGTGTTTGAACCGTTACGGATCGGGAGGCAAAGCAAACACGCTCTTCAACCCCGAAACAATATCTTCGGCATTTTCCTCCCCGGGTGAGACCGGCAATTGAACCAGAACGCCCAGACCCTCGGAAGCCTCGTGAAAATCCTCGGGTGAGAGGCCACTGACCAGGGCGGTATTGATCAGGGCATTTAGTTTGAGCAGTTCCCGCGCGAAATCCATGCCGGACATGTCCGGAAGCGTTTCATCGATAATCACCATGAGGGGCGAAAGCGTTTTAGCCGCCGTCAGTGCGTCGTTTCCGGATTCAGCCCAGTGGATATCCGCATCGATCTGGCTTTTCAGGCCGTCTGCAAGGGGGGAAAAGCGGTCTTGCTTTTCGGTGGCAATAAGAATCATCGGTTCCATTATATATCCTTTATCCGGTCTTGCCGCGGCATGAACCCGGAGTTGGTCGTTACCATTTTTTATCCCGCGGCCCTGCCGCAGCAGGACCCCGGTCCCGCGCATCCGGCGGCCGAGGGTGATTTCCCGCAGCAGGACGTATCTCCGGGGCCCGGGAGCTTTTGACCGGGTTGGCCGGTCAGGGAACTGGTCGCGGACATCAGTCTTTCGGTATTTGTGCTGCCGCAACCCGGGCATGTTATCGGGGCGCTGCTGCTTACCACAATGACTTCACTCACTTGCGAGCAGTCCTGACATGCAATTTCATAGATCGGCATGGGTTATTCCTTTTCGTCAGGGAAGCCGTTTCGGCAGTGATAGTCCTCGATGGCTTCCCCCAGCGTATTGACGGCTAACCGCGCGCAATGCTGATGATCCGAAGGAAGTCCCCCGAGGATGGTGTCAATATCCTCGGGCTGAAGTTTCAGGGCCTCATCGAGGGGGAGGCCCTTCACCATATCACTCATCATGCTGGCGCATACCACCGTGTACAGACAACCGTCGGGGATATATTTAATCTCCTCGATCACGCCGTTTTTCACCAGAAGCTGCACCGTCAGCGAATCCCCGCAGCTGCCGAATCCGACGGCCATCCCATTGGTCGTATCCAGTTCACCAAGGTTTTTCGGGCTCTGCGCATGTGCCAGAAGAAGTTGGCTGATGGTTTCGATCGGGGGATCTTCGGGGGGATCTTCGCCCCTGGTTTCAGATAACCTTCCTTCGAATTTCATGCTATCCTTGTCCACCGCCGCAGGTATGCTCCTGGCTGAACTGGGGCAGTTTGCCCTCGATGGCGGCATTGACCGCTTCACCGACCGTGGTGGCTTCTCCTCCGTGGTAGACATCGATTCCCACCTGATTGAATCCCATCAATGGCCGAAGCCCCATTCCACCGGCAATGAGGACGTTTACACCCTGCTGGGCGAGGTAGTTTACCGGCGCCATACATCCCCCCTGGACATGGGGCATATTGGGAATCACTTTGACTTCCTTGATTTCTCCGTCTCCCACCGACACGAGTGTATAGAGATCACAGTGGCCGAAATGGGCGCCCAGGGGAGATTCGAGCCCGCCGGGATTTGACGAAGGAATGGCAATTAATTTGTTGTTCATGGGTATCTTCCTTTTTTTAATAATTTGGTAAATTCTAAAATAATCATAACGGTCCGGTTTGGCAAGTGCGGACGACATTTTTTTATTCACTGCCGTCCGCGCACGCTGTTTCCATCTGAAGACCGGCCAGTGTCACAATCTCTTTCCAGGCGGTTCTCAGCGCCGTCGATATTTCGCAGTCCTGGTATTCGGTGACGGCTTTACCCTGGACCATTGCTTTGGTGATAGTCGCATCGTGGGGCAGCTTGGCGATTACCCGGTATCCCCGCTCCCGGCAGTGCGTTTCGATGCCCAGGGCATGATCCGGATTCAGATCCGCCTTGTTGATGATGACCGTCGCGGGGATTTTGAAGTGCTCGCACAGCTCCAGCACCCGTTTCAGATCATGAACCCCAGAAGGGGTCGGCTCGGTGACGATGACCGAGAGATCGGCTCCCGACAGGGCGCTTATCACCGGGCATCCGATGCCGGGGGGGCCGTCGGACAGGATCAGTTCAGTCCCCTTTTCCTCGGCCAGGGTTTTGGCCTCTTTTTTCAGCAAAGCCACCAGTCTGCCGGAATTTTCTTGGGCGGGAAACAGTTGGGCATGTACAAGCGGTCCGAATCGTGTGTCCGATATGTACCAGTCACCGCAGTGCCTATCGGGAAAGGCAATCGCTTTTTCGGGGCAGTATTCGACGCACACCTTGCAGCCTTCGCATTTAAACGGATTCACCACCATTGCGGAATTTACCTCGGTAATGGCGTCATAGCGGCAAAGCGATACGCAGGTTCCGCAATTGGTGCATTTTTCCGTGATGACGGATGCTTCGTTCCCCGAAACAAACGACTCAGTTTTCAGTTTTTTCGGCTGAAGCAGCATGTGCAGATCGGGTGCGTCCACATCCAGATCGCAGATGACTGTGTTGCCGGAGAGATGGCAGAACGCGGCCGTGAGGGAAGTTTTCCCGGTGCCGCCTTTGCCGCTGATAATCAGGATTTCAGGCATGGCAGCTTACCTCCTCGTTCCGGTTCAATTGTCTTATTTTTCCCACCAGGGACTCAAACGTTTTTTTCAGGGCGGGTGAGACGCTGGTGATGATATCTCCCCTGGAATACGCTTCCGCGATATGCCTCTCATAGGGGATTTCCGCGAATATGGGCAATTTGCTCTCGCTGCAAAAGGCATAGACGCTATCGTCGCCGATACCAGCGCGGTTGATAACGACCCCCATGGGTTTGCCGAGCTTGGAAAACGCTTCCCAGGCCAGTTTCAGGTCATAGACGCCGAAGGGCGTGGGCTCCGTCACCAGTACCACGGCATCACATCCCATGACGGCGGTTACGGCGGGGCAGCTCACTCCCGGCGGCGCGTCGATGATGATGTCCCGGGTCGTTGTGTCCACTTTTTCTTCCACAACATCCAGAACCGCGCCCATGAGCGGCGGGCTCATGGCCTCGCCGACTCTGAGACGGCCCATGAAAAAAGGAAGGCCCAGGGCAGTGCCAGTGGAGATTTCGCCCAGATCCCTTTTCCCTTCGGATACGGCACCCACCGGACAGACTAAGACGCAGCCGCCGCAGCCGTGGCACATTTCGGGGAATGTCATGATTACATCCCCGAAAACGCTGATGGCCTTGAACTGGCAAATTTCCGAACATTTCCGGCAATAGGTGCATTTTTCTTCATCCACCACGGGGATGTCAATGGTGGCGGGTATGGTTTCAGTGATTTCAGGACGCAGAAACAGGTGGAGGTTCGGTTCTTCAACGTCCAGGTCGACAGCCACGGCCGGGGAATCCCAGACCGACATCAAGGCCGCGGTCACGGTTGTTTTTCCGGTACCGCCTTTGCCGCTGGCAATGGCAATCTTCATTTCCAGTGTCCTTGCTTGTTGGGTTGTGACGCGGTTTCCACGTCACCCTCATTGAATCTCTCCACCGCCTGACGAACCGTCAGGTTTTCCAGATTCTGGATGACGGCTATATTGGCCGCCGCGAGTGTTTGGAAAGCCTTGGGACCCACATGTCCCGTCAGGACCGCTTTGGCGCCGGACTGTGCGACGTTTTCCGCGGCCTGGATACCGGCCCCCTGGCTCATGGCCTGGGAACTGCCGTTGTCGAGATAAGTAAACTCCAGTGTCTCGGGGTTGATAATCATAAATCCCGCGGCACGTCCGAAGCGGGCATCGAGGGGACCATCCAGATCAGGTCCGTCGCAGGTTACAGCTATCTTGTCGAATTTTTCCATATCATACTCCTTTTGTTGCTGTTTGGCCCCGGGCGCCGATGATTTTAACGCGCCGGGGGCAGTTGAAACTGCCGATTCTTCCGTATCCGGGCGACCCTCCATTTGAATATTGCCGCCGTCCAGTCTCAATGCCATGCCGTAGAACAACGCTTCGGTTACGGTCCGGCGGGCGCCGGCAAGAATCCGTCCGAAGGTTTGACGTGACACGCCCATTCGTCCGGCGGCATCTTCGTGTTTGAGTCCTTCAATATCCACCAGCCGCAGTGCTTCAAAGCCGTCCATGCCGAGGTAAACCTCGGTCAGTTCCTGCATGGGGACACCACGGGGCTTGAAAAATGTTGTGGCGGGGGCCGCCCCCACCACCCGGCATTTAGAGGGTCTTGGCAATTTTTTTCTCCTCATCGGCCATCTTCAAAACGCTCCTCCTGTAATCGGCGGATCGGGAAAACGTTTTGAAAGTGGCGCCTATCAGCCAGTTTCAAAACCGGTGTTGTTTATTGGGAACCGTTCTGAAAGTGGCGCCTATGTTATAAGCATATGCTCATATTCAGATAGGTCTAAGTGATATGTCTGTCAAGTATTATTTTAAGCATAAGACCAAAATGAATACGATTTGGTTAATGGTTTATTTTCCACGCCGAAAGCCGCTTTTACATATTTCCCGCCCTTGTCTCCCGGGCTTCACGGATAAATCCGGTGGTGTCACTTCATAATCGCCGCCCTCGATTCGAATGGCCCATCCGCTGGAAAGGGCCCGTGCCACCTGACGCCTGGCGTCGGAAAGGATGCGTGAAAAGGTGGGGCGTGAAACCCCCATCTGCAGGGCAGCCGCTTTCTGTTCAAGACCCTGGGCATCCGCAAGGCGGATGGCCTCAAGGCCTTCCACCGGCAGGGTCACCCCTTTCAGGTTCTGAAGCGGTACTCCCTGGGGTTTGTAAAATCCGTGAACAGGCCGGCTGCTTACCCGTCTGCATTTTCTTGGTCTTGGCATGAAATCTCCAGATGATTATGAAATAACGTTCATAATATAGCCTTCATAATATGTATTGTCAACACTATTAATGATCATTTGTTCATAATAATTTTACTTTTGACAGACTGCTTTCGGAAATGATACCAAACTCTGTGCAGTTATCGGGGCTGCAAATATTGAAGCTTTGACAATTGGAAAAAATAGTCAGGGATTTTTGAAACATGGAGTTGAAAGATCGATCGCTCTTTCGCGATCAATGTTACATTGACGGAAAATGGATTCATTCGGACAGCGGTGAAGCCACCGAGATATATAACCCGGCTGATGGCAGTTCTCTGGGGAGGGTTCCCATGATGGGCACTTCGGAGACCCGCCGGGCCATTGAAGCGGCCGGGGTTGCATTCTCCTCCTGGGGTGGATTGCCGGCAAAAAAGAGGTCACTGGCGATACACAGGTGGTACGACCTGGTCATGGAAAATCTTGATGATCTTGCCGTTATCATGACATCCGAACAGGGCAAACCCTTCAGGGAGGCTCGTGGAGAAGTCGCGTATGCGGCGTCCTTTCTGGAATGGTTTTCCGAGGAGGCAAAACGTGTTTATGGCGATACGTTGTCACACCAGCATCCGGACAAACGCCTTGTGGTGATGAAACAGCCTGTCGGCGTATGTGCCGCCATCACTCCGTGGAACTTTCCGTCCGCCATGATTACGCGGAAAACCGCTCCCGCGCTTGCCGCCGGATGTACCGTCGTGTTGAAACCCGCTCCCCAGACACCCTATTCAGCCCTGGCGCTGTGTGAGCTTGCCCACCGGGCGGGCATACCGGCGGGGGTGTTGAATGTGGTCACCGGAGACGAACAGGTTATCGGAAAAGAACTCACGGCCAATCCCATGGTGCGGAAATTGACCTTTACAGGATCCACGGCGGTGGGGAAATTGTTAATGCGTCAATGTGCCGATACGGTAAAAAAGATATCCCTGGAGCTTGGAGGCAATGCCCCTTTCATTGTGTTTGGTGATGCCGATATAGATGCGGCAGTTGAAGGCGCTGTTTCTTCGAAGTTCAGGAACACGGGGCAGACCTGTGTCTGTGCCAACCGGATTTTGGTCCAGGATGACATCTACGACGCGTTTGCTGAAAAACTTTGTGCCGCGGTCTCCAGACTTCGTGTTGGAAACGGATTCGAAGAGAATACCGATCTCGGACCGCTTATCGACATGGCGGCTGTAGACAAAGTCGAAGCTCATACCGCCGACGCCGTTGCCAGGGGGGCCCGGGTGCTTGCCGGTGGCGGGCGGCATAAACTCGGCGGGACTTTTTTTGACCCCACAATTCTTGCCGGTGTAACCGGGGAGATGCTTGTGGCCGGGGAGGAGACTTTTGGGCCCCTGGCCCCGCTTTTCCGATTTTCAACCGAAGCCGAAGCTGTGGCCATGGCCAATGATACCGAGTTCGGCCTGGCCGCTTATTTCTTTACACGGGATGTCAGTCGAGTATGGCGGGTGTCCGAAGCTTTGGAATACGGTATGGTCGGGGTCAATACGGGTATCATCTCTTCCGAAGTTGTGCCGTTCGGGGGAATGAAGGAATCGGGCATCGGCAGGGAAGGGTCCAAATACGGTATCGATGAATTTCTTGAAATCAAATGCGTCTGCACCGGTGGTATCAAATAAAATGGAAAAGAAGTATACGTCTCTCAAGCCAAATGATGTGGTGGACTGTTTCGGTTGCGGCGTCAACAACCCTTACGGTCTCAAAATGACTTTTTACACTGACGGGGCGATTGTATGTTCTGATGTTACGGTCCCCGGGCATCTCGGGGGTTGGAACAACCTGGTCCATGGCGGTATCCTTTCAACCATCAGTGACGAAATCATGGGTTGGGCGACCATGTATCTCATGAAGAAAATGACGCTTACCAAGAGTATGACTATCAATTTCCGCAAAGCGGTATTTATTTCCGATGCCCTTCGGGCCGAAGGGCGGATTATTGAAACTGTCCGCAACAGTGAAGCCATCGTAGAAGGTAATATCTACAACAGTAGGGAAGAACTGTGTGTCACCTCTACAGGCGTATTTGCACTGCTGGATGCCCAGACCGGCATTCGGATGGGGATTCTTGACGAGGTGGATGCAAAGCGGTTTTTTGGGCCTACCTTTCATGAGGGAGAATAGCCAGAAGTCGGAGATCGGAAGTCGGAGGTCGGAAAAGCCGAGGGACGGGGAGCAAAACGGCAGAGGTCGGAAGTCTGAGGTCAGAAACAGCCGAAGGACTATGGATGAGCGTCATGTGGCACAGGGCATAGGGCATACGGCGAACGGTGAAAAACCATGCTGATAACCCTGAGCCGTAAACCGTGTGCCGTTAGCCGTGTACTGTAAGCCGTAAGCCGTAAGCCGTAAACCGTATGCCGTAAGCCGTAAGCCGTGTGCCGTAAACCGTATGCCGTAAGCCGTATGCCATAAGCCCTGTACCGTAAGCCGTACACCGATAATTGCCCTATCACCATCCAGTAGAGGCAAAACAATGAACAGTTCCCCCATCGAAAACCCGAAAGTACTGATAGCAGACGACCAGGTAGACGTACTTGAGGCGTTGCGATTACTTCTGAAGGGCGAGGGGTTTCAGACGCACACTGTTTCCTCTCCGGCAAAAGCCATTGCCGCCCTTGAACAGGATACGTTCGATCTTCTCCTGATGGACATGAACTATGCCCGGGATACCACATCGGGGAAGGAGGGGCTGGACCTGCTTTCCCGGATCAGAGCGATGGATGACTCACTCCCCGTCGTGGTGATGACGGCCTGGGCAAATGTCGACCTGGCGGTGGCGGCCATGAGACAGGGCGCCCGGGATTTCGTGCAGAAGCCGTGGGACAATGAACGTCTTATGGCGACTATACGGACACAGGTCGAGTTGTCCCGGGCTTTGCGCCGGGGCAGACGGCTCGAGGCGGAAAATGAATTGCTGCGCCGTGCCAAGGGGGTTACACTGATCGCGGAGTCTCCCGCCATGGCCCCGGTGATGGAGATGATCCGGCGGATCGGTCCGTCGGATGCGAACGTGCTGATTACCGGAGAAAACGGAACCGGCAAGGGTGTGGTGGCAAGAGCAGTCCATGCAGTGTCCGTCCGGGCGGACAAACCGCTTATCACCGTTAACATGGGAAGCATTTCCGAAAGTGTTTTTGAGAGCGAAATGTTTGGCCATGTTAAGGGCGCCTTCACGGATGCAAAAACAGACCGGACCGGACGCTTTGAACTGGCGGACGGCGGCACCCTGTTTCTCGATGAAATTGCCAATATCCCCCTAAGCCAGCAAACGAAATTGCTGCGGGTGATCGAGACGGGTGAATTCGAGAAGGTGGGATCATCCAGGACATGTCACGCCTCTGTCCGTCTCATTTCGGCTACCAATGCGAATCTGTCTGAAGAGATTGCCGGGGAGAGATTCCGGCAGGATCTGCTGTTCCGGCTGAATACAGTGGAAGTGAATTTACCACCGCTTCGCCGGCGCCGGGAAGATATCCCGCTGCTTGCCGACCATTTTCTTCAAACACATACGAAACGCTATCGAAAAACAATATCGAAAATCGACGCATCGGCCATGGAACTGCTTCTCAATTACGCCTGGCCCGGAAACGTCCGGGAACTGGGACATGTCCTGGAGCGGGCCGTTCTGATGGCTCGGACGGAGAGGATTACCGCGTCGGATTGCGGATTGAACCCGAAACCCGCACCGGCCGATAACCTGGAAGAGATGAGCCTTGAGGAGGTCGAGCGATATCTTATCAAAAGAACCCTGTCCCGATCCGATGGGAATGTCAAAAAAGCGTCGGAGGCACTAGGGCTCAGCCGTAGTGCTTTTTACAGGCGTCTGGGAAAATATGGGCTTTAAAAATTGGTTTCGGTCTAAACCCTCCACTTCTGGTGGAGGCACCGGATAGGTTCTGCAGATCCGGTGAGGTATTGAATTGGCAAAAATTTAATTGAACGTCGAACATCGAACGCCCAACGTCGAATGAGGTGTTCGCTTCGCTCCATCGTTTGATAAGGCAATATTCATTCACATAATCTCAGAAGTATGGTTTTATTACAAAAAACGACAGTATACCATATTCGACGTTCGATGTTGGACGTTCATTCGTCTTTGTTTCAGGCCTCCTTGAGGGGGCTTCCGGAGGTCTTCCGCTATACGGGAGGAGACTCACTTTATGCTGAAGAATTTATCCCATAGCCGACGGATTCTGATGCTGTCGCTGGCGACCGGATTGCCCGGTTTATTTGCTGCCCTGTTGTTTGTCTGGTGGAGTGATCTGGTCATGTCCGTGAAGTGGGGCGTGTCGCTTCTCTTAGCAGGTGTGACTTTCACTTTTGTCTCCATAATCTGTCAGGCCGTGCTCACTCCCCTGCGTACGCTGTCGAGTCAACTGGCCGCTCTGAGGGAGGGGGACTTTTCCATCAAAGCCAGGGGCGCCCGGCCGGATGATCCCCTGGGGCAGGTGAGGGAAGAACTCAACGGTCTTACGGAATATTTGCGTGAGCAGCGGCTGAGTGCCATCGAGGCATCGGCGCTTCTGCGCAAGGTTATGGAAGAGATAGAGGTCGCGGTATTTACCTTCGACCACCGTAAGCGGCTTCGTCTCACCAATCGCGCGGGGGAACGGCTTCTGGGGCGTCCCCTGAACCGTCTGCAAGGTATTGGTGCCGGTGATCTCGGGCTGGCCGAGTGCCTGGCGGAAGAATCGATCCAGGTTCGGGAAATGAGCTTCCCGGGCGGAACGGGCCGATGGGACATTCGTCACAGCGAGTTTCGACAGGACGGGCTTCCCCATCGATTGCTGGTTCTGGCGGATCTGAGCCGGGCGCTTCGGGATGAAGAACGGTTGGCCTGGCGGCGTCTGTTGCGGGTGCTCGGGCATGAACTCAATAACTCATTGGCACCCATAAAATCCATCTCCGGAAGCCTGTCCGCCATTTTTTCAAGAGATCCACTGCCGGATGACTGGAAAGAAGACGCACAGAACGGTCTTCAGGTCATTAACTCGAGGACGGCGGCCCTCAGCCGATTTATGGAAGCCTATTCCCGCCTGGCCCGGTTGCCGCAGCCGCGGATGAAGTCTGTCGAGATCGGCGGATTGATCAGGCGTGCGGCGGGACTGGAAACGCGGATGGCGGTTATAGTGACACCGGGACCGCAGCAGATGATAACGGCTGACGGCGATCAACTAGAGCAAGTTCTCATCAACCTTATTAAAAATGCCGTTGATGCCTCTCTTGAAACCCAAGGCAGTGTCAATGTGAAATGGCAAATTGTCAGTGATCGGATTGAAATTCAAATAGAAGATGAAGGTTCCGGTTTGGGTGATACCGCCAATCTCTTTGTCCCTTTTTTTACTACCAAACCCGGCGGTTCCGGAATCGGGCTGGTGCTCAGCCGCCAGATCGCCGAAGCCCACAATGGCCGTCTCACGCTGGAAAACCGTAAAGAAGGAAGTGGATGCATTGCGCGGCTGTCCTTGCCGTTGGCCCTGTGATGAGGGATTTTTTACAATTCGCTATCAAGTCAACCGGGTGTTACTGAGCTGGAAAAAATAGATTGCTTTATTTGAAATTTTGGAATACATTCCAAAAAATAACTATTTTATTTAGACTTTATTCCAAAAATTTAATTTGGGGCCGGATCCATGATCGACTCTTTAAGGAACACATATTACCGTTTGGTCAACGAGTTGAATATTTCCACGCACCGTTATCTCTACGACCGTTTTGACATTTCCGAGAAACTGACAGGATTGATCGGGCCGAGAGGCGTGGGGAAAACCACCTTGCTGCTGCAATTCATCAAACACAAAATCAAAAATCTGGACGATGCTTTTTATTTCTCCGCCGATCATATCTATTTTAACAGTACAACATTGTTCGACTTTGTGCAGGATTTATATGAAAATGAAGGAACAGCTCTATTTTTTATCGATGAGATTCAAAAATATAAAAATTGGAACCAGGAAATAAAAAATATCTACGATTCGTTTCCATCCGTGAAAGTGGTTTTCTCAGGGAGTTCGAGTATCGATCTAATAAAGGGTACCCACGACTTGTCCCGTCGGGGATTCCTTTACTATTTAAAAGGCCTTTCTTTCCGTGAATACATACAATTCAAGAGGGGGGCTCAATATCCTATCGTTGATTTCGAAACAATCGTTGCTGATTATATGCAATTATCGACGGAATTATCTCGAATTCCAATTATCAAAGGTCTGTTTAAAGAATATTTGGAGAAAGGCTATTACCCGTTTGCTTTTAACAATGAGGAGCATTTATACGATAAAATCGGGTATGTCATTGAAAAAACCATATTCGAGGACGTTGCTAACTTTTTTAACTTACCGACGGCAAATCTTCACTATTTTAAAAGGATCCTGTTTTATTTATCAACAATTCCACCTGGTGAGATCAATATACACAACCTGGCTCGAAACCTTGGGGTGGATGATAAGACTGCATCGAACTACATCACAATGCTTCAAAAAACCGGCTTGGTAACGTTGCTTTTTTCGAATAGAAGAGGCGGCGCTCTTATTCGAAAGCTGGAGAAAATATTTCTTGAGAATACTACTCTGTATCATGCGGTATGCTATGGTTTGGGGAAGCAGGTTGATAAAGGGAATATTCATGAGTTGTTTTTTGTCAACTCACTGCAAAACGCCGGTGAAAACGTCTTATACAGTAAAAAGGTCGGTGATTATATAGTGAAAGATTATATTTTCGAGATTGGCGGAAAGAATAAGAAAGAGAAACAAATTAGAGATGCAAAAAGTCAGGCTTTTTGTGTGAAAGATGATATGTTGATTGGAAGCAAATCAGCCATACCGCTCTATTTATTCGGCTTTTTGTACTGAACACCCCGCTGTCTTTCTTAAATCAAAAATCCTAATTCTAAAATCTAAAATCAAATTGTCCCATTTTCGGGAAACCCGTTTCCCAATTCCGAACACAACTTAAATATCGTCAACACACACAATAGTTGACGATGCACTTCTCTATCTACCTTCATGATGTTCCTTTCTAAAACATAACCACCTTATATAAAACAATATAATTGCTTTAATTATCCGCTTTTTTATTGCTGGGACTTATTGATTTTATTTTTCTGGCACGGCTTCTGCTATTACAAAGTGCAATCCGTTTTATAACCTTCAAGGATCGAAGGTTTAAAACTGCTTCCAATTCATTCACAAAGGAAACCGCCCACTCAATGGATATTGAAAGACCCGATATTGCCCAGGCGCAGCGCAGAAAAAGGATTTTTTGGTTTGTTTCGGCCGGTGTAATTATTCTTCTGATGACCCTGGCTGTGTCCCGGCTGGAACCGGCGGTTCCGGCTGTAGCGAAGAGTATCGTGGTGCAGGATACCGTTAAAAAAGGCGAATTCCACCGCCGGGTGCGGGGCAACGGCACGCTGGTGCCGGAAAGAATCCTTTGGATTCCGACCCGAAGCCAGGGGCGTGTGGAAGTCATTCGGGTTCTGCCGGGGGCGGAGGTAAAAGCGGATACGGTACTCGTCGAACTCAGCAATCCCGAACTGACACAGGCAGTCCAGGAACTGGAACTGCAGCTCAAGGCCGCTGAAGCGGAGAATGAGAAAATTCGTTTAGAACTTGAAAATCAGCGCTTGAGTCTGGAAGCTTCGGTGGCGGCGTTGAAGGCGGATCTCACGGAAGCCGAATTTGATGCGGAAATCGACGAAGAGCTGGCCGGAGAAGGATTTATCAGCGAATTTTCGAAACGAAAATCCCGGGCCAGAGCGGATGTGCTGAAGACGCAATACAATACCGAAGAAAAACGATTGTCAATTGCCGGGAAACTCGTGACGGCGCAGTTAACAGCCGAGCGGGCACGGACCGAACAGATTCGCGGCCGGCTTCAATTGAAACGACAATTGGTAAAATCTCTCAATATCAGGGCGGGAATTGACGGTGTGTTGCAGAAACTCGGGGAGAATGAACTTCTTCAAGTGGGACAGCAGCTTCCGATTGGCGCCAATGTCGCCCGGGTTGCTATCCCGACCCGTTTGATGGCCGAGATAAAGATTCCGGAAACCCAGGCAAAAGATGTGCAGCAGGGGCAGAACGTCTCTGTCGATACTCGAAACGGCATCGTGGAAGGTCGGGTCTCCCGTGTGGATCCTTCGGTCAACAATGGAACGGTCACCGTAGATGTCACCCTGAGTGGACCGCTACCCAAGGGTGCCCGGCCCGATCTCAGCGTGGACGGGACGATCGAACTGGAAACCGTCTCTGATGTATTGTATGTCGGCCGCCCGGTTCAGGGCCAGGCTGAGAGCAAGCTGGGACTTTTCCGGGTAGTAAATGACGGGAAGGAGGCTGTCCGCGTACCGGTGAAGCTGGGGAGAAGCTCGGTGAATTACATCGAGATAATCGACGGGCTCAACGCAGGTGACCGGGTCGTTCTTTCGGATATGTCCCAGTGGGATGAATACGACCGGATACGTTTGAAATGATATTGAAATGGAATAAAAGATGAGACAATTGCAAAACACTTCGTTTCGGTCGATCTCTGCGTCGGATGATTCCAAAACTGCCGGAACAATCCTGGAAATACGTATCGTAATATTTCGGTTACGGCTTTTATTTCGACTTGAACTTTGCGGAACTGTCGATGATACAGAGTAAAGGGGAGAAAAAAATATGCCGGTCAAAAAGAAGAAGGGTGAGAACGGCCACTCGGTGCGCGGCTCCGGTTTTGTTTCAGGAATAGTGCGGGATATCCGTTTCAGCTTCAGGATGCTGCGAAAAAATATCGGATACACAGCCATTGCTATCATCATGCTGGCGTTGGGTGTGTCCGGTAACTTTATCAATTTCAGCGTCTATAACGGTTTCTACCTGCGGCCCTTGCCCCTTCCCGGGGGAGAGCGGGTCGTGGACCTGAATGAAACAGCGCCCTTGTGGGGCTTGGAGTATGTAGGGCTGAGGTATTCGGATTTCAATAGCTGGCGCGATGAAAATCGATCCTTTGAGGTTATGGGTGCCGGTGCCTTCATGGAATGTAACCTCTCATTTGAGGGAACCCCCGAACGTGTCAGCGGAACAAGGGTAACCCACGATTTTTTGTCCGTGCTCGGTGTCACGCCGATTATAGGGAGACTCTTCACTCCGGATGAAGACCGACCCGGTGGAGAAAAGGTTATCCTGCTCGGAAACGGATTCTGGCAGCGTCGGTTTGGTGGAAACGAGGATGTTGTCGGTCAGGTGGTGAAGCTGGATGGAGAACCCTTCACAATTATCGGGGTTTCACCTCCGGGAAAAGACCTGTTTTCAGAAACCGCATTCTGGACACCGCTCCAGGGGGACCCCAATAGAATTAACGGGAATTATTATTTGACGGGACTCGGGCGTTTGAAAGAGAACGTGAGTATAGCGACAGCCCGGGAAGATCTGCGGCGGATTCATTCGGGACTTGTAGAGAAGAATCGAGCACTTGCCGATACGGCCCCGGTTGTGACGAAATTTAAAGATAGGCACTTGGGTTCTTTCCGTCTGTCGGTCCAGGTGTGGTTGGCTTGTGTATTGGTGGTTCTGTTGATTGCCTGTAGTAATGTGGCGGCACTGATGCTTGCCCGGGGGTTGGCCCGATCGAGAGAGTACATCCTTCGCCGCTCACTCGGGGCAACACCCCGTCGACTTGCCCGGTTGATAGGTATGGAGAGTCTTATCCTTGCAGTGTCGGGTGGAGTAGCGGGGGTAGTTTTGGGTCATTGGGGGCTCAAGATGTTGCTGAACAGCACTGCTGTGGAGGTGCCGCAACCGTTCAATTTTCATCCGGACTGGCGGGTCTGGCTTTTTGTCGGGTTGATGGTTGTTATATCGGCATTCCTGGGCGTCCTGCCGGTGATTCGTTCCGTCTTGAAACTGAAACCGAGGGATACCCTCAAATCTTCCACCCTGCAATCCACTATGGCCGCTCCGGGGCGCAGGAGCATGCGCTTCCTGATCATCGCGGAACTGGCCCTGACATTGATCCTGATGATCAATTCCGGCTTGCTGGTTCAATCCTTACGTTCCGTTCTGAGGGTTGATCCCGGATTCCGATCTGATAACATGCTGATTTATAACATTGCCCTACCTGAAAAAAAGTACGGATCAAAGGAAGTAAATTCCGACTTTTTCCGGGAACATCTGGAAAGAGTACGACATCTACCCGGTGTCATATCCGCCGGCGCCATCGATTTATCGCCGTTGTCCGGGGGACATAATGGCGGATTTTACATTATAGAGAATGCCCCTCCGAAAAAGCCGGATGAATCTCAACCCGTCGTGCTGTTCCGCTCCGTATTCCCCGGGTATTTTGAGGCCATGGAGATACCCATCGTGGTCGGACGATCCTTTAATGAACAGGACGGCCAGAACCGGGGATCTCTGTCGGTTATCGTGGATGAAGCTTTTGCCAAGCGTTCCTGGCCGGGCGACAACCCGATCGGCAAAAGGATTTGCCCGGGTATGGGTAACGTAGAGGGTTCCCCTGAGTTGCCATGGATTACCGTTGTTGGCGTAGCCAGGGATGTGAAGCATTATGGCCTCGATAAAGTCGGACATGCCGGCATTTATCTCCCTTATACACAGCAACCGCGAAATACGATGTCGATTATTCTTCACACTTCCGTCGAGCCCGCCGGCATCGTTCCGTCGATCCGGGAACTCGTTCGAAAACGGGATGCGGATCTTCCCCTGTTCGGCGTAGCAACCATGGCGGATCGGCTTTCTAAATCCATGGCGCTCAACCGGTTGATTGTCGGAAATTTCTGTCTTTTTTCGAGTATCGCTCTGCTCATGGCGATTGTTGGCGTTTATGGTGTGTTTTCATATGTAGTGGGTCGCCGCACACAGGAGATAGGTATTCGTATCGCCCTGGGCGCACGAAAACGCGATGTGCTGTGGGTGATTCTTAAAGAAAATCTTGTGTTGGCGCTAATTGGGATTGTCATCGGCGTTATCGGGGCTTTGATGATGGCCCCTCTTATGCGCAGTCTCCTTGTGGGGATCAGTCCTTTCGATCCGATAACCTTTGTTGGTATTTCGCTTTTGCTGACAGTAGTATCGATGCTTGCATGCTGGCTTCCCGCTTGTCGAGCGATGAAGGTCCAACCGATGGAGGCGCTGCGCTATGAATAAAAATGAATCAGTTATAGCAATTGGCGTTAACATGTTTTCAAAAGAGTATCCATTTTTCGCGCAGAGCCGCAGAGCCGCAGAGAACTACTTAAGACAATATGTTAGGGGGAAAAATCGTGTTTTTGATAAGCTATATAATATCCGTGTATTTGGTGATTTATTATTTTTGTTCTCTGCGCCCCTGCGTCTCCGCGCGAGAATTGGTTTTAAATACTAATATGCGTCATACCATTCATATGAGCAATCTAAACATTATATTGACACACGCTAAAAGAACTTCGGTAAAGAAAACGATTTGGGACTAAACCTGAAAAGGAGTCGGGGACTATGAACGTAGAAAAAAACACACAGCGGGAACAGCTGATTCACCTCGAAGGGATCCAGAAAGTATTCCTGACGGACGAACTGGAAACCCATGCCCTGGGCGGAGTAGAGCTGGATATCCACCAGGGGGAATTTCTCTCCATCGAGGGGCCTTCGGGATGCGGCAAATCGACGCTGCTTTCCATCATGGGGCTTCTGGATACTCCCTCGGACGGAGAATACCGGCTGAAGGGAGAACCGGTGGAAAATCTCTCCTTTGCGGACCGGGCGCGGCTCCGCAATCGGGAGTTCGGTTTTATCTTCCAGAGCTTTAATCTCATCGGGGATCTGACGGTTTTTGAAAATGTAGAATTGCCGCTGACCTACCGGAGCATGAATGGAAAGGATTGCAGGGAGGCGGTGAACAGGGCGTTGGAACGGGTGGGAATGGTGCACCGGGTGAAGCATTACCCCTCACAGTTGTCGGGCGGTCAGCAGCAGCGGGTTGCGGTGGCACGGGCTTTGGCGGCGGACCCCTCCATCCTGCTGGCAGACGAGCCCACCGGCAACCTCGATTCCAAAAACGGGGAAGCCGTGATGGAGCTTCTGCAGGATCTCCAGCAGGAAGGCGCCACCATCTGTATGGTGACCCATGATCCGCGATATGCCCGTCTGGCTGACCGGGTGGTGCATATGTTTGATGGGCGGATTGTGGAAGAAGAACACGTCCCCACCTCTTAAAAGGAAGAGGATGATATGACACGGATTTGGATCCTTCATTTGATGCAGGATATTCGGTTCGCGTTTCGAATGCTGAAGAAGAATCCCGGCTTTACCGCGATCGCCATGCTCTCCCTCGCGCTGGCGATCGGAGTGAACTCCGGCGTTTTCTGGTACGTCAATGCGATGCTTTTCAAGCCGCTCATACCCCTTCGGCCAAGTGAGGTGGTGAGTATTTACACAATACGCCCGGGAACGGCTGGCTTGTCTTCCAGACCCTTCTCATTTTCAGAATTCTCGCTGCTTCGGGAATCCCGGGAGATATTTGCTGATGTAAGTTCGATTTATAACGCGAGGGTTGGTGTCGTTACAAACAACAGCGCGGAAAAGCAGTGGAAATCCGCCTACGTTGTATCGGATAATTTTTTCTCCATGCACGGTGTAACCCCGGCCGCGGGGCGTTTCTTTCTGCCGGAGGAATCGAGACCCAATGCAAACATTCCGGTTGTGGCAGTCAGCTCATCGTTATGGGAAAGATTGGGCGGCGGTAACGAATTCAACGGGCGTACTTTGACGATTAATGGAACGATTCACAACATTGTAGGAGTGGTTCCCAGGGGATTCAGCCTTCTTCCCTTTTTCGCCCCCGAGATCTGGCTGCCCATGGGGATGGCCTCCGGAGCCTCCGGGCAAGATCTCGCCGATGCGGGTACATTTACATTGTATCTCAGGGCACGCCTTCAGCCGGGACTGACGCTGGAAGCAGCCAAAGCCCGCCTGCCAGTACTTACCGACCGGCTTGAGACGATTGCCGCCGATGCCGATGAAGGGGCCCGAACCCTTGCAATAACTACCCCACCACGAGTCGGTTTTCTTACGGCGCCGCCTTCGGACGGATTTATGAGCCATGAAAGTTTCGGTGCCGCTCTCGTGATCGGTATGGCGGGTGTAGTGCTTTTGGTGGCATGCCTGAACATTGCCAACATGTTTTTGGCACGGAACACGACACGATCCGATGAGCTTTCGGTACGCCTGGCATTGGGAGCGTCCCGCGGGAGAGTGCTGCGGATACTGTCTGTTGAAGGGTTGATAATTGCCCTGCTGGGAGGTGCCGCGGGGCTGCTGTTCAGCCGTTTTGGCATCCTGATCTTTATTAATTCGTTGATGAGCATGCCATCTTTCACCTCTTCGGGAGTCTCGCTGTCATTGGATACGACACCGGATATCCGGGTGTTGCTGGCCACCTTTCTGTTTTGCGTGATCTCAACGCTGGTCTTCGCTGTCCTTCCGGCATGGCACATCATTCGGGAAATCACAAAGGGAAATTTATCTCTCCAGCATACGACAAGGACGACGACCGATCGATGGGGACGCTTATTTTCCGGGCGGCATTGCCTGTTGATGGCCCAATTGGCTTTTTCGCTAATCTTACTGTTCAGTGGTGGACTATTCTTCCGGGGTGCGGCTGCCGCCGCCCGAATTGATCCCGGATTTGATCCCCGGGGCGATCTGGTTGCCGAGATCAATTACAACTTCGCAGATCGTGACGAGGAGAGTGTGCGAATCTTCATGGCTGCCCTTAAGGACGAGTTGCGCACTTCCCCCGGAGTAAACAGGATCGCGGTTGCCGACTTTCTTCCATTTGGTGCGAGTCTCGGCGGCCCGGGAGTTCCTGTCGCGACCGCCGATACCACGGGTAAGCAGGTTCGCACCGCAATGGGATCCGTGACAGCGATATCCAGTGATTACTTCAATACCATGGGAATTAAATTGCTCCGCGGACGCGATTTCACAGATCGGGAGTGCCTGCAGTCCGAAGGCCCATTTGTCGTCATTATCGACCAGGGTATGGCGGATGCGCTGTTCCCCGGAGAAAATCCGCTTGGCAAGTACATTCAGAGATCCCGGATGCCGGGACTGAAAAAAACGCCATCGGATCCAATGGAAATCGTTGGTGTCGTCTCCACCCACTGGAACAGTATACTTGATAAAAGTCCGCCGCCACACATTTTTTTCCCGTTAGCCTCCCGGTCTCCGCAGCGTGTCTATGTCCACGTGAGGGGACAAATGGCCGACGCGGCAACATCGGTTGCATTCCGTGAGCAGGTAAGAAGCAAGCTGATTAGCCTCGATCCCGACATTCCCCTGGAGAGTTTAAAGCCCTACACGACCATCCTGAAAGAAGACACTGGGCTGTGGTTATTGCGATTCGCCGCGGTTTTGTCCGTTTCTGTCGGTTTAATCACGCTGCTGCTTGCAGTGATCGGAGTTTATGGCGTCAGGGCCTTTGTTGTTGCGCGTCGCATGCGGGAGATCGGGATTCGAATGGCGCTTGGCGCGAGTCCCCGGCGGATCTATGCTTTGCTGATAAGGCAAGGTGCCGTGCAGATTGTTATTGGCTTGTGTGTTGGCGTGATACTTTCGCTGGCCACGGGTAAATTACTGAACAGTATTATTTTTCATGTCTCCCCGGGAGATCCGCTCGTGCTTGGCCTGGCAGCGCTGATTCTTGCTGCCGTGGCGTTTTTAGCCACATGGATTCCCGCCCGACGCGCGGCGAAAGTGGATCCCATGGAGGTGCTGAGGTGGGAATGAAGAAAACGATGAACGAGGGGCAAAACGGTAGAGGTCGGAAGTCTGAGGTCAGAAACAGCCGATGGATGAGGGATGAACGTCGTATGGCACAAGGCGCAGGGCGTAGGCGCACGGCGAACGGTAAAAAGGTAGGGCGTACGGCGTAGGATGCACGGCGAACGGTGAAAAACCATGCCGTAAGCTGTGAACCGTATGCCGTGTGCCGTACGCCGTAAACCGCGAACTGCAGGCCATGCGCCTTATACCGTTTTTGATAAAACAATGAGGTATTCATGATAAGAATTTGGATCCATCACTTGATCCAGGATATTCGATACGCATTTCGAATGCTGGCGAAGAATCTCTCTTTAACTGCTGTTGCAATACTGACGCTGGGGCTCGGTATTGCTTCCAACACCACAATTGTCAGTTGGATCAGCGCGACCATACTCGATCCGGTCCCTGGTGCTGAGCGCATCGGTGAACTCGTCAGTGTGATGAGAGGCGAGAGAAGTGAACATCCAGCGCCGCCGTTCTCCTATCCGGACTATGCGGACCTTCGTGAAAGGAGCGATAGTTTCTCCGGAATCCTGGCTTATCACGACGACTTCTCGTCCCTGACGGACGGATCGAAGCCGGAGCGTGTCTATGGCGCAACGGTTTCCGCCAATTACTTCGAGGTTCTTGGCGTTAAGCCGTTTCTCGGCAGCGTTTTTCCAGCGGAGGAAGAAGAAAAGCCCGGCCGTACCCCGTCGGTCATTATCAGTTATGGCCTCTGGAAGCGCCGATTTGGCGCGGACCGGGATGTTATCGGGCGGCCGATCCATGTCAATCGGCGGTTGTGTACCATTATCGGCGTGGCGCCGCCCGGATTCCGGGGCTGCAAGAGCGGGTTGCAGACTGACCTCTGGACGCCCCTTGCTTACGGTGGTGGACAGCTCGACCGGCGCGACAGTGTCTGGCTCAATGTTCTGGGGAGACTCAAACCGGGAATCGATCGCCGCCGGGCGGAAGCGGAGCTGGACCTTCAGATGAGGCGGATTGTCGAACAATATCCGGAGACCCACCGGGGACCCAATCAAATCAGCCTCGATCCGCTCTGGCGATCCCCTTTCGGCGCCAACGTCTATCTCTATGAAACGCTTCCCATGCTGCTGGCGTTGGCCGCCATGTTGCTTTTTCTGGCCTGTGCGAATGTCGCCAATCTGCTTCTGCTGCATTCGATGGCGCGCCGTCGTGAGATCTCGATTCGCCTGTCGCTGGACGCTGGCCGCATGCGGCTCATACGTCAGCTCCTCCTGGAAAGCCTGCTGCTCGCCCTTGCCGGCGGCGGGCTTGCCATGCTGCTTACACTGTGGACGGCCGGGACGCTGGCATCCTTTTTCGATGTCATCGCATTGCCGATTGCGATCACCGGGCGTGTGGACCGGTCCGTCGTTCTGGCGTCGTTTGTCATCTCTCTGGCGGCATCGGTGGTTTCCGGCGTCCTGCCGGCGTTACGTTCCACAAAACTCAATCCCGCTGACGTCATGAAAGAAGAGAGCGGAAGCGTCTCCGCCGGTCTCCACAAATCCAGGTTGGCGAGCGCTCTCGTGGTAGCCCAGATCGCTCTCTCCCTTCTGCTCCTGGTTTGTGCCGGCCTTTTTATACGCAGCCTGCGGATAGCAGGCCGGCAGGATCTCGGATTCGATCCGAACCGGGTGCTGCTGGCTTCCTTCGATCTCCAATCGACCGATTATACCAGAGACCAGGGGATTGCCTTCGAGCAGCAGCTCATTACCCGGCTCCAAGCATTGCCCGGGGTCGAATCGGCCACTCTTGCGGATTTTTCTCCGCTCAGTTTCACGATTCACTCCGATATGTATAAAGTCGAGGGGTATGAACCGCAGCCTAGCGAATCGATGGAAATCAGCCGGGGCCTCGTCGGCCCGAATTACTTCCAAACCATTCGGACCGCTCTTCTCAAGGGCCGTGATTTCTCGTATAAGGATACGGATGCATCCCAGCCCGTCGCCATTGTCAATGAAGCGTTTGTCCAGCGCTATTGGCCGGGGCTGGATCCGATCGGAAGACAAATCAGCGTGTATGGCCGTGAGTTCAGCGTCATCGGCGTCGCTCGAAACGCCAAATACCGGCGAGTCGTCTATCCTCCGGAACCGTGTGTTTTTCTCCCTCTGTTCCAGGCCTATGCCAGGGAGTGCATCATCCACCTCCGCACGGCGGGTGACCCGCGGTCTCTAAGATCCTCCCTGGAGAAAACCGTGCAGGAACTGAATCCCGAACTGCCGCTATTCAATATCACGACACTTGAATCCAGCATGCGGCTCGGCAGTATTTTCGAGCGGGTTGCGGGGACCTTTGCCGGTGCATTCGGACTGCTCTCGCTGCTTCTGGCTGCTGTGGGAATTTACAGTGTCGTCGCCTATATGACCCGACAGCGGACCCGCGAAATCGGCATTCGAATGGCCCTGGGGGCTGTCCCGGGGGATATTTTCCGTCTGGTGCTGAAGCAGGGCCTCCGGCTGGCTGCTTTCGGACTGGTTGCCGGACTCCTGCTGTCGGCATTTCTGACACGGCTGCTTCGCAGTATGCTGTTCGGGATTTCAGCGATGGATATACCGACGATTCTTGCTGTCCTGATTCTGCTGTGCGCGGTTACACTTGCCGCGTGCTTTCTGCCGGCACGAAGAGCGGCCGGAGTGAATCCGAACAGTGCCCTTAAGTACGAGTAGGGGGGAGGCCAGAAGCCTGAGGCCTGAGGTCGGCCCGTCCTCTCCATCCTCCGCAGTAGTCTGCTACGGAGGGCGGGCGCAGTAGCTTTGCTACGGAGGGTGGAAGGTCTGAGGTCGGAAACCCGTAAAAACCGATGGAAGAGGGACGAGCCCTTAGGGTGCGGGGCGGGCGGCGCAAGGCGACCGGTAAAAACCTGTGCCGTAGGTTGTGAGCCGTAAGCCGTATGCCGTTTTTGATAAAACAGTGAGGCATTCATGATAAAAATTTGGATTCATCACCTGATCCGGGATATTCGGTACGCATTTCGAATGCTGACGAAGAATCCCTCTTTTACCGCTATCGTAATGTTGACGCTTGTGCTCGGCATCGCGGCCAACACCACGATCTTTTCCTGGATCAGCGCGATCCTGCTCGATCCCATTCCCGGAGCCGTGCGCACCGGAGAGCTGGTTTCCGTGATGAAGGGTGAATGGAGTGAACATCCCACGCCGCCGCTCAGCTATCCGGATTACTCGGACCTGCGTGAAAGAAGCGCGAGTTTTTCCGGAATTCTTGCCTATCACAATGAATTCGCCGCTATTACGGATAGATCGAAGCCGGAACGTGTGTACGGATCACTTGTTTCGGCAAACTACTTCGAAGTTCTCGGCGTAAAACCTTTTCTCGGTACTGTTTTCCCGCCGGAAGAAGAGGAACAGCCCGGCCGTTCGGCGTCGATTATCATCAGCCATGGGCTCTGGCAGCGCCGTTATGGGGCGGATCCGGCCATTGTCGGAAAGCTGATCCATGTCAATCGAAGATTGGGAACCGTAATTGGCGTGACGCCGCCCGGATTCCGGGGCTGCATGCCCGGCCTGCGGGAAGACCTGTGGACACCGCTCGCATACCGCGGCGAGCAACTCGGTGAGTGCGGCAGCTGCTGGCTCAACGTTCTCGGGAGGCTCAAGCCCGGGATCGATCGCCGCCAGGCGGAGACCGAGTTGGGCATTCAGATGAAAAGGATTGCCGAACGGTTTCCGGAGTCCCACCGAGGCCCGCAACAGATCACGCTGGATCCGATGTGGCGGTCTCCCTTCGGCGCCAATGTCTATCTCGCTAAGACGTTCCCCATGCTGCTGGCCCAGGCCGTCGTCCTGCTGCTGCTGGCCTGTGCCAACGTAGCCAATCTGCTGCTGGTGCGCTCGGTCGCCCGGCGCAGGGAAATCGCGATCCGTATTTCCCTGGGTGCCGGCCGCTTCAGGCTTATACGAGGGCTGTTTCTGGAAAGCCTGCTGCTTGCACTCTTTTCGGGTGTTTTTGCCATGCTGGTCACGTTCTGGACATCCGGGACCATACTATCCTTGATCCCCTCCACAACGTTACCTCTTGCGTTTGATGTGAATGCGAATCGGGCTATCATTCTATCTTCATTTATCGTTTCATTGATCACCTCCATGATTTTCGGCGTCCTGCCTGCCATGCGCTCCTCCAAGTTCTCTCCCGTAGAAGTCCTGAAAGACGAGAGCGGTAGCGTTTCCGCGGGCTTTCGAAAATCCAGGCTCGCGAGCACGCTCGTCGTTGCACAGATTTCGTTCTCCCTTCTGCTCCTTATAGTGGCCGGTCTTTTTGTCCGTACGCTGCAGAAGGCGGAGCAACAGGATCCGGGGTTCGACCCGGACCGGGTGCTGCTGGCCTCTTACGATCTCGATTCGAACGGACATACCGTGGCCGAGGGAAATGCATTCAACCGGCAGCTTCTTGACGGACTCGAAGCTTTGCCCGGCGTCGAATCGGCAACGATCGCGGATTTTTCGCCGCTCAGTTTTTCGATTCACTCCGAAGTATATCAGGTGGACGGATACGACCCCCAGCCCCATGAATCGATGGAAATCAGCTGTGCCTTTGTCGGCCCGAACTACTTCAGAACCGTCCGAACGGATATTGTCTCCGGGCGGGAATTTTCTCCGCAGGATACGGAAAACGCCGCGCTCGTAGTTGTCGTCAATGAGGCATTTGTCGATCGTTTACTGGCCCGGAAGTGATCCGATCGGCAAGAAAATCAAGCGGTACGGCCGATGGCGCACCGTCATCGGCGTGGCGCAAAACGCCAAATATCGCCGGCTGGTCTATCCCCCCGAACCGTGTGTCTACGTCCCCATATTTCAAGCCATCAACGGAAATGACTGGATCATTCATGCACGTATATCGGGGGATCCCGAATCGTATCGATCCTCAATAATAAACTGCGTGCACGCGATGAATCCCGAGCTGCCTGTCTTCGATGTCACAACCATCAGGTCGAGCATGCGGCTCGGGAGCATTGTCGAGCGGATCGCGGGAACGTTTGCGGGCGCTTTCGGATTGCTTTCCCTGCTGCTGGCGACGATTGGCATTTACGGCGTCGTTGCGTACACAACCCGGCAGCGAACGCGAGAAATCGGTATCCGCATGGCCATGGGGGCGAAGCCGGGAGATATTTTTCACCTGGTGTTGAAGCAGTGGATTGCGGCTGGCTGTTGCGGGCCTGGCGGTCGGACTCCTGATATCGGCGGTTCTTACCCGTTTTCTTCAAGGCCCTGCTGTATGGCGTATCGAGCATGGATATTCCAACGATTGCGGTTGTCTCGATCCTGCTGTGCGTTGTTACGCTGGCCGCGTGCTTCTTTCCGGCGCTCAGGGCGGCAAGGGTCGATCCGAATATTGCTTTGAGATATGAGTGAGTCGGCAACCGGTCCACCGCCGGTAGCCGAATCGCCCGGTTGTTCTTCTTTCCGCCTTCAGTTTGTGTTAATGACATTGCACGCAAAGCTGCAAAGGCAAAACTGACTACTGGCCACAGCCATACCATGAAAGGCCAAAATTTGCGCCTTTCTCGCACGGATCTCCCCCGTACAATATGGTTGTCATGTCCTCAAATTTATATTCATCATCATATGCGATAAAGGGCAGGGGGTTTCCTTGTATGATATTGCTGATGCTTCCATAAGTTTCGCACAGCATCTTGGCATCGCGAATTGCCGGCAGACACACCGCGGGCGATACCGAAACAATTTGCACCCGGGATTTTGCATGCAGCAGTCAATGAAATGGCCGAACCCCGCCGCCAGCCCGAATACAACACCGACTTCCGCCACCGCAAAATATTGAAATGCATCGCCGGTCAAGCATCCCACCACGTGTTTCAATACCGCTTCCTCTGTTAATCCAATTTCCTCCGCCATGCCCTGATGACGTCCGTTGCCGAAAATACCCGTCCAACGCTGCGTTTTTGGATCGAAATCATACCATGCCGTCACCTCATCGCCGCCATATGCCACCGGGCTGACCGGCGTGATGACGCTGTGATTTCTTAAAATGGATTTTCTTATAAGCTGCCGTGCTTTTACCGGAATTGACAGATCCTTCAATGTGTCTATCGAATCTTTACAGATGAATACGGTGTCGACATCTCGAACGGCGGCTTCCGCGAAGATATCACCGACCGCCATCCCCTTCTGATCCGAAAAGGATTGAAGGGACAAGGATTCGAGGCTTGCTTCCATCAGACTGCCGTATAGTTGAAGATGGCTGATCCAGCCCGACGGACGATTCGACGGAACGATTATTCGAGGGGCGTTTTTTACGAGATCGATTATATATCGAGCTTTTCCATCCTGATATTCAAGCGCGGCGATCACGACCCTTGGCGTTGCGTGGAAACCAACTATGCCGGTGGATTCGGTCATTTTTTCCATCATCCGGTCTGAATGCCTGAGTTGATTTAAGACGACAAGCTTCGCCAGATCCTGATAGGCCGTGAGAAATTGCTCGTTGAACATCTTTATCCGGCCTGACGAATCCCCCGGACCGGGCGTGTACTCTTCTCCGGGAAGTTTTTGAACCGCTTCCCATGTTGACAGAAAAGCCTTCAAATTGGGAAGGGCTTCCTTGGCACAACGGTTCACGTCATTATCCGATACCGGTGTCGTGGAGAATCCGATCGCGATGGTTGTCATGAGACATTTGAAAATATCGCCTTCTTTTATGTCGAATACATCAAAGCGAAACCGCTTTAGAGGTTGGTCCGGAGATCTGATTTCGATATCGAGCCATTCCGCCAGCAATTCCAACTCCCCGCCGGCCGGCCGGCGCCGGTCCGCTTCGGGAGTAATAGCGTCGAATACGCCCGCCAGCCCCCTGCCAGGGGCAGGCATACCGCTGCTTTTATCCGGGCCTTCATCCGACGCCGAAAGCGTTTTGCCTGGAAATTCCGTCTGATCGTGCTTGAGCACACTCTGTACTTTCTCGAGGACGACAGTACCGTTTTTTTCCTGGACGTTGATATGATGCGCCAGGGTAACGGGTTTCACGCCCAGCTCATGAAAATCGAACTTTTGGTTCAGAACCATCTGTTGCTTCTGCTGCTTTCCAAGACGGTAGCGATTATGGACCTTGATGGTGACAACCGTATTTTCCCGAATGGGTATAGAAGACAGCGTTCGATTTCTTCCACTTGATGTTCTGCCGGCTGAAGCGGGAAATACAGGATCGAACTGTTTCCAGCGTTCACCCTCTTTCATCTGAACACAAAAATGATCCTGCTGGGCGGACAAAAACTTATCCTGCTCCGCTCTTGCATCCGAATCTTCATCGAAAATGGTGTCCTTTTCATGTTGCTGGTTTGGGAAGATGCCGTCGACCAATATGCCGATGTCCTGGGAGGAGATACGCTCTTGAACAAATCGGGTCGATTGTCCCACGGCTTTCAGCATGGCCGCAAGAAGGAGACATTGATCGACCGCATTTCCGGTCCGTGTCTTAAGCGTCGTGTCGGGTGTCTGCAGATGACCATTATAAGGCAAGTATGAAATCCGGTCCCGCACAAATTCAAAAATGGCATCCGGTTTTTTTAACTGGACTGCTTTGGCGGAATAGCTCGGTTCGATGGGAAGGTCCAAGGCTTCCATGGCATCGATGCTTTTTTCGAGATTGTTTGTCGAAATACCGGTTGCGGGCCCCGCGGATAAAATTAAACTTCCCAAGAGAATGACAATAAGTAAAGGTCTCATTTCTAACTCCCTCTAAAGTATCAATAACCTCATATGGCGAAATCGATGGTCGATGGGAACTGGATCTTCGGGCCGATAGGGAATTGCGTTTTCAAAAGGATTTATGTCGGGATTACAATAGGTTGTCAAGCGAAAAAAAAGATTCACAACATATTTTGCTTGACATGAAATGTAATCCTCAGGTTTCAGGCGTTAGTCGACGCGGCCGTTGCAGTTCCTGGTGCCGGTAACAATAAGCCGCATGCCGTGCGCCATAAGTCGTAAGCCGTATACCGTGCACCGTATGCCGTAAGCCATACGCCGTAACCCCTACGCCGCTTACCGGTTCCGAGGCCTTTTTTTTGCCCGGTTCGTAGGCACGGCCGCCAGGGGGTTCTCCGGCCAGTGGTGTTTTGGATAGCGGCCCATGAGGTCTTTTTTCACTTCGAAATAGGTGGTGTCCCAGAAGCTTTTCAGGTTTTGAGTAATCTGAACCGGCCGCCCGGCGGGGGAGAGCAGGTGCAGCAGGAGGGGGACTCTGCCGCCGGCAATGGCGGGGGTGTCCAGTGCGCCGAACATCTCCTGAAGCCGTACAGCCAGTACCGGTGTGTCACCGTCGGTATAGGTGATAGGAATCCGGGAGCCACTGGGAACCGTGACATGTGTGGGCGCCAGCCGGTCAAGGGCGGCCTGCTGGTTCCAGGGAAGAAGCGAAAGGAGTGCATTCTTCAAATCCAACCGCGAAAGCTGATCGCGTCGGGAAATCCCCGGGAGATAGGGAAGAAGCCATGTCTCGAGGGTGTACAGCAGATTTTTGTCCGATACATCCGGCCACGGGCCTCCGTCGGCATTTGACTTTTTCATCAGAAGCACCCTGGCCTGCCAGGCCCGAAGCTGTTTTGTCCATGGAAGGATTTCCATTCCCATCTGGCGGATGCCGTCGCACATGGCCGCCGCCATCCGTTCGCTCGCCGGTTGTTTCAGGGGGCGTGTCTTTAACACCGCCTTTCCGAGAAGAACCTGCCGGCATGCCGTAACAGTCCGGCCGCGACGGTCCCATTCCACCTTTTCTCTTTCAACGATGCTCTCTTCGAAGTGTTCCAACAGGTTTTCGAAGGAGAGCGGTGCCCCAAGAAAGATCCTGGACTCCTGACGGTCACCGTCCAGGTCCGCCACGGCGAGATAGTCTTCGGCGGAAAGCGGTTCGGGAGTAGTAAAAAAGGCCCCCCGGCCGTTTGAAAGTAGAAAACGCGGCTCTTTCCCGGGCCGGCGAACGGCGATTCGGTCCGGATAGGCAAAGGAAAGAAGTATCCCCGCGTCGTCGACCGTGCCGGGTTTGTTCACACAGTTCAAACGGCGCTTCAGAACCGCGGCGTTTTTTTCAACTGTTCGGTACAATCCCTTATCTACCCTCATGCCGAACAAGTCCCGAGCGGCGGTTCCCTGATTACGGCGAAGTACTTCCAGGCGAAGCCGAAGGTCCGCATCTCCGCCTTCGGGGCCTTTAATTAAAAAGTCCCGCTCCCCGAGGATCGCCGCGATTTCACAGGCGAAGACGCCCATTCCCCGTTCGTCTGCATGCAGCAGCATATGCGACAACCTGGGATGAAGCCCGAAGGTGGCCATTTTCTTCCCGTGATCGGTGATGCGGCCCCCCTGGTCAACGGCGCCAAGCGCCTGAAGGAGATCACGGGCCTGCGAAAACGCGGCCGGCGGCGGGGGGTCGATCCAGGAGAGCATGGCCGGATTCACCACACCCCAGGCGGCAAGCTCCAGTGCAAGGGTTGCCAGATCCGCGGCCAGGATGTCCGGGGTCGATCTTTCCAGAAGCGCGGCATGTCGCGCTTCGGACCACAGGCGGTAGCAGACCCCCGGTTCTGTCCGACCGGCGCGGCCCCGGCGCTGATCCGCCGAATCCCGGCTGACGGGGATGGTCACGAGCCGGGTCATGCCGCTCCGTACATCGAACCGGGGCACCCGCATGAGACCGGCGTCGATAACGATGCGGACGCCTTCGATGGTGAGGCTCGTCTCCGCGATCGAGGTGGCGAGGACCACCTTCCGGGTGCCCGGCGCCGGCGGCGCGATGGCGTTTGCCTGGGTCTCCCGGTCCAGGGCGCCGTAAAGGGGAGCCACTTTGACCGACGAGGGGAGACCGGCATCGCCGAGCAACCGGTGCGCGCGACGAATTTCTCCGGCGCCGGGGAGAAAGACAAGGATGCTCCCCGTCTCTTCCCGAAGGGCTGTTAGTGTCGCTGCCGCGGCGCTACGAGCCGGATCGTCGGCGGGGGCGTTGACACTATAGCGGGTCTCGACCGGAAACATTCTGCCCCGGCTTTCAACGACCGGCGCATCGCCGAGAAGCTGTGAAACGGCCGTCGTATCCAGGGTGGCCGACATGACCACCAGGCGCAGATCCTCACGCAGACCGGCCTGGGCATCCAGGCCGAGGGCGAGCCCCAGGTCCGCATGAAGACTGCGTTCGTGAAACTCATCGAAAATGATCAGACCGACCCCTTCAAGCATGGGATCGTTTTGAAGAAGACGCGTTAAAATTCCCTCGGTGACGATCTCGATCCGGGTGGTGGGCCCCACCCGGCTTTCAAGCCGAATCCGATACCCAACGGTCCGCCCCACCGCCTCACCTAGCTGAGACGCAATGCGCTGGGCTGCGGTCCGGGCCGCCAGACGCCTCGGTTCCAGCATGATTATTTTCCGGTTCTTCAGCCATGGCTCATCCAGAAGTGCCGGGGGAACTCCCGTAGTTTTTCCGGCGCCGGGCGGCGCGGACAGGACGAGTCTCGTCTCTCTTGAGAGGGTTTGTTTTACGGATGGAATCACATGTTGAATGGGGAGAGAATTCATTGGTGTCGATAGGGCTTTTCTTTTTGAGAGAGATTATATCTCAGGATTTCGTTATGTTGTCAAGGCAAAGCCTGGGGTGCCATATCTATTCCATCTCATGTAATTTAAAAAAAAAAAGCTTGCACCGGTCAAAATATTGTACTATTAGAGATAGTACAATTAGTTGTAATGGTACTTCGGTTGATTTTTATGCGAACACATTCGGGAAATCCTGGATCGGGAAGGGCGAATATCCGTGGCGATCGGTAAATATCTCAACATTTCACACAGCAGCGGCGTTCCGGTCTACCGGCAGGTGATGGAACAGATCAAGAAGGCCGTGGCGACCGGGGATATCAAGACGGACGAAAAACTCCCCACCATACGGGAGCTTTCCGGCATATTGAAGATCAATCCCAATACCATCGCCAAGGTGTACAACGAACTCGAAAGGGAGAATATCATCTATAAACGGCAGGGGATGGGCACCTTTGTGTCGCCCCAGGTGGAACGGTCGGAAACATTGACGATCCGAAGGGCTGAAGCCCTCAAGGCCGCCACCCATTTCCTGCTGGAAACATGGTCCCTGCAGCTCAGTCACGAGGAGCTGAAAGAGATCCTGCAGGAAGCCGCAGATAACTTGAATTTGGGCCAGGAGTGGAAGAAATCCGGAAAGTAAAGGATGGATGATGAGTAAAAACGCCATAGAGATCGAGGGCCTTCACAAAGGATACCGCGGGGAGAAGGCGGTGCTGAACGGCCTCGATATGAATGTCCCGGAAGGGTCGATATACGGGTTCATCGGCAGAAACGGGGCAGGGAAATCCACCACCCTGAACACGCTGATGGGCTTGCTCAAACCATGGTCGGGCAGTGTGAAGATATTGGGCGATGCGTCCTGGGAATTGCCCGTGCCGACCAAAAGACGGATCGCATATGTACCTGAAACAAGTTTTCATTTCCCTTGGCTCACGGTAAGCGAGTCCCTATCCTACATCGCACAGTACTATCCCGGCTGGAAGCAGGCAAAGGCCAACGAGATGCTGAACGCACTCGATATCTCCCCTGATAAAACGGTCACGGATCTCTCCCTCGGGCAGAGCCGATCGGTATCCATTATAGCGGCTCTCTGCTGTAATCCCGACCTGCTGATCCTGGACGAACCATCCGGAAATCTGGATGTGATCGCACGGCGTCTGTTTCAGAATTACATCATCGATTTTATGCGGCAGGAGAATAAAACGGTCTTGATCTCCTCCCACATTCTCACGGATCTGGAGCGGGTAATCGACAATATCGGCATTATCCGGAACGGTGGAATGATTGTGGAAGACGAGCTGGACAGCCTGAAAGAAAAGACGTGCAAACTGCGGCTGGTTTATGACGATGAACCTCCCCGGGATTTTGATATCCCCAACATCATGAGCAGGGAGAGCTTCGCCGGCGAAGTCCGGATAGTCCTGAGCAACCTGGAGAAAGAAGCACTGCCTTCCTACCAGTGCATTGCCGGGGCAAGGAAGGTCGAGATCCAGCCCATGAGCCTCGAGGATATTTTTGTGGCCTACTACTCCCTGGGAAACGTGGCGGCGGCAGGGTAAACAGATGAAAAATAACCTCTACCTGTCAATATTGCGTGTCGGCACCATTCGATTCTTTCGAAATTGCGGGATATTCAATTTTTACCTCTTTTACTTTTTCTGGCTGTTGAGTTTTCTTTTCCTCTGTTTTGGCAGAGGGCTCGTGTTTTCCGTCGGCTGCACTTGTTCTTTCGTGTTTTTCTTCGGCAATTTTTTCTGGAATGCGTGGGCCGCTGGAAATGTTGACCCCGTTACGGGACTGCACGCCAAAAAAAATATGGAAGACCGTTATTGTGTAGGGTTTATGTGCTGCCTGCCGATGGACAGGAAGTATCTGTACGCTGTTCAGGTGTCGCTTTACATAATGATCTCCGCCGCCATCTGTATTGTCAGCTTCATGATACAGATCTTTTTTCCCCAGGCCCGTTCACAGATACACTTTGTTGTGTATATACATTTTTTGATGTTCAGCCTGTTGATCATGTCCGGCGGTCTCTATTCCGTTTTGTCGCTTCGCTTTTTATTCCGGGGCGAGATCAAAAATTACAGGCATCCCGCCGTTATCGTCTCTTTTGCATACATAATATTTTGGGTGCTCGTAGGATTTGTCCTGCTTCCCAAGAGGGAGGTGCGTCAATACCTCATGAAAAGCGAGACCCTTTTTTACATTTTCGATCGCCCTTCTGTTCTGCTGATTCCCCTGTTTGCCGGAATTCTCATGCTCTGGATCGGCGGTATCATTTTTAAATCAACAGATATTAAGTGATCTATTTATGAACAGGTTTCTGATCCCGAAAATTTCAAGGCAGGTATTGAAAGGCTATATGCCGTTAGGCATCTTATACTTTCTGATTTTCATGTTTATTGCCCACGATAGGGTTCAGGATACTCACTTCCTTGTAATGTCATATGACGCGGCGGGTATTTTCTGGGCGCTTGTTCTGGCATTGTTTCTTGCGGGACACTTTTTCTGGGTGCTGTTTTTTCCCGGGAGCAAATCCCGGGAAGAGATACGTTTTTTAAGCACGCTTCCCGTTTCAAGAAAAAGAATTGTCCGCAATGACATAACCATTTTTATTTATGTCAATGCCCGTCTTATCTCCCTTACCCTTGTTGTCGGGTTTCTGCTTCTTCTTCAGGGCCTTCTAACCGGCCTGCAGCTGCTCGGCATCATCATCGCGTGCCTCTGGTTCGCGACAGGCACCCTGTTTGTGTATCTGATAAGCCGCACACTGACAAATGGGTTTTTTCGCATAGCTGTTTTTCTTTTAAGCATTTTCTTGTGTTTTACGCCGGTTATGTGGTTTCTGACGATGCCCGGCAATGCCGCCAGTGCCCTGAAGGTTTTGATTGTCTGCTCGATAATTCTGACAGGCATATCCCTTCTCATACAGCGGTATAATGAAAATAAATTTTTGAACCAGGACCTGCTATGAACGCCAAACGGAAAATATGTCAAATGGAGAAAGTATTGAAAGCCGCAGTTTTTATGGCCGGCATTGTATTGATCGGCGCGTGCGGCTCACCGGGTGACGGGGCGAAGTCTACGCCAAAGCTGGTGTTGAGCCCCTGTTCCCTCGAAATCGAAGAGCAGCGGGAATTTGCGGAACTTGGCGCCTTGTGCGGCAGGTACGAGGTCTGGGAAGACCGGGAGACAGAAAAGGGGCGGCGGATTTCCCTAAATGTCGTGGTGATTCCCGCCCTCGCCAGGGCAAAGCCGGATCCCGTTTTCATGCTCGCCGGAGGCCCCGGCCAGGCCGCGACGGAGGTGCCGTGGATGCGGATGCCGTGGGTGAAAAAGCTGCGACGTTACCGCGATATCGTGCTTGTGGACCAGCGGGGAACCGGCGCTTCCAATCCCCTCGACCTGATCCTGCCGGACGAGAAATTGTCTTTTAAGGAGATGTTCAGGACAGGAGAACGCGATCCTGAGGTGGAAGACCTGATTAAAAGCTTCGATGCCGATTTGACCAAGTATACCACCGATATCGCCATGGACGATCTCGACGAGGTCAGGGACGCGCTCGGATATGACAGAATCAACATCTATGGCGGATCCTACGGAACCCGGGCGGCGCTCGTCTATCTCAGGCGCCATGAAGAGATGGTCCGGAGCCTGGTGCTCGACGGGGTTGCCCCCATGGAGATGAAGATCGTCGATGCCTTTGCCGAGGATGGAGAGCGGGCGATCGGACTGCTGCTCTCTCACTGCGAAAACGACCAGGGGTGCGGAAAGGCATTTCCGAATCTGCGTGAAAAGCTTCATGAGCTGATTTCGGGCCTGGAAAAAAAACCCGCCCGGGTTCAGCTGAAGCATCCCCGGACAGGAGCGCCCGTCACTGTCACGGTCCACGTCGAAACAATACGAATGACGCTTTTCAGCGCCCTGTACGATACACAGCGGACTGCATTGATTCCCCTGGCCGTCGAGCGGGCACACGGAGGGGATTTCAGTGTCTTCGGGGCGCTTATGGAAATGGCGAGTGGGAATTCGGAAATGATAAGCACGGGAATGCAGAAGGCGGTTCTCTGCAACGAGGACCTGGCCCTTCTGGATGAGGACGCGGAAAGTGACGAATCGGATCGGAGTGTATTTTCGAGAAGCCATATGGTCTCGTCTTTCAACGAGTACTGCGACTGCTTTCGCGGGGCTCCCAAGCTGGCATCCTACTTCGATCCGGTGGTGTCCGACGTGCCGGCGCTGGTGCTCTCCGGAGAGCTGGATCCGGTGACACCGCCCCGCTGGGGGGAGATAGCATCCAAAAACCTGAAGAACTCCAGGCATGTGGTCGTTCCGGGAACGGGTCACGGTGTTTCCGGAAGCGGGTGTGTGTCCGATATGATCGTCACGCACATCGAAAACGCATCCCCCGCGGAAATCGAGACGGAGTGCCTGGATAAAATCAAACGGTTCCCGGTTTTTTTGACCAATACCGGTCCCATCGCGACGGAAAAGAGGTGAAGCGAAATGATACGGGTTACGAATCTTGTGAAGCGGTTCAAGCATATAACCGCGGTAAGAGGCGTGAGTTTCGAGGCCGGAGATGGCCAGATTACGGGGCTTCTAGGGCCGAACGGGGCGGGAAAAACAACCCTCCTCCGAATACTTTACGGCCTTTTATCGGCCGACGGGGGAGCCGCTGAAATCGACGGGATCGATGCCCTGAAGAACAGCCGGGATGCCCAGGCCCGAATCGGAGCGCTTCCCGATACACTGGGACTGTATAAGCGGCTCACGGCGAGGGAGCATATCCACTACTTCGGAGAGCTTCGGGGCATGTCAAGGAGAGAGCTGAGGATGAGGACCGACGCACTGATCGAACGACTGGACATGAAGGAGATCGCGGACCGCAGGGTCGCCGGTTTTTCGGCGGGTGAAAGGATGAAGGTGAATATCGCCCGGGCGCTGATTCATGAACCTCGGAACGTGCTCCTGGATGAGCCCACAAACGGTCTCGATATCATGAGCACGCGGAAACTGCGGGAGATGCTGCTTACCCTTAAAGATGAAGGGAAGTGTGTCCTGCTGTCCAGTCATATCATGCAGGAGGTGTCGGCCCTTTGCGATCGGATTGTCATTATCAGCCGGGGCAGGGTGGCGGCATTCGGCACTCTGGAAGAGATCAGAGCGGCGGCCGGAACCGATGATCTGGAGGATGCGTTCGTGTCTCTTGCGAAAGCGGACGAGGAGGTGACAAAATGACGACCCGAACACCATCGGCCTGGCACTCCATAAGAGTGATTTTCAAAAAGGAGACCAAAGACGGCCTGAGGGATTGGCGCGCCATACTTACGGCCTTGCTGATCCCTGTCATGGGGCCGCTTATGCTGATCTGGATGTTCTCCATCTTTGCGGACGTATCCGCGGAACCGGAACGGATTACCGTTCCGATAGCGGGCAGCGAGAATGCTCCCGGGCTGATTTCGTGGCTGGAGGAGAATGGAACGACGGTTGAAACGGCACCGGAAAATCCAATGGAGCGGGTTCGGGAGTCGAGCATCCGGATGGCGGTGGTGATTCCGGACGACTACCCGGAAAAGATCGCGGAGGGCAAACCCGCAACCATCGAAATTATCACCAACAGCGAAGATCGGTCGCAGCTCCCCGCGGTGTCGAAAATGACCCGGCTCATCAGTGCCTATGGCGCCCAGATAGGTGCGTTGCGGTTGCTTGCCCGGGGAATAAATCCGGAGGTGGCCGCCCCGATTGCCGTCAGGGAGGTGGATGTCTCCGAAGGTGATGCGTTTATCGCCGGGATTCAGCAGGTCGTGCCCATGTTCGCGGTCATGGTGGCATTTCTCTGCAGCATGATGCTGGCGGTGGAGATGACCGCCGGGGAGCGGGAGCGGGGCTCCATCGAATCGCTGCTGTTAAACCCGGTTTCGAGACGCGATATGGTGCTGGGCAAGTACTCCGCGGCCGTCGCGTTCAGTGTGGCGGGACTGCTCCTTACGTCGGCGGGGTACATCGCCGTGCTCGGCTATCTTCCGGTTGAAGAACTCGGTGTCAGCATCACGTTCGACGGGAAGGCCCTGATGGGATTGACCGCCACGCTGCTTCCGCTGGCGTTCATCAGTTCGGGCCTTACGATCCTCATCTCCACCCTCTCCAGGTCCCTGAAGGAATCTCAAACGGTGATGTCGTTCATGCTTATCGTACTGGCGATGATCCCCATGTTCATGGAGAATGTTGGCCCGACCAGAACCTGGATGTACGCGATACCGTCCTTCTCCCAGCAGCGCCTGATAATAGATCTGCTTAACGGCGAAAGCCCTGTTTTTATCCACTATCTCCTGTCCGGCTCTGTGTCTCTTCTGTTTTCGGTTGCCGCAGTCTGGATCACGACCCGCCTGTTTCACAGGGAGGCGTTCATTTTTGGTCGGTGAGGGAGGGGAGGAAAAGATTTATTTTGCGGTTAAAACCTGGTCCTTTGGGCCAGGATTTTTACTATCACAGCCAATTTCAAAACGGCTTGTTTCGTTCAATGGAGGTGCTTTCGGTATAACCAATATTGACAGAAAGAAAAAGTTGGATTAATTCCGATCCAAGATTGGTCAAAATGTCAATAATAGGCTTTTCAGTCAATAACTCAACTCAACAACAGAAGATTTGAAAATGACGACAATAGAAGAGTACAGAAACTGTGGTAAGGAGATCGAGGAGATTCTGAGGCTGGATTCTTTTCCCATTGCGGTAAAAATGATTCAGCGTGAAGAAGAAATTCCGGCGGAAGCAATCAGACCCAAAAGGGACCGCAATCAGCACCTCGCGCAATGCCAGGCGTTTTCCCTCTCGCGGCGCGACGGTGAGACCGTGGCCATGCTGAAAGAGGACCACTGGTGCTATGCACCCGTCATCGGTTACGGACTGGTGGAACAGCCGGAATTTTTTAAAAAAGGCGGATTATATAACCCGCAACTTGGTGATGATCCGGAAATACTGGAAGCATTGGGGGGCACCGGTACCAAGTTCCTCGGCCATTTCCTTGAAAAGCCCGAATTGGCGGAGAATATGACATTCCCATGTTTCGAAGCCGGAAAGTATATTGGCTGCCTCACGGCGCCTTTGAGGAGTGCCGGCTTCGAACCCGATGCGGTTTTCATCTATTGCAACAACGCCCAGCTGAGAAATATCCTGATGGCGATAAAATACAAGGAGGGCGTTCACGTTATTTCCGAATTCGATCCGATAGACTCCTGCATCTATTCCCTCGTTCCCCTTCTTGAGGGTGAAAAGGATTACATCATTACGATTCCTGATCCGGGGGAACAGGAGCGGGCTCTGACCGATGAAAATAAAATTATTTTTTCACTGACAAAAGATAAGGTGAAAATCCTGGCGGAAGGTCTGAGGCACTATGACGAGATCAAACTCGGGTACACCCACTTAACCAAGCTTATGCAGGCAGATTTCGATCAGCCTGAATTCTATAAGCTGCTGTTTAAAAGATGGGGCATTACAAAATAGACTTTTTCCTTTCCTGCTAACCCGAGTGCGTTTATCCCATTATACAACATTGCAGTTTACGGTTCAGTTCTATTGATATAATCAGGTCTATAAAGAAAAGAGTTTACAGTTTTATCAAATGCTCCGGAGTGCTCGATTCGGGATTTGGCGTCATGGGTAACAAATACAATGTAGGCGACCGCGTCGGGAACCTGTATGTAGCCGACAAGTTCATATTGCGAAAAACGGGGAAGGTTATATTCTACGATAGTGAAGTCATAGCCTTCTGACGTTTAGCCCTGTTTTAATATTTTATGGCTGGAATCTGTGTCGTTTTTCCTGTTGGCATCGATGGCAAACTGAATAAAATCATCTTTTTTTGTAAATTGAGTCGAAGCGATTTTTGCGTGCATCCCGAAACTGCTTTTTGCCCATGACTGACCTTTCGGATAGAGGATGCAATGAAGTTCCTGGGGAAGGCCGGAACGGTTATCCAGGACCCACCCCTCCGGTGCAGAAATAAGGAAAGCCGCTTTGGGTCCTGTTACGATGCCCGCCGGATATTGAAAAGATTTATCCTCTAAAATGGATTTTTCCCATTCGACTCCAAGTTCCTTGGCGTCTTTGCGAGAGGCATAGACTTTTTACCAGTTAGTCAACCTGAAAGCGCGGAAATGAAATAAATGGTAAAATAAAATGAAAAATATGTGAAAAAAGTTATTTTCCTTTACGAATACTCTCCGGTCCGAATTTCGAAGCAATGGCATCCATCGTTTTGTCGATTTTTTCCCAGGCGGCATTCTGTTTTACAGGGCCATCAAAAAGGTCCTGCTGCACCGGTGTCCTGCCGGAGACCAAACCCGATGCACCCACACCGATCAGGCGGATTTTCTTATTGAGCTGATACGCATCCAGAAGCAGGGTTGCGGATTTAATGATTGTTTCCGATGATTGGGTGGGGACGGACAGGGTTCTGCTTCGGGTCACTATTTTGAAATCGGCGTCTTTCACTTTGAGGGTTATCGTGCGGGCTCTCAGGTCCGCTTTGCGGAGCTGCCGTCCCACCTCTTCGGACTGGCTCTGCAGATAGCGTTTCAGTTCCTGCTTGTCCGCCGTGTCACGGGAGAGGGTGTGTTCACTGCTGATTGATTTTGCGGGGGTGTGGGGGATCACCGGTGACGGATCGATGCCGGCGGCCAGGGAGGCGAGGCGGCTTCCGAATTTTCCGAGTCTGCCAATAAGGAACGGTTCGGAATATTTCTGAACATCCCCGAGGGTTTCGATAGAGAGGGTTTCGAGTATTTTCCGGGTTTGTTTTCCCACGCCTGACACTTTACGAATTGGCAGGGTTTTGATAAATGCCGACATCTCATCCGGCATGATAGCAAATAACCCGTCCGGTTTGTTCATGTCCGAAGCGATCTTTGCCAGAAACTTGTTGGGGGCGATCCCCACCGAGCAGGTCAGGCCGGTGGCTTCGAAAATGCGGTTTTTAATCGTTTCGGCGGTTTCCGCGGGTGAGCCGTGGAGTTTGCCGCATCCGCTGATATCAATGAAAGCCTCATCTATGGAGACGGGTTCCACCAAGGGGGAAAATTCATTGAGCAGGGACATGATCTGTCGGGACACCTCGCCGTAACGGCCTTTCCGGGGAGGGATGTAAACGGCCTGGGGGCACAGTTTCCTGGCCTGGAACACCGGCATGGCCGAATGCACGCCGAACTTCCGGGCTTCGTAGCTGGCGGTCGTTACCACGCCCCGGTCCGTATCTCTCGCCACGAGAACGCATTTTCCTTTCAGTTCCGGCCGGTCGTGCTGTTCCACAGAGGCAAAGAAGGCATCCATGTCGATGTGAAGAATCATGGCTGTTTTTATCATGAAACTGCGGTTGAGGAAATTCAATTTGACAAACGGTTCCAACCCGCATATTCTGGTAAAAATCGCTAGGGGTGCTGACACAGCTGAGAAAAAACCCTTATGACCTGATCCGGATAATACCGGCGAAGGGAAGCGGGCTTCAAAAAATGATTTTTTAGTAATATTTTAAGCCGCATACCCTGCCCGGGTCTGCGGCTTTTTTAATAGGGCATTTTTCAGCTTGGGAGCTAATGAATGAAAATCACCGTAAACGGAAATCCAGAAACCATTGATGTCTGTTCCATCACCGATTATCTGGTTGAAAAAGGGCTTACTGGTGAAGGGGTGGTGGTGGAGCACAATTACAAGATTGTGAAAAGGGCCGAGTGGCAGGGAGTACAACTCCGTGAGGGGGATAATTTGGAAATTCTAAGTTTTGTGGGCGGAGGTTGATATGCAAGAGGATTTATTGAAAATAGGTGATATGACCTTTGAAAATCGTCTCTTTACCGGTACCGGTAAATTTTCATCAAAGGCGCTTATTCCTGAGATGCTCGAAGCCAGCGGCTCCGAGATGATCACCGTGGCCCTTCGCCGGGTCGATCTCGGTTCGAAAACCGAAAATATCCTGGATTATATCCCGAAGTCCGTCCGGCTGTTGCCCAACACCTCCGGTGCCCGGAACGAAAAGGAGGCGGTCCGGATCGCACGGATTGCCCGGGAAGCGGGATGCGGGGACCTGATAAAAATCGAGGTGATTACTGACATGAAATACCTCTTGCCGGACAATCACGCCACCCTGCTGGCGACGGAAATTCTGGCGAAGGAGGGATTCGTGGTGTTCCCCTATGTGATGCCGGATCTCCCCCTGGCACGTCAACTCGAAAATGCAGGCGCGGCGGCAGTCATGCCCCTGGGCGCTCCTATTGGAACGAACCGGGGCCTGGAAACCAGAAGTATGATCGAAATTCTCATCGAGAACTGCAAGGTGCCGGTTATCGTGGACGCGGGTATCGGAAGACCGTCCCAGGCGGCGGCGGCCATGGAGATGGGCGCCGACGCCGTGCTGGTCAATACGGCTATCTCTTCTGCGGAGGATCCGGCGGCTATGGGAAAGGCATTTTCCATGGCAGTGTCGGCGGGCCGAATGGCATTCCTCGCAAAAATGCGGGAGGAGAGTAAAACGGCGGTTGCTTCGTCGCCACTAACGGGGTTTTTGGATTGAATAGTGCCCATCCAGAAATGACCAATTTGGCCGATATCGGCGTTACACGAAAAATTTAATCCTCGGAATATTAACTATATGCCTGCGGTTAAATTTTTCGTGCGCCTTGATCTCAACCAAATTTGCCTATTTCTGGACGAACACTAAAAAACTGTTTACCGGTTAGCCGGCCAACTGGCTACCCAACAGGAAGTTACCATGTCATTTTTTGACACCATAAAAAAATACGAAGCATTCGACTTCGATGATTATTTCGCCAACGTAACCGATGCGGATGTGGAGCGTAGTCTCGGCAAGGATCGTCTTGGCCGGCGGGATTTTTTAAACCTGCTTTCATCAAAAGCACAAGGTTATCTCGAACCCATGGCGCGAAAGTCGAGGCAATTGACCATTCAATATTTCGGCCGGACGATTTCTCTCTATGTACCGCTTTATATTTCCAACTACTGCACCAACGAATGCATCTACTGTGGTTTCAATCGGACCAACCGGATCAAGAGAAGAAAATTGACCCTGGAAGAGATTGAACTCGAAGCCCGGGCTGTCGCGGAAACCGAAATGAAACATATCCTGGTCCTTACCGGTGAAGCGCCGGAGATATCGTCCATCGATTATATCGAGGATGCGGTGGGAATCATCAAAAAGCTGTTTCCGTCTGTCTCCATAGAAGTGTTTCCCATGGAGGAAGCGGAGTATCGGCGCCTTCGGCAGGCCGGTGTGGATGGCATGACCGTATATCAGGAGACCTATGATCGAGCGCTGTATTCGAAAGTTCACCTGGCCGGCCGAAAAGCTGACTATCGCTTTCGTCTCGATGCCCCTGAACGTGCCGCAAAGGCGGGGCTCCGGACCGTATCCATCGGTACATTGTTTGGCCTGGGGGAGAAGAGGCGGGAGGCGTTTCTGACCGGTATGCATGCCCGCTATCTGGAGGAAAAGTACCTGGATACCGAAATCGGCCTCTCGCTTCCCAGGATCAATCCGGCGGAAGGTGCTTTCCAGCCCTATGACCCCGTGGACGACAAGACTTTTGTACAGTTCCTGACGGCCTATCGTCTTTTCATGCCCCGGGCGGCCATTTCGGTATCGACCAGGGAGAAGGCGGAGATGAGGGATCACCTGATGTTTCTGGGGGCCACACGACTGTCGGTGGGTTCCCGGACCGATGTGGGCGGCTATACACAGCCGGCGGAGGCAAGTACCGCACAGTTCGATATCTCCGATATGCGGGGCGTGGCTGAAACGATTCAGGCCATCCGGGATAAGGGGTTTCAGCCGGTGTTTAAGGATTGGGAGTTGATTTAATGGCAGAGGCAGGAGACAGCCGATGGAAGAGGGAAGATGGACGAGGGACGAAACGGCAAAGGGCAACGAAACAATAAAAGAGGAAGTTGTCGTTCGTATTTTCGTCTATCTTCCGAGCGAAGCGGGCTTCCATCTTCCATCGTTTTCCTTTAAACTCTCACGCTCTTATGCACTCACGTTTTTTAGGGAGTAAACATATGCCTCACAAACTACCCGAAGGGATATACGGAATCACCGCCGAGAAATACTCCAGAGGGAGGAGCAATGTCGAAGTGGTGGAAGAGATGATTCGGGGGGGAATACGAATTATCCAATATCGTGAAAAGCACAGGGATAAAAGTATTCGGGATATTTACGAAGAGTGTCGGATGATTCGGAAAATTACTCGGGAACATGATGTAATGTTCATCGTCAATGATTTTTTAGATATTGCGCTGCTGACCGATGCGGATGGCGTTCATGTGGGCCAGGACGACCTGCCGGTGGAGGCCGCGAGGCGGTTGATGGGAGATAAGATTGTCGGGGTTTCGACTCACTCACCGGCCCAGGCGGAAGCGGCTGTCGCGGCGGGGGCGGATTATATCGGTGTCGGCCCCATTTTCGAAACCCGGACCAAGGAGGATGTGTGCGATCCGGTGGGGCTGACCTATCTTGATTACGTCATAGCCAATGTCCGGATACCCTTTGTGGCCATCGGCGGTATCAAGGAACATAACATCCACGAGGTTGTTTCCCGTGGCGCCCGGACCGTCTGCCTGGTGACGGAGATTGTCGGGGCGGAGGATATTGCGGGGATGGTTGGACGACTGACAGAAGTAATGGGATAAGTTTTGAATTATTTGTGTTTTTGTTTTCCTTCGTGTTCTTTGTGATCTTCGTGGTGAAAGTCATTTGAATAAAGTGAAGATCCTGAACCTTTTTAATTACAAGGAGTATTAAATATGAATTACACCACCCAGATGGATGCGGCCCGTAAAGGCATCGTGACGCCACAGATGAAGCATATGCTCACCACGGAGCGGATTTCCGAAGATCTTCTGCTGGAGCGGATTGCCGCGGGAAAAATCACGGTGCCCGCCAATAAAAACCACCGTTCGCTCGCCGGCGGCGGGGTGGGGGAAGGGCTGACAACAAAAATCAATGTCAACCTGGGTGTTTCCGAAGATTGCTGCAATATCGACATGGAACTTTCTAAAGTGCAGGCGGCCATTGATATGAAGGCGGATGCCATCATGGATTTGAGCACATTCGGTGATACCCGGACGTTTCGCAAAAGAACCGTCGAGATGAGCCCGGTAATGATCGGTACGGTGCCGGCATACGATGCGGTGGCCCAGTACGGAAAAAACATTTCAAAGATCAGCGTGGACGATTTTTTCAAGGTCGTGGAAACCCACGCCGAGGACGGGGTAGATTTCCTGACCATTCACGCCGGGCTTACCCGGGTGTGCGTGGAGCGGCTCCATAAAAATCCGCGTCTCATGCATGTGGTGAGCCGGGGGGGCTCTGTCCTGCTTCAGTGGATGGAGGAGAACGACAGGGAGAATCCGTTCTACGAACATTTCGACCGGTTGCTTGAGATCTGCAAGACCCATGACATCACCCTGAGTCTCGGCGATGGCCTTCGTCCCGGAAGTCTCAAAGACGCCACCGATCCGCCTCAGATCCAGGAGCTGATTTTTCTTGGAGAACTTACCAGACATGCCTGGAGCCAGAATGTCCAGGTGATGATCGAAGGGCCGGGGCACGTCCCCCTGAATGAAATAGCCGCTAATATGCAGCTTGAGAAGAAACTCTGCCACGGTGCGCCGTTTTATGTGCTGGGGCCCCTGGTGACAGATGTGGCGCCGGGTTACGATCATATCACCTCGGCCATCGGGGGGGCTATCGCCGGGGCTGCCGGGGCGGATTTCCTCTGTTATGTAACACCCGCGGAGCACCTCCGGTTACCGGATCTGGCCGATATGAAAGAAGGTGTTGTCGCTGCACGGATCGCCGCTCATGCGGCCGATATCGCCAAGGGTATCCCGGGTGCAATTGAATGGGACAACCAGATGAGTGAGGCCCGGAAGAACCTCGACTGGAAAAAAATGCTGGCGCTCGCCATGGATCCGGAAAAAGCCAGGGCCTACCGGGAGTCTTCAGCCCCTATCGACGAGGATGTCTGCACCATGTGTGGTGATTTGTGCGCTGTCAAACGCAGCCGGAAGGTGTTGGAAGGAAAGTGAAAGCCAGAGGTCGGAGGTCTGAGATCGGAAGTCGGAAAAACCGAGGGAAGAGGGACGATCGCTTCGCTAGAAAGATGGACGAAAATACGAATGACGGCTTCCACTTCTATTGGTTTGTCGCCCTTTGCAGTTGCGTCCCTCGTCCAAGCGAAGCGGTCTTCCATCGTCCATCGGTCAGTCAGCCGCGTCCGCACGGGATAATATTATGGCAAAGTTTCAAGAGACCGATAACGCAATCGAGAACTCGGGCTGCCCCGGCATCTACATCCACATTCCTTTCTGCGTTCAGAAATGCCTGTACTGCGACTTCTATTCGGTAACGGATGTTTCTCTTCAGGCGCCTTTCGTATCTGCGCTCATCAAGGAGATTCTGTCCGGTGAACCTTTCGATGTGCCGCCGGATACCCTATATATTGGCGGGGGAACGCCATCGGTACTTAATCCCGTGTTGATCGAAGCAATTATTGATGCTGTCAGCGAGCGGTTTTCACTTCCAACCGGGGCTGAAATCACCCTCGAGGCGAATCCCGGCACTATCTCCCTCGACACCCTGGCGGCGTACCGCCGGGCGGGTATAAATCGGTTAAACATCGGGGTGCAGTCTTTTAACGATGAGGCCCTCTCTTTTCTCGGCCGGTGTCATTCCGGCCGGGAGGCGCGGCAGGCTTTGAACTGGGCAAGATCGGCAGGGTTTGAAAATGTCGGCATAGACCTGATAAACGGCCTTCCGGGACAGAGCGTCGAGGAGTGGCGGGAGACCCTGGCAGAGGGATTGTCGTTTCAACCCGAGCATTTTTCCTGTTATACACTTACCTATGAACCCGGAACCCCCCTGACGCGCATGCTGGAATCCGGAGATATCAATGCTGCCGACGAAGAACTGGTCGCGGATCTTTTCAGGGAAACCGTGGACATTCTTGTCAGAGCCGGGTATGAGCACTACGAGATTTCCAACTTTGCCCGAATCCCCGAATTGAAATCCAGGCACAACCGGAAGTATTGGAACCACACGCCGTACATCGGTTTCGGACCGGCTGCCCACTCGTTTTCCGGAAATGAGCGGCGCTGGAACATTCGTAACGTTACAGCTTACATTGAACGGATGGAGGCGGGGCAATCCCCCGCGGATGATATGGAAACCTTGACCCGGGACCAGCTCATGATGGAAACGATATATCTGGGGTTGCGGACCAAAGACGGGATTGATCTGAGTCGATTCGAAGCGCAATTCGGGGGGGCATTCCGGGAGGTGTTTCCTTTCCTGCTGCAATCCCTGCTGGAAGAAGAACTGCTATTCCTGACAGATACCCGCTGCGCACTTACCGAACGGGGTATGTGCTTCCACGACCACATTACTGGCCGGTTCGTTGATGAAATTGAGTCGTGAGAGTTTAATCGAAACGATGGAAGATGGAAGACCGCTTTGCTATGAAGATGGACGAAAATACGAACAACAACATCCGCCACTATTGTTTTTATGCCCTATGCAGTTGCTTCCCTCGTCCTATCGAAGCGGTCTTCCTTCTTCCCTCGTGTTTTTAGCCCGCCTTCCTGAGCCGGCGAACATCCCCGATCCGAATCGTCAGATGTTTGGTGTCGAAATACTCCATCAGGGGCACGGAATACTTCCTTGAGGTGCCCGTGAGTTCTTTGAACTGTGGCATGGCGATTTCGCCGTTTTTTTTCAGGAAGTCAACCAATCTCTTTTCGATGTCCAACATGGCTGCGGATGAAAAGTAAAGTTCCTCTTTTACCTTAACCACTTCTTTTTCGTTGACGAGATGCATCAGGACGTCTTTTATGCGGGCGGGTTCCATACCCATTGATTTCGCAATGTCCTTGAAATAGGGCGGAGAAAAGCCGCCTTTCCTGTAGGCGGACAGAATCTTTTCCCTCGCATCTGTCTGATCGGTACCGAGCTGGACCGAATGCCCCTTCCCCCGGACCAGATCACCCTCCAGGACAAGAGCCTCTTTTTTGACCAGTTCGTTGAGCATCAGGTGGTACAGTCTGTCGCTGACAACCGGCGGCACCTTTGATTTCAGTTCTTCCCGAGGCATTCCTTCCTTTAATGGATTTGCCTTGTGATAACGTTCGAGGTGGTCGAGTGTCCGCTCCTCGAGCTTTTCCAGGACTTCCCGGTGGACATACACCCGGGCCGTCTTGTCGACGCAGGCGACCGATTTGCTGGAGAGCAGGGGTTGGAGCGCGGCGTCGAGCTTTTTCTCCGACACGTTGGTCAGTACCAGCAGTTCCGTTAAAGAAGCGCCCTTATATTGTGCCGCCCGGATATGATAGTCCGCTAATTCAGTGGGGTCTCCTTCGGCAAGGCCTTCCACTTCCAGGGCGGTATCCGCATCGACCCCCTTGTGTTTTTTCGCCACGGGGGTCAGAATCCGGCCTCCGCCGATGGTCCGGACCGGAGAGTAGCTCCGGAGGACATATCGATCATCCTTTAGCACCGTCACGGGTTCATCGAGCCGGATCTGGGCGACGGTCTCTTCTCCGGGCTGCACCTTTTCCCGGTCCATCAGCACCAGTTTGCCCATGACCTCGCTCGTGCCGGTGTGGAAACGGACCTTGGTTCGATTTTTCGTCGCTTTCGGGTTGCTGGAAAGGTACGTCAGGGAGACGTCCACCATATAGCTCGGCACCAGCGTGCCCGGTCGTGCCACCACATCCCCTCGGTTGATGGCCGTTTTCTCGAGGCCCTGGAAATTGATGGCGGTCCGTTGTCCGACGATTGCCTGCTCTACTGCCTGGTTGTGAACCTGAAGACCACGGACCTTGGACATAGTCCCGGAAGGATAGAGTACAACCTGTTCACCCACATCGATTTTTCCAGAAAAGAGCGTTCCGGTGATGACGGTACCGAAGCCTTTCATTGTAAAGACACGGTCCACGGGAAGCCGGAACAGTCCGCTGGATGACCGGCCCGTGACGTTTTTGCTCAGTTTATCCAGTTCGGCGGTAAATTCCGGAAGACCCTTTCCGGTGGTGGAGGAAACGGGGCAGATCGGTGCATCTTCGAGGAAGGTTCCGGACATAAACTCCCGAATATCCTCAGTTACCAGTTCGAGCCACTCCTCTTCCACCATATCGATTTTTGTCAGTACCACAATACCGAACTGAATGCCGAGGAGCGAGCAGATCTCCATGTGCTCCCGGGTCTGTGGCATGACGCCTTCGTCCGCGGCGATTACCATGGCCACCAGGTCGATTCCCGTGGCCCCCGCCACCATGTTTTTCACGAACTTTTCATGACCGGGCACATCCACGATACCGAGATGCTGCCCGCTCGGCAGGTCTATGGAGGCGAATCCGAGTTCGATGGTGATCCCCCGGGTCTGTTCTTCCTTGAGCCTGTCGGTATTGATACCGGTCAGCGCCCGGATAAGGCTTGTTTTCCCATGATCGATATGTCCGGCTGTTCCTAGGATAATCTGTTTCACTATTCTTTTATCCCCAATGTTATTAACTTAGTGATGGTTTAATAAATAAGGTTATTCACCGCAGAGCCGCTATCTTAGCTCAATAGACCGATAGAAGATGGAAGACCGCTTCGCTATGACGACGGACGACAAAACGAATCGGCTTTTTTTCATCAGGCGCCACAGAGATTCGAAGCCGCCGGTTCGATTTTTGAAAGATCATCCGCCATTCGGTGTTCTGCATGCCATAAATCATACGACTGTTGCATTCGCAACCACAAAACAGGTCCATTCCCGGCGAATTTTCCAATCCTGAGTGCCATTTCCGTTGTAATCGGATGCGTACAAGCCAAAACTCGATGTAACTGTTGACGGGAAACACCGAGACGTCTCGCGGCTTCACTGACTGACAATCCCAGATCTTTAAGTACATCTTCGCGCAGGATTTCACCGGGATGTACAGGAGGTCTCTTTAAAGGTCGTCTTACTGAAAATTCCGCCATGATGCCCCTCAATGATATTGCTCTATGTCAACTCTAATTCTCATAGTGTTAACCGGGGTATTAAACAAGATTTATTCACCGCCGGGTTTGCGATTTAACATAGTGAACCGATGGAAGAGGGAAGACCGCTTCGATAGGAAGAGGGATGACAAAACGAATCGGCTTTCTTTTCCATTCCATTCAGCATTGCAAAAATATGTTCATAGTTTTCATCAAGCTTAAGGAACATTTCCTCATCAATATATTTACAATGAAGAGAAAATTCCAACCACGTTTGAGTTTCAGCAGCCTCTTGCCCGGCATCTGAGAGCTTATTCAAAAACACTGCTTTATAGCGTCGTTTTCGCCATCCTTCCGATAAATTTGAGCAAACAGATCTCGATGCGCGTCTAATTTGGTCAGTCAGGGAATATATCTCTTCTTTAGGGAATTGTTTCGTAATCTCATAAATTTCCATGGCAGTTTCAAAGGCTTGGCGATAAACTTTAAGATCCCTCACAGTTCTGATTCTATTCGTCATCTTTTCACTCATCGTCCTTCCTCCCGCTTTCCTTGTCTTTTTCAACCCTTCTGACCTATTCGTCCCTCATCCATCACCCCACTTCCTTCGATCCGTTTGCCTTTCGGTTTTTTCGTCCATCTTCCATCATCCCTCTTCCATCTATTTTTTGGTTCTCCGATTCCTTAGGTATTCCGCGAAATAGGCGAGTGCCACCAGGATAATCCCCAACCCGGCCACGTAGATAAGATTTGCCTTGGGATAAAAAAAACGGGAGATTATCACCGCAAAAACCGCCCCCAGAATAAGCCGCATTACAAATATATGAAATGAATTCAAAAGAATGCCCTCTTTAGTGTTGAAGGTGACACAATTACCAAACTCCCCGACTCTATATCACATGGCCAGAGGCGGCTCAATAACAAGTATTATGTCTTACGGTGCACGGTGCACGGCTGACGGCACACGGCTAACGGTTCACGGCGTAGGGCACACGGCTCATGGCATGCGGTTTACAGCTTACGGCACGGTATTTTCACCGTTCGCCTTACGCCCCACGCCCTACGCCCTGCTGTTGTACCCATAGCCTATCGCCTGTAGCCTATAACCTATCGCCGATGACTCTTTTTTTCCTTGAAATGCCAAAACCGATCTGCTAAACAGTGGGTCTCTTTATGGTGGGTGTAGCTCAGTTGGTAGAGCACTTGGTTGTGGCCCAAGTGGCCGTGGGTTCAAGTCCCATCACTCACCCCATAAAAAACAGAGGCCACTGCAGCGCCCGCTTGCAGTGGCCTTATATCTTGCGCGCCCGTAGCTCAGCTGGATAGAGCACCGGACTTCGAATCCGTAGGTCGGGAGTTCGAATCTCTCCGGGCGTGCCATTAAAATCAAGGGGTTATGGTCAAAATGACCGTAGCCCTTTTTTTGTGTCCGGTCACTCTCCGGTCAAGTTGTGAAATTAGACAGTGACGCATCCTATAAAAATACCTTGTAACTTATATTGAGAGCCCGCCCGAAGCGTTTCGCCATCTCCTTCCCGATCGGACGTTTCCCATTTTCCATTTCAGATATATGGCGTTGTGGAATTCCAACCAGTTTTGCTAGCTGGACCTGGGTTAGATCTTCGCGGTATCTTGCTCCGGCAAGGGCCTTACCGATCAACTGCGCTTCAGTATATTCCGGATAAGCATCACGCCATGGTACGGAGTCCGAAGAATCTACAAATCCGACAGCTTTCATGGCTTCTATGGCTTGCGCCATGTTGGAAATTGGGCCAATAAATTTCAATTCGACAGTCTCAGTATGGTGCTTTTTCATGGGTGCCTGCATAAATCACCTCGATAAGCTTTATTTCTTTGTTTACAACTTCCCAGACAGCCACATATGTTGGCCGCCCTTTTTTTAGGTGGCAATGATGCCGAATACTGGATATCTTTCCGTAATTTGGCCAGTTCCCACGGATTGGCCCGTCGGCTTCCATCTCTTTTTTCAGCGCGATATAAAGGTTTTGCACCTTTCGTGGTAGTGCTCGAACCCGCTTGTTCAGAGACCGCCTTTCGGTAATCGTCCATGCCATATGTTACACTATACTAATTTATGGTATACTGTCAATCAATCCTTTCTTTTTTAATCCCACCAATCCAATATTTTTCCGATATTGTTATCACCCCTATAGCATCTGATCCCATTATCGTTTTCCCCGAGAGTTGTCCCTAAACTCCGCCGGTTTGACCGGACATAGACCGGAATTTTTCCCGACAGGTGAACAGTTAATTGTTGGTCAAGCAAATGGCAGCTCCGTCCGTCGGTCTTTTCCTCCGTGGGTCGGTCGGGGTTGCCTGAAAGTCAAATTATACAGAAACAGGAGATAGACATGATTGAAATTCGAAAACAGTCCAGGCGGTTTAGATTCACAAAAAAGGGTATCGATGCATTGCGCACCCATGATCCGGATTCACCATCACGGGAAATGGAGTATTCTGACGAAGGTTGTATTGGTTTGCGAGGGATATTAGGGACGCACATAAAATTATAAATTGACAAAGGTGATCAAGCTGTTTATGAAAGTTTATGCCACGGAAAGCGAGGATAGATGCGCCTGGTGCGCTGCATCATATTATTGTGAGGGGCATCGAGCGCAGGAAGATTTTTCTTGATGATGCAGATCGAGATGATTTCATCGAACGGCTTTCTGATATTGTCGATGAAACGCAAACGGCATGCTTTGCCTGGGCGCTGATTCCAAATCATTTTCACTTGCTGCTCAGAACCGGAAATGTTGGTATTTCCCGGGTTATGCAGCGTCTTTTAACAGGATATGCCGTCACCTTCAACCGGCGGCATCATCGGCAGGGCCACCTGTTTCAAAACCGATACAAATCCATTTTGTGCCAGGAAGATGCATACCTTCTTGAATTGGTAAGATACATTCACCTCAATCCCCTGAGAGCTGGTATGGTTGGAAGCTTAAAGGAATTAAAGAAATTTCCGTATAGCGGATATAAAGCATTTTTTAAGAAAGGGGAATCCCCCTGGCAGAATACGGAATATATTCTCAAACAATTTGGTTCAAGCCTTTCGGTTTCACGCAAGAGACTCAGGGAATTCATGGAAAAAGGAATTGAACAGGGGCGCCGGGACGATCTCATTGGGGGTGGTTTGATCAGAAGCGCCGGGGGATGGCTCGCTGTAAAGGCGCTCAAGAAAGCAAAGATTTTTCAAAAGAGCGACGAGCGGATTCTAGGGGATGGTGGGTTTGTGGAAAAGGTTTTGTCTCAGGCCGGGGAAAAACTGGATAATCGTTACCGAATTCGTGCGCAGGGATTGACGTTCGAGTTGGTTCTGGATCGGGTAAGGGAACTGACATCGGTAGAACCAGAACTGATTCTTACGAAAGATCGCCGGCTTGAAACCGTCCGGGCGAGGAGTCTTGCCTGCTATATTGCCATAGAAGAACTGGGCTTGACCCAACCAGAGATTGGCTTGAAATTAGGAATGACACAAGCGGCGGTAAGTATTGCCATAAGACGTGGAGCACAAATCGCTCGGGAATTAGAGCGTCGGCTATTATAGTTTTATATATTTATGTGCGTCCCCATAATCCGTTACCGAATTCGTGCGCAGGGATTGACGTTCGAGTCGGTTCTGGATCGGGTAAGGGAACTGACATCGGTAGAACCAGAACTGATTCTTACGAAAGATCGCCGGCTTGAAACAGTCCGGGCGAGGAGTCTTGCCTGCTATATTGCCATAGAAGAACTGGGCTTGACCCAACCAGAGATTGGCTTGAAATTAGGAATAACACAAGCGGCGGTAAGTATTGCCATAAGACGTGGAGCACAAATCGCTCGGGAATTAGAGCGTCGGCTATTATAGTTTTATATATTTATGTGCGTCCCCCTAATCCCGTCCCCCTAATCCGCTGTGCGTCCCCCTAATCCGCACTCAAAATGATCGGGATGAAATTCCTTGACTAGTCGTCGATACGCGGCTCTGAGCTCATCCGAGGAGGCGCCTGATGAAATTCCGAGAATCGCAAAATAACTTTTCGACATGGTTTTCCTCCATAAAAAGACGTCAGTTGAAGACCCGATTGACAATCTGCCGACCGGGTCTTCCTGAATTATGGATCATTCCGCAGTTACCGTTATCTGTCGAGGTCTTGCCTTTTCTGCCTTGGGTAGCGTCAACCTAAGAACGCCATTCTCGAGTTTTGCTTCGATTTTTTCCTGATCAATGATTTCCGACAAGGTGAACTGGCGGTAATACTTTCCGATCTCAAATTCCACCAGTACATCCTTCTCGTCGGCATTCTCCCAGGGTTTTACATCCCCGGTCAAGGTAAGAATACCTCCATTCAGATCAATGGTAATGCTGTCTGACGTGACACCCGGCATATCCGCCAGCAGTGTAAGGTCGGTCTCACTCTCAAAAATATCCACATCCGGTGTAAAAACAAGACCGGGTTTTGTCTGTTCTGCAGAGTTCTGGAGCTCATGTTTTTCCTTCACCTTCAGGTTTTTTGTTTCAGCCATTTTATACCTCCTGTTCTAATCCCGTTGTCGGGATGCCGGCTTGGCTATCATATTATTTTGTTTGCCAATTGAAAAATAACTTCGGCTATGATTAATTGACGGCGATCTGTTTTGGTTTTGCAGCTTCTGCCTTGGGAATTGTGACTATTAAAAGACCGTCACGCATTTGCGCCTCAATTTTGTCGCTGTCAATCTCCCCGGGCAAACTAATTGCCCTTGAGAATTTCCCGGCTTCACGTTCCCTGCGATGATAAGTGATTTTGTCCCCCTCTTCCGGAATCTTCCGCTCTCCGGAAATGGTAAGGGTCTTGTCAACGATCTGGATACCCATATTTTCGGCTTTTATGCCCGGAAGTTCGGCACGAATGTAGTAGTTGTCTTTGTTTTCAGTCAGATTTAGCAGGGGGAAAACCCCTGCAGACAGTATCCTGTGCTCCGGCATTTTTTGATGGAACGTACCGGATAGCGCGTCCATCTGCCGTTTCAACCGCTCAAACTCGTTGAATGGGTTCATTGAACTAAAGCCGGGATAATTATATAATTTTCTTGCATACATAGCTTGTCCTCCTTTTTTCATAGATATTTTATTTTTCGAATACGTTCCTATGGCCACGCTACTATCATCCAATTATTATTACGTTTTCACCTCAATTCGTTTTACATCTGGTTTTGGAAGTTCCCTGCGTGGGACAGTAATTTTGAGAACGCCTTTTTTGAATTTTGCCTTGATCCCTTCCTGATCCACGTCATCCGGAAGTGATAGAACCCGCTGAAATGAACCGTACGAGCGTTCGAGACGGTAGTAATTTTTTTCTTTCTCTTCCTGATCGCGCTTTTTCTCACCACGGATCGTAAGCGTATTGTCGGAAAGCTCAAGGCGGATATCCTTCTCGTCCACACCCGGGACTTCAATGCTGATCGAATACTCCTTGTCCGTACATCCCACATCCAGGGTTGGTTTGAGCACATCCTCGGATAGATTCGGAAATCCAGGTAAGGAAGATCCGAATCGCGGCAGGCCGAAGCCGGAAAACACACTATCAAACATTCGGTCGATTTCGTGGTGAATCTGCTGCATCGGATGATACATCGGATGATCCTGACGTCGGGAGTCCGACTGTGTCACACGTAAACCCTTTTCAGCCTCTTCTTCTTTTATAAACCAATTCCAAGGGACCAATTTTTTGATATCCATACTTACCTCCTTTGCGGCAGCGGTATTCTCACACTGCGATTTCTCACAATTGGGTATCAGAGTTTAGAAAACTGCCTCCACAAGTGGCTATTTCATAATTGGTACCGCTATTCTTCTGAAACTTGATCCGTTCCAACACTACTCTCGATCTATTTTGCACCCGGTTCTGTCTGACTGGATTGAATCGTGTCCTTCAAGTAGCCTTTAATCTTGTCGAAAAACCCTGTCCCTGATTTTCCGCCTTTGGTTTTTTCCTCGATCTGGTCGAGTTGATCATAGAGATTGCCAAAATCCTTCTTCCTTCCATAACCGAGGGCTTGGGCGAACTCTAAATCAGTACGAGCTTCTTTCAACAAATTTCCAAGACGTTCATTTTGTTCTTCGCTACGAACTGCATTTTCTGTCAGCGACTCTGCTTCTTTTAGATTCTTTTGAGCACTAACAATCGGCAAGGGAATAATAGTTTCTGTGATCACCAATGTATTCAACGCGGTTTGCAGCACACTCTTAGCCTCATCAATTTTGTCCTCATCAATAAACTTGGCTGCCTCTTTGATCGCATCCGGATAAGTCGCCAGAGGAATATTGGACACGCTGATAACCGTCTCGCTGGCAAGGTTCTTAATCAGACGGCGTGCTTGCTGTACATTACCGTCATCAAGCATATCTTCGATATCGTCCCGCAACTTCTTTACAGCATTGATATCAGCCAGGATGTTGTAAGTGACCACATTGACATCAGAAGGCGCCAGAGCGAGCTCAGGCTCGCGACCCAGAATTACCGTTAATTTGCCGGATGCACGCTCAAGTGCAGAGAGCGCCTCTTCGAATTTATTCTCATCCAGCGCTTTCAGAGCGTTCTTAGTTTCGCGGATAGCAGCGGTAGCTTCCTCAAAAAGCTCTTTTCGTTTTTCTGCTGTCTGATCCTGCTGAGCCGCCTCTGTTTCTTGTTTCTCAGTGCTTTTATCTTGCTGGACCGCTTCTGATTCTTGCTTTACAGTGGTCGGATTCTGTTGGATCGATTTTGCTTTTTGCTGTACATCTGTTTCATCGTTTGTATCCGATGTGCAGGCCAATGGGGAAAAAACCATCATCAACGCCAGCACGCCTGCTATAAAAAAGACAGTAATTTTTGATTTTTTGACCATGGTTCCACCTCCTTACTTTTCCAATTCTTTCTTGAGGCGCCGATCGATATCTACCATGTGGGCCTCGTCTCGAGCGATATCAAGTATCATATCATTGGCTTCCAGCTTCTCAGCGATATCATCGAGTCTTTGTTTGGAAATTTTTTCAAAAACTGAATTTCCCAGTTCAGCCAATCGTCGGGTCATTTGTGTCTCCAAACGGGCCTTCTCGCGTCTTAAGCGGGTAAGCTCAATGCTTTCCCCAGCCTTTTCCGTAATGGTATGAACCGCCGACATGGCTGCGTCAAAGCCTGCCTCCATCCCACGTTGGATTCTATCCCAAAGCTTAATATTCTTATCCTTATCTTTCATATTCGTAGCCTCCTTGTGTTTAATGGCGATTTCTCGAAAAGCAGCTTCTAATTTGCTTTTCGGAAACACCTCAATCGTTGGACACACGCCTTAACGTGTTCGTCCATATAAAGATCAGCTCTACTTACAGTTATGTGTATTAATCGGATTGTGTTAGGTTTCGAATGGGCATGATCTCACCTCCAATAATGTTTACTTTAAAAAGCATTCAATAAAAAAGGCGAAAAAATGTGTGAGTGATATGCCTGATCACTTCTACGAAAAAATTAAAGTGGTTTTTTTTCCTGTCAAGGGTTGGAATTGAAAAAAAATCGACAGGACTTTCGACACCCAAGAATTTCCACGACTGTCCCATGGATTTGAATTTGGTCCAGAAGGTCCTTGTGTTAAAACTGAAGCAGATTGTGCCCAAATTGTGCCCGTCAAGGTCAAATGTTTTCAAATAAAACAAACGAAACCAAAAATAACATCAAAATTTGCCAAGGAATCAATATGTTGAAAATGTTCATAATTTTAAATTTGAGTTTTTGGGTCTTCGAATCCGTAGGTCGGGAGTTCGAATCTCTCCGGGCGTGCCATTCAAATCAAGGGGTTATAGTCAAATCGACTGTAACCCTTTTTTTGTGTCCGGTCGCTCTCCGGTCAACTTGCGAAATTAGGCATGAGCATATGGTGTTTATGGATTTCTTATCCCTATGTGAAGGTAGGTGAAGGATCTGATAAGGCAGTAGCGACCTATTATTCGTAGTGATAACGGCAACTGATGACGACAATCCCGTCTTTTTAGATTTTATAGATCAAACGGTGTTCTTTATTGATGCGGCGAGACCAGAATCCGGACAATTGGAACCTCAGTCGTTCCGGTTTTCCGATGCCTTCCTCGGGATGGCGCATGATGTCCCTGAGGAGTTCACGGATGCGCTTTGCAAGTTGTTTGTCTTTATCCAGGAACCATTCAAAATCTTTCCATGCCTCCTGGGTAAATTGAATCTTCATAAGTCCTCAACCGGAAAGGCAACCAGCTTACCATTTTGTTCCTGTGTTAAGGATTTTTCGAGATGTGCTCGGTTTGCAGGAGAACTTAGCAGGTAGGATGTCTCTTCCATTGCCTGATAATCATCAAGTGAAATTAGAACGACTTGCTGTTCCGATTGGTTGTTGACGATGATCGCCGGTTCTGAATCTTGACATACGGCATTGATCAGCGCTTTAAGATTCTTTTTTGCATTGGTGTAAGTGAATGCTCTCATGTCTACTCTCTTTAAACCGGCCTTGCTTCAAAAAGGCCTATAAATAGGTATCGTTTAAATAATACAATAACCATTTTTTACAAAAAAATCCAGATGTAGAAAAAAGAACGGGTAAATAATACATCCAAAGATATCCTTTCAGATATTAACATAATTCCTATAGCATCTGACCTCATTTTCGTTTTCCCAGAGAGTTGTCCCCAAACTCCGCCGGTTTTACCGGACATAGACCGGAATTTTTCCGTCAGGTGAACAGTTAATTGTTGGTCAAGCGAATGGTATAAGTGGATTCAACCACGAAACCTTGCAAAACTGGATTTAAACTTGCGTAACACCTTGAGGACATCGTCGATCCTGTTATCGTGCCGTTTGCTGTAAAAGCCTTTTGTCTTTTGCATCAATGATGCCGATGTAGTTATTACAGGGACCATCAACCTATTGGTGGCCTCTCTTTCCACCCCCATCTGGAAGCCCATAAAGCGGTAAATCCCGGGGGTTTGGGGGACAGTGTCCCCCACATTAAAACGGTCAACTCCCCTTTGACCTTTATATGAATATCAGACCAAGCAGGATGCTGAATTGACGCGGGGTTAGGTTAAAAATAAGGGTGTTTTTTGGTCTTAAAACGATGTTTTTAGGATCGAACAGTGCGTTTTAAGAGATTGTACAAAATCCGTAAGCCTCAGATTCTGGCCAAGCTGAAAATGCTATTAAGTCAGGTAGTTAGCCACAACGGGCGCCCCTTTTTTTGTTGGAAAACGGAAGTTGTACCCGGGGTTAATTTCAGAAGGCCGCTGGCACTGGATTATGTATGTATGAGAAATCAGATATCTCGAAAGCTGAGGTATAGCCTACTATTTTATCCACACATCATCATGCGAATGCCAACCGGCGCCCTTTAGGTAACGGGATAGGATCATTGAATTCCTTTGCTGTCTCAATCCATAACTCCATCGCGGCTTTAATATTTTCCAACGCCGATTCATACGTTTCACCATGCGCCATACACCCTTGAAGCTCTGGAACATCAGCTATATATGACTGGTCTTCATCGCTCCAGTAAATGATAATTTCATATTTGCTCAACATGGTTCACCCCAACTTATATCTTATGATGATATTTCGTATTTGCTTGACTTGATATGGTTTTGCTTTATTGCCGTCCATTTGCAGGTTGGGCTTTTCTTCAACTCCATCTTTTCGAAAAATGTGATGACTCCCCTTAATAAGCATTTCAAACCCAAAGTGTTGCAAAAGGTTTATCAAATCAGAGAAAGAAATATTTGCATCGCTTGTTCCTCGCAGTATCTGGAATATTAATTTTTCGTACTTCCCCATTATCATTTACCTATGCGGATATGTTTTTCATCGTAATAAGCATAATTTAAGTGAGAGTATGGGTCAAGAATTTTATATGTGAGGTCCTTATGTTAGTAGGTGAAGGATCTGATAAGGCAGTAGCGACCTATTATTCGTAGTGATAACGGCAACTGATGACGACAATCCCGTCTTTTTAGATTTTATAGATCAAACGGTGTTCTTTATTGATGCGGCGAGACCAGAATCCGGACAATTGGAACCTCAGTCGTTCCGGTTTTCCGATGCCTTCCTCGGGATGGCGCATGATGTCCCTGAGGAGTTCACGGATGTGCTTTGCAAGTTGTTTGTCTTTATCCAGGAACCATTCAAAATCTTTCCATGCCTCCTGGGTAAATTGAATCTTCATAAGTCCTCAACCGGAAAGGCAACCAGCTTACCATTTTGTTCCTGTGTTAAGGATTTTTCGAGATGTGCTCGGTTTGCAGGAGAACTTAGCAGGTAGGATGTCTCTTCCATTGCCTGATAATCATCAAGTGAAATTAGAACGACTTGCTGAATCCTGAAATGATGAAATGAGGTCGGACCAAGCAAGATGGCCAGTTGGTAAGGGTTTGGATGAAAAATAGGGCTATTTTTCGGCCTTAAACCGATGTTTTTGGCACCGAAAAGCGCCTTTTAAGGAAATATTCCATAAGACAGGGACGTAGGACGTTGTGACAAACTGGAAAAAAGCAACAAATTCCCCGATCATTTTTTTCAGAATCGATCTGGCTTCTGGATATTGATTGCCTACCATCAAACCGTTCTGTGCACTTTTCCATCGCATTATGTAATGCGCTTTTATTGAGTTTGATATAGTGATCATCCATTCCGGGAAGATTGTGTCAGAGGATCGTGTCCCGGATCGCTTTATCTATACCGGTGCGCGCCATGTTAGACCGAATAACCATTAACCCGGGGATTTTGAAAGGGCGTCCTTGCATTCGAGACCTCGGACTCACAGTGAGCAGGGTGGTTGAAGCTGTGGCGTTGCATTCAAGCTTTGGTGAAATTCAGGCGGAATATCCCGAGCTTGAAGAAGAGGATATCCGGCAGGCCTTAATTTTTGCAGCCCGAAATCTTGACACCCAGGTGATCAAAAGAGAGGCCGTTTGAGATCGCGTGGATCAGGCATAGTGAGGGTTTCAAAAACTCAAGAAGCGCGAGCGATTGAGCCATTTGTAGAAATTGCTTCCGCATGAAATTTTAAACCCAAGGCGTTGACGACTTTAAGAATCGTATCGAAATTCGGTACCCTCTCCCCTGATAGCGCTTTATAAAGGCTTTCCCGGGACAAACCTGAGTCGCTTGCCACTTGTGACATACCCTTGGCTCGTGCGATATCACCTAATGCTTTCGCAATAAATGCAGCATCACCATCCGCCTCTTCGAGGCAAGCTTCAAGATAAGCCGCCATTTCTTCAGGTGTGCGAAGATGTTCGGCGACATCGTATCGAGTTGTTTTGGTTTTCGGCATAATCGGCTCCTATAAATTCTGCGCAAGACGCTGGGCGGTTTTGATATCTTTGGACTGAGTTCGCTTATCTCCTCCAGCAAGCAAAATAATGATTTTTTGCCCCTGCTTTTTATAGTAAACCCTGTACCCAGGGCCATAATCGATCCGCAATTCTGAAACACCCTCCCCAACGGTCTTGACATCACCAGGGTTTCCGGACGCCAGGCGCTCAATTCGAACGAAAATGCGAGCACGCGCACGGATGTCATTTAATCCATCGATCCACTTGGCGAAATTATCAGTTTTCCGGATTTCGATCATGGTTAGAGTGTAGCCAGAAGGCTACATATTGTCAATATCTATTTGATAAAAATTCGAATGGCTGACAATGGGTGATGAGAAAAAAAGCGTTTGGTAATGTCACGAATTCGGGGGATATTAGGGGATATGAGGGACGCACATAAAATTATAAATTGACAAAGGTGATCAAGCTGTTGATGAAAGTTTATGCCACGGAAAGCGAGGATAGATGCGCCTGGTGCGCTGCATCATATTATTGTGAGGGGCATCGAGCGCAGGAAGATTTTTTTTGATGATGCGGATCGAGATGATTTCATCGAACGGCTTTCTGATATTGTAGATGAAACACAAACGGCATGCTTTGCCTGGGCGCTGATTCCAAATCATTTTCACTTGCTGCTCAGAACCGGAAATGTTGGTATTTCCCGGGTTATGCAGCGTCTTTTAAAATGACACAAGCGGCGGTAAGTATTGCCATAAGACGTGGAGCACAAATCGCTCGGGAATTAGAGCGTCGGCTATTATAGTTTTATATATTTATGTGCGTCCCCATAATCCGCATAATCTCGAAAATGTTGAAAACTGTTTGGTGTATTTTGACACACTTTATTAAAGCGGGTATAAATAATAAAATACTTTCCCGGGTCAAGGAGACTCTTGACGAGTACGACTTTGACCAGGCCCTTTAGATAACAGTGGAGATATATAAAATGGAAGACCGATATACCATTCTGGTGGTAGATGACACGAAAAGCGATATGGAGATTCTGTTGACGCATTTGGGTGAAGAATACAACGTTATTCCGGCTCTCAGCGGCAAAAAAGCGATGGCTATTGCCGAAAAAGAACAGATCGATCTGATCTTGCTGGATATCATGATGCCGGAAATGGACGGTTATGAGGTCTGTACCCTGTTGAAAGAAAATGGTGCTACCAGAGATATTCCGGTGATTTTCCTCGCTACCCAGACAGATGAGGATGCTATCGAAAAGGCTTATGATACAGGCGGTATCGATTATGTAACCAAACCGTTCAGGCCGAAGGAACTGTTGGCGCGGATCAGACGGGAACTGCAGCTGCATCATCTGATAAAGGAGTTGGAAACCTCAAAAGAAGAATTACGGATTCTGGCGACCACGGATCCCATGACAAGACTCTACAATAGAAGATCATTTGCCGATATTTCCACCAATCTGCTTGGCCTTGCGAAACGGGAGGCCCAAAGCATGTCGGTCCTGATGATCGATATCGACGGATTAAAAAACATCAATGACGTCCATGGCTACGGTATCGGGGATATCGTTATCATCAGCGTGGCCGATAAATTGCGGTATATGTCGAGAAGGGGAGATGTTGTCTGCCGATATGGCGGAGAGGAATTTGTTCTGCTGCTCGTCAATACGCGGATTGACGGCGCCTGCACCCTTGGTGAAAAAATCAGACGGCAGATCGAAGAATCTGTCGTTAAAGCCGAATCCGGAAAGCTTCACTTCACGATCAGTATCGGGGCAACCGAGGTGAATATACAGGCTGAAAAAAACCTGGAACCGGCGCTCAAGAGGGCGGACACCGCCCTCTACCAGGCCAAAGAGGGCGGGCGAAACAGACTTGTTACATTCCGATAAGGGTCGGCGCCGCTGGAAGCTGAACTGAGCTGAAGAGCCGCCTGCCGTAAAAGCAAGTGCCTATCGGTTGGATTTAGGTGAAGGGTTTTTCACTGATTATGTTAAAGATTGGGGATTCATTAAATATGATCGAGAAGAATATGTACAATATACATACGATTCAGGCTCATCCTCGTGGAAAGAAATCGATGACGATAGTGACGTGCAAACGGTTGCTATTGCAGTCGACTGGCTTAATGATGACGGCTTTCTGGATGTAACGATATACCTTGACAATTCAATGGGCACCGCGGATATTGGACTCGATCATTCAAGATTGTTTGGCGTTGCGGAAACCGCACATACTCCCGAACCTTCCACTCTACTCCTTCTCGGTGCCGGGCTGGTAGGTCTTGTCGAGACTACAAGAAAGAAATTTAAGAAATAATCTTCAGAGAACATCCCAAAGAAAAAGTAAGGCAGGGCCGGAAGACCCTGCCTTACTTTAATTGGAGACTCTTATTTTATGGGATTCGCCTGCAGGTGCGCAAGCGTTTCCTTCGCTACCACCTCCGGCATCTCATCGACGATGAAGTGACCGCCGTTCGGTTGGACGACGCGGTAACTGCCCGTCATCAGTGCTTTCGCATCCGCCACCGAGCGTTGCCCCGTATCCTTTTGGCCAAAGATGAGCAGGGTAGGCGTGTTTATTTTCGGGATCTCGAAATCCTCAAGTGCCCGTTTATGGCCCCTTGACGCCCGATACCAGTTCAATGCCGCCGTCATTGCTCCCGGCGCCGTCATTTGCGCAATGATTTTCTCAGTCTGGTCGGCGGGTTTATCTTTCCAGATGCGCCTCAGGAGTTCCGGTGTCCAGGTGGCTTCTCCCTTGCCCTCGGCCATCCAGTTGTTAAGCATTCCGCGATAACCGGCCATTTTTTCGTCATCGTAGACCGAGCGCGACCAGGCCGTGTAATGCGGTATCGATATCGCGGTAAAGGATGCGATCGGCGAAGGATCCGTTGCAAGTGTCAGCCATCCCACATTTGCACCCCAATCGTGGCCGATCAGGTGAAACCGGTGGCCGAGTTCGCGGCCAAATGCAAGGGTATCCGCCGCAAGCTCTTCATACCGGTAGGCATCTACCTCGGTCGGGCGTGCGCCGGGGCTGTACCCGCGCTGGTCCGGCGCGAGGCAATGGTAGCCATTCGCCGACAATACCTGCATTAGACCCGACCACATCAGTGATGTTTCGGGAAATCCATGCAACAGAAGGACAGGCTCACCGCCGGATCCGCTCTCCAGCGCATCGAAGGTGAAGCCCCTCGTTGTGATCTTGCGTGTCCGTATCCCTTTGCTGCCTTGTTGTTCTTTCGACCGCCCGCGCGCAAGACCGGGTAAAAAACCGGGTAACAGGCCGAGAACGACCATGCCCTTACAGAAATTCCTTCTATCCATTAACATTCTCTTCTCCGTATTTAATGAATAAAGGTCGATGGAAACTCGAATCTTCAATAAGGAATATATGCCAGGATTTCGATATGTTGTCAAGGTGCAATCGGCACAACACAGGGTGAATTGGGGTGAGCTGAAAAGGGAAGAAGGGGGCGGGTTCGCTACTCCACGGAATAGAATTTTTCTTCGGGAAGCGCTAGGCAGGTCAACTTTTCTCCATATGCAGCGCCAGTATCTATTCCGATCTTATTGCCGGTGATCAGGGGGGCATCCAAAGGCGTGTGACCAAATATGATTTTTTTCCCGAAATCATAGTTTGAATCAATAAAATCTTCTCTGATCCACAGCATATCGGTCAGCGTCTGTTCTTTTATCCTGATTCCAGGCCTGAAACCGGCATGAACGAAATAATAATTTTCAAGCTCAATGTACGGCTCAAGTGATCTGAAAAAGCGGATATGCGCTTCAGGGACCTGGTCGTAACCTTCTTCAGGGCGGTTTATTCCATAGCTTAGCAGGGTTGTGTCGCCGCCATTAATAATGAATTGATCGATATTCTTGCCGTTCAGGTAATCCAGAAACATAGCATCATGATTGCCTAAAAGACATCTGACATATTCGGAATTTTTTTGAAGGCCAAGTATGTAATCCACAACTTCTTTGCCATGGCTTCCCCTGTCGATATAATCGCCTAAAAAAATTAGTAAATCCTTATCCATACGCCATGGAATGGTATCCATTAATCTCTTGAGCATGTTGAAAGAGCCATGGATATCGCCAATGACATAAATTTTATCGTAGGGCAGATGCCGCCGGAACACAACCGTAACCCCGTCGGTGTATTTCCTAACCTTTTCCTCTAATGAGGCATGGGTTCTTTGCAGCGCGATATGCTCCTTTTGCAGTGCCGCCTGGGTGAGTTTCTGCTCGGTGATGTCAGTGATAAACCCCTCCACGGCAAGCAAACCGTCGACCGGGGAGAAAATTTCCACACCCCGATCCCAGACCCATTTTTCTTTGTTCGCGGCAGTCCGGATCCGATAGACCAACTGAAACGGTTGCTTTCTGTTTATATTTTCCTGCATCTGCTCCCAGACCCTTTTTCTGTCCTCCTTGTGAATCAAGCCGATGTAGGAAACCTTTCCATTCCGCAACAACTCCCTGGGTTCGAACCCCGTCAACTCCATACATCCTTGACTGATAAAGACCATCGGCCAGCCCCTTTCATTCAGACAGCGGTAGGCCATGCCGGGCAGATTGGTCATAAGGTTATTGAGATTTCGCGTACTTTCCCGCAGTAGTCGCTCGCTTTCCCGCAGGTCCTTTGTGGTTATATTTTGAAGAAATGCATAAAAGAAAAAGGCCCATATCATGGGCAGCAACGCCCCGATAACATCCTCTTCGATATCTAAATGCATAGCAATTCCTGACCATTCCAGAAATAGCGCACTGCTGTAGATCAGGGATAAGATGACTATCGTGGCAAAAAGTGCCTTGGCATGGGGCAGAAAGGGTTTCCGCCACATTTTAATAAGTATGATCAATGTGACAAGAAAACCCGAGAGGGAAATCAGGTCGAAAATGGCTATATATGACATGCTGGGGTTACCCCGTGTCCTTCTTTTTCCTAAAAGTCTTCCAACACCAGATACCGGTAAGCACTGAGCTTACAGCAAGCCCGGCATGTTCTATCAGATTGAAAAATGAGTGCCAGATGAAGCTTTCCAAAATGGTTGCAATCCAGGTCGCCAGCAGGAAGTAAAATGCAGTCATTAGTATTCCGCACTCGGGGAGACGGTTGAGACCGACACGATTCTTTATGATGAATATCAATACACACACACCGAGCAGAAGCATGACAACTTCGTTTTGTTGAATCGAATTGATACCCATATCAGTCTCGAATTCTTATTAATAGAGGCTTAATTTGATGGCAGGTTTTTCTTCCATTTTTTTGTTGAAATAATAATAAATATTATCATTGATTGTCAATCTTTTTCACGGTTTGGTTGTTCATAACAAGCCGTAAATTCGATATGGTATGGATGGCGCGTCTTGCCCTTAATCCGCTGAACGCATCGAGGAACCGGGCGCAATGAAAAGCTTGGATAAAAGATGCCCGTAGACCTTTGGGACTCCAATCCGAATGGGATGTGGACTAAGGATCTTGTGGAAAAACTCGAAACCAGACAAAATTTAATATTTTCCCTTGAAAACGATAATAAATATGTTTATTTATTAACGTGATATGCCCGTATCACATAAACACAAAGTTATTTTTGTACATATTCCAAAGACCGGCGGTACAAGCGTTACCAAAACCCTGGAAATGAATCCGTTCCGCCAAGGCCGATGGCGGGAATCCGTGCTCAAGGTCCTGATACCTTATGCCAGTAAATATTCCGTTTTAGCCGGGCGGTACAAAAAAAAACCGGTTCTGCGATCCGTTATTGAAAAACTGGTCCTCTTCTTCTCCTACCCGGATGTTCTATACGGGTATGACGGCAACTATCGGCTTCATCACCTTCCGGCCGATCTGATTAAAGAGTACGTCTCCGAAAAAGTGTTTCAGAATTATTTCAAGTTTGCCATTGTCCGCAACCCCTGGGACCGGCTTGTATCTGAATTTTTCTGGCGGCAACAGATTCGAAAGGAAGATTGTGGGACTTTCGAACAATTTGTCCGGTCGCTGGACAAATGGTATCCCGACGACTGTCTTGCCCCATGCAAACCGCCTTTTCTCTATTATTGTGACCATGCCCATTTCCTGAGTCAAAGCCGATATATTTTCGATGCCGAGGGAAGACAGCTCGTTGATCATATTTTCCGTTTTGAAAGTTTCCGGAAAGATTTCGAGTTGTTCAGAAAAAAATTAGGCGTATATATCGGGCTGGAAATGAAAAACAGAACCAGCCATCGCCATTATTCGCACTATTATAACCGGATAACCCGACAGATCGTTAATGATTATTACGAGGAGGACATCAGGCGCTTTGGATACAGCTTCAGCACTTCCTCTTGAGCAGGCCTTTACTCACCACCGCCCGGACCAGGGTAATCACCACCGCGATCCCCAACAGAATTGCGGTGGCCAACATGAAGTTTTCGAATATACTGATAAAAATGGTCAGTCCTTTTCCCGCCGACCAGCCGACACCCAGGGCGACCAGGTTGATGATAAATACGGCCAGGGCATTGTATCTCAGAAATCTGGACCACTGATACCGTATGCTTCCAAAATAGAGAATCGCCGCGATCCTGATGCCATAAACAAACTTGATAAGGATAAAAACAAGATATTCCCGTGATCCCATTCTTGCCATAAAAGCGGCGGTTTGTTCTCTGGCTTCGACAAGCATTTTCATGGAAGAGGTTTTGTTAAAAAGTAAGCTCCTGCCCAGAAAAAACCAGATCAGATCGGATAAAAAATTGCCCAGAAATGCGTAACCCAGCAAGGCCAGGGGAGAGATCACATTTTGTCCGGCAAGGGTGGCTAAAAAGACCACGAAGCCGGTGCCGGCAAAAAAAGCGCCGAAAAAACAGATTGCCTCGGAATAGTCCGACAGCAGTTCAATCGATACGGTTTCCACACTTAATGCCTTTTTTCTTTCATGAACACCATTTCCTTTGAAATAAAATATTATAAGAACACGAGAACGTTACCGCCTTTTTTAACAGAATCATCTACAATTAATCAAACACATTATAGGCCGCCATACCAAAATGATCATTCATGACCTATCAGGAGTTGCACCAACGGGGATGTTCTTGATACAAGGGGAAGGATTGAACGCTGGGGGAGGGCGTGTTACCCGCAGACAATGGCACTTGTCGGCCATGGGCTGCAATGACTGGCCGAGGAGGCGGTTGTGATGATGGTAGATGATATCTTCAATTTCTTTGCGGAGCACGAGTTGCTGTTAAGCTGTCTGGGTGGAATTTCATTTCTGATGTTCGTCGGTTCTCTGATAGCGGTTCCGCTGGTGGTCGTCCGGTTGCCGGAAGATTATTTCAGCAGGGAACACAAACTGGCCAGAGACTGGCCCTGGTATCTTTTCCTGCCGCTCATGATCCTGAAAAACGCTTTTGGCGTTCTCTTTTTTCTAAGCGGCCTGGCGATGCTGGTTCTGCCCGGACAGGGGTTGCTGACCCTGTTCATCGCGTTGGTGATGCTGGATTTTCCCCGCAAGCATATCCTGGTTCACCGCATTCTCGGTTACAGGCGCTTCTTTCGGGTGATGAACCGGTTGCGGGATAGGTTCGGAAAACCCGAGTTAAAACCGCCGCCAGTGCAGGGCGCCGAAGGCAGGTAGACCCTCTTCTAATCGATACCACACACGGAAAGGTCGAGGACCTGGATTTTACTTTCGTTGAAAAGGTAGGCAAACCCGTCATGTACCATTATCTTTTCAGCCGATATATTTTCGAATTCATGGTGTAACACCGGATTCGCCGGATTACTGACGTCGATTACCAGTAATCCATGCGGTGAAAGTGGAACATAGGCAAATTCTCCGGAGACGAAAATACCCTGTGGCGAATGTCCGATATCAAAGGGTAGGCCGCCGACTTCGACCGGGTTTCTCGGATTATTGACATCGACTATTCGCAGATCTGTTTCATCATCGATAATGTAAAAATAAGAGCCATCCAAATAATAGTCGATATGATTTGCATAGCCATGAGCTTCGAAAGTACTTACGAGTGACGGGTTTTCGGAATCATGCAGATCAAATACCCGGATCTCATATCCCGATGGTACATACGCGTATTGTTCGGAAATAAACACTTTTCTGGTAGAGTAAACTCCCGCGATCTGAATAAGATTCGTAAACACCGGGTTTTCAGGTTCGGTGACATCGATCACGTGAATACCGGCGCCGGTATGCGGATCAACATAGGCATATCGATCCGCAACGGATACATCCGTTGCCCATCCCTCAAAGTTGATACTGCCCTCAATCCACGGCAGGGCCGGATTTGAGACATCGACGATTTGAAGTCCGGCATGCCTGTCGGCGACATATGCATACCCCTCCGACACGAAAATATCTGATGCGGTTCCCGGCGTATCGATATCCGCGATCCATTCGGACGCCGCCGGATTCGAAATATCGAACAGCCGAAGCCCGTCATCAGAGGCCGCGACGAATAGCGTATCTCCGGACACGACGGCATTCAGGGGCGCCCCATTTTTTTCCATATGACACATATTGGGTTCCGGCGGTAAATCGGCGATATCGATAATCCGAACGGTGGCGGTAGCGCGGCTGTAACGAGTCCCATAAGCATAATCACCCGCTACGGCCTTAATATAACCGGGACGCTCAAAGGCATAAGAGAAGTTGCCGATCATGTGAACACCGGTGTCCAACACCAGAAAGTTACTATTGTATCCTCCGGTAATACAGGTTTGATCGTCGGTGCCCAGGAGATTCGCCGCGCACATACAGGGGGTATCCATTACCACGGGATGAGAAGGCGCGGATATATCGATGACAGCCAGCCCGGCGTTGGTAGTTTCCAGATAGGCGAAATTGTCTTTTACATATATGTTGTTTGCGTTTCCGGGGGTATTCACCTGTCCCAATACCACCGGACGGGCCGGATCAGCGATATCGATGACCTGAAATCTGCTATCGATAAGGGATAGATAGGCCAGATTCCCGAGCACGTATACACCGGAGGAATCCGGGGTGGTTTCGAGGCCGCCTATCGGGAGGGGGGCCATGGGGTCACTGATATCGATGATTTGAAGGCCGACGCCGTCGCCCGTAAGGTAGGCATATGGATACTGGAGAAAAATATTGGAGACCGTACCGGAAACGGCGGCACGGCCGGCCAGGGTCGGGTTGTCAGGGGATGCGACATCGACGACCTGAAGGCCGTTATACCAATCCGCCACATAGGCATACGGGCCGTTCACCAAAACATCCTGGGCATAGCCCGGCGTATCGACATTGCCCATGGCGATCGGATGGCCCGGGTTTGAGATATCGATGATTTGAAGGCCGTAATTGTATTCCGCCAGATAGGCGTAGTTGTCTTCAACACAAATGTTCAGCAGCGGCAACTCCGTGGTTACGTGCTTGAGATAAATCGGGTCGTTGGGATTACTGACGTCTATTACATCCACTTTAAAGAAGTTTTCGATGGCAACGGTGTACGCATGGTCTCCAACCACAACCAGAGCTCCCTCATGACCATGCAACCATATGGACTGGGAGCTTTTCTTTATTGGCTTTGTCGGGTCGCTGATATCGACTATTGATAGCGTATATTCATGGCCGATGTATGCAAAAGTACCTGATATGTAAATATGTTTTACAATAAGATCGTCAAAGGGCACCGTACCGGCGATGGCTGGGTTGGCGGGATCTTCGATATCGACCACAATCAGGTTGTTTTCGTCGTCCATGGTATCGAGGCCGGCAATATAAACGTAATGTCCGGATACAGACAGATCGACGGCGGCTCCCGGTATTCCAAGAGTGGCCGAAACGAACGGATTCTCCGGGTCGGTGATGTCGACGACGAGCAGGCCCCCCGATCCGTTTGCCGCGTAGGCGTGGTTGCCGGATACGCAAACGGCTCTTGTGCTTCGGGAGGTATCGATGGCGCCGGTGATCACCGGGTTGTCCCGATCCGAAATATCGATGAGCTGTATGCCGACCGAATCATCGACTACGTACGCGATATTATCGGAGACGAAGACGTCAACGGCATTGCCGGGCGTATTGCACCCGCCGGTTCGTATCGGCCCGGCCGAATCACCGATGTCCAGTATCAGAAGCCCCGCGGATCCGTCCGCGATATAGGCATACCCATCGGAAGCGAAAATTCCCGAGGCGGTCCCCGGCGTATTATACGAACTGGTAAAGGTCGGATTTGAAGGATCGTTGATGTCGAAAATCTGCACCTCTCCGCTTTCATCCGTGAGAAACAGCAGATTGTCGTCCGTAAAAATGCTTCCGGGTTCATCACCCGTGACCGGCAGGTCGATATGACCCTCCATACGCCAGTTCAGCGCTTCGGTCCTCGGGAAATGAACGATATCGAGTCCGGAGCGTTCCATGGAAACATAGACATAGTCACCGGATGCATACACACTGTTAATCCCGCCATTGCTCTTGATTCTGCCCATTAATTTCGGTGACGCCGGATTTTTTATGTCAAACCGGTTGATATAGAGTAAACCGAGTGGGCTTGTTCCCGAGGTCGAATATAAATAGCCTCCCGAAACAGTGACGCCACCGACAAAACCGGTGTCGTCGTCAAAGACGACGGCCGGATGGTACGGATCGTTTACGTCCACAATTTTCAGGCCGCTGATATCCGCAATGTAGGCATGATTTTCGTAGAGAGATATCCGCCGGGGGTCGTCAGTTTCTACAAAACCGACAACAATGGGATTTGCAGGGTCACTGATATCGATAACTTCAAGGCCGGTTTTTGTGTGATCGTCGCCAATAGTTTTTGCTGAACCTGTAAGGTATGCATAGTTTCCCGAGACCGAAATGTCGTAGGTAGCTCCCTCCTTTTGAATTTCGGCGGTTATGACCGGCTTTTCCGGATTGGTGATATCGACTATCTGAAGGCCCCTGTTCAGGCTTGAAACGTATGCATAATCCCCCGATATAAAAACATTCAATGCGGATGTGGAGTCGGGTAATGTGCTGAGCAGTGTCGGATGTTTCGGGTCCCGGACATCGATGACTTTGAGGCCGCCGGACAAGTCTGCAATATAGGCATATCCTCCCTGTACATCAACGTCCGTGGCATATTCCGTCACCAGATATCCAGTGGTGACGGGGTGCATCGGGTCGCTGACATCCAGAATGAAGAATCCGTAGTCTTCGGCGGCAACATATGCATAATTCCCCTCTACCATTACATCTCTTACCGTGGTTATAGACATAAACGGCAGTATATCGACGATACCGTCACCAAATACGACTTCCAGGGTATGCGAATCCGCAATGTCATTGAACTGATAGGATTCCAGATCGGTGGCGCCGAGAGATACGCCATCCACTATCAACTCCTCGACATAATATCCCTCCTCCGGTGTACTCGACATAATATCCCTCCTCCGGTGTAAAGGTGACGCCCACATCGGTTCCATAGAGAACAGGAATGGCGCCATCGGGTTGAATGGCGCCGTTGCCGCTGGCGGTTACGGAAACTGTAACGACTGACGCCTGACCTTGGTGTATTCTTTCGACTACGCCGGTGATAATATCGTCCGATGGAATCAGGTCGTCTTTATTTTTCAACGGGTGCCATCGGGCGGTATCCGCGATGTCGATATTGCCGTCTTCGTTAATATCCGTACCCAACAGGGTAGGGATTAACGCCTCCAGCTTATTCATGATTTCAGCTTCAGACAGTTGTTCCGCGGCCCCTTGAAAGGTCATTTCATAAAGAATATCCGACAGGCAGGAGATGATGAACCCGGGATTTCCCGGGTTGCCGGGCACCTTATAGATCCGCCCGGGTGCGATCATATGGATGGTGCCGCTGTTCGGGGTGGCTGCTGAATCGACAACCCCGTCGTCATCCGCATCGATATCTTCTCCTCCCGTAACTTCGAAACAGTAGAGGGCGTCGTCATCCAGACCTTCAACGAGGGTTTCCGGCAGTTCAATCAATCCGGCGCTGTCCAGGCTGACGGAGCGGGAGGTCGTCCCCGTCCAAAGCACGGCGCCGGAAGCGTTGTACCTGTATAGGCGGGCCTGGGCATCCACAACCGGGCCTAAAATGACCTGCCCGTAATAGGGGCGTTCTTCGGGCGGTTTCTCAGGCTCTTGATCCTGGTGGCTGTTATTACCACTGCCTCCGCAGCCGAGTGCCGAGAGTGCCATCAGGAAAACCACTGTTAGAACTTTAAGTCTCAGAACCGAAATACTGTTAATGCAGCCCATATCATCTCCTGTCGGCAAATCGAGGGTGAACATGTCTTATGACTTGAAAGAATATGTTGTTTTCTCTTATAAATTGCGGTTGGAATGATGTGTTTATCAAATCGGAGAATAAGCCGACTTCGCCAATTTGATTTTCTCTTTATAGAACAACTTTGTAGAAAAGGGAAGCGAAAATCAACCATGCAGCCACCGGAACAGGGGGCACTGTGTCGATTCAGGAAAGAAGATTTGAATGAATGAACAAAAGAGAATAGTATACTTCCCAGCCAATTTCAAAACGTCCCTTTTGTACTGATTCCCGGGAAGGCGATCCGCTTTGGGCTTGATCTCATTCGTGGAGAGAAAACGTTTTGAAAATGGCTCTTCCGGTTTAACTTTCGCTTCCGCCTTGATCTTGAACCAAAATCCTTTTTTTCAGACAGCTTGAAGTGTAAAAATAATTAACATAAAAGTGATCCGGGAGTCCTGCCGAACTGTAAAAATAATATACACTACGGCCTGTTTGACACGAGCAGTAAGCAGGTGTATCTTCAATGCGATATGAATCAGTCCGAGAAGTATTGCCACTCTTTTAATACACATACTTACAAAAAGCGAAGTTTCGGGAGGAAATCATGAACCGTCGAACAATCGTGTGGGGTCTTATTTGCATAGCGATCTGTCTGCATGGATGTGGCGGGAGTAGTGACGGCGGGACGACAAATACAGCGGAAATGTCTACCTGGTACAAGGACGCCGACAGGGATGGCTACTCCGATGGAACGACCATAACTGCCGCATCCGCGCCCGGTAGCGACTATTTCCTTGCATCGGAGCTGATATCCGTATCGGGTGACTGCCGCGACAGCCTTGCGTCCATCAATCCTGGGGTGAATGAAGTTTGCGGGAATGACATGGATGAGAATTGTGACGGCAATATTGATGAAGGGTGCACGTATTACTTCCCGGACGAAAGCCTGGAGACGGCCATAAGAAATGAAATCGGTAAGCCCACGGGGGATATCACCATAGAAGACCTGGCAGGGATAACTGCGTTAGATGCGGTACCTCTTATACCAATCGCCGATCTCGAAGGGATTCAGTATTGTAAGAATCTGACACAGCTTTCTGTCGGCCTTGGTTCTTTTAGTGATATCAGTATGTTGTCTGGTTTGACGAAATTAACCAAACTTGAACTTTTCTCAAGCCAGCTCAGTGATCTGAGTCCCCTGTCAGGTCTGACAAATCTGACTGAGCTTGCTCTCGGTGATATGATCAGTGACGTCTCTCTTCTGTCAGGTTTGACAAATCTGACTCATCTCTATCTTGGCAGTAACCTGATCAGTGATATAAGCCCCCTGGCCGGCTTGACCAATTTGACTTCTCTTTATCTCGGCCATAATCAGATCAGCGATATTGCGCCTCTATCCGGTTTGAGAAATCTGACCCGGCTCGATCTGAAGTATAATCAGCTCATCGATATAAGTTCTCTGGTTAATTTGGCAAATCTGACCGAACTTGAACTCGACAGCAATCTGATCAGTGATATCAGCCCCTTGGCCGGTATGGCAGAATTAACCTATCTTAATCTTTTCAGTAACCAGCTCGTTGACATCAGCCCCCTGGCCGGTTTGACGAAACTGGCCCGGCTAGATCTGCAACTCAATCAGATCAGCGATGTCAGTGCCTTGTCCGGATTGACAAATTTAACCGAGCTTGAACTTTTTACAAACCAGATCAGCGATGTCACGCCTTTATCAGCTTTGACAAAACTGACAACATTGATACTTTTTACAAATCAGATTAGCGATATCGCTCCCTTGGCCGGCATGACTGATTTAACTACTCTTCGTCTCGATGATAATCGGGTCAACGATATCAGTTCCCTGTCCGGCATGACAGATCTGACTTCGCTCAGCCTTTCCGGAAATCAGATCAGTGATATCAGTCTTCTGTCAGGATTGACAAATCTGAAAGCCCTTGATCTCAGTTCCAATCAGATTGGCGATATCAATCCACTGGCCAATTTGGTAAAGCTGACTTCGGTTAAGCTTTCCGCAAACAATATAAGCGATAGTGCTCCCTTGTCCGGTTTGACAAATTTGATGTATCTTCACATTGCTAACAATCAGATCAGCGATATTAACTCTCTGTCCGGCCTGATAAATCTGACTTCGCTTTACCTTTCTACAAATCTGGTCAGCGATATTAACCCCTTGTCCGGTTTGACAAGTTTTGACTATCTTATCCTCGATAACAATCAGATCAGTAACCTCAGCCCCTTGTCCGGTATGACGTATATAGGGCACCTTGAACTCGAAGATAATCAAATCAGCGACATCAGCCCGCTTCTGGAGAATGCGGATGCTTACAACCGTATTTTTTTGAATGGCAATCCTCTCGATGCAAATTCATGCGACGTTTTAATCCCGGAACTTAAAAGTCAACGTGTAACTGTAAGCTCCTCTTGTGGTGGTTGATAAATTCAGCTCTTCAGCATAAAAGGAAACCATGAAAAGAATATTATATTAATTTCATGACGCGTCTGGTCGACAGCCATTCTCAGACACCAGAGAGGAGGAAAAAATGCCTTCTTATTGTCAATGCACAGAGGCTGCTCGTTGCAGCGGCCTTTTCCCAGCGATTATCCGCGGAGCGTTCAACACCCGACAATTTAGTCTAACCGTCTTGTTGTTATGGTCGCTTTTATTCGGAAGCCGGGCTTTGGGCGCAACTGACTTCTGTCCCCGACTGCCGGTCCCGGAGGGAGACGTAATCGTGGTTTCAAGCGAATACGAGCTTTATGAGTCGATCAATACGGCCTCATCCGGGACTACTATCCTTATCGCCGACGGTACGTACAATCTTGGTGAAAGCGGCTATGATCTCTGGATTACGACCCCGGACATACGCCTTCAATCACAAAGCGGTATTCGTGAAAATGTGGTGCTGGATGATAACTATAGCGGAACTGAAATCATAACGATTGCCGCTTCCGGCGTGACCGTGGCCAACCTGACCCTCAAACGGGCCGGTACCCATGCGATCCACGTGGTGTCTACGGACGATGGCGACGTGGCGAACACAGTGATTTACAACCTTCACATCATCGATCCCGGCCAGCAGGCCATTAAAATCAACCCTCACACTGCCAGAGTCAATTTCCCGGACGATGGTATCGTGGCATGCTGTCGGGTCGAAATGACCGATCCGGGGCGTCAAAGGGTCCTGGACATCAACGGCAGTTGCTACACCGGCGGGGTCGATGGTCATCACGCACGGGGCTGGACCATTCGCGACAATACCATCGAGGGCTTCTGGTGTGAAACCGGCCTGTCCGAACACGGTGTTCATTTCTGGACCGGCAGCAGGGACACGGTGGTGGAGCGGAACCGCTTTATCAACAACGCACGTGCCATCGGATTCGGCTTGCTGGAAAGCGGGACGGCCAGAACTTATTCGGACACCCCCTGTAGTGATGCCGGCGGGTATGTGGGCCATTATGACGGCATTATCCGTAACAATTTCATCTTTGCCGACAGTTCCGATCTGTTCATGTCGGAATACGGTGTTGACGACGGTGTGGCGCTGGCCCAGGCCTTCGGCGCCGTCGTGGCGCACAACAGCATCGTCTTTACTCAGTCCCCTTTTGCCGCCATCGAATGGCGATTTTCAAATACGACGGCCGATATCATCAATAACCTGACAACCCACAACTTCATGGATCGGGGCGGGACGGCCGCACTCTCCGGAAATCTGGAGAACCAGCCACTCTCCCTTTTCGAGAACGGGGAAGGGGGAGATCTTCACCTGTCAGACAGTTCGGATGCTGCCATCGGTCAGGGAATGCCCCTTTCCGCGGAACTGTGCGGCGATGACATCGATGGCGACACTCGACCGCTGGGGAGCGCGAGAGACATCGGTGCGGATGAATACAATCCCGACAACGGCAATGGCAATCAGTCCCAAACCGGCGCCGGATTCAATTACCAGGCATATCTTTCCACAAACCCCGATCTGCCCGCGGATTGGGGAATGGCCGAATGTATGGCCCACTATAAACTGTTTGGTTTCCGGGAGAAACGTGCCGTCAATTTCAATCTGGATGAATACCTGAATGCCAATCCGGATCTGCCGAGAGAGTGGACCTTTGAACAGGCATTGCTGCATTACAATATTTTCGGGCGTGATGAAAACCGGTTGCTTGCTTTTGACGGCCAGGAATATCTCTCATTATACTCCGATCTGCCCCAGGACTGGAGCTATGAAGAGGCGTTCGCCCATTATCTCTATTTCGGTAAAAATGAGGGCCGCCTGGCTTCGTTCGATGAAAAAGCCTACCTCGAACTGTATCCGGATCTTCCCGGGACATGGGGGCAGACGGAAGCAATTCTTCACTATTTTTATTATGGGAAGAACGAAGGCCGTATCTACGATCCTTATGACGAATCCGTTTTTTCTTCCGGGTCATCCGAAAATGAGGCGGCGGAATATTTCCCGTACCCGCAACATACGGATTACGCAGGTGTTCACATCAAACCTCTGAATTATTCCCAATCGGAATTGGATGACCTGGCGGCTTCTTTTTATACGGAATGGCGGCATGAATATATCAAAAACGATTGCGCCGAGAACGAATATTATGTCGCTTTCGGTGGAAACAATACGATCTGTGTCTCGGAAGGATTGGGATACGGAATGGTTATTACCGCCATCATGGCAGGGTTTGACGAGGGCGCCAGATCGTATTTCGATGGGATGTACAGGTTCTACAAATCACACCCCAGCAGTATCAATTCTTCATTGATGGCATGGGAACAGGTTGAGGGGTGTGAAACGAATCCGGATGGAGGTGATGATTCCGCTTCAGATGGAGATATAGATATTGCCTACGCTCTCCTGCTTGCCGACAGTCAGTGGGGAAGTAGTGGCGGAATCGATTACCGGGAGGAAGCCGAAAAGATTATAGCCGCCATCATGAAGGATGAGGTCAATCCTGAAACATATACGATCAAGCTCGGGGACTGGGCAGACAACTCGGAACCATTTTATTATTACAGTACACGCACTTCAGATTTTATAATGGACCATTTCAGGGCGTTCGCCCGGTTTTCCGGTGACCGGAACTGGAACGGGATTATCGATTCCTGTTATGCACTCATCGATGATATGCAGGCGAATTACAGCCCCTCAACAGGGCTTCTGCCCGATTTCATTGTGAACTGCAATTCAACCCCGGTTCCGGCAAACGCGCACTTCCTGGAATCGGAATATGATGGTGATTATTATTATAATGCCTGCCGGGATCCGTGGAGAATAGCCGTGGACTATCTCGTTTCGGGTGATGCCAGGGCAAGAAACACATTGACTAAAATAAACAGCTGGATAATCGCATCTACGGCCGGAAATCCTGAAAATATAAAAAGTGGATATTTGCTGGATGGCACCCGAATCGGAGATTATCAGGATGTGTCTTTCATAGGGGCCTTTGCGGTAAGCGCCATGCTTGAAACTCAAAACCAGCAGTGGCTCGATGAAATTTTTGAACAGATACTATCCGAAAAAATAGAGAACAACGATTATTATGGAAATACACTCAAAGTGCTTTATCTTCTAACAATATCTGGGAATTACTGGCAGCCTCAGCAATGAGGAGAGAGCAGCCCCCACTATCGGAAGAAGAATAAGGCTTGAACTGCCCATTCACGTCAATCCCCCTATAATCAACCAAAGAAAAACACACATCGGCAAACTCTATACTTGTATAAATCCCCAATTTTTGTTTTCTTTGCGCTCTATAAGAAAACTGAAGTTTCCCATTTTTTTAATCCGGCACGCGGCGGAAATACTCCCTCGCACTTTAAATAAGCCAATCAAAACAGATAGTTAGCAAAATATGGGCGGCTCGTAACATGCTGAAATCATTGATAATTCAGAGACCCCTTTTTGCCGATATGTTCGTAAAATGTTTAAAAATCGGCATGTTATCGTTGATTGCGAGGCCAGGTTGTGGTACGTTTATTTTGCCCAAACAAACACCACAACCCGGGAGCCTCGCATGTTTATCTTACAAGAAATCCTCACCAAACTCAAAAACGAATTTGCTTCGTCCCGAAAAGGCCATGAACGCGGCAGTTGGTTCATCTACACGATCCTGGCAATCTTGGTGCCGTTTACTTCCTCGAAAACGTCCAATATACTTCGATGCCTTAATACGCTTTTCACAAACACCAATATCGGCAAAAAGCGCTTTTACACATTCATGGCCTCACCCAAGATTCCCTGGGAGCAGTTGTGGCAAAGGCTTTGGCAGATGATTGATAATCCCTTGACTGATGGCCGCCTGCTTGTGGCCCTTGATGACTATATCAACCCCAAAACCGGTAAGAAGATTTTTGGCTGTGCCAACGTCTTTGATCATGCCGCCAAACAGAATCAGTCCAAATACCCCTGGGCACAAAATATCGTAGCTGTGGGTCTACTGAAAATCGTCAAGGGACGTTGGGCCTGTCTGCCGCTCAGCTACCGGTTCTATCATCTAAAAAAAAGCGTCGAACGCATCAATCGCGATAATAACGGGCCGAAGCTGACTTTTGAGAGTAAGCTCAAGCAGGCTGCGGCAATGATCACCTCGATGGCGGACGTGTTTGCGTTAGCCCGCATCCTCGTGGTCACCGATTCATGGTTCGGCAACAACGGTCTATTCAAACCGTTGCGAAACCAACTGGGCCGACGCGTGGATCTGCTCTCCCGGCTGCGGTCCAACAACAACGTCTTCGAACTGCCCGGACCTCAAGGTAAGCGCCGGGCGGGACGACCTCGCAAATACGGCGCGAAGCTGGGCACGGCAGCGTCACTGGCCGCTGAATTCAAGTCGCTTGCCAGCGAATATACCGTCAACCTGTATGGCCGCGAGCGAACCGTGGTGGCCTACGAGCGTGTGGTCATGCTTAAAACGATCCGCTGTGCGGTCAAGGTGGTTTGGGTCTATCGCCAAAGTCAATGGATCGCGCTATATTCAACCGACCTGACCCTTGCAGCGCAGCAAATAATCGCCTACTATGGTGCTCGATGGAAGATCGAAGCCTTATTCAAAGAACTTAAACGCGATATCGGTAGCGCCGAAACGCAAACCCGACATCCGCAGGCGGTCAGCAATCATCTGAACTTTTGCATGATGGCTACTTGCGTGGCATGGATTTATGCCGACCGGATCGCGAAGACCCCAAAACGACGGCATGCCGTCGAGGGCCGTCGCCATTTTGCCTTTTCGGACGTCAGAAGATCGATTACCCAATCGGCATTGGAAGATAATTTTAGTAGACTTTTCCCGGTACCGCGTAAATCCGTAGTAAATTCGCTCGTGGCTGTAATGCTGCGCATGGCAGCGTAACTTTTTTAGGAAACTTCAGTAAGAAAACTCGTTAGTGATATAAAAATGACACCGTATAAGATACATCTTAAAGAGACGATTAAACTTGCTGTTCCGGTTGTTATCGGCCAACTGGGTCACATCATGCTGGGGGTTACCGACAGCATCATGGTGGGCCGGGTCGGTGCGGTTCCGCTAGCGGCAGCTTCGCTGGTTAACAGTGTCGTATACCTGATAGTAGTATTCGGTTTCGGAATGACCCTGGCAATTACCCCCCTGGTTTCCATTGCCCGGGGAAAAGGACAGAAAGATCAGTGCGGCGTTATCCTGCGCCAATCATTCCTATTGAATATTGTCGTGACCCTGGTCCTGTTCGGCGGCTTGCTCATGGCGGCCGGTATGATTCAATATCTGAACCAGGATGACGCGGTTGCCGTTCAGGCCACATCATATGCACGGATTATTGCATTCTCGATAATTCCGTTTATGATTTTTCAGGTTTATCGTCAGTTTATTGAAGGCCTGGCGTTTACCAAACCGGCAATGTATGTTTCTCTGGCCGCGAATCTGGTGAATGTGTTTGGCAACTGGGTGTTCATATACGGCAATCTGGGAATGCCTGCTTACGGATTGGATGGCGCCGGGTATTCCACGCTTATCACGCGCGGTTTTATGGCGGCAATTATTATGATACATGTCATGAAAGCAAAACGGTACCAGGAATATGATCCGTCGTTCAGGTTTCGTAACATTAACTTGCCGGTCATCAAGGAGTTGGCGTGTATCGGTGTGCCGACCGGGCTTCAGAATTTTTTTGAAATCGGCGCTTTTTCGTTTTCCGCCATTATGATTGGCTGGTTTGGCAGTGCACAATTGGCTGCGCATCAAATTGCCCTGAGTATGGCTTCGATCTCTTTCATGATCATACTGGGTATCTCCGCGGCGGGAACAATCCGTGTCGGGCATGCCTATGGCAGGAGAGATATTGATGATGTTCGCAGATCGGGATTTTTGACCGCAATTTTTACATCATCGGTAATGGCATGTTTCGGTGTTGCATTCATCATATTCCGGAATCAGCTTCCACTTGTTTTTACGGAAGATCCGGCTGTGATTCAGATCGCGGCCTCACTTATTGTCGTGGCTGCTCTTTTTCAGATTTCAGATGGCGCTCAGGCAGCCGGTCTGGGAATCTTGCGCGGTATCACGGATGTCCGCCTGCCGATGGTGATAGCTTTTATTGCCTACTGGATCATTGCTCTGCCGGTTGGTTATCTGCTCGGTTTTGTTTTAAAAATGGAAGCCGTCGGCATTTGGTTTGGCCTTCTGGCCGGGCTCAGCGCTGCTGCTATAATGTTAAACCTGCGGTTCGGGATTAAAACCAGAACAATACAGCCAATTTCAAAACGTCCCGTTTTGGCCGATCCCCAGGAGGGCGATCCGCTTTAGGCTTGATCCCGCTTGTGCAGGGGAACGTTTTGAAAATGGCTCAATAACATTCAAATAAGTGGGTGGGTAACCGGAATTCCTGAGTTAAGGAGGATACAATGGCGGAGAATAAAAAAAATGTCACAACGCGTGAACCCGGGAACTTGAGTCGGCTTTGTGGAGAACAGCTTTCCATAAAGTTCGGAAATGATGAGAATCAATATTTTTGTTTCTGCAGAGGCGTGCATTCTGGCAAATATCTGATAACTCAAACACCAATAGCCGTCGGCATTGAAAACGGTTTTACTCCCGGCAACCAGGCTGTCATCAGGTTCGTCGAGTCCGGAATGGTTTGCGGGTTTAAAACAACTATTCAGCAGTATATTACACGGCCATATCGGTTGCTGTTTTTTGATTACCCGGATTCAATCGAGACGGTTAATTTGAGGTCATCAAAGCGGGTGGCTGTTTCGCTTAAGGGGACCATCCAATGGGAAAGTCAAACCTTTGACGGTTCAATCCGTGATTTGAGCCGCGGCGGATGCTTTTTTACTCTAAGATACTGGCAGGACCCGCTGTTTAACAATCTTGACATCGGTTCCAAACTGATCATCAACTTTTCAATATCGGATGAAAAGCCTTCTATTGAACTCGAATGCAAGGTGGTCCGAGTGATAAAGGATGAGGATGACCTCAGAATGGGCCTGTCATTTGATAATAATCAGCAGGAAGTAATAGACAGGGTAGCGAATTTTGTTGACTATGTGTCACAATTTCTCGAAGTTTGATGCTTTCGTGAATTCGAGTAGAACGAAAATAAATAGTTCAGAAGAAATTTTCGAGTCAATAATTTGTCTATTATTAACCTCTAATCCATGATCTGATAATCCGTGTTACGGCGCGAGGGTAATATTCTGATATGAAACCTCGCTATCAGTCACTTTGATGCCGGTGTATTCAACTGTTTCCATATCTGTACCGGACGCCACGAGAGAATAGGTACCCACCGGAAGAGTGATTTGATACCAGTAGCCGGCTACAATATTGACGGATCGAACTTCAAGCATGCTATTCGAGGTCATCCCTTCGCACGGGGCGGGCTGTCGAAAGCTTATTGTCGCATACTGTTCACTATCAGCTCCGTTGATAATTACATTACCTTCAACCGTTCCCGTGGCGGTTGTCGTCAATTCAACATCCTGAATTGTTGTCTGGCCGGTTATCGAATTCACAGCGGTGCAGCCGACAGCATAGCCGTCTTTATATGAAACGAGCCGGTAGCTGCCTGGATCGGTCAAAAGGGTATAGTCGCCGTTTTCGATACTTCTGGTCATATCATCTTCGGCTGAAACGGTTGCGGCCTCGACTGTCACCGCATCCTTCAGGTCATCAGCTCCGGGTGTTTCATATTGAAGGCTGACATAGGCACCCGGAATTCCGGAAGGCTCCGGATCGGCCAATTTGTTGACAATCCCGCTGACGGTTGCATGCTCATCCGCATTAAGGACCATGATTTTCGGTGCCAGCAGCCAGTTGCCGCTATTTCCAGCCTGCACAACGGATGCTGAAATATCGAAATCCAGTATCAGTTCCGTTGTCGAATTCTCGTTTATTTCAAAGTTGCTGGCGATTTTACTGCCGGCAATGATGGTGCTCGGGATATTCAGCTCATGGGTCCTGTTGTCCGGATCAATGACATAATTGGCATAGGGATGGCTTACACCCAGGATGTTGGCGCTGTTTGTGGGAGCGGTGCCGAGGACCAGACGCATCTGCTGATATGTGCCGGTGTCGAGGGAAGAGGTGCCGAGTTGCTCAAGTGTGCCGTTTGTAAGTTCCAGAAGGTTGTAGATTTTCATGGGATTGGCGACCGTTTTCCAGTTGCCTGCAACCTCTTCACCCCCGCCCAGGTACACCTGGATCCCATCAATCCGAACATAAACAGCCTGGTACAGGTCTGTTGGCACATCAGCCAGGCTAAGGGCGAGGCTGCCGGTTTTAGCGGTTTCCGGACCAATAACGACGCCACTGTCTCCGTCGCTGTCACTGCTGCAGGCGATGGCAACAAGACAACAGGAAACAATCGTAATCAGGTATGCGAGGCTCTTCTTCCTCATCTGACGTCTCCATAAGTTGTAGTTGATATATAAGAAAAAGATCGGGCCTTTCCTCAAAGAGCCGACAACTCGATTCTAACCTGAGCTATTATTTTTCTGTAGAGAAGATATCAGAGCTTCTCTATTTTATCAAATTTATTTACGTACCGTTGACAGCGTGTCATCCGATACATAACCTGACATTACCCCCAATCAGTATGATATTTAACCGTAAAAAAATAAGTTGGGAGGTGACATATGACATTTTCTCCATTAAATGAAGTCGAGGATGAAGAGGCGGAAGATAAAAACGTGTCGTTCGGGTACGGACAACCTCGCGTTTTGATTGTTGATGGTGATCATCGTTCAGTGCTGGATGTCTATGGCATGGCGAATTCTTTTAACTCGCGGGTCGATGCGGCAAATGGCATGGAATCCGCGCTCAACTGCCTGGAAAAAAATCGATATGATGCTGTGATAACCGATCTTGAAATGAATGGTTCAAGCGGGTATGAGCTTGCTCGGTGGTTAAGGAATAATTCACCGGGAACAAGGGTGGTCGTCATGACCAAGCGTAGTCGGGCCGAAATAGAGCGGTATGTGAACACCGGCATTGTGGATCACTGGATATTCAAACCATTCGGAAAAAGCGATTTGATGATTGCGCTTGCTGATTCTATACCAAAGGGGGGTGAATCCACTGAAGACTGGCTGTAAAAAATAGCCGTCGGATAAGGTTTGTTCCAAAGGCAGGACGGTGAAGTTCTGCCTTTTCTGCTCTGAAATTTTAATGCTTCCTCAATTTATCGGTTTTCTTTCGACCGGAAGGCATTAGGTGTTTGAATTATATCTAATATTTATCCCTTATCATGGACAGTTTTTATTCGAAATGCTTCTGTGTGTAAATAAAATTAACATTTAAGCGGTTTTGGACCCCAACTTCACTGTAAAATAAATTAACAAGCAAAAAAACACATTTGACAATGGCGATATTTGGACGTAAATTCAAGCAAATATGGTTTCCGGAAAGAAGCATAACCCCTTTCATGAATCGATCGACGGAACAAGAGAAAAATCAATGAGCCATTTTCAAAACGTTTTCCCGGCACAAGTGGAATCAAGCCCAAAGCGGATCACCCTTCCGGGGGTCGGCCCAAAAGGGACGTTTTGAAATTGGCTGTAATGTCATTTTTTTAGAAGCCAATTTTTAAAAAAGATGGATTATGAGCCCGGAAATGTTTTTTCCCATACCGATATGTTGAGGCCGGTTGCATGAGCGATAATCGTTTAAAAAATCTACTCGAATACACAAGGGCATCCGGGAGAGTTTGCCCGGTACCTCACAAGTGGCAGGTGCTTTGGGAGATGCTCCCTGACAAAGTACAACAGGGGTTTGTGTGGACACCCCCGACTCCGCTGATTGTCGGTGCATGGTGGCATACGAGTGATGCAGAAAAAAGAGATCGATTTGAACTGCACATTCGCTATGCGGCAGAGAAGGGCGAACTGGAGAGTATTGAGCCTTTTCTAAAGAATCTTGCGCCGGAGCAGTGGGTTTGTGAAGGGGATGTATAGCTATGAATTATTACTATGGGTTGACTTGATTCTGCCGGGGATATTCCATAAAAGAAGCAGTTCAGCCACACTGCTCGGTACCAGATGGCGCCAGGGAAGATCCTTTGCTATATTGCTTCGAATGTCGGATGAACTGATCCCTTTTTCTTCAGGCGGAATTTCCCAGAGGACATGAATATTCAATCCCATATCCGAAAAGTATTTTTGCTTTCTTTTTCCCCAGTCGTCATAAATCGTTAAAAAGAAAAGGGCGTCCATGGGGACATAGTATTGATACATGTCCGGGAAGTTCACGGGAAAAGGGACGATCGAGAAGTCCTCCAGGGCAAATCCATATTCCTTGAAAGCCGCACGGATAAGCAGCTGGCGTTCATAATACGTCAACGGATTTCCCTTTGGACCGGACCTTTCAGGGGCAATGTTTTCCTCACGGGTAAGCATGGGGTCCGGATTGGTGATGCCCACCACGAGATGTCTGCATTTTTCTTTTCCGGCCATGAGATATTTTAGATGGTCGTTATGCAGGATCTGGAATCTTCCATGGATAACACCGACATCCGCTATGTCCTTTTTTTGACGTGTTGCATGCTCCATTTTTATTTTCCAAGCTGAAACGGTTCAAAGTGCCCCGGCCAGAATGGCTGGTCTTCCGGAGTGTCCATAATACCGTGAAGTTTCGCCAGGTCCAGATAGTTGAGAACCTGATATATAAGCTCTTTTCCCCGTACCGGCCCCAGGCATCCTGAAGCCGCACATACTTCGTTGAATGAATTCACAGCATCCCTGCGGACACCTTTGCCGTTGATCATTAAAGGAATCGTTTCCCCGGAATGAACGAGGGCGCCTGAACTGGGAGTGGAGTGATCGGCGGTGACGATAAGCAGAATGTCTGGATCATCCAGTATCGGCCGGATGGCTTTTCCGATGCCGGCATCCAGGGACTCGATAACACTTTTTTTCCGTTCAGGACTTTTGGTGTGCGCGGCCTCATCCGGTGCTTTTGTGTGAACGTGTATGAAATCCGCATCTCTAAATCTTTTTTTTGCCATCCGGATCCGGTTCTCAATATCTTTACCCGGATCGTCGGAGTCCGTTACTTTTTCAACAGCCATACCGATATATCGGCCAAGCCCCCAGTAGACTGCACCGGAGGCCATGATCAATCCTTTCAGTCCGTACTTTTTATAAAACGGCGGGATGTTTCTCCACCGGCCCGCCCGTTGGGTGGCGAGCCCGTTTATCGCGGATTTGCCCTTTTTTTGTCTCGCTTTATTTACAGGGTGGGACGAAAGCGTTCGGTATGCCCGGCACAGATAGGTCGTCAGAATTTCGGCTGTTTTATGTGCAGACGGATCATTTTTAGCCGTGTTCAATGGGCGTATTTTTGACAGGTACCTGCCGTCGATCATCGGATCGGAATCGGTAATGGCCGGCGACACATCGCCGCTCATCTTGATAATCCCCCGTATGCCGCCGGTGGGATGAAAACTGACCGTTATGCCCTCCATTTCAAATTCTTTTATCACCTCTATGAGTTTTGAAATTTCATCTGCCGTGGCTTCGGGTTTTCCCTTTTCGTGGATCAGGGCGTTGTCCTTTTCCGAAAGATTGACAAAGTGAGAAAGAATGGCCACATCCTTGTGCGAGATGTCAATATTATAGCCGGTCGCTTCCAGCACGCCTCTTCCGGGAAAATCATCCATATCATATCCGAACATCGTGAAGTGTGCGTTTTCACTGGGAAGCGCCTGCCCCACGCTCGATGCATGGTATAGTCCGTTGGCACTGGTTCTGGCGATTGTATCGAGAACGGGCGTGTGTGCAGCCTGTAACGGCGTTTTATGATCGAACCGGGCATAAGCCCGGTCGCCAAGGCCATCAAGCAAAATGAGCATACATTTTTTAGGCATGAAATATCCTTATCAAAACAGATGCGCCATTTTCAAAACAGCCCGCCAACACGCAACGATGCGATAGCGTGACACAACGGCCGGATGGAGCAGGGTGTTTTGAAATCGGCTGAGGTATCCGATATTTCAAATAAATGTAGCATATATATTCAACGGAAAAAATAATTTTCAAAATTGTCATAGGCAATTTCTATGAGCCTTAAAATTTTGATTGAAACTATTGATTTGAAATTCTTGAATAAATGCTGACATATGTATGGTATGATTTTCGATACGCATATGCATACAAACTTCTCTTCGTGCAGCAATATAGATGTTCATGACATGGTCCATATTGCCGGAAACGTCGGGTTGGACGGGATATGCATTACCGACCATCAGACCATGGATGTTCGACAACAGATTTCAGAAGGATTGCATCCCAGCGGAATAACCATCATTATTGGAATGGAGTATGAAACCCCTGATGGCGATTTTCTTATTTTCGGTCCGTATGAAAATCTTGCCCCGGGGATGGATGCTCAAACACTTTTAGCGCATGTGAATAAAACCGGTGGCGCCGCTATTGCCGCGCATCCTTTCAGGAGCGGCAGACCGGTTTCCGAGTACGTTATTCGTGACGGATTATGCCGTACTGTCGAGGCCATCAACGGCAGAAATTCCGATATTGAAAATCTCAAAGTGCGAAAATGGCAGGAGTCATATCCAATCACCGTCACCGGCGGAAGTGATGCCCATACGGATTTTGAAGTCGGAAAAATTGTTACCCGGTTTGCTCATCCCATCCATACACGACAAGACTTTATTCAGGCTGTTAACACAGGGGAATACCAGCCGGAATATATGTCTCAATGTGCTGAAAATAGAGTCATTTCTTATTAGCCCGTTTCTGAATTACTAATTCATTCGAGCCTTCTGTAAAACGCCCGCTTTGGGTTGAATTCCGTGCCGGGCGGCCCCGTTGGCGGGAAATCCATAGCAATTGCGTATGGCAATTGGTCCAAATATATTCCGAATAAAAACATCGACATTCAGTTTTTTTGATCAAACGACCTTTATTTCGCTTGACAGCCTTTATTATTGTTTTTATATTATGATCAAATGATCAAAATAAGGAGGTTGAATTGTGCCGAGACCTAAGAAACCCAGGTTCGTTTCCAGTTATCCGACCATTGTCGCTTTTGTACCGCAAGGGATGCCGGTTACGGGCGAAGTGATGTTGTCCGTTGAAGAGCTGGAGGCAATCCGATTAAGCGATTTCGAGTGCCTGGATCAGGAATCGGCAGCGAACCTCATGCAGGTGTCCCGACAAACTTATGGCAGGATTTTGGCCACGGCGCGCCATATCGTTGGCGAAGCGTTGGTAACCGGTAAAGCATTAAAGGTCACCGGTGGGAATTATGCCATGCGGGGCGGCGGGAGGCGCCGCCGGAGACGGCGGGGCAGAATGGATGAATAACCAGTAATTGGTCTTGAGAAAAAATTCGGAAAGGGGGTGAGATACATGCCTAAAAGAGATGGAACGGGCCCGGACGGAAACGGCCGGCAATCCGGACGCGGGCAAGGCCCGTGTGGACAAAACAGTCCGACACAAGGACAGGGTGGAAGACGTGGCGGACGTGGCCAGGGTACCGGCCGCGGCGGCGGTCGCGGACAAGGCCAGGGCCAGGGTCAAGGTCGTGGTGGTGGCGGTGGGCGCGGGCAAAATCGCTAATGCTGCCCGGAATGACGCGTTTTTAACCGTCACCAGATGAAAACGGAGTATGGCTGTGTGCCATTACTCAACCCCAAAAAAAGGAGATATTATCATGCCAGGATTTGACAGAAGCGGCCCCATGGGAGCCGGTCCAATGACAGGTGGTCGTAGAGGGCTGTGCGGCGGCTCATACGGCCGGCCCGATAATATTGGATATGGATACGGTTATGGTTATGGAAATGGCGGAGGAAGAGGGATGGGATTCAGGCGCGGTCGTGGTGGTGGATATGGACCGGGACGCGGTTTTGGATATCGCGGATACGGCGGATATCCGCCGCCTCCCGCTTTCGGTCCCGCATACCCGATGAGCAGCGTTGATGAAATGGCGATGCTCCAGGCCGAGGCCAATGCCATTAAAGTTTCGTTGGAATCCATTCAGAACCGGATTGCGGAGCTTGAAAAGGATGCATCCGAATAGGAGCGAAAGGGGTACCGGCCTGACGACAACCCGAATGAAGGGAATCCGACATTATCAGGCTGCCATACCGGTACCCCTATTCACGGATATGCCATATCACATCGAAAAAATCAGAACGAACAACCGTATCTCTCACTAAATCGATCTGCGATATTCAGTAGATCCGGGGGCAGTTTTTCACGAACTTTCTCGGTTATCCATTCAGGGATTTCCCCGTAAAAAGCTTGCGCAATGCCCCCGGTAATACACGCCATGGTGTCTGCGTCGCCGCCGAGAGAGATGGCGTTCTTGATCGCATCTACATAAGATACAGACTCCAGAAAAGCGATAATCGATTCCGGAACGGACCCTTGGCAGGAGACATCGAAACGATAGGCGGGACGGATCTCATCGATGGTTCGTTCCAGATCGTAGGGGAACCTGCCTGAGATCTCATCCCGTATTATTCTCTTGCTTTTAAACTTTCTGGCCAGGAAGATTGCCAAAGCAGTCGCTTGGGCGCCTTTGATGCCTTCCGGGTGATTATGACTTATCTCAGCGGAACGTTTTGCCTCCGCCAGGACCTCCTCCACTGTATCGAAAGCAAATCCCACCGGAGATACCCGCATGGCGGAGCCATTTCCCCAACTGTTGTAAGGTTTGTGGTCCGGAGACCACATCCATTGCTGAAAGGTTCCCCCGTATCCTGCGTGAGGATACCGTTGGGCAAAGGTCACTATCGATTCCGTGTACCCGGACCCGGAAAGGATAGCATCGGCGATGGCCACTGTAAGGACGGTGTCGTCGGTAAATCTTGCCACCCGCATTTCGAAATCTTTGGTTTTGACCGGGTATCTCTCATACGGGGAGCCGATCATATCCCCGGCAATAGCGCCTATCATATCAGCTTCTCCTGGACCATCTTGCTCGTTCGGGATGTTTCGAAACAGGATAAATGTTGAATCTCCTAAAGCTTAAACCACTTGAAGTGCCCCGGTCAACATCCTGATCTTGAATTGTTTTCATGGCACTTTCCTTTCGCTGTCTGCCGGTTCTTCCCGCGCTTATAGCCATCCGATGTGTTTCGGGTTATGCCCTGGTAAATTCATATCTGAATCCGGCCCGTTTGTGTTTTATGATACATTCGTAAAAGGGCTGTATCTCTCGCAAAGCCGCAAAGATCGCAAAGAAAAGCTATAAAAATTCTTTTTGTCACCTTTGCGTCTTTGGGGCTTTGCGTGAGAATTTGCGGTTGTTTTGAAGTTGTCAGTTTTTTGATTCAATTGTTTGATTCGGCGGGTAGCGGGTGGGCTGACCTCTGGTCCGGGAAAAAATATTACTGAAATAATATAAAACTAAAAAGTAATGATATGAAAATTGCAATAGAGTCTGTTGACAATTAAAAAGTCATACATATTTTCTTGTTCAGAGAGAAACAAAAAAGAACAATATTAAATCATAACAATAAGGAGGAATATTATGGATCTGGTAAGATGGAAACCCGCAAGAGGATTATTCGGTCTCGGAGATTTTGATCGGTTTTTCGATGATTTTTTCGCCCCGGCCCGATATGAGGCAGCCGAATCGGATGCCTGGAACTGGCAGCCGGTAGTGGATGTTTATGAGAAGGACGATAACATCATTATCAAGGCGGACCTGCCGGGCGTGGATAAAAAGAACATTAATGTCGACCTGAACGGACGTGTCCTGACCCTAAGTGGAGAGCGGGCCGAAGAGAAAGAAGCAAACGAGGATAAATGCTACCGAAAAGAACGCTCTTACGGTAAATTCGTCCGAACGTTCAAACTGGCCACGGATGTACAGCCTGATAAGATCAACGCAACCTACAAGGACGGCGTACTTCACGTTACGATTCCGAAGTCCGAAGCCAACAAACCCAAACAGATTACCATTCATTAATCCACTCACCCATTTGAGAAAGGGGGGGCGTTTTGCTCCCCCTCCCTCTCTTGAGCAGGCCAACACCCCCGCGGTAGTATTTTGATCCCCTGGGAGCATAAGAATCCCTTTTTATATTGACCCCAGTGTTGCAAAAGCCTGATGGCTTCAGAGTCAAGGCGCCAAGGGTGAAGCTATAGTAAACTATCGCGAACCCCTTGGCAACGCCGGATCTGGAGTCATCAGGCTTTCCCGAAGGGGAAAAAAGATGGAGAAAATCGAACAATTTCTGGAATGCACTATTTGTGCATTCCAGAAACAAGATTTGGATTCGACTTTTACCCTTTAAGTTTAAGAAGTTGTGAGGTTTTCGCCATCTTTTTTATGCAACACTGGGGTTGACATATTTCGCGTTTTAGTATACTGCGATTTTTGCAATATGTGCTTTTCGTCGTACCGGCCTATTCCGAAGAAACAATTAATCCATACGTTTTCGATTCACATCGGTCGGAGTCAAGCGCCATGATCCGTTCCAGGCCATGGGTTCACAGATGGAAATGCAACCCGCCATGTAAATACGGGTTGATTGAAATAGCTGATATTTCCGTATGTATTCTGAGTTTTAGTCGTCCTCAAAATCCAGGGGACTCCGTGCTTCTTTGATGGTTTTGCTTTTAACGGTGTGGGTGTAGATCATTGTCGTTCTGATATCGCTGTGGCCCATCAGTTCCTGGATGGTTCGGATGTCATAATTGGCCTGTAGCAAGTGACTTGCATAACTGTGTCGGAATGTATGGGCCGTCGCTCTTTTGCATATCTTGGTCTTGTTCACGGCCCGTTTAATTTCATTTAGGTAAACCCCCGGCTATGCCGGGGGACTCACCAGAGTTTGACATTTACGGGAACAAATGAAAGCCCCTCCAGCGTGAACCGCTCAAAATTCACAAAGGAGAGGCTTTCATGAACGACGTTTCAAGTTTAAAACACAGCAGATGGGAATGCAAATACCATGTTGTATGGATTCCAAAATACCGGAGGAAAACCCTGTATGACCAGTTACGAAAACACCTCGGAGAGGTGTTCAGGAACCTGGCAAGGAACAGAGAGTGCGAAGTTCTGGAAGGGCATATGATGCCGGACCATGTACACATGCTGATATCAATACCTCCAAAATACTCTGTCGCCCAGGTTGTTGGATACATCAAAGGGAAAAGCGCGATACATATAGCGCGCAATTTTCTGGGGCATCGGAGAAATTTTACCGGTGAGCATTTTTGGGCCAGAGGCTATCATGTTTCCACAGTGGGTAGAGACGAAGCCACGGTTAGGGAATACATAAGAACTCAAGAGGCCGAAGACCGCCGGTTAGATCAACTCAACTTGTTTAAGTAGATAACCCGCCACCTTTGAGGTGGCCCTTTTTACAACCGCTTTGAGCGGTTCACATTTTCAAGCCTCCGGCTTTGCCGGAGGTCTTGTGACTGCTTTTTGGATGTGGGTCTCATGAAGATGGTATCGTCGGTATTCCTTGGATTCGGGGACGAACGTTAACGTCTTCGCGGGAAAAACCCATTGCCATATAAACTCTTTGGCGCAGTTTTTATATTTTTTTTCAATCGCATCAAACATGAATGCACCGGCATAACCGTCGGCCAGATCTTTATCATAAAGCTTTTTAACCCGTTCAAGATGGGCTTTCAGGTCCTTTTTTATGAGCTGAGGCAAGGGAAGCGAACGGTCCTTTTTCCCCTTGCCGTTATGAACCGTCAGGATGTCATGTTCGAAATTAAGACACTGTGTACGCAGGCCGAGACACTCAAAGAGTCGCAAGCCGCAACCATACAGCAACTAGACGATCAAGTTGTAAGGGTACTTTAGATTTTCGATAATGGCATCGATTTCCTTTCGAGAAAGGACCACCGGAATGTAGGGCTTTCTTTTGGCTCGAACGACACCGTCAATTTTTCCGAACTCCTTGTCGAGAACATTTCGGAAAAAGAACAGCAGTGCATTAAATGCCTGGTTCTGGGAGGAAGCGGATACTTTTTGATCAACCGCCAGAAATGTCAAAAACGATTTGACATCTTCGGTTGAGAGCTCGTCGGGATTCTTACTCTTGAGAAAAGATTGGAGTTTCCTGACCCATGTGGAATAAGATTTCAGCGTTTTGGGTGAATAGTGCCGCACCTTTATTTCATTGGACAGGGCTTCCATTTTAGCCGTCCATTTTTCACCTCCGCTGTTCGAACCATGGGGCTTTGGCGTTGAATCGGGTTTGCTATTTTTTGGCCGGGGTTTTGATGAGGAGGCAGTCTTTGTATAGGGATGCTGATGTTCTATAACGGTTTCGGTGTGTTCCGGCTTTGAGACTGATACCATTTTAGAAACTTTCTCAGAAATATACACGCAAAGGCGTGCATATTGCGAGAAAGTATTTGCTATTAGCTACGTGCTATCAGCTATGAGCTTCCGCCTTTGGCGGACCAGGGATTTTATTTTTTGCAAGTAGGGATTTATATTGTGAAATCAAGGCAGGAGGTATTTGTTTCATCGTATTTATCCATTTCCGTTTAATATAATTAAATGCTGGATAAACTGTTAGGAAATTGTTAGCATCTTGGCAATTCCTCTGTCAATAATAAATTTTTTGTGGAATTAATCAGCATTGTTTATCTGATTTCGTTATTATAAACGGAAAACACTTAATATCTTGTTCTGTTTTATTATGGATAAGCATGATTTCATCTGATAATAAAAGGGCCAATATTTTGGTACTGCTAAGCGGAGGCATTGATTCTGCTTCCTGCGCTCATTTTTATAAAAATCGAGGTTATTCAGTTGAGACTCTTTTTATCGATTACGGTCAAAAGGCCTCAAAAAAAGAGGCTGAAGCTGCATCAAGAGTTGCCAAACATCTTGAATTGCCCCTTAAAGTTATTTCCTTGAATGGGACGAGCGGTAAAATTCATGGTGAATTATTGGGGCGAAATGCATTTTTCCTTTTCATTGCTCTAATGGAATTTCAGCACAAAACCGGTCTTATTGGGATTGGATTGCATGTCGGTACTCCCTATTATGATTGTTCAGAAGATTTCATTAATCGCGTACAGATAGTTTTCGATAATTATACAGATGGTTGTATTAATATTGGGGCACCATTTTTAACTTGGAAAAAAAATGAGGTTTTTGATTATTTCAAGAATACAAATATTCCTATTAAATTGACATATAGTTGCGAAATAGGCGTGGAACAGCCATGCAATATTTGTCTTTCATGTAAGGATTTAGTGAGGTTTTATGCTCGCGAGAAGCACAAAGATCATCCATAAATATTCCGGTACCACTATTGAAACACCCATTCTTGTTCCCTCCTTTTCTAGTAAAGGATTCGCAAGAGATAAGGATGGAATTTCCGAAATTGGTACAGCAATAAAATATGCAAGTGAGTTCATTACGAAGTCATATCTTATTAGTGCCTACGATTTGTATTTCAAGCATATCCCAAATCCCATAGATCTGCCTCAACCAGAAATAGTTTTTCTTGATAGCGGGGGTTATGAGGTTTCCTGGTCTCATGATTATTCGGCTGTTTTTCAGAGCCCACCATATAATGAATCATGGAGTGAATCACTACACCGATCAGTTTTAGATCAGTGGCCAGATGATATACCAGCTATAATTTCATTTAGGTAAACCCCCGGCTATGCCGGGGGACTCACCAGAGTTTGACATTTACGGGAACAAATGAAAGCCCCTCCAGCGTGAACCGCTCAAAATTCACAAAGGAGAGGCTTTCATGAACGACGTTTCAAGTTTAAAACACAGCAGATGGGAATGCAAATACCATGTTGTATGGATTCCAAAATACCGGAGGAAAACCCTGTATGACCAGTTACGAAAACACCTCGGAGAGGTGTTCAGGAACCTGGCAAGGAACAGAGAGTGCGAAGTTCTGGAAGGGCATATGATGCCGGACCATGTACACATGCTGATATCAATACCTCCAAAATACTCTGTCGCCCAGGTTGTTGGATACATCAAAGGGAAAAGCGCGATACATATAGCGCGCAATTTTCTGGGGCATCGGAGAAATTTTACCGGTGAGCATTTTTGGGCCAGAGGCTATCATGTTTCCACAGTGGGTAGAGACGAAGCCACGGTTAGGGAATACATAAGAACTCAAGAGGCCGAAGACCGCCGGTTAGATCAACTCAACTTGTTTAAGTAGATAACCCGCCACCTTTGAGGTGGCCCTTTTTACAACCGCTTTGAGCGGTTCACATTTTCAAGCCTCCGGCTTTGCCGGAGGTCTTGTGACTGTGAACTATGATAATCCAGATCACCGTGAAAAGTTTCATGACCAGATATCGAGAGCGCGGAAATTATTTCGATCATATCCAAATCAACTTCATTTATTTCTTCTAAAACCCGAGACTGATACACAAAAGACATTAAAGAATGCATTGAAAAGTGCAATCACAAATATTGAGGAATTTACGCCTTTCGATATCATTGGAGTTACGGAAAAGGAATTAGGAAACACTGCCCTTGACCGCATGGCAAATATAGCTAAATTAAGAAGATCTTTAGATGAGGCGAAATTAGATTTAAAAATACATATTTTCGGTGCTTTAGATCCGTTAACCGTCTGCCTATACTTTATTGCTGGTGCAGAAATTTTTGATGGGCTTACATGGATACGTTACGCGTATGATCATGGGAAATGCATTTACCTTCATAACCATGGTGCTTTGCAGTATGGTCTTCATACAAAGGATAAACAAATTAAGCTTAGAGCAATGACTGATAATATATATAATTTAGAAACACTAGAGCACAAATTGCGTGAGTTCGTATCGACACGCGATTTTAAAAAATTATCACCTCACGAGAATTTTTTGGAGCAGGCACGAGATTCGTTAACGACAAAAATAAAAGGAGAAATATGATGGGTGGATCTGGTGGCGGATATTTTTCTGATATTGATCCAACTGATCAGGCAAGCAGGATAAGGGCTTCTGAACAAAAAGAAGAAGATGCGGTTCATGAAACAGAGGTTAATGCATATTTAGCCTCTGAGTTAACGATATACAATGATAGAGACTCTGAATCTGTCCAAGATATGATTCAAAAATTAAAAAATGATTTGAAGGATGAGGTTGAAGGAACAATAAATTTGCTTTTTGGTGGGTCAATTTCCAAACATACATATGTTGACGGTCTAAGCGATGTTGATGCTTTGGTGCTTTTTGATAAAAAAGAACTGAAAAGCAATTCACCGCAAAAGCTTCGCGAATTACTCAGCCAAATCTTAGTTGAACGTTACGGAGATAAAAACGTTAGGACAGGTAAACTCGCAGTTACTGTAAGTATAAAAGGACAGGAAGTTCAACTTTTACCTGCGCAACGTATGGCAGATTCGTTCAAAATATGCAGTTCTGATGGAAAGACTTGGTCTCAAATACGACCTCAAAAATTTGCAAAAGTTTTAACCGAAGTTAATACCAAGAATGGAGGAAAGGTAGTACCGACTATAAAGCTTGCAAAAGCAATAATAAAAACACTTCCGGAAAAGCAACAATTGTCTGGTTATCATATTGAATCAATGGCGGTTGAGATTTTTAAATCGTATAACGGCTCAATGACACCAAAGGCCATGATAACACATTTTTTTGAGCAAGCATCTTCAGTCGCGAAATATCCAATCAAAGATTCAACTGGACAGTCGGTTCATGTAGATGACTATTTGGGTTCGACTAATAGTACACAAAGAAGGATAGTCGTAATGGCTTTAGATAGAATAAATAGAAAAATAAAAAATGCTAACGGTATGAGATCATTAGATAGCTGGAAAAACATTCTCGGTGAATAAATATGAATAAAGCTGAAAGTGAACGTCAATTCCGTGTTCTTGATCAAATGCTAAGCATGCACGCAGAGCTTAGAGACAAATTTAGGAGAAGATCTCTTTTACTTAATTTATCATTGTTGTTAACCTCGGTATTATTATGTGCTTTTGTGTTTGCAGATAAGTCAATATTTTTATACTTCGGATTAGAAACAAAGATTGTTAATATTTTATTAGGCACTGTGTCAGTGTTATGTTTTGCATTTTCACTGGTTGAATACCGCGTTGACTGGCAGGGGAAATCAGCTGTTCACGCTGATTCAGTAAGAAAATTAGCCTCTCTCAAGGCGGATTATAATGAAAATTTCTCTATATATGGAGCCGAAAATGAAGAAGAAAACAAACTGCTTTCGAAAAAATATAATGATGTAATGGGTGGCATAGTGGAAATCCCTGAGGCCTGCTTTGCAAATTTAAAGGCTAAACATCTGAGAAAAATTTTACTGAGTAAAAGGATAAGCGAGTGTCCAGCTTCTCCTGTCATTTTATTAAGAACTCAATTGTTGTTGAGTGGAATTTTTAGCTCGTTTGGTTGTAAACCTCGTGGCGAAAAAAGGAAAAAACATGACAATTTGCTTTAATCAGCTAGTTAATAGATACTTAGACGCCAAAGAGTATGTGATTGATAGAGGTTATTCTTGGGAAATTGACTGGCAATGCAACCAGTGCTACGAAAATATAACAGAAACTGACTTTTTGCGTGAGACAGCTTGGGTTATTCTTTCTTCTGGTTTTAAAGAAAGCATTATACGCCGTACGTTTCCGATGATCTCTAATGCATTCAAGGATTGGGAGAGCTCATCTACAATTTTTTCAACCATAAATATGTGCAAGAATAAGGCATTAAAAATTTTTAAGAATGTTAAAAAAATAAACGCAATTTGTGAAGTTATTCAGTTTGTTAAAAATGAAGGATTTGATCAAATAAAAAAGGAAATAGAAAGAAACGGAATTGATTACCTAAAAAGATTACCCTACATAGGTCCAGTCACCGGCTTACATTTATTGAAAAATTTAGGTTTCCAATTTATTAAGCCAGATAGGCATTTAAAACGTATTGCAAAATCTGCTGGATTCAATACCGCCCAAGATATGGGCGTAGCGATTAAAAATGCTATGGGTGATAGCTTGGCTGAGATTGACATCGTATTATGGCGTTATTCAACAATAAAAAATGATTATATCAAAAAATTCACTTTCGCAAACCAGATAGAATTATAGCCGACCGATCTGCAAACAGAACCAATCACTTGTGCCGACCTAAAAAACTGGGCGGCACAGTTCAGCCGTTAGCCTGGAGGGGAAATGAAACGCAACTGGGATACAATTCGCGATATCCTAACTCGATTGGAAGAGCACAACAGTGAAGAGGATTGGCTCAATTTGTCTAATTTCTCACAAGACAAGCAGTCAGAAATCTCATACCATATGGAGCTTCTAATTGAAGCCGGGCTCGTTAATGGACAGATGTCTGAGGAATTTGGTTCAGGGCCTGAAGACTTCTTTGCCACTCGCCTTACATGGGATGGGCATGAGTTTTTAGATGCTATCCGTAATGACACAGTGTGGCAGAAGACAAAAAAATCATTTATCAATAAAGGTCTTTCAATGACATTCGATCTTGTTAAATCTGTTGCTTCAGATGTTGCCGCATCATATCTAAAAGCAACTATTGGTGGCTAACTTCACGAGACTCGATAAAGTGTTTCGCCCGTGAGTTTAAACGTTGGCACTTAAAATGAGGTGACATGATGTCTAGTGATTTTGGATTCGGAAATCTACTGACCCCAAAGAAGCGTCGGGTGTTTATCTCATATCACCACGATTCGGACCAATGGTATTACAATGAGTTCACACGTTTCTTTGGTGAATTATATGAAACTGTTCAAGATAATTCGTTAGATCGTATAATTGATAGCGATGATGTCGATTATGTTATGCGTAGAATAAGGGAAAATTATATAACCGGCACCTCTTGCACTATTGTCCTATGCGGGCCTCTGACGCGCTGGCGCAAGTATGTCGATTGGGAAATCAAAGCTACACTTGATAAATGTCATGGGGTGATTGGTGTTAAGTTGCCAAATAATCAGCCAGATACAAATGGTGGGGTACACAAACCTGACCGCCTCCAAGATAATATTGATACTGGGTACGCAGTCTGGATAACTTGGGAAGAATTAAATAAAGGACCTGATTTTCTTCAGGCATGTATTGAAACAGCAAATGCAAAAAATGCTTTACTAATCGATAACCAAAGAGATCTCAGAAAAAGGAATGGGTGAAAATATGCCTACTTTAAACAAGGGTTCATTTTCATTAAATTTGGGGATTGTTCAGCTTGGTGGTGAACTAAGTGATGATGATAGGCAATGTGCTTGGGAGCTTTATACCGAGCTTTCAACTCGTGTCGCTGTAACAGGTAAATGCAATGATAATGAATGCAAGAATTACGACGGTGAACTCTACATAGAAAGTCTTACCTCACTTTATAAATTCTTTCAGGAGGCACGCAATATTATGCGAAAATTTCCAGTAGGTAAAATCGCTGGAAACAATAAACAACACCTTGGAGTAATGATAAGTAGAGTCATGGATGAGGTGTTGCGACCTTTCCTTGAAAAATGGCAAGTTATGTATCGACATTGGTGGGAGAATGAAAGTAATCCACGCTTGAATCCAATTGAACGGCAGAAAGAATTCCCCGCACTCAAATCATTTTTGGATGATTGGTCAGCATTACGTTGGCTAATGCGGGAGCTTCAGAAGGAACTTGTTAAAGTCTATTCATTAGTTGAGGTGGGTGCTCAAAAAAAATCCAAAAGCAAATAAATGGGATGTTTATATGAAAGTATTTCTAAGCCACCAGAGTTCAGATAAAAAAGAGGCTGCTAAAATTGCTGAATACCTTAAATCCTGCGGTATTGACGTATATTTTGATCAATTCGATAAGGACTTACAGAAGGCAGCAGCAGACAATAACCCTCAAGGTGTTGTTGCCGCTATTAAAAAGGGGGTAACAACATCAACTGATATGTTGGTCCTCGTATCACCCAATACCCTGAGGTCTGAGTGGGTTCCATTCGAGATAGGTTACGGATACGATGCTTTAGATGTAAAAGCATTGACGCTTAAGGGAATTAAATCGACGGATATACCAGACTATATTAAAGTGGTTCCTATCATCCGCGACATTTACGATATCGATAAATATGCTAAAAGTATAGGCAATATGTTACTAATGGAGGCTAAGGGAATCATCAGAAAGACAGCTGATCCGTCGCATCCCCTATCTGGAGTTATGGACGATATAATAACGACTTAGTGGCAATTGCAATTAGTTACATCAAATCAGGCTGCAATTCCGATGTGTTACACTTCAACTGGGTATTCATAACATTTTAGCCGCAGTATCAGTTAAAAATGAAATATCGAGTTTTCATAAGCCACAACAAGACTGACAAATATATAGCCAAAAAAATTGGTAATTATTTATTATCGAAAAATATCGATGTTTGGTTTGATATATGGGATATTTATGCTGGTGACTCTCTTTCCGATGGCGTTGCAGATGGTATTATGAACTCGAACGTTTTTCTCTTGATTGCGAGCGATAAATCAATGAAATCTAATTGGGTACGTGAAGAGCTGCGAGTTGCACTGAGTAGAAGAAGAAAAGCGAAAGATTTTAAAATTATTACACTGGTTATAGAAGATTGTGAGTTACATCCTTTTTTAGATGACTATGCCTATATCGATTTTAAAAACCATAGATCTTTTAAAAGGGTAATGAATGAATTAATCCATTCCATTTTACTAATTCCGAAAAAGCCGGAAGTTACAAAGTTTAAATCCAGGTTTGTGCTCGATGAATTTAAATACAATATTCATTTCACCAAAAAAAGAGGTGCAGTTACATATGTCTCAGAGGGCTACGATATAACGATACTTGAAAACATGTCATCAATTAAAAAATACCTCTATAACACCGGTGGTCTGCTTGAAAAACGTTTCGTCCCACTGTCAAAAGGTTTATCAGCAAAAATAAATGTAATCGAAGAATCAACCGCGATTGAGAGGATTGAAATTCTTTTTGATAAACCACTTTTAAAGAATAAAAATTATAAATTTACATTTAATCACATGGTAAAGGATAATTTTCCACAAGATAATGAGTTCTTTTACTGGAACATCGAGTCCGAAACAAAGAAAGTAACATTTTCTATTAAATTCGATCATGTGTGCGAGGTAAAAAACATGCGTGTATTTCAAAGGACCGGACAAGAAGAAATCCAGATCAATAAATTGATGGGTAAGAGAAACTTTAATTTTTTTGATTACTTGCCTGATCTGAATACAGCATACGTTTTTAGATGGAACTGGGCGAAATAAAGTGATTGGCTAACCTTTTGTTTAAGATTGACGGGCAGGGTCGGACGGATTTGTCTTTATACACATTCAGGGGTTCTCATAGGGCGCTTTTCATTTAGTATCTCTGCCACCCTGCCCGCACCTTAACAATTTGTTCGCGAGTGAAATGAACGTACATTCAGACATCTTGATTCACTGGACCGATAGACAATGGGCTTTGTGTCCTCTCGACGCACAGCTCCGGGCGCAATACGTTGACCGCCTCTTGGCATTTTACAAGGTTGGTCTCCGGCTGACGCAAAGCAGCGCCGACATCCAGAACCTCCATGGTGCCCTGAATACAAAACAGCTTGTGAGTCCCCGCAAACGATTGTGCTTCACAGAGCTTCGACTTTCGCAGATTTCAACTCATGTTGCCAACTTCGGGTCGTTAGGTGTCGGGTTTCGCCGTCGGTTCTTGTTAGAAAAGGGGGCAAATCCAGTTTTCTACGTGCCAAACGCCCCTGCAGGGGTGGCTAACACAAACGCCACAAAGCTTCTCAGTATGGCAAGAAGCAATCCTGAACTCGAAGTGCTTGCGTCATTCATAAAGCCTATGTCCAGACGTCGATCTAAAACTTCATTTCCAGCGTATGATGAAATGGAGTGGCGGTGCGTATATTGCAAAGTTGCCAGTACCGGTGCAAGCCCTTATCCAGTGCGAGATGGTTACCCGACCTTCGAGTTTAAACCACGAGACGTAGTTCTTTTAGTATTTCCTGACGCACAAACTCGTCGATTGGCAATCAACGATAAGCGCTTGCAGCCCTTCTTTAAGAAACACATGCCGATGCTGCTTGATGTCAAGGATGCTAAGAACCTATGATCTCGCGAACCAGTTTTTGCTCGTGCCCAGCTAAATCCGAATCGCTGGGATTCCGCCGATAAGGTGGATGAAACTTGATATTGTTACCCAGTGGGTGACCGCACATAGCGAAGAGTTATGCACCCCCTTGCAGGGCTTGCCCTGGCATTGGGGAGAATGGATTGAACAGTAAGTCTCCTGGCAGAGCTTGCTCTGGCCACAAGCAGTCAATCCGCGGAAGTCCCATGTGAGTAAAGTTTAGCCAACAGCTCATTAGTGAAGTCCACGGGCAAGGCCAGCAATGGAGGTCCGAAGCTGGACGGATCGAGGCTACAGGCTCTGTATTGAGCTCCGAAAAATGTATAATTGCGGTCCAATCGGGATGAGTTCTGGAAGCAGAACGAAAGCCGACGTCGTGCAAAAGGCGGAAGGCAGCAGACCTGGAGACGATATGGCAAGTGTTCAGGTTACCGTCGGAGTCTTAGACCAGGGCATGTTTTCAAAGGGGTAGCTCGGGAACTGGGGAGACCCGGAAGTGGCCTTGCTACGGCAAGGTATCAGGGGCGGAAAGCGAGGAGCGAACAAACCTGAGAGAAGCTTTCGGGAGTCTTAGCGGATCATAGTACCGATGTTTGGGGAAACCTGAGCGGGAAGGTGGGGAAGTGCTGCCTAAGCGACCCACTGCAGGGAAGGTGAAGCCGGGTATAACGTTTCTCTGGAAGGAACTATGGGAGATACACAGAGGTCACAAACCATATCAACGGACAATCAGAGAATTGCGTCGCAGGTAGCGCAAAAGAACAGGAGAAGCGATGGCCCGCCACTTCTGGTGAATGAGTCTTCGCTTGTTCGGATCAAGATGCTTGCGGAGGCAAACCCGACCATGGTGTTTACCTCCTTGGCCCATCGGATTGATCTATTCCTGTTGAAGAAATCGTTCCGTCAACTGCGCAAAAATGAATCTACCGGAGTGGACAAGATAACGGCTAAAGAGTACGCCCGAAATCTTGATAAGAACCTCTACAATCTACACCAACGGATTAAGAGAGGACAGTACGTTGCACAGCCGGTGAAGCGTGTTTGGTTGGAAAAGGACGATGGCAAGATGCGGCCCATAGGTGTCACGCCCCTGGAGGATAAAATCGTCCAGAAAGCGGTAACAACCCTACTGGGAATTGCGTATGAGCCACTCTTTCATGATTTCTCACACGGATTCCGACCGGGTCGAAGCCAGCACAAAGCGCTCTCGGAAATCAGAGAGAAGTGTTACGATCTGAACATCAACTGGATTTTGAGCGCGGATATTACAGGACTGTTCGACAATATCGACCGCCAACTATTGAGAGAGGCCATTCAACACAGGGTAAATGATGGCGGCATTCTCAGACTGATCGGCAAGTGGCTAAATGCCGGTGTGTCGGAGGATGGCGAGATTATTTATCCGGAAAAGGGGACCCCGCAAGGTGGGGTAGTCTCACCGGTGCTCAGTAACATTTTTCTGCATTATGTGCTGGACGAATGGTATGCTAAAGAGGTTGAACCCAGGATGGAGGGGAAATGCTTCCTGATCCGGTTTGCCGACGACTTCATAATGGGGTTTCAACTGGAGTCGGATGCAAAGCGGCTGATGGAAGTGTTACCGAAGCGTTTTGACCGCTTCAAATTGGAGCTTCATCCGGATAAGACTCGACTGATACCATTCGGGAAGCCGCCGAGAAACGGGAAGCCTGGTGGAACCTTTGATTTTCTGGGGTTCACCTTCTACTGGGGCAAAAGTCTCAAAGGATACTGGGTAATCAAGAAAAAGACAGCCCGGAAAAGGCGAAACCGCTTTATGCGGATGGTCTGGCAGTGGTGCAAGGCGAATCGTCACGAACCCGTGAAGCTTCAGCAGGAGACCCTAAGCAGTAAACTGAGGGGTTTTTACCAGTATTTCGGAGTGAGAAGTAACTTCAAGACGCTGGAAACCGTGTACGAGCATGCTCAAGAGGCATGGCGGCGTTGGCTCGGAAGGAGGCATAGGGATGGGTACATTAGCCATGAGAAGTTCAAGGAAATTCTCACGACATATCCATTGCCGTTGCCGCGAATAGTCCATAATTTCTAATACCGCAGGGCAGCAAAGTTATGCGCCAATCAGGGTGTCGCCTGTTTGGTTGACGGCTTGGTCAAAAGAGCCTGAACCGAGGAACCGTATGAGGGAAATCTTCAAGTACGGGTCTGTGGGGAGGGCGCCGGGTAACCGGTGCCTTTACCCGGAACTCTGAAGCCCAAAGCAGGTTGTTTTCAGCAATATCAACTTTTTGCATTGAACGTTAGCATTGCCCTGTCTCCTGCCGATCATGTTATGACATAAGAGTGAAAAATGAATCAAATTGAATTCAAGATTATATTGAGAAAACCGAATTTTCCGGTATTTGTAGTATCCGCTGATAGACTATTTTCGGCATTTAATATTAAAAAATTGGCAGAAAAGTGTATGTTGTCGATACCGGTAGAAAATAAAAAGCATGTTCAAGTGGTTGACTCAACTGGGGCAGAATTTTGGTACTCACCCGAACACCGCGCTTTGACACAGGGTTTTGCATTTAAAAAGTGGACAAAAAAACAAATTGTAGAAACCTTCAACAACAGCGAAAATGCAAAAACGTTATCGCAAGAATATTCAACGAAATCGTTGTCAAGCAAACGGCTGGATAAAATTGTTAATGATATTTGCGAAATACTGAGGTCATAACATCATTTTGAAGCGGGTCCGTGCAAAGCGTGGCGTGTTTTTTTTCAATTTATTGATGGTGATGCCTATGTTGTCGATTACGACGATTATCATTAGGAGGTAAATAAAATGAGAAAAGTGATAAGACGCCCGACTCACCCAGGTAATATAATAAAAGAAGATTATCTTTTGCCTTTATCCATTACCATTAAGGATATGGCAGACACGCTTGGTGTCTCAAGAAAAACATTGTCCAAAATTATAAATGAACGGGGTGCTATTACACCAGATATGGCTCTGCGTTTATCCCGAGCATTTGATACCACTCCTGATTTTTGGTTGAATTTACAGAAAAATTTCGACTTGTGGCACGCTGAAAAAGGATCCCAAGAGTGGAAAAAAGTAAGACCGTTTCCTAAAAACATGCTTCATCAACAGAATTCGTCGCTTGGCAGCGAACAAGTCATTCAAGATTGACGGGCAGGGTCGGGCGACCTTTTCAGTTTACTCATTTCGGGATTTCTCTTAAGGCCATGAGCGTCTAGCCATTCAGTTACCCAGCCCGCAACTTAATTCGGTGTTCGGCCCTAAACGCATTTGTTGACATAAGGCACACAATGTGACATCGTTATGATTATGGATTATTATAAATGGGATTTACAAAAAAATGAGAAACTTAAGGTCGAACGTGGGATAAGCTTTGAGCAAATTGTAATGCATATTGAGAAGGGTGATGTATTGGATTTAGTCGCTCATCCTAATCAAAAAAAATATCCTGGCCAGCATATTATTGTCGTTGAAGTTAATGAGTACGCTTACCTTGTTCCTTTTGTAGAATCCTCAGAAGGTAAATTCTTAAAAACTATTATTCCGAGTCGTAAGGCCACAAGAGATTATTTAGGAGAAAAAAATGAGCAAAGTTAAACTTGATGAAGAAGAAAAGGATATTCTTGATTCCTTCGAACGTGGTGAATGGAAACAAGTAAAAAATTTTAAGGTTGAAGTAAAAAAACATCAGGAGTATGCAAGAAAAACCTTAAAGAAAGACAAAAGAGTTAATATTAGAATTTCTTCAAAAGTTTTGGAAGAAATCCAGGCGCTTGCTGCTGAAAATGGAATTCCATACCAAACACTAATGACAAGTATCCTTCATCGCTATGTTCACGGCAGTCTTATTGACAAACCAAGGCCGAACAATGCAAATTAACTCGGACTGGCTAACGTCGGCGTTTTTTGAAACATCTTGGTTTTAAGGTTTCTGGGGTCGCACCAAGATAAGTCGTTGTAAAAATATTAAATATTCAAATAAATCGTGTGTATAGAGGGCAATACGGCATTTTTTGAGCCTGAAAAGAGCAATATAGGAAAACAAAGTGGATAGAGCACACCGACATTTTGTTAGCGGTCAGATTTATCACATTACCTATCATTGCCATAAAAGGGAATTTTTACTGAAGTACGCCAAAGATCGGAATCGTTGGCTGCAATGGCTTTTCGGTAGTGGTGAACGCCCTTTGTATTTTTATATTTACACCAATTTTATCGAAAGTTGAGACCTTTGTCTGTTCGAGAAAAGCTGCAGAAGAAGCATTCAGAAAATATAGCGATATTCTGGTGAGTTTTTCATCGCTGAAGATGACATTTTTTTTTAAAAACAGCGGCTAACCCATCAGGATAGATCCGATCCTGATGGGTTATGCACATACTTGACTTATCATATTTAATAAGTTATCAATACTAATAATGTGGCATATACGAGAACATCACAAATTAAATAAGGTTGTTGAAAAATTACCTTTGCAGGTCGTGAAAAAATACGAACTCTGGAAAAGTATCGTATTCCGGCATGGGCCGGATAAGCTTCGGGAATTTCCAGGATTTCATGATGAAAAATTAAAAGGCGAGTATGAAGGGAAACGTTCATCACGATTGAATATTCAATATCGTGTTATTTATTCAGTAGAAAAAAAGATCATTTCGATTTATGTCATAGATATTTCACCACATAAATATTAAGGGGATGCAGCAATGAATATAAAAAAATCTGAATATAAACCGGCAAGACAGCATGCTGTTTTAACCACAGGAGAAGTGATTAAAATGTTGCGTGAGCTGAAGGGATGGACTCAGGAGGAATTAGCGAAATTTTGCTCAATCAATGCAAAAAACATCAGTTTGCTTGAAAATGACAAGTTGGAAATCGGAAAAAAAAGAGCCTTACAACTCGCTACGGCATTTGATGTTCACCCCGCTATTATAATGTTTCCTGAATACGAATCAAAAGAAATTCAAAAAGCAGCATAACATTTTGTTTCACACTCGACCGGGCAAATATTGGGGACGTCTATGATTTTATGCGTTACTATTCTAAAAAAAGGCTGATATTGGATTCTAATGCCAAGAAAATCAAGGATAGATGCGCCGGGCGCGCTGCATCACATTATCATCAGAGGGATAGAGCGTAAGAAGATATTTCGATCCGATTATGATCGGAGTAATTATGTTGGTCGCCTGGCGGAACTCATCCATGAAACGCAAAACGAGTGTTTCGCTTGGGCACTGATCCCCAATCTGCGTATTTGTTGTTTCGAACCGGTTCTGTTCCTATCAGCAGGCTCATGAGTCGTCTTCTTACCGGTTATGCGGGATGGTTCAATAAGAAATATCATCGACACGGTCAGCTTTTCTATAATCGTTACAAATCGATTTTATGCCAGGAAGATGCTTACCTGAAAGATATACATTTAAATTCTTTAAGAGTTGCTATCGTTGAGGAATTGAAAGAACTGGATAAATATTTCTGGTGCGGACATAGTTCTGTCATGGGAAAAAAGGAGCAACCGTGGCAGAATGTTGATTACGTTTATCGGCTGTTTTCCGAGAAAAAGAAAGAGGCACGGAAAATATATCGAGCCTTTGTCAAAAAGGGTATTGAAGAGGGGAAACGAACGGACTTGACGGGCGGAGGACTTTTGAGGAACCAGGGGGGATGGGAGGCATTGAAAGGATATCGAAAAGCCGGTATTCGACTGAAAGGAGATGAACGTATTTTAGGGGACAGCGATTTTGTTGAAAAGGTGTTGAAGTCTGCGCAGGAGTCGCTTGAAGAGAAATACGGATTGAAATATAGAGGGTATGATTTTGATAAAGCAGCAGAGCGTGTTTCGGAACTGATGGATATGGATGTTTCTCAGGTTCTTGCTTTTGGTAAGGCACCAGAGACCGTCCAGGCGCGTGCATTGCTATGTTTTTGGGCACATCGAAAGCTTGGTATGACGACCATTGAGACCGCAGGCAGGCTAAAGATCAGCCAATCAGCCGTAAGCCGAATGTCAAAGAAGGGGGAAATCATTGAAAAGGAAAAATCTTGTAAACTGAATGAGTAGAAACGCATAAAAACATAACGTCCCCATTATTCCGTCCGTCCGGTTATGCCGAATGTAATCCCAAAAATCCTTGCTATTCATAAATATTGTACGGTATTATGTACAAAATAAATCGTGATTAGAAAAGGGGACAATATGAAAAGATTAAAAATAGATCAGGATATCAAACCATTATCCGAGTTTAGAACTGGCATAGCGAATTTTATTAAGCAAATTCACGATACAAAAAGGCCGATTATAATTACCCAACATGGAAAGGGTGTCGCGGTTTTATTGGATGTTCATGAATATGAAACAATGCAGGAGAAGCTTGAACTTCTGTCAGACGTCCAAATATCACTAAACCAACTCGAAAATGGTGAAGGTGTTCTTCATGAAGATGCAAAGAAAAGCATCCTCAGAAGGATTCAAAAATGAAAATAATTTGGTCTCCTTTAGCCATTGAACGTGCCTCAGAAATCGCCGAATATATTGCTCAAGATAAGCCGGCAGCTGCAGAAAAATGGATTGACACGGTCTTTGCCAAGGTCGAGATACTATCATCCACACCTGAAATTGGAAGAATTGTTCCTGAAATTCGGAATAGTCAATTCCGGGAATTAATTTATGGCAACTACAGAATTATATATCGTATTGAAGAGAAACGAATATCTATCCTTACGATTCGACACGGCATGCAAATACTACCTATTGATGAAATTCTGGTATAACATTTTTTTGCTCGTGCATAGCTAAATGCGAATCGCTGGGATTCCGCCGATAAGTATGCCTCTGGGGACGTGCCAAGTGAGCAAGTATTGGGGACATTCTATAGTATCGGTTACCCTTGTTCTGACTTCGCGCTGAAGGTGTTTCTTTAGTGTTGAATAGCCGATGGTAGTGTTTTTTTGTTGTTTATAGTAAACAGATCCTGTATATTGTTGAAATTGTTGATCAAAAAAAACGGTGGGGGTCGAAAAATGAAAACTCCGGAATATATTGAACGGCCTCTGTATTTAGATCGCATCCTGCCATATGTGCAAAAAGATATCATAAAGATCATTGTTGGCCAGAGAGGGGTAGGCAAGTCCTATATGCTTTTTCAGTTGATGGACCGAATCTCGGCCTTGGACCCGGAAGGGCAGCAGATCTATATCAACAAAGAGCTTCATGAATATTCGGCTCTGCAGCAGGCTGATGACCTTCTCGAATACATTGCGGCTTATCGCCAATCCGATCGCCGTTTGTATCTTTTCATGGATGAGATGCAGGATATCGATGGATTTGAAACCGCCTTGCGGAGTCTCCAGGCCGAAGGAAATGTGGATATATACGGGACCGGGAGCAACGCGAATCTGCTTTCAGGCGAATTAGCGACCTATTTGTCAGGGCGCTATATTGAAATCAAGGTGTATGGATTGACATACGGGGAATTTATAAAATTTCATGGGCTAAAGCAGGGCAGGGAGAGTCTGCAAAGCTATTTGAAATTTGGTGGGCTTCCCTATCTACGGCATCTTCCGTATAACTTCCCCAAAAAGGTGGTTTCAATGGATGAAGTAACCGGCAACTCATACCGTGGTATTGAGCACATCAACATGGAAGATTTCCTCTTGTCCAAAGTTTAGTATTAAGGAGCTATTTTCAAAACGTTTCAGTTCGGTTAAGCTCAAGGCGGAGCGGAAATTTCAACCACAGACATATTAGGCCTATTTCGAGGATTTAAATTTCCGCCCAACGAAGAGATCGGCCGAAATGATAAGAACCAGATCATACTCTGTAGAGAGACTTGCAACCATGAAACAGTCGTATTGTGTTTTTGATATGATAGCGAAAAAGATCCATGATTCTATAACTGAGTAGCAGCGGGATTTATTTAGGGATGTATTTCACTCCTGGTTGGTTTTTTAAATCCGAATCTGAAGTAACAATGTCACATTGATAAGCAAGCGCCGTTGCCACGATAATAGCGTCTGCCATAGCCAGATGTTCACGCAATGCAATATCCGCCGAAGCGAGGGCAAGGGTTTCATCAAGTGTGATGATTCGTGATGTTTTCATATACCCGATAGCGAGCAAAGCCTTTTCTTCATCGGCCTCTCTTTTTAATACCTTATACACCTCATAAAGAATGGTTGAAGGGATCAGGAGCGTCTCCTGATCTTTGAGATATTTCTCATATGCATCGGCCAACTTGCCATCGGTGAACCATTCCAGCCAGCCACAGGAATCAACGATTATCATTAGTTTCGATCCTCTTTTTCCCGATAGTTATCCGTACATGCTCCGGCGGCAATACCTCTCAACTCGCTAAGAGAAGCTTGTGGCACTAAGATCAACATTCTGTCCTTCTCTATGACCATCATTTTCTGCTTCGGCTTGAGGTTTAAATGTTCTCTGACAGGCTTGGGGATTACCACCTGATACTTGCTTGAAATGGTTGTATGCATTAAAATTCTCCCTTTTTTATATCGATGCATATAGTGTAAGAAATATATCGTCGAGAGTCAAGCAACTGGTAATAGGTTTTAAATTGGGCGAAAGTCTGATAAATGAGCCCATAAAATAACACATTAGATTCCAAAACATAATAATTACAGGGGTGAACATTGAATATTCCTTTTATTCTGGAAAAAGTATTAACTCTTTATACGGATAAAGAGGGGGTTGTATGCAGCGGAAAACGGTTTACCTATGGTCAATTCGGTGAACGGATATTTCAGCTGGCAAGGCTGTTGACATCGATGGGGGTTAAAAAGGGTGACAGGGTTGCCATTCTTCATCGGAACGGCCACCATTATCTGGAGACCTATTTCGCGGCCGCCCAGATCGGCGCGATACTCAATCCGCTGAACTACAGGCTTTCGCCCAGAGAACTCGATTTTATCCTCACGGATTCCGGTGCGAACATATTAATAGCGGAAGACACGTTCAGTGAAACTGTTGACGCACTGAAAGGGCGGAATCATAATATTGCACATGTCATTTGGACGGGTTCGAACGCTGTGTCCGATGCATTTGATTCATTGATCTATGAAGATGCAATTGCAGGGGAACGCACGGCATATTTACCGCCCCCCGATATTTCGGATGAAGATATCGTTCATCTGTATTACACGAGCGGGACTACCGGAAATCCCAAAGGCGTGATGCTGTCACACAAAAATGTGTGCACCCATGCATTGGCTGCTATCGCCGAGTTGAAAATAACCGATCATGATGTATGGATACACGCGGCGCCGCTGTTTCATCTGGCCGATGCGTGGGCGACATTTGCCATTACGCTGGCCGGGGGAAGACATGTGGTGGTGCCGGAGTTTGAGCCAACCGATGTCCTGACGGCAATCCAGGGGGAACGGGTGTCCATTACCAACATGGTCCCCACCATGCTCAATATGCTGGTCAATACGCCTGGTGTAGGCAGCTATGATTTTTCAAGTTTGCGGGTGATTCTCAGCGGTGGTGCATCCATCGCACCGGAAGTGGTGAAGAAGATCATGGATACCTTTCAATGTGATTACGTTCAGACGTATGGGATGACGGAGACGAGTCCCTATCTGACCCTCTCCATTTTAAAAGAGAATCTCTCGACGCTTCCCCTGGAGGCGCAATTTGATTTTAAAGCCAAAACAGGCCGGCAGTTTATGGGCGTGCTGCTGAAAGTCGTGCGCGACGACGGCACCGAGGTAACCCCGGACGATGCGGAAGTGGGGGAGATCATCGTAAAAGGCGATATCGTTACCCGGGGGTATTGGAACAGGCCGGAGGAAACAGAGAAGGCGCTAAAGGACGGGTGGCTTTATACGGGCGACCTGGCCGTCATTGACCCGCACGGATATGTCAATATCGTTGATCGGAGAAAGGACATGATTATCACCGGGGGTGAGAACGTCTATTCCATTGAAGTGGAAAACGTCCTCTATATGCATCCCGCGGTATTGGAGGCCGCGGTGGTTGGCAGACCGGATGCCAAATGGGGGGAAATGGTGAAGGCGTATGTGGTGCTCAAACAGGGGTGTCGGTTGACGGAAGACGAGATTATTGCGCATTGCAGGGAGCAGATCGCCCACTATAAATCCCCCAAGTCGGTGGCGTTTATCGAAGAACTACCCAAAACAGGCTCCGGAAAGATTTTCAAAAAGGGGTTGAAAGAGGATTGATTGGTGACGAGGTTTAATCCTCTCCCAGCTTTTCCACCAGCGCCTGGCGCTCATAGATGATTTCAACCCGCCGATTCCGGGCTCTTCCCTCGGGGGTGTCATTGGCTGCGATGGGATGATATTCCCCGGACCCCACCGCGGACAGCAACCCCGGGTCGATACCTTCATCAATGAGAAGCCGGACAACCTCGCAGGCACGGTTGGCGGAAAGCTCCCAGTTGGAGGGGTAGCGGGAGGTTTCAATGGGGATGTTGTCCGTATGGCCTACCACCTTGATTCGATAGGAAAACTGGGCAAGAATATCATAGATTTTCTTCATGATTTCAGTTCCGCCGGCTGTAAGTCTCGCATCTCCCGCCGGAAACAGAATAACATCCGATATGGTGATGGTGGCGCCGCCCTCGTCGCCTTTCACCATGACCTGACCGCCCAGTTTGTTGAACATGATCAGTTCCCAGACCTGGGATTCGATTTCGTCTATTTCGCGCTGGACGAGACCACCGGCTTCATCGACGGCCTCCGCTTCAGGCTCTGTTTCCGATTCTGAAGGCTCCGGCGCAGGCAACTGGAGCCCTTCCCGGGTCCCCGCTTCAGGGACCTGTTGGACGCCCAGTGCGCTTTTCAGGGACTGTACAAGCTCCTTGAAGGACTCCTGCTGTACCGAACTCATTGAATAGAGCAGCACGAAAAAGGCGAACAGCAGGGTGACCATGTCTCCATAGGTGGCCATCCAGGCCGGAGAGCCTTCACCACCGCTATCTTCGTCGGCTCCGGCATCGCTTTCCGGTTCTTCTTCGAAAAGCTCCTGGCTGGAATCTGATGTCGCTTTTTCTTCACTCATGGGTACAGTGCCTATTTCTTTTTCGCGGCGGGTGCCTTTGCTTTTCCTTTGTTTTTTCCATTGCTTGACGACAGATATACATGGAGCTTATCTTCGAGGATTCTCGGGTGCTCCCCCTCACGAATGGAGACGACGCCTTCAAAGAGGAGGGTCATGTTCAGGGTCTCCTCTTCGCTTCTGCGTTTGAGTTTGGCGGACATGGGAATAAAAAAGAGGTTCGCTACAAGCGATCCGTAAAATGTCGTGAGCATGGCCACCGCCATTTTGGGACCAATGGTGGAGGGGTCGTCCAGGGTGGCGAGCATCTGGACCAGACCGATGAGGGTCCCCACCATGCCGAATGCCGGTGCATAGGTGCCCATGGAGCCGAAAATTTCCCATCCGACCTTATGCTCTTTCTGAAGCAGCGTGATCTCCTTCTGCATGATTTTCGCGATGACCGGGGTTTGTATGCCGTCCACCGCCATGCGGAGTGCCCGGGCAAGAAAAGGATCTTTTATTTTTCCGATGTCCTTTTCAATGGCAAGAATTCCCTCTTTTCGGGATTTATTCGAAATGCCCACCAGTTCCTTGATCAGCGATTCAGGTGTGGGGATTTTGAAGATGAACACCTTGATAAACAGACCGATGACCGTGAGGAATTCTTTCAGCGGGTAGGCGACCAGGGTGGCCGCCAGCGTTCCGCCTCCGACGATCATGATGGACGGCATGTTGAAAAACAGGCCCAGTCCGCTTCCCATGAGAATGGAACCGATAATAAGGCCGATTCCCGAGATAACACCGATAATTGTTGCTAAATCCATACGTTTTTCAACTCACTACATATACTGTTTCTACAACGGGTTCCAACTTGTTATACTGAACAACCTGATTGATGGCCGACTCGGTAAGTACGGTTCCAATGGGAAGCAGTTTTGTGCCGCTGGCCGTAAAGATGCCGCCGGCGAGTTTCATGCCCGGTTCGAGTTCAAGAAGGCGCAGTTCGAGAACGGTCACCTCTTCATTCACGGGATGCTGATGGGCATATTTATGCATGAGCGGCCACAGGGTAGGGTCGAGTCGTGATCCCATTTTCTCTTCAATTGTTTCAAAGGCCGTTTTCGTGTCAATATCCTTACGTCTGTAAACAAGATTTTCAAATATATTAGCCAGGGCAATGATGCGGGAACCGATGGGGATGTCGTCTCCTTCCAGGCCGTCCGGTATTCCGGTTCCGTCGATATTTTCGTGGAGATGTTTAATAATTTCCGCAACATCTTCAAACCCTGAGAACTGCTCAAGTATCGATGCTCCCTGCCCGGGGTGCCGGGACAGAAAATCCTTTTCCTGCCGGGTGTACTCTTCCGGATTTTTCATGGCCAGTTCTTCGGGGATGGAGAGTTTGCCAAGCTCATGAAGCAGTGCCGCCGTTTCGATGCCATGGATGGTCATATCCGGTAGTTTCAGCTCCCTGGCCAGGAATGATGAGATTTCAGCCACTTTTTTCGAATGTCCGCGATGGTATTGCCGTTTCGATTCGATAAAGGAGGACAGAATACTGATAAGGCCGTCGATATTCTGCTGGTGCAGCTGGTTGAGACGTTCCAGCTCGATATTGGTTTTTTCTCTCTCCGAGGCCATGAGTGATATCTGCTTGAGAGAGTTTTGAATCATCTCTTTTTCTTGGGTCAATGCGTTGTTTTTGGCTTCCAGTTCAGCTTTGTACTCTTTCAGAATGCGAAGTGCCTTGTTGAGCTTTCGGTTCGTTCTGGCGAGATCGTCCTGAAGAAACCTGATTCTGAGAAACGCTTTTATTTTGGCCGTGAATTCATTCTTTTTGAACGGCTTGTTGAGGTAATCGTCCGCACCGGCATCAACACCTTTCAGAGTGCCCTTCTCCTCCGCATAGCCCGACGCCAGAATGAAGATTGTCCCTGAATAAGACGTATCGTTTTTTATCAGACGGCAGAACTCGAATCCATCCATGTCCGGCATGACGACATCGCTGACAATGATATCAGGCAGAAATGTTTTAGCGATTTCCAGTCCTTCCAGGGCCGATCCTGTTGTTTTTAGATGGTAATCGTAGCCGGACAGAAAGTCTGACAGCATCATCAGTTCGCTGCGGTTGTCATCCACAAGAAGGATTCTCGGTTTGCGTTGTGTGATATTTTCGTTTTTCAATGTCATCATTACCCTACGATTTCTCATATTCGGCGCGGAAATTGTCCACCGCCTCCTGGTTTCCCGTCACGATGGTCCTGTCAAACGTCACCTTTTCAACCCTGCCTACCATATATGGATTTATCAGATCCCGCAATTGTTTGGAAAGGGTCTTGAGTTCATCCTGGGTATCGACGTCCCCGTATGTCATTGAGCTGAGAAAAAGGAGGATCTTGTCTTTCAATTGGGGCGAAATCTTCGGGGATTCGTCTCCCGGTTCTAAAAATATATCGATTGCTGTACATAACCATTTATAGCGCTGGTGCGCTTTTATTGAACTCGGAGAGAGGTTGACAATTACAGGCGCCAGGGAGATCGATGTAAGCTCCGTGCCCGTCGAATTTTCGGATTCCTGTAATCCCAGTTTTTCCCACCGGTAGGTTTTTCCATCCGGTGAAGCCAGAACCAGGACCTGGCCATCCATTTCGCTGATAGTGAAATTCCGGGCGCCTGTCTGCCAGCCGATTTCCGGGTTACCTTCCGTGACCGCCATGGTGAAGCTGCCATCGGCCTGGTTGGTGTGCCATCTCCCCGAGGCACTCCCCCTTTTTTCGACAATTTTTGTCATTTGACCTTCCACGCGCAGGTCAACTTCGAAGGTACCGTTATTTCTCAGAGAAAGAATGGTATGGAGAGGTTTTCGGGTTTGAAGCCGCCATGTACCGAGGTATTCCGTGTCGGTCCGACCGGATTCGGCGCACGAAATGAGCATGGCAACAACGCAAAAAAGCATGATTAAAATCTTTTTCATGCTCTAAAAATCGGCACGGGTTCTAAATCCTTTAGCCACCTTTTTTGTCTCCGGGGGCTCGTGATATCCGGGACGAAATATAAGTCCATATTTGTTAAGGTACTTGGCCACCACCGGCGTCTGAATGATGATAATAATTATTCCGTTCCTGGCTCCTTTTCATGAAGATCTTTTTAGTCCTTTGCATCCCAGATGAAGAAAGACGTGATGATCGCCACGGCGGTAACCACATAAGCGGAGACGGTAAACATTGTGGGAAAGCCGTAAATATCGATAAAATATCCCACAATAAATGCAAAAATCGCACCCGTGTACTGCATGGTGGAATAGTAGATACCGTAAATCGTTGAGCGGTGTTTGGCCGGCGATTGTCCCATGATAAAAAGTTCAGAGGCTGGAAAGCGAATTGCCTGAATAGCCCCCATTACAAACAGGACAGTCCAGAAGGCGAATCCATAAGAATGGATTGCTATCAACACGAATATCATGAGACCACTCAGTATATCCGTGACGATGATGACCTTTGCACTGCCGATTTTGTCCGCTATGTAGCCCCCGAGTGGCGCCCCGTAAAACCCTGAGACAAATATAAGCGATAAGGCCGGCGCTGCCTGCGCTTTTGTTGCGCCCAGAACATCTACAATATAAAGCGTGAGGAAAGACTGGACCGTGAAACCGGCGCCACCGCCAAGGATCATCATGATCAGAAATGACCACAGCCGCCTTTTATAGCCTGGTTGGGGAGGCCGTTCCGCTGTTTGTTTCTTTTTCATGGCCTCGACATGGGCTTTGCCGAATCTTTTATTCAGATAGAAGAAAAAGAAAAGACCGAAGATTGCCGATGGGACGGCAAGTGTGAGATAGGCACCCCGCCATCCCCAAAACCCGGCAATAAAAGCGGCCAGGATCGGTGCCAGAAAAAACATGCCGGTACCACCCACCAGGTGAATACCGATGGCCCTTCCTCTCTGATGAACGGGTACGGACATGGAGATGAGGGGGGTGGATGCCGGATGATACCCTCCGGACATGAGCCCCATAAAAATAAGTGCCAATAAAAGAAATATATAGCTCTGGGACAGCCCGACAAATACGCCCCCAATTGCGACGCCCAATATCCCCATGGTTATGAGGATGGCCGGGCCCATTCTGTCCGCCATCCACCCGGAGGGCAACTGTGATGCGCCGCCCGAAATCGCAAAAGCGGAAGTTATTACTGCCGCCTGGGCATAGTTCAAATTGAATTCCTGATGCATATAGGGAAGCAGGGGCTGGTGAAGTGCCGTCATCATATGATGCGCGCCATGGGCCAACACGAAAAAAGGCAACGATGTTAAGAAAAAAGAGCGTTCTTTCGGGACGGCTATACTTGACGCACCGGGGGGTTGAACTGAATTATCCGACATTCGCCATTCTCCTCAGCCAATTTCAAAACATCCCGTTTCGGCCGATTCTTGCCTTGAACTGGGCCGAACTGCGGAAGATCCCTCGCTGTATGGCGGGAAAACGTTTTGAAAATGGTTCTCCTGTTTTAATTAATATCAAGCCCTGCCCAGTACCCCTGGAACACCGCATCGGTGACGTTCCCGACCTTTCGGCAGTCACCGATTTCAATCACTTCCGGTGCACAGTCACGCAACCGTTCGACAACCCCGCGGAGGGGTTTTTGTCCGACCGCGCAGATGATCGTATCCGCATTGAAAAGGGACTCATTCCCGTCTGCATCGACACACACAATCCCTTCATCTATAATGCGATCGCCCCTTATGTCGGTCCGGCAGTCGACATGCTTTTCGAGCTGATCGAGCAGCAGCGGCCGGTAAAGCGGGTTCGCATCGGCGCAGATTTTATCCAGCATTTCGATCACTGTTACCTCTTTGCCCTCATATGCCATATGGAGTGCTGTTTCACATCCGACAAGGCCACCGCCAAGTACCGCAACCCTGTGCCCGACCCCGTCTATTTTTTTCGGAAGATCATTCGCCATCATTACACCGGGTCCATCGATTCCCGAAAGGGAAGGGATGATCGGCTCTGCCCCGACAGCAACGATCAGGACATCCGGTTTGACGCTTTCGACAAAACCGGATGTCACTTCGGTATTCAATCTGATGTCAACACCTGCTTTATCCATCAGAAGCGCTTTTGTTTCAATGAATCTGAACAGGTCTTTCTTGAAGGGGACGCCTTCCGCGGCATTGAGGGCGCCTCCCAGTTTTTCGCTTTTCTCGCAGAGTATGACATCGTGCCCGCGTTCGGCGGCCGTTACCGCCGCCTGCATTCCCCCGGGGCCCCCGCCGGCCACGAGGACCTTTCTCGGTTTCAGCGCGGGAGCCTGCAGAAAACCGGTTTCATATTCACTGCCGATTACGGGGTTCAATGCGCAAATGCGCAAGCCGGTCGTCAGCCGTTCGGCCATGCATGTATAACACCTGAAGCACCGTACGATTTCGTTATCCCTGCCCGTAAGCGCCTTTTTCGGCAGATAGGGATCCGCCAGCAAGGCCCTGGCCATTACAACCGCGTCGGTTTTGCCCCTGGCGATTATCTCTTCCATCATGTCCGGTTCGTTCAATGCGCCGATAGTGGAAACGGGGATTTTGACACTCTTTTTAATCTCTTCGGCATAATGGACATTCACCCCACGTTCCATGAACGGGGAGGGGTGTGTTTTATCGAAACACCCCTTATGTGATCCCGTCGAAACCTGGAGCAGATCGATTCTAGTCTCCAACAGTTTTGCAAACTTTACAGCATCATCAAAAGCGTAGCCGTCCTCCATGTACTCCTCGGCACTCATCCGGACTTCCAACGGGAATCCGGGCCCCACGACGGAACGGACGGTATCGATCACTTCAAGCGCCAATCGCGCTCTGTTTTCAAGGTTTCCCCCGTATTCATCCGTCCTTTTATTGGTGGCGGGGGAGAGGAACTGCTGTAACAGCCAGCCATGCCCGGCATGTATCAGCAGCATTTCAAAGCCGGCCTCTCTGCTCAGCCCCGCCGCTCTTGCATATGCCTCGATGATCTCCTTTATCATCTCTCCGGGCATTTCCCATACTGTCTGAATGCCACCTGAGAACTCATCACTCGGGCCGTAATTGATGGGGGCTTCCGGGCTTAAAAGCGAGTATTTTCCCCCGTGGGACAGTTCCATACTTGCAATTGCTCCGTGCCGTTTAACTGCACGTGCCGCGGCCGCCAGGCTGCTTTTGGCATTCGGCGAATCGATGAGGACCTGCACGGGGTAGTATTTTCCGACGTTCTGGACAATAAGTTCGCTTACCGTCACAACCGCTGCCCCCCCCTTTGCACGCAATTCGTAAAAGGCAATTGCCTCGGGCGTCAGGCAGCCGTCAGCCGTTAGAACAGGGAATGTCATGGGGGCGGCAATAATCCTGTTTTTCAGGGTTACATTGCCCACTTTCAACGGGGTGAACAGATTGGGGAACTTTCTTGTCATCGGTTATACCTCAAGATACTTATTTATTTAAATCGAGTACCGTCTCCCGGATATGCAACATCGCTTTCAACGCATGAGTTTCGATTGTAATGGCGGTTTTTGCTTCGATGTTCCGGATCAAAATTTCCGCTGCCTTTTTACCCAGTTCTTCCAGTGGCGTGCCGATAGTGGTCAGCGCCGGTGACCAATACCGGGCAAATTCGATATCATCGTATCCGATTATCGAGACCTGATCCGGGACCTTGACGGCTAATTTTCTTAATGCCGCCATCAGCCCGAGTGCGACAACATCGTTGTAACATACAACCGCCATCGGGAATTGATCGGGGAGAATGTTATTAAAATATTCGAGTCCGGTTTCAAATCCGTCTTTAAAATGCGAGCCGCAGTGGATAATCAGGTTTTCATTGTAGACCAGTTGCGATTCGCTGAATGCGTTTCGGAAGCCGTTGATCCGCTCAAAACCGTGGGACGCGAATTCCGGGCCGGAAAAATGCACGATCCTGGAATGGCCGCATTCGATTAGATATTTTACGGCTTCCGTCGCGGCTCTCAGGTTATCGACGCTTACGACATTTGCCCGGATGCCCGCAACTTCTTCCAGCAGAACGAAAGGATAATTGAATTTTTTCAGACTGAAAAGATGATCGATCTCCGTGTTCCCGTCAATGACCGGGGCGATGATGGCGCCTTTGACCTCCTGGGCCGCGAACTGTCTTGTGAGAATTTCTTCATTGCCATGTGAGCGTTCGGAGCTGGCGATAAAAAGAGTGTAGCCCTTCGCATTGGCATATTTTTTTACACCGACGGCCACCGCCGTATAAAAAGGATTGTCCAGTTCGCGTACGATAAATCCGATGCTTCGTCCGCTTGTTCGGCCCCTCAGGCCGCGGGCCTGACCTTTCGGTTGAAAATTGAGCGTCTTGATGATTGACAGGACGTGGTCCCGGGTGCTGGGTTTTACCGTATCACGGTCGTTTATAACCGCCGAAACCGTTGCCTTGGAAACGCCGGCTTTTTCTGCGACATCCGTTATTGTAGGCCTTTTCATTCGGTGTACCGCCAACGAATTTTTTAATTTACATCGCTCTCTCTTTTTTGTATATTGAACCGGTTCAAAAATATTTGAACTTCTCTCTGATGTCAATATCAAATCCATAACCTTCAGTGGAGGGGCGCCAAATGGCGGTTTTGCTGGGAATCGATCTCGGAACTTCCGGTGTTAAAATACTGGCTATCGGTGAAAAAGGACAAACGCTGGCCACCGCAAGCGAGATTTATCCGCTGATTCAACCAAAAGCCGGATGGTCGGAACAAAATCCGGAGGAGTGGTGGTCGGGGGTTAAAACGGCACTCCGGAAACTCCTTGCCGATCCGGCCCTCTCCGGAGCCTCCGTCGAAGTCCTTGCCATCAGCGGCCAGATGCACGGTTCGGTCTTCCTGGATGAGAGCGGCGACGTGATCCGGCGGCCGCTGCTCTGGAACGACACCCGTACTTTCTCCCAATGTCGGACAATTACTGAAACTGTCGGGGAAAAAGCATTGCTCGAACTGGTGGGCAATCCGGCACTGGAAGGCTTTACCCTTCCCAAGCTAATCTGGCTGCGGGATCAGGAACCGGACAATTACGAGCGGCTTCGGACAATGTTCCTGCCAAAGGATTATATATTGTTTCGCCTGACGGGAAGGCGCTGTACCGAAGTGTCGGATGCCGCCGGTACGCTCCTGTTTGACGTGAAAAACCGCTGCTGGTCGAAGGACCTTTGTGATCGGCTCGGAATCGATTCCGGCATTCTTCCCGAGGTGCTGGAATCCATCGACATTGTTGGCAGTCTCAGCCCCGAGGCCGCCCAGGAGACCGGCCTGCCGATCAGTACGAAAATAGTTGCGGGCGGGGCGGATAACGCCTGTGGCGCTGTGGGAAACGGGATCGTCAAAGAAGGCGTCGTTCTGGCGAGTATCGGATCATCCGGAGTGGTCCTGGCCCATACGAACGACATGCATCACGATCCCCGGGGCCGGATTCACAGTTTCAACCATGCCTCACCGCATCACTGGTACCTCATGGGGGTCATGCTGTCGGCCGGCCTTTCCATGAGCTGGCTGAAGAACGATCTGCTCAAAACCGATTACGACACGATTAACAGGGAAGCGGCGGAGGTGCCGGCCGGCGCCGATGGCCTGCTCTTTCTTCCCTATTTGTCGGGTGAGCGTACTCCCCATCGAAATCCGAAGGCAAGGGGTGCTTTCTTCGGCCTGTCGGGAATCCATAAACCCGGGCACTTCATGAGGTCGGTTTTTGAAGGGGTTTCATTCGGGTTGAAAGATTCCCTGGAGTTGATTAAAGATCTGGGAGTTGTGCCAAAGCAGATCCGGGTTACCGGGGGAGGCGCCAGGAGTGACTTGTGGCGTCAAATTCTCGCGGATATTTTTGTCACCGATGTGTATACCATGCAGTCCGATGAAGGGCCCGCTTTTGGCGCGGCACTCCTGGCCGGTGTCGGCGCGGGGATTTATGGAAGCGTGGAAGAGGCGGTGGACCAGACCGTGAAAGTGGGGCGGAAAACCAGCCCGGATGAAAAGAACAGCGAAACCTATGCCTCCATTTACCCGCTGTTTCAGTCGCTTTACCGGGCTCTTGAGCCGGAATACGACAGAGCGTTTCAGATCTTTGAAACACTATAAAACGGAGAGACTATGAAGACGAAATTTTTTCCGGAACTGGAAAACAAAGTAAAATTTGAGGGAAAGGGTTCAAAGAATCCGCTCTCATTCAAGTACTACGACCCCGACCAGAAAGTCGGTGATAAAACCATGGCGGAGCACCTGCGGTTTTCCGTGGCGTACTGGCATACCCTCGGGTCGGATGGCACGGATATGTTCGGCGGGGCATCGTATGATCGCTCCTGGAAAAGTAAAACGGATCCGATGGATCGGGCCAAAGACACATTGGAAGCCGCGTTTGAATTTTTTACCAAACTGGGGGTGCCGTATTACTGCTTCCACGATCGCGATATCGCACCGGAAGGGGCGACTTTTACCGAAACGATAAAGAACCTTCAGGAGATAGCGGCGATGGCCAAAGAGTTGCAGCAGGCAACCGGGGTGAAATTATTGTGGGGTACGGCCAATCTGTTCGGCCATCGCATGTATACCCATGGCGCCGGCACCAATCCGGATGCCCATGCGTTTGCCCACGCTGCCGCTCAGGTCAAAAATGCCATCGATGTCACCCATGAATTGGGCGGTGAAAACTATGTTTTCTGGGGGGGACGGGAAGGCTATGAAACGCTTCTCAATACAAACCTGAAACAGGAACAGGAACAACTGGCTCGTTTTCTTCACATGGCGGTGGACTATAAAAAATCCATCGGCTTTAAAGGCCAGTTCCTGATCGAGCCCAAGCCGTGCGAGCCCATGAAGCACCAGTACGACAGCGATGCGGCAACCACCCTCTCTTTTCTGAGGACTTACGATCTTTTTAACGAATTCAAACTGAACATCGAAGCCAATCACGCCACGCTTGCCGGCCACACCTTCGAGCACGAACTGGCCATGGCTTCCGCGGCAGGACGGCTGGGCAGCGTCGATGCCAATCGCGGCGACCTGCTTCTGGGCTGGGACACCGATCAATTTCCGACGGATATCTACAGCACTACCCTGGCCATGATGATTATTCTCAAGCAGAACGGCCTCGGCAGCGGCGGTCTCAACTTCGATGCCAAGCCGCGCCGTGCTTCCATAGATACAGAAGACCTGTTTCACGCCCATATCGGCGGTATGGATGCTTTTGCCCGGGGTCTTTTAATTGCCCATAAAATTATCGAGGACGGTGTTTTCGATCAATTCATCTCTGACCGCTATAAGAGTTACTCCGACGGGTTCGGCAAAGCAATTATGTCCGGTGAAGTGACCTTTCAGGATGCCGAAAAATGGATTCTTGAAAATGGCGCTCCGTTGCCCAGAAGCGGCCGACAGGAGATGCTGGAAAATATATTGAATGAATATTTTTAACTAACAGGAGGCTGAAACATGTCAACGCTGCAACCACTCGATTGGATTATTATCGCCTGTTACTTCGCTATCATCCTTGGGTTGGCATTCTGGGTGATTAAACAACACCAGAAAGATTCCACCGATTACTTTCTGGCCGGGCGCCATTTGGGTTTCTTCATCGTCGGCGCCTCTATTTTCGCCTCGAATATCGGATCGGAACACCTCGTGGGGCTGGCCGGATCGGGTGCAACCGACGGCGTGGCCATGGCGCACTATGAATTGCATGCCTGGTGCCTCCTGGTGCTCGGGTGGGTGATGGTGCCCTTTTATATGCGATCGAAAGTGTTCACCATGCCCGAATTCCTGGAGCGGCGATTTTCTCCGGCGGCGCGAACCGTCCTGTCGGTGATTTCTCTTGTGGCGTATGTCCTCACCAAAGTCGCCGTCGGTATTTTTGCCGGAGGCATCGTGTTCAGCGTGCTTCTGCCCGATATGAATTTCCTGGGGATGAACAGCTTCTGGGTGGGATCCATCCTGGTGATTGTGCTCACCGGTCTTTATACGACTCTTGGTGGCCTGCGCGCAGTGGCATACACGGAAGCGATGCAGACCGTGATCCTCGTACTGGGGTCGATATTGGTTACCTATTTCGGGATCAAGGCCCTTGGCGGCTGGCACGAACTTCGCGCCATCACCGGGTCCGAGATGTTCAACCTCTGGAAGCCCCTGGTCCCGGAAGGTGTCGCGGGCACCTGGGCGCCGGTGCGCGAGGCCGGACGCATGGCCTGGTATTTCAACGATAATTACCCCTGGCTGGGGATGTTGTTCTGTGCGCCCATTATCGGACTGTGGTATTGGACGACCGACCAATACATCGTGCAGCGTGCACTGGGCGCCCCGAACGAAAGGGAAGCGCGCCGGGGAACCATCGTCGCCGCCTTTTTGAAACTGCTGCCGGTTTTTATTTTTATCATTCCCGGAATGATTGCCTTCGCCCTTGCGGAAACCGGAGGGGTACAGGCGATTCAGGACCAGATGTTCAGCGCCGACGGCAATCTGATACGGGAAAATGCCCAGAAGGCGTTTCCGCTTCTGGTGGCGCACGTGCTTCCGGTGGGTGTTCGCGGGATTGTGGTCGCCGGTTTGCTTGCGGCCTTGATGAGTTCTCTGGCGGGGGTTTTCAATGCAGCTTCCACCCTGTTTACTATGGATTTCTATTCCCGTTTCAAACCAGAGGCCACCGAGCAGCAACTCGTCTGGATGGGCCGTATCGCCACGTTGGTGATGGTGTTGATCGGTCTGATCTGGATCCCGGTTATCCAGGGGGGGCGGGGGTTGTATGATTATCTTCAGGGGGTGCAGTCCTATCTGGCGCCGCCCATTGCCGTTGTGTTTTTCCTGGGTGTTTTCAACAAGCGCTTGAACGCCAAGGGGTGCCTGGCGGCGCTGATTGTCGGTTTTCTGATGGGCCTGTTCCGCCTGGCCGTGGATACCCCGGTGGCATTGATGGACGGTTTCAGCTATACTCAGGGATCCTTTTTATGGGTTATTAATAATATCTTTTTTCAGTATTACAGCCTGGTTATTTTCTTCGTCTGTATTGCGGTGATGATCGGTGTGAGTTACGCGAGCGCTCCGCCATCCTACGAAAAGATAGACGGGTTGACCTATGGCACCACCTCTGATGATGATCGCCGGGAGTCCCGGAGCAGCTGGTCTTTAGTAGATGTTCTTTCCTCGGTGGCGATATTGGTGCTGATCGTGGCGGCGTATTTGTACTTTACCGGGTAATTCAAGAACTTTTGATAAGTACTGTTTGTTCACCGCCCGCTGCGCTCAAGACACAGAGAACGCTGAGTTTATTGTTTCCCGCTGAGAGAGCGGGAAACAATAACCACTGAGTGGATCTCGATCCGCTTCGGCGGGTTGACAATCACTCTATAGACGGCTCGAACTTGTGGGATAACATCTCCTAAAGAAAATCAGCGCCGGGGCCATTGGGGATTTTGTTGCAGCTGAATTGATAGGGTGGTTCTCATTTTATCTGTATAGCGTCGCCATTGCCTGCCTGAGTTCATCAATAGGGATCTGCCCCTGCGCCGAGGATTCTTTGCCGACGGCGTAAGTGAGGTCCGATCCGAACACTCCCCCCGCCAGGCGCGTTACTCTGCCTTCAGGACCCATCGAGATGGCGATGATGGGGATGTCCAGATGTTCCATTCTGGCATTCAGCGCGGCGTTCAGCAGTACCAGCACGTCTTTATGGCTGTTCGGTGTGACGGCTATTTTGGCGATGTCGGCGCCCATCTCCCCGGCCCGGACCAGTTTGTCTGTAATAAATGCTTCATCGGGGGTCTGGTCGAAATTGTGGTGTGAGAGGATCAGGCGTGATCCGCTCCGATCGCAAGCGTTCTTGACAGTGTCTATAAAATCGGGGGCATTGCACATTTCAATATCGGCAATGTCTACCTCTCCTGATTCTACGGCTGCCTTGATGAGTACCAATCGGTTCTCACCGGATATGCTTTTATGTCCGCCCTCTGTATCTATCCTGCAGGTGAAAATCAGCGGGATATTGCCGATTCTTTCCCGAAGCGCTTTCAGTGTGATGATACTGTTATCGATATCTTCGGTATTTTCGAAGTGGTCGATCCGCCATTCAACCAGATCAGGGTTGAACGGTGCAAGCGCTTCAGCCTGACTCAATACCTCCGATGGTTTTCCGGCCACCAGGGGCAGACAGATCAAGGGGGCCGGCCCGCCAATTATTTTGTTTCTTACGGTAACCTTTCTCTTGCTTTGGGGCCTCATCTCATGCTCACGTTTTTTTCTGATTCCATTTATACCTGCTTTACCTGCAGGTGATTAAACAGCGTTTCCTTCATTACTTCGACCGGTGCTTTCCGGCCGGTCCATAATTCGAACTGGGCGACGCCCTGGAAAAGAAGCATATAGAATCCACCGATCGTTTTGCATCCGACTTCTTTTGCTTCTCTCAAAAGTCTTGTTTCCGAGGGCGAATACACAATATCCATGACCGCTGGGATATTTTTCAGGATATCCCGATGCACCGGCGTGTTGTCGACATCCGGTGTCATGCCGACGCTGGTGGCATTTACCAGTGCATCGACTTTCAGGTTGTTTAATTCTTCGACGGGGCAGCAGTCGCAATTCAGATCTTCGGCAAGGGCCCGGCCTTTTGCAAGGGTCCGATTAGCGATGACTACCGTCGCTCCTTTTTCCAGAAGACCGAAACCGATAGCCCTGGCGGACCCACCCGCCCCGAGCAGCAGTATTGTGGATCCGGACGGATCGATGATTGTTTCCAGGGCTTTATTGGCGCCGATCCAGTCGGTATTGTAACCGGTAATATGCGTATCTTCGATTAAAAGTGTATTGACGGCCCCGATTTTTTGCGCAACGGGATCGATATTATCCAGGTAATCGAGGACCGCCTTTTTGTGCGGTATGGTGACACTGACGCCACCGACACCGATTGCCCGAAAACCATCCAATGCCCGGGGGACATCCGCTACCTCGAAAGGAACATACACTTTATTCAGCCCGAGGGCCTGGAAAGCGGCATTGTGCATTGCCGGACTCAGGCTGTGGGAAACCGGTTTCCCCATAATGCCGTAAATAATGGTCTCACCGTCGAGTTGCATGGGGTATCTCCGCATGGATCCTGGGATTGTATTTACTCGTCGAGGTCTTGAGATCGACTCAAATCATATAATGCAAGATGATTATAAAATCAATTCAGCCAATTTCAAAACGTCCGTTTTTTACCGATCTTCAGGCGGACGATCCGTACTGGGCCTGGTCCCGCTTATGACGGGAAAACGTTTTGAAATGGCTCATTTGAATGGTCTATCCCCGCAACCCGAAATATTCGTTGTTGGTATGACAAAGCGGGCCGATGATTTGATCGGCAAACATTTTCTCGTGCAGCCTTATGCCGTTGTCTTCAATGGCATCCGAATTTCCATTTCTCAAATCATCCAGACAGGCGGCGCAAAGAAGACGATCCTGATGCCAGAACAGCATTTGCCGGGATGCGTAATGGGCATTGAGTTTCTGGGATGTTTTGAGGTGAACACAAACGTGTTTGCTTCGTTCACCTCTTTCGTCACTGCCCGGCAGCAACTTTGCCCAGTGGCAGTATTCGTCCGGGGCTTCTTCCTTCATGATGATTTTTTGAAAAAAGATATCATCCTGGGGAACCGACGACCTGAGCATCTTGTTGAACCCGTCCTGACCGGTAAGAATATTTCTGTTGTTGCACTCCTGGCAGAGCACAAACCCGTGAACAATCAGGATCGGGTTTTTCCCCTGGTGATACGACAGGACCTTTTCAGGGGTGGACAGGTGCTCGCATACGGTCCATACTTTTTTGTCAGGGTAGCCGTTTATGGTCATTGAACCGACGGGCTCTTCGGCATTTTTGACGATACAGGTATTCGTTTTATGGGTGCTGATGGCAAAGTAAGTATTCCTGGACTCATCCCGTTTAGCTGCCATGATATGCCCTCCTTTTTATCTTTCCAAATCTGTTTTGATGGTACAGTGATGTTTGGGAAAGCTGGCGGGCAGACAGGCCCATCATGCATTACTAAAGTTGTTTGCGGCAAACCTCCAGTTTACAAGATGATCGAGATAAGCGGCAATGTAATCCTTTCTACGGTTCCGGTAGTCGATATAATACGCATGTTCCCAAACATCGATGGTGAGAATCGGCACCTGGTTATGGGCAAGGGGTGTATCGGCATTGGAAGTCTTGGAGATTTTCAGAGAACCTTTTTCCATTACCAGCCATGCCCATCCGCTTCCGAATTGAGTTGCCGCCGCCGCTGCGAATGCATTTTTGAAATTGTCGAAATTTCCGAAATCGGCTTCAATTTTTTTGGCAAGATCCGGGGAGGGTGTCCCACCACCGCCGGGTGTCATGCTTTGCCAGTAAAATTCATGATTCCAGGCCTGGGCCGCATTATTGAAGATGGACGCTTTGTCCGGATTTTCGGCCGTATCTCTAATGATCTCATCCAGAAATTTTCCGGTAAAGTTGTTATTCTCAACCTGGGCGTTGATTTTATTGATGTACCCCTGGTGGTGTTTTCCGTAATGAAATTCAATCGTTTCGGCGGAGATGTACGGCGCCAGCGCATTTTTGGCATAGGGCAGGGGCGGGAGGTCGAATGGTGCGGTACCGCTGCCGGCGGGCGATCGCCACGGTGTTTTATAAAGAAGATCAACGGGGGGGGGACCGGCGGTGCAGCCATATTCTCGTTAGATACGGCATGAAGCACCGATGGAATAGATACAGTGCCTGCTGCCATTAGAGCGGTGCCTGCCACAGTACGGCATAGAAATTGACGACGATTTACAGCATCAACATTACGTTCCATGGAGAATACCTCCTGTTCTGAGTTTTTGCTTTGCAGCGGTCGAGATTCCGGTTCGTTCTCTTCTAAATTTTGATCATTCTGTGCGATATGTCAAGTTGATATGAGTATGGTGAATTAATTCATAACGTTATGACATAGGCATGCCGGTTGTGGAGTGCATTCAGCTGATTCGGTCCACATTTGAAATTTGAAATCTCAAATTTGAAATTCCGGCCTTGCCGGATTGGGCACTTGCCTGCTTCCTCTGTTTACTGCATATTCGGAACGTGATATTTCTATTTTTTTCAACGAAACCGCCCGGCTTGGTAAAGGGACGGGCACCTAAAACAGGAGTGAGATGCCATGGCAAAAGTCGTTATTATCGGTGCCGGAGGGGTCGGTCATGTAGTGACCCACAAATGTGCGGGGATACCGGAGGTCTTTACCGATATCTGTCTCGCCAGCCGAACATTGTCGAAGTGCGACGCTATCGCGGCCGGATTGAATCGAGAAATTCAGACAGCCCGGGTCGATGCGGACAGTGTCCCTGAACTCGTTGCCCTGTTTAAAAATTCAAACCGACTCTCGTCATAAACGTGGCCCTTCCCTACCAGGACCTGGCCATCATGGATGCCTGTCTGATATACGGGTGCCACTATGTGGACACAGCCAATTACGAGCCTCCCGACGTGGCAAAATTCGAATACAAGTGGCAGTGGGAATACCAGGACCGTTTCAGGGATGCCGGTCTGTTTGCGCTTCTCGGTTCCGGATTCGATCCGGGGTTACCAATGTATTTACCGCCTACGCACTGAAACACTATTTCGATGAAATTCATGAACTGAATATCATTGATGTCAACGGCGGGGATCACGGCCAGGCGTTTGCCACCAACTTCAATCCGGAGATAAACATTCGTGAAGTGACCGCCCCCTGTCGTCACTGGGAAAAAGGTGCCTTCATCGAGACGCCGCCTATGTCCGAAAAGGACTCTTTTGAATGTCCGGAAGGAGTCGGCACTTATAACATTTACCGGATGTACCATGAAGAGCTGGAATCGCTGACCCTGCATATTCCCACGATTCGAAAGGCCCAGTTCTGGATGAGCTTTTCCGATAACTACCTGAAGCACCTGGAGGTGTTGCAGAATGTAGGGATGACCCGTATCGATCCGGTCATGTTCGAAGGCCGTGAAATCGTGCCGCTGCAGTTTCTCAAGGCGGTACTGCCCGATCCGGGTGACCTCGGCAAGACCACCCGGGGACGCACATGTATCGGCAACATCATCAAGGGGGTGAAGGCGGGCCGGGAAAAATCCATCTATATCTACAATATCTGTAATCACGAAGAGTGCTTCAAGGAGGTCGGCTCCCAGGCAATCAGCTATACCACGGGAGTGCCGGCCATGATCGGGGCATGATGGTGGCGACCGGCGTATGGACCGGCGCCGGTGTGTTCAATATGGAGCAGATGGACCCGGACCCGTTTATGGAGCAGCTTGAGCGTCACGGGCTGCCGTGGACGGTGAAGGAGTTTGACTGAAAAAGCCCGAGGGAAGATGGAAGAGGGACGAAAGGACAACCGCGGTTTTTCTTTCATCTTCCATCGGGGTTGGCTTCCGACCTCTGACTACTGGCCTCTGATATCAGTGGAGTAAAATATGTTCAACACAGCAAAATTCGACCCATTCTCAGTCCCCAGCCCCTGCTTCGTAGTGGATGAAACGGCTCTGAGGGATAATCTCGAGGTGCTGGCCGATGTCCGGAGACGGAGTGGTGCCAGACTGCTCCTGGCTCTGAAGGCTTTTGCCATGTCTGACCAGTTTCCCCTGATTCGGGAATATCTGGACGGCGCCTGCGCCAGCGGGCTCTACGAAGCCAGGCTCGGGCGGGAAGCATTTCAGAAAGAGGTCCATACCTTTTCTCCCGCTTATACGGAAGAAGAGTTTGAAGATATTCTTCACCTGAGTAATCATGTCATTTTCAATTCATTCTCCCAGTGGCGGCGGTTTAAGCCAGCGTGCATGGAGAAATCGGATACTTGCCGGTTCGGTCTTCGGATCAATCCGGAGTATTCCGAGGCGCCGGTGCCGCTCTATGACCCCTGTGCACCGAAGTCCCGATTCGGGATTCGGCAGTCCGAATTCAAGGGGGAAGATCTTGACGGCATCACCGGGATTCATTTCCATACATTGTGTGAGCAGAATGTCGATGCACTGGAGAGGACTCTCGCTGCTGTTGAAAAAGGTTTCGGGGAAATTCTGCCAGATCTCGAATGGGTAAACTTCGGCGGGGGACACCATATCACCAGAAACGACTATGACCGGGATGTTCTGTGCCAACTGGTATCGCGGTTTCATGAGGTCTATGGTGTGTCTGTTTTTCTGGAGCCGGGGGAAGCGGTGGCCCTGAATGCGGGGATTCTGGTCGCTTCGGTACAGGATATCGTCCGGAACGAGATGGATATCGCCATTCTCGATGTGTCCGCCACCTGCCACATGCCGGATGTCCTGGAAATGCCTTACCGGCCCGAAATTTCTGGTGCCGCCTCGCCGGGGGAAAAACCGTGCACCTATCGGTTGGCCGGACCGTCCTGCCTGGCCGGAGATGTGATCGGGGATTATGCCTTTGACCGTCCGCTCAAGATCGGCGACCGGTTGCTGTTTATGGATATGGCCCACTATACCATGGTAAAAACCACCATGTTCAATGGTGTGAAACATCCCTCCATTGCCGCCTGGGATGCCGATTCCGGAAACGTTCGG